>CAVRYE010000012.1:0-570435 GCA_963725355.1 uncultured Acidimicrobiaceae bacterium
ATATCGAGCTCGTCGAGGTGACGGCTTGCTTACACATCATCCAGGCGGGTTCAGCTCTTGCCCAAAGCGCAGCATCTCAGACACACGGAAGCCTTTGTATAGGGGCCGCTCCTGATCGAGATAAGCGATGCGTTTGAGCAGCTCGACATTCTGCGTCCTTGGTGATTGGCCGAGCACGCTGACCTCTCCAGTGCTCGGGGTGCTGATCCCGGCAAGCATTCGCAACAGAGTGGACTTCCCCGCACCGTTGGGACCGACGAGAGCCGCGACCCGGCCCAGAGGTAAGCGGAACGAGCAGTCCTGGAGGCCCCAGGTGCGCCGGTATCGCTTCCCGAGGCCGAATGCCTCCACAGCGACTACGGGCGTCCTCATAACGCCACCTCCTCCATCTGGCTGTCCCTTGTTCGCATAGAGTGCGCTACAAGGGCGAAAATCCCTTCGTCATCCATCCCCGCACAGCGGGCCTTGTCGATCCAGGCGATGACCTCTCTGTGCAGTTCGGCCTGGCGCTCGGGCGTGGTCGTTGGAACTGGCACCTCCAAGACGAAGGTCCCACGTCCCTGCTGTCCCTCGACGAGCCCCTCGGCCTCCAGGTCTGGGTAGGCGCGATGCACCGTGTTCGGGTATCGCGATCTGGGTCACGACCTCACGCACAGGGGGAAGCTGGTCGCCGGGCCGCAGCAGGCCCAGGCGTACGGCTTGTCGTACCTGGTCGACGAGCTGGCGATAGGCGGGAACCCCGGAGCGGGGATCCAGCCGAAAGTGGATCATCGCCCCCTGTGCAGTCATGTCTCTAACTACTAACATATTAATACATTTTGGGCAAGCATCTACTGAGCGTCGTCGGCGCCTCGGGCCGAGTGATCAGATACCTGAGACTCGCTGGAGTAAAGCGAGGGCACAGCACTCTGGGCCAACCTGAGCGACGCCGAGTCGAGGAGCCGTCGCGACGGCTCGGATCGCTGGTTCTGATCGGGCCCCGGCACCCCCTCGTCTGCTCGGCGTCTGCCTGTGTGTGAGGCACGTCTGAGGCACGATCAAGGGGTGAGCGTCAGGATCGACCTCGAGGCACGTCTAGGACCTGCGCTGACGGCTTGCATCGGCGTCACGACAAGGGGCGTCCGGGCAGCACACACCTTTAGCACGGGGTGCCAACCGTGCCGGCGACGACGCCGGGTGCGGACGTTCGAGCGTTTCGGCACTCACGATCGCTCCGTGTTGGCGGAGCGTAGTCGCTACAGCACGAGGACCCGCGCCGCTTGATGTCGTTCACAAGCGGCGCGTTGACGACGTCCGGTTCGGACCACGTCGGACACGGAGTGAGGTGCCGGAGTGCGTCGGCGATCTCCCGCTGCTGACTCCACGCGCTCGGGCAGTCGCTTGTCGTAGCCGGAGAGCAGGAGGATCACTCGTACGTACCCTTTCCCAATCCTCGGCCTCTGCTGACAACCCGATCATGGCCGCGTCTCCGACCGGGCCCTTCCACTCACAGGGCTGTGACCAGGGCCTGTGAGTGTTGCTGTGAGTAGTCCTGTGAGTGTTGCTGTGAGCTGCCGGAGCGTGCAGACCCTTCCGCGGCGTGCCGCGAGCTCGTCTGTGAGCACTGCTGTGAGTAGTCCTGTGAGTGTTGCTGTGAGTCGGTCAGCGCACCATTGCGCCATGATTCGACTCCGCTCCACCCATAACGATCATCCGACGTCGGTGTCACCGCGAACGACCCGGCACCCCGCCACCATCGAGCCCGCTCGCGCCCGCCACAGCCTTGACGACGTGGTTCGGCTGGCCTCCCATGGCCACTTCGACCGCTCCCCCTCTTTGCGGCTGCATCTCGACGACGGCATCCGGCAATACTTGGGCTGCGGCCAGGCGGGGTGGCATCGTCGAGTGGGTGTGCCAGAGCGAAGGTGTGGGATGGCGTCAGGCGATCCGCATCCTCGACTCCGGCCGCATGCTCGGACGCGCGTGCGCCGCACACGAATCGTCGCCCTCGCGCAGGGACTCTTCTTCAAGCCGACTCCCGGCGGGAAGGTACTTCGCGACTCGCACAGTGGCTATCGAGATGACCCCTGGCCCAGCCATTCTGGTGACCGCTGACAGGCCAGCACTGTGACCGTCCGGGAGGAGGCCCTCATGAACGAGTCCTTCATCACCGACGACCTGTTGCTCGTGACGCCCGAAGAGGCCGCCCGCCGACTGTCGGTCGGACGAACGACGATCTACGAGCTGATGGCCAGTGGTGAGCTCCAGTCGGTCAACATTGGCCGGTGCAGGCGTGTGCCGGTGAGCTCGCTGTCGTTGTTCGTCAACAGGTTGATCGGCGACGCCGTCGTTGGACAATCGCGCTCCGCTGCATCAATAGAACCAGCGCCGGGCATCCGAAACAGTCTGGCGTAGGCTGACGAAGCGCCTCACATGCAGCCAAGTGCGAAGGCTGAAGGTGTTGCGCGCACGACGTGCTTGGCCAGGCGATGGCCGCAGCGGGAACGATCAACCAGGCTCTATTGGCCTCCAGCATGATCAGCCAGACAGTCTGGCGGTCCCAATCGGCTCTGTCACCGAGGAGCTCGACAAGTGGATCAAACGACTCCTGGACAAGCTCGCCGAGATCGTCACGAACCTTGCAAAGGGCACGTCGTTCTCGATCAGGTCGGGACCAGCGTTACGGTGACAGTCAACTTCCCGCCGATCGGTCAGGAGTAGCGACCGGTTGCTGGGCCGGGCCGCCGTGCTCGCCGAGTCGAAGGTCTACACCCGCGGCGTAGCGTCTTGGTCGTGGCGCAGATTGTCTACCGAGTCAGCGGCAGGGATGGTGACCGTCGTGTCACCAAGGCCTTCCGCAACACCGACCAGGGGCGTCAGGCTGCGTTGGCCTTCAAGCGGGAGCTGTCGGATTCTCGTACCCGTTACGACGTCCGCACCCGGATCGGTGGCCGTGTGGTCACTCGCACGTTTGCGAGCAAGAAGGAGGCGGACGCCTATGCCGCCACGACCGAGGCTGACCGGCTCCACGGGGTGATGTTCGATCCAGGCCGTGGCCACGTAACGGTGAGAGAGTTGGGCGCTGAGTGGCTGGCTTCCAACCCGGCAAAGCGCGCCGATACGCGGGCCACTGATGAGTATCACCTCAGGACCCATATCTTTCCTGCGCTTGGCGATCGTCGAATCGACTCGGTCGTGCAGACCGACGTTCAGTCGTTGGTCAATCACCTTTCCGCACGTTTGGCCCCGAGGACGGTGAGGCGCGCGCACGGCGTTCTCAGGTCGCTCTGTGCGTACGCGGAAATGACCGACCGAATAGGACGCAGTCCGTGTCGGAACGTGAAGCTCCCTCGGGTCCAGCCACTCGAACGATCCATGCCTCTTCCTGAGGATCTTGCTCGTCTGGTAGCGGCGATGGACGAGAGCAACCGGCCCATGGTCTACCTCGGGGCTGTGCTGGGCCTGCGGTTCTCGGAGGTCGCCGGACTGCGTGTCGGACGTATGGATTTAGGCAGCGGTTCGGTGTCGGTCAACGAGACCATCACCCGAGATTCCCAGGGGCGCCCGGTATTCGATGCACCGAAGTCGGCTGCCTCTCGCCGAACCATTGCGTTGCCAGCGCCATTGCGGGAACTGTTGGGGGACCACCTCCGCCGGAGGGGCTTGACCGAGGCCGATAGCGACGCGCTCGTGTTCGTCTCGCCCGAAGGAGGACCCCTCCGTTACGCAAACTGGCGCAATCGCGTTTGGTCGCCCGCTCGTGAGGCGGCAGGTCTTCCGAATCTGGGCTTTCACGACCTTCGGCGCGCGATGGCGACGGCGCTCGTGGAGGATCGGACAGATATGAAGACAACGCAGGTTCGCATGGGCCACTCCGATTCGCGACTGACCTTGGCTCTTTACGCTCAGGCTGTGCCTGAGGCTGACCAGGCTGCAGCGGATCGTCTTAGCGGCCGGTTCATGCCCGGCTCGCGCGATGAACGCGCGATGGACGGAAAGCAGCCAGATCCAGCAGGTGACGAAGATGGCCTTTGACCAGGGAAAATACCGGTGGAGGTGAGCGGACTCGAACCGCCGACTTCCACGTTGCGAACGTGGCGCTCTACCAGCTGAGCTACACCCCCGGGGAGACCTGCGACCCATCGGAGAACTCCTTGGGTCGTGGTGACCTTGTCCGGTCGACGACTTAGGTTAGCGGAGGCAGGCCCGACTCTCACGAGCTGGCGGTCGACGACCACTCACGACGGGCCGTGCCTGCTCGGCTCGGGTAGCGATCGCGAGCGGCTACTCAGCGACCCCCTGCCATGATCTCGTCGTAGTCGTAGTCGACCGCGGCGTCGAGCATGTCGTCGTCGCCCCACTCGATGTCCTCCGATGACCTGCGATGAGCCGCCGCACGGGACCAGGCTTCGGAGGTCTCCGGTGAGGCATCTCTGCGTAGGTCACGAATGTCGACGACCTTGACACGGCGTTCCACGGCACGTCTGTGGATGTAGATCAACAGAGCGATGTACGCGGCCGCGGCAGCAAAGGCGAGCAGGGAAAGTCCCCACAGGATCCTTAGGGCGGGGATCATGCCCAGCACCAGGCAGCCGATGATCGTCCCGCCGAGTGACAGGAGAACACGACGTCGCCGAGTCGCCTGCATCTGAGCACGTCGCAGGGGACGCTCGGATACGAAGCTTCGCGGCCGGGCAGAGGCCGCTGTCCCATTGTCCAGCGGCACGGAGGTGTAGAGCATCGCCTCGTGATCTGCGGCGCTTGCGGCAAGTCGTGGGTATGCGCGCCGCAGGCCGCGAAGTTGACGGTGGAAGGAATCGACCGAGGTCAAGAATCTGCGCTCGGAGAGCTTGCGTAGCATCATCGGTGTCAAGCAGACCACCCAGATGATTGCCAGCACAGCTATGACCACTAAGCCCACGCTCCTAGGCCGCCCTTACGTTGCAGAAAACCCTAGTCAACGGTCTCGGCGGACTGGTGGATGTTGCCTGTCGACGGCTCGTTGGCGCGGCGCCACACTCCGGAACGACCGCCCGTCTTTTCCCAAAGACAGAGCTCCTCGACCACCATTGAGCGGTCAGCAGACTTGCACATGTCGTAGATCGTGAGCGCTGCGATCGCACAAGCTGTCATCGCCTCCATCTCGACGCCTGTTCGGTCGACCGCCTCGACCTGTGTCTCGACCTCGACGAAGTCGTCGCCGAAGGTGAAGTTCACATAGACCGAGCCGACGAGCAGGGGATGACAGAGCGGTATCAGGTCGGGCGTGCGCTTGGCTGCTTGAATGCCGGCAATCCGCGCCGCTCCCAGAACATCACCCTTGTTGATCGCGTTGCTGGCGATCTTTTCGGTCGTCTCAGGGAGCATTCGGACCTTGCATCTGGCAAGTGCCCGGCGGTGCGTCGCCTCCTTCGGAGTGACATCGACCATTCGCGCCCGGCCCAGCGGGTCTAGGTGGGTCAGTCCGCGGTTCGGCATTGGCGAAAAGTGTATTAGCTAAATACCGAGCGCGCCCGAAGAGGGGCAGTAGCGCGTAGCCGGAGTACCTCACCGAACCCGGTGTTATCGCTCCCTCAAGTGCCGGAGCTCACTCCAGATCCCCGGTAAGCAGGATCGTGAGCTCCTCGCCAGTGCGGACGCCGTCGCCGTCTGGCACAAGCGCCAAAGCGTTGGCGGCGGCCAGGGCGGCGAGCTGGTGTGACCCCTGGGCACCCGCAGAGCGAACGACAAGGCGGCCGTCGGGGCCCATAGCTGCAATGACGCGAACAAGGTGCAGTTTGCCGTCAGGGCGTCGTTCGAAATCGTCGGCGGCGACCGCTGGCAGGCGATGGGGGAGAGGCGAGCGGTGTCCGGCAAGTCTACGAAGTGCCGGCAAAGCGACGACCTGGTAGCTGACCATCGACGAGACCGGATTGCCGGGCAGGCCGAAGATGGGGACGTTGCGTCCCTCCTGCGACACGGCGGCGAAGGACAGAGGTTTGGCGGGCCTGACCGCCACCTTGAACTGGTGAACCTGACCGCCTTGCTCGCCTACGAGCGCCTCGAGGGCAACCTTGACGAAGTCGAACTCACCCATGCTCACCCCTCCCGAGGTGAGGACGGCGTCGCAGCTCCTCACGCCTTGTCTGAGCACAGCAGAGATCGCAGCCTCCTCGTCGCGACGAACACCGAGGTCGACGCCCACGAACCCGTCACGTTGGAGTGCTGCCAGCAGCCCCTGGCGGTTCGAGTCGCGGATCTGGCCAGGCCCGAGAGGCGAAGAGACGTCCGCGAGCTCATCGCCGGTCGAGACGACGCCGACCCTCGGCCTTGGGTGGACGGTCACGGTTTGGGCGTCGACACTCGCAAGCAATGAGACGTGCGCCGGGCCGATGACGGTTCCCTCGCCAGCAGCCAAGTCACCTAGGCGCAGGTCAGAACCTGCGCGGCGGATGTACTCGCCCGGGCTTACCCGGTCCAGGACGCGGACAGTTCCTTGCTTGGAGCCGGGCTCGGTTCGCTCGACAATCGCGATGCCGTCGGCACCGGGTGGGATGGGCGCGCCTGTCATGATCTGGATCGCCGTGCCGGGCTCGAGACTGAGGGCCGGTGCGGCGCCGGCG
This sequence comes from uncultured Acidimicrobiaceae bacterium, assembly GCA_963725355.1. Classification (GTDB taxonomy): domain Bacteria; phylum Actinomycetota; class Acidimicrobiia; order Acidimicrobiales; family Bog-793; genus Fen-455. Next base: position 6,582 of record CAVRYE010000012.1, read on the forward strand.
GCGAGCGCGCCGATCACGGCCAGCTCGACTGGCGCAGCTGAAGTGTCGACCGAGCGCACGGCGTAGCCGTCCATGGCGGTGTTATCAAACGGGGGGAGGTCGCGCGGCGCCCGTACGTCGGCGGCGAGGACGAGGCCGAGCGAGTCGCTGAGCTGGACCTTGACAGGCGGAAGCGGCGAGCACGAGCGGAGTACCTCGCGTTGCACGTCTTCTAGAGGGGCCATCTCGTCGTCCCGCTTTGCCATGGTTCTCCCCTCCGTGGTACTCCGCTCGCCTGCCACGATATACTTGGCACTCGTAAAGCGAGAGTGCCAACGCCAGACCGTCGGCGGGATGGTGAGGCTGGTGGACTCGAAGGGCAGAAGGGACTCATGCCGACCTACGAGTATTCGTGCAAGTCATGCGGGGAACATCTCGAAGTCGTGCAGTCTTTCAAGGACGAGGCCCTGACCGAGTGCCCCAACTGCGGGGGGGACCTGAGAAAGGTCTTCGGCAGCATCGGGATCGTCTTCAAGGGGAGCGGCTTTTATCGAAACGACAGCCGCCAGGGTCACTCGAGCGTGAAGCCCGCCGCCACGGGCTCGGCCACAAGCTCTGAACCTGCAGCCACGCCGTCAGCTGGCGAGTCGGTCAGGGCGAGCGCCGATGGCGGATCGGCCGAAAAGGCGACCGCGCCGGCCGCAGCACCTTCGTCGCCGGCCAAAGGCGAAAGCAAGGCCTCGAAGGCCGCAGCAGCGTCCTAGCCGCCGCCTTCGGCTCGGTCAGGACCCGCTGAGAGAGATCTCGTCGATGGCGAGAGTCACTCCCGTGGCGGCACCGGGCAGCCACTCGATGTCAGAGCCGATGGCAACGACGTGCTGCAGCATGCGCTGGATGGTGGAGGCGATAGTGACCTCGCGGACAGGCTCGGCGAGCTCGCCGCCGCGGATCATGAGGCCCTCTGCCCCAACTGAGAAGTCCCCGCTCACAGGGTTGACACCTGAGTGGACGCCCGTGATCGACTGGACGAGAAATCCGTCTCCGACGAGAGAGATGATCTCGGACTGGTCTCGGGTTCCGGGTTCGAGATAGAGGGCCTGCGCCCCAACGCCCGGGGTCGTCCGGAACCCCCCTCGCACCGCCGAGCCAGTCGAGGACGTGCCTGCGAGGTTGGCCGCGTAGGTGTTGTAGAGGAATCCGCTCAGCTCGCCCTTCGAGATGAGCGCGTTGCGGCGGCAGGCAAGGCCCTCGGCATCGAACTCGGACGCGCCGTAGGCGAGGGGGTTCGTGGGGTCATCGACAAGGGTCAGCTCGCCGACGCCTACCTGCTCACCAATGCGACCCGCAAAAAGCGAGCGTCCCTTGACGACCTCCTCGCCCGACAGCGTTCCCGAGAGGATCCCGAGCAAGGTAGCCGTCACCCGGCGGTCCAAGACCGCTGTCAGCTTCGCGCTCTTGGCTTTCTTTGCTCCCAAAAGGCGCGTCGCCCGGTCGACGGCATCACTGGCGGCGAGGCCAACATCGAGCTCTCCTGGGGCGCGGCCCACCGAGAAGCCGAATCCCGTCTGGGTGTCATCGCCGTCCCCCGCGACGGCGTGGACGAATAGGTAGCAACCTGTCTGGCGGCTCGAGACGGCGATCCCTCGTGAGGTGGCGATGGCCGTCTCGCCGAGGCCGTCGACATAGTCGGACGAGACCACTTGGCGGATGCGGGTGTCGCCTGCGCGGACCTGGCGCTCGAGCTCGACGGCGAGGGCGACCTTCTTGTCTGTCGGGAACGAGACGAGCTCCTCCCGCCAGAGATCGAGCACAGGGGCGGCGACGCCGTCGGGAGAGGCGAGTCCGGCGTGCTCGTCGACCGTCGCGAACTTGGCGTTGTCGCGTGCCTCGAGGAGGGCGTCGGCCGCCGCCGACTCGTCGAGGGCCCCGACATAGGAGAAGCCCTGCCTCCCCTCGGAGATCACTCGGACGCCCACGCCGGCAGACTCCGCCGCGGTGAGCTCTTCGATCTCTCCCTCGAAGACCCTTATCGAGGTCTCCCTGCCGTGAGCGACATATACCTCGACATCCTCGTCCGCACCTGCTTTATCGAGGACTCGTCTGGCCAAGCCGAGCAGATCAGGCACCTGCGGTACCGCCTACGGTGACACCCGTCACGCGAAGCGTCGGCTGACCGCAGCCGACGGCGACGTTCTGACCGTCCTTGCCGCAGGTGCCTGGGGACATCTCGAAGTCGTTGCCGATGGCGTCGATCTTCGACAGCACGTCAGGCCCGTTGCCGATCAGGTTGGCGTTTCGCAATGGCTCGGTCACGCGGCCATCCTCGATCAGGTAGGCCTCGGTCATCCCGAACACGAAGTCTCCTGTCGCCGTGTTGACCTGACCGCCCCCGAGCTGGGCCACGTAGATCCCCTTCGGAGTCTGGGCCACGATTTCATCTGGGTCCTCTTTGCCTGCGATCAGGTAGGTATTTGTCATCCGCACCATGGGAAGGTCCTCGTAGCTCTGGCGGCGCCCATTGCCTGATGAGGCCCTGCCAGTCTTGCGGGCCCGGAGGAAGTCCCACATGTAGTCGGTGAGGACGCCGTCTTGGATGAGTACGTTGCGCTGCGTCGGGCGCCCTTCGTCGTCTATAGCCAAGGTGCCCCAGTTCGGGCCGAAGGTGCCGTCGTCGACAAGGGTCACCCCTGGGCTCGCAACAAGTTCGCCGACACGGCCCGTGTAGACCGAGCTGTCTTTCAAGATGTGGTCGGCTTCGAGGCCGTGTCCGCAGGCCTCGTGGAACAAGAAGCCACCGCTGCCGCGCTTTAGAACGACGGGCACAACCCCCGACGGAGCCGGGCGTGCGTCGAGCTTGGTTATGGCCCGCCTGGCGGCCTTGGCGGCCGCCTCTTCGACTGGGTGGTCAGCAAACATCTCATAGCCGAGGGTGAAGGCCAGGCTTTCGGAGCCCGTCTGCATGCCGCTGTCGCCGGAGGCGACGCAAGTGACGAAAAAGCGGGTCCGGACGCGGTCGTCGTCAGTGAGCAACCCGTCGGAGTTGGCCACGAGAATGCGGCGCCGGCCGTCTCCGTAGCCGGCGCTCACTTGGACGATGGCCCGCCCAGCCGACCGGGCGGCGTCATCAGCACGAAGCAGGAGATCAACCTTGTCTGACTTCGCGACGCTCCCGGGGAGCACTGCCACCTGCTGGTGCTGCACCGACCTTCTTGCGAGAGCCACTTCACGGACTCCGCCACCGCCCTCGCGGGCGACAGCCGCGGCCGCCTCGGCCGCGCTCATCAAGCCCGCTTCGGAGATGTCGGCGGTGTGAGCGAAACCGGTCGTTTCGCCGACGATCACCCTTATCCCCGCTCCCCGGTCGCGCCCGCTCGAGAGCTCTTCGACCTTTCGGTCATCAAGGAGGATCGAGCAGTTCGAACGGTCCTCGACGAAGACCTCGGCGAAGTCTCCGCCTTCGCGGAGAGCTTCGTGCAGCACCCGTTCGAGGACGGGGGCGGCAACGAGGTCCGCTGGTGGGCTATCGGTCAGTGGCATGGGAGCGGAATCAGAACTTGCGGCCAAGCATTCCTCCGAGGACGCCGCCCCCCATGCCTGCAGCCACTGAGCTGCTGTCGTGCTTCTCGCCGAGGTAGGGGCTGAGGGCGTGGGCCAGGTTGGGAAGCGGCATGCTCTGCAGCCAGACGGTTCCGGGACCGGTGAGGACTACGACGTGGTGGCCGTCCTCGCCGAACATGTAGTTGGCGATGCCTTGCATGCGCGTCGTCTGGAAGCTGACCGTGGCGTGGAAGGCACCCACGTGTCCGGGATGGACGCAGAGGCTTTGGCCGGCCGCCAGTTCGTAGGTCGAGACCTCCCCAGAAAGCTCGATCCAAGCGGTGCCTTCGCCTTCCAGGCGCTGGAGGATAAAGCCCTCGCCGCCGAAGATGGCGCCACCAAAGCTCTGTTGCAACGCGACCGTCGGCGAGATGCCCGGTGTGCCGCACAGCCACCCGTGGCGGTGGACGATGTACTCAGATCCCGGGGCAATCTCGACTGGGAATATGCGGCCGGGGAGCTTTGCCGCCAGCACGAGCATGCCCGGGGCACCGGAGGCCTCGTAGCGAGTGAGGAAGATGCCCGCCCCGCCGGCCACCCGTTTCAGACCTGCCATGAAACCCCCTGCTCCACCGGTGTTCGTGGACTGGCTGAGCTGGATGTTCGTCGTCATCCAGGCGAGATCGCCATGGGTCGAGACGACGGCTTCACCAGGATCGAGGATCAGCTCCAGCACCGGGAGAATGGACCCCTTCACGTCGGCCTTCATCGAAATCCTCCTTGTCGTCCCATGGCCGCCCTCGCCGGATGGCCGGCCTCAGTTTGCACCGAATGTAAGGCGGCGTCGAGCAATCGCGAGCGGCATAGCCCTCTGAGCCTTGTTTTTGGCGGGGGATCCCCGCTTTTCAGGTGACCGCTAAGTAGCATCCGCGGAGGGGAACTTGGAGGGAAAATGGACGATAACGAGGCAGTCGCAGAGCAAGAGGTCGCCACCCCGATCTTCAACGTCTACAGGCGAGGCTACGACCCCGAACAGGTCGACCGGTACGTTGCGGACCAACAGCGACGCCTCGATGATGCCCTGCACCGCGCTTCTGAATCTGAACGCCGGCTCGCCGCGGCCGTCGGTCAGCTGCGTGAGCTGCACCGCCGTGTCGCCGTCTACGAAAGTGAGACGCGCACTGCGCAGCCACCGGCTCTCGACACCCTGGGCGAGCGCGTCCAGCGCATCCTCCAAGAAGCCTGGGAGGGTGCCTATACCCTCCGCCAGGAGGCCGAGCGCGAGGTCAACGAGCTACGGGAGTCGGCCTCGTCCGAGGTCAAGGATCTACGCGAGGTCGCTGCAGCAGAAGTGAGCGAGCTGCGCGACGTAGCGAGCCGCGAAGCTGCCGAGATCGTCGATCAGGCCACGAGGCGGGCGCTCTCGATCCGCGACGAGACCGAGCGCCGCCGCCACGCCTACTTGCAGCGCATCGAGCAGGACCGAGAGCGGGCTGTCTCGCAGATCACATACCTGTACGACCAGCGTCAAGGCGCCATCGCGGAGCTTGCCCGACTACAGACCACGGTCCAGGCCGTCGTCGAAGAGATGGCACGCAGCCCCCTCGGGCGTCCCACACCAGGCGTGGCCGCAGCCTCGCCTCGAGCAGCCGAGCCATTGCTCGGGGCCGAGGAGGAAGCGGGCACAAGGCCTGGGCGGCATAGCGTTTCGCCCGATTCCGACCTCTTGGCAGAGATGGGCCGCGAAGATGTCACCATCGTCGGTGACCTAGCCGCGGCGCCAGACGACGGCGCGGCGGGTGCGACTTCTCCCGGATCTCATGGCACCGCTGGTCTTTTTGATGCCGAGGAGCCTGGGATCGAAGAGACGATGCGGGCCACCAGGCGGCCGAGCTTTTTGTTCGACGCCGAGGAGGAGGGTTGGGCCTGAGTTCGCTTGCCTGAGAGACAGCGCTGAGCCAGTTTTAGGGGGCGCCGTCGTGTGCGCCCAGATTGGCACAGACCACAGGCCGAGCTGACGACGCCGGCAGTCTGTGAATCAGGCCCTAATGTCCACGGCGACGTGGACGAAGTGGTTGCCGAACCGGGTCAGTCTCGATCCGCCGGCGTTATCGAAGATCCCGTAGTGGTCGAACGAGATCGTGTTGTCGTAGATGGTGACCGCGACTGGCGGGAAAGAGGCGAAGTCGCGCCCTACGAAGATGCCCGTGGTGGATGAATCCGCCGCCTCTCCAGCGACGTTGTTGGAGCCGATGAAATTGTCGGCGATCGTGTTGCCATCGAGGTTGGAGAGAGCGAAGTGCTTGTGGATCGTGATGCCGCCGAGACCGTTGCTGTCAATCTCGTTGCCGAAGATGAGATTGGAGTAGGCGGCCCCGTCATTGACGCTCGCCGTGAGCAGAATCCCCCCGCCCTGGCCACCGGTGCCGTTGGAGATCACGATGTTGTGACTGATTGTGTTGCCGTAGACGCCGCCCAGCTTCGGCGTAGGCACCCCGAGGGAGCCGAGGGCAGCACTGCTGTTCCCGGCAAGTTCTATGCCGGAGTAGGTCTTGTTGTCCTTGACCACGTTGCCGCGAACTGTGTTGGCGTGGGTCGGGCCCCACTCGTCTGTCAAGAGGATCCCGCCGGAGTTCAGTTGCACGGTGTTGTCGAGCACGGTCGAGTCTGTGACCGAGAGGAGGTGGATGCCGTAGCCGCAGGAGCCTTGAAGCCCGGCCGAGGTCTTGCACTCTGCGTAGCCGCTGAACGCGGTGCCGGCGTCGTTGTCCCGAACGACGTTGTCGGCGATGGAAATCTTTGTCGACACGACGGCATAAACACCCTCGCCGAGGGCTCCCGCGATCGTGAACCCGCGTAGCTTGGCGGATCTGGCGTCATAGAAGGTCACACCATTGTCAAGGCCGACGGCGTCGATAGTGGCGCCGCGTAGGCCAACCAGATCGACCGACTTGTTCACCTCGACTCCGGTGGTGATCACCGGCTGGGTCGTCGAGTTCGTCGTGATCGATACCGACCCGCTGTAGGTGCCGGGGCAAACGACAATTTCGTCACCGGCGATAGCCTCGCTCAGCGCGTCATTGATGTCGCTATAGCTGGCCTTCTGGCAGACAGGAGAAAGTCTGGACCGACCCACGGGTGGTGCCACGTACAAGGTGGCCACCTTTGGTGCCGACACTGCTGCGGCAGGTCCACCTGCGGCAGCTAGCACAGCGGCGGAAAGAGCCGCGGAGGCCAGAGCGAGCCGTACCCGACGATGTCGCATTCTGGCCTCCTTTCAGGCCTAGTGCCCGTAATGATTTTGACACGCTTCTGTTACATTGTGCCATGAAATGTGTTACTTGTCACACTTTGCTACGAAAACATTACAAACACTTCTGTAATGTTCCGACAGATCCCCCCTGATCGCCAGCACCGGATTACCGACAAACGCTAGGGACGCTGCGGTGGCTGGCATGCAAGGATTGTCGCCGCCATTGCGAGAACGATTTAGATGGGTGCGAGAATCTCAAAGAAGGGCCGCTAGCTCATCGGGTAGAGCAGGGGACTTTTAATCCCAAGGTGCCGGGTTCGAGCCCCGGGCGGCCCACTAAAGGCGCAGTTCAAAAGCCATTTCTGACTTGTGGCAGTGGACTTGTTGAGTGCGCCACCCAACGTTCACCCAACATTCGGCTTGTGCTCGCGTTGGCACAGTCGACCTCGGAGTAGGGCACTTCGATTCCAATGGGGCGGTGACAAGACCGAGGCTTTTCGGAGCACTAAGCCGCGCCGGCTCGAGCTTTCAGGCGACGCAGTATCGCTACGCGCCTGGCGGCCCAGCGAGCGCGCCGTCCAACTGCGCCATGTAGGAGGTGCAGATGACCTCCACTTCGTCAGGATCCATTGCGATAGTGAGTGCGTCAATGGCCATGGTTACGTGTGGACGCCCTCGCCGTCCGAACAACTGACGCAGGTAGCCGAGGCCGTCACGAGTGGGCGTTTTCGCTACCGGGTCGCTGAGGAGCTTCTCGAAGACAACTGCGAGCATGGCAGGCGACGTTGTCTGCATCAAGCGGACGATGTCAGATGCGTCCTTGTCCTTGATGCGGTGCGACCGGTCGTCTTCGACACGGTCGTGGAGCTTGTGTGCCTTGGCAACAAGTAGTGCTGCGGGTCCGGCAACTTCTGCAGTCATCGAACGCGTGTCCGCGGCGTCGAGCGACCCGATTTCCATCGGCGAGTGATCGATGAGCGCCGCTTCCAGTCCGAGAATCAGGCGCGCGGCGTGGCGCCCTGCGGAACGATGAGGTCAACGGGGATCAATTCGTGGTGGTCCCCGACCAGTGCTGGTGTCACCCAGATACCCGGCTCGACGTGGCCCTCTGGCCGCGGTGAAAGCTCAAACCCCGCATCACGCATCGCAGCTTCGAGTAGCGGATCGTCATCCAGAAGAGACGGGTTGATGGCGAAGTCGCTGTCAATCGTGAACGGCGCGATCGCGAGGTCCGCATCACCCGTGTGCAGGCAGATCGCTTGCGCTCCGGCAACGATGATCGCCGCACCATACGGCGCAAGGGCGAACAGTGCGTCGAGCAGCACTCGGCGGGCTTGCACATAACGGGGATCGAGCGGTTCAGGATTCATCACGAACTTCTTCCGCTGGTGTCACGTCCTTCACAGAAGGCGTCCGCCAGTCCGCTTGGTTCTCCATCATCCAGGTCACCAACGCTTCCCCCTCGGACGGCATGCGGCCGTTCCCAGTGAGGCAGTCAGCCGCCACCTGCGAAGGCGATGCGTAACAGATTCCGTCGGCCGTCATCGTCCGCTCCCAGACGACCTCGTCGAAGGGTCTAAGCAGGACAACGTTCGCGCCGCGATCCGTGGGGAGCAGGTCGAAGGCAGTAACAGTTGTTTCCGTATCGCGGCGTAGGCCACGAGTAGTGCGGGTGCGGCAACCGGGGCTAGGTGCACGGCGGCGAAAGACCCCGTGACCGCGATGTCGCCGTCATTCGTGAACCGCTGCATGAGTTTGGCTGGGCCTTGCCGTGCTACGAACGTCTGGGAGCGGTTCGTCTTGAAGACGTCGTAGCTCTCAGTCCAGTAGCGCAGAAGCCCCGGTACATCCGTGGAGGCGACTTGCCCCCGCCTGGTCCGATCGATCAGCGCCTCACCGTCGAGTGCTTCCAAGAGGCGGGAGACGTATCCGGGTGTCAGTCGGGTTGCGAGCGCGATTTCGCTCACGCTGTACGGAGGCGTGACGTCGCAGAGGAAGCGTACGAGACGGCTGGCCTTCGGACCGCGGACACGGGCGTTACCCCGCGGAGCGGGTTGGGGGTTTCGATCGGCTCCTTGGTAGCTCAGGAACAGACCAGGGCTTGCGACCTCAATCCGCGCGTTGCCAGTGAGATCGAGGTAGTTGATTCCTTCCGCTGAAAGGACCTCCCGCGTCCGCGAGCTCAGCCAAGGCGCGACGACCAGTGTGGCGGAGGTGTACGGATTGAGTTGGCGATACCGCCGAGCCATGCCGGAGAACATCTGTTCCGCAGCCTTGGGCGTGAGGTTGTGCTTCGTCTCCACCAGGAAACTGCCCAACCCTTGCGGAGTCGTGATATTGATCACGCCGTCAATCTGAACCGTCCCGCGGGGCGTGGCTAAGACCTGGTCGGCAATCTCGACCTTCCACGTCGCAGGCAGAACCGCCCGCAGCCAGTCAGTTGCCCGCTCCAGTAGCTCTGTTTCCTCTGTTACGAGATTTCCCGCCATGGCAAATAGCGTACAACAGAAAAGATTTACTCAGACTTCTAATTTGCTAGGCCAGCAAATCTGCCGATTGAAGAAACGCTTTGTCTTGGACTCCGGTCGCATCCGACATCAAGACGCTCCCTAGTGTCGAGGAAGTCATGCCCACCAGCATGATCATGCCGGCCGCCTAGGGGGCACCTACCCAACATTCGGATTCCGAGCACGTCTGCCAGCGTCCCTCGAGCGTCTCGCTCGAAACCTGCAGGGCGTCGGCGCTCCCGGTCGGCCGCGAGACGGTCCGCAGACCACCCCAGTCGGCGGACGGCCGAGAACAGCCCGTCGGCGACATCAGCCAGCTGACGTCCGACGAGATCGGCATAGTTCTTCGACGCCACGACCTGGCTACCCCCCTGAACGACGTTGCAAGTGCGTCACTGACCGAGAACCGAACTCGGGATCAAGAGACATGCACGAACGAGAAGGCTAGTGGTCACTTCTAATTGGAGCTTCCAAGGCTGGAGCAGAGGCCGCCTCGAGCTCGCCTAAAGTCAATGCCTTCCTTCCTGGGCTAGTTGTCGTTGGGAGACCTTTCGCCCGTACACTCCGAGCATGGCGATAGCGGACCGGCTTGTTGCGCTCGGGATCGAGTTACCGCCGCCGTCTCCGCCCGCCGGCAACTACGTCCCATGCGTTATCGACGCAGGGCTTGTGTACGTGGGCGGCCACGGGCCGATCGCCGGTAGCGAGACGATGCGGGGCAAGGTCGGTGGCGATCTCACGCTCGAGCAGGGTCGTCTCGCGGCACGAATGACAGGGTTGTCAATTCTTGCGAGCCTTGATGCAGAGCTGGGCGGCCTCGAACGGATCGAGCGGATCGTGAAGGTGTTCGGAATGGTGAACGTGGCGCCCGGCTTTGACCAGACCCCGGCCGTCATTGACGGCTGTTCGGATCTCTTGATCGAGGTCTTCGGTGAGTCCGGCCGTCACGCGCGCTCAGCTGTTGGGCTCGCCGAGCTGCCTTTCCACATCGCCGTCGAGATCGAGCTGATCGCGCGGCTCCGATCTTGAGTGAACTGCCTTAGCCTAAGCGCCTCCGGCGCTGTTGGCGGCACAGGCGAAACAGGCTTTACTTGTCCCTGACCCACCGCTCCCGACCGAAGAGGCGCCCGAATCGAGCCGTCAGGGCTGGGCCGATGTCCTGGGTCATATCGGCGTGGAAACTCGCAGTCCCATGTGGCGCCGGCAGCGCGGCAGCCTGGGCGTCGCTCAGCGAGCAGACGACGGCGCTCTTGGTCATCTCCACAATCTGGTCCCGGTCGACAAAGCGAAGGCCGTTCTCGGTGCTGACGACGATTCCGTCGAAGAGGTCCTCCTCCGGGATCTGCAGCACGTGCGCGACCTTGCCGAAGATGTGCCCGGAGGAGCTCTTAACAGCCGTGCCGATCTCGAGTGCCAAGTAGGAGATCGGAGTCGCATCGTCCATGGTTGTCCTCCCGCTGCGTCAAGGTCGACGGGCAAAGCGTAACGACGCCAAGGACCTGTTCACCGCCCACGGCGCCACCAGCCCGCGCTTTTCGAAGTCACTCGCCGCGGGAGGCCGGGGCGGGATGAGAACCGAGAATCCGGCCCACAATCCAGTGGAGTCGTATCGAGGAGCCAGTGCAAGGTCTCGCGGACTTGCTCAACTTTCCTGGCGCCAGACGAGGGCTTCTTTCGCGGCGCCGGCCGCGGCCTCGAGGGTGTAGTCGATGTCTCTGTCCGAGTGTGCCAGAGAGGTGAAGGCGATCTCATACGGGCTCGGTGCTAGTGCCACGCCTCGCGAGAGCATGGCCCGGAAGAAAGGCGCGTAAAGACCGGAGGCCGCCGCCCGGACAGCACCTTGGTAGTCCCGTACGGGCTCATCAGAGAAGAAGATAGAGAAAAGTGTGCCGAACACTGGGACTTGCACCTGAAGCCCGCTTGCGGCGATGGCGTCGGCCAGCCCGGCAGCCAGCCGGGCGACGTTCGACTCGAGCCGCGAGTAAGCCTCCTCGTCCAGGTGCTCGAGCACCTTGAGCCCGGCCGCTGTGGCGAGCGGGTTGCCCGACAAGGTGCCTGCCTGGTACACGGGGCCGAGCGGAGCGAGCTTGGACATGAGCTCGGACCTGCCGCCTAGCGCAGCCAGGGGGAGGCCGCCCCCGATCACCTTGCCGAAGCACCACAGATCTGGTTGCACGCCGAAAAGCCCCGTCGCCCCGGCCCGTCCGACCCGAAATCCGGTGATCACTTCGTCGAAGATGAGCAGTGCCCCGGCGCGGTCGCAGGAGGAACGGAGGCCGGCGAGGAAGCCCTCGACTGGAGGGACAAGACCCATGTTCGCCGCCACCGGCTCGACGATCACGCAAGCCACCGACTCGTCGATTTCCGGGACCTTGTTGTATGGGGCCACGACGGTGGCGGCCACAGCGCCGGCCGGCACCCCGGCCGAGTCGGGCAGTCCGAGTGTGGCGACGCCGCTGCCGCCGCCGGCAAGGAGGGCATCACTGTGGCCGTGGTAGCAGCCGGCGAACTTGATGATCCGATCGCGCCCAGTGGCACCCCGGGCCAGGCGGACAGCGGTCATGGTCGCCTCTGTCCCTGAAGAGACAAGGCGCACCTGTTCGCACCCGGGCACGGCCATCGTGATCACCTCGGCGAGACGGACCTCACCCTCGGTCGGAGCCCCGTAGGTTGTGCCACGAGCCGCAGCCTTTGCTATCGAGTCCAGAACGTCTGGATGGGCATGTCCGAGGATGGATGCCCCCCAGGACTGGACGTAGTCGAGCATCCTCCTGCCGTCGACGTCCTCGACGAAAGCCCCCTCGGCGCGGGAAACGAAGTAGGGCGAGCCGCCGACCGAGCCGAACGCCCTCACGGGCGAGTCGACCCCTCCAGGGATCACCTTGCAGGCTTGGGCGTACAGCTCGAGGCTGCGGGGACCGGCGGTGGGGTGGCTCATCCGGCGAAGCCTACTTAGGCGGCCCGGCGGCGTCTTTTCGCAGGCTAGAGATCGAAAAGGTTGCGCAGCGCCTCAGAGAGCCGCTCTCCGCGAGGCGACCCCGCAGCTTGCTTCACCCGTACGGTGGGCTCGTGAAGGAGCTTTGCCACAGTGCGCTTGGTGATCGCCTCAATCATGTCAGCCGCCTCGGGCCCGAGGGCATCGAGCTTGGGCTGCTGGCGCTCGAGCTCGGCGCGCCGGATGGCCTCGGCGCGTGCCCGGAGGGCGGCCACGACCGGGGCGGCCGAGCGCGCCGCGGAGGAGATCCGGTAGCGCTCGAGCTCTTCGCCCAAGAGGGCCCTTACGACTGGGATCTCGCCGCGACGCGTGGCCATGTGCGTCTCTGCAAAGCGGCGCACGTCCTCGACGTCGAGCAGACTCACCCCGCCGAGCCCGGCCACGGCCGGGTCGACGTCACGGGGGACGGCGACGTCGACGATCAAAAGGGCACGTTCGGGGCGCAAGGTCATGGCGTGCTGAACGCGCTCCAGGTTGAGCAGGACCTCCGGAGCTGCCGTCGAGGTGAGCACCAGGTCAGCGCGCTCCAGCTCGGCGTCGAGCCGCGACAGGCTCACGACCGCCGTCGCCGATTGGCCGACGATGGCGGCTCGCCTGGGGGAGCGGTTGGCGACCACGACGCGGGCCGGTCCCTCTGCTTGGGCGAGCGCCTTGGAGAATCCCGCCCCCATCTCACCCGCGCCGACGATCAGCACCGAGCGGCCCTGCAGGCCTCCTTCTAGCCGACCGGCGGCGAGGGCGACTGCGGCATGGGAGAGCGAAGTGGGGCCTTGAGCTATGCGGGTCTCGGCGCGGACGCGCTTTCCGGCTTCGACAGCATGGCGGAACAGGGCCCCGAGCACCGGGCCGGAGCTGTGCTCCTGGCGGGCGAGCTCTGCGGCCCGGCGTACCTGGCGGAGTATTTCCCCCTCACCTAAAAGGGGTGAGTCGATTCCGGCCGCCACCTCGAAAAGGTGGGTGACGGCAGCTTCGTCGATCCAGCAGGAAAGGTGCTCCGAGAGCGTCTCGGGACTGGCATGTGCCGCGTCCGAGCGCGAGCCGAAGAAGGCCTCGATGTCGGCAAGGCCGTCGTGGAAGCGCTCGATGACGGCATAGACCTCGGTGCGAAGGCACGTCGAAAGGACCACCACCTCGGAGACATGCTGGCTGTCGCGCAGCACCTGGACCGCCTTCGCCAGGTCGCGCTCAGCTATCGCGCCCTGTTCGAAGACGTCAAGAGGCATGTCCCGTTCGTTGATCCCCACTGCAACGACCGCCACGGAGCTGTTACCTCGTTTCTTTCAGGCGACGACCTAGGGACGTTACCGCCCTGTTCGAGGCCACCTGCGTCGCCAACGTGCCGACGAGCCGCCCGGCCTCAGCCGGAGAGCACGCGGGAGCGTACGGCAGCCACGAAGGCATCGCGGGGCAGGCTCAAAGTTACGGCCGGGCTCGCCGCAGTCACATCCGCGCGGCGGGGGACGCCGTGCAGCAGGGCGATCTCGCCGAACTGGTCACCCGGATGTAGCTCGGTGATGGCCTCGGAGCCAGTTGAGACGACGGCCCGACCGTCGAGCATCACGAAGAAGCGGTCGCCTTGCTCGCCCTGGCGGATGATCGGAGCTCCCTTGGCCCAGCGCTCAACATCGCTCTTAGCTGCTAGCTGGCGAAGGGAGCTGGCGTCGAGATGCGAGAGGAGGCTCACGCGCGAGAGGACGTCGACTCGCTGACGTCTCGTCAAGCTGGGTGTGTCGGGATACGGACGCGCATCGGCAGGCGTCGACCCGGCTCCGACCTGTCCTGTCAAGGCGGTAACAAAGTCGACCTGCGGCAAGACGAGCAGGTTCATCGGCTCGCGAGCTTCGACAGACGCCATACGGGGCACGTTGCGCAGCAAGGCCCTCTCGCCGAAGTAGTCGCCGGGCCCGACCACGCCGACCGAGAAACCGTCGACGAGGACCTCGGCCGATCCGCTGCTGACGACATAAAAGCTGTCCCCGGGATCGCCCTGGCGCACGACCGCTGTGCCAGCCGGCACGCTCAGGCGGGTGACGCGGCCGGCCAGGGACTCGAGCGCGGCCATGTCGAGAGTTTCCAGGAAGGGCACGCCGTGGAGCACGGAGAGCACGTCGGCGCGCGCGCCTGCTGTCGTGTCCAGGCGGTGCAGGAGTTTGCGCCCGACGACGACGACGGCCGGAAGTGGCACCCCGGCCAGGACCAGGGCCCAACGGATACCTATCGTCGAGACAAGCACAGGACCGACCAGGGCGCCGAGGCCTTCGAGCGCCAGCTTCACCGACTCGATGGCTCCCGTGACGCGGGGCACGAGCGGGCTGTCAAGTAGCCGGTAGAGCAGGGAGAAGGTCGCCACGTCGGCGACGGCCATGCCCACCCCCCAGGTGGCGACAAAGAACAGCGCCACATCGAATAGGGGGACGCCGGCGATGATCACGAGGGGAATGCCGCAGGCGACGAAGGCGGCGATCGTGGGCGTGCCGAGCTTCTTTCGCCCAATGAGGGCTGCCGAGAGCGGCACGGCGGCGAGTGCCCCGACTCCTGCGGCGAGCATCAACAGGCCCACCCCGGCACTGCCTGCGTGCAGAAGACGAAGCGAGGCGATCACAGCGATGGCGATCCACATTCCCCGCACGAAGGTCCGCAGGCCGCTGACGACGAGGAGCCCGCCGACATAGGGATGATGGACAACGCCTACCGAGTCTTTGACGAGTCCACGTAGCCCTTCGGAAGATCCGCTCCCCGAGACGCGGATGGGGGTGCTCTTGAACTGCACGGTTGTAGCGGCGGCGAGCAGCATGAGGCCGGCGGCTCCGGAGAAGACGACCATGGGCGTCGTGACGACCAGCAAGAACCCGCCTGCGATGGCTCCGAGCGCCTGGCTCAAGGTCTTGACGGTGCTCATTCCCGCCGCGGCGGCGGCGAGCTCGCGTGGCGTGCGGGCCAGCACGGGCAGCACGGCCGACTGGGCCGAGCGGTAGGGGGCCGAGACAAGGGCGTCGAGTGCCACAAGCACGAGCAGCGGCGCGAGCGGGGCGCCCGCCCCGGCGAGGGCTGCGCTCAGCCCGATGATCACTGCCCGGGTGGCCGCGATGCCGCTGAGCATGCTTCCCTTCGGGTGCCGCTCCAGGAAAGGGACGTTGAAAAAACTGGCCAAAGAGGCGACAAAGAGCCGGAAGCCGACCAAGCCGACGGCCACAGAGCCGTGGGAGCGGTAGGCGTCGACGGCGAGCGCGGTCACATAGCCCCACTCGGCAAGAGTCATGGCGCCGAAGCCCACCACCAGCCATGTGAGCGACCTGTTGTCGAAAAGGATGCGGAGGGGCTCCACGAGGCGCCCGAAGCCGGCTATTGGCCGGCGTGCACCGTAAGACTCCGCCATCGCACCATCTGGTCCGGAGCGCTAGTGACTAACTAGGTGTCGCATGGGTGCCCGTGACGTCATCGACATGGTGCACGACGTCGTGGAGCATGTACTGACCTATCGTCTCGACGCTGAACTTGGCCCCGTCGCTTCGCGTCCCGGGTCGCTCCCAGGCCGATCCGCTTACCGTCTCGAAGCCCGCGGCCAAGCTTTCCGCCGCACTGGACAGCTCCCCGGCCACCGAGTGAGGGTCCTGAGCTTCGTAACCGCTCTCGGCGGCCGTGCGGTCCTGGTCCCAGTTCTCATACATCGGGTCGTCCGAGCTCAACATGAGCCTGAGGCGCTCGTCCATGACGGCGAACACGTCTCGTACGTGGCAGGCGTACTCGAGAGGGGACCAGCGGTCGGCTCGCGGCCTGCGGCGGAGCCATTCCGGGTCCGCTGCAAGCACGTCCACCCACGTCTCGGCGTTGGCCCGGATCAGCTCCGGTATCTGCTCGCGTGGCACGCTCGAGGCTTCGAAGCCGCATTCTGGACATGGGCGCTCGAGCACCCATGTCCAGTTCTTCGTGTCGGGAGCGATGAAGCTCATCTCCTAATGGGAGAAGGGGTCGTTCGGCGGGAGCACGAGCTGTTCTGTGACCGTCCCTGTCTTGGAGGGGAAGGGGAGGAACGTCGAGTACTGGATCGACTCCACGCAGGGCCCGACGACCGGGTGACCCGGTCGCGCGAGCGGGCAGAAGGGCAACAGGCCCAAGGTCGTGGTTTGCCCGGTGAGGCTCCTAAAGGGCGCCCCCGGCGCGTCGTAGCAGACAGCGAAGGGAACCCACCAGGCTCCGCCTGCCGCGCTGTTGGCGAAGGTGATCGTCAGATCAACGCTCCCGTTCGCGGCGAGACCGCTCGAGAAGATGGAGGAGTAGAGCGGCGCGTGGCGGAAGGGGTCCCCACAGCTGAAGGCGCCCACGGTCGGGGTGTTGTTGAGGTCCAACAGGATCGTGCCCGAAGTTGACGTCGTGCTGGCGCCGGTCGACTGCGAGGAAGACTTCGCCGTGCCCGTGCAGGGCGAGCTCGTGCAGGTGATGACGGCGTCAAAGTCCTGGACCGTGTTCGCGATGGTCAGCGTGGAACCGCCCACGTCACTCACGTTCACGCTGATCGGGTAGGTCCCGTTGGAGGCGTAGGTGTGGGCGCCCGTCACGACAAAGGCCGTGCCGATCCCACCTGGCTGGCTCAGCGTTCCGGCGCTCGAGCTGAAGTCACCCCAGTTGATCATGGCGGTGAAGTCGCTGAGGGGAGCGGTCGGATTGCCATCGGTGAAGCTCGCCACAGCCGCGCTGAACTGCGTGTTCGTCGTCGCGTCTGGGATCGACGGCTGTGGCGCCGTGGCGGTAAGGGGCGCATCTTTGACGCTCGCGCTGCCGTCAGCGGTGGCGGTGTTGATCGTGGGCAGGTTCGTGTCCGTCACGGTGATCGCCGTCGTGTGCGAGCCTTCCTCTGCGTAGGTGTGGCTGGCCGTCACGGTGTACTGGACCCCCGAACCACCAGTGACAGTGCCGGCCGAGCTCGTGCCGTCGCCCCAGTTGATGCTGGCAGTGAAGTCGCTCGCGGGCGAGGCGTCCGAGCCGTCGGTGAAGCTCGCCACCGTCACGGCGCCGGTCGAGTTGCCCTCGACGCCAGTGACCGCCGAGGCGGTGATGGCGATGTCCGGTGCCAGGCCGACGCTGGTGACGGCGAAGGGCCCTTGTTCGAGCGAGAAGAACGTGCCCACCCCTGGGGCGAGGTCGGTCGTGAAGCTGACTGTGCCTTCGGTCTTCTCGTTGGTGATGCCGGTGAAGCTGTTGTCGGGGCCTTCGTAGCCGAACGAGCCCGCGGGGAGCGTCTTGCAGTAGTCGTCGTTGGGGAAGCTTTCGCTACAGATCCCGTCGCCGTCGAAGCCGAAGATGTCATTGCCGCTGCCACCTGAGAGCTGCACGCTCGAGAGCAGGGCATTGGAGTCGTTCACGATACCGACGAGTACGTCGTCGGAGTAGTCATATGGTCCCTGCACGGCCGAGGATACAGTGGCGCTGTCGCCCGGGCCGACCGTGATCTGATAGCCGCAGGTCGGGGCTGTGTCTTGTCCCACGACTGGGCAGCTGAAAGTTGGCGTGCCCGCTATCGGCTGTGCCCCTGCTGGCGCCGAGAGCGCCATGGCCGGGACGGCGAGTGCCGTGATCGCGCGACGCCCCGACGGCCACCTTGACCCACCCTCGCGCCAATCTCGTTGGCATCCTCATGAGAAGTCCCCCCGCAGTCGGCCGCACATCTGGCATTACCGTTTTCGGCAAAGTACTGGCACTTTTCTGCCGTCGTCAACATTGTCCCCAGGATGAGTGCTGAAAGTGGTCATGACATCACAAAGAGTGGTATAAGAGCTATGTACAGCAGTTTTCCAGCGCCGCGCTCAGCTGTTCAACAGATCCGGTGTGGAGACCACGCCGAGCTTGGCCAGTGTCGCCTCGGCTGCCAAGCGCAGTTGCTCTCGTTCGGTGACGGTCGCGTCCTGGCGGACCTCTGCCATCACGAGCGAGGTGAGCGCGACCTCGTACTCGGCACCGCGCTCGTGGGCCGCCGTCAGGCTTTGTTCGAGGGCGTCCTCCGCTGACGCCTGCTCACCGGTCCTCGCCAGCGCAGCGCCCCGCACACGCTGCAGCAGCGGGATCTGAGCGGGCACGCCGCCGAGGCTGCGCGCTTGAAAGAGGCCCTCTTCGGCAACAGAGAGCGCGCCGGCGACGTCACCGCTCAGCATCAGGCACTCGGCTTTGCGGGCTTGGGCTTCGAGCAGCTTCTCGCCGGCGCCGACGTCACGGGACTCGGCGATCGACTCCTCGAAGATTCGCAACGCATCGCTGTAACGGCCCTGACGCGCCGCCAGGCGGGCCAGGTTGATGTTCACATAGGCCGTGCCGGCCCGATAGCGCGCAGCCCGGACGACGCGCGAGGCGTTCTCGAAGTGCCGCTCGGCGTCTTCCAGGCGGCCCTGGTCGAGGGCGATCTCGCCGATATTGCTCACATAGATGGCGTCCATGACGGCATTGCCGGTCCTGTGCACTGTCGCCTGGGCTTGCTGGTACAGCTCGAGGGCCTTGTCCCACTCGCCGCGGAAGTAGGCGAACATGCCGAGCATGTTGAGCACTCCGGATTGTCCGGGGAGATTGTCGAGCTCTTCGAACAGGGCGAGGGCTCGGACCCAGTTGACCGGCTCATCGAGCTGGCCCAGCTCCATCTTGGCGTAGTCGATGAACCTGAGGGCGTCCGCGAGGGCCTCTTTGTGGCCGACCGCCTCGGCCTCGGCGACGGCGAGCGTGCACCACTTGATGGCCCGCCGGTGCCGGCCTTCGTCCTGGCAGCAGCGGCCGTACCAGGCAAGCAGCTCGGCGCGCTGGCGTGCTGCTTCGTCGCCTTTCTCCTCCTTCAAGATCTTGAGGCCCTTGGTGAGCCAGCGCAGGACGCTCGCGTACCGGTCGAGCCAGCCCTGGACACGGGCGAGCTTCAGGGCGAGGCGCGCTTGGGCCACAGCGTCGTCGTCGAGGAGGCGCCGGGCGGACCGATAGGCAACCGCCGCCTCCACGTAGGCGCCGGAGCGGTTCCTCGCGTCGCCGAGCGCCTCGTGCACCTCCGCCAATTCGCTCCTAGTCAGCTGTGGCAGGCGTCGTGCCGCGAGCAGGGCGCGCTCGTACGACTCGGCCGCCTCGATGTTGGCGTAGACGGCCTTGGCGCGGCTCTGCGGCCGCGAGCGAGTAGGACCACGCCTCGGGGTAGCGCTGTGCGTGGAAGAAGTGAATGGAGAGGAGCTCCGCCTGCTCTTCTGACTTGGAGCCGACGGCGGCACGGATCGCCTCGGCGGCTTTCGAGTGCAGCTCGCGTCGTAGGCGGTACGACAGCCCGTCATAAGCGCTGTCGCGGACCAGGGCGTGGTTGAACAAGAGGTTGCCGTTGCCGTCGAGAGCCACGAATTCCCTCAAGCGGGCCCAGATCGGGTCCTGCGCGGTCGGCACTTCGTCGACCACCGCACCGAGCAGGTCGAAGGGGGCGAGGCGGCCCAGCACGGAGATGCGCCGGAGGAAGTGACGGTCGTTCGCCGACAGCTGGTCGATTCGTGCCGTGATGACGGCTTCCACCGAGTCCGGCAGCGACTCGACGCTGTTGGAGTGGCGCGCCACTGCCACGAGCTCGCGGAGAAAGAGCGGGTTGCCTCCGGAGCGCTCGGCCAGGGTCGCCGCCTCGTGCGGGGACAAGGGCGCGTCATGAGAGGCGACCTGGACGAGCTCGATGGCATCCGCGCCGACGAGCGGCTCAAGATGCATCCGGGTGGTGGTGCCTTCGGGCGCTGCCAAGCCGGTGGGAAGGTCTCGCCGGTTCAAGACGAGGAGCCACGGCCGTGCCTCGGCGCGGGCGATGACGTGTCCGAGCAGCTCGCTCGACGCCTCGTCCATCGCGTGGGTGTCCTCTAGGACCACGAGCAGAGGTCCGGGCACGACGCGGTCGAGGAGCTCGGTCACGACCGCGCCGAGGCGGAAGCTCCTGAACTCCGGGTCGAGCTCGGCGGACTCCGGCGTCTCGGGCACGTCGATCCCTACGACGGCACCCACGAGGGGTGCCCATGGCACCAGTGGCGGGGACACCGCCTGCAGGGCAGCTTTGAGGCCAGCAGGGCTTGGCGGGAAACCGCCTGCCTGTTCCAGCTTGAGCAACCCGCGCACTAGCTCCCGCAATGCTGCGTACGGCGTCGAGGACCCGTAGTCCTCGCACGTCGCCGACAGCATCGTCATTTGACCGGCGACTGACACGAACTCTTCGATGAGGCGCGACTTTCCGACACCCGGCTCGCCGATTACCTCGACGATGGCGCCGGAGCCGTGTTTGGCGGCTTCAACGAGCGAAAGCCATTTGGCCATCTCCTCGCGCCGCCCGACTAGGGGGAAGCCGGTCTTCTCCTCGGACCGCCTTCCAACGCGGGGCCCAACGTCGCGCGCCTCGACGGGATGGGCTTTGCCCTTGACATAAAACGGGGCGATCGGTGTGAGGACGAACTCCGAGCGCGAGCGCTCTAGCACCTCGGGCGTCGCCAGTATCTGGCCCGGGACTGCCTTGGCCATGAGGCGCGCGGCCAGGTTGACCGTGTCACCCATGACAGTGAAGGTCCGCCGATAAGAAGGCCCGATGTCGCCCACGAAGACCGGTCCCCGGTTCACTCCTACGCGCACCTTGGGACGGCGCTTTTTGTGCATGACCTCGCGCAGGGCTACGAGCATGTTCTCCTCGTCGTCGCCGGAGGTCGACGGCGCCCCGGCCACGAGGATGATCTTGCCGCCGTCGTGGTCGATGTCGGTGCCCAAGAAGGTGACGCCATGGCGGTCGACGGCATCTTGCACGTCGGTGACGAGCTCGTCGAGGTAGTCGGCCACCGCTTGCGGGCCGGCGGACTCGAGCATGGCGTCTGTACCGTCGAAGTGCACGAAGGCCACCGTGACGCGGCGGTGCTCGGGCTCTCGGCTTGTGCTGAGCACCGAGTCCAAGATGGCGGCCGGAATGCACCGGGACAGATCTGCGGTCGTGTCGACCGGGTCCCTGGGCGTGGCTGACGCCGTCGCCACCGTGGGCGCGTGCCGTAGCAGCCAGCCGTGGCCCTTCGCGGGACCGAGGTCGTAAGGACCAAGCGCGCCGGCGGTCCTCTCGCTCAGGAGTATCTCCTCAGCTACAGCAGCGGCCTCCATCGAGACGGTCGTGCTGGCGGCAGGGCCGGTGACGACGAGCTCGCGGTGAGACGAGCCGACGAGGAAGAAGTCGAAGCTGCCACTGTGCACGCCGACCGACATGCGCAGGCTCACTCGTTGGCCGAGCACCGTGAGACGGCCCACGACCTTGAGGGCTCGTCGCATCTCGAAGGCGGCGGTACAGGCCCTTGCCTCGTGGTCAGGACCGGTGAAGAGCAGAAGCAGGGCGTCGCCCCCGAATTTCACGAGTCGGCCGCCGTTGTCGTAGGCGATGCCGAGAAGATGGACAAAGCACTCACCGATCGTGGCCGCGAGCTCCTCGGCGCCGATCTTTCCGTGCTTAGCGAGCCCCTCTGAGAGCTTGGTGAACCCGGAGATGTCGACAAAGGCGATCGTGCCCTCTACGACACGGTGCCGCTCGCCAGGCGTCGTGGCGATCCAGTCGACGACAAGGCGAGGGAGGTAGGGCGCCAGCAACTGCTGCTCGACGCTTTCACGCCTGGCACCGGAAATGCCGGAACCCGTCTGGGGCCGCGCTCCAGACTCGGTGACGACGGTCATCTCATTCCCCCCATGAACCAGCGCGTCCAAGCGTACGCGCTCTTGGCCGGTCACGGCGTGGAACACTGTGGCGATGCGAATCTGGATATGCGGCGTGCGAGGGTCGACACCGACGCCCGGGATGGACTTCGAGCGCTACGGCGGCCACACCTCCTGCATCGCCTTCGGCCACGACGGGGAGCGTCCGAGCCTCATAATCGACGCCGGTACCGGCATTCGCCTTGCGAGCGATCTTTTCGGGGCTACCCCGGGCCTCTTCGACGGTCAGCCCTACACCGGAGCCATCGTGCTCGGCCACATGCACTGGGACCACACCCAGGGTCTCCCCTTCTTCGCCGCCGGGAACAATCCCGGCTCCAATGTCGCCCTCTATGCACCCGCGCAGGGCGATACCGAGGCCGTGCTGGCACGCTTCATGTCGCCGCCGCATTTCCCGATCGCGCCCGAAGGTCTGGCCGGCTCTTGGACCTTCCACGCACTCGACCCCGGAGTGACGGGCATCTCGGGCTTCTCGGTCCTCGCCCTCGAGATCCCTCACAAGGGTGGTCGTGCCTTCGGCTACCGGGTCTCCGATGGACAGGCGACCATCACATACATGTCGGACCATTGTCCGACTGTCCTCGGCTCCGGCCCGGACGGGCTCGGCGAGTACCACGAGGCGGCCCTGACTCTTGCAAGCGGCTGCGACATTCTCTTCCACGACGCTCAGTATCTAGACGAAGAGCTGCCGGCGCGCGCCTCGTTCGGTCATGCCTCGACCGGGTACGCGGTCGGCCTTGGCGAGGCCGCCCAGGTTCGCCAGCTCATGTTGTACCACCACGACCCTGCTCGGACCGACGACGAGATCGACTCCATAGTGGCCGGCTACAAGGGGGCGGAGGTGCTCGTGACGGCTGCGGTCCAAGGCAGCGTGCTCGACCTGGTGGAGCCGGGCGACCTAGGTGCCGGCGACGCCCCTCACCCTTAGGGCCGATTCAGGTGGCCACGCGAGGTAGGCCAGACGGAGCTGAATTCCCTGGCACGCAGCTTGGCCGTATAGCAGAATACGGCGACTAACGCGGCTCCGCCGCTTGAGCGAGGGGGTCAGATGTACAAGAACCTGTTGGTCGGGGCGGACAGCTCTTCGACCGCGTTGCGTGCCGTGCAGACAGCTGTTGATCTTGCCGAGGCCTTCTCGGCCAAGCTGCACATCGTCACCGCCTACAAGCCCGAGAGCGTGAAGTTGCCGGACCTGCCGGAGGAGTTCCGCTACTCGGCAAACGTGCACCCCGCCGACGCCCTTTTGGACGAACTGAAGGCAATGGCCAAAAAGGCGAGTGTTCCCGTCGAGGTCCATGCCGCCACCGGGGAGCCGGCCGAGGCCATATGCCGAGTGGCGACGAGGATCGGTGCCGACCTCGTCATCGTCGGCAACAAGGGGATGAGAGGCGCCCGCAGGGTGCTCGGCAGCGTGCCGAACTCCATCGCCCACAAGGCGCCCTGCGCCGTCTTGATAGTCGACACCACTCAGCCCGAATAGCCCGTCGCCGCCCTCCGTGGGCCGCCATCGACCACGGCCGCTCACTGGCGGTTCGCCCTGAACGGTGGACCTTGGTGCCCCCGCGTTGTGGCGCTCCTCGGGTCGGGCTCAGCTTGCCCGGCGGCTCAGTGCCGGCGGGGCGCAAACTTCAGGCGTAAGGCGCCCGGGGCGCCTGCAGGCACGGCAGGCTTATCGGGCGCGACCGGTTCGATTCTCCTGTACGGCTCGCCGAGGGCGGGCCGTGGGTCGCCTTGTCCTTTGTTGGGCCACATCGCCATGGCCCGCTCGGCCTGGGCGGTGATGGTAAGGGAGGGGTTGACCCCGAGGTTGGCCGAGACGGCGGAGCCGTCGACGACGTGCAGCCCGGCGTGGCCATACACGCGGTGGTAAGGGTCGATCACGCCGGTCTCGGGGGAGTCGCCGATGACCGCCCCGCCGAGGAGGTGAGCTGTCATCGGGACATTGAAGACGTCGTTCCAGCCCGCCGCCGCGAAGCCGCCAATGTGCTTGGCGAGGCGACGCACGACCTCGTGCCCGATCGGGATCCAGGTCGGGTTCGGCTCGCCATGGCCCTGGGTGGAGGTGAGACGGCGGCCGAATAGCCCGGCCCGCGTGTAGCAGGTCATCGAGTTGTCTCTCGGCTGCATGACAAGGGCGGTGATCGTCTGTTGCGACCAGCGGTGCATGCTCAGGTTTCGGGCCAACATGAGCGGATGGCGCCCCACCTCGAGCGCCCAGGCCCCAACGCGCGAGCGGCCGCCTCCGTCGGCGAGGGCGGTCGCCAACAGCCCCATGGCGTTGCTTCCCCGGCCGTAGCGCACCGGCTCGACGTGTGTCTCGGCGTCGGGGTGGAACGAGGAGGTAATCGCCACTCCCCGGGTGAAGTCGACGTCGCGCCTGAAGGTGCGCGCCCCGAGAATCGCCTCGGAGTTGGATCGTGTGAGCTCGCCAAGGCGCGGCGACAGCCGGTCCAGCGCACCACAGTCGCGCATTGAGTGGAGCAGCTTCTGGGTGCCAAGCGTCCCCGCCGCCAGCACGACCTCAGCCGCGACGAAGGTCCGGCGGCGCTTGTGTACCCAGCTTCCGGTGCGCTCGGTCGTGATCTCGTAGCGTCCATCCGCGCGGGGCCAGATGCCCGTCACCGTCGTGAGCTCGTGAACTTGGGCTCCGGCACGCTCGGCTAGGTGAAGGTAGTTCTTGAGGAGGGAGTTCTTTGCCCCGTGCCGGCACCCGGTCATGCACTCGCCGCACTCGATGCAGCCCTTGCGGGCTGGTCCGGCTCCGCCGAAATAGGGGTCGGCGACCTCGACGCCCGGCTCGCCGAAGAAGACCCCGACAGGGGTAGGCACGAAAGTCTCGGCTACCCCCATCTCCTCGGCGACCGCACGCATCACCTCGTCGGCCGGAGTGACAGTCGGGTTCTTCACCACGCCGAGCATGCGCTTTGCCTGATCGTAAAAAGGGGCGAGCTCGGCCGCCCAGTCGGTTATATGGCTCCAACGCGGGTCGGAGAAGAAACCAGGAAAGGGGTCATAGAGCGTGTTGGCGTAGACGAGCGAACCCCCGCCGACCCCGGCACCGGAGAGCACCATCACGTTTCGCAGCAGGGATATCCGCTGGATGCCGAAAAGCCCGAAACGCGGCGCCCAGAGGAACGAGCGCAGCCGCCATGACGTCTTCGGCAAGGTCGTCTCGTCAAAACGTCGTCCCGCCTCCAAGACCCCGACCCGGTAGCCCTTTTCTGCCAGGCGAAGCGCGGCGGTGCTGCCCCCGAAACCGCTGCCGACGACGATGACGTCGTAATCCTCGTCGGCCATCGGGAGATGATAGAAGAGCATCGCCCGGCCGCGGGGCCCGGGCATCTTCGGCCCTTTCTGAGCCTTGTCGGGAATTGCTCACCCGGCGGGCCGCGGCACCTTGCCACAGCCGTGCCGGGTGAGTGGCCAGTTGCCCCGAGCTCGCCTTATTGGGCGGGCTTGAGCGAGGCTGGCCCGGTTGTCATCTCAGCGCGGCCAGGTTGCCTGCCCGAGATCGCGCTGGCGCACGAAGTCGACCTTGGTGGCCTTTTCCCCGGGCCAGTTGAGCGTGGCTGCCACCGGTGGCGTCTCGGCCACGACTCTGCCGTGGGCGATGACATACCAGGGCCGTACCTGACGCCGCACGGCGTCGAAGGCGTCGGTCGCCGGCAGGACGATGAGGCTTGCCGGTCGGCCGGCCTCGATGCCATATGAGTCACCGAGCGACAGGGCGGCGGCTCCTCGCGTCGTGACCATGGCGAAGCACTCGGCTATCTGGGCCGGCGAGGTCATCTGTGTGGCGAGCGCCCCGACGTGGGCCACCTGGAGCGGGTTGGCCGTGCCCATCGGGAACCACGGGTCCATGACGTCGTCGTGTCCGAATGCGACGTTGACCCCGGCCCCGAGCATCTCTTTGACCTGGGTAAGGCCGCGTCGCTTGGGGTAGGCGTCGAAGCGTCCCTGCAGGTGCAGGTTAACCATCGGGTTGCAGACCAAGTTGATGCCCGCTCGCGACAAAATCCGCTGCAGCTTGTAGCTGTAAGCGGCGTTGTAGCTGCCCATCGCAGTCGTGTGACTGGCCGTGACCCGCCCCCGCAGGCCGGTACGGGCCGCGTGGGTGGCTAGCACCTCGACGAAACGGGACTGTTCGTCGTCGATCTCGTCACAGTGCACGTCGACGAGCAAGCCCGCGTCGAGCGCCGTCGTGACGGCGATCTCGAGCGAGCGCACGCCGTCTTCGCGGGTGTCCTCGAAGTGCGGGATCGCCCCGATCACGTCGACGCCACGACGGGCTGACTCTGCGATGAGCTTTTCCCCATCAGGGAAGGAAACGATGCCCTCTTGGGGGAAGGCCACGAGCTGAAGGTTCACGACGTCGCGTACCTTCTCGCGGACCTCGACGAGGGCGTCGAGCGCCACGAGCGATGGATCGGTCGTGTCGACGTGGCTGCGCACGTGCAGCACTCCGTTGGCGACCTGCCAGCGCAGTACCTCGTTGACGCGGGTGACGACGTCGTCATGGGTGAGCATCGCCTTGCGCTCCGACCAGCAGGCGATCCCCTCCCACAATGTGCCGCTCTCGTTCCAGCGCGGCTCGCCAGCGGTGAGGCACGTGTCCATGTGCACATGCGGCTCGACATATGGCGGGCTCAGCATCGCCCCGTGTACGTCGATCTCCTGGCCGACATCTGCTACGTCGACTCCGGCGTGTTCGACGGCGACGAAACGGCCCGCGTCGACGAGCAGGTCGACGAGGTCCTTGGGCGAGTGGCCCTCGCTGTGCAGGCGACCGTTGCGAATCACGAGTTGCATCACACACCAACCTTTGCCGGGCTCGGCTTGTAGTTAGGGGCATAAAGGCTCGAGCGGCTGGGCCGCCCGATGACGAGGTAGACCGAACCGGCGACGACCGAGCCCACGAGCCAGGTCAGATCGACATTGCCTATGGCGGAGGCACCTGGGCCCATCAGCCAGCCGACCTCGCCGTACTCAAAGCACCAGGCGGCGACGGCGCCCACCACAAAGGCGATGATCGCCGACCAGCGCACGTCCGCGATCCGGGAATGCCCTGGTGGGTCATAGAGCAGGTCCACGTCGATCTCTTGCCGCAAGAAGTAGTAGTAGTGGATCAATGTCACCGTCCCCCACGGGGCGATCCACATCACCAGGCCGGAGAGCCAGCTGTCCAAGGTGTTGGCGAAGTTGGTCTGGAAGACGAGATAGACGGTGAAGCCGAGGGCGATGGCACCGACCAACAGGGCGATCTTGCGCCGATTGAGCTTCCAGTCGAGTGTCTGGGCGCACAGCGAGCAGCTGTAGATGTTCAAGATGTTCGTCGCGATCGGCCCGTGCAGTACCAAGAGCAGCACCGGGATGGCAAGGATGCCAAAGTTCGAGACGACGAGGGCGCCGGGGTCGACCTTCTGGGTGACGGTGGCCAGCGTGGCACCGAAAACGCCCAGCCAGACCACGGGGAGGAATTGGCCGAAGACGCTGGCGAAGAAGACCTTCTTGCGTGACAGGTTCTTCGGCAAGAACCGGGAGTAGTCCGAGGCATAGGCGAACCATGTGCAGCCCCAGCCGATCCCGATGGCGGTCATGATCGTGCTCTCGGCAGACCACAGAGCGGCACCGTGCAGGTGGGCACCGGCGTAGGCCCAGTGGACGTTGTTCTTCGACCAGGCGACGATCGTCATGGCGATGAGGACGCAGAAAGTGACCGGGACGGTGTAGCGCTCGAACTTGGCGATCGCCCCGAAGCCCGTTGCCGCCAGCCAGATCTGCAGTCCCATGACGACGACCACGATCACGATCTTGAGACCCGTGCCGCCGTGGTAGCCGAGCTTGCCGATGAGGGCAAGGACGAGGTCGAGGACGATCCAGGTGTTGACGGCGCACCAGCCGGCCGAGATCAGGCCTTGGATGGCTGTAGGAAGATAAGCCCCGCGCCGCCCGAAGGCACTGCGGGCCATGACCATCTGGCTGACCCCGGTCCTTTGCCCGCTGAGGACGAAAAAGCCGAAGACGCACATGCCGATGACGTTGCCGATCACCAGCACCGCGACCGTCTCGAACAGGCTCAGCCCGAGCTCGATGCCGAGCGAGCCGAGCACCCAGTTGATGGGCGCGATGTTTGCACCTGCCCAGATCCAGAACTGGTGACCGGCTGTCGAGGTTCGAGCGGAGTCAGGGACGGGGAGGAGAATGGTCTCGACCTGCTCGACCGCTTCTTTGTCGATCGCCGGCGTACTCATGAGAGGGACCCCAGGTTTTGCTGGGTGGCTTGACTTGCTTGCATCATCCTTCCTTTCGTCAATAAGGAAAATTTCACAAGGGCGTTAAGGGGATTCACCGGCCGAATGGCCGCGCGGGCAACGCC
Source organism: uncultured Acidimicrobiaceae bacterium (assembly GCA_963725355.1). GTDB lineage: Bacteria > Actinomycetota > Acidimicrobiia > Acidimicrobiales > Bog-793 > Fen-455. The sequence continues at coordinate 34,943 of CAVRYE010000012.1, forward strand.
TGGGGCCCGCGTCTTGCAGCTTCAGACCGCTCGCACGCCGGCTATTCAGTCTGCATAGCCGGGGACCGGTCGTCGCCTGACACCTTGGTGGCCCAGGTGTCAGCGGGGCGCTTGTCACGCATAGCGCGCCAGACGTCCTCGGCGCGTACCGGCATGTGGGTGAGATCGGCGCCCGTCGCGTCGTGGATGGCGTTCGCGAGCGCCGGTGCAACCGAGATCATCGGGTGCTCCCCGACTCCGCGGGCACCGAAGGGCCCGTCGAGTTGGGGTGTCTCGACGGCGATGCACTCGATCTGCTCTGGGAGGTCCTTGGCCGTGAGGATCTTGTTGTCGGTGAACGAACCATTGAGCAGGTGACCCTCGCCGTCGTAGATGTAGCTCTCGCATTGGGCGGTCCCGAGGCCCTGGATCATCCCGCCGACGCACTGGCCGCGAAGCGTGCCCGGGTTTATCACCTTGCCCACGTCGAAGACCGAGGCGATCTTGATCACCGTGTACTCCCCGGTCTCGGGATCCACCTCGGCGATGACGCCGTGAGCGCCGTAGGTCCAGTCCAGAGCAGGGAGTCCTTGGCCGGTGTCCTTGTCGAGATTCGTCAGGCCCTGGGCTATGTAGCGCCCGACACCGATGAGCGGGCCGCCGACGCCGTTGCCGTTGGGGAACACGTAGCCGATGGACAAAGCGGCAAAGCTGACCCACTCCTCGGGACGGTGTTTGATGAAGATCCGCTCGGCGTCGTGGTCGAGGTCGGCCGGCATGGCGCGCAACACCGGTGCGGCATCCGCGTAGGCATTCTTCAACAGGTCGTCGCAGGCAGCTAGCACGGCGTTGCCGGTGAGCAGGAGCCCCTTGGAGGCGACGGTTTGCCAGTCATAGGGGTCCTTGTCGGTGTCGCGCTCGACGGCCACTTTCACCCGCGAGATCGGGAAGCGAAGGCGGTCGGCGGCGATCTGGGCGACGATGGTCGAAGTGCCCTGGCCGATCTCGGTCAGGGCGACGTTGACGACCACCGAACCGTCCGAGTTCATCTTGATGACGGCGGCGGTGGAGGTGAAGCTCGGCATCGCGGGGGCCTTGTGCAATGTTGCGATGCCCTTGCCGATAAGGCGGCCGGTACGGGCCTGACGCTCTTGCTCCTCGGGGGTGAGCCCTCCGTAGTTGATCGCCTTGGCCGCCTCCTCGAGGCACTTGAGGGGATTGCCTGTGTGATCGGTGATCGTCTCACCGGTGATGGTGGTTGAGCCCGGCCGGAGGAGGTTCATCTTGCGGAACTCGAATGGGTCCATCCCGATGACCTCGGCGACGAGCTCCATGTGACGCTCCAGGCCCCAGAAGAACTCCACATGGCCAAAGCCGCGATAGGCCGTTCCCCACGGTTTGTTCGTGTAGATCGTGTAGGCATCCACCCAGGCGTTCGGGATGTCATAAGGTCCCGCCGCCGAGTAGGCAGAGGCGCGCGTGACGTTGACGGCATAGTCGGCGTAGGCGCCCGAGTCCCAGTACATGATCAGCTTCTGGGCGGTGATGCGACCGTTGGCGGCAACTCCCGTCTTGATCTTGTAGGTGAGGGCGCTGCGGCAGGGAAGGAGGCTGAACTCCTCCTCCCGGCTGGCGTGGAACTTGACGGGCCTGCCCCCGGCTTTTCGGGACAGACAGGCGAGCAGGGGCTCGAGATGGATCCCGGCCTTGCCGCCGAAGCCGCCGCCCACATGGGGGATGACGACACGCACCTTGTTATGGGGCAGCTTGAAGGTACGGCAGAACAGGTCCCTCACTGTGAAGGGCGACTGGGCGCTCGTCCAGATGTTGACCTCGTCACCGGCTTTCCACTCGACGATGGCTACGTGGGTCTCCATCGGCACGTGCTGCACGGAAGGATTCGTGTACTCGCGCTCAACGATCCACTTCGCCTCGGCGAAGCCCGCCTCCACGTCGCCCTTGCGGATGCGGGTGATGTTGGGGATGTTCGTGCCCGGCTGCGGGCTGAAGACAGCCTTGACGTAGTCGTAGCTGCCGAGATCTGGGTGCACCCGGGCCGAGCTCTCCTGCAGTGCCTCCATCTGGTTGAGCACGGGTGGGAGCACCTCGTACTCGACGTCGATCAGCTCGACGGCGCGACTGGCTATGTCCAAGCTCTCGGCCGCCACGGCGGCGACGGCCTCGCCGAAGTGGCGCACGACATCTTTGGCCAAGATGTCCTTGTCCACGACATACATCCCGATGCGGTAGTCGAGCTCTTTGCCGATCAAGACAGCGTGGACACCGGGGAGGTTTTCCGCCTTCTCGGTGTTGATGGACAAGATCTTTGCCCGGGCATGCGGGCTCTTTTTCACCTGGGCGTGGAGCATGCCAGCAAAGGCGAGGTCGCTCGCGTACATGGCCCCACCGGTCAGCTTGGCGTCGTCATCGACACGCTGCACGTTCTCGCCGACGTGGGTGGCAGCTTGGACGGCGGCTTCAGACATATCTCAGTTCCCCCTTCGTCTCGGTCGTGAGCTGGCCCGAGACGTCGAGCACAGCCTCGATGATCTGCTGGTAACCGGTGCAGCGGCACAGGTTGCCCTCGATGCCCTCTTTGATCTCCTCGACCGTCGGCTTAGGGTTGCGTCGCAGCAGTTCCCGGACCGACATCACCATCCCGGCGGTGCAGTAGCCGCACTGCACGGCGTAGTTGCGGGCAAAGGCTGCCTGCACGGCCGATAGCGCCCCGTCATCGGCTTCGGCCTCGATCGTCTCGACGACGGCGCCGTCTGTTTCCACAGCCAGCACCATGCAGGCGTTGACCGCCTGCCCGTTGACCATGACGGTGCAGGCTCCGCACTCGCCGGCCGAGCAGCCGTCCTTGGTCCCGGTCAGCTCCAGGTCCTCGCGGAAGAACCGGAGCAGGGTCCAGTGCTCGGCCACCTCGCGCTCGTAGATGTGACCGTTGACCTCAACTGACATCCACATCAGCGCACCTCCTCGAGCAGCCTGCGGACATAGACCTCGATCATGTGCTCGCGGTACTCCCTGGAGCACCGCAGGTCGCTGATGGGGCTGATGGCGCCCCTCACGGCCGCCAGTACCGCTTCCGGCGGGTCATCGGCAACGAGGCCTTGGATCAGCACCGGCGTGGGTGCGGCCGAGGCGATGCCGAGCCGCAGGGCTCCCTCGTGGCTCGTGAGGGCTACTCCGACCAGGGCGAGGTCGTGGCCCTCTATCCGCTTCAGCTTTCGGTATGAGCCCCGCGCCCCGGCGCTTTGGGGCGGGACGTTGATGGACTCGATGATCTCGTCGGGACGAAGGGCGGTGCGCTTGACGCCGGTGAACAACTCCTCCAGAGGTATCTCCCGCTTCCCCCGCTGGGAACCGATCCGGACGCGGGCGCCGAGGCAAAGCAGGCCTGGCGCCATGTCGGCGCCGGGAGAGGCGTGGGCAATGTTGCCCACAACCGTTGCCCGATTCCTCAGCTGGTGGGAAGCGAGCGTCCGCCCGCACTCGGCGAGCAGGGGGAATGACTCGCGGACCTTCTCGTCATCGAGGATCTCGTTGACCGTCACCGCCGGGCCGATGATGAGCCCGTCGGTCTCGCTCCACCACAGGCCTTCGAAGTCCTCGACCTTCTTCAGATTCACGACCATCTCCGGGCGGCACAGGCCGTTGCGGATGTCGACCAAGAGGTCGGTCCCCCCGGCGAGCACTCGCGCCCCGTCGCCGTGATCGGCCAGCAGCCCGTAAAGCTCAGCGCGTAGAGGTCGGCGCTCGGTACTTGAAGATTTCGTTCATGCTGGCTCCTTTACCGCGAGCGCTTCTCGCGCCTCGGCCCTCAGGGCGAGTGCCCGGGTGGCCGCAACGAACACGGACATGGGGGGCACGACGAGACCGGCCCCGACCTGGCCGACGCCGGGCTCGCGCCCGGCGATCCCGGTGTTGATAGCTGGCAGCACGCCGCTTCGCACGACCAGGGTCGTGTCGATGCCTGTCGGCGTGCCCCGAAAGCCGAGTATGGGCACCTTGTAGGAGGGGTGCTCGGCGAGGGTGATCTCGTACATCGCCAGGGTGTTGTCAATGGCGTCGGACACTTCGCCGCCCACGAACAAGACAATGGCGGGTGCCGCCGCCATGGCAAAGCCCCCGATCCCGGTCGTCTCTGTGATCGTCGAGTCCCCGATGTCGAGCCCGGCGTCCTCGGGCCCGAAGCCGGGCAGGTAGAGCCCTTTCACCTCCGGGGCAGGGGCGCAGAACCACTCGTCGTCTGTGCCTGAGACCTGGATGGCGAATTCGGTCCCGTTCCTCGCCATGGCGACGACCATGGTCGAGCCCGGGATGTTGCGGGCTGCGTCGGCGGCGAGCTTGCCGGCCGGCATCGACAGGTTCAAGAAGAAGTGGTCGTTGCCGTTGATGAACCGGAACGCGTCCAGCACGTCCTCGCCTCTCGCGCCGCTCTCGAGCAGGCCGGGGGTGATCTCGCGGAATAAGAGCGAGGTCGCAGCGCGATTGCGGTTGTGGCACTCGTCGCCCATTTGCAGGGCCTGGGCGATGATGCTGCGCACATCGACGGGCCCGGTGCGTCGCAAGGTGGTACTCAGCATCGGGCCGAGAACGCGCTCTAGCCATTGCAGGCGGGCGATGACAGGCGGCGAGTAGGCGCCGTAGCGCAACACCTTGCCGAGTCCCTCGTTCAAGGTGCAATAAGCGCGCCCTCCCCGCTCGGCGTCCTCGAGCACCGAGACCGGCATCGAGGCACTGACGACGCCGGCCATTGGCCCTACCGCGGCGCGCGTGAGTGGCATGGGGCGAGCGAGATGCCTCCCGCAGAAGCGATGCGGGCAGCCTCTTCAAAGCTTTCGGCAAGTCCCTCGTAGATCATCGCCCCGGCAAGGGCGCCGCGGACCGGTCCGGAGGCGTGCGCCCAGTCGAGTGGTGGCCCGGCATGGAGGAAGTCGCGAGGTCCGAGGTTCAAGGCGTCACGAGCAGGCACGACGTCCACCCACTGCGGTGAGGCAGTCGTGAGGCGCCTGGCCGACTCGGCCGTGGCGTCATGGGTACGCCGGTCGGCGGCGATCGCAGCCAGATCGGCGTCGCAACCTGGCACCGGTGGTGCCCAGTTGACCTGGCGAGGGCTCGCCACCTGGGCTGTGAGCGCATCGGCGAACAGCGAGGCGCCAGCGGTGACGACTGTGGGGGACTCGTCGAGGTCGATCATCGGGCTGCCCCCTCGATAAGGCCGACCGCGGTACGTGCCGCGGCCCGTGTTGGAGAGGTGGACGCTGGCGCCTGCCGCGGCGAGCGCCTTGGCCGTCGCGTCGCGATCTTGCGGGTCAAAGCGCGAGCCGACGAGCGACACGACTACTGCCAGATCACGCCCGGCTCGGGCGGCAGTCTTGCGGGCGGCTTCGATGGCCGGAGCGAGCTCGAAGGCGGGGTCGGCGTGAGCCCCGAAGCCGAGGACAACGTCCAAGAGCAGCACGGCGCAGGTCGGGTCGGCTGCTTCCTCGGCGATACGTTCGAGGCGAAGAGTCTGGTCGATCATCGGATGTGGCCTGCCCGCGGTGAGCTTGTCGTCCCCGAAGTCGATCATGAGGTGACCGGGGGAGCGCAAGTCGGCATCGAGGCTCCAAGCCGCCTCGAGGGGGGTGTTGGAGGCGATCGGTCCGAGCGAGTCGGCCGCGATGGCCATCGCCTCGTCGCAGAGTGTCCCTCCGCTGAACAGCCCGCGGAACGCACCCGGCCGCCGCTGGCGCTCGTAGGGGGCGGGCCACTGCGGCGCCGGCGTGGGCGTTCGCCCGAGGGCGGCGAGGATTCGTGCCGTGGCGGCGGCAAGGTCCTCTTGCCCGCGGCCTACGAAGGCGACGAGCGACGGCGTCCGCAGGCGCGCGGCAGCGGCGCGTACCTTCTCGGCGACGGTCGGATCGGGCGGCTTTGAGAGAACGACGACGAACTTCGTGCCGGGGTGGTCGTCGAGCACCTTCATGGCCGCCAGAGTCGAACGCCCCCCGACAGCTGCGGACAGGTCACGACCTCCCACTCCGAGCACCGCGGTAACGCCGACCTCGTCAGCGTCGAGGAGGCAGGTCACCTCCTGGGCGCCGGTACCGGACGCGGCCACGATCCCGACCGGGCCTGGCCGCAGCGCGTTGGCGAAGCCGAGCCCGAGGCCGCCCACGACGGCGGTGCCGCAGTCTGGCCCCATCACAAGCACGTCATGGCTAGCCGCCTCGTCTTTGAGGACGATCTCGTGCTCGACAGACACGTTGTCGGAGAAGAGCATCACCGAGACGCCCGCCTGCACCGCGTCCATGGCCTCGACGAAGGCGTTCTTGCCGGGCACCGAGATCAAGGCGAGCGAGCCGCCTCGCCTGAGGGCGCTCGCGAGTGTCCTCGGCGCCGGGGCGGAGCCGAAGCCGTGAGTTTGTGGGGCCGCCGAAGGAGCTAGCTGACGCTCCAGCTCGGCGGCCGCCGCGCCGAGCGCCTCCTCATCACCCCGGACGGCGACGAGGAGATCGTTGGGAGTGGCACGGCTCACGGCCTCAGGGTCGAAGCCCATGCGTTCGTAGAGCTCGATGTTGAGCGGCGTGGCCATTGCCACGATGGCGGCGGTAACACCTTCACAGGAGCTGACTGCCTGGCTCACCTGCATCAAGACGACCGAGTCGCGATAAATGCCGTGTCGCAGGTCAACCCGGTCCTTCATCTGCGCCTCCTTGGGATAGTTGCGAGCCCGCCCATCGCCTTCGCAGTCGCCTCGGACCCGAGCGCGAGGAGAGCCCCCGCCATCCCGGCGCAAATGTCGTGGCCGGAGGTCGCACCGATGGCGAGCAGCTGGTCTGCGGCCGAGCCGAGGCGGCCAGGCGCGGCCCCGGCCGCGAGGGCCAAGAGCACGCCTGCAGCCTCCGGTATCACGTGGCCCCTACTTGCCGCCCGGACGAGGGCGGCGGACAGCGCCGTCGTGCGCGTCGAGGCGCATGACTCGACTATCGCCCTGTTGTCGTCCTCGAGCCGCCCGGTCAGAGCTAAGACCGCAAGGGCACCAGAAACGACGTCATCGCCAGCAGGGGTGAGGCCGGGGCCGAGGCCGATCACCTCGAGCGCCGGTCCGGCGTTCCCCTCGGCGAGGCCACCCGCCACGGCCATGGCCTCACCGAGGGGCAGGCCGAATGACCACCCCGGCCGGCTCTCGAGGAGGTCCGCCAGCTCCGGGCCGTGGGCCAGCAGGCCTTGCCTCGACAGGCGGGGTCGGGGGTCCCACCAGCGCACGATCTGCCAGGTGTCATACCCGCTGGCAATTTGGCCTTTGCCTACAACGACGACACGGCCGGCCGCAGGCAGCTCTGCTGCGTCAACGACGACGCCTATCGGGAGGCGAACCGCCTCTTTACATAGCAAGGCGATAACCGCGGTGGCGCGCCCTTCGGGCACGCTCAAGTAGGCGGCCACCTTGGTGGAGGCGCGGACCGTGGCCTCACGGCAAGGTCCGCAGACGAGGTCGCTCAGCGCGGTGCTCGCCCAAGCGGGCGACACCTCTAGCTGCGACATCTTGCCTCCTGTTGGGAAACGGGACGATCGGGCCCTGCGGCCCGATCGTCTTGGCACCTTCTGTTAACCGAGATCGACGATGGCCACCACCGGGCCACCTCCCGGGGGGCCCTGGTGGGCGGCGGAGACGGACACGAAGATGGCCGGGTCGCCCGTCACCGCGGCGGCGACGCCGCCCACGCACGCCTTTATCTGGCGGTGCCAGTGGACATCGGAGTCGTCGAGCATGATGTTGCGCTTGCCCCGGACATGGCCGGAAGGGTCGGCCTCGCACTTGAGGAACACGTTGACGAGCCGTCCCTTCAAGTGACGGGGGTGCGGGCAGTCGACGGGAAGGTCGTCGAGGCCGGCATTGCAGATGGCCTTCCATACCCCGTCAAAGTCGAGGGCGTCTTCCATGATCGAGTGACCGATGCGGTAGCGACCGCCGATGCCGCGGACGTTCCCGGCGAGCACGATCTGGGCACGGTCGAGCTCCACACCCGAGGAGCACGAGGCAACAGAGGAGTAAAGGGAACGGTCGGTCATGATCTGGTCGTCGGTCGGCATCTCGATCTCGCCCAGGGCGACTGCGATCCCGAGCCCGGACGTGCCGTTCGACAGGTCCATCGACTCCAAGGTGTCCTCGGTCCAGACCGTGTGCCCGCGCCGCTTGGCGTCATTGATCGTGTCGAGGGTGAGTAGCGGCGTCTTGGTCTGCACGTAGTGCACGTCCGCCGGGTCGCTTATCCCGGCGGCGTCCATGGCCCTGCGCACGCCGGCGGCGACCTTCTCGATCATCGCCACGTGCCCGATCTCCTCGGGCAGGATCTGATCGCTCATGGCGACCCCGACCGAGAGCCGGGGCTCGTCGGTGACGGGAGCCTGGCTAGCGGGGATTCTGGCGAAGATGGTCGCGTGCGGGCTCAAGACGCCGTCGGTGCCGCCGGACCAGGCGAGGGGGATCTGCCTGACCTCCTCCCAGCTCCGGGTGCCCTTTGCGACGAGGACTTCGCGAAACGCCCGGTCGGCGAGCAGGCGCGTGTAGTCGTTGACGCCTCCGTTGCCCTCGGTCTTGCCGACGACACCGACGACATCGTCGGCCTTGAAGACACCCTTTTCGATAAGTTCCTCCAACCCCGACGCGTCGGTCACCTTGTTAAGGAGCACCTTCCTGGCTTCAATGGGTTGCAGCATGGCTTTCGAGACTCCTTTTCGTTATGGCTCTGGATGTAGGCCTAGGTTGCGGTACCTGCGGTACCGAATGGCGAGACGTTCCGTCTTGTCGCAATGGATGAGGGACGTGAGCTCGAACTCGAGGGCGGCGCTGAGCCGGGCGAGGAAAGCCTTTGGTTCCTCGGCGGCGTCCGGGAGTTCAGCCACGATGCGGTCGACGATGCCCGCCCTTGCCAGGTCGCCCGACCTCACACCTTGTGCCGCGGCTAGCTCCGCAGCCCGATCGACGGTCCGGTAGAGGATCTCCGAGGCGCCTTCAGGCGGTAGCGGTGCTACCCAGCCGTGCTGGGCGGCCACGACCCGGTCGGCGGGGAGCAGGGCTAGCGCGCCGCCGCCGGCTCCTTCCCCGAGGAGCAGGCAGACCGTCGGCACGGGCAGGGTCACCATGTCGGCCAGGCAGCGGGCTATCTCGCCGGCAAGCCCGCCCTCCTCGGCCTCCTTCGACAAGGCGGCCCCCGGCGTGTCGATGATCGAGAGCAGAGGAAGACCTACCTCGGCTGCGAGGCTCATTCCCCGCCTCGCCTCCCGCAGGCTGTCGGGCCCGAGCGGGCGTCCCTCTCTCGGGAAGAGGCGGTCCTGGCCGACGACGACACAAGGTGCCGCCCCGAACTTGGCCATGGCGAGGATGAGCCCACCGCTGCGCTCGCCCTCCTGGGTGCCGCTCATGATCGTGACCGAGTGCGAGGCCGCCCGCAGCAGCTCCTCGACTCCGGGGCGGTCGGGCCGGCGAGTGTGCACGATCGACTCCCAGGCCGGGACTTCGTCGATCGTCTCCTCGTCGGGCATCACTGCGGCTGGGACCTCTTCGGGCACGGTGCACATCACGTCGAGGGCGCGGGCGGCTATCTCGCCGAGGTCCTCGGGCGAGAGCACGGCGTCGACAAGGCCGAGCCGGTAGAGGTTCTCGGCCACCTGGACGCCCTCTGGGAAATGGTCCCCGTAGAGCGCCTCGTAGACGCGAGGGCCGAGAAAGCCGATTAGTGCGCCGGGTTGGGCCCCGGTGAGCTGGCCGAGCGATCCCCACGACGCAAACACGCCGCCTGTGGTGGGATGGCGCAGGTAGACGAGGTAGGGCAGGCCGGCGTGTCGGTGCTGCACGAGCGCCTGGACGATCTTGACCATCTGCAAGAAGGCGACCGTGCCCTCCTGCATGCGCGTCCCGCCTGAGACCGGCGAGGCAACGAGGGGAAGACGTTCGCTAGTAGCCCGCTCGACTGCCCGCGTGAGCCGCTCGGCTGCGGCCACGCCCAGCGTGCCGCCGAGGAAGGCGAACTCGCAGGCGATGACACAGACGCGTCGTCCGCGTATGGTCCCCTCCCCGGTGATGACCGCCTCATCGAGCCCGGAGGAGCTCCGGGCCTCTGCGAGCTGGTCGAGGTACTCGGGCCCGGCCGGGATCGACACGAGGTCGGTGTCCCAGCTGACGAAGCTCGCCGCGTCGAGCACCTCTGAGAGAAGCTCGAGAGCGCCGATGCGCCGCTTGGCGGGAGGCTCGGCGGTCCGGGCATAGCTGCCTCGGATCACCTCGCCGATCTCACGCTCGATGGTCACGGGCGGAGTTTCCTTGGCAAGGGGGTTCCCGGCCGGGCCCTGGGACGGCATGGTCACACGGTCACGTCGCGGGGGATCACCAGGTGCTCGTTCGCCTTGACGATCTCGGCCGGCACGTCGAAGCTCAGGTCGGCCCCCACCATCTGGCGGACGTAGTCCTTCACGACCGCGTCCCAGTACTTCTTCGTCACGTAGTAGACGCGGGCCCCGCCCAGCTCGTGCTGGTACTCGGGCCACGGGTAGGAGGGCTGGGCCATCCCGAGCCCCCAACGGTGCCAGCCGTTGTAGCTCTCGTAGGTCGCCCAGAACTCCTTGCTGCCCAGGATCTCAAACGCGTAATACGTCTTGACGTAGTACATGATGGCGCCGATGCGCCCACCGCGGGCGAGGGCCATCGTGTGCAGGCTGATATTGATGTCCTCATTCATCAGCCGCCCATTTGCAAATCCTACCCATTCACCATCGATTAAGCCGAGAAGTGTGTAGGGGTCCTTTAGACGCTTGCGGTACCACCCGGCAAGCTCTGCAAGAACTCGTGCTCCGACCACGTCGTAGAAGTCGTGCTCCTGCTCCATGACACGCTTCATATACCCCATCATCGCCGGTGCCTCCTCGAGAGTCGCCTCCCGGATGTACATTGTCCGGCCGTCCTTGAGGGTGATTGTGGCACCAGGCCAGGCAGGAACGTCCATCGGCGGTGCTTGGAGCAGGGGCTCGATCTCACGCACGCTTAGAGTGATCTCATTTTGCGAAACCACAGTAGGTGGTTCAAGCAACATAGCGTCTCCATCTCTTCATTGAGGGTTACGAGCCTTATTTGGACCTATGGTCACTATCGTCAAGCTCTAGTATCAACGCTAATACGCAGGTCGGAACGTCAATAGGGTCTTTCGGCACTATGTCCTGGTCGGAGCCGTGATGAATGGCCGGCGGGCGCCAAGTTCGCGCTGCTGGCATGAGGAGGCTCTCCGGTGTTCGGCCTGCGCCTGCCCCAGAGAGGGCCTGGGTCAGGTTTCAGGCTCCGGGAATACCCTAGGGGGTACATGGGTTGAAGAGCCCAGGCTGTGTGCAGAAAGAGAGAGGACGACCGTGGCAACTGTCAACTTGACGGCAGAGAACTTTGAAGAGGTGGTGTCGTCGGCTGACACCGTGCTGGTTGACTTCTGGGCTTCGTGGTGCGGGCCTTGCCGGGCGTTCTCGCCGGTGTTCGAAGCCGCCTCGGTCGAGCACCCCGAGCTTGTCTTCGCGAAGGTCGACACCGAGGCCGAGCAGGGTCTCGGCCTCCTTCGCGATCAGGTCAATTCCGACGCTGATGATATTTAGGGAGAAGGTGCTGGTCTATTCGCGTCCCGGCGCCCTGCCGGCGGACGCGCTGGCCAGCCTCATCAGCCAGGTAAAGGGACTCGACATGGCCTTGGTCCACGCCAAGGCAGCCAAGGTCGGGTCCGAGCAGACGGCCTGAGCGGTCACTCCCCGACAGAAAAAGCGCCCGACCGCCGGAACGCCGACCAGGTCTGGTAGCCGCCGTCAAGGTTCCTGGCCTTAAAGCCGAGCTCGTGGAGCAGGGCCGTCGCAGTATGGCCTCGCTGACCAACCTCGCAGTAGATGACGACGGGAGTCCTGCCAACGAGGTCGAGCTGGTCCCTGAGAGAGTCGATGGGGATATTGATCGATCCCGGGATGCAGGCCCCAGAGTGCTCTTTCGGCGTACGCACGTCGACGAGGGTCCAGCCCTCTTCGACGAGCTGGGCCAGCTCGGAAGCAGCCACCACGTCACAGGCGCCGCTCAGGACGTTCTCGGCCATGTAGCCGAGATGGTTGACGGGGTCTTTGGCAGACGAGAAGGGCGGGGCGTAGGAAAGTTCGAGATCAGCCAGCCGCTCTGCGGTCATTCCCGCAGCCATCGCCGTGGCGATGACGTCGATTCTCTTGTCGACACCGCGGCGCCCGACGATCTGGGCACCGAGGATCGTGCCGTCGAAGGGATCGAAGATCAGCTTGGCCGCCATGCGTGTCGCACCCGGGTAATAGCTCGCATGGTCGAAAGGGTGCGAGTGGATCACTCGGTGAGCCCGGCCAGCAGCGCTAAGGCGCCGTTCGCTCCAGCCGACCGTGGCCGCCACGAGATCGAAAACCTTCACGATGGCCGTGCCCAGGGAGGCAACGGGGTGCCCGGGGCGTCCTGCGATGTGATCAGCCACCCGGCGTCCTTGGCGGTTAGCCACATTGGCAAGGGCTATGAGGGACGTGGCGTGCGACACGGCGTCGGGCTTTTCGACCGCGTCACCGACCGCGTAGACGTCCGGGTCGCTCGTCTGGTTCGCCTCGTTGACTGCTATGGCGCCGCGTGGGCCCAGCTCGAGAGACGCGAGCTTGGCGAGACCGATGTCGGGACGGACGCCGATCGCCCCGATGACGAGGTCTGCTGGGAGAACCCGTCCGTCGGCGAGAGTAACCGTGGTGTCTCCGACTGACGATACGCAAGCGCCAATCTCGATATGCACTCCATGAGCTTCGAGCTCATCGCTCACGAGGATCGCCAGCTCCGGGTCGAGCGGCGGAAGAACCTGCCGGGTCGCCTCGACGATCGTGACGTCGATGCCTTTGGCGACGAGGTTCTCGGCCATCTCGAGGCCGATGAAGCCGGCCCCGATCACGACGGCGGTGGCTGGGGCCACGGCGACATCTGAGGCGAGCCGCGCGGCGTCCTCGACGGTCCTAAGGGAACGGACTCGCTCATAACCGGGGATCGAGGGCCGCACCGGTGCAGCTCCCATGCTGAGGACGAGCTTGTCGTACCCGACGAGCGCTTCCTCGCCGTTCATCGTCGAGCGAGTCATGACCTTGTGAGCGGCACGGTCGATGCTGATGACCTCGTCATGCACCCTGACGTCGAGTCGGAAGCGCTCGAAGAGCTGTTCGGGGGTCTGCAGGGTCAGGTCCTCTTCCTGCTCTATGAGCCCGCCGACGAAGTACGGCAGGCCGCAGTTCGCGAAAGACACGTGACCCGAACGTTCCAGCACGATTATCTCCGCGCTCGCGTCCAGCCGGCGCAGGCGGGTCGCAGTCGACATCCCTCCCGCAACGCCGCCGACGATCACGACCCTCTTATGGCTTCGCCTGTCGGTCCAATCAGTCATCCTGGCCGCTTTCCTGACTCCACATACCCCATAGGGTATCAGGCAGATAGCCCAGCGCGTACCGGGAACTTGCAAGCGGCAGCCGCCTGGCCCAGAATCCGGCAGGATCGCTGGTGTCTCGGCCACCAATCGGCTGGGGACGGGAGGCGGGTGTGAGCCGAGCACATTGGGACGAACGCTACGGAACAGCAGAGCTGATCTGGAAGGCTGACCCGAACCGGTTTCTCGTAGAAGAACTGGAGGGGCTTGCACCTGGTCGGGCGCTCGACATCGCCTGCGGAGAAGGCCGCAATGCGATCTGGCTGGCTTCAATGGGCTGGGAAGTGACAGGCGTCGACTTCTCCGCTGTCGGCCTTGCAAAGGCGCGTCGGCATGCGGCAGAGCGTGGGCTGCGGGCCACCTGGATCGAGGCGGACGTCGTCGGGTGGCAGCCGCCTCCGGCCGCCTTCGATGCGGTCGTGGTGATGTACCTACACCTTCCTCCAGAGCCACGCCGGGCAGTGCTGGAGCACGCCAGCGACGCCCTGGCTCCCGGTGGTGTGTTGCTCGTGGTCGGCCACGACCTGTCCAACCTGAGCGAGGGGACCGGGGGGCCGCAGGATCCGGACGTTTTGTACGCTCACGAGGACATCGTCTGCTGCCTTCCGGGCCTGAGCGTGGAGCGCGCCGAAAGGGTCACCCGCTGGGTCGTCACCGAAACAGGCGACGCCAAGGCATTCGACGCGCTTGTGAGGGCAGTGCGGCGAGCTTGAAGACCGTGGGTGTAGAGCGCTTTCAGGCCAGCTTCATGAACATCTTCTGCACGGCATCGATGGGGTAGCCGTCAGCGGCGGCCTGCTCGGGGTGCTCCACGCAGTAGGTGAGGCCAGCAGCGATCAGTCTGAAGCCTGCCTGTTCGAGCGCCTTCGAGGCGGCCGACAGCTGGGTGACGACGTCACGGCATTCCCGGTTCTCCTCGAGCATGCGCTCGACGCCCTGGACCTGGCCCGCGACGCGGCGGAGGCGTTTGCGGACGTCGTCTACCACCTCTTCAGGAAGCTGCATCCTGACTCCTCTCGAGTAACCCACCCGCCGGCCCGACAGTTGAGGCGAGCGGCCACTCCAGCATCATACCCCTCAGGGTATGCTGCTGGGCGCAGGCTGTTCAACCTGGAGAACAGGGGGAGTTCGGCGAAACCGCCTGGGCGTACCAAGGGGCGGCGTCGCGGTCGGGGAAATAGTCGCCGCTCCGGGTGTCTTGAAGGTATGCGACCGGAGCTGGTCCACCGGTGGCTATTCGCGTTACGGCCTGGATCAGGTGAGCCACATCAGCTTCAGTCGTATTGAGGCCGGCGCTGGCACGCACGGCCCCGGGCATACGGCTGCGGTTGCCCCGACGCACCTCGTCGCGGAAGTCCGCGATCTCCGCCTCGCTAAGCCCGAGAAGCCGCGTGAGGTAAGGGTGGGCACAGAAGCAGCCATGGCGAGCCCCGATTCCGTCCTCGGCGGACAGGCGGGCGGCCACGAGGGCGTGCGAGACGCCTTCCACGGTGAAGGTCGCGACGGGCAAGGTAACGGTGTCCAGGTCCGGACCCAGCAGATGCACACCCGGTATGTTGACCAGGCCCTCGCGTAAGAGGCGGCCGATGTGGCGGTCGTGGGCACCGATGGCCAGCCAGCCCAGCTCCTCAAGGGCGTCCATGGCAGCGTGCAGGGCCACAGCTCCAACTACGTTCGGTGAGCCTGCTTCCTCGCGTTCTGGTGGAGAGGTCCAAACGACCTCACCAAGTTCGACGAGGTCGACGGCACCCCCACCAGCGAGGAACGGATCTCCGTCACAGAATGCCTGGCGGGGTCCGATGAGCACGCCAGTTCCGAAAGGCGCATACATCTTGTGTCCACTCCAAGCGACAAAATCAGCTTCCCGGGGCAAGCGACCGTGGGGCGCGAGCTGGGCGCCATCGACGGCGACCGGGATCTTGCGTCGATGCGCCGCCTCGATGATCTCATCTAAGGGCGGTAGCCATCCGGTGATGTTCGAGGCGGCGGTGACGGCGAGGAGACGGGGGGTTGGAAGCCTGTCCAGCTCGTCGGCGACATCTTGGGCGGAGAAGGTGCCGTCCGCGCCGCACTCGACATAGCGGCAGTGCGCCGCTCGCGACCAGGGCAGCAGGTTCGCATGGTGCTCGATGACCGAAGTGACCACGGTGTCGTCGGGGGTGAGCCGCAGACTGTGGGCGAGGTGGTTGATCGCCTCGGTCGTGTTGCGGCAGAAGATCGCTATGTCGTCGTTTCCCTCACGTCCGGCGAACGCGAGCGCCGCTTGACGTGCCTCCTCGTAGGCGTCAGTGGCGAGCTGGGACTTGTAGCCGGCCCCACGATGGACGCTCGAGTAGGTGGGGAGAAATGCCTCTAGGCGGCTTATGACCGTCTCGAGCGAGCTCGTGGACGCAGCTGCATCAAGGCCGGTGTAGGGGCGGCTATGTCCGTCCAGGCACGGTACGAGCATCCCGTCGCCGACCAAGGAAACGGGAAGTTGGCTCATGGGCTCTCCCGGGGCAGATATGTCGATGTCAGTGACCTTAGTCAGACCTCCCCTCTGTGGCGCAAAGCGAGCGTCGCTTTTCCTATCGATTCGCTTGATTAAACAGAATCGAATATGGTTAGGCAACGATGGGTACAAAAGCCGCGACGTTGTCGGAGGCAGTCCGGGACGACTTCGGCTGGTTGCTGCAGGGCAAAGCGGTCAAAGTGCTCCCGGACAGGTCCTACGATCTCGCGGCGGCCAAGAGCAACGGGGCGTTCCTCGAGCCCTACTGCTTGGACCTGGGGACGCTGCAGTCATGTCTCCAATGCGGGGCTTGCACGGCGACGTGTGATCTGGCTGGCGAAGAAGGGCTGTTCCCTCGTCGCCAGGTGACCTTCGTACGCCTCGGTCTGGAGGACCGGTTGGCGGCCGACAAGGAGATATGGCACTGCTACGGCTGCACGGACTGCTCGGCCAAGTGTCCCTCAGGGGCCAAGCCGGCCAGCATCATGAGTGCTCTGAGGCTTCTCGCCACGGACCGTTTCGCGTGGCCCCGCCCTGTGTCCCGCATTGTCAACGACCGTCATCTCTTCTGGCTCGTCTACCTGGCCACGGCCGCGCTTGTTGGCGTGGTGGTGGCCACCGCAGGCTCGTTCAGTCCTGGCCCGGGACCCTTGCGCTACTCGGGAATGATCCCCGACTCGGCACTCATCCCGATATTCACGTTCCTCACCGTGCTGCCCATGTGCGCTGTAGGGGTCGGGGCCGCACGGGCCTGGCGGGCTTGGTACGGATCCTCGCTCGCGGCGATCAGGCCACGGATCTTCTGGCGGGCGCTGAGAGCCGCGATTGGCGAGATCCTTGCTCATAAGAAGTTCACCAGCTGCAAAGAGCGGCCCCTGCGGCCCTGGGCGCACAGGGCCATCCTCTTGTCTTTCGTGGGACTCGCCGCGATCTCTGGGCTGATCGCCCTCTTGATGGCGGCCGGGCGGCCCTACCCGCTGACGATGGGCAATCCCATCAAGGTCCTGAGCAACATCTTCGCCGCCATGTTGATAGCGGGCACGACCTACTTCTTGCTCGTGCGCCTCGCCCAGGCGGCGCGCGGGACGCGGAGCAGTTTTTCCGACTGGGTCTTCCCCCTTAACGTGCTGGTGGCGGGAGTAAGCGGGGTGGCCACCGAGGCGATGCGGGTCGCAGGCGTGCGGGCGTGGGCCTACCCGGTTTACTTCGTTCACCTCGTCGTCGTACTGGTGCTGGCCCTGACCCTGCCCTACACAAAGCTCGCCCACGCCGTCTACCGCGTGCTGGCTGTGGCGGGAGCCAAGTACGAGAAGCTGACGGTCCCGATGACGCTGCCGGCGCGGGGCTCCGGACCTGTTGCCTCGAGCAATGGTGCCGGGCTGCCCGAGCCAGACCGGGAGCTCCCGCCCCAAGCGGACCAGGCACCTTCGGGCGCCCCAGAAGGCTTCCTCGGGCTCGGCCACGACGAACTGGCGGGTTATCGCGACGAAGAGATCACCTCGGCCTATTACGCGCTGCGCGACTTCGCAGAGCCGCGAGGCGAGGCCACGTACTATCCGAACCTGAAGCGGCTCGCGGGCAGCGCCCTCGAGCGGGAGAAGGACCGGCGCGAGGTGAGAGCCATTGTCCGCCGGCCGGACAGGTCACAGTGGCAGGCCTTTTACGAGAGGGCGGCCGAAGAACCCTGTACCTGGTGGCTCGAGAACGAGCTCGTCGCCAGGCGCGCCCTGACCTCGTGCCTCTCGTGTGGCATGTGCACGTCGGTCTGCCCGGCAGCAGAGCACTTCGAGGAGTACGACCCGCGCTGCATAGTGGACTCGGCCCTTTCGGGCAACGAGGATCGCCTCGTCGAGCTGTTGAAGTCAGACATCATCTGGTACTGCGCCCAGTGCGGCTCGTGCAACTCACGCTGTCCTCATGAGAACGACATCATGGGCTTGGTTGGTTCGCTACGGTGCCTGGCTCAGTTGAAGGGCTATCACCTCGATAGTGTGCGTGGCCGCCAGCAGTACGCGGGCCGGCACCTGTGGGGGGCCAATCTGTGGAACCGAGCCGTGAGCCTTTACTTTCGCAACGGCGACCCGGCACAGCATCCTGACTTCGGGCCCCGTTATGCCCGCTGGCAGGCCGAGCTCGAGGAACAATTCGTTCGTGTCGGTGGTCAACCGGACATGGACGGAACCTTCGCCGGGCGCAAGGTCAGCCCTGAGACGCTTGAGGAGCTGCGAAGCTGCATACGGGCAGGAGGCGCCCTGTTCCTCTGGGACAGGATCGAGGAGCACGCTGCCGCCGACGCATCCCGGCTCGGGATCGGAATTGACGAGTACTACGACAAGGTGAGGTCGGAAGGATGACACCTTGAACCCGAGCGACATGATCGACCGCCCAAGAGCTGGCAACTGGGCGGTCGTCCAGCCAACCGCGCTAAACGTCATTACGCGCCACCATCAAAAGCCGATCCCGGAAGACGGCTTCTACCTGACGACAAGTTGCGTCATGGGAACGTTCTCTCCCGCTGTCGAACCCCTGCTGACGCGCATCTACGACCTTCTCGGGCGTCGGTGGGCGATGGGTGGTACCGGGGCACAGTCCTTGAACACGTGCTGTTCAGGCATCGTCAGTCACGGCAACGTCTTCACCATCGAGAGCTCCCTGCTCGTCGTCGCCCGCCTTTGGTCGCTTTGTGCTGAGGCGGGTCTGGAGAACATCACGACTGCTTGTGTCACGTCGTTCGCCATCCACAACGAGATCCTTGAGCTGCTCCACACCGAGCCAGGACTTGCCGACAAGCTGGACGCGGCCCTGTTCGATGCCTGCGGTCGCCACCTGGTCATCCCGCGCCACATCGTCCACTGCAGCGACATCATCTACCGCTACCGCTCGGAGCTGGCCGAGCTCATGAAGTACCGACTCGTTGATCAAGCCACGGGCAGACCGTTAAAGGTTGTGGACCACGTCGGCTGCCACTACAACAAGCTCTTCCCCAACAAGTCGGTAGGGGGGACGGAGTACTGTGACGTGCTCGCCGCGATGGTGCGTGAGTGGGGCGGCGAAGAGGTCGACTACCCCGAGCGCCGACATTGCTGCGGCATGGGCTTTCGCCAGTGCATGATGCGTCCGAACCGCAGCTTCACTGTGGCCTGCGCCCGCAAGAAGTTCGAGAGCATGGCGCCGTTCCAGCCCGACTTGATCATCACCAACTGTCCGGGTTGCGGCCTTGTCCTTGACCGGGAGCAGTTCGCCGTCAACGAGCTGACAGGCGGTGGCTTCGCGATCCCGGTGCTCAACTATGCGCAGCTCGCCGGGCTGCTCCTCGGGTGGGACCCCTACGAGGACGTAGGCATACAGGGCCACACCGTTCCCGTCGAGCCCTTGCTTGAGCAGATCGGCATTCCCCGCCCCGCGCGGCCCGCTTATCTGCACGACAGCTCCGAGCGGGCTGGCCGCCTCTCGACAACGGTCGGAGCCGGGGGAGCGGTGAGATGACGCGCCCCGTCTTGATCCTCGGCGGCGGTGTGACCGGGATGCACGTGGCGACGACGCTCGCCGAGCTAGGCCACCGGTCGATTGTCGTTGAGAAGACGTCCGAGCTCGGAGGACGGGTGCGTCAGCTGTCGCGGACCTTCCCATTTTTCAACCATGACGGCTTCAACGACGGTGCCGAGTTCACAAGCCAGGTCGAACACGACATGCGAGCCCAGCGCGACGTCGAGGTGCGCCTCGAAACGACCCTTGTGCGCCTTGAGGGCCAGTGGCCCGAATTTCGGGCGACCCTCAGCGACGCCACGACCGAGGAGGTGGGCGCCGTAGTCATTGCAACAGGTTTCGAGCCGTTCGACCCCTCCGATCTCGAGGAGTACGGCTATAGCCGCTACGACAACGTCATCACGGCGCCCGAGCTCGAATGGCTCTTGAACCCGCGGGGCCCGACGCACGGCGAGATCCGAAGGCCCTCTGACGGCAGGACCGTCTCGACGATGGCGATCGTCTTTTGTGTCGGATCCCGAAACCGGCGTATCGGGGCGCCCTTCTGCTCTCGGATCTGCTGCTCGTACAGCACCAAACAGGCGCTGACGGTGCTGGACCGCAACCCGGACGCCAAGATCACATGTTTCTACATGGACGTGCGCACCTACGACCGCGGCTTTGAGGAGATGTACTCACTTGCTCAAGAGCGCGGCATCCGCTACATCCGCGGTCGGGTGTCGGGCTGCAAGGAGCTTCCCGGCGGGGACGTCGTCGTTCGGGCCGAGAACACCCTCATACAGAAGATCTTTAGCGACAGGTTCGACATGGTCTCGCTCTCGACGGGGATGCGGCCGTGCCTCGATGTTGAGAACCTCGCTGACGTGCTCTCCATCGAGCGAGCCCCCGACGGTTTCTTTGCCAGCCGCGAATGGTTCCGCCTCCCCCATGACTCGACACGCGAGGGCGTCCTCGTTGCCGGGTGTGCCATGGGGATGAAGCCAATCCGTAACTGCATCGTTGACGGAAGTGCCGTCGCAGCCCGCGTCGCCTCGCTGTTGCGGACCGAGGCGCTCACCGCCAGGACCACAGCATCGAGTTGAGCTTGGCGCGCTAGCTCCGGCGCGACCCGAAAAGCCTCTTCTTCTTCGCGAGGTGCAGCCTGCGCCTGGCACTGGCAACGTTCTGAGGGAGGGACGTGGCCGAGCACCTGCTCGATATGCGCTCCGCAGCCTTTCCAGGTCGGGCGTTGGCACTTGCGGCAAGTCACTTGTCTGCACATGCGACGCACGATACCATACCCCCTATGGTATAGGTGCAAGGAAAGGCGGGGCGAGATGCGCAAGAAGGTGCTAGTGCTCGGCAGCAACTTCGGGGGTCTGACAGCGGCGCTGGCGATAAAGCACGAGCTCCACGGCGACGTCGAGGTGACAGTGCTTTCACCCTCGGACCGCTTCATCTTCAACCCATCGCTGATCTGGCTCCCCTTCGGCAGGCGCTCTCCTGAGGACATCTCATTTCCTGTCGCTCCGACCTTCGAAGCCCATGGGATCGACTTCGTCCATCACAGCGCCGAGGCCATCGACACCACCTCGCGCACTGTCACAGCCGCGGGTGTTGCCTACGGGTACGACTACCTGGTCATCGCAACTGGCTATAAGAACGACTTCACGATTGCAGGAGGCCTTGGCCCGGGCGGCAATGCCGTGACGATCACGACCCTCGAAGACGCGCTAGACGCGGGCGAGAAGTGGAAGGCCCTCTTGGAGGAGCCCGGGCCAGTTGTCGTCGCCGCCACACAGGGCGCGAGCTGTTTCGGGGCAGCTTATGAGTTCCTCTTCAACGCCAGCTACAACCTGCGCAAGGCCAAGCTCAAGAGCAGGGCCTCTCTCACCTATGTGACTTCGGAGCCCTTCCTTGGTCACTTCGGCATCGGAGGCCTGCCCCACGGCGAGCAGATGCTCGGCCTGTTTCTCAAGAAAGAGAGGATCACGGCCATCACAGACGCCTCGATCGACTACGTCGACACCGACGCCGTCCACTTGAAGGACGGCCGCGATGTCCCGATGCGCTACACGATGGTCGTTCCCCCCTTCGTCGGCCAGCAGGTCGTAAAGGACAGCGGCCTTTCCGATGGGCGGGGATATGTCCCGGTACGCCCTACCTATCAGGCCAAGGACCACGACAACGTCTACGCCGTGGGCATCGCCGCGGCTGTGCAGGTGCCGTGGCAGACCTCGACCCCAGTTGGCATCCCGAAGACCGGCTTTCCTACAGAGAAGATGGCACACATTGCCGCCAGCAACATCGCCTCCCAGGTCCGTGGTGTGGCGCCGAGCGAGGAGAAGGAGTTCAAAGACATCAGGGCGATCTGTGTCATGGACGCAGGTAACAACGGCGTCGTCATCTTGGCGGACAAGATGCTCCCCCCGCGAAAGCACGGGATGCTCATCCCCGGGCCACAGGCACATGCCATGAAGCTCGGCTTCGAGAAGTACTTCTTATGGAAGGCGCGCAACGGTTACTCGCAGCTGCCCTGAGGGTCCTAAAGCCTGAAGGCTCGGCTCGAGGCGCGAGCCCGCCCGTTGGATATGGCGGTTAGCTGGCCGTACGGGCTTTGGTACTGACCGGCTCGTAATGGTAGATGCCGACAGGTGTCTGCTTGCTTGAGCCGCCGAGGGCGCTCACGTGGACATAGACGACACCCGAGCCCGCTGGCGCCCAGACAGTGAGGCGCGAAGGCGAGTAGACGTGCAGGTGCGTCGCCCGTCTCTGCCCGAATCGCACTTTCACTGTCCCGAGGAAACCAGTTCCGTGCACCGTCACGATCTCACCGGCCTTGGCCGGCCCAGCAAGGGGACGCACCCGTGTGATCGTCGGCACGCCCGCGAACGTGAAGCGGTCGGGCACGCCCACAGGAGAGATCGTGAGGCCCTCGACGAGGACCCTCAGGTCGTCTGTGCCCGCCTTTGTGGGGGGGATGGTGGCGGTGCACGACGTGCTGGTCTTGCAGGCGAGAGGCACGTACTTCGAACCGATCTTCAGCTCGTCTGCCCCTTTTATGGGCAGGAATCCCGAGCCGGAAACGGTCACTCTGGTCGCGTGTGTGCTCGGCCCAAGATCCGGCGTGAGGCGCGTGATCCCCGTTGTCGTCAGCTTGGTAGCGGTCAAGCCACAGACGAGGGCCGCTAGTCCGGGCACGAAGTTGTCCGCATAGGCGACAGAGGGCGTGCCAAGCCCACTCGCCATGTCGTAGCCGGCCGTCGCCGGGTAGAGCTCGTCCGGATTGTCCGTCGTACCGGCAGGTGTGAAGTAGTTGTTCCCGTGGGTGACGTCGTAGAGGGCAAAGGAGTAGTAAGGGCTGGCGGCAATGTAGTAGAGGCTGTTGTACAGCAACCCGGTGGCGTCGTTGGGGAGCATCCCTCCAGAGCTCCGGTCCGTCGAGCCGTAGTAGCTGCAAAATGGCGAGGCGTCGATGAGGGCGGCTACGGCAGCCCACAGGGGTGCGGCCGCGCTGGTACCCCCGAGGCCTCCCAGCCAACTGCCAGTGGCACCGGCAGTGTCCGGGGTCCAGTAGATGACATAGCCCGTGTCCGGGTCGGCGTCGGCCGACACGTCGGGGACTTCGCGCCGGTAGCCCGTGGAACACGTCGCGCTCTTGACCGAGTCCGAGTTGACAACGCCCTGCGGGATCGTCTCACCGGTCGTGGTCGACTGCAGCTGGTAGTCCGGCATGCACTCGACGGCCGACACGCCACCTCCACCCGCCCCACCCTGGTTAGTGGACGAATCGTTCCAGACAGTCTCCGAGCTCGCCCCGATGGAGGTACCACCGACGCCGATCACGTAGGGCTGGCTGGCCGGGTCGTCGACCGAGGGGAGGTTGGCATTAGAGGTCGTGTCGCCGTAACAGTCTGACGAGCCGGAGTCTCCCGCGGCGGCGAAGACGGTCTGGCCCTGCATGGCGGCCTGCTGCAACAGGGTCTGCTCGGAGGTCAAAAAAGCCGTTCCCCCGCTTGCGGACTCCACGTCAAGCTCGCATAGGCCCCAACCCGTGGCGATGATCTGATCGGTGTCGCCGCGTCACGATGGCCGAGTAGACGTTATAGATGTCGGAGGTCCCGGGCGTCGAGACCCCCCGGTAGACATCGATGGTGACGCGCGGTGCGAGCCCGATGATATTCTCGATGTCGAGGGCGGCCTCGCCGCTGCCTGGGCCGGGAGCGGGCCCCGGCGAGTCGGCGTCGATGTAGTTCACGGTCGTGTGAACCCCGTAACAGGCCTTGTAGGCATTGATGTCGCCGGGCAGGTTGGACTCGAATTCGGCTAGTGCCACCCGGGTTCCCTGCCCGAGGTCCCCCAGGGCGTACAGGGGCGTCAGGCCGTAATAGGAGGCAAATCTGTCGGCTGTCAGGCTGCCGTATTTCTCGGCCGCGCCTATGGCCGCATCGCACGGCCTCGGGCCGCTGCTGGAGCCTGCGAGCCGACGCGAGCGGGGCTCAACACTGTTGGAGGTCGTCGTTCTGGCCAGCAGGCTGTGGGCCTGGATGAGATTGTTGAGGCCGAGGACTCCCTCGACGTCGGGGAACACCGCTGTTGAGATGCTCGGCGACGACAGGCTGGTGAAGCCGTCACGACCACCCGGAAGCTCGTAGCTCTGAAGCAGGACGTGAAAGGCCCGGTCGAGGGTGCCGGCAGTTGCGGCCACAGGGATCATCAGATGATTCGAGGACACCTTCCCCGGGTGAAGCCCGGCCGAGCGCAGGGCGGACTCGACTGCGCCCACCTCGGAGGGTGGCGGACCGAAGAGCCTGGCGAATTCGCCGGGTCGCAAGAAGCGACGGTAGTTGGGTGAGCCCCGGTCTGAGAGCGAGGAGAGGAAGGAGGCCACCGCCTGCGGGTCAGGCACCTTCAAGGTGACATCGACGCGAAGCTCGGTCGAGGGGGCGAGCCGTCCCAGTGCTCGCGACCCGGCGGGGAGCCTGGGGCCGGCGCTCGATTTGAGGGCCGTGAACCCGGTTGGCCCCACCGTCTCCGCCTTGGACGGTGACGAGAGGACGACGACCGAGAACGCGGCCGTCATTAGGGCCGCGAGAACACTCACCGGCCAGCGAATCGACATTTACCCCTCGCTTTCAAAGGAGACGGACCCACCCTAACGAGTCAGAACGAGAACGGGTCTGCACTTCTGGAGGCGACCGGCTTGTCTCCCCGGGGTTGCTTGGCGAACGCCCTCAGCCCGCTCGGAACACTCTTTGCTGCCCGCGTTCCGTGAAGAACGCGAGATCATGGTCGCCATGAGTGACCCAGTGTCATTGACGGTGGCTCCCGAGGTGCGGGCCGCCCTGGAAGAGGGCCGTCCTGTCGTGGCTCTCGAGTCGACGATCATCAGTCATGGCCTGCCGAGGCCGCGCAACCTTGAGGTGGCCCTGGAGCTCGAGGCGATGCTGCGGGCGGCCGAGGTCGTGCCGGCCACTGTCGGGCTGCCGGGGGGCCGCCCGACCGTCGGGCTGGATCAGGCTCAGCTCGAGGTTCTCGCGACGGCACCGGACGTTGCCAAGGTCGGCGTGCGGGAGCTTCCCCTCGCCGTGGCGGCGTCGCGCAATGCCGCGACCACGGTCGCCTCGACGGCGGCGCTCGCCCGTTTGGCGGGGATCCGCGTGTTTGCCACTGGGGGCATCGGTGGCGTGCATCGTCGCGCGAGCGAGACCTTCGATGAGTCCGCCGACCTCGGGGCGCTCGCCAAGACCGCCATCACAGTTGTCTGTGCCGGCGTGAAGTCGATCCTCGACGTACCGGCGACACTGGAGCGCCTCGAGACGCTCGGCGTGACCGTGGTGGGCTACAGAACGTTGCGTTTCCCCGGGTTCTATGTTGCTGACTCTGGTTACGACATCGAGTGGGCTGCCTCCGAGCCGGAGGAGATAGTCGAGGCGATGAAGGCCGCCGATCGCCTCTCGCTCAAGAGCGCGATCGTGGTGGCCAATCCCGTCCCGGTAGAACACCAGCTCGACCCGAAGGCCCACACCTCGCTCCTTGCTGACGCACTGGCCGCGGCTGACGAGCAGGGCATCCACGGCAAGGCGGTGACGCCGTTCCTCCTTGACCACGTCTATCTCAACTCCGGGGGCGCGAGTCTCGAGGCAAATGTCTGGGCGGTCCGCAACAACGTCGCTCTGGCCGCCCGGATCGCCCGCGCCTTCGCGGTGGCAAAGGCGTGAGTGACAAGCTCGTGGTGGTCGTTGGCGACCTGATCAACGACCTCATCGTGAGGCCCCGGTCCCCGATGGCGGTCGGCACGGACACGCCGTCGGAGATTGAGCGCTCGCCGGGCGGTTCGGGGGCCAACCAGGCCGCCTGGCTCGCCACCTTCGGGGCGCGGGTGCGTTTTGTGGGCCGGGCGGGGCGCGCAGACGCCGCCTGCCACCGCGACATGCTCGAGCGGCTGGGCGTCGAGGCGTTGATCGCCGCGGACGACGAGGTGGCCACCGGCACCATCGTCGTCCTCGTGTCCGCCGACGGTGAGCGTTCGATGTTCACCGACCGCGGGGCTAACGCTGCCCTTTGCGTTTTGGACCTGCCGCCTGGTCTTCTCGAGGGTGCCGGCCTCCTGCACGTTTCCGGCTACGAGTTCTTCGCGGCCTCGACACGTCCGGTCGTGTGCCAGCTGTGGTCGGCGGCGCTCGGGGCGGACGTGGTGACTTCCGTCGACCCCGCCTCAGCGGCGGGTATTCGAGAGGTGGGAGCGGGGCCTTTCCTGGAATGGACGGCAGGGGCCGGGCTCATCTTCCCGAACCTCGACGAGGGCCGTCTCTTGACCGGTTGTGACGAGCCTGAGGCGATCGTGGCCGCGCTGCTCAGGAGCTATCCGGTCGTGGCGCTCAAGCTCGGTCAGGCGGGTGCCCTTGTCGCCTCGCGTGAGGGCCTCGAGATCCGCGTGGATGCCGTGGCGGCACACATCGTTGACACGACGGGGGCAGGCGACGCCTTTTGTGCCGGTTTTCTCGCAACCTTTGTCCGCGGGGGCGACCTTGACAGTTGCGCCCGCGAGGCGGTCCGGGCGGCTGCCCGCGCCGTGGGCCAGGTTGGCGCCCGCCCGCGGACCACGTGAGCGGCTCTGGCATCATCGCGTCGTGAGCCTGCCTGGAGCCGTGCGCCCGTGCCCGTCTGGATAGGCACATCCGGCTGGCACTATCGCCACTGGCGAGGGGGACTGTATCCCCCTTCACTACCGACGCGGGCCTGGCTGGCCCACTATGCCAGGCTGTTCGCGACCGTTGAGCTCAACAATGCCTTCTACAGGCTTCCCGAAGGGTCGATGTTCGCGAGCTGGGCCGAGATGCTTCCCGAAGGCTTCGTCGTCTCTGTCAAGGCGAGTCGCTACCTGACCCACATTCGCCGCTTGCGTGACCCGGTAGAGCCGGTCGAGCGTCTGATGGAGCGCGCCCGCGAGCTCGGGCCGAAGCTCGGACCGGTTCTCTTGCAACTGCCGCCGAACCTCGGCATCGACCTCGACGCCCTGGAGGCGAGCTTGGCAGCCTTTCCTCGTGGCGCGAGAGTGGCGGTCGAGTTCCGTCACGAGAGCTGGTTCGACCTGGCCGTACGCCGGGTTCTCGAGGACGCCGGCGCCTGTTTGTGCCTGGCCGACAGGGACGGTCCCCGCGGCCCGCTGTGGCGCGCGGCCGACTGGGGCTACGTTCGCTTCCATCATGGCCGCAGCCGTCCTCCGTCTTGTTACGGTCGGGCTGCGCTCGATTCCTGGGCGCGGCGTCTGAGTGAGCTCTGGCCGAAGACGGCGGCCGTGTTCGCCTATTTCAACAACGACGGGCACGGGTGTGCCCCGCGCGATGCCCACTTGTTTGCCGGCTCTCTCCGGCGCGCGGGCATGACGCCTTCGCGGGTCCCCTCGGCCCGCGACGTGCCTCTCACGACGAGCTGAGGAGACAGCAATGTCGAGGACGATTGACTATGTCGGGGTGTTCTGTGGGTCGAGCCCGGGCGCGGATCCCGCCTTCGCCGAGGTGAGCCGAGCCCTTGGCCATGAGCTGGCGGGCCGGGGCATGGGTCTTGTCTATGGCGGCGGTCGGGTCGGGCTCATGGGTGTGATCGCCGACGCTGTGCTGGAGCGCGGAGGCGAGGCCCACGGGGTGATCACCCAGGCGCTCGAGGCCAAAGAGCTCGCCCATCTCGGTCTCACGAGCCTGGAGGTTGTAGGGACAATGCACGAGCGCAAGGCGGCCATGGCCGAGCGATCCGACGCCTTTGTCATGATGCCGGGCGGGTTCGGGACCCTGGACGAGTTCCTCGAGGTGCTCACCTGGAGCCAGCTCGGCATTCATGCCAAGCCCTGCGGCATCCTCAACACGCACGGTTTTTTCGACCCTCTGCTCGAGATGTTCGAGGCGGCCTCGCGCGAGCGGTTCCTCCGTATCGAACACCGCGACATGCTCGTAGTCGACCAAGATCCGGTCTCGCTGCTCGACCGTCTCGTCTCCTCGGCCCCGGTGGCTGTCGACAAGTGGCTCGACCGGGTCGAGCGCTAGGGGCTCGGCCCCTGTGGTCCGGCTCCTCAGGTCTCCTCCGGGAGGCGTCGGAGTGGTCCTCGATCCTCGTAGACGCTGACCGAGGCGACCTCGGTTCGCCGTTCGGAGCTTCCCCGAGCGACAGAGGAGAACGTACCCAACTGTTCGGGCTGCCCGAGGGCTTAGCAACGACGGCCCCCATTTCAAACGGCATGCAGCTCAGTTGCTACCCAATGACCTATCCCGGGCCAGCTAAGCGCGAGGTCCCAAATCGAAAGAGTCGTGGCATCAGCCCGTGGTCGTGGCTGTGCTGTGGCCCGAAGCAGGCAAGAGGCCGGCGCAGGCTGAGAGTGCCCTTTTCCCAGAGGGGCTCCTCGTTCGAGCGTTGTCGGCAGGGCAGTTGTCGCAGCCTTGTCGGGCAACTTCACCCCGTGGCGGGCGAGACCACTGCGGTATGCGCTAAGCCCTGCACTGAAACCGCCGCCCTCACCAAGAGCGACGCCGGTGGGGCGCAGGCTTGCACAGGCTGCCGACTCATTGGCGAGCGCCGACGAGTCGGACGGCGGACGGCCACCACCTGTAGCGGCCCCTCCAGGAAAGCTCCCTCCTGAAGAGAAGCCGCCAGGTGGGAACCCCTCGCTGTCGCGGTGGCCGGCGCCGAAGGCCCCAAAGTTCAGGCCATGCTTGCTGAGACAGGTGGCATAAGCCGAAAAAGAGCGGGTGGCGCCCGTGGTGCTCGACGACGCCGTAGGCGATGCCGAGCTGCCTCCGCAAGCACTTAGCGCCATCGCGACTGCGACGAGGACGGCGGACACCCAGACCAATGGCAGTCGGTGTGACTTGACCCGGAAGATGGACCTGACGCGATCAAGAGACTCCTCGCGGGCTGATCTTGGTCTACAAGTCTTAGAGAACGCTGCGAAGTGTTGCCGACAAGCCGTCAAGTGGGCCACGACCAAGCGTCGGCACCGGCAACGGCGCTTTCGCCCCGGTACCGGTGCCGACAAAGAGCAACGAGGCTCAGAAGGCCAAGATGCCCTCGCCCCCGGTCGCGCCCGCGACGGTGACCGAGCCGATGGCGATGAGCGAGCCGTTGGCTTCGACTTGGAACTCATCGACGATGCCGTTGAGGCCCGTCTCTACATAAAGGAAGTTGCCGTTCGCCGAGCCTGCTGCGTCAACGGTGCCCGGGTCGGTGGAAGTCTGCCCCTCGAGAGAGAGGATCCCCGCCGAGGTGTCCTGGAACTGGCTGACACTCGCGCTGCCGGCGTTCGAGGCGTACAGGTTGCCGTTTATCGCCGCCACCCAACACGTCGCCGCCTGGGTGCTGGAGACGGCGTCGAGCTCGGTCAGGACCCCGTTCGGGGTGAGCGAGAAGGTGACAAGCGAACCGATGCCCGTCTCGGCGACGACAAGGTTGCCCGTCTGGTCGAAGGTGACCGCAAATGGAATGGCGTTCGGCTCGGAGTTGACCACAGGCTGCCAGGAGAGGTTGCCGTCACCGAAAACGCGGAAGACGTCAATGTCGTTCCCGTTCGCCTTGGTCGTGACGATGAGCTGTGAGCCGTCGGGCGTGAAGGCCACTTGGCCAGGGGTGTGGGTGAACTGCGGAGTGAGGGTCGGGTCGAGGCCAAGTGGCCGGTTCGAGCCGAAGATTGGTACGACGAACCCGAAGATGATCCTGAAGCCCTGCACCGAGCCACCGTTCTCGGCGTTGAGGACATAGACGAGGTCTCCGTGCACGGCAATGCTCACGGGGAATGAGCCGCCCGAGAAGAGCACCTGTTGCAGGGTGAGGCTGTTGTCATTCACGCGGAAGACCGACACGGTGTTGCTGCCGGCGTTCACGGCGAACAGCAAGCCGTGGTCGCTTGAGTAGGCGAGAGAACCTTGAGAGGCGAGATGGTCGACGACCGACCCGGCGAGCTGTCCGCCGAGACCGCCGGTTGCGTAGGTGGCGGCCAGGGAGAGAGCCCCGTCGTTCGCCCGGTCGTAGGCGACCACCTGGTTGCCGGAGGTGTTGTCAGTCTGGACAAAGACGACGTTGCTTGCGCCGTTATGTCCAAAAGGCCAGCGATGCTCCGCGCTCTGGGCCCCGGCGGCACCGGCGGCCACGGCTACTAGTCCGATCACGAGCGCGGCCCCGGAGAGCACCTGAAGTGTTTTCTTCACTAGATTTTCCTTTGGTTGGGGGTTACTGGCGTTGTCAACGGCTCAGTCCCCCCAACCACCCCAGCCGTTACATGGCCCGGTTAACGCCAGGTAAAGCACCGTTCTCCACAATCCCGAGCGACAGCGGAAAGCTCTCAGAGGTGGTGGGATACTGTCATGTCACCGATATGGCGACAATGAGCGAGCGGCTCGGGTCATGACAGGCCAGGGTGAAGGTCGTCGCGGCGAGACGGGCAGTGAGGACGCGGCCGCGGGGCTGCGTGAGGCTCTCCGCCTTGCTCGTGCCCTCGGCAAGATCTCCGACGAAGCCGGCCTTTTCGAACTCATGAGCGCCGCCGCTCGTGTGAATCTCGGCTGCAGTGTCTTCGCCATCGCAACCAAGGGCGACGACGGTGCCTTTCATTATTTGGCGACGAAGGGTCTGAACGCGAAGGAGGCGCGCGCTCTGCGTGGCCGCGTGCTTAGCGAGTCGGCGTTCGCGGCGCTCAAGGCCGCTGCGGTCCCGCTCGGTACCGGCTGGTCGATCGCTCCGGGGCACGAAGTGCGAACTCGGCCCGAGGTCATTGCCGGCACCCTCGCCATCGGCAAGACGCCCACGGGTGTCGTCCGTGAGTCACGTCCTCTGCTTCTCGTCCCTCTTGTCGGGGCCGACGGGGAGGCGCTCGGGTTCTTGCATCCTGCTGACCCGCTTCGCGACGACTTCCCTAGTCCGCGCGAGGTTCTCCTGCTCGAGACGCTCGCCGAGCTCACCGTGGTCGGGCTCGAGATCGTGCGGGCGAGAGCCCTCGAGCACGCCGCAGTCGTCGTGGCCGAGGCACAACGTCGCCAGCTCGAGGAGCTTCTCGCTGCCAGTGCACAAGTACGGGGCTACTACTCCCTGGACGAGGTCTTGAGCGGAATCGCGAGGGCGATGACGACCGCCGGCGGCTTCGGCCGGGCGGCGATCTACCTGCGCATGCCCGGAGACGCACTCGAGGTCAGGGCCATCTTCGGCTTGAACGAGGCCGAGAGCGAGCAGCTCCGCTCGACGCCGATGACCCTCAAGGAATTCGGCCCCATCATGCAGCCGGAGATGTTGGTGAGCCGCTCGTACCTGTTCGACCACCGCCGCTTCGAAATGCCCCAAGCGCTCAGTGAGAAGATGAACACCCCCGTCCTCGACAAGGAATGGGTGGACGGCCAGTGGCACCCCGAGGACACTCTCACGGTGCAGATCACCGACGTCGACGGCGAGCTGCTCGGTCTCATCTCTGTCGACGAGCCACTGAACGGCCAGCTTCCCGACCGGGCTCATATTCAGGCCCTCGAGTTCTTTGCCGACCAGTGTGCCGTCGCAGTTGCCCACGCCCGCCGTTACGAGCAGGTGAGGGCCGAGGCTTTGTCGGACCCGTTGACCGGGCTCGCCAACAGGCGTGCCCTCGACGCCGCCGTCGTCCGAGCTATCGCCCGGGCCCGGCGGGATGCGGCCCTATGCGCCGTGCTCTTCATCGACATAGACCATTTCAAGGACATCAATGACGCGCTCGGGCATGCCGTGGGCGATGTCGTGCTGCAGCGGGTCGGGCGCGGTCTGCGCGACAGGCTACGACGAGGCGACCTCCTGGCACGATACGGGGGCGAGGAGTTCGTGGCACTCCTGCCCGACACCGACCTCGATGCGGCCATACGAGTCGCCGAAGTTCTGAGGCGACGTATCGCGACGCTCGACTTCAAGTCTTTGACCGGTGATCTGCCCGTCCGTGTCTCCATCGGCGTCGCCCAGCTCACGGAGGGATTGACCGCCTTGTCGCTCGTGTCCTCGGCCGACGCGGCGATGTACGAGGCAAAGCGCCAGGGCCGCGACCGGGTCGTCGCCGCCAGCGCCCCAGCCCCGACCGAATAGGACCTGCGGCAGCTTGACTATTACGTGAGGTGATATATCATCTCGTGATATGAGCACTCGTCGGCTTGTCCCTCGGCCCGACCCGGCCCTTCTCGTGCTGTGCTCTCTCGCCGGAGGTGACAAGCACGGCTACGCGCTGATGAAGGACGTCGAGGAATTCTCGGGCCTGACGATAGGCCCCGGCACCGTCTTCGGCTGCCTCGCCCGACTCGAGGAAAGGGGCCTTGTGGAGGCGCTGGAGGCCGAGGACCGACGCCATCCCTATCACCTCACCGCCGAAGGTGCGGCAGTCCTCAAGACCCAGCTCTCCGAGCTGGAGCGCGTCACCGCGGCGGGCTCGTCACGCCTGAGGGCGACTCGCCGGCATCGCCTCGACGGTCGCGCGGGGTCCCCGGCGTGAGCGGCCCTCGTTCGCCGCGCCCGGGCATGGGCGAGCGCCCCCCGGCCCGACTGCCTTTTCTCGCGAGGTGGGTGATCGCCGCCTACCCGCCGTGGTGGCGCGAGCGGTACGGCGAGGACCAGGAGATGTTCCTCGAGGACGCACAGGCAGAGTCTCGGGGGCTGCTCGGCCCCCTGAGCGACCTCGCAGTCGGGGCGATCAGGGTCCGGCTGCGCCCGACAGGCATGCCGGAGACTGTCAGGTGCTGGCGGGACAGGACGCGCGCTTGCATCGCCTGGGCGACGGTGCCAGCCCTGGCCGGCCTCTTGCTGATCGGGGTCATCTCCGAGAGGACCTTCGCCTCCTCGAGCTTCGCCGGGGCGCGACGCTGGGCACGGGTGGGCGCGTGGCCTCAGCGGCCATGTCTGCTCTCGCCATGACGAGCCTCCTCCTCGGGGCCTGCCTGCTGAGCGGTTGGGCCCTCGTGGCCCTCGCCGGCGGCCGGGGGCCCGACGGTCGGGCGTCAAGGCGGTGGCTGCTTCTCGTCGCGGCCCCGTTCATAGGCGGTGGCCTTGAGATCGCCCTCTTTCTCGGCCAGAGCTTGCTCAACCCGGGCACGGTCACGGTCCTTGGCCACGCGCTCGTCGTAAAGGGAGGCCACCCGCTCGTCGCGTCCGTGCTCGGGGTTGCATGGGACGTTGTGGCGGTCTTGTGGATCCTCAGCGTCTTTTGCGTGGTGGCCGCCGCCCGCCGGGCTGAGCTCGAGGTGAGGGACCTGCGCGGGGGCGTGTGGCTCTCGCAGCTGACGGCGGCCCTCCTCGTTCTCGCCGCCCTCGGAGCACTCGCCTGGGGCATCGGTGTCACCCATCAGCCGCCTATTCCGCGAGCCGACCTGCTCGGCTACGGATCGGGTCCCTGGACCGGCGTGAGGACCTCGCTCGTCGCCGAGTGGCCGCTCATCTTCGCCGGCCTGGCGGGCGTCAGCGCAGTCGCCTCGCGGGGCGCCTTGAGCGCCCGCCGCGGCTACCGCCGGGCTCGCGAGCTTTCCCTGTCAGAGGGCTGAGCCAGGCCGCCCATGCCTACCATGATGCAATGACGGTACCGGTCGGGCTCGACCAATTGCGTTTTGAAGCGTCCAAGTACGGCGACGCCCCCTATTTGCTCACGGTGTCAGATGACGGCCGCCCCCATGCGGTCTCGGTTCGCGTCCGCTGGGAGCTCGAGGAACTGAAGCTTTCCGGTGGGACCCGCTCACGGGCGAACGCGGCCGTCCGTCCCGATGTCAGCTTGCTTTGGCCGGCGATCGAGGAGGGCGGTTACAGCCTCATCGTCGACGGCTCGGCGCAGGTCGCCGACGAGCAGGTCACCATTCGTCCTGCCAAGGCCGTGCTGCATCGCACCCTCGCCGCCAGCAACGAGCGAGAGGCCTCTTCTGAGTGCCGGCCCGTTCCCGTTCCCGGGCAGGGTGACTAGCCCGAACCTCGCCGCCTAGCCGTCAGCCGGCGGCAGAGAGCACGTGGGCGACGGCGGCTGTGACGCGGCGGGCTGTCGCTAGGTCCAGCATCTCGTTCGGGCCGTGGGCGTTGCTCGAGGGACCGAGGACGCCGGTGACGAGGAACTGGGCCTCGGCAAAGCGCGAGGCCAGCTCTGCCAAGAACGGGATCGTCCCGCCCTCGCTCATGGCCCCGGCCGCCCGGCCGAAGAAGGCTTGCGAGGCCTCTTGGACCGCCCGGGCCAGCCACTCGGCTTGGGGTGGGGCTACGAACCCGGCCGAGGCGCTCGAGATCTCGACTGTGACCCGGGCCCCTTGGGGAGGGTCGGCCGACAGGAGGCGGGCCACGGCCTCAGCCGGCAGCCCCGGGTCGAGCAGAGGGGGCAGGCGGAAGGAGAGCTTCGCAGTCGTGGAGGGACGCAGCACGTTGCCTCCGTCTTTCACCGAAGGCACGCCGTCCATCCCGGTGAGGGCGAGGGCCGGCCCCCAGGTTCGCCTCAGCAGCCGATCGGCGGCGTCGTGGCCCGCCAGCTCCAGGGCGGGCACCGTCGGCAGGTCGCTCGCCTCGCCGAGCTCGGCGGTCATCGCCCGGGCCGCCTCCACGAAGCGGGCGGGTGTGTCGACATGAAACTCAGGCAGGAGGATCTCCCCGGTCGACTCGTCCTCGACGCGGGAAAGGAGCTGGCGCAGCACCCGGAACGAGGAGGGGACGACACCGCCCCCGAGCCCGCTGTGGATCCCTTCGGTCAGCACCTCGGCGCGGATCGTGGCGATGAACGAGCCGCGAAGCGACGTCGTGTACCAGAGCCGGTCGTAGGTGGCGCAGCCCGAGTCCAAGCAGACGACAAGCCCGGGGCCCTTGCCGCCGATGCGGGCCGTCACCTCTTCGAGGTACGGGCCGAGATCGCCGCTGCCGCTCTCCTCGCTCGACTCGACGAGCACCAGACACCGGCCATGTGCCCTGCCCGTCGCAGCCAGGGCTTCGAGGGCGGTGATGGCGGCGAACAAGGCGTACCCGTCGTCGGCGGTCCCGCGGCCGTAGAGGCGGTCCTCTTCGCGCACGGCCACGAAGGGGTCGAGCCCCGCCCGCCAGCTGCCGAGCGGCGGCTGCTTGTCGAAATGCCCGTAGAGGAGGCTGACGACACCGCTTTCGGACGCGGGCGTGGCCGGCACGTCCACGAGGATGACGGGCGTCAGGCCCTCGTAGGCGAGGACCTCGACCGTGCAGCCCGGCACCGGGCGAGAGGCCGCCCACTCCGAGAGCATCTGTGCCGCCCGGGCGATCTCACCGTTGGCCGCCCAGTCGGGGTCGAAGTCGGGCGAGACGCATCTGATGGCGACGTAGGACGACAGGGCGCCGACGACGTCCTCCTCCCAGCACTTGTCCACATAGCTCGCGAGATCGCCGGGCTCGGCGAGGGACGTTTGCACTTGCGCGGCTCCTTGAATGTGAGAAAAATGCCGGTGAGGCCCGCCAAGAGGTGGACAATAGGGCATGGATCATCGTCCCTTGTCGGCCATAGTCCTCGCTGCAGGCGAGGGCACCCGTATGCGCTCCGCGACGCCCAAGCCCCTGCACAGGCTTTGTGGACGCCCGATGGTGCTCTACGTCCTCGGTGCTCTCGCCGAGCTGGGGGTGAACCGCGTCGTGGTCGTCGTCGGTCGCGGGGCGAGCGAGGTCACAAAGGCGATCCAGTCAGAAGCCCCGGGCGGGCTCAGGATCGAGTTCGTCGAACAGCCCGAACCGCGGGGCACCGGTGACGCCGTTGCGGTCGCCTTGACTGGGCTGTTCGGGTCGTTCGGGCCGGAGGACTTCGACGACGGCGACGTGGTCGTGCTGCCCGGGGACATACCGCTGTTGCGCGGGGCGACGCTCAGGGCTCTTGTCGAGGGCCACAGGGCCAGCGGCGGGGCGGCGACCCTTCTCACCATGAGGCTCGAACAGCCCACTGACTACTCGAGGGTGCTGCGTGACAAGAACGGGCGCGTTGCCCGTCTCGTCGACGAGCCGGAGGCGACCGACGAGGAGCGCCAGGTCGACGAGATCGCCACGACCGCCTACTGCTTCCGCCAGGGCGTGCTCGCCCCGGCCCTGCGCCGGCTCTGGCCCGACAACTCCCTCAAGGAGTACTACCTGACCGACACCGTCTTCGTGCTGCACGACGCCGGCTACGCGGTCAACACCGTCGCGGCTCCGCAGCCGGCCGAGATGCTCGAGGTCAACGACAGGGCCCAGCTCGCACAGGCCGAGGCGCATCTGCGCGCCCGCATCAACGGCGAATGGATGCGCCAAGGCGTGACCATGTGGGACCCGGCCGGTACTTACCTCGATGCCACCGTGCGCCTCGAGGCGGAGGTGACCTTGCTGCCGGGCGTCATCCTCCAGGGCCACACGAGCGTGGGACGCGGTTGTGTCCTCGGTCCCTCGGTCCACCTCGTCGACTGCGAGGTCGGGCCCCAAGCGGTGCTCAGCCACACGGTCGCCAGCCACGCCGTGATAGGCGAGGAGTGCTCGGTCGGCCCCTATGTCGTGCTGGAAACCGGTGCCCGGTTGGCGCGCGGGGAGCGCCGCGGGCCATTCTTCGGATCGGGGTAAGGGCAAACCAGCTGAGCACGCAAGCCTGTTCGGCCTTAGGCTCCCACGCGGGCTCGGGGCAGAACACGCGTGCTTTTTGCGCGCAAAGGAGGCAGGCGATGGACATGACGCCGAAGAGGCGGCTTGAGCTGGTCACCGGCCGTGCCCATCCCGAGCTGGCGGTCGAGATCGCCTCCTGTCTCGGGGTCACCTTGAGCGAGACCAACATCCGCCGCTTCGCCGACGGCGAGATCCACTGCCGTTTTGACGCCTCCATGAGGGGTGCCGACATGTTCATCGTGCAGACCCACGCCGGTCCGGTGAACGACTCCATTTTCGAGCAGCTGATCATGATCGACGCCGCAAAGCGCGCCTCGGCCCACCGGATCACCGCTGTTTGCCCCTACTACGGCTACTCACGCCAGGACCGTAAGGCGACGGGCCGCGAGCCCATCACCGCCAAGCTCGTCGCAGACCTGCTCTCGGCAGCCGGGGTTGACCGGGTCGTCAGCGTCGACCTTCATTCGGGCCAGATCCAAGGCTTTTTCGACGTGCCCGTCGACCACCTAACCGCAGCTCCCGTGCTCTTGGACTACCTGCGCGACTGCGGGCCCGAGGGCCTCGTCGTCATCGCGCCTGACGCGGGGCGGGTGAAGGTGGCCGAGCGCTACAGCCAGCTCCTCGAGGCCGACCTGGCCCTCGTCCACAAGCGACGCCCGCGGGGGAGCTTCAACGAGGTCGAGGCGATGGACGTCGTCGGCAACGTGGCGGGGCGACCCTGCGTGATCATCGACGACATGATCGACACGGCCGGGACCGTCTGTGCGGCCGCCTACCGACTCTTCGAGGCCGGCGCGACCGACGTCTGGGCCATGGCGACGCACGCCCTTTTGTCCGACCCGGCCCTGGACCGGTTGAACCAGAGCCCCATCAGCCGGGTCGTGGTCACCAACACCCTCCCCCTGCCCGTATACCGCCGCATTCCCAAGCTCGAGGTGATCTCGGTGGCAAAGATCATCGCGGATGCCCTCGACGCCGTGTTCGAGGACACCTCGGTCTCGGAGATCTTCGGCGGCCAGAACCTTCTCTGAGCTTTGAAGAGTGCTCTCGCGCCAGTGTCGAGGCCCTCGGGCCGAGTGCTCCCGCCCGATCGCCTACAATCGATGACCTGCAGCGCAAACGCCCCCAGGACTGGCCGCGTCCGCTGCCGTACCAGTCCGTTCACCTCTCCGCAGGAGCGTCACAATGGCCGAGATAACACTCAACGTCGAGTCGGGCCGCCCCCTGGGCACCGGTCCGAGCGGGCGTCTTAGGACCGGGGGCAAGATCCCCGGCGTCGTCTACGGCCACGGCATGGCACCCATCCCCGTTGCCATCGGGGCGCGTGACCTGCGCGCGGCACTGACGACCGAGGCCGGGCTGAACGCCCTTTTGAGCCTGAAGATCGGCGACACGACCCATCTCGCCATCGCCAAGGAGCTGCAGCGCCACCCCGTACGCCAGACGGTCACTCACGTCGACTTCCAGGTGGTGCGGCGCGACGAGATCGTCACGGCCGATGTTCGCATCGCCCTCGTCGGCGACTCCGAGGCCGTTCACCGCGCCGAGGGGACGATCGACCAGGAGATGCTGACCCTGCAGATCAAGGCCAAGCCGGGCGACGTTCCTGTCGTGATCGAGATCGACGTCTCCTCGATGGAGGTGGGCGACTCGCTCAGGGTGTCCGATCTCGTCCTGCCAGAGGGTGTGACGACCGACGTCGATCCCGAGTTCCCTGTCGTCATCGCCCACGTCGCCCGCGCCCTCGAGGCCGAGGCGGAGGTCGAGGCCGAGGTGGCCGAAGCAGGTGCCGGAGGCGAACAGTCGGCCGCTTCCGACGAGGGCTGAGAGCGGGCAAGCTGTTCCGCAACATCCGCGCCGCTCGTTCCCGCCCCGAGAGCGGGGGCCGCGACACCCCGCCCGTCACCGACCTTGTCGCCGTCGGGCTCGGCAATCCTGGTGCTGAGTACGAAGGCACCCGGCACAACGCCGGAGCAGACGCTGTGCGGCTCGTCGCCGCGCGCCACTCGGGGCGCCTGCGCCCGGAGAAGGGGCTCAACGCTGAGACTGCCTGTGTCGTTGTCGACGGGCGACGCCTCGTCTTGGCGGTGCCACAGACATACGTCAACGAGTCGGGCCTGGCGGTGCGCGCCCTGGTGCAGCGCTACCTCGGCGCGAAGCAGGCACCAGGCTCGGGAGAGGGCGGACGCGGGCGCGGCCCGCTCGTGTTCGCTCCCGGGTCGCTCGTCGTCGTCCACGACGAGCTCGACCTAGAGCCGGGCGTGGTCAGGGTCAAGCTGGGCGGGGGCACGGCCGGGCACAACGGGCTTCGTTCCATCCAGGCCCACCTGCGCCACTTGGACTTTGCCCGGGTCCGCATCGGGGTCGGCAAACCGCCCAACCCCGCTGCGGGCGCCGACCACGTGCTGAGACGGGCCTCCAAGGCCGACGGGGCCCTCATTGCCGTCGCCCTCGAGGTTGCCGCCGACGCGATCGAGTGCCTCCTGACCGACGGGCCGGAGGTGGCCATGAACAGGTTCAACACCCGGACCTGAGCTGAGAGCCTGTGAACCCGCGCCCATTGAGGGCCCTGCCGGGCCTGCTTGCCGGCGAAGCCGCCATTGCCGAGCTCCTCGGCGTCGACGACGCCGTCGTCGCCCTCGCCGACTCGGCCCGCGGTAGTCCTCGCCGCTGTCGCAGAGTTGAGCTCGGCACCGACCGTCCTCGTTGCCACGGCGACTGCGCGCGAGGCCGAGCAGCTCGCCCACGACCTCGGGCCGTTCCTCGGCGGGCAAGCCGTCGAGCTGTTGCCGGCCTGGGAGACGCTGCCTTTCGAGCGGGTCTCTCCGGCGACCGAGACGATGGGACGCAGGCTGCGCACGATGTGGCGCCTGCGGCATGGATCTGGTGGTCCCGCCCTGTTGGATGGGGCCGAGGGCACACCTCGAGTCGTCGTCGCCCCGATCCGCGCCCTTCTGCAAAGGCTCGGCCCGAGGGTGGAGGACACCGAGCCCGTCGTCGTTGTGCAGGGCACCGAGCTTGACCCGCAGGCGCTCGTGGCACGCCTGGTCCAGGCCGGGTATCGCCGTGAGTACCAAGTCGAGGCGCGGGGCGAGCTCGCCGTCCGAGGTGGCATCGTCGACGTCTTCGGCTCGACAGCCAGCCATCCGATCCGTGTCGACTTCTTTGGGGACGAAGTCGAGCGCTTGACCGCCTTCGAGGTGGCGAGCCAGCGCTCGGTCTCAGACCTCGACCAGGTCGAGCTGTTCGGCTGTCGGGAGATCGTCCTCACAGACGACGTACGCGAGCGGGCCCGGGCGCTCGCCGAGACGGCACACTTCGCCCGGGACAACTTCGCCAGGATCGGCGATGGCGAGCTCTTCGACGGGATGGAGTCCTGGCTGCCCTGGTTGACCGCACAGGAGCGCCTTTTCCCCGACCTGTTGGACGAGCGCTCCCGCATTGTTCTCATCGAGCCCCGGCGACTTCGTGACCGGGCAGCCGAGATCTTGGACGAAGAGGTGGCTCTTAGCGAGAGCTTGGCGACGACCTGGGGCATAAAGGAGCAGGACGCCGCCGACATCCCGCGTCTGCACCTCGGCTTCGACCGGCTTTTGCGCCATAGCGCCGCCAAGGTGGCATCGGTGCTCCCCGTCGCCGAGAGTGCCCGCACAGTCGTGCTGTCGGCCACGGGATGGCCACCGGTGTTGGGCGACCCGGCCGTTCTCGCCCGCCGCTTCGCGGAGCTCGCCGCGTCCGGGCACCGGGTCGTGATCTGCGCGGACGGGCGCGGCAGTGCCGAGCGGATGGCGAGCGTGCTCGACGGAGAGGGACTTTTGGCCAACCTGCTCCTCGACGATGGGCCCGAGCGCGTCGATGCAGAGCTTCGCCGGCCCGGGGTTCATATCGTCGTCGCCCCACTCGACCGCGGGGCGGTCATCTCGGGCGCGAAGTTGGCCATCGTCGCCGAGCCGGACGTCACGGGCCGTCGTCGTCCCCACCGTCAGGCGCGTCCGCGCCCGCGGGCCACTGAGGGCTTCTTCGACAACCTCGCCCCGGGCGACTACGTCGTCCACAACGTGCACGGCGTCGCCCGCTTCGCCGGCATGGTGACGAGATCCCTCGGTGGGGCCGAGCGGGACTACCTGCAGCTCGAGTATCGCGGCGGGGACAGGCTCTATCTGCCCTCGGAGCAGATCGACGCCCTCACCCCCTACACAGGGGGAGAGTCTCCGACCCTCAACCGCATGGGCGGGGCGGAGTGGTCACGCCAGAAAGCACGGGTGCGGGCGGCCGTCCGCGAGGTCGCCAAGGAGCTGGTCGATCTCTACAGGCGGCGTCACACGACTCCGGGTCACGCCTTCTCACCAGACACGCCCTGGCAGGCTGAGCTGGAACAGGCCTTCCCCTATCCAGAGACGCCGGACCAGCTAAAGGCAATCGAGGACGTCAAGGCGGACATGGAGCGGCCCGTGCCGATGGACCGCCTCGTCTGCGGAGACGTCGGGTTCGGCAAGACAGAGGTCGCCGTGCGGGCCGTCTTCAAGGCGGTGCAGGACGGCTACCAGGCCGCGGTCTTGGTGCCCACGACACTTCTCGCCCAGCAGCACTTCCAGACCTTCTCCGACCGGTATTCCCCCTACCCGGTGAGAGTTGAGGTCCTCTCGCGTTTTCTCACCGTCGCAGAGGCGCGCAAGGTCGTCGAAGGCCTCGCCGACGGTTCTGTCGACGTCGTGATCGGGACACACCGTTTGCTGACCGCTGACGTGGCCTTCAAGAAGCTCGGCTTGCTCGTAGTAGACGAGGAGCAGCGTTTCGGGGTCTCGCACAAAGAGGCCATAAAGCAGCTCAGCATCGGCGTCGACGTGCTCACCTTGACGGCGAGCCCCATCCCCCGCACCCTCGAGATGAGCCTCACCGGCATCC
This sequence comes from uncultured Acidimicrobiaceae bacterium, assembly GCA_963725355.1. Classification (GTDB taxonomy): domain Bacteria; phylum Actinomycetota; class Acidimicrobiia; order Acidimicrobiales; family Bog-793; genus Fen-455. The sequence continues at coordinate 76,346 of CAVRYE010000012.1, forward strand.
GGGACCTCTCGCTCATCACGACCCCGCCCTCTGAGCGCCAGCCGATCCTCACCTATGTGGGCGAGCAGGACGAGCGCGCCGTGGCCGAGGCGCTGCGCCGCGAGCTTTTGCGTGAAGGTCAGATCTTCTACGTGCACAACCGGGTGCGGGACATCGAGCACGTAGCGGCGGGGCTCCGCAACCTCGTCCCCGACGCGAGGGTGGCGGTCGCCCACGGGCAGATGGACGAAGGCACCTTGGAGCAGGTCGTGCTCGACTTCTGGGCGGGCGCCTACGACGTGCTCGTGTGCACGACGATCATCGAGTCGGGAATCGACATGCCCTCTGTCAACACTCTCGTCGTGGACCGGGCCGACCGCCTCGGTCTCGGCCAGCTCCACCAGCTGAGGGGGAGGGTGGGTCGTGCCGGCAGGCGCGCCTATGCCTACTTGCTGTTTCCTCCCGACAGCGTCCTGTCCGAGCAGGCCTACGAGCGGCTGCGCACGATCGGCGAGCACACCGAGCTCGGGTCCGGGTTCAAGATCGCCATGCGGGACCTCGAGATCCGCGGGGCGGGGAACCTGCTCGGCAGGGACCAGTCGGGCCACATAGCAGCCGTCGGCTACGACCTCTACGTCCGCCTTGTCGCCGAGGCGGTCTCCGAGCTCAAGGGCGAGCCCATCCGGGTCCCGGTCGAGATCACCGTCGACCTGCCCGTCGACGCCTATTTGCCCGCCGAGTACGTCGCTCGCGAGGACTTGCGCCTCGAGGCCTACCGCAGGCTGGCCGAGGTCCGCGACCTCAGCGCAGTCGAGGACCTGCGCACCGAATGGCTCGACCGCTACGGACCGCTTCCCAAGGAGGCCGAGGCTCTCGTGGCCGTCGGCCGCGTGCGGGCCGAGTGCGTCCGAACGGGCGTCACCGAGGTGACGGCGTCGGTCACGCGGCCCGGCTCAGGGGGCCCCGGCCGCCCAGGCGAGGCAGTCGCACGCCTCTCCCCCCTCCACCTGCGGGCCTCGGCCAGGGTCCGCCTCGGCCGCTTGCACCCCCGGGCGATAGTCAAAGACGAGGTCGACCAGGTCATCGTGCCCATACCGGCCGGACCTGATATTGCCGACCGGCTCGCCGTGTTGCTCCGCGAGCTCGTGCCGGTCGAGGAAGGTGAAAAGGCTCCCACCGATCCCGATGCGGCGGCCGTCGCCGCGGCCGAGGCGCTCGCGGCTGGCTTTGGCCCTCACCGCGCCCCTACCATCTGAGAACCGTGAAGCGATTCCCCGCCACCTTGGCCAGCCTGGCCGTCATCTTCGCCCTGGCCTTCGGCCTCTCGGGGTGCAACGTCCGCTTCTCGCCGTACGCGGCGGTGGTCAACGGCGACGAGATCTCCCAGGCCCAGCTGCGGGCCGCCCTGTCTGCTATCGCGGCCAACGCCAGCTACAAGTGCGCCATCGAGTCGAGTGGCACCTCCCGCATCCAAGGCGCCGGCGACGGCACCTATGACTCAACTTTCACCGCCCAGGTGCTCTCGGTCCTGGTCCAGGACAGGGCCGTTCACCAGTACGTCGCCCGTCTGCACCTGTTAGAGCCGGCCATGGCCGACTCCGTCGCCCTCTCCCAGCTCGAGGAGTCGACGGCACCGCCGAGCACGTGCCCGGGCTCGGGGGCCTCGCTCATACACGCATTCGTCCCCTCCTACCGCTCCCAGCTCCTCAGGTTCCAGGTGGACGAGGACGCTCTCGCTGCTCACCTCGCAGGCACCTCGCTCGAGCCCGGCACGCTCGACAACTTCGTCACCCGCGACCCGGATTTGTGGAAGATCGCCTGTGTCTCGGTGATCGAGGTCAGCTCCAAGGCAACGGCTGTCTCCTTGCGGAGCCAGCTAGGAAAAGGAGCCAGCTTCGCAGCCTTGGCAAAGGCGCACTCGATCGACTCCTCGTCGTCGACCAACGGAGGCTCCATCGGCTGCGTGCCGGACTCTGAGTTCACCGCCCCCCTCGACACCGACCTCGCCGCCATGAGCATCGGAGAGGTCTCCAAGCCAATCGCCTTCAGCTCGGACTACCTGCTTTTGGTGGTTACGAGCCGGCAGAGCGAGTCCTACACCCAGCTCGTCTCCAGCTTGAACGGCTCAGAGCAGACCCAGCTCAACCAACTCTTCCCTCGCGTCTTGAAGGCGGCCAAGGTGCAGCTCGACCCGCAGTTCGGTACCTGGGTCGCCTCGGGCAGCATTCCCAAGGTCGTCGCCAACCCGGGGCCCTCGAGCGCGATCGTGCCCAACCCGAGCGCCAACCAAGGGGCGACAGTCACCACCGGGACGAGTGCGGCCGGCTAGCGAGTCGGGCCACTGCGTGCGTCTCGCTCAACTCATGGCCACCAGATGAGGGCCCAGCCGAGGGTGATCGCGGTCGGCCTCGGCCCCGCAGGTCCGCAGTACACGACGCCGGCCGCGACAACAGCTCTGCTTGAGGCGGACGTCGTCTTCCTCCGCACGGGCAGACACCCCGCCGCCGAAGCATGGTTGCAACGCCCGAACGTGGTCGCTCTCGACCACTGCTACGAGGGCGGCGAGAGCTTCGAAGAGGTGTACCGGGCCATCGTGGGGATAGTCGTTGCGGCCGCTGTCGAGAAGGGCAGCGTCGCCTATGGCGTCCCCGGCTCGCCCGCGGTCGCGGAGCGGACCATCGAGCTGCTGCGCGCGGAGCCCTCTGTCGAGCTTGAGCTCGTCGCCGGGATGTCGTTCTGCGAGCTCGCCTGGGCTCGCCTCGGGCTCGACCCCATCGAGGCCGGTGTGCGTCTCGTAGACGGGGAGAGCTTCCCCGTCCAAGCCGCCGGGAACGCCGGCCCGCTTCTCGTCGCCCAGTGCTGGAACAAGGACGTGCTCTCGGCCATCAAGCTCTGTTTCGACGACGAGATGGGACCTGCCGTCCTGCTCCACCATCTCGGGCTCCCCGACGAGGCGGTGCTCGAGGTGCCGTGGGCCGAGATCGACAGGACCCTCGCGCCGGACCATCTGACTTCGCTCTACGTGCCGCAGGTAAAAGAGCCCATCGCCCGGGAGATGGCGCGCCTCGTCGAGCTCGTGAGGGTGCTGCGCGAGAGGTGCCCGTGGGACCGGGAGCAGACGCACAGCTCGCTCGTTCAGCACATGTTGGAGGAGACCTACGAGGCGATGGAGGCCATAGAGGCCCTGGGCGACGATCCGGCTGGGGTGCCCGCCGAGGTGGCGGCGCACGTCTCAGAAGAGCTGGGCGACCTTTTGTGCCAGGTCCTCTTCCACGCCTGCCTGGCCGAAGAGGAGGGGCTGTTCGACCTTTCCGAAGTGGCCCGCGGTACCCACGACAAGCTCGTCGCCCGCCACCCGCACGTCTTCGGCGATGCCGTCGCCACCTCTTCGGGCGCGGTGCTCGCCAACTGGGAGCGCAACAAGCAGGCCGAGAAGAAGCGCACGCACCTGTTCGAGGGAATCCCCGCCGCAATGCCGGCCCTTGCCCGAGCCGCCAAGGTCGAGCGCAAGCTGGCGAGTTTCGGGCTCGGCTGGGAGGAGACGGGGCTCGACGCCGGCGAGCTGGTCGCGTCCTTGGCGGCGCTGTTCCGCCTCGTCGATGCGGACGACCCGCTCGTCGAGGAGGCGGCCGTTGCCCTCGGCATGCTGGTCGTTGAGCAGGCCCGCCTCGTCGCCCACCGGGGCGGTGACCTCGAGGGTCTGGTTCGTAAAGCCTTGGACCACATCGGAGCGCGGGTCGCCGCCGTCGAGGCGGCATCGGCGGATCAAGGCCTCGAGCTCGGGGCCCTGGACGCCGCCAGTCGCCTCGAGCTGTGGAGGGCCTCGGCCACAGAGCCCTGAGACTTGCGGCGACGGCGTCTCGTAGGAGGGCGCGCGCCCGAGCTGCGATGACGGCGGGAAGGTGTCCGCTGTCTTTCCGAGAGCCCACCGCGCTCACCCCGCTGCCTGCCGCGGCCCAGGCTGGGCACTTTGCTAACTTGGGTCACAACCTTCACAGGAGAAACAGGCCATTGAGCGCGATAGCGCACCTTTTCGCACGGGAGGTCCTTGATTCCCGCGGTAATCCCACCGTCGAGGTGGCATGTCATCTCGACTCCGGCGCCATGGGGAGCGCCATTGTCCCCTCCGGCGCCTCGACGGGCCGGTACGAGGCGGTCGAGCGGCGCGACGGTGACGACCGCTACGGCGGCAAGGGAGTGCACACTGCCGTGTCCAACGTAGGGGGCGAGATCGCCGATGCCCTACTCGGAACGGAGGCCTACGACCAGCGGGCTGTCGACGTGGCGCTCATCGCCCTGGACGGCACCCGGGACAAGTCGCGCCTCGGGGCCAACGCCATCGTCGGGACCTCCCTCGCCGTCGCGAGGGCTGCGGCCTGCGACGCCGGAGCCCCCCTCTATCGCTATCTCGGCGGGGTCGACGCCCACGTGCTTCCCGTACCGATGATGAACGTCCTAAACGGCGGCGCGCACTCGGACAACAACGTCGACTTCCAGGAGTTCATGATCGTGCCGCTCGGCGCCCCCTCTTTCTCCGAAGGGCTCCGTTGGGGCGTCGAGACCTACCATGCCCTCCACCGGGTGCTCACAGACCGCGGGCTTTCAGCAGCGGTTGGCGATGAGGGGGGATTCGCACCGGAGCTCAAGAGCAACGAGGACGCTCTGCGCATGCTCGTCGAGGCCATCGAGGCGACCGGGCGTGTCCCCGGCGAGGACGTGGCCCTGGCTCTCGACCCAGCCTCGAGCGAGCTCTGGCGAGACGGCTCCTACCTGCTCGAGGGGGAGGGGAGGTCTCTCTCCTCGGACGAGCTCGTCGAGTACTGGGCCGGCCTCGTCGGGCGCTACCCGATCGTCTCCATCGAAGACGGCATGGCCGAGCAAGACCTGGAGGGATGGGTGGCCCACACCTCCTCTGTGGGCGACACCGTCCAGGTCGTGGGCGATGACGTCTTTGTCACGAGCGCCGAGCGGCTCGAGCAGGGCATCGCCGCGGGCGTGGCGAACGCCATCTTGGTAAAGCCAAATCAGGTCGGGACCTTGACAGAGACGCTGGCCACCGTCGCCACGGCGACGCGGGCCTCCTACGGGGCGGTGATCTCGCACCGCTCGGGCGAGAGCGAGGACACCTTCGTCGCCGATCTCTCGGTCGCCACCAACTGTGGCCAGATCAAGACGGGGGCGCCGGCGCGGTCCGACAGGGTCGCCAAGTACAACCAGCTCCTTCGCATCGAGGAGCAGCTCGGAACCTCCGCCGAGTACCGCGGCCGGGCGGCCTTCGCCCGCCTGGGGAGAAGGGGCGCGACGTGCTAGGACGAGCGCGGCTGTTCTTCGTCGTGGCGCTCGTGCTCGCGGCGGTCATCCTCATCGCCAACCTCCCGGTCGGCACCCTCTTGCAGGGCCGCTCGACGCTGCGCTCTGACAGCACTCAGCTCGCCAGCTTGCGGGCGGAGAACCAGCTGCTCGCCTCGGAGGTAAAAGCGCTGCACGACCCGGCGGTCGTCGGGCGTATCGCCCATTCTGAGTACGGCCTGACCGTGCCTGGGGAGCGGTCGGTAGTCGTGCTGCCGGGCTCGGCTAAAGCCTCGTCGACCCAGAACCCCCTCGCCGACAACCTTGTGCCGCCCTCCGACCTGCTCCCGAGCGACGCCATGCTCGACCCGAGCGTCGCCGTTGCCGCGGCACCAGTCCAAGAACAGAGCTTTTGGCACCGCGTCCTCGCAAGCTTGGAGTTCTGGCACTCGCTGTTTTGAGCCGCCCGGCGTGATGCGAGGCTGTCACGTCTGGTCCAGCGCCGATCTCCGGGTCCCGTGGCGCCCATTAGCCTCGGCGCCACCGAGGAGGTGAAGGGCACATGAAAGAGGTGATCGCCGACATCGACCGCTGGCGGGCCGCGGGCCGCCGTGTCGCCCTCGCCAGGGTGATCGGGATCGAAGGCTCGGGGCCGCGCGACCCGGGGGCGACGATGGCTGTCAGCGAGGACGGCGAGGTGTCCGGCTCAGTCTCGGGAGGCTGCGTCGAGGGCGCCGTTGTCACAGAGGCCCTTGCAGTCTTAAAGGAGGGCAGGCCGAGGCTGTGCACATTCGGCTACTCCGATGACGAGGCCTTCGCCGTCGGGCTCACCTGCGGTGGGATCGTGCACCTTCTCGTCGAACCGCTCGACTGGTGACTGCCGCGTGAGCGGGGAGATCTACCGCGAGCTGCGGTCCTCCCTGCTCGCCGACGAGCCCGTCGTCCTCGCCACGGTCACCTCGGTCGAGGGCGCGGCGCAAGGCCGCAGCACTGTGCTCGCGGCCAAGATCGTCGTCTGGGCCGACGGGCGCAGCCTCGGCACCCTCGGCGAGCCCGAGCTGGACAGGATCGCAAGACGAGACGCCCTCGCGGCCCTCGAGCGGGGCGTGACGGTGACACGCCACTACGGCCGGCGAGGAGAAGCCCGCAAGGCCGAGGTGGCCGTCTTCTTCGAGGTCTTCGCCCTCTCGGCCCGCCTGGTCATCTTCGGAGCGGTCGACTTCACGAGGGCACTGGTCGAGGTGGGCAAGGTGCTCGGGTTCTCTGTCACGGTCTGCGACGCCCGCCCCGTCTTCGCGACACGGGCGCGCTTTCCCCTCGCCGATGAGGTAGTCGTGGAGTGGCCGGACAGGTACCTGGCACGGGTTGGTCCCGAGCTAGGACCGCGCGACGCGGTCTGTGTGCTCACCCACGACACCAAGTTCGATATCCCCGCCATCCTTGGCGCCCTTCGGACCAAAGTGGGCTACCTGGGCGCTATGGGTTCACGTAAGACGCATGAGAAGAGGTGGTTGCGTCTCCTCGAGGCGGGGGCCGATGAGGAAGAGCTGAAGGCACGGCTCATGAGCCCGATCGGGCTCGACATCGGTGCCCGCACGCCCGAGGAGACGGCCGTGGCGATCTGTGCGGAGATAATCGCCACCCGCACCGGCCGGGCGGGGGGAGGCGTCTCCCAACTGCGCAGCGCAAAGGGCCCCATTCATCACGCCTGAGGCTTGCCTGGCCTAAGGGGCAGGGCCGACCGAGGCTCGCAGTTATCGTGCCGAGATGACCGAGGCCGACCGCTGAGCCCACCGGCAAGACAAGTGCCCAAACGATCCCTCGTCACAGCCTTGGCGTGGTTGCGGTCGCGTGACCGCGACCTTGCCGCCCTGCGCCGGGCGGGAAGGTCGGCGATCGTGATGCCGGCCATGTTCGCCCTTTGTGACAAGGTCATCGCCAATCCTGCTGTGGCGACCTTTTCCGCTCTCGGTGCTTTCGCCACCCTCCTGCTCGTAGATTTCGCCGGGCCGCTCCGTGTCCGAGTGGAAGACCAGGCGGTGCTCGCGCTTGCGAGCGGGGTGCTCGTCTGTTTCGGGACCTTGGCCTCGCGCGAGACCTGGCTGGCCGCTTTGGGCATGGCCCTAGTCGCCTTTTTCGTGGTCTTTACGAGCGTCGTCAGCTCCGCTTTGACGGCGGCCACGACCGCCTTGCTGCTCGCCTTCATCCTGGCCGTCTGTTTGCGCGCTCCCATATCCTCGATCCCCGACCGGGTAGCTGGCTGGGAGATGTCCGCCGCGGTGTCCCTCATCGCTATCAGCCTGTTGTGGCCGACGCTCCGGCGTGACCCACTGCGCGGTCCGGTCGTCGAGGCTTGCGCGGCCCTCGCCGCCCGCTTGCGCTCCGAGGTCGCCTATCTCCTCGAAGGAGGCACAGGGCAGGCCGCCGCCGCTCATAGCGAGGCGATCGCCCGGGCCAAGACGGCGGTCGGGGCGTTGGACAAGGCCTTTTATGCCACGCCTTACCGTCCTACAGGGTTGAGCACCGGGGCCAGAGCGCTCGTCAGGCTCGTGGACGAGGTGAACTGGCTGGAGGCGATCATCTCGGTCTCGGCTAAGGGCGAGGACGGGGCGCCGCCCAATCTGGGCGCCTGCGCGGTGAAGCTGGCCGCGGCCGCTGTGCTCGAGCAAGGGGCGCGGCTCGTCGCTTCACCCGCCGGTGCACCCGACGAGCTGCGCCAGGCGGTGGAGCAGCTGCGAGCGTCGCTTGGCGATCTGGAGCGCGCCGCCACGGTCGATCTGCCGCTAGGGCGGACGGTGGCCGAGGAGCAGGCCCTCATGACCGAGGAGAGGGTCACCGAGTTCATCACCTCCCTCGACCCGAGCTTTCGCTCCCAAGAGCTCAGTTTCGCCGTCGCCCAGATCGCCGCCAACATCGACCTCGCGTCTGCCGCCGAGCGCCGCAGCTTCTTCGAACGACTGACAGGGCGCCAGCCGGTGGGCTCGGCTGGCGCCTTGAGCACCGCCCAGGAGCGCGCCGCGTCCCACATCGAGCGCCATTCGGTCACGCTGCACAACGCGGTTAGGGGAGCCGTCGGTCTCGGCCTCGCCGTTCTGGTCGCCGATCTGACCGGGGTGCAGCACTCGTTCTGGGTCGTGCTCGGCACCTTGTCCGTGCTGCGCTCGAATGCTCTCAGCACAGGCCAGAACGTCTTGCGCGGCCTGGGTGGCACCGTGGCCGGCTTTGTCATCGGGGCGATCGCCCTCGCCTTCATCGGCACTAACACGGTGCTTTTGTGGGCGCTGCTGCCGGTATCGATCCTCCTCGCCGGAATCGCCCCGGCCGTCATCTCCTTTGCCGCCGGGCAGGCCGCCTTCACCGTCGTGCTCGTGGTCCTGTTCAACCTCATCCAGCCGCTCGGCTGGCGCGTCGGGCTGTACCGGGTCGAGGACGTCGCCATCGGCTGTGCGGTGAGCCTCGTCGTAGGCCTGTTGTTCTGGCCCCGGGGGGCTGCCGCGGCTCTCCGCCAGGCGATCGCTGAGGCCTATCAGGAGAGCGCCCGCTACCTCGCGAGCGCGGTCGAGTTCGCGGTGGCCTGCTGCGACGCGAGCGGCCCTTGGCGGCCCGCCCCCGACGAGGAGGCGTTGCAGGCGGCGGCGGCCTCGAGGCGCCTCGACGACACCTTCCGTGGCTTTCTCGCCGAGCGGGGCGCGAAGCCCGTTCCCCTCGCTGACGTGACGGCCCTCTTGAGCGGTGTAGTCGGACTTCGGCTGGCCGCAGATGCCGTGCTCGAGCTCTGGAGAGGCGACGACGACCGGCCAGGCGGCGACAGGTCCGCTGCCCGCCAGGAGCTGCTCATGAGCACGGCGCGGGTGTCCGGCTGGTATGAGGACCTGGCGCTCAGCCTCATCGGGACGAGAGAGGTCCCAGCGCCGCTCGAGCGCGACATCTTGAGCGACAAGAGGCTCGTGGACTCCTTGCGCCGCGACTTTGTCGGCGCGGACGGCGCCGCGAGCGCCACCGCCGTACGAATGATCTGGACAGGGGACCACCTCGATGCCGCCCGGCGCCTGCAGTGGCTCCTAGTCGGCCCGGCTGGCGCCGCCACCGAGCAGCTCGTCCCTCGGGGCCCTTTTGTCTAGCAACCTCGTGAGCCCTCGCGGGGCCCGGCGCTGGCTCAAGCGGGCACCTCGGACGGCGCTTAACCAAGGCGACCACGCCGGCGGCGGCGATCATGGTGAACCCAGGTACGGCAAAGGGCGCGATACGGGGACCGAACCAAAGCTCGAACATCGCCGCGTCGTCACCGGCCCTGCGTTGGTAGGCCCCGAGCGGACAGCCCCGGGCGAGCAGTAGGGCCGCACCCTCGCCGGCGAGGACGCCGAGGGCGATCTTGAGCGGGGCGTCGCGTCGCCTCGTGACTGCGCAGACCCACAAGTAGCCCAGGCAGGCCAGCTCGAAGACGCCTATTGAACTGTGGAGTCTTCTGAGCAGGCGGGCGCGGCGGCTTAGCACCGTCCTCATCGTCGCGCCGCCACCGGCCGCGCCGGCGGCCACCGGACCGGGGATGTCAGCACGCTCCTGTTCAACGTGTTTGGAGGAATGGGCCTAGCTCGGCGAGGAACCACTCGGCGACCACCATGACGGGCACGTCATCGACCTCCATTCGGTACGCACGCGCCAAAAGGTGGTCCCCCGGCGCATCCGAGCCGTCGGGGGCAAGAGGGCTTACGGGCGGGGGAGGTGCAAGGGGGGTACGGGTAAAGACGATCTTCTCTCTCGCCAAGATACGGCCGATCGGCTCATGGCTCGCCTCGAGGGCGCTGAAGAAAGCCTCGGGGAGACGGCCGGGCACGATGGTGCTCTCGACTCGTAGGTAGGCCCGGCCCGTGTTCCTCCCGCGCAGCACGGCGCAACGCCGTAGCAGCACGTCCCCCGCCCGCACGCCGAGGAGATTCCCCGCCCACGCGTGCGTGCTTGAGTGCTGCCGGTCGTGTGCATCGATCGGCTCACCAGTGAGCGCTTCGACCAAGGCCGTCACCGTGACAGCCTGAGCGAGCTCAACCTCAAGAGCCACTTGCTGGTTCACAGCACCATTGAACCGCACTCCTACCAGGCGTCATCGCCGCGACCGGCCGTCAGCCATGGGACCTTTAGCATCGGCGGACGTGGCCGAGATCCAGTCCTTGAACCTCGGGACGATGCGACCCATCGCCGCCAAGGCGGGCTTCAGCGGAATTGACAAGGTGCCGACCGAGAAGGCCGTGCTCGTGTCGGCTCCTGGCCCCGAGGCGTTCGGCGGGTCCGGGCTCGCTGGTGACGTGATCTGTGACTCCACCCACCACGGCGGGGACGCTAAGGCCGTCTACGCGTATGCCCGCGAGGACCTCGACTGGTGGCAGGCCCAGCTTGGCGATCTGCGCTCGGGCATGTTCGGGGAGAACATCACAACCGCCGGATTGGAGGTGACCGGAGCGCTCATCGGCGAGACGTGGCGCATAGGGCGCGACCTCGTGCTCCAGGTGACTGCGCCCAGGGTCCCTTGCAGTGTCTTCAGCGCCTGGATCGACCGCTTGGGCTGGATCAAGGCCTTCACGCGCGCGGCCCGGCCCGGTGCCTATCTGCGCGTGCTCGAGCAGGGCGAGATCCGCGCCGGCGACGGCGTCGTCGTCGAGTTCCGACCTGCTCACGCGGTAACAGTTGGCGAGACCTTCCGGGCGCTGACGCTCGAGCCCGAGCTGTGCTCCCATGTCCTCGGGGCCTCCGCCTACCTCGAGGAGGAGATCGTAGAGAGGGCCGAACGCCGTGAGCCGTTCTTGTCCTTCAGCGAGGGCGATTCCTGAGCGTCCGAGCTGGCTCGGGCAGGGCGTTTCGCCTTCGCCAGCGGGCGGGCACCGAAGCTCCGGACAAGCTCGGATCGTGTGAGATAGCCCTTGACCTTGCCCCTGGGGCACGCAGGAAGATCCTTACGTGACATCTGACCCGGCCCCGTGCCTGCTCAGTACGGGCGAGTTCGCCAGGCGGACGAGGCTTACGGCCAAGGCCCTCAGGATCTACGACGAGATGGGCCTGCTCCGCCCAGTAGGGGTGGACCCGGGCAACGGTTACCGCCGCTATTGCGCCGACCAGGTCCGTACTGCCCAGCTGATCGCGATGCTGAGGGGCGCCGAGATGAGCCTGGCTGAGATCGCCTCCTTGGTCGCCGATCTCGTCTCTGACCGCGACCTCGCCATCGAGCGCCTCGACCGGCACCTGAGCGATCTCGAGGTCCGCCACACGGGCCGCAGGGCCCTGATCCGCCACATCCATGCCATCTTGAAGGAGGAGGAACGTCCTATGTTCCCCGTTCAGACCCGCCACGTCCCCGCTCAGCGGGTCATGTCCTTGTTGCGGCGGCTCCGGGCTCCTCAGACCGACGCCTTTGTCTGCGAGGCCAAGCTCGCCTTTGCCGCCCAACTTGGTGGCGCGCCGCCAGCCGGGCCCTTCATGTTGATATTTCACGGCATTGTCGACCATGAGAGCGACGGGCCCCTCGAGGCCGCCCTTGTCTGTGGCCAAGACGTGCAACCGAGCGATGTCATCGGCATCCGTACCGAGCCGGCCCATGACGAGGCCTTCACAACGATCACGAAGGCACAATGGGCTTACCCGGCGATCCTCGCCGCCTACGACGCCGTCGCCAGCTCGCCCGAGGCGCTCGCTCGTCCCGCGAGCCCGCTCTCTTGTCGCGAGGTCTACTTGGCAGAGCCCGACGCCATCGGCGACGAGGAGCTTGTCTGCGACATCGCCTTCCCGCTCGGGCCGCCCTGAGCACCGGCTTAGCTACGCGGTGGCTGGCTGCACAGCGGACCTAGTCGACGAGCAGGTAGCGAGCGAAGCTCTCGGGATCGATGTTGGCCCCGCATACGACGACGCCGACGCTCTTGGCCCCGAGCCGCTCGCGAAGCGGGTACATCACCCCGGCCAGGGCGGCGGCGCCAGCGGGCTCGCTGACGAGCTTCGCAGAGGCGAACAGGACGCGCATCGCCTGGCGGATCTGCTCGTCGGTGACGAGAACCACCTCGTCTACAAAGCGGCGGTTGAGCTCGAACGAGTACGGCTCGCAGCGGGGAGCGCCGAGAGAGTCGGCGATGGTCCGCACGGCGTCGATGCCCTGAGGTGAACCGGCCGCGAAGCTGCGGTGCAAGGAGTCGGCCCCCTCGGGCTCGACGGCGTACACGGCCGCCCCCGGCAGCATCTGTTTGACAGCACAGCCAACCCCGCCCGAAAGCCCCCCGCCGCCCGCGGCGACGACGACCGCGTCGAGTCGACCTCCGGCTGCCTGCACCTGTTCGACGAACTCGAGGCCGACCGAGGCCGTCCCGAGCGCCGTCTTCGGGCCTTCGAAGGGATGCACGAAGCTGCGACCCTCGTGCTCGGCGATCTGCCTAGCCCTGGCGAAGGCTTCGTGCACGTTTTCCACGAGCTCGACGAGGCCGCCGAAGTCCTTGCACAGCTGGATACGAAACGGGCTCGCCGTCTTTGGCATGACGACCTTGGCGGTCGTCTCGAGAATGCGGGCCGAGTAGGCGAGCGAAATGGCATGGTTGCCCGCCGACACCCCGGTCACCCCCCTTTTGAGGGCCGGGCCGTCGAGGTCGAGCATCACCGAGAGCGCCCCGCGGGGCTTGAAGCTGCCCGTGCGCTGGAACAGCTCCTCTTTCAGCCATAGGAGCGTCGACGAGCCGATCACTGCGCCGAGGGCGTCGTCTTGCACAAGCCGGACCGGCGTCGTGACGACGAGGTCGCCGAGACGCGCCCTGTTGGAAGCGATGTCATCGAGGGCCGGAAAAATAAGCTGGCGTGGCTCAAGCACGGCACTTCCTTGCCTCTGGCCGGTGTCGGAGCAGGCCGCCTGCCCCAGCCGGGATCGTGTTTGACCCTTAACCCATAGCACGCACGCATGGCGGGGGCCGGGCGAGCGTCGGGACAGGCCGCGAGCGCCGCTCGCGGCGGCACCTCTCGGCGGTTACGCTCCCCCTGGTGTCCGTAGCAGCCGTGATCCTTGCCGCAGGAGCCGGGACGCGTTTTAACCGGGGGAGCGACGATGCCATCCCGGGGGCCAAGCTGCTCGCCCCGGCCCGCGGCAAGCACCTTGTCGAGTGGGCAGTGGCGTCCGCAATCGAGGCTGATCTCGACGAGCTCATCGTCGTCTGCGGGGCAGCGGACCTGAGCGGGGTCGTGACCGAGAAGGCCACTCTCTTGCGTAACGACGACTGGGTTCTCGGCCAGGCAACCTCTTTGCGGGTGGCCCTTGACTGGTGCGCCCGCCAGGGCCATCTGGCGGCGGTCATCGGCCTCGGGGACCTCCCCGGGCTCACCGCCGAGGCGTGGCGCACCGTCGCCGGCGCCCGGGGCGGCCCGATCGTCTTCGCCACCTACTTCGGCCAGCGCGGGCACCCCGTGCGGCTCGACGCCGAGATCTGGTCGCTCCTGCCCATAAGCGGCGACGAGGGGGCGCGCTCGCTCGCCAACCGTCGCCCCGAGCTCGTCACCGAGGTAGCGTGCGAAGGCATTACGGCCGACATTGACACCCAGGAGGACCTGCGCCGATGGAGCTGAACGACAAGTCCGAGGACGGGACCGGGCAGAGCGAGGACGGCCCGGAGGCGTCGGACAGCCAGCCTGTCGCGCAGCCTCGGACGAAAAAGCCGAGCCCAAGAGGCGAAGCCGAGGTCGAAGCCGAGGTCGAAGCCGAGATCGAGGCGGACGTGGCGGAGTACAAAGCCGAAGAGGAAGCCGAGATCGCCGTTGACAAGGTGCGGGTCGAAGAAGAGGAAGCCACCCGCGACTACTCACCGCCCTATGTCCCGGTCTCGGACCGCGACGCGCAGGGCCAGTCGCTGCTCAGGCGCTTGTCGCCCTATTTGACGGCGGCCGGACTCCTCCTCATCGCTCGCATCGTCGTCTACTCCTTGCGGCGCCGCCGGCGGTGAGCCAAGGCGACTTCGAGGCCGTGTCCGCTCTGTTGGGGCGCGCCCCTCAAGGAGCCTTCGAGGTCGTCGTCCGTGACACTGCCGGGAGACCTGTAGTCATCTTGAACGCCCCCTTCCTCGACGACGGCACTCCCATGCCCACCCGGTACTGGCTCGTCGGGCGGCCCGAGCGCGAGATGGTGAGCCGCCTCGAGTCGACGGGCGGGGTCCGCGAGTCAGAGGCGGCCGTGGACCCTTTCGAGCTGGCGTCGGCGCACGCAAGCTACCGGGCGCTCCGCGACGCGGCCGTGCCCGTGGGCCAGCACGGGCCTAGGCCGAGCGGAGGTGTCGGCGGTACACGCTTCGGGGTCAAGTGCCTGCACGCCCACCTCGCCTGGTACCTCGCCGGTGGGGCCGACCCGGTGGGCAGGTGGACCTGCGAGAGGCTCGGCCTAGACGCATCGTCCTACGAGGTCGTACCCGGCGGGGAAGACGAACGGGGTCTGTGAACGCCTCGGCCGGCCCGGTGGCCGCGATCGACCTCGGCACGAACTCGACACGCATGCTCGTGGTCGACGACAAGGGCCGGCCCATGATGCGTCTCATGCGCATAACCCGCCTCGGGGAGGGGGTGGATGCCACGGGGCGGCTCTCAGAACAAGCGATGGAGCGCACGATTGCGGTTCTGTCCTCGTTCCGGGAACAGATCGACGATCTCGGCGTCGTGCGAGCCCGGGCGACGGCCACCTCTGCCGCCCGCGACGCCGACAACCAAGGTGAGTTCGCCCGCCGCGTGACCGCCGTCCTCGGTACGGCGCCCGAGGTGCTCGAAGGAGCCGAGGAGGCCCGGCTCACCTACCTCGGTGCCACAACTGGGCTCGATCCCGCCGAGGGGCCCTATCTCGTGATCGACGTCGGAGGCGGCTCGACAGAGCTCGTCGGGGGCAGCTCTCCCGGCTCTGATGCAGTCTCGCTCGAGATGGGCTGTGTGCGCGTCACCGAGCGCTTCTTCACCAACGACCCACCGCTCGCCGCCGAGCTTGACCTCGCTCGCAACTACGTCCGAGATCTCGTCGGGAGAGCCACCGAGGCCCATCCTCGCCTCGGTGGGGCCGCGATGCTGATCGGCGTCGCCGGTACCGTCAGTGCCCTCGCCCGCCTTGAGCAGGGCCTCGTCGAGTACGACCGGGAACGGATCCACCACGCCCGGCTGAGCCTCGCCGCCATCGAGAGCCAGCTCGACAAGCTAGCCGTCGTGAGCGTCGAGGTTCGGCGGAGCTGGCCGGCGCTCGAGACCGAGCGGGCCGGGGTGATCGTCGGGGGCACGGTGGTCCTGGCCGAGGCGATGGCAGTGCTCGGCTTCGCGGCGCTGACGGTCTCCGAGTCAGATCTGCTCGACGGCGTCGCCGCCGAGCTGGTTCAAAGCTGAGGCCCGGTCCCGAGCCGGCTCGGCTCAGGCGCTTTTCGGCTGGACGGCAAGGGCGGCGCCGACCTGGTCGGCGATGAAAGCCGCCACTAACAGGCGGTCCGAGGCGACGGGAGCGCCGGGCGTCGGCACCATGACGAACCGCCCGAAGGTCGAGCCCCGGTACTGAACGAGGAGCTCGACCTCTCTGCCCGGCAGACCGCTGCGGTGTGCCCCCCAGCGAAGTCCCCCGAGGGCGACGACGCCTGAGTGTTCGATACGGGTCGGGTGCGCGTCAGACATCGTGGTCTCAAAGCGGCAGCTCTTCAGTCTCAAGAGCGACGTGAGCTCGAGCGAGGCGCGGCTGACGAGGCTCTCAGCGGGCTCGCCCTGCGCGACGAGCTCGGTGAAGTCGTGGATGAGAGCGATGTTGTCGGCCTCTTCGGAGGCCTCCTCGCGATTGGCGCGACTGCGAGCGGCGATCTCGGTGACGGCGAGGCCGACTACGAGCAGGGCGATCTCTGTCTGCAGGTCCGGCCGGTAGGTGATGTTGAAGGTCTCGTAGGGCTTGGTGAGGAAGAAGTCGAACCATGCCGCCGCCGACAAAGCGGCGAGCACACCGGCAAAGCGGTTGCCGAAGGAGCCGACGGCGACGACGACCAGGACGAGGACGAGGGCGGCGGCGGGAAGGGCGAAGTTGCCCCTGAAGGGCACGAGGGCGGCGGCGACGGCGACGGGCAGGACGAGGCCGCACACGTTGGCGATCCAGGCCTTGTCGAAAGCCTCGAGGACACGCCTCATCGCAGGGCTCTCAGTGAGAAGAGCACGCAATAACGCTAGCGCACCGGAGCTTTTGGTCACCCGAACACGAAACGGGCGACCTGTTCGCAAAAGCGGTCCTGGTCGCCGTGCACCTCCTCGGCCCAGGAGCGCCCGCTGGAACTGAGGGCCGCCCGCAAGGAGGCGTCGTCCAGTATCGCCTTGGCGGCGTCGAACATCTCCCCGTAGTCCCGGTACCAAAGCCCCCCGTCGGACCGCTCGGCGTGCTCGGCCGCGACGGTCCCTTCGGGCACGACGACAGGAGTGCCGAGGAGGAGTGACTCGAGGGTCTCACGCCCGAGCATCCCCTGGGGGCGCAGGTCCAAGCAGACCTCGGCATGCGAGAGCAGCTTCCACAGGTTCGCTCTGGACGGCCCGACGGGTACTTCGCGCACCTTTACCCGGTCGGAGACCGACCAGCGCCCATGGCGCACCTCGGCTACGGCGACCGGCCCGAGCGCCCGCCGCACGTAGTCGTGGCCGGGAGAGCGGAGCGCTCCGGGTGCGTCCTCGGGGAATCCCGTCAAAAGGGCGACGAAGCGGCCGAAGTGCGACATCCCAACCATGAGCTGGGCGGCGGCCGGCCTGTTGAGCGGGAGGGCGAGCTCAAGCTCGGTACACGCCGGCATCTGGGCGCCGGCTGCGGCCTGTTGCGAGCTGCCCCGGTTGGCGACGCGACGGGCCTCGGCCCCCGACAGCACGCCGACGCCGTCCACCTTGAAAAAAAGCGGATCGAACCGGGAGAGATCGGCCTTCGCATCGTCGCCGAGGAGGGGGACCGACACGATCCGTGAGGTGGCTGCGCCCGAGCCGAGCGCTTCGGGAAGCCACCACGTCTCGGGACCGGCGAGCACCACGGCCCCAGCCCTAAGAGAGGCGACGAGTTCAGCCGCCCGGCGTGTCGGCCCTCCGCCAAGCTCGACAAGGCGTCCGCCCGCGACCTCGGGCAGACGGTCCCCGTGACCCTGCGCGAGCGCGGCCCGCAGGAGCCCGGCGCGTTGGGGCTCGGCGCGGGCCGCGGGGATCTCGTGAACGGCGAACACGCTGTCGCGTCGCGTCCTCACCGATGCACCAAGGGGCATCTCGGTGCCGGTGCAGAGCGACACGACCTCGACGTGCGCGTGCAAGGAGAGCGCGCCAGCGAGAAGGCGGACGATGAGCCCCGACTCGCCGTGGCCGGGTCCCCACCGGGCGGTGACGACGACGGCGCGAGTCACTCCTCGGGTCTCTTCTCGAGATGCGCCGCCAGATCGATGAGGTCGGCGCGCATCGCCCCCACAGCCTGCAGCTGCGCCGCAGCTTGCTCGTCTACCCGGGCCGCCACGGTGTCGATTGCCCGCACCGTGACCTCGATGCAGTCTTGGACTTTGACGAGGTAGGGATGAAGCACGGCGAGCACGGCTCGGTGGACGAGCCGTTTCACGACGGCCTTGACTCCGTTGCCTTCCGGTGGGGCGAGAGTCTGGGCGAGGTCACAGTTGGCGTGCAGCCAGGCGAGATGGTCGTTCAAGGCGACCGGCACGACCTCGGCGTCCTCGAGGAGGGCATCGAAGGAGGCAGCAGGTACCCAAGTCCTCGGCCCGTCCCCCGACAGCGGCGTACTTGCGGACCTCAGCTCGTCGACGACGCTTCGAGCATCGAGCGGAAGATGTTCCATAGGTCACTCTCCTCCTCGGTCGCAAGGCGGCAGTAAGGGTCGAAGTGGGCGAGGTTGCCGTTGTAGTAGGGGTCGCCGCCCAGGATCTCGTCTTTCCATCGAGCCCGGAACACGGGTGTCTCGGCGACGTCGTCAGCGTGCCCACGGCTTCGCGACTCGAAGTGGACCAGCTCGGCGAGCGGGGTGAAGACGACGAGAAGACCCCGCGAGCGCAGGCGCAGGCAGTAGTCGACGTCATTAAAGGCGACCGGGAGCGCCGGGTCGAAGCCGCCGAGTTCCTCGAAGCAGGAGCGTCGCGTCATCATGCACGCTCCCGTCACGGCCGTGCAGTTGCGCGTCAGCTCGGCCATGAGCATGTAGCCCGAACGGTCCGAGGGCAGGCCTTGTTGGACATGTGCCGCCCCGAAGCTCATGCCGACGACGATGCCCGCATGTTGCACGGAAAGGTCGGGATAGCGCAGCAGGGCGCCGACTGCGCCCACCTCCTTGCGTTCGGCATGGCCGAGCATCGCGGCTAACCATCCATCAGATCGTGCCTCGACATCGTTGTTGACAAAGAGCAACACGTCGCCCTTGGCTTTGGCGGCAGCCGCGTTGTTGATGGCGACCCAGTCGAATGCCCGGGGGTCTTTGATGATGCGCACCTTGTCCTCGCGCGACAGCTCGGCCATGAGCGACCTCGTCTCGGGCAGCTCGCTCGCGTTGTCCACGAGCAGGATCTCGAAGCGGTCGTATCCGGGTGAGGCGACAAGGGACCTGTAGCACGACGCCGTCATCTCAGGCTCGTCGCGGAAGGGAACGATGATGCTCACGAGCGGGTCGCCCACGACCTGCCGGCGGACGTTGAAGTTGCCGGGGAACCGGCTGTGCGGCTCGACGCTGGCGGCGATGTGGCGCCGGGCCAGAGCCTCCTCAAGGGCGCGCCTCTCGGCGGCAAAGGCCCACGGCTTGGCTTCGAGGTCGGCCGAGGTCGAGCCGGCCATGACGCGCCAGTGGTACAAGATCTCCGGGACGTGAACCACAGAACGCGCAACCTCGCAGGCGCGCAGCATCAAGTCGTAGTCCTGGCTGCCGTCGAACTCGCTGCGCAGCCCTCCGATCTCGGCGATGAGCGAGCGCCGGACCACGAGCAGGTGACAGAAGTAGGCGCTGGAGAGCAACAGGTCAGGCGACCAGTCCGGTTTCAGGCTGGGCACGCAGCGCTCGCCCGACGGGCTTATCTTGTCCTCGTCGGAGTAAAGGACGTCGGCATCCGGGCTGACTGCAAGAGCGGACGCCAGTTTCGCTAGCGCCTCGGGATGGAGCTCGTCGTCGTGGTCCAAGAACACGACGTGCTCGCCTCTTGCCACCGATATGGCCGAGTTCGTGGCGGCCGAGATGCCACCGGTCTCGGTTCTGCGCACCAGCTCGACCCGGGCGTCGAGGTAAGTGAAGGAGCGCAGCTGCTCCTCGAGGTCGACCTGTCCCGAGCAGTCGTCAGCGAGCACGAGCTCGAATTCCGCGAAGCTCTGGGCCAGAACCGACGCCACGCAGCGCTCCAGGGCCCAGCGAGGTGGCCGCAGGACAGGCACGACAATGCTGAACAGCGGCGGCGCTTTGGCGTGCCGACGCCCTCGGGCCGTAGGCAGGCCGCCGCTCAAAGGGAGCTGGCACGCCTCGCCCCGCCTTTCGAGCCAACGATGGTAAGCGGCCAGATCCTCCGAGGCGTTGAGAGGATAGGGCTGCGGCCAGTCCCCGGAGGCATCCGGCTCGCGTGGCGGGAGGAACGCGGCCAGCTCCTTGGTTGCCCAGTCAAGGCCTTTCCAGACCTGTTCCAGGTCCGCCCGTCCTTGCAGCAGCGCTTCGACCCAGGCAGACTCGGGCTCGAGCACCGGGGGATCGAAGAGGTCGTGGGGCCCGGCGAGCTGCTCGAGCAACGCCGCTAGCTGCCTCTGGCTCTCGAGCAGGAGCCCTTCATCTTTGACCACGTCGCCGCCTGGAGATGTGCCGAGGAGAGCAGACAACCGCGGTACCGGGGGCTTTTCGCACGGTTGGACGCCGAGAGAGACCAGGAAGCGCCCGATCGCATCGGCCCACCCGTCAGCGTCGCCCGCGGCGTTTTGAAGGTTCGTCAAGAAGGCGGGCATACCCTTCAGGTTCACGAGGGCGTCGCGCCAGAACCTCTCCCACACTGCGAGGGCGAGGATCTGGTCTGCACCGGGGCTGGCCGGCGCTTTCCAAGGCGAGCCGAGCGGGTCGCTCGTCACAACGACGGCTCCCACCGGTGCCGGTCGCGAGCCCCCCCGAAGGGCCGGTGACGACCCAGCGTCCCACCAGCTCGCCGGCGCCCAAGGCGATCTTCCGGGAGCGACTGTCCTCAGTTCAGGGCCCGACGGCGAAAAGGTGCCGAGCAGGCACAACGCCTCTTCGAGCACGGCGAGCTCGTGTGCCGAGGCGCCGACGAGCGCGAGCCAAGGGCGCGCCGGTTCATCGTTGAGGTTGGAGAGGGCGTCGGGCTCAGGCATGGTTTCTCAGACGGTCACCAACGGCCTGATCGCGCGTTCATGGCGCTCACCGGTCTTCTAGGTTGGGTGGGCCCGAGTCTACGCGTGGGCCCGGCGGATCTGCGACGATAGTGACGTGAGCAACCGTGAATTCGCGGAGCTGACATGGCCGAAATGACTGCCTCTGGGATCTCCACCGAGCTGGTGGGCCGGCGCGTCCGGCTCCGTCCCCTGCGCGAGGACGACTACGAGGCCTGGCACGAGGTGCGCACCCGTTGTCGGGACTGGTTGCTGCCCTGGGAACCTCGCCCTGCCGGCGCCCCGTACCCCTCCGAGGACCGGACGACCTTCACGACCCGGTGCTCCATGCGCGAGCGCGAGCGTCAGCTCGGCACGGGCTATGGCTTTGGGATCTTCGCCCTGGGTCGCTTCGCCGGCGAGGTGAACATCTCCTCGGTCGCCCGCGGGCCATTCCAGAACGCCTACGTCGGCTACTGGATCGACCAGGCCCAAGCCGGGCGCTCCTATGTGCCCGAGGCTTGCGTGCTGCTGTTCCGATTCGCCTTCGAGGAGATCGGCCTGCACCGCCTGCAGATATCTATCATTCCTCGCAACCGTCCCAGCCGGCGAGTGGCCCAGAAGCTCTGGTTGCGCGGAGAGGGCATCGCTTTGCGGTATCTCGAGATCGACGGCCGCTGGGAGGACCACGTCCGCTATGCCCTCACCGCGGAGGAGTGGGTCGAGCGCAGGGATCGCTACTTTCGCCAGTGGCTCTCCGGCTCAGCCAACTTGTAGTGCTCCGAGCGAACTGGCCGATGACTATCACGACGAACCCTGTGCCGAACAAAGTCCTGTCGAGATAGAGCCCCGGGCCCAGATAGTCAGGGCGCACGACTCCCGTATGTGCCTGTGGCGACAGCGCCACTGCCACGAGCACAGTCAGAGGGACCACGAGGACCAGGGTCAGGCACCGGCCTCGCTGCTCTTGAACCTTGCCCGGAATCGGTACCTGCGAGCCAGCGGCTCGTGGGCGCTCGGTCCTTGCGCGGCCGCCGGGGTTTGAACCGACCGAGCGCGGTCGGGCCTGTTGGACCCCACAGGGGCAGTGTCGCTGCGACGGTTGGCTCAGTTCAAGGCGATCAACGTGATACGAGGCTTCGTGCCGGTAACACCGTTCCCAGGCGCCCCGCCTGACCAGATTCGCAGGCGTTTAGGGCCGGCCTGCCGAGACGAAACCGTCCCAGTACATCGGGTAGTAGGCAACGTTCGTCCCGACCTCTGCCGCCTGGATGATCGTGTTCGTTCCGTAAGGCCCAGAGCCGATGTAGATGGCCACATGGGTGATCGGCAAGGGACCGTCGTCGGGGAAGTGGTAGAAGAGCAGGTCTCCCGGCTCGATGTCGAGCAGGTTCACCGGCGTCGACTCCTGGTCCTGCACTGTTGCGCCGTGGAGGAGGTCGACGCCTGCTGCCTGCCAAACCAACATGGCCAGACCCGAGCAGTCGACCCCTTGGCGGCTGGCGCCGCCCCATACGTAGGGGACACCGAGGTATGACTCGGCCGCGGAGACCGCCTCGAGTCCTTGTGGATTGGTGCCGGCGGGGACGAGGGTGCTTCCGAAGCCGGGTTGATCAGGTCCGGTGCCCGGCCCAAAAGGCCACTGCCCACCCAGGTAGGCCCCGCCTCCGCTGACGCCGATGCTCGCAGTTGCCACACTGGCGTTCTTGCTGGCGTTCTTGGCCTGCTGGGCGGCCCTCTCCTGGGCCAGTCTCGCCTCGCGTTGCTGCTCGGCCCGCAGCGCCGCCGCGGCCCGGGCAGCGGCGCGTCTTTGCGCTGCGAGGATCGCCGCCGCCCTGGCGGCTGCGATCTCCTGCTCCCGCTTTAGGGTTAGCGCGTAGAGCTGACCTTTCACCTGGCTCAGGGCCGCCTCGACGCTGGCCGTTGCCACCTCGGCCGAGCTGCGGGCCCGGTCCGCGGACAGCTGGGAAGCGGCCGCCGCCGCGGTCGTCCTTGCCTGCGCCGCACGTTCCGCGGCCAGCTCATTTGTGACCACGTGGAGCTCGTCCACGGTCGCTGTCAGCGAATGTACGACGACATCGGAGTAGACGGCCGCGCTCTGGGCGTCGTTCACACTGGAGTTGAGCATCCCGCCCACCTGGGAGTCGTAACCGTCGCCGGTCTCATAGGCCTCGATCGCCGCGTTCTCGGCCCGGATCCGTACGGCGACGAGGTGCTTTCGCGTCGACTTTAATTCTCGGCCGATGGCTTTGAGCTTGAGCTGGTCCTCTCCGACGAGGACCGTGTACTCGTCGTAGGCCTCGGAGTCGGCGTCGACCTTGTTCTGGTCGTTGGTTATCTCCTCGGCCAGCGCCTGGGCACGAACCTCGAGAGAGCTGATTTGCGAATTGGTAGCGTTGATCGGGCTGGGCGTCGCCCCCGTCGGCGCCTCGACCACAAAGAGTGAACTCACCAGGGCAAGAACGGCCACTACAGCAACAGGCCATCCGTGCCCACCCCTCTTGAGCAACATGACTTAACTTTGGTCACATTAGCAACCACTGTCAACTAAACAATGGCTGAGCAGGGAATTCGTCGAGAGGAAGGGCAGCGAAAGACGCAACGGCAGTGATGCACGTGGCCCGCGGTTGCACCGCGCTGGTCCCGGGGACGTAGCCCAACCGGCAGAGGCAGGGCGCTTAAAACGCTCACAGTGAGGGTTCGAGCCCCTCCGTCCCCACGTCAGCTTCCCTTCGGTCCCACCGCGGAAGATGTCGCGTGTGGTGTCGCCCGCTCGAGGATCGCCCGACAGAGCAGCGTCGGCATGACCTGTGCGGCATGCAGGACGTGCGCGAGCAGACTCGGATCCTGTGCCAGTCGCCAGGCCCACTCCAGCCCGAAGCGTTCCACGACTGGCGGGGGAGGTGCCTTCGCCCCGGCGACGGTGTCGACTGCCCCACCTATACAGACGTAGACCGCCGGGCAGCGACGGACTAGAGCGTCGGCCCACAGTTCCTGCTTTGGGCACCCGAGTGCGACGAGAACGACGTCGATGGACCTCTCCTCGAGCACACGGGCGGTCTCGGCAACGATGGCGGGATCGGGCACGCTCGGGTAGGTCCCGCCCAAGATCAGCCACTCTGGTCGTTGTTCTTCGAGGACCTGTTGGCTGGCTGGAGAACTACCCACGACCGCAATGCGCGCGCCGGCGAGCATTTCGCCCGCGAAGAGCCGCTGCACCACCTCCCGGCCCGTCAAGCGCCCCTTCGCGGGTGCCCCCGCCGCAGCCAGGGCGAGCCTCACTCCGTTGCCGTCCACAAGCACCACCGAGGCGTGTGACAGCGCGAGGGCATATTGGGGGTGAGTTCTCCACAGGTAGGCCTGGTAAGGCGCGAGAGTACAAACCGTGGCCCCCTCCCTGGCCTTGAGAGCCGTGGTGAGCCACTCCTCCAGCGAGGTCCAGCTCAGAAGGGACACGGGCATTGCGAGATGGCGCGTGACTGTGGTTTCCAAGGTTGCCACCCCCGCTTGTTCAGGGATTCTTGAACCCTAGCGGTCTGCCACAACCGGGCGGGGAGGACCCTTAGCCGCGTCGCAGGCTTTCTTTGGCGATGACCGGACCAATCGAGGGAGGAAGTCGCTTGGCAAGTTCTCGACCAAGGCACAGGAGAAACACAGCAAGCAGACGTACCCTTCACCTGCTAAAGCCGCACAAAAGGAGTGCCTGACGTGTTCTCGCTCGGTTACGCCTGGAACGAGCTTCGCCGCCGCTGGGGCCGTACGCTCGTCACTGCCATCGGACTTGCCGCAGGAGTCGGCCTTGTCATGGGCATCATCGGGGTCTCTCAAGGCCTCTCCGATGCCCAGAACCGCGTGCTGTCGCCCCTCGGCTCTGTGGGCACCGACATCATCGTGACCCGGACCGTGGCGCCGACGACGTCCCAGACCACCACGACGACGACGCTGCCGACGCGCGGCTTTGGAGGTGGCAGCTTCCCAGCCGGTGGCGGCGGAGGGGCCGGCGGCGGGGGCGGTGGCGGGGGGTTCTTCGCCCGTGGTGTCGGAGGGGCCACCAGCACGGCGGACAGCTCACAGGCTGCGACCTTGCTCAACAACAACGCTTCGGTGATAACCGACCTCGCCAAGCTCGGCAAGGCAGGGACTCAGTTCACCCACGACTTCTTCGTGCCGGGCACCCTGCTCACCTTCCCCTCGGCAGCCATCACCGACGTCGCCAAGATCCCCGGAGTGAGCACAGCCGTCGGCGCTCTCTCCCTCAACGCCCTGCATGAGAGCGGCACCGTGCCCAAGATCACCGACACCGTCAAAGAGGGCGGCCAGACGATCTCGACGACCGTCAAGCCGCCGACCCTGACAGCGGCACAGACTGCGGCTGAGCGGAGCTGCATCCAGAAGATCATCTCCAAGACCTTCAGTTCCTCAGGTGCCACCGGCAGCAGCGGGGCCACGACCGGGGGCTTCCCAACTGGGCGCCCAACCGGCTCAGGCACGGGCTCCAGCTCGGGATTTAGGACCTTCATCGGGGGTTTCACGTCGAACCCCGCCATCGAGGCCTGCATGACGCCTGCCCAAAAGGCCTATAACCAAAAAGTCCTCGTGCCCGAACAGACAATCACGCGGATCTTGAACCCGCCGACGACCAACACCGCCACGTCCAGCTACACAGTTGCCGGGGTCGACCCCTCCAACCAGACGACTGGCCTCATCACCAAGGCCCAGCTCGTCTCGGGCACATGGTTCAGCGCCAACCCCTCTGACGAGGTGCTCGTCTACACCCAGTACGCCACCACCAAGAAGCTGAAGGTGGGGGGAACGCTCGTCATCAACTCCAAGAGCTACAAGGTTGTCGGGCTCGTGTCGCCGACGCTCACGGGCAATGTCGCTGACGTCTATTTCCCGCTCTCGACGATGCAGTCACTCTCCTCGGCAACGGGTTATGTGAACGAAGTGCTCGTGTCGGTGAAGAGCTCCTCCGACGTTGCCGCGGTGACTAAGGCGATCAAAGCGGAGCTCCCAGGGGCCACGGTGCTCACCTCCAAGCAGCTCGCCGACTCGGTGAGTGGCAGCCTCAACAACGCCCACAAGCTCGCCAACACCCTCGGCGGGATCCTCGCCATCGTCGTGCTTCTGGCTGCTTTCCTCATTGCAGGCCTGCTCACCTTGTCGAGCGTTGCCAAGCGCGTCCGCGAGATCGGTTCGCTCCGGGCGATCGGCTGGACGCGGGGCGAGGTCGTGCGTCAGGTCATGGCCGAGACGATCGGCATCGGCATCGTTGGGGGGGTGATAGGCGTGGGGTTGGGGGCCCTAGTCTGCGCGGTGATAGCCGCGGTCGGTCCGGGTCTAACAGTGACCTCGACCGGCCTTGCTGTCGGAGCCTCCTCGTTGAGCGGCCTGGTGGGAGGATCGACGACGGGCACCGTGAGCTCGCTTGTCCACCTCACCGCCCCCATCCATGTGACGACCATCCTGATCGCTTTCGGCGGGGCGCTCGTAGGTGGCATTCTTGCCGGCACCCTTGGTGGCTGGAGGGCGGCTCGCCTTTCCCCGGCCTCGGCGCTGCGGGACCTCGGCTGATGACGACAACACCTGACACTGGGACGGGAAAGGAAAGCGGCACGATGGCGGAGACGCAGAGCCCACAGGCTGCGGAGGTGGCGGCGCCCCCGGCCCGCAAGCCTCTCTACGAGCTCTCTAATCTCGAGCGAACCTTTTCCAAGGGCGGTCTGTCCGTCAAGGCGATACGCAAGGTCAATCTCGTCATCAACACCGGAGAGATGGTCTCTCTCGAGGGGCCGAGCGGGTCGGGCAAGACCACCTTGCTGCAGCTCCTCGGTGCTCTCGACAGCCCGACAGGGGGCACGATCCGCTTCGCGAACCGGGACCTGAGCGGTCTCAGCGACAAGGAGCTGACCAAGATTCGCGCCCAGGAGATCGGGTTCGTATTCCAGCACTTCAATCTCATTCCGACCCTGACCGCCGAGGAGAACGTGGCCATCGCCATGTTCCCCAACCACGTCGGTACCCACGCCCGCCTCGAGCGGGCCAAGGAGCTCTTGAACCAAGTGGGTCTCGGCCAGCGCATGGGCCACCTTCCCTCGCGGCTTTCTGGAGGCGAGCAGCAGCGAGTCGCCATCGCGCGGGCGCTTGCCAATCACCCGAGCGTGATCATCGCCGACGAGCCCACGGGCAACCTCGACTCCGACACCGCCAAGGAGGTAATGGCCACCTTGGACGAGCTGCGCAAGAGCGCGGGTGTGACGATCGTCATCGCCACTCACGACGAGGATGTCGCCCGCCTCACGGACCGCCGCATTCGCATCCGGGACGGGGCGATCAAACAAGACTCTGCTGCCTAGAAGCCCCGGCCGGGCCGGGCCGGGGCTCCAGTCGGCTGAATACACTCAGTCAGTGTCTGCTCACTCGGCGAGGTCCGCCCAGGTGGACCTCTCGTGACCGCCTCCATGATGCTCGTGGCGGGAATGGGCTTTGTCGACGCGATCGGCAGGAGCCTGCGCGAGAGCTTCTTTATGTTCTGGCAGACCCTTTGGCCACTCGTGCTGGGCTTCAGCCTCGCGGGTGGCGTGCAGGCCTTCGTCAGCCGCGAGTCCTTGCAGGCCAAGCTCGGCGACCACGGTCCGGCCGCGGTGGCTCGAGCATCGGGCTACGGCATGGCGTCGTCTTCGTGCTCGTATGCAGCGAGCGCCATGGCGAAGTCACTTTTCGTCAAGGGCGCGGACTTCGTGGCGGCCACGGTCTTCATGTTCGCCTCGACGAACCTCGTGATCGAGCTCGGGATCGTGCTCATCGCCTTGATGGGCTGGCAATTCGCCGCAAGCGAGTTTGTCGGTGGCGTCATCATGATCTGCCTCCTCGCGAGCCTGGGCGGCCTGTGGCTACGCGGGCGGCTCGTGGTCGAGGCTCGCCAGCACCTCGCGGCCGGTTCCCACGATGCACCTGGGAGCGGGCATGCCCCCGGGCTCGAGGACTCTCATGGGGCGCACATGGCGCACCAGCACGAGCACGGCTCGGAGAACGACCTCGCTGTCTCTGATAACGGCCACGGAGGGCACTTGTCAGAAGGAAACGTGGCGCTGCCAGAGGCGCCCTTCGGCAAGAGACTGCGCTCCAAGCAGGGATGGGTTGACGCCGCCTCCTATACGGTGGCCGACCTCACAATGCTGCGGCGCGAGCTTCTCGTTGGCTTCACTGTCGCCGGGTTCCTCGCTGTCCTAGTGCCCAGCGGGCTGTGGAACGCCGTGTTCGTCCACGGCCACGGCTTCGCGACGACGCTCGAGAACGCCGTCGTCGGGCCGTTCATAGCGATAATCAGCTTCGTTTGCTCAATCGGCAACGTGCCCTTAGCGGCAGCGTTGTGGAAGGGAGGGATCTCCTTCGGCGGAGTGGTGTCCTTCCTCTTCGCAGATCTCATCAGCTTCCCGCTGCTCCTCGTCTACCGGCGCTACTACGGGACCCGGATCATGTTGCGGATGCTCGTGACCTTCTGGGCCGTGATGTCGGCTGCCGGCTTGGCCACCGAGGAGATCTTCAGGGCGGCCGGGCTCGTGCCGAAGAGGCACACCGGCCAGATCGTGCCTGCCCACTTCTCCTGGGACTACACGACATACCTCAACATCGTTTTCCTCGTCGTAATTGCGATCTGCTACTTCGCGTACCGCAACCGTGCGCGTCTTGGGGGAAGCAGCGGCTACGCCATCGACCCTGTTTGCGGGATGCAGGTCGAAAAGGACAACGCTCCCGCTCGCTCCGTCGCGGGAGTGACGGTGCACTACTTCTGCTCGGACCACTGCCGAATGCGTTTTGAACTCGAGCCGGGGCGGTTCTCCACCAAGGCGGAGAGGCCCTAGTTCTTAACGCCGAGGCCGTTGACGATCTCGACCCCCGGGAAACCTGTGAGGAGCCCTCCAGGGAGAAGGATCTTGGAGCGGCGCACGCCCGACCCGATGACGACGGCACCGCCGTTGGCCACCTGATCATCTACGAGAACGGGCCAGCCAGGCGGGAGGCCGATCGGTGTGATGCCTCCGTACTCCATGCCCGTCAGCTCAACCGCCCTTTCCATGGGCAGGAAGGATGCCTTGCGCACGTCCAAAAGGCGCTTGACGACCCGGTTTATGTCCGCTCGGGTAGATGCCAGCACGACGCAGGCGGCTAGGCGCTCGGTACCCTCCCGCTTGCCCCCGACCACGACGCAATTGGCGAGGTCGTCCGGATCGAGGCCGAAGCATTGCTGGGTTGCGGCCGTATCCGACACGGAAGGGTCGATCTCGACGACCCCGACACGGTCGAGCATTCCCACCGTGTTCAGCGCATCTCGCGTGGGCGTCGCCAAAAGGTCGGGCCTGCTCGACGCCGGGACGCTCGTCAGTTGTCCGAGGCTGAACACCCCCGGGGTCAGCTCGGGTGCCATGACCTGGCTCGAGCGGGCAAGGCTACCGCGGCCAGGGCGTCAGCCTTCTTTCGCCCCGACCATTGTCAACGGCTCACTGCGGCGGCGAGCGAGGAGCGACTTCACGCGTTTTTTGCAACTCATCGTCGCGACCTGCCATTGCGAGCGCCGCCCCGGTGCGCAGCTCAATGCGGCGAGCGAGCCTGTAGGCGGCGGACTCGCCCCGACGCCAGCCGATGCGACCGAGCAGATCGCCGATCGTGGCGAAGAACGCAGCCGAGGGATCACCGAGCTTTGTACGAGCGAGTAGAACGACCGTGGCCTTCGCCGGCGCGGGCAGGCCGGCCACCGTTGAAGCCGGATCGTATGGACCGAGCATGTCGCCGTGGTCCCGGTGGATCTGCCAGCGGCTGGCACCTTGCATCTTGGAGTACCAGAGAAACTCGGTCACATCTCTTGAATGGTGGTGCTCGGCGTAAAGCGTGCGATCGAACACGCCGACGAGGCCTGCTTTGAGGCAGCGAATGCCGAAGTCTTGGTCCTCGTGCCCGAAGTAGCGAAAGTCGAGGCTTACCCGGCGGCAGTCGTCCCGGCGCATAGATACGTTCCCGCCCCAGAGCTGTTCGAGGACAAGCTCGGGGTGCGCCTCGAGTCGCCGGCAATGAGCCTCGTACTCGGTCGCGTAGATGTGGCTCAGCACGTTGACAGAGTTTTCTGTCTTTTCTGCCACCGTCGGCATGTAGCCGAGAACGACGATGTGCTCCCCATTGCGGTGGTGGCGAGCATGTCCGGTCGCCAAACCGGCACCAGGCACGACGTCTTGATCGAGGAGGAGCACGACTTCGCCCGTGGCCCTCTCCAGGGCGGCGCCTTGGGCACCCGATTTGCCGAGGTGCTCGACGAACATCGGCACGAGTCGCGCGTCTTGTTGAGCCAGATCCTCGAGCAGCTCCATTGAGCCGTCCAGGCAGCCGTCCACCACGACGATGAGCTCGCTCACTCCCTCGTCGGCGAGGATCGCCCGCACACTTGCTTCAAGGCGCGTGGCGTATCGGTAGGTCGGCACGATGACAGATACGCTCGGAATGTCGCCTTCTCCGTCGGCGCGACGATCCGCCCTCTCTTTCAAGGCTGTCGACTCCCGAGTCCCTGTCCCCTTACTGGAGGAGACCGATTGGGCGAAACGCTCTACCCCCATTTGTCCGAAGACTAGCCTGACGCACCGGCCGGGACGGTCAACATCCTGGTAGAGGGCCTGTGACTAGACCCAACCGGCGACTGCCCGAATCACCCGCGCCGGATTGCCTACTGCCAGTGAACCCGGAGGCACGTCTCGAGTGACGACGCTCCCTGCCCCAATCACGCTCCCGGAACCGATAGTGACGCCCTTTAGGACAATGACTCCGACGGCAATCCAGACGTGGTCACCGATGATTACAGGCTTGTTTCTCGGGCCAACCGGCTGGCCCTGTTCGTCGAGGATGTCATGAAAGTCGCCGTCGCTCAGGTTGCAGTCCGGAGCGATGTTGCAAAAGGACCCGATCCTCATCTCGAGGCCTACGTTGACGACGGTTCGGGCTCCGATTGAGCTCCGCTCCCCGATTGTGAGGACGGCGGGCGGGTTATCGCCGTAGACAGTTATGCAGGAGTGCTTCCCCAAGAGCACGAACCGCCCGAAGTGAATCTCCGCGCGGTCGCTTATCACCCGGGCCCCGCGGTCAGCACGTAGCCACTCCCGGGTTGTTGCCCTTCGACCCACGACGAGCCCTCGGGCCAACCGGGGAGCCTCCCATCTGAACTTGCGCCGTGTGCCGAGGTTCTTGAGTCGTGCGACCTCGTCCTCGCGTAGGGCGGCTATTCGTGGCCGTGTCATCGATGCGCGACCTTAATATCCTCGAGGCGCTCGACCTTTGCTGCCCCAGTTGCGCTCAGCCGGTGGGCGTTGGCGATGCGGGAGAGTTCAAGGTGTTGACGATCATCTGGCCCCAAGCCGTCAGATCGCCGGTTGTCGGGTCGGTTATCGCCGAGGGCGCCCAGTTCCAGACGAACATCATCGCTCCGTTGAAACCTTCGGGTATCGCCTCGTCTTCTAGATAGGTGAGGAAGCCCTGTCCCCAGGCGAGCTCAGGTGGCCCGATCTCATCGTTTATCCCGTACTCGCTTCCAATGAGCGGGAACTTGCCTATGTACTGGCCGATGAGCGAATCCCATGTGGCGCGTTCTGCCCCGCAAAAGCAGACGTTCCCGTTCGGGTACCTGTGATTAGCGATGAGAAGGTTGGGTGTGCCCAAGAGAGCGCCGTCGTAGTTGAGGAGCGCCCTCGCGTAATCCGGGTCGAAGTTCCACGACCAGTACTGGGTATCGGCGATAAGGACGCCTCTGTAGCCGATGTCTGCACGCCAGTACTGGAGCATCTTCTCGGAGATGACGATCCACTGCGCCCAGGTGATCTCCCGCGGCTCGTTGTAAGGCTCGTAGATGACGCCCGGGTTGTCCGCGAAGGTCTCTTCCACCGCTTTCATCATCGGGAACGGGTCGGAGTACTCGCTGACCACCGAGGCACCTTCGAAGAGCGAGTCCCACCAGTTCAGCACTACATAGAGACCCTCGGTCGTCGCCGCGTTCACGATCGCCTTCAGCCGCGCCAAATAGGCTCCCTCACCGTCGAGACCGTAGGTGTCACCTGAGTAGACCATCGACGAAACAGGGATCTTGACGGTGTTGAACCCGAGCGACTTGATCCGGGCAAACATAGACCACCTCTGGGTATAGGCGGTCTCGGTGGCAGAGGCGAGACCGCCGTCGGGCTGGCCCTCGTCCAGGTAAAAGGGCATGGCGTAGATCAGAACGCCCCGCATCACAAACCGCCGCCCCGATGCCTGCTCGAGTGTGTTCCCCACGATCTTGAGCGCCGGCAGCAAGCTCACATGATGGCGCTTGGGAGGGATGGTGGAAGTCGAAGTCGTCGTCGGCACCGTAGTGCTCGGGAGAGCTAGCCCGATGCGCCCACTGCACGCGGTACAGACAAGTGCCACAACAACTACGACGACCGCCGTTCGCCGCCGGGCACGCGACCGCCCGGGCATGGGCCGGCTGCCCGAATGGTGGCGTGAAAGCGCGGCGCGTAGGGGCCCCCGCGCTCGCCCACCGATGACGGGCTTCCGCGTATCGTCTTCGCCTGTTTGGTCGCGAGCCATCCTGTCTAGAGTGCCATGTGCCAAGGCGCGTCCTCGCGCACCGGACAGAGCACAGCATCAAGCCGGTTCGCAATTGGCGACCGAAGAGCGCTGAGTATGTGGGCTGGCTCGAAGGAGCGGGCGGTGAGCCGGACACGTCGTCGAGCCCGTTGCTCGGTGTTCTCACTCAGCGGAGGGCGCGACGGCGCTCGGACCTTTCAAGAGGGCAAGCCTTACAAGCTCGTAGGTGTGCCTGAGGCTGTCGCGGGGGCCGGGCAGAGCAAATGTCACAATGGCCGGAGCCACCAGTGCGAGGGCCCAGGGCATCGGAGCCAGCGGTATGACGATCAGGGGACCGAGAGCAATGACAAAGGGCCAGATCCTTTTGTAGCTGAAGCGCACGAATTCGTGACGGACCACCCATTGTGTGTAGAGCACGCTCAAGAGGGCACAGGCCGTGGCGTAGCCGTAACCTGTGACGCCGAAGTGCTGGACGAACACGACAACCGTGGCCGCGATGAGACCTTGGCGCATCATTGACGCGAAGACGGCGGGCATGTTGCGACCTCGGGAGTACAACAGGGTCGTCTGGATGAGCGAAGGCGCTCTCAGGAAGGTCACGAGCGAGAGCACGGCGAACACGTCAATGGCGGGGATCCAACTCCTCCCGAACACCGTAGGGATCACCCAACGCGCATTTGCGCAGATGGCGGCGATGGGCACTCCAAGGGCGAGCAGCTGGAGAATCGAGCCTTCTTCGAGACCGCGCCTCAGGCGCACCTCATCGTCGACTCGTGACATTGACACGACGCCGAGGCGCCAGGCTCCTCGCTGGGCAAAGCCGATGGTGTCGACAAGGCGGAGAGCGAAGCTCACGTATCCGATACCAGCTGCCCCTCGGTAGATGCCGACCACGATCGGGATGGTGAGAGCTCCGATGCCGTCGACCCAGTTGGAAGCGGCGTAGCTGGTCCCGTGCCCGAGGAGGGATCGGGCGATTGGCTTGGACCAGCGCAGACGGGGTCGCAAGCCGGAGAGAATAAGGCTGAAGACGAACAGCCACGTCTGCCAGGCATAGAGACCGGCTACGAGCGCCCATGGCCCGAAATGGGCCACGGCAAGAGGAACGGCTACGACGTAGAGCACGATGTCACCGGTGATCTCGATCATCCCCATCTTGCGGTAGTCGAATCGCCGCTCTATGCACGCCTGCGCCGGTGCCCAGATCACGTTGACCGGGATCGAGAACACCATCACCCGGAACACATCGAGCGCCTCATTGGAGTGAACCAAGCTCCCCGCGGCAAATGACAGGGCAAAGGCCACCAAAGAGACCGTCAGCGATGTGACGAGCAGGTAGGTGAAGGCGACGCTGTACATCTCCTCTGTCGGCTCGGACTTCTGCCTGATGAGAAAGATCTCGGTCCCGCCTTGGGCGAGCATCACCGCCAGGGCGACGAAGATGGCAGCGGCGCTGTAGATGCCGTAGTCCCCCGGCCCGAGCAGGCGGACCACGACGGTGACCCCAGCAAGGCGGATCACGCCGCCGATCCCCTCCCGGGCTGTCAAGTACGCACCGCCGCGGATCGTCAGGTGGCGCAGTGACCCCCAGCCGGCGGCCCTATTTGGCGCGCCTTCCTGCTCAGGACCCTTTTTTTCGTCCGTCACGACCTGGAACGATCGAGACCGACCCGTAGCGTCGAGGGCCTCGGAGCGCTTGAATTGGCGGTCCACATGGTCCGCGATGCTACGTTCTGTGCGGTCGAACAATCGGTGATTGGGATTGGGCTGGACGCGAGGGGGATGGCTCGGAGAGGTGGCGTTCTGAACCAGGACCATAGGGACCGGATCTGGTACCCGCGCTCTTTGTTGGCTCGCCAGTCACGGCCTTGGAAAAGTCGACCGCCGCGCCGCAGCGTTGCCCTCGCGGACCAACTCGATGCCTATCTCGGCATCACGACTCAACTGCGACCTCGCACGCCCGCAGCAGGTATGGCGGTGCAGGGCACGTTGTGGGACGGTGCGCCGATCCCGATCGACCGCGACCGGCAAGGTCGATCGAACGGGCGACAGTCGTTGCGCAACACCGGCCGTCAAAGCTCGTGGCGTGGCTCAGTCTCGGGCTGAGGTAGGGCGAGGGCGGTGACGAGGGCAGTGAGCTGAGCCTGCCACCTGGAAGTTTGCAGTTCTAGAGCCTCATCTGCTCGCTCCGCAAGCTCCGGCAGGACCTCGACGGCGTGCTTGAGGCCTTTTGCAATCGATTCGGCGTCGTTGGAAACCGCAACTGCAAAGGGGAACAGCTCGCGACATATCGGCCAGTCGCTCAATAGAAGAGGTTTTCGCGCGTACACCGCTTCGTAGGCGCAGCGCATCACAGAGGTCGGCTCGGTCGTCAGCGCGACAAGAAGGTCGGTAGCGGCCACGAGTGCCTCGTAGCGCTCGGGGGGGAGGAAGCCGACGAACGAGACGTTCGGGGGGGCTTGGGCCGCCAGATCTGCGGACAGATCCTCGAGCCTTCCGGTGACGAGCATGTCAATTTCCGGGACGAGCGCCGCTGCCGCCACGGCCTCCTCCACGGGCTCGTCGCGTGAGAATCGGGAGACGAACAGCACCTGCGGGCGGCTGGCGGCTCGCCGGGTTTGAGGCTTCATTGAGCCCCAATGGCCGGGCGCCTCGTGAACTACGAGGCCCCTGCCGCCCCAGTCGTGGACGGTCTCGACCCAGGCGTCCGCGGTGACGAGGGTAACCGAGGCACGGCGAGCGACGAAACGGTGAAGAGGAAGCAGACGAGCAGAGACGCGGTCACCGTGTCGGCCGAAGGCGCCGGGATGGCTGTCGAGGGCAAACGGGATACCCCGCAACCGAGCCCATCCGAGCGCTATCAGCCCGAGAATCACAGGCGGGTTCGTCGTCACCACCGCGCTGGGGTCCTCGCGCACGAGGTAGGCGAGAGTGAGCACGGTACCTATGACGTATCGGACGGTGGCGTGCAGCCGCTTGCCCTCTGCGAGAGGGAAGATCGTGTAAGCACGCCCTCCGAGAGCCTCTGCGATCTCTGCGCTGCGCCCCGCAATCGTGCCCCACGACACGAAGGCGACCGGGGGCCGGACGCGCCCGCGGCCGAGCAGGTGCCTCCGGGCACTTGGACGGCGCGACTGGTCCCGGCCGGGTCGTCGGTGGTCGGACTTCGGCGCGGAGGTCACAAGCCGTGCGCGCCGAGGCTCACCAGTGCCTGTTTCTCGGTGGGCGGGTTCGTTGACACAGCAGACCTGACTGGTGCTGCCCAATAGATACTGGCAGCGGCGATGCCGGCTGCAGCGAACAGTGCCTGGGGCAATCCGCTGGAGGTTATATAGGGGTAGATGAAGTCCATCGGGACGAGCACCACGACGAGGCCTGCCACGGCACTGCCGAGAGCAGCCCGAAAAACAGGGTCGTCGAGGTCTTTGCGCCTTGCCTGACGCCGTGAAAGGCAGTAGAGCGCCACCATCTCGCCGCAGAACAGAGCAAGGAGCGGGATTCCTCCCTCCATCAGCGTCGTCAGGTACTGCGACTCTGTGAACTGGAAGCTGATGGTGTCTGGCAGAACCTGCCCCCAACCCGTGAGCGGTCGTTCGGCCACGGCCGGGAAGTACTGGCCGGTCCAGATGAGCCAGCGGTAGGAGATCGTCTGTGGCACGTAAGCCACTCGGCCACTTCCAGCCGACGAGGCGAATTCGTTGTCGAGCCGCTTCGCGAAGTACGAGCCCCCAAAGACGGCCGCGACGATCAGCCCCGTGACTAGCCAACGCACCATCTGCTTACGACGGCCCGCCCAGAGCCCGAGCAGGATGGCTCCGCCGATCGTGCCCGCAATGGCGGAGATCTCGGCCGTCAAGATGAGCGCGACCGCGGCCAGCAACAACAAGACGCCCAGGAAGCGGCGCGAGATGGGCAGCTCTACCCCGAAAACCAGGCAGGCGAACCCGATCAGCAGGATGACGAGCAGGTAGCCGGCGAGCACCGTCCAATGCGGGAATGGGCCTGTGGCGCGGGCGAACACCTGGTACGAGTAGCTCTGAAAGATGCTGGCCCCGGTGAGGTGAGCTATGAAGCGGTTGACCGCCTGGCTCCTTACTTGTTGTAGAAAGGCGAGGAGGTCGACCGGCAAGCTGGCCACCAAGAGCCACGCAACCGCGGCGCGCCGTTCGCTCTTTTTGTGCAGGGTCACCGCCATCGCGCGGTAAAGGATCAGGAATTGGAAGGGTCCGATCAGCGGGTCGAGAGACGAGTAGCTGACGCCCGAATGCAGGTCAAGAGCGTCGAGGAGGCCAAAACCCAGCCATCCGATGCAGTACGCGAGCAGCATCCAATCGAAGGCCTGCCAGCGCAGGCTGGCGTGTCGGGGTGCGGCAAGGATCAGGATCGCCCCGACCACGGCGACAAGGGCCTCGGAGAGGTTGACGTTTGGGACTGGGACGCCTTTTTGGAACCCGGAGGTGATCGGGACAACCGCTACGAGCAGGTAGGCACCGACGACGGGCCTGGCTGCGACGACCGTGGCAAGGATAAGAACGAGGAACAAAGCGACGCCATCGAGCGGCTTGCGGGCGACGGCGGCGCCGACGAGTGCTGACCCGCAGAAGGCACTGGAAATGAGCAGTATGGGCCGTGGCCGTGAGAACAGCCACGAGGCGCTCGGGACCTCTCCCGGCTCCAGCGCCCGGCGGGCAGGCGGCTTGCGAGCTAAGGGGGGGGCCCAGATCATGGCCGGTTGGAGCGGCCGGTGGGTCCTCTCTCGGCTATACGTCGGCGCGGGCCATCAGGGCGTACGGGCACTCTGCCGTTGGTCGCTTGCTCCGCTGGATCATGGCCGTTGGCCCGTAGCTCGGTCACCGCGCGCCTTCTCGTCTGGCTTTGCCGGCGTCGCAGGCGCCACGTCGAGCTCCCCGGAGCTCGCCAGAGCCGAGGCAGTTTCCTTCGGCGTCGAGAGTCGCTCGCCTATGGTCGCACTTGGCAGGAGGAAGGCCCATTCTGGTGGGTGGCCCAGCTCGACCAGCCGCCGGACGGTGTCACGCAACTTGCTGACAGCGGTACCTTGGCCGACGCAGAGAACGACAATCGGCGTCTTTGTGTCTAGACCCTCCAGCACGCTTTGGCCGCCGAGATCAATGTTGCGGAAGGCCACGGCCTGGTTGCGAGCTGCCTGCTGGATCGTCCTTTGCAGATGGGCGAGCGCATAATGGTCGCAACGACCAACCTTGACGAGCCCCACCTGGATCTGCGCGTCGGGCAGGTTCCGTCGCCAGTGGCCGAGAATAGACACGGCGATCGCCGGCGTGAGGGCCCCTTCCCAAGCCGGGCACTCCACCTCTGCTCTGAGGTCATCCAGGTCGTCAGTGCGACGGTCGGACCGCTCCCAGGCTACGGCTGCCACGAGTCCGAGCAGCAGGCCGAGCACCCCGCCGAGGGCGCCTGTCTTGGTAGATCCCGGGGTCGAGCGCACGCCAGGACCGGCATCTTTGACGAGTACGACGTCACCTTGAGCCGGAGCGAGAGGGATCGCCTGTGAGAGGGGGCAGTAGTACTCGACCTCGGCAGCCCTTGCGAGGCTCGTGTTCGGCGGTCTCGTCTGGGCCACCGTGCCCACATAAGCGATCGAGCAGCCGGCGTTGGACTGGCTCGGGCTCTTCCACTGCGGGACACCGAGGGTGAGGTCTGACACGAGGGTATGCAGGCCAGCCTGCGCCTGGTTCGGCGTTGGTGCAGTGAAGCTGAGGCTGACGATGGCGCTGTTGGTCACGACGGTGGCCACGAGGCGTTTTCCGACGCTCGAGTAAAGCGTGGGATTGGTTATACCGATGGCGTTAGCGAGGGCGTGCTGAACGTTTTCGTCTTGAGGTATGAAACCCGCGTAGGTAGCTGCGAGGCTTTCAGCCCCGTTTGCCGTGCTCGGAGAGCCGACGACAACGATGAGCGCCGTGCTCTCGTACTTGACAGCCGACAGGCGCGAGATCCCGAGTGAGGCCGCCAGCCCGATGACCAGAGCGAGGACGACGACAGGCCCACGCCGCCAAAAGGCGAGCATCGTCCTGGACAACCAGGGCCACCGGTTCGCCGTCTCGAAATCGGTCGAAGACTTCCACGAGTAGCTGCGCGTCATCGTTCGACTCCGGCTGGACGGGCACCCCGGGCGACTAGCCTATCGGCGGGGAATATCGATGTTGCTCTCGGGGGGACTATGAAAGGCTCCTTGGCGACACGAACAGGCGGAACAGGGCACCTAGCGGCAGTGTCGCGGCCCTCCTGCCTCCGCCCCTTCGATATTTTGCGGGAGGAATTTCTAATAACGTAGCGGATCGAAGCCGATGTACATTGCGGGGACCGTGCCGTTTCAAGGCTCGTTCCCTCCTGCGGTCGCCAAAAGGCGCCCGGAACCTGTCGATGCGAGGACGTTTTCGAAGCACCGTTTCGATTGCGAGAAGGCCGGGAAACGCCGGAGAGGGATATAGACGAGCGAGGGTCGATGGAAGAGCTGATAGACGGCATACGGGTCAGCCCAGTGCACGTTGTCAGCGCCCCGGAGACCATGCAGGGGGCGGAGATGCTGGAACGATTGGAGTCGGTGGAGGCGGCGGCGCTGGGAGCCGTCGCGACTCCGTTGGAAGTCACTGACCAGGTAGAACGAAAGGCCCGTGCCGCCGACAGGGTGCAGGGTCGCCGCCTGGGGCCGCGCCTGGCGCTTGTCTTGAGCGACATGATCGCGCTCGTGTTTTGCGAGTACCTGGCACTGATCGTTGTCGCGCAACCGGGCTCGGGACCGAATCGAGTGCTTGCCACAATCCTCTTGAGCGTTCCCTTGTTCATCATTGTCGTCGCAAGCCTCTCCATCAACAATGCTTACGCCACCTCCCCCAGTCAGGTGCTGAAGAACTCCTTCACGGAGCTGCACGACATCGTCTACGCGCTCGGGGTCGCAGGCTGTCTCGTTCTTGGTATCGACCACCTGTTCGGGAGCCTTGAGAGGCAGGCGACGTTGGAGCCGGTGACGGTGGTCGTGGCGCTCTTGCTCGCGGCGGCCGTGCTTCCTGCCGCCAGGGGGGCGACTCGCGGCTTGCTCCGTTTCGTAGCTGTAGAGCAGCTGCGGGTTCTGGTGGTCGGCAGTGGGATGATGGCCCGTTACTTGTTGCGCTACTTGTCCTGGGACGCGCGCATCACGATCGTTGGCTGCATCGACGATGACCCGGCTCCGGGAACTTCGGTCCTTGGCGGCATCGACGACCTCGCCAGGCTCTGCGAGGAGCTCTCCGTCGACCAAGTCATCGTGGGCTTCTCCCGCACGCATCCCCAAGAGGCCATCTTGCGACTGCAGTCGCTGAACGATCGAGTGGCGATCTCGATCGTGCCGCGGTACTTCGAGCTTTTGACCTGGCGCTCGGGTGTGAAGGAGATTGCCGGCCTCGCTCTCATTGACGTGGCCCCAGCCAGGCTCAACCTTGGTTCCCGCATTGCCAAGCGCACCTGCGACCTCGTGATCGGCTCCGTCCTCCTCGTCTTCTCGCTACCCGCCCTTGTCGTAGCGGCCGTCGCTATCAAGGCGACTTCGCCGGGGCCGATCCTGTTTCGCCAACAGCGCATCGGCAAAGGCGGCGAGCCATTTGTCGTCTACAAGCTCAGGACGATGACAAACAACGCCGACAGCGAGCATGCGGAGCTGTTGGCGAGCCACAAGGTGGAAGGCCAGCTCTTCAAGCTGGAGTCGGATCCACGAGTGACCCGTGTCGGCCGTTTTCTGCGCAAGAGCAGCCTGGACGAGGTACCCCAGCTGTGGAACGTGCTGCGTGGCGACATGGCCCTTGTGGGCCCGAGGCCGTTCGTTGCATCCGAGTCGTCAAGCATCAACGGTTTCGCGCAGCGACGCTTCGAGGTCCGTCCCGGTTTGACCGGCCTTTGGCAGGTTTCGGGACGGAGCAACCTCACCTTTGACGAGCTGCAGCGCCTGGACTACCTGTACGTCGCCTCCTGGTCGCTTTGGTGGGACCTGCGAATACTGTGGAACACGCCTGCTCGCGTCTTGCGGGGGCATGGCGCGTACTGAACCTGTCGCGCTGGTCCACGACTACCTGACCCAGCGGGGAGGCGCGGAGCGCGTAGCCCTGGCGATGGCGCGGGCGTTTCCCGACGCCCCCCTTTACACCTCGCTCTACGACCCGGCGGCCACCTTCCCCGAGTTCGCCGAGATCGACGTGAGGCCGAGCCCGCTCGACCGCGTTCCAGGGCTGCGCCGACACCACCGAGCAGCCCTCCCACTGCTGGCGCGGGCATTCTCGTCGATGTCGATCGACGCCGATGTCTCGATTTGCAGCTCGAGCGGCTGGGCGCATGGCGCTTCGACGACTGGTCGCAAGGTCGTGTACTGCCACGCGCCGGCGCGTTGGTTGTATCAGACCGACCGTTACCTAGGTACAGATTCGCCGGGGCACAACTCCGATCGCAGTTTGAAGCGGACCGTTCTCGAGTCTCTGCGCAAGCGCCTGGTCGCCTGGGACCGGGCCGCGGCTGCCTCGGCAGATCGCTACCTCGTCAACTCGCGAGCCTCGGGCGAAGCGGTGCTGAGGATCTACGGTCGCAAGGCCGAAGTGCTGGCTCCTCCAACGGCTATCGGCCCCGGCGGCGCCCTGCGCCAGGTGCGTGGCATCGAGCCGGGTTACTGGTTGTGCGTATGTCGACTCCTGCCCTACAAGAACATTGATCTTGTCATCGAGGCGGTGCGCGCCATCCCGCAGGCACGACTGGTCGTAGTTGGCGACGGACCCGAGCGCTCGCGGCTCGAATCCATGGGCGGAGCGCCCGTCACGTTTCTTCGCGGCCTCGGCGACGATGAGCTCCGGTGGTGTTACGCAAACTGCAAAGCGTTGTTGACGGCGTCCTACGAGGATTTCGGGCTGACCCCACTCGAGGTTGCCTCATTCGGCAAGCCCACCGCAGCGCCGCGCTTTGGGGGGTTCCTCGACACGATCGTTGAAGGGCGCACCGGCGTGTTCTTCGAGCGACCGGACTCCAGGCTCATCATGGACGCGATGCACCAACTCGACGCGGTTCACTGGGACTCAGAGGCCCTGAAACAGCACGCTGACGGCTTCGGCGAGGAACGCTTCGGGGAGCGATTGCGTGAGGTCGTTGCCGAGGAGTCCGCAAAGCTCTCCTAGCGATCCGGCCACGTCGGGGTGATCCCGAGGGTGATGAAACAGTGGGCCTAGGGGCCAGTGTTACTGGAGTAAATGGTCACCACTGACAGTAGTGTTACAACCGCACTAAGTGCTTAAGCGGGGCCCAGGAAGGACCGACATCCCTTGTATGCGAGGGATTGCTGAGAGTTTTCCAACGAAGGCTGCCCGGAAGAGCTTGAGTGGTCGGTTCAAGGGCTTGAGCGTCTTTTTCGTTTTGGCCGTTGCAGGCGTTCTTGTGGCCTCGATAGCCCTGTCACCGTTCGCGGCTGCCACCTTGGCACGGGCGGATGCCCCATCAGTCTCCGCGAGGGACGGCTCCACCCTGGTATCCCTGGCGGCCTCGCACCGCCGTCAGGGGACCAGGGCGCCGCAGCCTGCCGCTCGCGCTCACCGCAGCTCCACCTTCGTGCTCGCCCAGGCGCGTCTGGCGGCTCTACACAGCAGCGTCGTCGGCGAGGATGCCGCGGCCGTCGCGAAAGCGGCGACTGTCTATGTCAAGGTGACAAGGACGGCTGCTCCGGTTTCCATATCTGAGGACCTTGCGAGCGCATTGGCCTGGTGGTCACCGCTGGCAGGCGGCTGGTCGCTACGTAGGCACCGGCCAGGGCCTCCGGCCAGTTCGCCGACTACGACGACCTCGACCACTACGACGACCTCGACAACGACTTCGACCACGGCGCCACCGGCTACGACAACCACAACGACACCGACGACGACCTCGACGACGATCCCGCGGCCGACAACGACGACCACGACCGTGCCGCCTACCACGACGACTTCGACGACGACGGCTCCCAACCCAACGACCACGACGACTCTGCCGGCGACAACGACCACGACGACGGTCCCTGCGACCACGACTACGACGACGGTCCCTGCGACAACGACCACGACAACGGTCCCTGCGACCACGACCACGACGACGGTCCCTGCGACAACGACGACGACAACGGTCCCGGCCGTCACTCCGCCCAGTTCAAAGCTGTCGTCCGTGCTCGGCGTCTACGCGGGCCCAGGCGCAGTCTCGTCTGTGACGATCACCAACAACCTTGTCGGCTACAAGGTCCGCTACGTTATGGACTTCCTCGACGGCACGTCGTGGGCGACGATGACCTCGCCCGAATGGGCACTTTCCAACTGGGCTGGTACCAGTTACCAGATGATCTGGGGCGTGCCGATGTTGCCCAACTCCGGTGCCAGTCTCGATATCGGTGCCACCGGTGCCTACAACCAGTATTTCCAGACCATTGCCACCAAGCTGGTCGCGGCTGGTCAGGGCTCATCGATCATCCGACTGGGCTGGGAGTTCAACGGAGGTTGGTTCCCCTGGGCAGCCAACGGCCACGCCGCGTCCTTCGTCGCATATTGGCAGCAGATCGTTGACACGATGAGGTCAGTTCCAGGCGCCAACTTCAAGTTCGAGTGGAACCCCACCCGGGGGGACCAGGGTGTCGGGAATCTCGCTGACTACTACCCCGGCGACGCCTATGTCGACATCGTCGGACTGGACGTCTACGACCAGGAGTGGGCGAGCTACCCGGGGGCAGCAGCCGAGTGGCAGAACATGCTCACCCAGTCCTACGGACTCGACTGGCTGGTCCAGTTCGGAGCTGCGCACAACAAGCCCATTTCCATACCCGAATGGGGCATGGGCTGGACGGGCGGTGGCGAGATAGGTGGAGGAGACAACGCTTACTACGTCCAGCAGATGGCGAGCTGGGCGGCCTCCAACAATGTCTCCAACGTGGTCGTCTGGCAGTACGGACCCAACGCACTGCCTGACGCGTCGGTATTCCCAAATGCCACCGCAGCCCTTGGTCAGTACTGGTAAGGAAAAACGGCTCTAGCTCAAATGCCTAGTGGAGGTGCAGTGCAATGAAACAAGACCCGGAGAACCAACCGAGGCAAGCACCCAGCAGGCGATTCACGGTCCGTCTAAAGATCGCCGTCAGCGTCGCTGCGATCACGGCCGCCTCGATCGCCACGGCGCCCTTCGCGGCTGCGTCAGTGTCTCACGCCGCCCGGTCCACTCAGAGCGTCGCGGTAAGTGTGCTCGCTCCGCCGGAGATGCACTCAGGTGCGCCTGCGAGCTTGTGGCCTCACTGGGGCGATCCCACTTGGGGCGTCAGCCTCAGTGCGGCACCTGCCTCCCTGTGGCCGCATTGGGGCGGACCTCTCGAGGGTGCGGCACTCGGCGCGAACAAGTGTCCCGCCGCTCTGTGGCCTCACTGGGGCGAGCCCCTCAGAGGTGTCTCCAGCATTGGCGCTAAGAGGTGCTCTGCCGCTTTGTGGCCGCATTGGGGCGGTCCGGTTCGCTAAGCGGCTCCTGCTCGGCAAGACCGAGCTGTCGCACGGACTCTGTGCCGGTGGGCCTCTCGACGGTGTCGGTGGGCTCGCCGGCATTTGGCGACTTGGCCGCCGCGCCGCCCGGTCCAATTGTGTCGTCCGCAGGGGCATGCCAGGGATCCCCGCCAGCAGCGTGGGTGCTGGACCTGTCGTGCCATAACAGGGCGACGGCGACCGCCACGCCGACAGCTACGAAGGCAATGGAGGCCACGATCACGGCTATGTCGCCGCCGGTGTTGTGGGGCAGGAGGACGTACTCGTCGTTGAAGCGGAAGGCTCCGTAAAGGGTGACGACCACAGTCGTCACAAGCCCGATCGGGCCGCCGCGCCGAGCAATCCTGCGCTCGACCCACAAGGCCGCCAGATAGACCAGCGAGTCCTCGAGTGCCTGGATGATCGGGACGGGCACGCGCTTGCCGGCTTGGCCGGCATAGGCCATCCCGAACCAGGCGTGGGTCAGGTCGCCTCCTCCTTGGTACATGAGCTGCGGCCCGAGCAGACGGCCGACGGCCCAGGCGATGACGAGGACCGGCGCCACGAGATCGAGGGCTACGCCGAGGCGTAGCTGCGGGCACCAGCGCCTGGCGCAGAAGATCCCGGTCGGCACTCCGCCGAGAAGTCCGCCGAAGCTGGACAGCCCCCCGTGCCAGATCGCGAAAATGTCGCCCGGGTTCTGCAGATATCCCTGGGCGCCCCCCAAGTTGGCCGCCACGTGCACGGCGCGGGCACCAACCACAGAGGCGATGACGATCCAGATGAACGCCCGGGCGAGCCAGGCGTCCGGGTAGCCATGGTCACGCAGCCGCTTGGCGAAGTAGCGGTACCCGAACCAGAACGTAAGTGCGAGGCCGATCCCATAGGTATGGACCTGGAGCGGTCCGAGGTGGAATACGACGGGTATTGGCTTCACTGCTCTCCCATGGCGAACTAAACGGTAGTGCGGGTACACCCGGTAGCGGGCTCCGGCGAGTCCCTCCCGGGGTGGTAGAGGCCCACGAGCAAGCTAGGCGCCCGCCGAGGGCTCGGCTCATGTTCGGCGTCCAACGTGCCGACAATTCAGGCACCGAATAAGTACCTACACCGTGAGCGAGAGCGAGGCTGCGAGCGGATGGGGGAGCCGAGCACGCTATCGGCACAGCGCCGACCAGGCGGCGCACCTAGCGCGGGACCGCGCTCGTGGATGTCGCGCACCGATTCGATTGGCCGCTGGCTGGGCACCTTGTTCTGTGGCG
This sequence comes from uncultured Acidimicrobiaceae bacterium, assembly GCA_963725355.1. Taxonomy (GTDB): domain Bacteria; phylum Actinomycetota; class Acidimicrobiia; order Acidimicrobiales; family Bog-793; genus Fen-455. Next base: position 121,299 of record CAVRYE010000012.1, read on the forward strand.
GGGGAGTGCTGACTTTGATGTCGCTGGCCCTGCCTCGCCATTTCGTCGATTCGCCGGCCTTTGTGGCCTTGCTCGCTTTCGTCGCGCTCGCCATCGGCACGATGCTCCTGCGGGGGGCGTTGAACGACGGGCCGCCGTCCTCGTTCGTCCTCATGATCGTGGGCGCGAATGTCCTTGTCTCATTCGGCGCCTACATCTCGGGCAACCCTTTGAGCGGGGTGGAGCTCTTCTACCTCTGGGTGACGCCGTTCGCCTACGTGATCTTCTCGCCGATCCAGGCCGCCATGCAGACCGGCATTGTCGCTCTGTGCTGGGGTCTCGTCCTCATCGCCCTCGATCAGCAGCACCCCGGTGTCGGCTCGCTGAATCGGCTGATGGCCAACTGGCTCTTTACCGTCGCGACCGTGACCGCTGTCGGTTTCGTCGTGCGGGCCCTGTCCAGTTCGCTGCGAGACGCGGACCGCCGCTTCCACAGGGCATTCACCGACTCGGGGATCGGGGCCGCTTTCCTGTCGACCGAGCTCAAGTGGCTCGAGGTCAACGGAGCGCTTTGCAGGATCCTCGGCTACCCGAGCGAGGAGCTCGTGGGCCGGCTGAGCTCGGACATAGCCGATGCCACGCTTCTCGCAACCGGGCGGGCAGCCGTGCCCACGGCGGCTCGTCAGGTGGTCGAGGAGGACCAGCGTTATCACCGTGCCGACGGGTCGATCGTCTGGCTCACGGTCACCTCGTCGCTGGTCGTTCCCGAGACAGGTGAGCCCTATGTCTTCGCCCAGTACCGGGACATCTCCGATCACCGCAACGCGGAGGAGGAGCTTGGCTACCAGGCAGCTCACGACCCGCTCACGGGACTGGCCAACCGGGCCACGTTGATGGAACGGCTCGAGGCCGCACTCGAGGCGAGGGCGAGCCGTCAGAGCGGGGTCGGGGTCATCCTCCTCGACCTTGACCAGTTCAAGATCATCAACGACTCGCTCGGTCACCACGTCGGCGATCAGATCCTGACCGCCATGTCACTTCTCCTCGAGGCAGCCTGCGAGCCGGGCGACACCCTTGCCCGCCTGGGCGGAGACGAGTTCGTCGTACTGTGCGAAGGTCTTTCTGGTGCTGAGGAGGCACTCGACCGGGCCACTCGAATCTCACAGGCGCTCTCCCAGACCGTGGAGCTGCCGACCGGCCATTACTCGGCGACTGCCAGTATCGGAGTGGCGGTCGCGACCGAGCCCGGCGACGACGGGAACTCGTTGTTGCGGGAGGCCGACGCGGCCATGTACCAGGCAAAGGCCGGAGGCCGGGGTCGTATTGAGCTGTTCAACGTGGCGATGCGAGAGGACGCCGACCGCCGGATCCGCCTCGCTCGCGAGCTTCGGGGCGCCATAGCAGGGGGCCAGCTCCTCCTCGAGTACCAGCCCACCGTGGAGCTCGCCACAGGGTACCCAGTCGCCATGGAGGCCCTCGTTCGTTGGGAGCATCCAGAAAGAGGGAGGCTCTCGCCCTTTCAGTTCGTCCCCATGGCCGACGACTCCGGGCTGTTCTCCGAGCTCGGCGAGTGGGTGCTCGAGACCGCCTGCGAGGAATTCTCGAGCTGGCGCCGAGCAGACCCGACGACACTTGTGCGGGTCTCGGTGAACGTATCGCTGGCACAGCTGTCCATGCCCCACTTTGCCCAGCGCATCATCGACATGCTCGTCCGGCGCTCGGTGTCGCCTTCCCGCCTCTGCCTCGAGGTCGCCGAATCCCCTCTGTTGGACAACTCCTTGGTGCTCGCCTCCCTAGAGTCGCTTCGCTCCTGGGGCGTGGAGATAGTGCTCGACAACTTCGACACGCGTCACTCCTCGCTCGATCATCTCGAGCGGCTCCCGATCGGAATGGTGAAGACGGACCGCTCAGTGACGGCCCGTTTCGCCGAGCGCCCGCGCCAGGACGCGGTGATCGGAGCAATCCTGACGATGGCCGACGCCCTCGGGGTCTCCTTTGTGGCAGGGGCCGTCGAGAGCACGGCGCAACTGGAACAGCTGAAGGCAATCGGCTGCCGCCTTGTGCAGGGCAACGCCGTGGCACCGCCCATGCCGGCCTCCGAGGTTCCCCGCTACCTCCGCCGCCTCGCCTCGACACCTTTGAGAGAACAGCCTTCCGGTCTGACCGGCAACCCGTCGGGACCGCCAGAGGCCTAGACGCGGAGGGACCCCGGGTAGCCGGTCAGCTTGCGCCTCCGTACTTCCCGGGGTCATCCCCTGGGCGGCTCGCCCTCCAGTCCGACAGCCGGGAACCTTGCGGCCCTGCCGGTGCCTGAGCCTTGGGACTTGCCCCGAGAGGCAAGCCTTTGGGCGGAGGTCCGTCCACCTCTCCTCTGTCGTCCCAGTCGCACACCCTACGCTCCGGACTCCCCTGCGGGCTTCCCTCGCCTTAGGCGATTGACTGGATCGCTTTCGGTTGATGGCAGCTTGCTCCCATTCCCGCATCTCGTCAATGGGTTTTGGGGAAATCCACCGTAAGTACACAGGACTTCGCGTTTTTCCCCCTTCCATCCCCAAATCGGTACCAGTGTCGTCCACAGTTGGAGATGATCTTGGCGCTCGGCTGACCTGGTTCGGGCGTACAACACTGCGGGCTGACTCCTCGAGGGCGGGGCTTGGCGTCCGCCGGCTGCCTCGGTAAGGTCGTCGCGCTGGAGCCCCTCGCGCGAGGGCGACGTCCCGGCGAAAGGGGAGAGCGCATGTCGGACACTGCCAGGCTGCAACGACCGAGGCCGCTCGTGCTCGCCGACCTGATTTCCTCGACGCTCGCCCAAGACTTGGTGCTCGTTATCGCCGCGGCCGGCCTTGTCGGGGCGCTGGCCCAGGTGTCGTTCCGGCTTTCGTTCACCCCGGTTCCCATCACTGGCCAGACACTCGGGGTACTGGTGGCAGGCACGGCGCTCGGTTGGAGGCGGGCCGCGGCCGCAATGGCCCTATACGCCTTGGCGGGGGTCGCCGGAGTGCCATGGTTCACCGACCACACGAGCGGGTATGTCGGGGCCAGTTTCGGCTACATCGTCGGCTTCGTGCTGTGCGTGGCCCTGTGCGGTCTACTTGCCGAGCGCGGAGCCGACAGGTCCGTCTGGAAGTCGGTCCCGGCCATGGTCGCGGGTGAGATCGTGCTCTACGCCACAGGCGTCACCTGGCTCGCCTTGAGTCTGCACGTCGGCGCCGGGAAGGCCATCGCCCTCGGGCTGACACCGTTCCTGGCCGGCGACGCCTTCAAGGCGGCCCTCGCCGCCGTCTTGCTGCCCGGTGCATGGAAGCTCGCAAGGAGGCGTTGACACGCGAGCTGTGGGTTGCTCGTGAGGGGTTGTTGAGCCAGGCACGGTGGTATGGTCCGCTCGGCGGTCTGGCCTGGAGGCGCGATCGATGACTACAGATTGGGACGGGCAAGGGCTCCCGCCCGCCGCGATGGCCAGGATGGAGCGAGGACGAAGCTCGCCTGTGCGAAGCAGCCTGCTCTCGGTGCCTGGCCATGTCGGCGTTGAGGCATGCGGCTTCACCGCTGTCGGCGAGGTGATGGGCTGCATCGTCGAGAGCATCGGTTTCACCGGCTGGGCCGGCTGTGGCTACAGCGGCTACGGCCTCGGCGGCGGCGGCGTCTTCGGCGGCTTCGGGGGTATGAGCACAACGGTCACCAGCGGTCAGGCCGGCGGCTGGGTCGGTTACGCGCCTTACGTCGACGCTCTCTACCACGGCTTCGACACGGCGCTTTACCGCATGCTGCTCGAGTGCCAGTCGCTCGGAGGTGACGGTGTCGTCGGGGTACGCCTAGAGCAGCACCATCTAGGCCAGGGCAATCGCGAGTTCACGGCACTGGGCACAGCTGTGCGCGCGGCCGGGGGGCAACGCCCGGCCAAATTGTTCTCGACGACGCTCAATGGGCAGGACTTCGCCAAGCTCTTCCAGGGCGGCTGGATGGCCGCATCGGTCGTCATCGGGATCTCGGTCGCCATCCGCCACGACGACTGGGCGACCAGGAGCCAGGCGAGCGCCTGGACCTACAACACAGAGGTGTCGGGCTACACAGAGCTCGTCAACCACGTAAGGGCCGACTCCAGGTCCCAGCTGGCCCGGCGAGTCGGTGCTCTCCATGCCGACGGGGCGATCACCAACTCCATGCAACTCAGCATCCACGCCCAGGAGATGGGGGAGAACCACACCGACCACGTTGCCGAGTCGAGATTGATCGGTGACGCCGTCGTCCGCTTCCATCCACAAGGCGCGGCGCCGTCCAAGAGTCTCAAGATCCTGCCGCTATCGGACCCGAAAGGGAGCAAACGATGACTATCGAAGCCAACGAGCTGGGAATTCCCCAAGATGCGATGCGGCGCCTGGCAGAGATGCGGCCAGGCCAGCCGGGCGCCCTGTTCACCTCGGACCTGAGCGTGAACGAGTTCCTCCTCGTGCGGGAGGCGGGATTCAGGCCCCTCGGTCTGGTGCTCGGCTCGAGCATCTACCACGTCGGCCTTCAAATCGGCCGGTGGAGCCAGAACATGGAGCTCGACACCTTGTCGCAGGCCATGTACCACGCTCGTGAGCTGGCCATGACGAGGATGGAAGCAGAGGCCGACGCCCTCGGCGCGGACGGCATCGTCGGTGTGCGTCTCGAGATCGAGTTCAAGGAGTTCGGCAACGACCTTGCCGAGTTCGTCGCCGTCGGGACCGCCGTCAAATCCGACGACACGGGGAACTGGCGAAACGACGAGAACAAGCCCTTTACCTCTGACCTGTCGGGCCAGGACTTCTGGACCCTCATCCAGGCCGGTTATGCCCCCTTGGGCATGGTGATGGGCAGCTGCGTCTACCACATAGCCCACCAGGGGGCCTTGAAGGCTATGGGCAACGTGGGGCGCAACGTTGAGATACCAAAGTTCACCGAAGCCCTCTACGACGCCCGGGAGCTGGCGATGAGCCGGATGCAGGCTGAGGCTGAGCAGCTGAAGGCCGAGGGCATCGTCGGCGTCCAGTTGCTCTCCCTGGCCCACCGCTGGGGTGGGCACACGACCGAGTTCTTCGCCATCGGCACCGCAGTCCGCCCCCTGCCGCGCTGACCACATCATCGCCAAGCCGCAGATGGTGCTCCCCCTGACCGACCGGTGAGCGGGGAGATCGTCCCGGGCGCCACGGGCGCGGGACCGGAGGACTCCGGTCCGGGCTCGGTCGAGCCGAACGGGGGGCCGAGCACAGTCGACCTGGTCGCTGCAGCGATACGTGCCGACACGGCCGACTTGGACTCGTACCACCGTGTGCTCTCCTCGACGGTGTCAGGCCTGCTGCCCGTCGGCATGGTCGAGGTCGACCGGGAGCGCTCCATGAAAGACCGCATGGCCGGGCGTGAGGGCAAGGCAACCTCGATCAGGATCCGCCTGGGCGATCTCAGCTTGGAGCTGTCCTCTCGCCACGGCGGATTGGTGGCGACAGCCTCCCGGCAGGTGCGGGGCGTGGTGATCAGCCGTCAGGAGATAAGCGTGGCGGAATGGACCCAGCTGTTGGCCCAGCACCTCGCCAAGCTCGCGGCCGAAAGCGCCGACGCCCGCAGTGCCCTCGCGAAGCTCCTAGGGGAAAGCTGAGCTGGCTGGAGCATTGCCTCCAGCACTACAGCAGCTGAAGACCGCCGAGGATTATGCCGAGGATGACGAGGATCGCACCGAGGACAATGCCGCGACGGACCATGGCTACGACGCCTGCGATGATGAGGACGAGTCCGACGATCCAGATGATCGGCACAGCGGCGCCGTGATGGAACAGTGCAGCTAAGGTCTCGGTTCCCATTGGGCCTCTCCTTGTTTGGCTTGCGCTTTAAGAGATCAGTACCCAAGGACCGCTGGCGCCTCTAACCAACCAGGTCCGCAAGGACTCCTCGGAGCAACGATCGCCCGCTCAGCGTGATGCCGCGATGCGGCGCCTTGTCTGGTGGGCTGCCGCTATATCGCCCGGGCCACCCCGCCGCTCGAGCCCGGCGATGACGGCTTCACGGTGCTCTGTGTCGACATTGCCTCCGTACTTGAACTTCGCCCGCAGTGTGTCCACCTTGATGCGTAGCCCGCGAATTGTGCGCAGCTGGGCCTCATGAGCGGCCAAAGGATCGGCGATAGCCACTGCGGGCTGGAGCGCGCTCAGCTGGCGGCGCAGCACGGCCGCCACTTCGGCCGGTTCGGAGATGACCGTGGCACTGCCCTCCAGCTGGACAGCCGCGTAGTAGGTGGTGGGGATGCCGAGCAGCGGGTCCTCGTCGCCGATCGCTTTCCACGACGACGGCACGAAGGCCCAGTCGCCCGCAACGCTCATCAGCACACGCGGCTGTTCGGCGATCGCCTCGAAGATCGGGTTCTTGCCGACGAGGTGGACGATGATCTCGTCGCCATCGAGGACGAACTGGGTGGGAACGACGACGGGGACCTCCCGCCCTTTTCCCGCGGCCACTAGGTGCCCAAATCCCTGAGCGGTGACGAACTCGCGCCACTCTTGCTCCCCGAGACCCGCGTCTGGCTCTGCTATGTACACCCGCTCCTCCTTGAACCTGGCGAATCTACGAGGTCGTCTCCGAGAGTCGGTCGGTGCCCTTGCGAGTGGTCACATTGACCTCGCCCATGATCGGGAAGGCCCGCACAAGCACCCGAGGCGAGCCCCGCCGCACGGCCACGTCGTGGGTAGAGATGCTGCGCTGGCCCATGACGGACAGGCCCGTGAGCTCCACGTCTATTCCCTCGGGGACGACGATCTCGATCGAGCCCATGATGCCGACCGCCGTGATGACGGTCTCAGGCCCTTCGATCTCCGCGCGGCTCAGGTCGATGTTGCACTGGCCCATCACAGCAACGACGGCGGTGTGGCCGCTCAGGCGCATGCGGCCTTTGGACTGCGACTCACCCATGACGGCGACGATCCAGCGTCGGGCGCGGCGTCCCGGAGCATCGACTGCAGGCGCCGAGGAGGTCGGCAGGTCGGCCAGAAGCGCGTCGAGCTCTTGACGGGTGCGCGCCACCAAGGCGGTTCCGGTGCGTTCTGAGAACTCGTCGAGAGTGAGGCGCCCGGCCACACAGTGGTCACGCAGAAGCGAGACGACCCTGTCCCGGTCGGCGTCACCGGCTCGCTCCGCGGATAGCCCAGGCATCGCGGATACGCCAATCATCGAAGCCGGCGGCACGCCGTCTGAGACAGGCCGCGGGACAACCTCGGGGGTCGTGCTCTGTTGGGGTGCCGGATGGACAGGGCCCAGTTCGCCCGGTTCCTCTTCTGACATGGTGCCAGTCTCTTCCTTTTGCCCCGGCACCGCCAGGGCCGCCTTGGCCTTTCAAGTGTGCCGTCGCGCCGAGGCGCAGTAGGGTCGGTCGGAGAAAACAACTTCCCGAGAGCGACGAGGAGTGGTTCAACGATGAAGGCTCTCGTCAAAGCAAGGCCTGAGCCCGGCCTCAGCTACGAGGACGTGCCGGAGCCTGTGATCGGCCGGGGCGATGTCCTGATCAAAGTTCTGCGCACCGGCATCTGCGGGACCGACCTGCACATCTACGCCTGGGACGCCTGGGCCAAGGCGAACGTGCCCACCCCCCTCGTCGTCGGTCATGAGTTCGTCGGTCGGATAGTCGAGCTGGGCGCCGACGTCGAAGAGCTCTCCGTGGGCGACCTCGTGAGCGGCGAGGGCCACCTCGTATGTGGGCGGTGCCGCAACTGCATCGCCGGGCGGCGAGTGATGTGCGCCCACACCAAGGGGATCGGGGTTAACCACCCCGGTGCCTTCGCGCAGTACATCGCCCTGCCGGCCTCGAACGTCTGGCGGCACTGGGACGACATCGACCTCGACGTGGCGGCGATCTTCGACCCCTTCGGCAACGCCGTGCACACGGCGCTCAGTTTCCCCGTCCTCGGCGAGGACGTGCTCATCACCGGTGCCGGACCGATAGGCATAATGGCGGCGATCGTCGCCCGCCACGCCGGCGCCCGCTACGTGGTCATCACGGACGTCTCCGATTACAGGCTCGACCTGGCCCGGTCCGTCGGCGTGAGCCTGGCGGTCGACGCCGGGCATACGACCCTCGTTGCGGCCATGGAGCAGCTCGCCATGAAGGAGGGCTTTGACGTCGGCCTGGAGATGTCCGGGCGAGCGTCGGCTTTCCAGGACATGCTCGCCAGCATGGCCCATGGAGGAAAGATTGCCATGCTGGGGCTGCCGAACGAGCAGTTCGGCATCGACTGGTCGCACCTCGTCATGAACATGATCACGGTCAAGGGCATCTACGGCCGGCAGATGTTCGAGACCTGGTACTGGATGTCGGTTCTCGTCCAGTCCGGTGTCGACATCTCGCCCGTGATCACCCACCGCTTTGCTGCAGCTGACTACGAGGCGGCGTTCGAGGCCGTGGGTGGGGGCCGATGCGGCAAGGTTGTGCTCACCTGGCCCGAAGCTTGATTGGAGGTCTGCGATGTTCACAAATGTTCGTGACCAGCTCGCCGAACAGCTCGATGAGATCTCTCGAGATGGCCTGTTCAAGCCCGAGCGGGTCATAGTCACTCCTCAGCAGGCCACAGTCAAGGTGTCGGGCGGAGGAGAGGTCCTGAACCTGTGTGCCAACAACTACCTAGGCCTCGCCGACGACCCGCGGCTGATCGAAGCTGCCAAGGACGCCCTTGACCGCTGGGGTTACGGCATGGCGAGCGTGCGCTTCATCTGCGGGACCCAGCAGGTCCACAAAGACCTCGAGCAAAGGCTCTCCCGTTTCTTGCAGACAGAGGACTCGATCCTCTACTCGTCCTGCTTTGACGCCAACGGCGGTCTGTTCGAGACGCTTTTGGGCAAGGAGGACGCGGTCATTAGTGACGAGCTGAACCACGCCTCGATCATCGACGGCGTCCGACTTTGTGCCGCGGCCCGGTACCGCTACCGCAACAGGGACATGGGCCACCTCGAAGAGATCCTGCAAGAGGCCTCGGGGGCGCGTCGCCGGCTGATCGCGACCGACGGGGTGTTCTCCATGGACGGATACGTGGCACCTTTGGGCGAGATCTGCGAGCTCGCCGAGCGTTACGAGGCCATGGTCATGGTCGACGACTCACATGCCGTCGGCTTTGTGGGAGCCCACGGCAGGGGCACTCCTGAGCTGCATGGGGTAACCGAGCGCGTCGACGTCGTGACGGGCACGCTCGGCAAGGCGCTCGGTGGCGCGAGCGGTGGGTACGTGAGCGGCCGGAAGGAGATCGTCGACCTCTTGCGCCAGCGGTCCCGGCCTTACCTGTTCTCCAATTCGGTCGCGCCCGCGATCGCAGCCGCCTCCCTGGTTGTGCTCGACTTGCTTGACGAGAGCGACGACTTGCGGGCCAGGCTCCGCGACAACACTGCCTTTTTTCGCCAGAAGATGACCGATCTCGGTTTCGACGTCCTGCCCGGTGACCACCCGATAGTCCCCGTCATGCTCGGTGACGCCGCTGTGGCGGGCCGGATGGCCGAGCTGCTCTTGCAAGAAGGCGTTTACGTGATCGGGTTCAGCTACCCGGTGGTGCCGATGGGAAAGGCGCGGATCCGGGCCCAGATGTCTGCGGCCCACACGCGCGAGGACCTGGAACGAGCCGCCGACGCCTTTTCTAAGGCGCGGGCCGGGCTCGACTGAGAGCCGGCTGCCATGTACAAGCCGACCAGGGCTACGACGCCATCGCGTCACGCCGACCGGGCCAGCTACGACGTCGAGAGCGTGCACGAGATCCTCGACGAGGCGCTCATCTCCCACGTCGGCTTCATCGTCGATGGACGCCCCCAAGTGCTGCCGATGCTCTTTGTCCGCGTCGGCTCCACAGTTTTCGTCCACTCCTCGACAGGTGCCCAGATGGCAAGGATGGCCGCCCACCAGGGCGGTGTCGAGCTCGTTTTGGAAGCCACGTGCCTTGACGCTCTCGTTCTCGCCCGCTCAGCGTTCAACCATTCGGCCAACTACCGCTCCGTGGTCGTGCACGGGATGGCCAGCTTGGTGCGCGAGCCCGCCGTGAAAGAAGAGGTCCTCGGGGCCCTCATGGAAAAGCTCGTGCCGGGGCGCTCGGGTGAGGTACGTGGTCCGAGTGAGCCCGAGCTGCGCCAGACAGCGGTCTTGGCCCTTCCCCTGGTCGAAGTCTCGGCCAAGATCCGCAGCGGCCCACCGAAGGACGAGGCCGAGGACCTCACCCTCGGTCACTGGGCCGGTCTCTTGCCGCTCCACCTGGTCCGCGGCCTTCCCGAGCCGGCCCCGGACTTGAGCCCGGGCATCGAGCTGCCCGGGCACCTAAAGACGCCGGGCGCAACGGGCTAAGCCCCGGTGCGTGCCGTCGTCCAGCGGGCGGCCTGGGCGCGGGTGAGCGTCGGGGGCGAGCTCGTCGGCTCCCTCGACGGCCCAGGCCTGGTCGTGCTGTTGGGGGTGACATACGGTGACGGGGAGAGCGATGCCGCGGCCATCGCCTCTAAGTTGTGGAACCTCCGCATCTTCGAGGACGGCGCAGGTCGGATGAACCGCTCGGTGGCCGAGGTCGGAGGCGGCCTGCTCGTCATCAGCCAGTTCACTCTCTACGCGGACACCTCCAAAGGCAGGCGCCCGTCGTTCGCCGCGGCGGCGCCGGGCGATGTCGCAGAACCGCTAGTAGGCCTCGTCGTTGAGCACCTGCGTGCTCTCGGCGCCTCGGTGTCGACGGGGCGCTTCGGCGCCAAGATGCTCGTCGAGCTCGCCAACGACGGCCCCGTGACGGTGATAGTCGATACGGCGCGCTGAGCCCTTCTGCGTTGGCCACCTGGCTCCGCAATCTGGGATGCTCGCAGCATGCGCTATGTGATCCTCGGTGCCGGCGCCATCGGTGGTGCCATGGGTGGCCGTCTGTTCGAGAGCGGCCACGAAGTCGTCTTGGTCGCCAGGGGCGCCCATCAACAAGCAATCGAGAGGGGCGGAATCGAGCTGCGTGACCCCGACCGCAGCGTGACTTTGGCCGTGCCGAGTGTCAAAAGGCCGGCCGAAGTCGACTGGAAGGAGGGTGACGTCGCCGTATTGGCGACAAAGACCCAGCACAGCGAGGGCCTGCTCGTTGAGCTCGCCGAGTGCGCCCCAGCGGGCACGCATGTGGTCTGTGCCCAGAACGGGGTCGAGAACGAGCGTCTCGCGCTGCGCCGCTTTGCCAACGTGCAAGCGATGCGCGTCTTCTTCTCGGCGACCCACCTGGAACCAGGGCTCATCGAGATCCCCTTTGCTCCCCTGAGCGGGCTGCTTGACCTTGGCCGGTACCCGGCCGGTGTCGACGAGGTGAGCAAGCAGATGGCCGAGGACCTGCGCGAGAGCACCTTCGACTCGCTTGCCGACCCTTCGATCATGGCCCGCAAGTACGCAAAGTTGCTCTCCAACCTGGGCAACGCCGTCGAGGCGGCCTGCGGGACACGCCTGGAGGACCCGTTTGCAAGGGAGCTGTTCGAGCGTGCCCAGAACGAGGCCCACCTGTGCTTTGAGGCGGCCGGGATCGAGGTGGCGCCCCCCGACTTGGACGCTGAGCGCAAGGCGGCCATTGGCCCCTACCGGCTTGTGGCTGGACACGACTTGTGGGGCGGCTCCTCATGGCAGAGCCTCGCCCGCCAGACAGGCAACATCGAGGCGGACTGGCTGAACGGCGAGATCGTCCTCCTCGGTCGCCTGCACCAGGTCCCGACCCCGGTGAACGCCTTGTTGCAGGCGACGGCGAACCGCATGGCAGCCGAGGGGATCGCCCCCGGGACAATCCGGGGCGAGGACCTCCTCGCTCAGCTCTGAGCGGCTTCGAGCAGGCCGAGAAGCTCGGCTGAGCGCTCGGGCGGCGTCACCCTCTCGAGGGTGATGGCGTCGGCGCCGACCCAGCGCGCCGCTTCGACGAGGGCGGCTGCGACATAGCCGGGGGCGTCCTTTGTGTCCAAGGAGACGTGCTTGGCCACGAGTGTGCGTCCGGCCCGTGCTGGGTCCACAAGCCCGACGAGGCGGTCGCCGCCGAGCACGGGCATGGAGAAGTAGCCGTGCACCCGCTTCTCACGGGGCACGTAAGCCTCGAGGCGATGACGGAAGCCGAAGAGCCTCTCGGTGCGCTCGCGGTACCAGGTGAGCGAGTCGAAGGGGGAGACGAGCCGTGCCCGGGCCCGGAAGCGCCGAGCGAGCACGCCGAGCGCGCCCTCGGCGAGGTAAGCCGGCTGGCTCCATCCTTCGACCGCGGCCGGCAACAGGGCAGTCCTAGGCGCGGCCTTTTCCACCTGAAGACGGGTGAGCCCGTGATACGCGGCGATGTCGCTCGCTGTGGCGACACCGAGAGCGGCACCGGCCGCCTCGATCAGACGGGTGTGACAGGCCTCCTCGCCGAGCTCGACGGCGTAAAGCTCAGGGGGGACGGCGCGCTCGGCCAGGTCGTAGATCCGTTGGAAGCCCTTTCGCTGACGGCAGACGAGCTCGCCGATGTCCAAGAGCCACTCGGCGGCGATTTTGGTCTCACTCCAGTCCCACCAGGGGCCGCCCTTTTTTGCGCCCCCCAGCTCGCGAGCCGAGAGCGGCCCCTCCAAGCGGAGGCGGTCGCGGACATACGAGCAGCTCTTGTCCGCGTCCTCTAGGCGGTGCCAACGTCGCCCGCGGGCGATGCGGGCCCGGCGATGGGCACCGTAGACGGGCCAGTCCTCGATCGGCAGGATGCAGGCGGCGTGGGACCAGTACTCAAAGGTGGTGCTCGTGGGTCCCCAGTAGCCCTCGTCGATGCGGGCCCTCCCGATCGGTCCGAGGCGAGCGAAGGTGACGAGCTCGTGGGAACGGGCGAGGACCGAGATGGTGTCGAGCTGGACAGCCCGGACTCGGCGGAGCATGGCTTCAAGACCGCCCCCAAGGCGCGGACCCGACAGTCCTTGGGCGCCGAGTGCGACGCGTCTGGCCTCGCGGGCGCTCAATGTGACCTGTGGCTCGAACACCTCTACTTACTACTCGTCCGACAGCCCTCCGCGCCCCGCAAGGTGCCGGTGCCCGACGCAGTGACGGGCCCGCCCCGAGGTGCCAGGCTTGTCGCCATGCTGGATTCTGGCGATGTCCCGAGGATCCCGGCGTCCACCGGGGCGCTCATCTTCGATCCGTTGGGCCGCCTGCTCATCTTGAAGCCCACCTACAAATCGGGCTGGACGATCCCGGGCGGGCAGGTGGAAGCCGAAGGAGAAACGCCCTGGGAGGCCTGCCGTCGCGAAGCACGAGAGGAAAGCGGGGTTGAAGTCAGGGCCGGGAGGCTCGTGTGCGTTGACTTCCTCCGTCCCCGCCAGGAAAGACCGGGGGGAATGCGCTTCCTGTTCGACTGTGGGGCGCTCGACCCCGACGAAGTAGGCCGCGTCCGCGTGCAGCCCGAGGAGATAGCCGACTACCGCTTCGCGAGCCTGCCGGAGGCACTCGCGCTCTTGAGCGGACCGCTTCGCCGCCGGGTCGGGGCCGCAGCCGGGGCGGCACGGTGCGTCTACCTCGAGGACGGAAGGCCCGTCGAGGAGGTGACGAGTTGATCGCTCGCCCCGGCGACGAGGCCGGGGCGGCGTTCGTGGAGGCGATCGGGGCCGAGCTTGGCGATGGTGCCCGGCCCGAGCTGTTTGCTCCGGCATCTGGGCTGTCACAGCGTTACCGCTCGGCTGGCCGGGCTTCCAACCTGAGAGGCCTTGACGCCGCCGAGCTGCATGCCTATCTCGCCACGCGGGTTCCGGCCACCTTCGCCGCGACGAGGAGGGTGCTCGGTGAGATCGCGACGGTCAAAGCGGACTGGGCACCTAGGAGCCTGCTCGACCTCGGGTCCGGCCCGGGGACCGCCACATGGGCTGCCGCAGACGTCTTCACCTCCTTGGACAGCGCTCTTCTAGTGGAGAGCGACCCGGGCATGGCCACGATTGCCGCCCGGCTGGCTGAAGGTGGCCTGAGCCGGTTCGTTGGCGAGCTCGACTGGGCCAGGGGCGACGCCGCTTGCCTGGAGCTGCCCCCGAGCGATCTCGTCGTGGCCGGCTACCTGCTCGGCGAGCTCGGCCACGAGCGCGAGGAACCGGCGCTTCGGAGCTGGTGGCACGCGACGCTGGGCGAGCTAGTGATGGTCGAGCCAGGGACGCCGGCAGGCTTCGAACGCCTGCGGGTGGCGCGGGACAACCTCATCTCCTGGGGCGCACATGTCACCGCGCCGTGCCCCCATGACGGGCGCTGCCCCATGGAGGGATCTGACTGGTGCCATTTCGCCGTGCGCCTGGAGCGCTCAGCGCTGCACCGGGACCTCAAGGCCGCCAAGCTCGGCTACGAGGACGAGAAGTACTCCTACCTCGTAGTCTCGCCGGATCGGTCCTCGTCGCCCGCGGCGCGCCTGGTGCGGTCCCCGCGCCCGCACAAAGGACACGTGCGCCTCGTCGTCTGCGAGCCGGCCGGTCTGAACGAGCGGGTAGTCAGCCGGCGAGACAAGGACATCTATCGCCAAGCCCGCGAGGCGCGCTGGGGCGACCGGTTACAGCTCGACCGCTGATAGGATGCTTGCTGGCAAGCAAGTAAACGGATCGAGCGAGGATGGCGTAATTGGAGACATTGGGCGGGGCGGGGGACCGTAGTGGTCCAAGGCCCGGAGACAAGCTCGGGGAGGCCGGTTCTGGTGCGGGTACGGAGCTGAACGCAGCCCGCCTTCGAGTCGCGATCGCCCGACTCTCCCGCCGCTTGCGTCCCACCGAGGCCGCTGGCTTGCTCACCGCGACAGAGGTCGACGTGCTTGTCGCGGCCGAACGACGGGGCCCGATCCGGCTCTCGGACCTGGCGAGCTTCGCCGGGCTGAACCCGACGATGCTTTCCCGCCTCATCCCCAAGCTCGAACGGGCCGGACTTATCCGCCGGTTGCCGGACGAAACGGACCGCCGTGTCTGTCGTGTGGAAGCCACTTTGGCGGGCAGCGCCCTTCTTTCGCGCATCCGCTCCGAACGCAACGACGTGCTCTCGAACAAGCTGTCCGAGTTAGCCCCACTGGAGCGGGAGTCCCTCGCAGTCGCCTTGCCGGTGCTCGAGGAGCTGGCAGAAAAACTCGCGGCCAGTGCCTGGGTCCAACGCGCCGGTGACGGTCGATGAGCCGGCTGTTCTCCATCCTCCACCGCACCTTCTCGGCCCTCTCGGTGCCGAATTTCCGGCGTTACTTCCTCGGCCAGTCCACATCTTTGATCGGGACTTGGATGCAGACCGTTGCCCAGTCGTGGCTCGTCTACACCCTCACGCACTCAGCGACGGCGCTCGGTTTTGTGGTGGCCCTGCAGACGCTTCCCGTCCTCGTTCTCGGCCCGTACGGAGGTGTCATCGCAGACCGGGTGGACAAGCGCCGGCTGATGATTGTCCTGCAGTCGCTCATGGGGTTGCAGGCTCTCGTCCTCGGTCTGCTGGCTGTGACCCACGCCGTGCGCTTTTGGGAGGTGTGCGTCCTCGCCGTCGTGCTCGGGCTCAACAACACCTTCGAGAACCCGGCCCGGCAGTCCTTCGTGCTCGAGATGGTGGGTGCGCCTCAGCTGCGCAACGCCGTGAGCCTCAACTCGACGATGGTGAACGCCGCCCGGGCGGTCGGGCCTGCCATAGCCGGGCTTTTGATCGCGACCGTCGGCGAAGGCGTCTGCTTCCTTGTGAACGCGGCGAGCTTCATCGCGGTCGTCTACTCGCTTGCCTCCATGGACAAGGCGGCTTTAAGCCCGACCAGCCCGACCGGCCGGCACAAGGGCCAGCTCCGCGAGGGCATCCGCTATGTCAAGAACGAGCCCCGCCTCGCCGTGCCCCTCGTCATGATGGGCCTCGTCGGGACGCTCGCCTACGAGTTCCAGGTCACGCTGCCCGTCGTGGCCAAACAGACCTTCCACGGTGGCCCGGCGACCTACGGTTTCCTCACCGCCGCCATGGGGGCCGGAGCCGTCCTCGGCGGTCTTGTCACAGCCGCCCGGGGTCGCACAGGACTGAGGTACATGACCTTTGCCGCGGTGTTCTTCGGGCTGGCGATCGGTTTTGCTTCCCTGGCCCCTCTCCTGGCCGTCGAGTTCGTCGCCCTGGCCGCTGTCGGCTGGGCCAGCGTCACGTTCCTCGCCACGGGCAACTCGACGCTGCAGCTCCAGTCCGACCCCTCGATGCGCGGTCGGGTGATGTCTCTCTGGGCGGTCGCCTTCATGGGCTCGACTCCTGTCGGCGGTCCGCTCATCGGCTGGATCGTCGCTTCCACCAGTGCCAGGATCGGCCTGGGAACGGGCGGGATCGCCTGCCTGCTCGCGGCCGGCATTGGCTATCTCGCCATGCACAAGCTCGGGATGCTCCGCCATCATGGGCAACAAGCCGGCGGAGCTGAGGTGGCCGTGACAGGCTCCGGCGGGGAGCTGGCCGCCGAGGCCAAATGAGCGTGGGGTGCCTGCGCCCGCGAAGTGGCCCTCAGCGCCTCTTCGGCCCCTTGGCGGGCAGCTGGCGAGCGAAGGCGTAAGAGCGCATCACCCATTTTTCGACTTGCGGACCGTTAGTGACATCGCCGGGCACGACGACGTAGTGCTTCATCGGCCTTCCTGGCATGGGCTCGAAGGGCTTTCCACCCACCTCGTCTAAGAAGTTTGCCCTGTCCTGCTCTGACAGGCGCAGGACCAGGTAGTCGTCGAAGAGGCTCATGAACATGTTCCCACCGGTCACCAAGGAGCGGTAGCCGAACATCGGCCTGGCTGTTGCCTCGGGAACGAGCCCAACAAGCTCCTCGAAGCGCGCTACCAGCTCGGGCGGCGATTTCTCGAGCCCCGGCATCGGTGAAAGGGCGCCTCTATTTGATCCCGGCGTACCAGCCGTCGGAGCTCAGCACCCAGGGCCCGATCGGTCGACCGATGAGGGCCTCCGCGCTGGCGCTGTCCGGCTCAACCTCGTCGTTCCCGTCCCCGATGATGCCGGGCACGCTGAGGACAGGCCCATCTGTTGTCGCGAGCAGGTAGAGGTAGCCCGCGTACTTACCCGCGAGGGCGTTCGGCACATAGGCGACGGTGGCAACGGACACGTCCTCGCTAACGAGGAGGGGACGCAGGTCTGACTCCAGCACGGACAACCCCCTTTTGTTCACAGATATCGTCTGCTTGTCTACCCCGATTGCAAGATCATCCACCGAGAAGATCTGCTTTCCCTTAGAGCCACCCAGGAAGCTGGTGTCAATTGGGCCGGCTGGCCGAGACCAGAGTCTCGGATGCTCGTGACGAGATCGTGCCGACGGGGCTCAGACCCGTGAGGCAGGTCAAGGACCATGGCGCCTCCAGCGCCCTGTTCTCAACACACGACAATTGCTGGCTCCTAGGCACGGTCACCTCGGCTTCGAAAGTGTCCTAGCTATGCGCCATATTGTCGGTCGGCTGTATCACCGAGGATCGGGAGCCTCGCACCGATCACCTATTAGAAATCAATACCTGATTGTGCGTTGTAAAGGCCGGTTCTACAAGTGACAGTCTTGTTGCGCACGGTTACGGGACCTTCACGCGCCAGCCCCTGGGCGTACAGGTCGAGGACCTTTCGTGAACCCTCAACCTGATCAACAGAGACGCCGATTGTTCCAATCGATGACACTCGGCTACACAATTCTCATGTCATCGAGCCAATCTCCAGCGGGCGGTGCCCGAAGCATCGCCTATTTCTCGATGGAGATCGCCCTCAAAGACGAGATCCCGACCTTCAGCGGGGGGCTCGGCGTTCTCGCCGGTGACCTGCTCAAAGCCGCTTCTGACCTGGCCCTGCCCATCGTCGGCGTCACGTTGCTCTACCACCACGGTTTCTTCCGTCAGGAGCTGGACGAACTCGGGCGTCAGGTCGAGCATCCCGTGAGCTGGACCCCCGCGGATCATCTTGAGCGGCTAGACGCCCGAGTCGAGATCACGATCGGCGGTCGCCCCGTGGTCGTCGGGGTCTGGCGCCGTATCTTGCGGGGAGTAGGGGACGCGTCGGTCCCCGTCTACTTCCTCGACACGATGCTGCTCGAGAACGCTCCGGTGGACCAGGCCATCACGGATCGGCTCTACATCGGCGGCCCGCGCCAGCGCCTGAGCCAGGAAGCAGTCCTCGGCCTCGCCGGCCCTGCGATGCTCCGGGCCCTCGGGCATGAGGAGATCACCACCTACCACCTGAACGAGGGGCATGCCTCCCTCGTCCCGGTCGCATTGCTCCGTGAGCGACTCGGCGGGACGGTGGCGGGTGCCTCACCGGCTGACATCGAGGCCGTTCGCGAGCACTGTGCGTTCACTACCCATACGCCGGTCCCGGCCGGCCATGACCGTTTTGAGATGCCCCTTGTGGCAGAGGTCCTCGGTGATGAGCTGGCCGAGGGCCTGGCGGGTCTCGGGTGCCTCGCAGGCGGGGTCCTCAACATGACTGTCCTCGGGATGTTCTTCTCTGGCTTCATAAACGCCGTCGCACAGCGACACCGAGAGGTCTCCCAGGCCATGTTCCCCGGCTACCGCATGCAGGCGATAACCAACGGCGTCCACGTGCCCACCTGGGTGTCGCCGAGCATGGCCAAGCTCTTCGACCGTCACCTGTCTGACTGGCGTCAGGACAACACCGTGTTGCGTTATGCCTCGAGCATCCCTCTCGAGGAGGTGCGCAGCGCCCATCTGCAGTCAAAGCGCGTTCTCCTAGACGAGGTCTCCTACCGCGCCGCGGTGCAGCTCAAGGCCGAGCTTTTGACCATCGGCGTGGCGAGAAGGGCGACGCCCTACAAGCGCAACGACCTTCTTTTGTCCCGGCCTGACGAGCTGCGTTCGCTTCTAAGGCGGGCGGGCCCTGTCCAGATCGTCTACAGCGGCAAGGCGCACCCCGCCGACGCCGAAGGCAAGACCATGATCGAGACCATCAACGCCGCGGTTCGCGAGCTCGGCGACGATCTGGCCGTCGTCTACCTCGAGGACTACGGGATGAGCCTTGCGGCTCTGCTGGTCGCCGGCGTAGACGTCTGGCTGAACAACCCGGTGGCGCCCCATGAGGCTTCGGGCACAAGTGGCATGAAGGCCGCCCTCAATGGGGTGCCGAGCCTGAGCGTCCTCGACGGCTGGTGGGTGGAGGGCCATGTCGAGGGCATCACCGGTTGGGCGATAGGGACCGATCTCGGCGCCCACTGCGATCTGCCCGTCGGCGACCCGGTGCTCGACGCCTCGGACGGAACAGAGCTTTACCGTGTCCTCGCCGAGGTCGCGACGTGCTACTACGAACGGCCGGAGGACTTCGCAGCCGTGAGGCGGCACACCATCTCATTGAACGGTTCCTTCTTCACCGCCCAGCGCATGGTGCAGGAGTACGCCGCCCGGGCGTACAAGCTCCCCCGCCCCTCTCGCTGACCTTAGGGTCAGCGGAGGTGCAGGATGGGGCCATGGCAGAAAAGGACATTTTCGAAAAAGCCCTCCTCCGGCTCCAAGTAGAGCTCGTCGCGATGCAGCAGTGGGTCCGCGACGAGGAAAAGCGACTCGTGATCGTCGTAGAAGGCCGTGACGCCGCAGGCAAGGGAGGGGTGATCAAGCGGATCACCGAACATCTCAACCCTCGCTGGTGCCGTATCGCCGCCCTACCGGCGCCGAGCGACCGTGAGAAGACCGAGTGGTACTTCCAGCGCTACATCGCCCACCTGCCCGCGGGCGGAGAGATCGTTCTGTTCGACCGGAGCTGGTACAACCGGGCCGGGGTCGAGCGGGTCATGGGGTTTTGCACCGACGAGGAGTACCACCGTTTCTTCCGCCAGTGCCCCGCCTTCGAGCGCATGCTCCTCGACGACGGCATCATCTTGGTCAAGTACTGGTTCTCGGTGAGCGACGAAGAGCAAGAGCGCAGGTTCAAGGACCGCCTCAATGACCCGCTCAAGCGCTGGAAGCTCTCCGACATGGACCTCGAGGGCCGTAAGCGCTGGGTGGAGTACTCCAGGGCCAAAGACGAAATGTTCGCCCATTGCGACCTGCCCGACTCGCCCTGGTACGAGGTCGAGGCGGACGACAAGAGGCGGGCCCGGCTCAACTGCATGGCCCACCTGCTCTCGCTCGTCCCCTACCAGGAGCGCAAGCTGCCCAAGCCCAAACTGGAGCCTCGGACGCCTGTAGGCGACTACAAGCGGCCCCCCCTCGACAGGTACCGCTACGTGCCCGACTATGCGGCGACTCTCCTCAAGCCAGGCTCGTAGTGACCCGCGTTATCGGCACGGGCACCTCCAGAGGGCATCTGGCAGGCGTCGCACCAACTGCGCGTGCTCATCCATGCCTGATCTCCTAGCTTGTTGCAACGCAGACGCTCACCTTTCTCTTCACCGACATCGAGGGCTCGACGGCTCTGCTGCAGCGACTCGGGGACCTCTACGGTGAAGCACTCGCCGCCCACCACCGCATAATCCGCGCCTGCCTCTTCGCACACGGCGGGAGGGAGGTGGACACCCAGGGTGACTCGTTCTTCGCCGTTTTCCCCTCGCCCAGCCAGTGTGTTGCCGCAGCCGTCGAGATGCAGCGGAACCTCTCCAGGTACCTCTGGCCCGAAGGGGAGAGATTAAGGGTCCGCATGGGCGTCCATTCAGGCGAGGCGAGCGAGACCGAAGTCGGGCTCGTCGGCCTCGAGGTCCACCGGGCTGCCCGCGTGGCGGCGGTCGCCCACGGGGGCCAGATCGTGTTATCGGCTGCAACCGCCGCCCTGCTCGCCAACTCGAGCCCGAACGGCACCGTGCTGAAGGACCTCGGGCAGCACCGCCTGAAGGACCTCGGTCGCCCGGAGCGGATCTTCCAGCTCCAAGCCGAGGGCCTCGTCGCGAGCTTCCCGCCCTTGAGGTCGCTCGATAACCCGGAGCTGGCCAACAATCTCCCAAGCTCGCTGAGCTCGTTCGTCGGCCGCGAGCCGGAACTGGCCGAGGTCCGCACCCTTGTCACCTCCTCCAGGCTTGTGACCTTGACCGGCCCGGGAGGCTCCGGCAAGACGCGCCTCGCCCTG
Organism: uncultured Acidimicrobiaceae bacterium; assembly: GCA_963725355.1. GTDB lineage: Bacteria > Actinomycetota > Acidimicrobiia > Acidimicrobiales > Bog-793 > Fen-455. Next base: position 142,243 of record CAVRYE010000012.1, read on the forward strand.
CACGTGGCGGCAGACCTCCTCGACGGTTCCGGCGACGGCGTCTGGTTCGTGGACTTCGCCCCGCTGCTCGAGTCGAACCAGGTTCCAGGAGCTGTCGCCGGGGCCTTCGCTCTCCGCGAGGAGCCGACGAAGTCCTACACCGAAGTGCTGCTCGACGCCCTCAGGAACGACGACGTCCTCCTCGTCCTAGACAACTGTGAGCACCTCGTGGAGGCCACCGCCAAGCTCGTAGACCAGATCGGCCGCAGATGTCCACGAGTGCACGTCCTCGCAACTTCGCGCGAGCCGCTCGGGGTCGACGGTGAGCACGTCTACCGGGTCCCACCCCTGCACACCCCCGGAGAGCACGCAGCCCTGGACTCGATACGGGCCAGCGAGTCCTTGCGGCTCTTCTCCGAGAGGGCCAGCCAACATGATTCCCGGCTCCTGCTCGACGAGGAGACCGCACGCGTGGTCGCCCGCATCTGCCGCCGGCTCGACGGCATGCCGCTCGCCATCGAGCTCGCGGCTGCCCGCCTGCGGGCAATGTCCGCAGCCGAGCTCGACGCCAGGTTGGACCAGCGCTTCTCCCTCCTCACCGGTGGGTCGCGCACGGCTCAAAAGCGTCATCAGACCCTGCTTGCCATGGTCGAGTGGTCTTGGGACATGCTGAGCCCGGCCGAGGGCCAGGTGCTCGCCTGCTTGTCGGCGTTCGCCGGCGGTTTCGACCTCGGGGCGGCCGAGGCCGTTGCGACAGCCGAGGGCGTCGCGACCGAGGAGGTGGTTGGACTCCTCGCTGCACTTGTCGACAAGAGCCTGGTCCAGTTCGAGCACCCGAGTTCGGGAGAGGTCCGCTACCGGTTGCTCGAGACCGTGCGCCAGTTCGCCGCGCGACAGCTCGAGTCACGTGGTCCCGACGCGGCCAGAGGTGCGCGAACCGCCCATCGCGATCACTTCGTGGCCCTTGCCGAGGATGCCGCCCCCCAGCTCGTCGGCCACGACCAAGGGTGGTGGTTGGACCGTCTCGAGCTCGAACTGGACAATCTGCGGACCGCCATTGCCTTCTGCCTGGAGGGACCGGACCGTGAGCCCGGCGTCCGCCTCGTCACAGCGTTGCGGACTTTCTTCAAGGCCCGGGGCCATGCCACAGAAGGCATCGAGGCCATCGACTCGCTCCTCAGTGTTCCTCTCGGGGAGGGGACCGAGCTTGTCCGCGCCCGGGCACTTGCCGCCCAGGCTCATTTGCTCGAGCAGGTGGGGGGCTACAGCGAGGCCGAGTCGTGCGCGGAGGAGGCCCTCGTCGTAGCTCGCGCCGTCGGCGACGACTACCTCGTCGCCGACCTCTTGGACGTGAGCAGCTTCGTCTCGCTTCGTCGTGGACAGCCGGACGCGGGCCTGCCCCTCATCGAGGAGGGCCTAGACATTGCCCGCCGGCTGGGAGAGGCTCATCTCACAGCCCGTCTGCTCGCCGGCCGCTCCTTTGCGATCGACTTGAAAGGCGACCACGAGTCCGCGGCCCGGGACTCTTCTGAGTCGGTCCTTCTTTATCGCCAGGTGGGAGACCAGCGCCAGGTGGGGACGATGCTCGGCAACCTCGGCTACTGCGAGCTGTCGACGGGCGAACTTGACGCGGCCCGCATTCACCTGAACGAGTCCGCGGAGATCGCCCGCTTGCTCAACGACCGCTACGGCGTCGTCTATGAGACCTTCAACCTTGGCCTCGCCGAGTACCTGAGCGGCTCGCCGGCCACGGCGGAGGCGTTCTTCACCGAGTCGCTCGAGTTGGCCTGGCGCCTTGGCATGAAGGCGAGTATCGCCTACACGCTGATTGGCCTCGCCATGACTGCCGGGGGTGACGATGCCGGCAAGCGCGTCCGGCTCCATGGCGCCGCAGACGAGGCGTTGCGGGCCCTGGGCGAGACGATCGAGCCGTTAGAGGCGGCACTGCGTGACATCTCCCGGGAGCGGCTCCGCGCCGCGATGGGCACCGATGCCTTTCAGTCCGAGTATGCGGCCGGGCGGGTCATGGGGCTCGGTGCGGCGGTCGTGCAGGCGCTCGGCGAGCACGACTGAGCCACGGTTTGCGCGCCGCGAGACGAGCGCGTCACTCGCAGCTACCTATATTGGCCCCATGTCACTTACAGGGGAATACGAGCCCAGCCCGGAGCAATGGGTGAGGGACCAGGTCGCCGAGTACGAGGCTTCTGGAGGCCAGCGGGCCAACACGCTGCGCGATACGCCGTGGCCCATCATCGTTGTCACGACGCGGGGCAACAAGACGGGCAAGATCCGCAAGTTCGCCCTCATGCGCGTCGAGCACGAGGGCGAGTACGCCCTCGTCGCCTCGAAGGGGGGCGCCGAAAAGAACCCGATCTGGTACCGCAACCTCGTCGCGGACCCGGAGGCCGTCATGATCCAGGACGGCCCCGAGCCCTTTGACGTTTCCCTGCGCGAGGTCAGCGGGCAGGAAAAGGCGCTCTGGTGGGAGCGGGCGGTGGCCGCCTATCCCCCCTATGCCGAGTACCAGGCAAGGACGGCTCGCGAGATCCCGGTGTTGGTCGCCACCCGCAAGCGGCCCTGAAGCGTGCTCTGTCAGCGCCGCCCGTGGCCGTGGCCGCCGTGCGGCTTGTTGTTCTTCTCGGGCTGGGCGACCGCGCTTAGGACGCTGACCGTGCTCGCCGTCAGCGTTGCCGAGGACAGAAGACCGGTCGCAGTGACCGGTGATCCAACGCATACCTGAGCGAACGAAGGCGAGCTCACCGCGGCGTCAACAAAGGTCGTCGTTGGGCTGACATCCACCGTGACGATCCCACGCCGCCAGTTGCCGACGAGGTTGAAAGTGCCCGAGGTCCCCGCCGTGCCGCAGGTGTTCGCTGCGGCCACACCGTTGACCGAGGTGACGATGCCCTGAACGTGGCCCGTGTTGGGCGCTTTCACCGAGACTGAAGTCGCGATGAGGGCGCCGGACGAGAAGGTGCCGTCGGTCCTGACGTGGTTGGCGACACAGACGTCCGCGAAGGACGGGGTCGGGTCAGCGACGTCGGTGAACGTCGTGCTCGCCGTGACGTCGACAGTGACGATGTGAAGCCGCGCGCCCACATAGGTGTAGGTGCCCGTCTTACCGGCGACTCCACAGGTGCCCGCCGTGGGCACGCCGTTGACCGAGGTGACGACACCGTCTTCTGAGACGATGGCTGGGGGTAGCACCGTGACCGAGACTGCTGTCACAGAGCCGTCAGTAGCTGAGCTCGCGGCGACGGCGACATGAGTGCCGACGCACACGTCGGCGAAGGAGGCCGAGGCGACGGTGGTATCCGTGAAGGTCGTCGCGGCCGTCACATCGACAGTGACTATGTCGAGGCGTGAGCCCACGGTCGTGAAGTCCCCTGTCGCGCCCGATGTGCCGCAGGTGCCTGCGGTCGAGACGCCGTTGACGGCGGTGACGACCGAGACCGGGGCCGGGGGCGTCGGCCTCTGGTGGGCCGGAGCGGCGCCCGCCGCAACCGCGGACCCCCCGAGCACTACGACGCCGGCCAGAAGGGCGATCTTTGCTGGATGGAACCTCTTGAGCTCGCTGAACATCGCGCTGCCTCCCTCGCTAGAGACCTGTTGAACAGAAATATAGCGGTCACGAAACCCCCACTCAAGGCGGCAGCTGTCCCACCTAGCGCGCGCACACCCGTGTCGAAGCCGTGGCAACGGGGAACTAAGGTCAGCCGAGAGCCGCCTCAGTGCGGCGGTGACAACGGAGGCCGGGCTGCATGCCGACAATCCAGGCTCGGGGACTCACCAAGCGCTTTGGTGCCCAGGTCCTTGCTGTCGACCACCTCGACTTCGACGCCATCCCAGGCGGTGTCACGGGCTTTTTAGGCCCTAACGGCGCCGGCAAGACGACGACGCTGCGGATGCTGCTGGGCCTCGTGACCCCTAGCTCGGGCTCTGTATTCGTCGACGGCCACCGTTACCGTGATCTCCCCAATCCCACCAAGCGCATCGGGGCGGTCCTCGAAGCATCGGGCTTCCATCCCGCACGCACCGCGCGCAACCACTTGAGGCTCACCGCCTTGATGGCGGGCCTCCCCTTCATCCGGGTGGAGGAGTGCCTCGAGCTCGTGGGACTCCTAGAAGTCGCCAACCGCAAGGTGGGGGGCTTCTCCATGGGCATGCGCCAGCGCCTGGAGCTCGCCCGCGCCCTTCTCGGCAAGCCGGACATCCTCGTCCTCGACGAGCCCGCAAACGGCCTCGACCCCCAGGGGATCGCCTGGCTCAGGGACTTCCTCCGCTTCTACGCCACGGAGAGGGCTGCTGATGCGGAGGCCGGCCGTATCGTCATCGTCTCCTCCCACCTGCTTTCTGAGGCACAGCTGATCGTCGACGACGTCATCGTCCTTACCGCCGGGCGCCTTGCGGCCCAGGGCCGGCTCTCGGACCTGCTCGCCGGCACGAAGCGCTCGGTGCGGGTGCGCACGCCCGATGCCGCCCGCCTCGTGGCGGCATTGCGGGCCAAGAACCTGCCCGCGGTCGAACGGGACGGCTATGTCGTCTCCGAGGGGGCCACGCCAGAGCAGCTCGGGCCTTTGATGGTCGACAACCGCATCGAGGTGCACGAGATGGTCTCTTCGACCGAGTCGCTTGAGTCCCTCTTCTTCTCCCTCACCGGAGGCGAGGCGGGGACCGGCCAGAGTGCCTCTCCAGTCGGGGACTACCGGCCGTTCGACTCAGAAGCCGCCGCTCCCGCCGAGCCGTCACCTTATGGTGGGAGCGGGCCCTCCGGAGCCCAGCAGTGACCGGGCTGTTTCGCGCCGAGATCCGAAAGCTCTGGACCATCTGGTCCACCTATGTCGTGTTCGCCATCGTGGTCGTCATCGACCTCGCCTTCGGTTTCGCCCTTGCCTTCGCGCCGGGCGGCCGCCACGGGGGCACCGCCGGAATCGTCCCGCATGGCTCGGCGCAGTGGTTCACCAACGTCTTCTCGGTCCTCGACAACTCGAGGCTGCTCGCCCTCGTCCTCGGGGTGCTCGTGATCACCGGTGAGTACCGGCACAAGACCGTGACGCCCACCTTCCTCGCCGAGCCCCGCCGCGGCCGGGTCGTCACGGCAAAGCTCGGTGTCAGCTTCGGTGCGGGCCTGCTCCTCGGAGTTCTGACCATGCTGGCCGGGCTCGTCCTCGGAGCCATCCTCGTCGCTTTGCGAGTCCACTCGTGCCTGTCGATCACCGGTGTCAGCCAGGGAATGTCTCAAGCGACGTGCTTGGCGCGCCCAGGTTTGTACTACGTGGCCAGCTTCCACCAGATGTGGCACGCCTGGTCGCAGATCGCCCCCGGGGTGATCCTCGGTACCGGCCTTTTCGCCATCTACGGCCTCGGCCTCGGAGCCTTGTTGAAGAACCAGATCGTCGCGATCGTCGTCGGCCTCATATTCACCCTCGTCGTCGAGACCATCGTGACCGCCATCTGGCCGACCATCGGCGAATACCTGCCCGGCCAGGCCGCTACGGCCCTCGAGGACGCCACGCGCACAACCTTTGGTTCCAACAACCCGCTCCTGCCCTGGTGGGGGGGAGCAATCATGCTCTTGATCTACGGCGTAGCTCTTGCTGTGGTGGGCACGCTCACGACGCTCCGCTCCGACATCACCTGAGCGCCCCGAGGGCGCCCCGCTCGTGGCGTGACGGCGTCGGGGCTCGATAGCGCCCGCGGCCAAGGCCAAAAGCCGCCTCCGGACCATGCCGTATCTTCTCCGCCGCGAAATATGTAGGCTGTACATAGATGACGGATTGAGAAAAGGGGGGTTACGAAGTCATGACGAAGACGCTGACAGGGACGTGGTTGGCCGAGGTCCGTGACGACTCGCTCTGGGAGAGCGACCCCTACTACCCGAGCCTTGACGAAGGCAATGGCATGGTTTTGAACGGGGAATGGAACGATGCTCGCTGGGCGCTGTTGAACCACCTCTCCGAAGAGCTCGCCAACGTGGCCTCCCAGACATGTGGGCCATGTGAGATGGTCGACCCGGATGGGTCGTTCGACCGGCTGGAGACCAGGCTCGTCGCCGCGCTCAAGTCCTTGCGCAAAGCTGAGGTGGGAGAGCCCTGGGAGTTCAACATGGACAGCTGCCGTTACCGGATCTTCGTCGCCGGCAGCGACGAGGTGATGCCGCCGGACGAGGACGGCATCGTCCGGGAGTCCCTGAGCGGGGACGCATTCGCCTCCTGGGTTTCTCCTCAGATCGCCCTTTGGGGGGACTCGACGCGCCGGAGCCGTCGCCGCCGAACATTCAAGCCGCACTGAGTTGTGCCAGCTACGGGCGCTTTCGCCTCCGCCGGCCGCCTACTTGATGCCTCGGGCGAGGTTGATGACCGTCGCCACGGTGACCGTCCCGGCTGGCGACGGCGCCAGGCGCTCCAGGTAGAGGGTCCGCAGTCGTTGTCGCCACTGCTCGTCGAGTGCGGCCACAAGGGGCGCAAAAGGGGTGCCGTTCAGTGTCTCGACGGCGTCTTCGGTCGTCTCCCACAAAGCGTCCATCTGGGCGGTCTCCACGCTGACGCCGGCAAAGCCGGCTTTAAGGAAGAGCTCTTCCAGGCGTCGAGCGCCTAATCCGTAGCTCGAGGAGTCAAACGCACGTGGGAACGGCTCGTCCATCCCGGAGTCGACCATGGCGTCCACCATCGGTCCGAACAGGCCCAGAGGTCGCTCCGCCGCCCACGTCGAGACGATGACGCGGCCGCCTTGGCGCGCCACCCTGTGCATCTCGCGAAGCGCCGCCTCGCGCTTGGAGAAGAACTGTAAGCCTTGCTGGCACAAAACGGCGTCAAAGCTGGCTTCGCTCGCCGCGAGGGCGGTTGCGGAGCACTCGAGGTACTCGATGGGCGCCGAGCCGGGCAGAGACGGTTTGCTCGCTGCAAAAGCGAGCATCCCGGCGCTGAGGTCGCATGCGAACACCTTGCCCAGCGGGCCGACCGCGGCCGCCGCCTGACGAGCGACCACACCTGTGCCGGTCGCGACGTCGAGCACGACCGCCCCGGGGAAGAGCCCGGCCCGGGCGACGAGGTCGGCCGCCCACGGCTCGAACAGTTGAGGGACGAGGTAGGCCTCGTAGGCCTCGGCCACCGAGACGGGGCCGAAACCGAGGCGCGCCCTGTCGGGCTTTGCCAGGGCCGCTGGCCTCGAAACCCTCTTTGCCATCAGCGCCAGTCGTCGATGACCAAGGCGCTGGACGTGTCGTAGGCGTCCTCGTTGGGTCTGTGCATCGAGACACCTTGGAACTGGGTGCGAAAGCCCTTCTCTCGCAGGGCCCAGTAGGCCTGCTGGCGGGCGAAGTTGACACCTGCTTGGAGCACCGTTGCCCCCCGGCTGGCGGCAAGATCTCCGCAGGCGTCGATCAGCCTCGCGAATGACATCTGGGCCTTCGGACCGGGCTTCGCGGCGGCGAACTTCACGTAGCACATGCCGCTCCCGGCTTCTGTGCCGGCGCCGATGTGGCAGATGGCGACGCCTTGCAGCCCGGAGTCATCCTCTATGAGCACCGTCTCGCCCAGAGTTTGATCGAGTACGGCGTCGACCTCCCGGCTGAGGTCGAGACCAGGAAAGACCGACCCGGTGAGCTCGCGCACCGCTGCTGTCACACCGGTGCGGTCCCGCGCCGCCAGGTCGGACAACAGCAGGTAGGACACCGTGTCTCTCGGCATGTCGACAGCTGCCTCCAAGACGGCGATGAGGAAGCGAGGCGCGAAACCGAAGCGCTCGTACAACACGACGTGCTTGGGGCTGTGGGCGAAGGTGAACAGGCCCAGGTGCTTGGTGCCCCGGGAGGCGAACAGGTCCATCGTCGATTCCATCAAGCGGTGGGCGATGCCGCGGTCCCAGCACGCCGGCTGCACAGTCAAAGGCCCGAAGAAGCCGAAGCTTCCCCACGTGGTTACGAAGTTCGACCCCACCACAGCCCCGTCGATGACCGCGGCCAAGGCGGCTCCCGGGTCCGCCAGCCAACGCGTGCGCACGAGGTCAGCATCGCCGAAGGTCGTCTCCGGCTCGGGGGCGGCGAAAAAGGTGCCGAAAGCCGTGCGGAAGATCAGGTCGACCTCGTCGAGATCGCCCAAGAGCACGGGCCGGATGACTATCTCGTCGGTTCTCGTCTCTTCATGTGTCGTCACAAGATCACCTGGCCAAGGTGGCGCATGTGCCTGCGAGGCTATCTGCGTCCCGCGGGTCGTGGTTGCATGTTCAGCTGGCCGCGACGTCCACGAGCCTGGCCGAGGTGAGCTTGAGAAGATCGAAGGGCGCGATCGAGAAAACGGCCCGGGGCGTCCCGGCGGCTGCCCATACGAGGTCATGATCGAGGAGGCGCTCGTCGAGGTAGGTGACGATCGGCTGGAGATGGCCGAGCGGGGGCACCCCACCGATGGCGTAGCCGGTACGGCTGCGCACGAACTCAGCCGTAGCCCGTTCCACCGCCCCGCCCACGAGCTGCTCGAGACGTTTCTCGTCTACACGGTCCGCGCCCGAGACGAGGACGAGGAGGGCCTCGTCGGCCTCGACCGAGCGGAACACGAGCGACTTCACGATCTGGGCGACGTCGCAACCCACCGCGCTGGCGGCCTCGGGCGCTGAACGGGTGCTCTCGGGCATCTCTTTGACCTCGCAAGCTACCCCGAGGCGGCGCAGCTCCCCGGCGAAACGGGCCGCGGCCCGGCTGAGCCCGCCCGCTTGTATTTGGGCATCCTGCTCGTTTGTCACCTCTTCCCCCATTCACCTCAAAGCTATCGACAGCCCCGCCCGGCCCATCGGCCGCGCGCCCGTTGAGAAAGTAGACGGCCGGACGCGCTCGGCGCGCCAAGCAGAGACAGCGAACGGGGTTGGGGCTCTAAAGCCCGGAGACCTGAAAGCCCTCGGTGGAGCTCCAGGAGTGAAGTGTTTTCAGGTAGTTGGCCCGCTCGAAGGCGCTCGCCTCGATGGAGGTCGCCTGGGAGACCGAGCCGCGAAGCTCGGCAGCTGAGACGTAGTCGTGGTCGGCGAGCCACGAGCGCAGCTCGGACTCGACGAGGCTGACGTGCTCGGGACCGAGGTGGAGGGGGGCGGAGGTCATCATCGCCACATCGGCGCCGACGGCAATCGCCTTTACGACGTCGTAGCCCGAGTAGACCCCTGAGCTGGCGGCGAGGGACGGGCCGCGTCCGAGCTGAGGCCGCAGAGATGGCGATCCAGCGCAGAGGAAGGCGCAGCTCCCAGCTGTGTGAAAGCTCGACCCGCGGTATCACGTCCATCGTCTCGAGGTCCAGGTCCGGCTGGTAGAAGCGGTTGAACATGACCAGCCCGCCCGCACCGGCGGCGATCACCTTGGCGGCGAAGTGCGCCATGGCTGAGTAGTAAGGGGAGAGCTTCACGGCGACGGGGAGGGAGACGGCGTCGCAGACATTGCTCACGAGGGCGAGGTCGAGCTCCTCGACCTGAGCTGCGTTCAGCTGCGGGTCGGTGGGCACCCGGTAGACGTTCAGCTCGAGGGCGTCCGCGCCGGCCTCTGCCAGCAGGTGGGCGTAGCGGACCCAGCCACCGGTCGAGGATGCGTTGAGGCTCGCGACGACAGGTACCTCGACTGTCTTCTTGATCTCCTCGAGCAGCTGGAGGTACTTGTCGACGGCGCTCGTGAACTCGTTGACCGCCGGAAAGTAGTCGAGGGCTTCGGCGAAATGCCCGCTGCCCGCCTCGAGGGCGGCCGACAGCCCGACCTCTTCGGCCACGATCTCTTCCTCGAAAAGCGAGGGGAGCACGATGGCCCCGACGCCGGCGTCGGCGAGGGCCTTGGCCCCATCCACGCTCTTTGTGAGCGGGCTCGCCGATGCGACGATAGGCGAGGAGAGCTCGAGGCCGAGGTATGTCGTCCTCAGGTCCACGCTGTCAGCACCTGGCATCACTGCGCCTCCTCGTCGTATTGGTACCCTGCGTCGGAGTCCACCTCTGGACCCACGTCGGACGGAGCCTGGGGAACGGTCCGGTGCACGCCTGCCAGCTGCTCGTAGTACCGCCAGCGCTCGGTTATGTCCGCCTGGTGGAGCTCGGCGAGCCGGGCAGCCTGGTGGGGATGGGTACGGGCCAATGTGGCGTAACGCGCCTCGGTGGCGACGAAGTCGGCGAGGGGGATCGACGGCGCCTTGGAGTCGAGCTGGAAGGGCTGACCAGATTCGGCCGCGGAAGGGTGGAAGCGGTATAGGGGCCAGTATCCCGAACGCACGGCGTCCTTCTGGTGCGTCATCGACTTGGCCATGTCGATCCCGTGGGCGATACAGGTCGAGTAGGCGATCACGAGCGAGGTGCCCGGATAGGCCTCGGCCTCGAGGAGCGCCTTGGTGGCCTGGGTGTCGTTGGCACCCATCGAGATCTGGGCGACATAGACGTTGCCGTAGGAGCGGGCGACGGCGCCGAGGTCCTTCTTCGCCGACTCCTTGCCCGCGGCGGCAAACTTCGCCATCGCTCCGCGCTGGGTCGACTTGGAGGCCTGGCCACCGGTGTTTGAGTACACCTCTGTGTCGAGCACCAAGATGTTCACGTCGCGGCCAGAGGACAAAACGTGGTCGAGGCCGCCGAAGCCGATGTCGTAGGCCCAGCCGTCGCCGCCGAAGATCCAGACGCTCTTGCGGACAAGGGCGCTTGTCAGGGCACGCAGGTGGCGGGCCGCCAAGGCGACGTCGGCCTCGGGCGAGCTCACGAGCCTGTCGAGCTCGGCTTCGAGCCGGACCACCCGGGAACGCTGGGCGAACACGCCTTCCTCGTCTGACTGGTAGGCCTCGAGCACAGAGGCGGCAAGCTCGGGGCCGAGCTTGCCGGCAAGGCTGAGCAAAAGGCCTCGCGCCCTTTCCTGCTGGGCTTCGAGACCGAGGCGGATGCCAAGGCCGAACTCGGCATTGTCCTCGAACAACGAGTTGCTCCACGCCGGGCCGCGGCCCGCTCCGTTCGTGGCCCAGGGTGTCGTCGGCAAGTTCCCGCCGTAGATCGAAGAGCAGCCCGTCGCATTGGCGACGAGCATGCGGTCGCCGAAGAGCTGGCTCACGAGCTTCAGGTACGGCGTCTCTCCACATCCCGAGCATGCGCCCGAGAACTCGAAGAGCGGTTGCAGAGCCTGAGAGCCCTTCACCGAGTCGTGAGGCAGGGCGGAGCGGTCCAGCTCCGGTATCGACAAGAAGAAGTCCCAGTGGCTACGGAGCCGGTCACGATGCTCCAGGGCGGGCTCCATGTTGATCGACTTGTGCTTGACCTCGGTCTTGGACTTGGCCGGGCAAACGTCGACGCAGACCCCGCACCCGGTGCAGTCGTCCGGGGCGACCTGGATGGTCATGAAGTGGTCGGCCAGGTCCTTGGAGCGGAACGGCTTGGACAAAAAGCCCTCCGGAGCACCCTGGAGGGCGCCGGCGGGGTACACCTTCATGCGGATGGTGGCATGCGGACAGACAATGGCGCACTTGCCGCAATCGATGCATATGTCCGGGTCCCAGATCGGCATCTCCACTGCGATGTCGCGCTTTTCGTATCGCGTCGTGGACGAGGGGAAGCGGCCATCGGCCGGCATGGCCGAGACAGGCAGGAGGTCGCCTTGGCCGTCCATGATCATCGAGGTCACGTGCCTGACGAAATCGGGGGCGGAGTCGGGCACGGGGACACCGATCGAGCCGCCGGGCGACAACTCAGCAGGAACGGACACCTCGGTGAGGTTGGCAAGAGCGGCATCGATGGCGGCGAAGTTGCGCTCGACGATGGTTCGGCCCCGCTTGCCGTAAGCCTTCTCGACTGAAGCCTTGATCTCTGCGACGGCTACGTCAGCCGGCAGCACGCCGGAGAGGGCGAAGAAGCACGGTTGCATGACCGTGTTGATCCGGTTGCCCATCTGGGTCTCGGCCGCGATGCGCAGAGCGTCGATCACCCAGAGGCGGATGTGCTTGTCCTGCAACTGGCGCTGCACCTTTGCCGGCAGGTGCTCCCAGACCTCTTCTGGCCCGTAGGGACAGTTGAGGAGGAAGGTCGCCCCGTCTCTCGCCACCTCGAGGATGTCGACGCGCTCGAGAAGGTTGAACTGATGGCATGCCACGAAGTCGGCGTCGTTTATCAGGTAGGTCGAGTGGATCGGCTCAGGTCCAAAACGCAGGTGCGAGGCTGTCATGGCACCCGACTTCTTCGAGTCGTAGACGAAGTAGCCCTGCACGAAGTCCTCGGTGGCCTCGACGATGATCTTGGCGCTGTTCTTGTTGGCCCCGACGGTGCCGTCAGACCCGAGCCCGAAGAACACGGCCTGAACCTGGGAGTCAGGTCGCGAGGGCCGGAAATCGCTGTCCCAGGGGAGGCTGAGCGAAGTCACGTCGTCGTAGATGCCCACGGTGAAGTGACGCTTGGGCCGGTCCTGCTTGAGCTCGTCGAGCACGGCCTTGGCCATAGCCGGGGTGAATTCCTTTGAGGAGAGCCCGTAGCGTCCCCCTATTACTCGGGGGGATTCGGCAAAGGCCGGTTCCGGGCTGTCCATCGCCTCGTCGATAGCGGCCCGGACATCTAGGTAGAGGGGCTCGCCGACAGCCCCTGGCTCCTTCGTCCGGTCGAGGACGGCGATCGAGCGCACGCTGGGCGGCAAGGCGGAGACGAGCTGCTCGGAAGGGAAGGGTCGGTAGAGGCGCACAGTCAGCATTCCGACGCGCTCGCCGGATTCGACGAGGGTGTCGACTGCCTCGCGGACAGCGCCGACGCCGGAACCCATGAGAATGACTACCCGTTCTGCATCAGGCGCGCCGCGGTACTCGACCAGGCTGTAGGAGCGGCCCGTGCGCTCGGCGAAAGCGTCCATGGTCTCTTGCACGATTCCGGGGACGGCGAGGTAGTAGGGGTTGCATGCCTCGCGGGCCTGGAAGAACACGTCCGGGTTCTGCGCGGTTCCCCGCACGTCGGGTGTGTCCGGGTTCATGCCCCGCAAGCGGAACTCGATCAGGGCATCGGTATCGATTAGTGCCGCCACGTCCTCGCTAGTGAGAATGTCGATCTTGGCCATCTCGTGCGAGGTCCTGAAGCCGTCGAAGAAATGGAGGAAAGGGATCCGTGCCCTGAGAGTCGCCGCGTGCGAGACGAGGGCGAAGTCGTGGGCCTCCTGCACCGAGCTCGCGGCGAGCATTGCCCAGCCCGTCGCTCGGGCGTGCATCACGTCTGAGTGGTCGCCGAATATCGACAGGGCGTGGGTGGCGATCGTACGGGCGGCGACGTGCATGACTGCCGGGGTGAGCTCGCCGGCGATCTTGAACATGTTTGGGATCATGAGCAACAGTCCCTGCGATGCCGTGAACGTCGTCGCCAAGGCACCTTTTTGCAGGGCGCCGTGGAAGGTGCCGGCCGCGCCTGCCTCCGACTGCATCTCTATGACGTCGGGCACCTGGCCCCACAGGTTCTCCCTGCCCGCTGTCGCCCAGTCGTCGGCGTGCTCACCCATTGGCGAGGCAGGGGTGATCGGGTAGATGGCGATGACTTCGGACAGGGCGTATGCGATACGGGCAGCGGCCTCATTGCCGTCGACACAGACCCATTGACGGACGTCCACGCTGCCTCCTTGGCTTGCAGAACTCCTGAGCCCTTTCTAGCCCGTTGGAGCTAGAGCTGAGAAATCCGCCAGGCTTCGAGCAAGCCATCACCTGGATTTAAATCCGCAATCTCCCAAAGGCGATCTGGGCTTTGAGTGCCCACGGTGGGTGGGGCGCCTGAGGGAGGGCGGTCGAGCCCGGCGCCGGCGAACATAGCCGCGCGGCTAGGCGGCTACTCGGTCTTGCGGAACTCGGCGATGGCGACGGTGATCATCGCCACACCCATAACAGCGACTAGGCCGAGGGCCATACCGACCGGGACGGTCCACCCGCCCCAGGTGATGTCGGGAGCGAGCCTCTGTACAGCACCGGCGGGAAGGTTCAGGTGGCTGAAGACACTGTGGCGCATGGGACCCACGATGTAGGTCAAAGGGTCGATGCGAGTCAGCACGCTCAGCCATGTCGGCAGGCCGTTCAGAGGGTAGAGCGCTCCGGAGAGGAAGAACATGGGCATGACGAGCATCTGGGTCAGGGCCATGAACGACTGGAACTGCTTGATGCGTGCCGCCATCATGAGGCCGAAGGCCGTCAGGGTGAAAGACAGCAGTAACAGCTCGCCGACGAGGGTCAACAACAGCAGTGGGCTGTAGGGCACATGGGCGAACCAGGCCAGGGCCAAGAAGACGACTCCCTGGAACGTCGCGATCGTGGCCCCCCCCAGGCACTTGCCTATGACAAGGGCCGCCCGGCTCACCGGGGCGACGAGCATCTCACGCAAGAAACCGAACTCCCTGTCCCAGACGATCGAGCCGGCCGAGAACACGGCCGTGAAAAGCACTGACATCCCGAGCACCCCGGGGTAGATGAACGTTTTGAAGTCCACGCCCGGCGGCAGTCCGTTCTTGGCCAGTGCGGAAAGGCCCGTGCCGATCACGAACAGGAAGAGGAACGGTTGCACGAGGGAGGTGATCGCCCGCAACCGATCTGTGCGGAAGCGGATGAGCTCTCGCCGCCAGACGATGCTGACGGCACGCAGGTCGTGCACTAGCCCGTGCTCGGGCAGTCCGACCCTGATCTCGGCGACGAGGCGTGACTCGGCCTCGGCGCTGTTAGCGGCTTGGAAGAGTTGTGTGTCGGTGGCCATCGTTATCGCCGTCCTCCTCGCCAGCGGGCGGCCATCTGGCGCCTGGCGTCGGTCCCAGAGGATTCCGCATCACGGATAGTGCTCCCGGTATAGGACATGAACACGTCATCTAGGGAAGGACGCGAGACGCTCACCGAAGCGATTGGCACTTCCAGCTCTGCGAACAGCCTCGGCACGAACTCCCCTCCCGAGGCGACCGAGAAGGTGACGGCCCCTTCGTGCATAGACGCCTCGAGGTTGAACAACTTTCCGAGTCCGGCGATCGCGGCCGAGTCGTCCGCGGTGTGGATCTGCACCCTGTCCTTGCCGATGCTCGCTTTGAGCGCTTCGGGGGTGTCGATGGCGACAATCCTGCCGTGGTCGATTATGGCGATCCTGTCGCAGTTCTCAGCCTCGTCCATGTAGTGGGTCGTGAGGAAGATCGTGATGTCCTCTCGCGCCTTGAGGTCGTTGATGTAGGTCCAGATCGACGAACGCGTCTGTGGGTCGAGGCCCACCGTCGGCTCGTCGAGGAAGAGCACGTGAGGGGCGTGCAGCAGGCCACGGGCTATCTCAAGCCTGCGCTGCATGCCGCCCGAGAAGGTGCTGACAAGATTGTCCTTTCGGTCCCAGAGCCCCACCATGTCGAGCACCTGACGCATTCTCGGTGCAACGACCGCCTTGGGCACGGCATAAAGAGCGGCGTGGAACCGGAGATTCTGCTCGGCGGTCAAGTAGCTGTCGAGCGTCGTGTCCTGGAACACGAGCCCGATGTTGCGTCGCACCTCGTCCTGCTTTGTGCTCGTGTCGTGACCGGCGACCGTCGCTGTGCCCGAGGTGGCGCTCGCAAGCGTGCAGAGGATTTTGATGGTCGTCGTCTTACCGGCGCCGTTCGGCCCTAGAAAGCCGAACGTCTCGCCCCGCGCGACCTCGAAGTCGATGCCCCGCACGGCCTCGAGGTCGCCATAGCGCTTGGTCAGCCGCGCGACCGAGATCACTGGGCCGGGGCGCTCGCCACCCGCCTCTTCTTTACGCGGCTTCGCGTCGAGGTGCATCGCCACCCGGTCCCTCCCTCAGCTCGTGTCGCCCAGCCTAGTGGCGGCCGAATATGCCGCTTCTCTAGCCCGACTCGCCTCCTGGGTGCCCGCTGCGTTTTGCTTGCCCGCTCGCGGGATGTCTTGGAAGGTGCCGACGACACCGACAGCGGGCCGGCGCAGCACGCTGACCGCGAAGGCGGCGTCGGCTGACCAAGCCCGCAGGTCCCATGTCGCAAACCGGTGCTCGAGCACGAGCTCTGCTCCCACGACGTGCCGGTCGAAGTCGGACAGGAGATAGCCGCGGTCGGTGGCGAAGCCAACGACCGCGATGCCGTCCGGTCGCAGGTGCGCTGCAATCCGGACGAGAACGGCTTGCTCGCTTCCGGGCGCAAGGAAGGTCATCACATTGCCCGCCACTACAGCCGCGTCGAACGGTTCACTTTGTCCTGCGGCGGTGAGGTCGAGCTCGGCAAGGTCGGCCACAAGCCAGTTCGGCCCGGGATGGTCGGACTCGGCCGCAGCTATGAGCGCCGGGTCTAGGTCCACCCCGGTCACGAAGTGGCCCCGCGTGGCCAGCTCCGCCCCGACGCGTCCGGGCCCGCACCCAGCATCGAGGATTCGCGACCGGGGCGCGACCATCGCGTCCACTAGGCGGGCCTCGCCGGCAAGGTCGACTCCCTCCGCGGCCATCTTGCGGAACCGGTCGATGTACCACTGTGAGTGATCAGGACCTGTGTCTGTGAACCAGCGCGGCCGTGCTCCCATACGGGCAAGATAGGCCGACGCCCGCGACCTTCCGGTCGGGAGGGAGAGCCGGCCCCGAGTCCGATGGCGGTATCAGGCTTTGAGCCGAGCCCGTGGCGCGATACCGCCCACGGCGACGCTGGGTCGCCGTGGGCGGTCTGAGCAAGTTGTGTGCTAGAGGATCGCCACGCCAGAACAACCCGTCGGAGCCTGGGCAAGGGACCACCACCCGGAGGCGGCCCGGGTCCCTCCCCGCATTCCACAAGCCGTGTCGATTCCCCGCATTTGACACCTTGCCGACAGGTATTCGTGTTGCAGCTTCTTGGTGATCTCCCAAGGTGATTTGGGAGTCGCCTGGCTCTAGCTCGTCACCGCTCGATCTTGTATCGCCTCACGCAAAGAACTCTAAAGAAGGGTGCGCCACGCGACAAGGCCTTCGTACTCGGTTGTACTGAGTATTCGTACTCTGTCTCTGGGCGGGCTTCTGACACGATCGGTGAGGCGGTGACGAGCGCGGGGACGCTCTTGTGGACTAGACCTCCGCCATGGACGAGGTCCGGACCGGCTTCCTCGACCGGCTCGAAGAAGGCGACAAGGCGGCCGTTCTTGAGGCCGGGCGCCGCCGTCGCATGCGCAGTGGTGAGACCCTGTTCAGGGAGGGTGACGACGCGCATGACGTCCTCATCTTGCTGAGCGGAATCGTGAAGATCTGGATAGAGGCACCCTCCGGCCGCCAAGTGATCCTCGACGTCCTCGATGCGGGCTCGATGCTCGGTGAGCTGTCGTCGATCGACGGAGCCCCCCGCTCGGCCAACGCGGCGGCCCTTGAAAACGGCGAGCTCCTCGTCGTACCCATGGCCCGGTTCCACGCACTGGTCGAGGAGCACCCCCGCGTCGGGCTCGAGCTGCTGCACCTTGTCGCCGAGCGCCTCCGGGCGTCCTCACGGCGTCAGCTCGAGTTCAGCGCGAGCGACTCCCTCGGCCGCCTTTGCGGAGCCATTCTCGATGTCGCGGGGCGTTACGGCACCTCTAAGGGCGGCGTCCGCGAAGTACTCGTACCGATGGGCCAAAGCGACCTCGCCTCTTGGAACGGTCTGTCGCGTGAGGCCATCGTGAAAGGCCTGAGGGCTCTGCGAAGCCTCGGCTGGGTAGCGGGCGACGGTCGAAACTTGCGTGTGGTCGACGAACAAGCACTTCGCGAACGGGCTCAGAGCTGAGCCATCGTCGCCCGCAAGAGCCTCTCTGTCGGTACCATTACCGAGGGGGACGCGAAGGCGGGCCGTAAGTGGTGATGCTGTCTCGGCTCGTCTCGGACATTAGGGACAAATGGACCAGATTCGGGAGGACGGGGAGAGGCTCGTCTTGCATCGCGAACCCGCTTCTATCGCCGTGGCGAGGAGATTCGTCTCGGGAGTCGTGACGGACCCCGAGGTGAGAGAGGTTGCCGTCCTGCTCGTTTCTGAGCTCACCACCAATGCTGTCCGGCACGCAATGGGGGATAGCTTCGAGGTCCGCGTGCGACTGGACGGCGTGGTTCGAGTCGAGGTCACCGATGAGTCAGACGTCTTGCCCGAGAGAATTCCCCCTTCCGAGGAGGGCGCCGGGGGGAGGGGACTACTCCTCGTGAACGCTTTCGCGAGCGATTGGGGTGTCGAGTCCCAGCCAAGTGGCAAGACGATATGGTTCGAGCTAGCTCACCGCGACAGCTGAGGTTTGGACACGTTCTCGCCTCATCGGTCCCGACTCGCGTGATATTCGCTAGGCCCCGCTCGTCCTTCTCCCGACGCGGGGTTGTCGAACGCCCCCAGGCCGAGCAGCGCGGGGATCGACCATGTGACCCAGCCAACGCGATCTCGGTGGCCCTCAGATGATCAGTCGCCGAGTATCGCCCGAGGCGCTTTGCCGGTTAGTGCTTTACCCGGGGCTCCCCGCCCCCGAGACCGAGTCCGGTGACAAAGTCCAGCGATGAAGCTCAAACTTGACCTCCACGACATCTACAACCGGGGAGACGACATCGAGCGGGCCTTGCACGGTGTTATCGAGGAGGCGCAGCGGACCAAGGCGAGCGTCATCGAGATCATTCCCGGAAAAGGGTCGGGTCAGCTCAAAAAACGCGTCCTTCGCTTCCTCGACGAACCAGATATCAAGGCCAAGTACCACCGGGTCGAGAAGGACTCTCGCAATTTCGGGCGCGTGTTCGTCCACTTCCGGTGGAAATAGCAACGGCCTAGCTCCGACGAAGACAGGGCCAAGCTTGAAGCGTTGTCAGTTGAGAGCGGCTCGGTGGATACGTGTGCCTGTTACGACGTCGGGGACGAGTCGGACGTAACGATCGGCCGCGCCTTCGAGGGCCCACGACTCAAGCAGGAGCTCCCTGGCCCGGCCGAGCTCTTTGAGGTCGGTCACGATATGTGCCAGACCTTGGACCTTGACGGTCCAGCCCTGCGCGTGATCGGACTCGTAGTGGTCCGCCTCGAAGGCCACGACTAAGCCGCACGAGGCGTCGTCGAGCTTTGTCCCCTGGGCGGAACGCCAGACTATGTCGCCGTCGAGGACGGCAAAGTTGACTGGCACGACAACCGGCAGAGCACGTGCTGTGAGGGCGACATGACCGACAGGTTCGGCGCGCAGCAGCTCTAGGCAGTCTTCGCGTCCGAGCTCCTCGAAAACCGGTCGCTGGACGCACTCCACCTATCTAGAGTCGACCAGCTCAGCCCCTCTGGATTAGGGTCGAAAGTCATATCGCCAAGGGTCATGCGGCCACAAAGCGCGACCAGCGCCGCCGGGGGCGGGCTTACCGGCGGACTGTTGCAGGCAGCCGGAAAGCCGTCAGCTGCGAATCTCCCTCGGCCGATGGCGCGCCCAAGGTGGGACCGCTGGGCCGACGGGGCAGGAAGACACTACGCCCCACCGACGGCTTAGCCCGACTCGAGGCCCCTCACAGCGAGACCAGCCGGCCGGGCCGGCAGCGGCGAGCCTTCTCGTCCGTTCGCGCCAAACAGGGACCTCGGAGCGGTCAGTCCCCCCGACAACTCCGAGCGAGGCGGTCCCCTCGATTGGTCGCGGCGAGCATCAGTAGATCGGAGCCAGGTGCGGGCGCTCTTCGCCCGCTCGGGCCATTTGCCAAGGCAGCTCTGTCGCGGCGCCGAAGGTTCCCGGCACCTCTAGCAGGGGCGCGGTAGGTCTCAGTCGCGGTTTCGTGCTCAAGCTTCAGAGGATATGAGCCGATGTTCAGGGAACGAAATGCGAGGCCGGAGCTGAGTTGACACTCACTATGACACCGACAGAATCTGAGGGCGAGGACCCCGCGGCAGACAGTGGCTCATTGCTGTCTGCCGAGCGAGGTTACTCGTCGACCCTATGGCTCAAGTTCCTTGCCTTCGAATCGGTCTTAGCCCTTATCTACTTCCCATTCGGAATTCCCTCCGGAACCCCACGCATCCTGGGCTTTCTTCCCTGGATGGAGTGGGCGGGACAGGTACCTGCCTGGGCTCTGCTCGGTCTGTCCTCAGCGGCGGCTTTCGCTTACGGGATCAAGCATTATCGGCCGAAGGCACCGGTCGCATGGTGGTTCCTCGGCGCCGGTGTACTGCTGTTCATAACAGGTGACACCACCTACAAGTTCTGGCACCAGATTATGGGTCAGAACAACATCCCCTTCCCCTCGTTCATCGACGGCATCTACGTCACGATGTACCCGGTGGTGGCGGTCGGGTTGTTGCTCCTTGCCCGCGCTAGGGTCCCCGGCGGCGACCGCGCGAGTCTGCTCGACTCCCTAACGGTCACCCTCGGCGTCGGCCTGCTCTCTTGGATCTTCCTCATCGGGCCCAATGTCCGCGCTCCTGGCGGAATGCTCGTACGACTGACAGCAGCCGCCTACCCGCTTGGTGACGTCCTCGTGCTGGCAATGCTTGCGCACCTGTGGGGCTCGGGCGGCCTACGCCATACAGCAGGTCGGCTGCTCGCCATCGGGGCAGTCGGCACGCTCTTCTCCGACTCGCTGTACGGGCTTTGCAACCTGCACACGAGCTGGAACTGGAGCGATGGCAACCCCATCGATCTCGGTTGGATCATCTTCTACGTCTGTTGGGGCGCGGCCGCTTTGCACCCTTCCATGCGGGACCTTTCAGAGCCGAGGGCGGCCAAGGCCCCGGGCACGAGCAATGCCCGTCTCGTTCTCCTAGCCGCGGTTTCGCTCATCGCGCCCGCCGTGCTGCTTGTCGAGGCGGCCCTCGGCAACCCGATCGACGCCCCCGTCATCGCCGTTGTGGCCGGAATCATGTTCTTGCTTGTTCTTCTTCGCATGGCGGGCCTCGTGCAGGTGCACCAACAGGCCATGACGCGAGAAAAGGTCTTGCGACAGGCGGCAGCAGAACTTGTCGCGGCACCCGGACGCGACGGTATCTACCAGGCGACGATCACCGCAGTAGGCGAACTGGTCTCGGGTCAGTGCGACATTCTGGGGATTACCCTCGCCGTGTCGAGCCCGGATGTCGGCTTGACCCTCGCAGCCGAGGCGGGCAGTCGCGGCGCCGTGCTGCTCGAGCTGTTGTCCGAGCGCCCAGAGCTCATGAAGTCGCTCAGCGAAGGCAGCACGGCTAGATGCGCCGTCGAGGCCGCAGTGACACCTGAGAGCCCAGCAGGCGCCGGCGCGTCCGAAGAACTCGTGATCTGCCCACTCGTCGCCAAGGATCAGCTACAGGGCGTCATTGCCATATGCAGCGCGGAACCTCTGCCCCTCGAGCTCACGAACACGATCGAGACCCTTGCCGCCCAGGCGGAGCTAGCGCTCGACCGCGAGAGCCTTACCGAGGCGTTCCATGCCCGCCGCAGCGAGGCGCGTTTCCAGACGCTTGTTCAGAACGCCTCGGACGTCATTCTCATCGCCCGACCGGACGCGACTATCAGCTACCAGACGCCGTCGGCGACGAGGATCCTCGGCTACGAGCCGGGGGCGCTTGAAGGAAAGCGGCTCACGACCCTCATCCATCCTGAAGACGTCGAGCAGGCACTCGCGGTCTACACAGGCGTCGCCTTCCGGGCTGGGGTGTCGGTGACCACGCAATGGCGGGTTCGCCACAGCGACGGGTCATGGCGCCACGTCGAAGTTGTTGCCAACAACCTGCTCGCGGACACGACCGTCGAGGGAATCGTCCTCACCTTGCGCGATGTGAGCGAGCGCAAGGGCCTTGAGGAAGAGCTGAAGCACCAGGCTTTCCACGACGCCCTGAGCGGGCTCGCCAACCGTGCCTTGTTCCTCGACCGGCTCGAGCACGCTTTGGCGCGTGCCACGCGGTCGCGTTCCTTGCTGGCGGTGTTGTTCCTCGACCTCGACGACTTCAAGCTCGTGAACGACAGCCTCGGCCACGCCGCCGGCGACGACCTGCTGGTCGCGGTCGCCGCCCGCTTGGACAGCTCGCTGCGAGGGGGAGACACGGCTGCCCGCTTCGGTGGCGACGAATTTGCCGTGCTTCTCGAGGAGATCTCGGACCTAGACGAGGCCACCCAGGTGGCCGAGCGCATCATCACCGAGCTGCGGGCGCCCCTCACGATCGAGGACCGCGAGGTTCAGGTGCACGCGAGCATCGGGATTGCCCTTCCCTCAGGTATGGAGGGTCCGGCCGAACTTCTTCAGGCGGCTGACGTGGCTATGTACGCGGCCAAGGGCCGCGGCAAGGGCCGCTACGAGGTTTACCAGCCGGCGTTGCAGGCCGCGATGGTGGAGCGGCTCGAGCGCACGGCGGACCTTCAGCGGGCGGTCGACGAGCATGAATTCGTCGTTCACTATCAGCCGATCGTGAGCCTTGACGGTGGCATGGCGATCTCGGGCGTTGAGGCCTTGGTGCGCTGGCGGCACCCCGAACGCGGGCTACTGCTGCCAAAGGAGTTCATCCCGCTCGCCGAGGAGACGGGTCTCATCATCCCGCTCGGGCGCTGGGTGCTTCACGAGGCTTGCCACCAGGCGCGTGAGTGGCAGGTCCACTATGGCATTGCCGATCATTTCCACATGGCCGTGAACATATCCGCTCGGCACTTCCAGCACGACGGTCTGGTACGAGACGTCTCTGACGCGCTGGAATCCAGTGGGCTCGACCCGGGCAGTCTCGTTCTGGAGATCACCGAGAGCGTGCTTGTCCAAGACGCCGAGTCGGTCATCGCCCGCATGCTCGAGCTCAAGGTGATCGGCATCGCCTTTGCTATCGACGACTTCGGTACGGGCTACTCCTCTCTCAGCTACCTGAAGCGGTTCCCGATAGACATCTTGAAGGTCGACAAATCCTTCGTCGACGACGTGGGCGAGTCAGCCGAGAGCGGGGTGCTCGCCGAAGCGATCGTTCAGCTTGGTAACACCTTGCACTTGCAGACCATTGCCGAGGGTATCGAGCAGGCGCACCAGGTGGACGATCTCCGTGCGCTCGGTTGCCAGTTCGGTCAAGGCTTCTTCTTTGCGAGGCCGCTTCGCGTCGATCAAGTCGACTCACTGTTGTGTCAGCTGGCGGCGGGCGAGATCCCAGACCTCGCCGCGATGAACGAGGAGGCCATGCAGCAATGAACCGCGGCTTGACACCCACGCTCGGCCAGTTGCCGAGCAACGGCAACGGCGGCGGCGTTCATGCCGTGCCGGAACCGGTACGGCGGGACGAAAGGTGGGAGGACCTCGAACGGCTGCGGGCCTCACACCCGATGATGGACGCCGTCATCGACGAGGTGAACGGGCGCAAGATCCGCATCGGGGACAAGTGGCTCTGCGACTTCGCGTCCTGCAACTACCTAGGCCTTGACCTTCACCCCGAGGTCATCGAGTCGGTCGAGCGCGAGCTTTGGCGATGGGGCACGCATCCGAGCTGGTCCCGTCTGCTCGGCAACCCGCGGCTGTATGTCGACATAGAAGATCAGCTGACGGCGTTGCTCGGCGCTCCTGACTCTCTCGTCCTGCCGACCATCACCATCATCCATACCTCGGTTATCCCTGCCCTCGCGGGCAAAGGCGCGGTACTCGTCGACGCCCAGGCGCACAAGACGATCTACGAGGGGGCGACGATCGCCCGCGGCGCGGGAGCGACGCTCCACCGTGTCCGGACTAACGACTACGACCACCTCGAGCAAATACTGCGGTCCCTGCCCGTCGGCCAGCAGCGCCTTGTCTGCATCGACGGGGTGAACTCCATGACGGGCAACGTCCCAGACCTTCCCGCCTACGCCCGCGTCTGCCGGGAGCACGACGCCCTCTTGTACGTCGACGACGCGCACGGATTCGGCGTCATCGGCGAGTCGCCGTCCCCGGAGTCCCCCTGGGGGCACCGGGGAAACAGCATCGTCAAGTACTTCGGGGAGAGCTACGACAACGTTGTCCTAGTAGCAGGCTTCTCCAAGTCGTACTCGTCCCTGCTCGCCTTTCTGGCGCTCCCCACCTGGATGAAGAATCACTTGAAAGTCGCGTCTGCGCCGTACCTGTACTCGGGCCCATCGCCGACGGCCTCCCTCGCCACTGTTCTCGCAGGCTTTCGCGTAAACGAGGCCGAAGGAGACGATTTGCGAGAGTCCCTCCGGCTGAAGACTGCCCGCGTACTGGACAGAGTCAACCAGCTCGGACTGCGGACACTGAACTCTTCTGGTCTTCCCATCATCGAGCTTCCTCTGGGCGAGGGCGACGACATCGACGTGGTCGGTCGGTTCCTATTCGACCGAGGCATATATGTGACCCTGGCCGCCTACCCTCTCGTGCCGAGATCACAGGTCGGCTTCCGCGTCCAGGTCACTGCCGCCAACGGTGATGACGAGATCGAGCAGCTCAACGACGTCTTGGGCGAGCTCGCCACCTGCTTCGAAATGCAGCGGGCACCGATCACCGGCTGAGCCGGCAACGGCTGTGCAGGTTTCCGCATGACGACGAGCAGGACAAGGCGGCTTGGCCTGGTCGCGCCACTGCACCACCGGGACTTCCGCCTGCTTTGGACCGGGCTCGTCGTCTCGCTGCTCGGTGACGGCATCTTCCTCGTCGCCGTGGCCTGGGAGGCCTACCGGCTAGACGACCACCCTTCAGCCCTCGCCGGAGTCGGCCTTGCCACCTCGGCCCCTCAGGTCATTCTGCTGCTCTTTGGCGGGGCGATCTCCGACCGCCTCCCGCGCCGCAAGGTGCTGATAGCGGCCGACGTGGCGCGAGCAGTCGCCGTCTCCTGCCTCACCGTGCTTGCCGTAGTCGGTGAGATGCGCCTTTTTGAGCTTTGGGCGGTAGCCCTCGTCATCGGTGCCGCCACAGCCTTCGCCGCCCCGGCGTTTGACGCCATCGTGCCAGCCCTCGTGCCCAAAGAGCGTCTGATGGAGGCGAACGGGCTTGACCAATTCCTTCGCCCGGCGGCTTTGCAGCTGCTCGGTCCGGCCCTTGGTGGGCTGCTTCTCGCTTCTCTCGGCAGTTCCGGCGCTTTCGGGGCCGACGCTCTCTCCTTCGTCTTTTCGGCCTGCTGTGTTGCCAAGATCTCCGCCGTCACCGCGGTCGCCCCGCCCGATAAAGCCAACTCGCTTTGGCGCGACATACGCGAGGGGCTCGGTTATGTGCGCAGCCAGGTGTGGCTGTGGGGGACCTTTGTTGCTGCCACGTTCACCTACCTGCTCTTCTTAGGGCCGACTTACGTGCTCGTCCCTTACATAGTGAAGAACGAGTTGCACGGCAGTGCGGCCACCCTTGGCATCGTCCTCGGGCTGGGAGGACTCGGCGCTCTCTTGGCGGCGGCTGTCACTGCGCAACTCGGCGACCGTGGCCGTAGGCCGATTTCCTTCATGTACGCCGCATGGACGGGGGCAACCCTGCTCGTGGCTGGCTACGGACTCGTGACCCGCCAGTGGCAGCTCGCCGCCCTCGTCTTCTGCGTGGGCGCGCTGGAGGCGGCCGGAACCGTGGTGTGGGCGACTCTCAAGTCTCGCTTGGTGCCCAGCGAGCTGCTCGGTCGCGTGTCGAGCATCGATTGGTTCGTGTCCACGGCGCTCATGCCCCTTTCCTACGTGCTGACGCCGATCGTCGTGCGCTTTGTCGGGGTGAGCGAGACATTTGAGCTTGCGGGCACGATCGGGGCCGCGGTCACCTTCGGCTTCTTGTTCCTGCCCGGCATGAGGGCCAACGACCATTCCACTGCCCAGCCGGGCGTCCTCGGCCAATAAGGCTCAGCTCAGTGACCGTCTTCGCCGAGTACCTCGGAGATGATCTCCAGTAGGTCCGGGTCGGCAAGGACCAATCCGAGAACATCTTCTTTCCGAAACCACCCGATCTCGTCGTACTCGTCTCGCGCCCGGTTCTCGGGTTCGCCCGACCAGGAGCCCAGGAGGAACACGCGGGAGTCATAATCGCTGCCGGTCAGGCGCCCCACGAGCCGAGAACCGTCAGCGTGGACGGTGATCCCGAGTTCCTCTCGCATCTCGCGGCACAGTGCCCCGCATTCGGACTCGCCGGATTCGATATGTCCACCGGGGGCGTCCCAGCAATTGGCAGCCCACAAGCGAGTCGGGTTCCGGTGCACGAGGAGTATCCGCCCGCTCCGCACGAGCAGGCCACAGACGACGTCGTGAAAGGCGAGAGGCACATCGGGCACGGGTCAACATACCGCTCACACTGTCCTCGAAAGGGGCGGGCCCGAGCCTTCTCCTGACCGGTGGCGTACCGCGCATAACCGGGAGGTAGCTGGCGCAGGTTCTTTTGGCGTGCCCGCCCGGCCGCGCCGGATTGCCGCCCGGTCGCCAGCGATATCGGGCCGATCACGTGTTTCTCCGGACGCACATCGGGCCGGAACGGGCACGAGGCTCAATTAAGGCGCTGAACCTGGGACGAGGCTCGGAGCAGCCCGGCACTCAGCTTCGAATGCTCTGTCGAAGAACAGTCCGCAGGCGAGTCGCCCAAGAGGGACGTCGGACCTCGGGTGGCAGCCTAGGTGACCGATACTGAGGAAACATCCATTTCGCTTTGCCAGCAACTATGTTCGGTTGCCAGTGGGCGACTCCACCGAGGTGAGAACTGCTCCGGGGGAGGCCAGTTCTGGAGACAAGCCGTCCTCTCTAGAGCGCATCCAGCGTCTTGAGCGCCTTGAGCAGGAGCGCTTGGCGGAGAAGGCGCGCCGCGAGGAGCGAAGGCGCGCGATCGTCGCCGGTGCCAAGCCCTCGGGCGGGCGTCATGACGTAGTGGACCGAATCGAGGAGATCACGAAGTACCCCATGGCTCTCCTCGGCCTCGCATGGCTCGTCATAGGGGTCATCGTCGTGTCGAACGACGTCAATGGCATGGCTTCGAAGGCACTCGTCGGCACCCTCTTCGGGCTCTGGGTGATTCTGCTCTTGGAGTACATCGTCCGCCTGGTGGTGAGCCCCGACGCCCGCGGTTATGTGAAACGGCGATGGGTCGAGCCGGCGACGGTCGTGTTGCCCCCGCTGCAGGGTTGGCGCCTGATCGGGCTCGAGAGGACGAGCCTGCTCTTGCACGAGGGCGAGTTGCGCGTGGAGACAATCCTCAAGCACCACAGCCTTTTCCGGGTTCTTCTCGCCGCCATCGGGACCCTTGTGCTGGGCGCCTGGATGGTCCTGCTCTTCGAGGAGAACGCCAAGGGCTCGAACATCCACAGCTACCCCGACGCGCTCTGGTGGGCCATCGTGACGGTGACCACCGTGGGCTACGGCGACCGCTACCCGGTCACCGAGGGAGGACGCATCGTCGCGGCTGTCTTGATGCTCGTCGGCATCGGCCTCATTGGCGTGCTGACCGCGACGGTGGCTTCGGTCTTCATAAAAGAGCACACCGACGCCAACAAGGAGGAGCTCAAAAAGAGTCATGCCGATCTCGGGCAACAGCTGGCCTTGATCAGCGATCGACTGGCCGACGTGGAACGCCGGCTGGGTGCTACCCCCGACGACATGGCCGCCCTCGACACGAAGGCGACGCAAGAGGCTGAGGAGAACGGGCCTGTCGAAGCCGAGCCTGATAACGCCTCGTCCACCTAGAGAGAGTGAGAACATCGCTGATATGAAAGGGACGCTCACACAAGACGGCACGACCACCGACGCCACGCCACAGGCGATAAACCAGGCCGTGACCGGAGGTGCCTTCTTCTGGCTTGATCTTGACATCCACGATCCCGGTCCCGACGACGACGTCAAGGGGATGCTGATCAACACTTTCCACTTCCACCCGGTGGCGGTGGAGGCGGCCGACCAGTTCGGCCAACGCGCTCGGATCGACGATTACGACGACTTCGTCCACATCATCACATTCGGCATGGCGGGTGACGGCAAGAATGTTGCAGAGGTGCACTGCTTCCTCACTGAGAAGTTCATCATCAGCCTTCACCAGGGTGACTGCCCTGCGCTCGGGACGGTTTGCGACCGCCTCGCCACGCACCACTCCACGGACGTGGCTGCACCCCAGGTCGCCGTCTTCTACCTAATAATGGACACCCTCATCGACTCGTTCTTCCCTGTTCTCGCCGACCTTGACGACGCCATCGACAGCCTCGAGAGCGCCATTTTGAAGACCCCGACCGAGCAGCAGCTGGGAACTCTTTTCGACATGAAGCGCCAAATCATGTCCATCCGCAAGGTCATCGCACCGCAGCGAGACATGATCTCCAGCCTGAACGGAGGTATGGTCGCCATCCCCGGCATGACCGATCAGGGCACTGCCTATTTTCGCAGCCTTTACGACCATCTCATACGCATAAGCGACATGGTGGACAGCTATCGTGATCTGATCGGCGGCGCTATGGACACACACCTGTCCATGGTCTCCAACCGCCTGAACGTGGTCATGAAGCAGCTGGCGATAATCGCCACAATATTCATGCCTCTCGGTTACCTGACGGGTTTCTTCGGGCAGAACTTCTTGTGGGAGACGAGTCACCTGCAGGAGAACGGCTCGCTTTTCATCGGTCTCGGTCTTGGCACCGAAGTCGTGGCGATCATTCTCTTGATCATCCTGTTCAAGCGGCGGGGCTGGCTAGGCGCCGGGCCAACGGCATAGCGGTGCTCGGCGGGCTGTAAAACGGTGGCCCGGGGGGGCAATGCAGCGAGAGAGCGAGACCAACAGGCTTGAGGCCTTCAGCGACGGTGTGATGGCGGTCGTCATCACGATCATGGCCTTCAATGTGAAATCACCCGCTGGCGCGACGCTGACCGACCTTCATCGCGTCGCGCCCGAACTGCTCGTCTACGTGCTGAGCTTCGCCATGATCGGCATCTACTGGAACAACCACCACCACCTTCTCCGCGCCACCGAGCGGCTCGACGGTGCCGTCATGTGGGCCAACCTCCATCTGCTCTTCTGGCTTTCGCTCATGCCCCTAGTCACGGCGTGGATCGGCCGGTACCCGGTTCACGCCCTGCCTGCGGCTTGCTATGGAGTGGTTGCGCTCGGGTGTGCCATCGCCTACTGGGTCCTCGTGAGGCGGATCATCAGCGCCAACGGCGAGAACTCGGTCGTCGCCCGGGCGATCGGCAAGGACTTCAAGGGCAACATCTCTCTCGTGTGCTATCTCGTTGGAACGGGAATCGCCTTTGTGGCACCGCTTGCTTCTTATGGCATTTACGCCTCGGTGGCGGTGATGTGGTTCGTCCCCGACCGGCGGCTGGCGCCATCACCCGAAGCCGAGCCCGGAGCCGGCTGAGACGAGGGCGGGGCCCCGCCCTCGCCTAAGGCGAGCGGGCCCCCGAGCACCCTCGCCGCTGAGCGAGCTCTGACAGCGGCCACCTAATCGGGCAGGATCTTGTGAGACACATGTCAAAGCTCCTCCTCGGCGAACCGGTACCTCCGGGTCACTCAAGTCAGTATCGTGGCGAACCCTTTTAGAACGACCAGGGAAGACTGGGTACCCCGTGTGAGTTTCAGATCTCGGTGAGCGCTGCGGCGGCGGTGGCGGCCTCGGTCTTGTCCGCTGTCAGGGTTGTCCGGGCCGTGGGCGACCATGTTGTCGTGAACGTGCCAGTCCACTCGGCGATGCGGCTTCGAGGGTCATGTAGCGACTTAGCGCCGTGTCGCCCAGCTGCCGCGCCAGAATGCGTCGTGACCCCAATTCCTTCCGATACGGTCGAGACGTGATCCGCGCCGCGACCCGGGCCGACGTGCCCGTACTCATTGAACTGATCGTCGAGCTCGCCGAGTACGAGCGGGCCCTCGACGAGGTCGAGATCGACGAGAGGATGCTCGAGGAGGCTCTGTTCGCCACCGAGCCGAGCGCTTTTGCGATTGTTGCGACCGAGGGCGACCTGGTTGTCGGTGTTGCGCTTTACTACCGGAGCTTCTCCACGTGGACGGGGCGGGCTGGCATCTACCTCGAGGACCTCTACGTCCGGCCGGACCACCGTGGGCTCGGGGTTGGTAAGTCCTTGCTCGCGAGCCTCGCCCGTAAAACGCTCGAGGAGGCTGGCGCTCGCCTTGAGTGGTCCGTCCTCGACTGGAACAAGCCGGCGATCGCCTTTTATGAGTCGATCGGCGCGGTCGCGACAGACGAATGGACCCGATATCGACTCGCTGGCTCGGCGCTCAAGGAATTCGCCGCCATTGATTGTGCGGCGCCCTGACCTGCTACTTCGCCGCCGTTGGTTTGAAGCCTGCCGGGCCATTTGCTGCCGGGAACAAGGAGGCTTGCTGGCAGGAACAAGGAGGTTTGCTGGCGGGAAGGAGGGGGTAGCGGAGAGGAGGAGGACGGCCCGGGGGGCCCCGCCGGGGTCGGTCCGTAGCTGGTCTGGGTCCGGCTGCCATAGGCGTCAGGGGAGGACGACCGATGTCGACGCCGTCGTCTGCACAATTGCGCAGCAACCGGCTCCTCGAGTTACTGCCGCCCGATGACATGGCGCGCATCTCAAATGCGCTGGACGAGGTAGAACTCGAGCTCAGAGAACCGCTTTGTAACTCCGGGGAGCCGATCGAGAACGTCTACTTTCCGATTGGCTCGGTCGTGTCGCTTCTGACACGCGTTGAGCCCACGAGCGGGGTCGAGGTCGCAACCGTGGGCAACGAGGGGCTTGTCGGCATCTCTTTGTCCTGGGGAGCCGCCGCTCTCAACCCAGCGGACTTCTTCCAGGTGCAGGTGCCCGGCAGAGCGCTGCGCATGGGTGCCGATCTCTTCAAAGACGAGCTGGCTCTGGGCGGGGGAGTGGCGAGCATTGTGCACAAGTACACGCAGGCTTTTGTGAGCCAGATCTGCCAGCAGGTGGCTTGCAATGCGCTCCACTCGATAGAGGAGCGGTGCGCACGCTGGATGCTGCTGACCAATGACCGCGTCGGCGGCGACAAGTTTCCCCTCACCCAGGAGTTCCTCGCCCAGATGCTCGGCGTGCGGCGGGCCTCGGTCAGCGCCGTGGCCGGAGTGCTGCAGCGTGCCAATGTGATCCGCTACCACCGAGGATGGGTGTCGGTCACCGACCGGGCTGGACTCGAAGCCGCTTCATGCTCGTGCTACGCGGTGCTGCGAGAGGTTTTCGACCGGCTCTTGTCTTAGGCTTCTTGCGGCAACTCCGGGTTACCTCGGTACGGTACCGCGCAAAGTAGTCGTTAGATTCGAGATTGTCGGGACAAAGTTCGCACCTGGGTACAGGACTCGGCCAAGGAGCGCTGACGGGGAGGGGGAGAACCTTGTCGAAGGTCGCGCTGCCCCCGCCTTCGGGCGTCCTTGACAGACCCTCCCTCCGAGCCGAGCCAGCAAGGCCCGCGCCGGTTGCCAACGGTGTCGTCGTCTCTGTCGTAGTCGTCGGGCTTCTCTTCACTGGCGTTGTGACATGGACCTCATGGTTGTTCAATAATCGCAACGAGAATCACCTCCTCAGGCTGCAGACCCTGCAGGCTGGCGAGGTGTTGACAGCAGCGGTGCCGGACACTGAGGCGCCGCTTGCCACGGCGCTCGACATCGCCTCGGCCACCGACGGGGACGCGGGGGCCTTCAAGAGGTTCATTGCCCCCTACGTTGCGACCGAGGGCACCTTTGTGTCTGTGTCTTTGTGGCAGGTGAACAGAGCCTCGGTGAGAGAGCTCGATGTGGTCGGAGCCGCGCGGCCATTCGCGACGGCGATCCAAGCGAGTGCCTGGGTGAAGAGCGCCTCCAGGGGACCACACTTCGTGGTGACCAAAATCACCCAGGGCCGACAAGGCCGCCTGGGCTATGTCATGGCGTTATCGGGGCCTAACGGTGGCTTCGCGGTCTACGCCGAGCACGCCATCCCTGCAGACCGGCAGGCCTCAGTTGCGAAGAATTCGGCGTTCTCTGACCTCTACTACGCCATCTACTTCGGCCGCCAGGACACTGCGGCCGATCTCCTCACGACGAACTTTCGCCACCTCCCACCGACCGGGCAGACGGCGAAGGTTACCGTACCGCTCGGAAGCGCCTCGCTAACTCTGCTCACAGCCGCTCGTGGTCCGCTCGAAGGGACGCTACCGGCGCGCCTGCCATGGATCTTTGGCGTCCTCGGTGTCTCGTTAAGCCTCGTCAGCGCCTGGATCGCTGAACGGCTCGTGCGACGTCGGCGAACAGCAGAGCACGACTCGAGCGAGATCCGTCGTCTCTACGGCGAGCTCGGAGCTGCCTACGCTCAGCAGCGAACCATCGCGGAGACCCTGCAGCGTGCCCTGCTGCCCAAAGAGACACCGGAGATCGCCGGTATGGAGGTCGCCGTGCGGTACGTGCCCGGGGCCAAGGGGATGGAGATGGGGGGAGATTGGTACAGCGTCATGCCCCTCGACCAAGGGCGCTTCGCCTTCGTCGTAGGTGACGTTTCGGGCCGGGGCCTCAGCGCGGCCACGGTGATGGCCGGCCTTCGGTTCACGATTCGTACCTACTTCCTGGAGGGCTACCCGCCGAACGCCATCTTGGACAAGTGCTCCAAACAGCTACACGTCCTCACCGACGGCCATTTCGCCACGGTTCTCGTCGGGATCGGCGACGTGGGCCGACACGAGCTCACACTTGCGAACGCGGGCCACTTCAATCCCCTTCTCGTCGACGGCGACCGCACGTGTTTCGTCGACACGCTCGTCGGTTTGCCTCTAGGGGTCTCGGGGGGCACCTACGCCTCGGTCACGGCGTCGGTCCCGGGCGGCGCGACGTTGATCGCTTTCACCGATGGCCTGGTGGAGCGCCGGGACACGACACTCGACGTGGGCTTGAAGAGGCTCGAAGAGGCAACTCGCGCAGTTTCCTGCCCTCTCGACCAGCTTCTTGGCAATGTGATCAGCGAGCTGACCGACGAGGGATCCGAGGACGACATCGCCATGCTGGGGTTGCGGTGGAAGAGTTAATCGACCCGGGAGGCTCCCGGGCGAGGTTGGAGGAGGTGTTCGACGCCACAGGCGATCCTGTGCTGAAGGTGACCGGCGAACTGGACCTTTCCAATGTGGGCTCTATTCGTACCGCCATTGAGGCGACCGTCGGACGGGCTGTCGACCGCATCGTGTTCGATCTGAGCGAGCTCCGGTTCATGGACAGCTCCGGGCTGGCGATGCTGCTCGCCGTCGCCGAGAGGGTTCGCACCCTCGAGCTGCGAAGGCCGCCTGAGACGGTCCGCCGTGTCATCGAACTGACTGGCCTTGCGAGCGCCTTCGTCATCTCTGACTGATTCGTCTCCCACAGGTCTCGGCTGCAGCTGCTGGTTGCGGCCGCGGATACCGGGTAGGTATCTGAGATGGCCGACACCGAGACCGAGACTGAGACCGAGGACGGCGATGGAGCCCTCGAGGCGCTCGAAACCCTGTCCGAGGTCACGACGTCGAGCATCGAAGGCCTGAGCGAGGTCAACGCCCGGCTCGACAGCGCCCGAAAACGACGGGGGGAAGGGTGGTCCTGGCAACGGATTGTCTCGAGCACCGATCTGGCAGGCTCGATGGGCGCCCTCGTCTCGATCGCGGCCGGTCTCGGTCGTGCCAGCGGAGAGTTCCGCCGATCTCTGGCCCACGTCCTTCGCGCCGAAGGTTTGCGGCTCACCGAGATAGGTCGCTTCATGGACGTGTCTCGCCAGCGTGTGAGCGCTCTCCTGCGTCCCCGGGCCCACGAGTACCCTCCGGCGCTAGGAGGCAAAGGCGAGATGAGCTCCCCGGGCTGGGCGCCAACCCAACCTTCCGGCGAGCGATGAGTCTTGCTAGGACAGCACGTCTATCGCGTGATGACTGAGGCTCTGCTCGGGGTCCGGCCGCTAGAGTGCGGCGGCGTGAGCGACTTGCCTGTCCTGCCGGAGTTCGAGGCGTTTCGCCGTGAGCTCACGGGATACTGCTACCGCATGCTCGGGTCAGGTTTCGAGGCCGAGGACGCTGTCCAGGAGGCGATGCTCAGGGCCTGGCGCAGCTGGGCGGGTTTTGAGGGCCGTAGCAGCGTCCGCTCGTGGCTTTACCGCATCGCAACCAATGTGTGCATCGACATGCAGCGCCACGTCCAGCGACGTGCCCGGCCGATGGACATGGGGCCTGCCTCGCCGCCCGACGAGTCGCTCCTCGGCCCGATCTTGCCTGAAGCCCACTGGGTCACGCCTGTGCCAGATGCAAGCGTGGCGCCGCTGAACGCCGACCCGGCCGAGGTAGCCCAGTACCGCGAGTCGATTCGTCTCGCCTTCGTCACCGCCCTGCAGCATCTTCCCGCCCGTCAGCGTGCCGCCCTGATCCTGTGTGAGGTGCTGGGCTGGCGGGTGGCCGAGGTGGCCGAACTGCTCGGCACGAGTGTGCCTGCAATCAACAGCGCCCTACAGCGGGCCCGCGCCACTCTTCGGGCGCGTCCCGCAGAGCCACGCCACCCCGGTCTCGGTGAAGCGGACGCGGAGCTCTTGGAGCGCTACGTGGACGCGTTCGAGCGCTACGACATCGAGCGGCTGGTAGCCCTCTTGCACGAGGACGCCGTGCAGTCGATGCCGCCGTTCGCCATGTGGCTGAAGGGCGCGGCGAATATCGGCCGGTTCATGGTCGAACCAGGCCCAAGCGCCTGCCGGGGCTCGCGCCTCGTGCCTATCTCAGCCAACGGATGCCCAGGCTTCGCCCAGTACAAGCCCGATCCAGGCGGAGGATATGCGCCGTGGGCGCTGCAGGTGATCGAGATCAAGGGGGCCAAGATCGCCGAGCTCTCGTTCTTCTTGGCGCTGCTCGACCCCAAACGTCTTTTTGCTGAGTTCGGCCTACCGCTCCATCTCGAGTCCTAGGCCGGCGAGCTCGACGAGCTCGCGCAATCCGTCCGAGACGTCCTTCAACACCAATGTCGCTCCGAGCCGTTTGGCGAGCAGGCTGAGCAAAGCGATGGTGTCGAGAGTCCCAATGTCCGGGGTGCCGTCGCCAAGGACCACGAAGTGACCGACCTCGTCGCCCGAAGGCCCAACCACACTCACGCGGCACCAAGGCTCGAGGCCGGCCATCGACTCTTGGACGCAGACAGGCAGGCGATCTCATCGGAGGCGAGCGCTCCGAGGTTCCCCACAGGCCGATGACTTCGTGGTGTGGGTCCGGTCCAATGGGCCTGACGGTCATCGTGCTCACCCAGCGCATGTTCGATAGCCGGCGGCTTTCCCAGGTGCACGCGGACCTGCGGATCGCCGCCTGATCAGCACTCCCCTCAACCATTGCCACACCGTCGTTTGACGGGATCAACATCACGGACCCCATTCCGTGCCAAGGTGTCATCATGATTCTTCTCGTCTTTCCAGGTGCAGTTGCTTTCAGCCGTGGTGCCATATGACGGTCCTGCTAGACGGTGCTCATCTCAGCCTGCAAGACGTCGTGGCGGTTGCCGTAGGCAACGAAGCGGTGGCGCTCGCCGCAGGGACGCGCGAGCGCATGCAGGCCCATCGTGATGTCGTCTCGGAGACTCTCGTCCGCGGCGAGCGTGTGTACGGGCTCACGACAGGTGTCGCAGAGCGCAAGCGTGTCAGCCTCGCGGTTGGGGACCAGGCTCGGTTCAACCGGGCGCTGCTGCGAAACCACCGCCTCGCCCAGGGCCCGCGTGCTTCTGCCCCGGCTGTTCGGGCGACAATGCTCGTGCTCGCCAACGAGTTCGCGAGCGGTATCTGTGGGGTGCGCCCCGAGCTCGCCGACCTGATCATCCGGGCGCTGTCCGAGCAGGTGGTGCCGGAAATGCGCACCTTGGGCTCGGTGGGCCAAGCGGACCTCGGGCCGCTGGCGGACCTGGCCGACTGGCTTGTGGACTGGTCCGGTTTCGAGCTGGCCGAGAACGAGGGGCTCGCCCTCATCGACGGGAACGCCTACTCCACTGCCTGCTCAGCCCTTGGGACCGCGCAGCTCGAACAGCTCCTCGACGCTATGGACCTCGCCGCCGCGCTCGACTTCGAGGCCTATGTCGCGAACGTCAACTGTCTGCACAGTATCGTCGCCGAGTCGCGTCGCTCACCGGGCGTGGGCACGTCTTTGTCGAATGTCCGGCGCGCGCTCGAGGCGAGCTTCCTCTGGGAGAAGGGAGCGGCCCGTAACCTGCAGGACCCGCTCACGTTCCGATGCGTCCCCCAGGTGCACGGCGCCGCCCGCGACGCTGCCGCCTATACGCGTCAGATGGTCGAACGAGAGCTCAATTCCTCCCAAGGCAATCCCGTTGTCTCGCTCTCTGAGCGGGCGGTGATCTCGGTCGGCAACTTCGACGTCGTCGCCATGTCCGCAGCTGTCGATTTCGCCCGTATAGGTGTCGCCCCGGCGATCACCTCGTGCGCCGAGCGGTGCGTGAAGCTGCTCCAGAGCCCGCTTTCGGGCCTGCCTGCAGGGCTCTCCGCGCGAAGCGAGTCGGGTGATGACGGGCTGGCGGAGCTTGCCGTCGCCGCTCAGTCATTTGCCGCCGAGGCTCGCCTCTTGGCCCAGCCCGTCTCCTACGAGCTGGTGAGCTCGACCAAGGCCGAGGGCATCGAGGACCGCACGACGATGGCCCCGCTGTCTGCACGTCGCCTCGAAGAGATGGTCGGGCTCGCGAGCCGTGTTGTGGCGGTGGAGCTGACGGTCGCGGCCCAAGCAGTTGAGCTCCGCGGGCTTGAGCCTCTCGGGCGAGGCACCGGAGCAGCTCACGACCTCGTGCGCAGCTATGTACAGCCCACGAGCGCCGCCTTGGTTTTTCCTGCTGACCTTGAACCGCTCGTAGAGGCAGTGAGAGGTGGCGATCTCTCGAAAATATCGAGAAGCCTCTAAGGCTCACTCTCCTGGAGAGAAAGTGCCCGCCTGGGACAGGAATGGACGACCTGTCTCGCGGCTGTCAGCAACCTCACAGGCACGTCCCCTTCGCTCAAGACCGGAAAGCCCCATTCGTCCAGGCTCAAAAACTCGGGCAGGATCTCCGCGCAGTAACCGAACCCGTCACAGGCTGCTGGATTCAAGGCAAGCCTCACTTTTCGCCGCCCTTTATGCGACGCTCCCGAGAGCTCGCGGTGCAAGACGCGCCGCGGACGTGCGACTGGAGGTCGCTGGAGAACACCTTCAGCGCGCTGGTCACGAGCCGCACGACGCCGTCGGGGTGGCGGCACGCCCCCCTTCCGACGACGGCGTCACAACGGATGAGGAGGCGCTCGAGCCTCTCTTGGTCACCCTCGCCGTCGGCAATCGATTGGAGGTCGTCAGCGATCGCCGGCAGGCCGAACAGGCAAGGCCCGCACTGGCCGGCGCTCTCGGCTGCCATGTAGCGGGCAATGCGCGCTCGTCTCGGCTATGCCGCACGCCGTCGTCGCCAGGGCGACAAGCACGCCGGCGCCCATCGATGCCCCGATCTTGCCCAACTCGACGGGAGCATAAGGGGTGGAGAGCCCTGAGCGGGGTATCCAAGAGCCGCCATAGCCGCCGACGAGCACGGCTTGAAGGCAGTCCAGAGGACGGGCCGCCTCAAGGATGTGGTTTATCGGCGTCCCCGTCGCGATCTCGACGACGCCCGGTCGTTGAACTGCGCCACTGATCGTAACAAGGCGCGTCCCGGGAGCCTCGGTCGCACCGAGCTGCTTGAACCAGTCGGCCCCGTACCGCGCGATGAGCGCGACGTGCGCCAGTGTCTCGACGTTGTGGACGAGCGCCGGGCACCGGCCGATCGTGAGAGGGA
The DNA here is from genome assembly GCA_963725355.1 of uncultured Acidimicrobiaceae bacterium. Taxonomy (GTDB): domain Bacteria; phylum Actinomycetota; class Acidimicrobiia; order Acidimicrobiales; family Bog-793; genus Fen-455. Next base: position 179,684 of record CAVRYE010000012.1, read on the forward strand.
CGGACTTGTCCGGACGGAACGAGGGGAACGCCTGTCTCTTGGCGACGCCGGCCACAAGGGCGGACTCCTCGCCTGCGACATAGCGACCGGGCAGCCGGCAGACCTCGACTCGCGGGGCGAGTAGCCCGAAGCCGAGCGCTCCTTTTGTGCTTGGCCGACGAGCGCGGCGATGCTGCCCGCGTGCTTGGGGATGCAGAGCACGGTCCTTGTGCACCCAAGGGCGGCAGCGACGAGCTCGACACCGTCGAGGACGAGATGCGGCGCCCGCATGAGCAAGAAGCTGTCCTTCTCGCTTGCCGGCTCGCCTTCCATGCCATTGGCGACGAGCACCGGAGCTCTGCGTGCCGAAAGGGCTAGGCGCATCTTCTTGAAAGATGCGAACCCACCCCCTCCGCGGCCGGTCAGGCCCGCCCGCTCGATCTCTTCGACAAGGCCCAGCCCCCAGGAGGTCCGATCGCCAACAGGCCCAGGCAGTGCCCCGTGCCGGCGTTCGTGAAACTCGAGGCTGGGGGGCGAGCTGGCGTCGGCGACCAGCCGGGACGAGCTCCTTACGACCTCTATCGTGGTCATGACCGGGCCTCTCTCGTTGTCGCGTTCACTATCGGATCCGAGCGGATCGACCAACGTGGGACGTTGATGGTCCGGGGGAGGCGGTCCCTCGCGCGAGCCATGTCGTAGATGCGCCAGGCGGTCAATCCGAGCACGCTCGCGATACAAGCGGCGACAAGGCCGAGCACCCAGTTGAGCTTCGTGTCGGTGCCCATTGCGAGCCCGTGCGCGACAGCCACGGGCCAGCTCAAGTAGGCGAGCCAGTGGACCGCCCGCCAGGTACGGGCCGAGATGTGCCGGCGAAGCACGCTCGTGATCGCCACGGCCAAGAACAAGTCAACGGCGATTGTGCCGAACGCCAGCCAGAAGGTGTGGTAGCTGGAGGTAAAGGGAACGACGATGCTGAGCCAGCCGATGTGGACATAGGAGTCGAGCACCGACGTCAGCACGTGGATGGCGAGGAACACCGCCGTGAGGGCCGAGATGCGGCGGTGGATGTCGGCACGGGCAAATGCGGGCAAAGTGCTCTTGACACGGCCTGCGGTGAGGACGCCGAGCGATGTCGTGACTGTCAACAGAACGAGGGCGACGATCCCGGTCGCTCTCGTGGCATACCAGAGGTTCACCGAGGACACGGACGAGCCTCCTTCAAAGAGGGGCCAATTGAGTCATCGTGTTCGGCCGGCCAGCCCCCGAGAGTCAAGACGGTGCCGCCATTTCGGACCAACCGACAGGCAAGGCCGAGGCCTGACAATCGGTCCGGTGCCTCTTCGCCCCAGATGATCGCTGCAGTGCTTGCCGCGTTGGCGGCCACGCAGGAGGCCGCTGTCACCGAGACGAGCTGCCAGCAGGTCTTTGCGCTCATGCCGGTCTCGGGGTCGATGATGTGATGCACCCTCTGGCCGCCGCGCCACCAGGAACGGACCCCGGTACCTGAGCTGGCCAGACCACCCCGGCGAATGGCCACGACGACGTCCGACTCCGCGGGCGAGGTCGTGCAGGCGGCCGCCAACCCTATCGGCCAACCTTCGACGGGCGCCGCGCCTGCGAGTGAGATGTCCCCGCCCAGGTTGACAAGGACGCCGCACCCGGTTGCCTCGGCGATACGAGAAGACGCCCGATCGGCGGCAAATGCCTTCGCTGTCGAACCGAGGTCCAGCCTTACCCCTTCAGGGATCTCGAGGACGCGGTTGTCGGCGTCGAGCTCGATGCAGCGCCAGCCCGGCGCGGGACGGACCGCGCCCATCTCGGAGTTGTCGCATATATCGAAGAAGTCCCGGTCGTAACCGAGCTCAATCACCGCCGTCCCTACGGTCGGGTCGACAGCGCCCCCGGTGTCTCGGGCGACCTCGATAGCGGTGCGGATCAACTCGCCCAAGAGCGGGCTCAGCACGACGGGCCGCCCGCTTGCCAGGTGAACCCGCGTGAGCTCCGAATCGGCCCTGAAGCGACTGCAGGCAAGATCGATCGCCGCCAGCTCTTCGGAGAGGATCGTTTTCGCGGTTGCGATCGCTTGGCTCTCGGTCGTTGCGAACACCACGCTGGTCCCGAGGGCCGCTAAGGCACCCCAGGTGGTCCCTTCCGGGCCTACGGTCCGAGAGGCAGGCATCTCAGCTCGCCCCTGAGGTGGTGGCCGCGCTCGAGCTCGTGGCGCTCGGCGCAAGGGTCGTCGTGGTCGTCGTCGTGACATCGGTCGTCGGCTTGTCCGAGCGTTTTGTGCCCTCGGCCGCGTTGGCGGGCTGGGTCGTGGTCGTGCGCGCCGGGCTGGTCGAGGTGGTCGTCGTTGTCGAGCGAGATGTCACTGACCTCGCAGCGCTCGTTGCCCTGGCCGTCGAGCCTGGAATCTCGGTTGCTATTGATGCACCTATCGCCGTCGTGCCGAGTATCGCCCCGAGGGCGACCGAGGTGGTCGTCAAGCGGACCCGCCGGGCCACGTAGGCACGGCTGAACCTCGCTATGCCTGCTTTCCTGCCGATGCTGTCCATGTCTTCTCCAGTCGGTGATCGCTTGGTTTTATTGAAGAAGGTGGACCTGATTGCTGAACCGGGCCTAGCTGAGGGCGAACTGTGAGTCCGGAGACCAAAGAGCCCGGGCTGTGTCGTGCAGCCCGGGCCTCCTTGTTCCACATGAGAGTCGGCTTAGCCCGAGCTGCTCGCAAGGTCGTAGATGGTGACACCGTCCACTGCCAGAGCCTTGAAGTGCTCCTGCACCCACTCGGTGATCGAGTCTCCTGTGCCCGTGGCACTGGGGCCGCCCCCACCGCCCGAGCCTCCCGTGCTTATGAAGTAGTGGATTCTGCCCTCGGCGACATAGCGCTTGAACTGGGCGAGCGTCGGGGTCGGATCGGACCCGTTGAAACCGCCGATCGCCATCACCGGGTCACGGGTCGCCAATTTGGTAGCCAGCTGCGCTGTTCGACCCGACGGTGGCGGCTACCCAGGTGTAGTTCGAGGCATTCTTCTCGAGCAATCTTGTCAAGGCGGCTCCAGGTGTGCTGGCATTCAACAGGCCGCCGGCGGCTCCGCCTCTTGTTCCGATCCCGGTGCCGCTCGGCGGTGCACCAGTGTGAGCCCGCGTCCTTCCACCCGCGCCCGCGCCGGCGTTCAGGCCGGGAAAGGCGCCTCCCGGCAGGGAGCCGCGAGACGTGCCACTGGGCGTGGGCAGTCCGCCTGCCCCTTTACCAGGGCCGCCGGTCGTCGTGTTAGCGGCGCCGCCGGCGGTGGCCAGGCCACCGGCGCTTGCAGCTCCACCTGGCACGCCGCCTGCGCCAGGTCCAAGACCACCACCTCCCTGAACACCGCCCGGGGTGGCACCGGCCTGGGTCGGGCCGGCTGATGGGATTGCCCCCGAGTGGGCGACGGCGACCGTGTCGAGTGTGTACGCCCCTGGGGCAAGCAGGGCGACGAGGAGGGCGCCGCCGCCCACTGTGAGGCCGATGCGCCGACGTCCGAGTGGGGCGAACAGCAGGCCTGCTGTCGTCGCCAGCCCGACGGTGAGCACGATCGGGCGCAGTTCGGGCATCCACGAGCTCGCCCGCCCGAGCAGGACATAGGCCCATAGGGTCGTGGCCCCGAGCGCGACGGCGAGGGCGCCCCGGCCGAGCCAGCTCTGGCGCTGTCTCCACATCAACGTGGCGCCGATCGCGACGACAGCCCCGATTGCAGGCGCTAGGGCGACTGTGTAATAAGGGTGAATGATGCCTTTCGCATAGCTGAGCAGAAGCGCCGTGACAAGGAGCCAGCCGCCCCACAAGACTGCGGCGGCTCTCGTCCGGTCCGTGCGGGGCCGGCCGCGGGTCGTCCACAGGCATACCGCCAAAAGGACGAGGGCTCCTGGGATCAACCAGGAGATCTGGCTGCCGAAAGAGGACAGGAACATCCGGTCCCAGCCTGTGGCGCCCCACTGGTTGGCAGAGCTCCCGGTCTCGTTGCCCGTGACCCGGCCGAAGCCGTTGTAGCCGAAGATCAAGTTGAACAAGTTGTTCGTTTGCGAGCCGCCGATGTAGGGGCGGTCGCGAGCAGGGACGAGCTCGACGATCGTCACCCACCACCCCGAGGAGACGATGAGGGCGACACCGGCAAGGGCGAGCTGGCCCACGCGACGGCCCAGCTTGGGCGGCCCGGCGAAGAGATAGATGAGGCCCATGGCCGGTACCACGAGAAAGGCCTGCAGCATCTTGGTGATGAAGCCCGTGCCGACGAGCGTCATGGCAAGCACGAGCCACCGCGTCCGGCCGTCTTCGACCGCCCGTGTGGTCGCGTAGGCTGCCGCGGTCAGCAGCAGCACAAGCAACGCGTCAGGGTTGTCGTAACGGAACATCAAGGCAGCGACGGGGGTAAGGGCGACCACAGCACCGGCGATGAGGCCAGCCGCAGGGCCGAACCACCGCTTTACAGTCGCGTAGAGAATTCCGACGGTGGCGACACCCTCCAGCGCCTGAGGGATGAGCAAGCTCCAGGAGTTGAGCCCAAAGATTCGTGCCGAGAGCTCCATGACCCACAGTGCGGCCGGCGGCTTGTCGACTGTGATGAAGCTCGAGGCGTCAAACGAGCCGAAGAAGAAAGCCTTCCAGCTCTTTGTGCCGGCTTGGACGGCCGCAGCGTAGAAGGCGTTCGCCCAGCCTTGAGACCCTAGCCCCCAGATGTAGAGGACCGCCGCCACGCCGAGCAAACCCGCAAGGGCTGGTCTCGCCCATCCCGGGTCGCTGCTAGGTCCAGTCAGAAGGCGGCGAAGCCCACGCGCTCGCGACGGCTTCGGGGTGTGGTGGGGAACTTCGTCGGTCGAGTGTTGATCGAGATCTGTCGGGGACAATGTTGTCGTCATGGTGAACCTCGCTTGAGTTCGGTGAATTTTGGGGAGTCGCCTTGACGATGACCGCCCCGCCTGAAGGCCGGACTTGAGCCGGCAGGTATGCAGCTGGGTGTGCGGTGGGAGGCCTAACGCGCCAGTCGCGAGCAGCGGCCCGATGCAGGACCTTGCTGCTCGCGACTGGGGCATGCTGGGCCGCCCGAGCAGTCAAGCTGCCTGGGCGCTACCGTCCCGGTGAAAGCCCGGGGTTACCTGCTGTCTCGCCGCTTGTTCCAGGGCGTGCTCGTGGCGCATGGCGAAGATGAGGGGAACGACAGCGATGGCGGTCCCGAGGACCATAAATGGGATCGTGAGATAGAAGATGAGCATCGCGTTGAGCAGCCGGGTCGGCTGTCGCACCATGTCCTTTCCTTGAGGGAGCGTCACCGTTTTCGGTAACGGTGGTAAGGCTGCACCCCACGACCAAGACCGAGCCGGACGTAACCTGAGCGCCAGCGGTGAACTAACCCATCCGGCACTCAGGCCGCGCTCTCGACTCGTGGCGGCTCGGCTGCCTCGAGTTCGTGGTCAGCTCCACGGAAAAGGACGCGGTCGCAGAGCAGGAACTGAAGCACCCAGAGCAGGCCGTAAGAGCCGAAGTTGGCACCCTCCACTGCAGCGGTGTGGACGAACCTGGTAGAGGTGGCGGTCCAGCTGGCGGCAACGTGGACAGCCACCGTCGACAGGACTAGGCCCGCCAAAGCCAGGACGCAATACGGCAAGGCTTGTTTGAGCAGAGCTCTCGGGCCGCGGTATGACCAGACCCATCGCCGGTTGAGAGCGAAGGACGGCACCGTGCCGACCGCCACCGCGATCACGTTCGCCTCGGTCGCGGGAAGTCCGTTCAGGCCGACGAGAAGACCGAGGACAGACAGGCTCGTCGCAGTGGAGACGGCCGAGACTGCACCGTATCGGACAAAGCGGCCCAATCGGTCGCTCCGCAGGTTGCGCATGTTTGTCCACATGGGGCGAGCATGGGGCTTCGAGGTGAGGGGCGCCTTCGTGCGGACCGTATCCCAGCTGAGATTCGCCGCGCGGTCGGCGAAGCTCAACTGGGACAGGGCGTGATCCCAGCTGGCCTTCAGGTACGCGGCGCAGCCTGTGACCATGAGCGAAGTACTGGCAGCGTTCGAGCCACGGTCCATGACCGTGGATATCGTCGTGCCCGTCTACAACGAGGAGCGCGCGCTTGAGCCGAGCGTGCGCGCACTGCGGGCTTACCTCGACAAGAGCTTCCCGTTGCCCGCCATGGTCACCATCGCCGACAACGCGAGCACCGATTCTACCTGGGAGGTGGCTTTACGCCTGGAGGCCGAGTTGAAGGGAGTGCGCGCCCTTCACCTCGATGACAAGGGCCGCGGGCGCGCCCTGCGACTTGCATGGACGCGTAGCGACGCCGACATCGTCTCCTACATGGACGTCGACCTATCGACGGACCTCGACGCTCTCTTTCCCCTTATCGCCCCGCTCGCGTCGGGGCACAGCGACGTCGCCATCGGCAGCCGCCTGGCCCTCGGGTCGCGCGTCATCCGCGGTCCGAAGCGAGAGGTGATATCCCGCGCCTACAACCTGTTGCTAAGGGCGGCGTTCCGCAACCGGTTCTCAGATGCCCAGTGCGGGTTCAAGGCTCTGCGTGCAGACGATGCCCGTGCCCTGCTTTCAGCCGTCGAGGACAACGAATGGTTCTTCGACACCGAGATGCTCGTTCTCGCCGAGCACAATGGGCTGAGGATCCACGAGGTGCCCGTCGACTGGACGGACGACCCCGACAGTCGGGTCCACATAGCCAACACAGCCCTAGGCGACTTGAAGGGAATGATCAGGCTTATCCGTACCTTCGCCAGTGGCGGTGGCCTGATTGAGCAATTCGAGGCGCGGCGGGGCGACTTCGGATCGAATGAGATCGCTCGTTTTGTCCGGGTAGGGATCTTGAGCACGACCTCTTATCTGCTCGTGTACTTGTGGCTGCGCAGAGAGATGGACCCCTATATCGCGAACGTCATTTCCTTGACGTTGTGCTCAGTCGGCAACTTTGCTGCTCACTGGCGTTACACCTTCAGACCACGCAGGCCGGGTGCTATCTGGCCGGACTTCGGCGGCTCAACTCGACGATTCCGGGCCCTCACGTGCTTGACCTGGGCGAGCTGTGGATAAAGTCGGGTTTGGGAGGTTAACTGTAGGGACAAATGGGTCATAGACATCGGAACTACAGTGGTGTAATATGTAGCTCGTGTATGTCAAGGTGAGCACGGTGCGTAGCGGCAAGAAGACCTATCGCTATCTCACCTTGGCCGAGTCGTTCCGCAACGAGGACGGCCAGCCCCGAAGCCGTATCGTCGCCCGTTTGGGCGAGGTCTCGGAGATGACCACCTCGGGCGAGCTCGAGCGGATCGTCGAGGCCCTGTCAGCCCAGTTGGGGCGGGCTTCTTCGCTGGAGCTAACTGCCGAGTCCGCTCCCTCCTATGGGGCGATGGCCGCTTGTGATGCCTACTTCTCCCGGCTCTTGTTGGACGAGCTCTTCGACGGCATCGGTCGGCGCCGGCGCTCGGTTGGTCTTCCCGACGCGGTGTTCGCCATGGTCGCCAACCGTCTCTCGGATCCCTCATCCAAAAGGCGCTGTGTCAACGACTGGCTCGGTGCCGACGCCGCCCTGCCCGAAGCTCGCAACGCCCCGTCGCTCGACCGGCTCTATCGGGGCCTCGATGCTGTCGCAGACTCGAAAGACGAGATCGAGGCGCATCTGTTCACCGAGCTGTGCAACCTCACCAACCTCGATCTGCGCCTTGTCTGTTATGACCTCACCTCCACCTATTTCGAGGGCGAGGAGAGGGCCTCGGAGCGTTTCCCCTCAAAGGCCTTCGGCTACAGCCGCGACCACAGAGGAGACCGGCCCCAGATCGTGATCGGACTCCTCGTCACCTCCGACGGCATCCCGATCGCCCACCACGTCTTTTCCGGCAACACCGCCGACCGCTCGACGCTTCCTCAGGTGATGGCCGATCTCCAGGCCCGCTTCGGGGTCGGGCGCATCGCCCTTGTCGCAGACAGGGGCCTCATCTCAGAGGAGAACCTCGCCCTTGTCGCCGCCAACGGCTTTGACCACGTGCTGGCGACGCGACTTCACCGGGACCCGACAGTCGCCGCGGTTCTCGAAGCTGCCGCCAGCACCCAGGCGGTCTTCGTGGCTGTCGGTGACGACGGGACCAAAGCGACCGAGGTCGTCTATGAATCACGTCGCTATGTCGTGGTCGACTCTCCCCGCCGCCATGTGCGAGACGACGCCAGGCGCCGAGAGCTCCTGGCTGCGACCGAGGACGGCCTCATCGCCCTCGCGGACCGCGTGCGCAAGGGCCGTCTCGTCGACCCGGCCAAGATCGGCGCCGCCGCCGACCGGATCCTCAGGGACTCAGGGGTCTCCCGGTGCTTTTCGACCAAGATCGCCCACGGGGTGTTCATCTGGGACTACGACAACAAGGCCATGGACTACGAGGAGAAACTCCTCGCCGGACGGTATGTGATCACGACCTCGCTCGACAACAAGACCGCCTCGACAGCTCAAGTAGTCGCCCACTACAAGTCCCTCCAGTCCGTCGAACGGCGCTTTCGGGTACTGAAGGACTTCTTGGCTCTCCGGCCGGTCTTCCACTACACCGAAAAGCGCGTGCGGGGACATGTCGCCATCTGCGTGCTCGCGGCGGTCATCGAGGCCGTCATGGCCCTTGATCTCGCCCGGGCAAAGATCACCGACCCGGACCCCGGTGACCAGTTCCTCTCGGCGCGCCGGGCCCTTCGTGAGCTCGAACGCATCCGCATGATCCGTTTTGTCGACTCAAACGGCGAAGAGCGACACGTCGTCACTCGGCCCAACCCGTTGCAGGCGAGCATCCTCACCGCCTTCGGTGTCGAGACCTCCGCCTGGCGCTCACAGATCGCCTGAGCCACACACGATCACAGGTTGTAGGGCAAAAACTGCAATAGCGCGACCTCGTGACCAGGACCTTCACGTTTGAGCCGCCGAAGTCCGGTCTGGGAGCGTGCCGCAGGAGGAACTCTGGCCCTTTGCATCTCGGTCGTCCTTACGACGTGGTGCCTCGCCATCGCCATGGCCATCGATCCACGGTCCTTGCTGGCCGAGCTTGCGGGCTTGCTGTGCGGCAACGCGGTCGCCGCCTTCGGGCGTTTCGTAATGTTCAAAGCCTTCGTATTCCACACTCACAAGGCCCGCCGATCGTCGTGAGCGGCCGCCTTAGGTGCCCTCTTTGCCCTCGCCGCTTGTCGCCGGAGTGTCGATCACCGGCAGCACGACCCGGAACAACGCACCTCGGCCCGGTGCCGCGACGGCAGTCGCCTCGCCGCCGTGGGCCCGCACGATGGTCGCAACTATCGCCAGGCCTAGGCCCGCGCCACCGGTCTCGCGCGAGCGCGACCGATCCGCGCGAAAGAACCTCTCAAAGACGACCGATGCCTGTTGCTCGCTGATCCCGGGTCCCTCGTCGGCCACCTCTATAACGGCATTTTGGCCCGAGCGCCTGACCGATACCTGGGCGGCAGTCCCCGCAGGAGTGTGGGCGCGCACGTTCCCGAGGAGATTGTCCACGACCTGTCGGAGCGCGCCCCAGTCGCCCATGACCTCGACCGGCCCGCTGGCCACAAAGCTGATCGGCCATTCGGGTCCGACCGTGCGGGCGGTCTCGACAGCTTCCGCGGCAAGTCCGGCGAGCTCGACCGGCTCCATTTCGAACGGGTGCTGCTCGTCGAGTCGGGCCAGGAGGAGCAGGTCCTCGACGAGGCGGCCCATCCGCGCCGTCTCGCGTTCGATGCCGTCCATCACACGGGGGAGGTCATCCTCGTTTTTGGCGGCGCCCTGTTTGAACAGCTGGGCGTAGGCGGACACTGCTGCAATCGGCGTGCGAAGCTCGTGGGAGGCATCGGAGACGAATCGACGCAGCCGGTTCTCCGAGAGCTGCAGTTCTGAGAAGGCGGCCTGGATCCGCTCCAGCATCACGTTGAGGGCACTCGCCACGTGGCCGACCTCCGTCCGCGAAATTGGCGTTCGGGACGCGGTGCATGAGATCGCCGGCCGAGATCGCTTCGGCGGTCCTGACGACGTCTCGGAGCGGGCGCAGCCCCACCCTGACTAGCCACAGCCCGAGCAGGACCGCGACAATCAGGGCACCACCGGTGACGAGCAGCTCGAGGACGAGGAGCTGTTCGAGCGTGTTCGAGATACTGCCGATGGGATCAGCCACGATGAGAATGCCACCGGTGCGCAGCTTGGAAGCCCGCACGCGAAACGGCGGCCCACCTGCGACAGTCGAGGGCACGGTGAAGTAGACAACCGGCTCGTCCGGATCGGCCGCTGTCAGGGTGAACCCGGTGATCACAGCGGGCAGCTTCGGAGAGTAGGAGACTTTGCCGGGGATGAAGGCGGGGCAGGCTTCGCCGCTGACGACGGCGTTGGCAATCGTGCGGACCTCGATGAACATCCCAGGTGCGCTCTCGCGGCCAACTGCGCAGAAGTAGGAGCTGCCCGGCCCTTGTCCTGGCGGCTGTGGCCCCGAGCCCGGGTTGCTCTCGCCGCTTGGCCCGGTTGCAGCTTGTTCGACGGCGACGTGTGAGACCTGCAGGGTCGAGTCCGCTTGGCCGTAGAGGTAGGACTTGAGCGAGGCGTACACGGACCCATCCGCGACGACGAGAGCCACAAGCGCGGCAGCTCCGACGGCGAGGATCAGGCGGGTGCGAAGCGACAGCTGACCTCTCATCGACCCTCGCGCATGACATAGCCCACGAGCCTGATGGTGTGTATCAAAGGCGGCCCGAAGGCGTCGAGCTTCTTGCGCAGGTAGCGGACGTAGGTCTCTACGATGTTCTGGTTGCCTCCGAAGTCGTAGTGCCAGACGTGGTCGATTATCTGGTCCTTCGACAAGACACGGCGCGGATTCAACAAGAAAAGCCTGAGTAGGTTGAACTCGGTAGCCGTCAGGCGCACTGGGCTGCCCGAACGCCAGACCTCGTGGCTGTCCTCGTCCATGACTATGTCGGCGAAGCGCAGGCGGCGGTCGTCGTCGGCTGGCTGGCGGCGCCGCAGGATCGCCTTGACTCTCGCGATTATCTCGATAAGCGAGAAGGGCTTTGAGACATAGTCGTCCCCCCCGACCGTCAGTCCGGCAACGCGATCTTCGACCTCGCTCTTCGCGGTCAAGAACAGGACAGGTATGTCGAGCCCGTCCGCGCGAATGCGTCGTGTCACCTCGAGACCATCAAGGTCGGGGAGCATTACGTCGAGCACGACGAGGTCGAAAGCGGTCTCCTGTGCCATTTGCAGGGCAGCTCGTCCGGAACTCGCGACATCGACGTCGAATCCCTCGTAGCGAAGGACCGTCGCCACAGAGTCGACAATGGACGCCTCGTCATCGACGACGAGAATCCTCGCTGCAGAGCTGGTCCCCTTCGGCACGGCACACCTCGCTTTTCGTTGTCGGCGAGACCATCGTCGCAGGCTTCTCAGGTCGCGCGCTGATAGTTGGCTGGGAGCCGGCTGAGAGTCACTGGAGGGACGGGGCACTCCGCACGGTTTCGCAGACTCGACTAATGGGCACACCTACCAGGTGTCCAACGCCGCGGCGGCACTGGGTTGGTAGCGACCGAGCTCGGGCGCGAGGAAGGGGCGAGACGGCCGTCCTCTCGCCATCGCTCAACTGGCGAAAGACCTCTTCTCCTTGGCAGAGCCGCGACTCGCGTCGCGGTGGCTGGCGTAGCTGGCGGCATCGTGGGGCCGGCCAGCTCTGTCGTCGTTCCGTGGCAGGCAGCCCCCCTGCTTGGCTGGGACTCGGCCGCGGTCGTGTTCCTGGCATGGGTATGGTCGACGATCGGGAACCTCGACGAGCACGCAACGGCCAAAGCCGCCGTTCGGGAGGACCCGAGCGCCGCCCTTGCCGACGTCGTGATCATCGGAGCCGGTCTCGCCTGCCTCGGAGCCGTTGGGCTGGCTCTGTTGAAGGCTGCCAACACCGCCGGCGGTGGCAAGGCGCTCCTGATCGGTCTGGGCGTGGTGAGCGTGGCGCTGTCGTGGGGGTGCGTGCACACTGTTTTCACACTTCGCTACGCACGGGCCTACTACACGCCAGCGGTGCCCGGAGGATCAACTTCAACGAGGATGAGCCGCCGGCCTACCTCGACTTCGCCTATGTCGCTTTCACCATCGGACTCACCTTTCAGGTCTCCGACACCAACATCAGCTCCAAACGGATCCGCCGCCTGGCTCTTCGCCACGCGCTCTTGTCGTTCCTCTTCGGCGCAGTCATGATCGGCCTTACCATCAACGTGCTCGCCAGTCTCTTGAAATGAGATCCCGGCGCTCCTTATTAACATCCGACTTTCACCGTTCTGGGAAAGCCCAAAGAGAAGGAGGCAGACATGCCGGCAAGAGCAAGCGCGGAGTGGAAGGGTGACCTGGCCACCGGCAACGGCACCTTCACCGCGGGCGACACCATTAGTGGCGATTATTCCTTCAAGTCACGCTTCGAGGACGGTCCCGGCGCCAACCCCGAGCAGCTGATAGCGGCGGCGCACGCGTCCTGCTTCTCGATGGCGCTGTCCAACATTCTCGCCACGGCAGGTACCCCACCCGAGTCTGTGCGAACAGATGCAACTGTCACCTTGCGCCTCGTCGATGGCGCCGCCACCATCACCAAGATTGAGCTTGTCACGGTGGGCCATGTGCCTGGCATCGAGGACGCCGCCTTCCAGGAGCACGCGGCTGCGGCCAAGGCCGGCTGCCCTGTGAGCAAAGCTCTTGCCGCCGTTCCCGAGATCACCTTAGAGGCACACCTGGCCAGTTGAGGCGCCGTTGTCCACGGCCGCAGGACCGTCGTTGGCCTGCCTTGGCGATCCGGCGCTAACTGCGGTCGCTCGCGAAGCTAACGACAGAGCGGTCTGCGTGACCTGCCCGCACAGTCTGTACGATCCGTCCGTGGCGCAAGAGACGGGGGAGTGGCCCAATGTCCCCAACTACGTGCGCGACCCGATCACCTCTTATGACGCTGCCCCAACCGAGGAGCGCCATGCCGCCCTGCGAAGAGACATTCGTCTCGTCGCGTCGCTTCTCGGCGATGAGCTAGCCCGCGCCGAAGGAGCGGATTTCCTAGATCTCGTCGGACAGGTCCGCGAGATCGCCAAGCCCGGTCGAGCACAAGGCGATGAGGCGCGAGGTGGTGGGCTCGCCCAACAGCTTCCGGGTGTCCCGACGGGGACGGCGCTGCTGCTCGCCCGCGCTTTTGCTGCCTACTTCCAGCTCGCCAACGTAACTGAACAGGTCCACCGGGCCGCTGAGCTAGGCCGCGACAGAAGGGCGGAGCGGACCTGGCTTCGTCACACTCTCGATCGTGTTGTCGATCAGCGCAGCGATGTCGACGGCCTCGGCGCGGCTCTCGGGGGCCTCGAGTTCCGGCCCGTGTTCACCGCCCACCCGACCGAGTCAGCGCGCCGCTCCGTGCTTTCCAAGCTGCTCGAGGTGGCTCACCTCGTCCAAGGCCTCGACGCTGGCCCTACTCCTGGCGAAGAGAGGCGGATCGTCCGGCGACTGCGGGAGACGATCCTGCTCTTGTGGCAGACGAGCGAGATCCGAATCGGGCGACTGCGGCCCGAGGACGAAGCCCAGAACATCCTCTACTACCTGTCCCAGCTCTACGACAACGCCGTGCCAACGCTCTTGGAAGACCTCGACGACGAGCTGGCCCGGCACAACATCGCCTTGGAGTTCTCGGCTTCCACTCTCCGCTTCGGCTCCTGGGTCGGCGGAGACCGCGACGGCAACCCGTCGGTGACCCCGGCCGTCACGACCCACGTCCTTCTCATCCAGCACGAGCTGGGGTTCCGCAAGCTCATGGGCCTCGTCGAGCAACTGACTCAGGCCCTATCGAACTCGACCGCAATCGTCGAGATCTCGGGGGACTTAAGGGCGAGTCTCGAGGCGGACCGCAAGGTGCTTCCGGAGGTCTACGAGCGTTACATGATCCTCAACGCAGAGGAACCGTACCGCCTTAAGTGCTCCTACATCCGTCAGAGACTCGTCAACACACGCTCTCGCATGGCCGCCGGTACCGCCCATGTCCCCGGCGAAGACTACGCCGACGTTGACGCCCTAATCGATGAGATCCGTCTCGTTCGCGACTCGCTCGCAGCCAACAAGGGCGAGTCGATCGCCGACGGGCTCGTCCGTCGTATCGGGCGTCTCGTCCGCACCTTCGGCTTCCACGTGGCGACACTCGATGTCCGCGAGAACGCCGAGGCGCACCACAAGGTTCTGGGCGAGGTCTTCGACCGCCTCGGAGAGCTCGACAAGCCCTACAGAGAGCTGCACCGCCGCGAACGGAGCGCTCTGCTGAGCGCCGAGCTTGCTGGCGCCCGGCCACTCGGAGTCTCCCGCTTCGCGCTCTCGCCGAGAGCTGCCACGACCTACGACACTTTCGAGTCGGTCGCCGCGGCCCTTGACCGTTTCGGCGAAGGAGTCATCGAGAGCTACGTCATTTCCATGACACAAGGCGTCGACGATGTCCTCGCCGTTGTCGTGCTCGCCCGCGAGGCCGGGCTCATTGACCCTCGCCGGAGTTCGGCTCGCATCGGGATCGTGCCCCTTTTCGAGCGGGTGGCCGAGCTACGCGCCTCGGGGGCCCTGCTCGACGCGCTCTTGTCTGATCCGAGCTACCGCGCCGTGGTGGCTGCGCGGGGAGATGTGCAAGAGGTCATGTTGGGTTACTCCGACTCGAACAAGGACGCCGGCATAACGACCTCGCAGTGGGAGATCTACAAGGCGCAAGGTGTGCTTCGTGACGTCGCACATCGTCATGGCGTCGCCCTCCGGCTCTTTCATGGCCGGGGAGGCACGGTCGGCCGGGGCGGTGGACCTTCCGCCGAAGCGATCCTCGCCCAGCCGGAGGGCACGGTCGGGAGCTTCTTGAAGCTGACCGAACAGGGGGAGGTCATCTCCGACAAGTACAACCTCGCGGAGCTGGCAAGGGAGAATCTCGAGGCCGCGCTGGCAGCCGTCATCGAGTCGAGCCTCGCGCGCCAAGCGCCCGGCACCGCCTCCCAGCGCTGGTTCGAGGTCATGGACGGGGTCTCTTCTGTTGCCGAGAGCACATACCGCCGGTTATTGGGCAACAGTGGCCTGGCGCAGTACTTCATGTCGTCGACTCCGGTTGCCGAGCTGAGCGATTTGAACCTCGGTTCACGTCCTGCCTACCGCCCCGAGTCGGGCACCGACATGGCAGCGCTTCGGGCTATCCCATGGGTGTTCGGTTGGACCCAGTCGCGTCAGATCATCCCGGGATGGTTCGGTGTCGGGTCGGGCTTGGCAGCAGCACGCGACCGCGGCGCCGGCCTGGCTCTGGAGGAGATGTACGCCCAGTGGCCCTTCTTTAGAACCTTCATTGGCAATGTCGAGATGACCCTCGCCAAGACCGACATGGACATCGCCCGGATTTACGTCCATTCCCTCGTCGAGCCCGCGTTGCACGAAATCTTCCATGAGATCGTCGCGGAGCACGACCGAACTGTCGTCGAGGTTCTCAAGCTCACCGGTGAGCCCAGCCTGATCGCGGCGAGGCCACTTCTACAGCGCACCCTTGCCGTGCGCGGCGGACTATCTCCGACCCGTGCACTACCTCCAGGTTGAGCTTCTTGGCAGGCACCGCTCCGGCTCGGAGGAACCCGAGCTGCGCCGCGCTCTGCTCATCACCGTAAACGCTGTGGCCGCAGGACTTCGCAATACCGGCTGAGCGGTTTGACTGGTGCATGCGAGACGACACATCGGCCTGTTTGTGCTTGCGACCGACCGGTGGCCTTCGCAGGTCTTGGCTCTGCGCCCCTTGCACGTCTACAGCAGACGTCGCCACACCGCGGGCCGATGAACGCAGGGCCGCGGCCCCGCGGTGTGGCTATCGTGCGTAGCTTCGAAGGAGAACATCTCGTCGGCATGGAGAGGTAGCACCGAGAAAGAGGAATGACAATGAGCGCTCGCAGAGTTCGAAAGAGCCGTGTTGGGCTGGCGGCAGCGTTGGGGGCGGCATTCTTGTCCGGAGCTGCAACAGTGGGGGCTGTCCAAATAGCAGCGGCAAGCGGCTCCAGCACAACGTACAGAGCCTGCCTGTCTGCAGCGGGAGACCTGTCCAGGGTGGGGACCAAGGTACCGAGCTGCCCAGGGGGATCAAGGACAATCTCCTGGGGACTCGACCGGCCCGCAGGGCCTTCGGGGCGTGCGGGGTCCTCAGGGACCACGTGGGGCCACGGGCGCTATCGGGCCGGCGGGAACCCCAGGGGCAAAAGGGCCCGCCGGGCCCGCCGGGATCGCCTACAGCTGCTCGGCGAGTCCCTATCCCGGGATCGATCTTGCAGACTGCACCTTCACGAGCGCCGAGCTAGCCGGTACCGTCCTGGACGGTGCCAACCTGACCGGGGCGGTTTTGAACAAGGCCGACCTGACCGGGGCCTCTTTGATCGGAGCAGACCTGACTGACGCCAACCTGGCTGATGCAAGCCTCGGCACTGCCGTGTTGAGCTGGAGCGATCTGGCTGGGGCGAACTTCACAGGCGCCTACATGGGGGGAGCGCACCTCGGTGGTGCCGACCTCACGGGTGCCACCTGGTCGAACACCACCTGCCCCGACGGCTCCAACAGCGACAGCGACGGGGGCACATGCGCTAATGACCTCGGCTGATCTGCCTGATAGCCGCTGACATTTGTAGCCGGTCTCCGGCGATCAGCCGTCCCGACGTCGTTTAGAAGGGCTCATGTCTGCACGAGGGCATCGACAAGGCTGCCGCGCACGCTTTTCGGGCTCGCTGGCCAATAACCGCTGGTTCCGTGCGTGCTTGGTGACGGCCTGGTCGTCTCGTGAGCGTCGCCAGAGTCGACCCGTCAGCTACGGACCAGCTGATTGATGGTCGGCACGGGTGGGTTCTGCGCGCGGTCGAAAACAAGCCGGACGGCCATTGAGCCCTCCCCGATCGCCGTCGCGACGCGCTTTATCGAGCGGCTGCGGACGTCGCCGACGCAGAACACTCCCGGCCGGCTGGTCTCGAGGAGGAGAGGTGGCTGGCTCTGGCACTCCAGCGCCCCCAAGGGGATGTCGGCGCCTGTGAGCAAGAACCCGTCTTCATCCTGGGCGAGCTGACCATCGAGCCACTGGGTGCTCGGTCGGGCGCCGATGAACACGAAAAGCCCACAAAGAGGCTGAACATAGGTCTTCCCTGTCCTGTTGTCCCGGAGCGTGACAGCTCGCAGGTCCTCCTCTCCGAGAAGGCCCACTACCTCGGTGGAACTCGTGACGGTGACCACCTCGGTGCGCTCGATCTGGTCGATCAGGTAGCGCGACATTGATACGGCCAGGCTCTCGCCGCGGATCACCAGCTGGACGTGGGCGCAACTGCGGGCGAGGAACAACGCCGCCTGGCCGGCGGAGTTACCCCCTCCCACGATGACCACGGGCTTGCCGGCACAAGCCAGAGCCTCCATCTGGGTAGCGGCATAGTAAACCCCCACTCCCTCAAACTCGGCGAGCCGGTCCAGGTCGAGACGGTTGTAGTGAGCACCGGTGGCGAGGATCACCGACTTCGCTGTGACGACCGCGCCGCCCTCGAAACTAACGCGGTGCAAGTTGTCGCCAGAGCTCAGGCCGACCGCCTTGGCCCCGAGCGCGATGCGAACACCGAACTTTTGAGCTTGCAGGACGCCTCGCGTTGTCAGCTCCTCACCGGACAGGCCGGCAGGGAAACCCAGGTAATTCTCGATGCGTGATGACGTGCCAGCTTGGCCGCCGAGGGCGGTGTCCTCGGCGAGTGTTGTCGCCATCCCTTCTGACGCGCCATAGACCGCAGCCGAGAGCCCAGCCGGTCCGGCACCGACTACAAGGAGGTCGCAGACCTCGGAGCCGTCGTGTTCGGGTGGGGCCGCTAGGCCGAGGGCGCGCAGAAGTTCGTGTGAGTCGGGATTGCGCAGCAGTGAGCCTCCTGACGCCACAACGATCGGCAGATCCGAAGGGGGGACCTCAAGCTGGCGGATCGTCGCCTCGGCCTCGGGTGAGCCCTCCAACTCCAGCCAGCGAAAAGAGAGGCGATTGCGGGCGAGCACCTCAAGCAGCTTGCGGGTGTTGACATCAAAGCGCGATCCGACGAGTGTGAGACCCGAGCCACGCTGAGTCAAGCGGGCGTGGCGGACAAGGAAACTCCGCAGGAGGATCTCACTCAGGTCGGGTTCCTGGGCCATGATCACTCGCACCTGCTCGGCGGGTACGCGAAGGACGCGCCCCGGCTGGCTCACCTTGGCTGCCAAGAACACGTGCTGGCCCGTGAGCAGGCTTATCTCTCCAAGGAACTCGCGGGGGCCGTAATCGATTACCAGGCTTTCGTTGGGCGTACCGAGCTGGTCGACGATCTCGACCCTGCCCTCGAGGATCACGATCAGGTCGTACTCGGCGTCACCGTCCGAGAAGAGGATGTCTCCGACCCCCACCTCGACCTCGGAGCCGTATCGGCGGAAGGCTGTCAGCTGCGCTTCGCCGAGTAGAGGCCGCTTCTCCGGAGAGTCGGGGCGCAGCGAGGTCGCAACGACCGATGTGGCTCTGACAGCCCCCTGGGCGTCGCTACGCCGGGTCGTATCGGCGGCCATGGCGCTGGACTCGAGCTCATTCGCACCTGTCACTTGAGGCAGGTTAGTGACGCTTGTCGGGTGATCGGCGCGGGCCGGTACTGCCCTCGAGCGACTTGTCCGTTGTCGGCCGCCCGGCCTAGTTCGCCGACACCGCCAATACTCCTGGGCCTAGCGAGCGGATGCGAAACGCTGTCACGTCCCTCGGTGGCTTTATCTTGGACGCCATGTTCAAAGTGTCCCGCTTCCGCTCCGTCATCGCTGTCGCTGCCAGTGTTGTTGCTGCCAGCGTCGTTGCTGGAGGTCTCGTCATCTCAGTGCCGGCGTCCGCCGGGACTCGACGCCAAGCGTCGGGGCCAACCTGGTCGGCCAGCACGCCCGGTGTGCCGGGGGCGTCGATCACCTCGCTCGCTGGCGTCACCTGTTTGACGACAAGCGACTGTTGGGCGGTCGGCGACCGCTTTAAGACTTCCTCCTCAAGCACCGGGCCGGCGCTCATCGAGCACTTCGTGGGCGGCCGCTGGGTTCCGGTCGCAGCCCGCGCGCGCCCAGAAAGGTACCTTGGATGAGCTTTCCGCAGTGAGCTGTCTGTCCTCGGCGGACTGCTGGGCTGTTGGCATGCGTAGCGGAGCGCACCCGGGCAATCTTCTCGAGCATTACGCAGGCAGTGGGGGCTGGAGAGCAGTAGGCACCCCAGCGCCACAAGGAGAGCTGGCCGCTGTCAGTTGTGAGCCCGCTGAGGACCAGTGCTGGGCGGCCGGTTCCTCGAGGGACTTCAGAGCGGCAATTACCTTCCACCTCGTCGGCGGCAGATGGCACTACGTCAAGCCCGCAACCGTCTCGGCATCCTTCGTGCAGGTGAACGGCCTGGGCTGCGAGTCCGTGGACGACTGCCTGCTCGTGGGGTTCATTACCCCCAAGCACGGTGCCGGATCGGCGCTGGCCGAGCGCTGGAACGGCCACGCCTGGAGCCGCCTGGCAGTCGGTGGAGAGCGCGCGCTGGCGGTGGTTCTCTGGCCGGCGTCGGCTGTCCACAGGCTGGTTCGCGACCGGCCTGCTGGGTGGTTGGCCAGACCGTCGGCAAGGGCTCGGGCATCATCCCGATCCACCCGCTCGTCGAGCGCTGGAACGGGAGCTCCCTCACCCTCGTCGATAGCCCGTCGGGAGGTCCCGGCGACTACCCCGAGCTCATGGCGGTGGCCTGCGCAAACCAGACCGCATGTCAGACTGTCGGCTCACGTGGCTCGGGTGAGGACAATGCCATGGTTCTCACCGAGGGTTGGGACGGGTCCGCATGGATGCGGGAACCCAGCCCCAGTCCCCTCTACGGCTTCAGGACGCTTTCTGGCGTTGCTTGTCCTTCGCCAAAGGACTGCTGGGCAGTAGGGGAAGGACTGATCCGCAGCGGTGAAGGTACACGGATGGTCATAGAGCACTTCTGAGCAGGTCTCGGTTCGCGCCCGCCGTACGGGCCGACGTGCCAGGCTGAACGGACTCTGGCAAGTGTGAACTGTCACACAGGTGGGCGTTCTCCCCAGTCCTGTGCGCGGACGCCCGAGATGGCGAACGTGCGATGTCATCGTGTTCAAGTCGTGGAACCTGCCTGCCGATGATCCAACACGTCTCAGTCGGCGACGTCTTTTTTGGTCGCCAGCGAGTTGCGGGGGAGAGCTCTTCCGCGGTCAAAAGGGGGAGATGTGCATCTCAAGAAACGGCTCGTTGCCGGCACGGTTGTGGCCGCGCTCGTCTTGGGTGGAACTGTCGTCACGGCGGTCGCTTCTGCCAAGACGCGTGCAACCAGCTACTACGCCTGTCTGAGCAGTAGCGGAGGAGTCCTCTACAACGTCAACATGAAGAGCTCCCCAAGCTGCGTCGGAAAGGACAAGACGATCACCTGGATGGAAACTGGTCCTAAAGGACCAGTAGGACCGGAGGGGCCTAAAGGACCGACAGGAGCGACAGGGCAACAGGGCCTTCCTGGGCTCACGGGTGCTATGGGAGCGACTGGGCCGCAGGGCGCGCAAGGCGATACTGGGGAGGCGGGAACTGGTGCCACCGTTACGACTTTGGACAGCGGCGACGCCAACTGTCCAAACGGTGGTCTCCAGGTCACCGATGGAGACGGCGACGTGAGTTATGCCTGCAACGGCTCCGACGGCGCACAGGGACCACAGGGTGTTGCAGGATCGCCCGGCACAGGTGCCACCGTTGCCGCCCTGGCGTCCGGCAACGCCAACTGCCCGAACGGAGGGATCCAGGTCACCGACGGCGACGGCAACGTGACCTATGCCTGCAACGGGGCTGATGGTGTAGCCGGGGCGCAGGGACCACAAGGCAGCCCGGGACCGGTGGGCCCCCAGGGAGCAACTGGCCCCCAGGGCGCAACTGGTCCCCAGGGCGCAACCGGCCCCCAGGGAGCAACCGGCCCCCAGGGCGCAACTGGCCCCCAGGGCGCAACTGGCCCCCAGGGCGCAACTGGCCCCCAGGGCCCGGCCGGGACGAACGCAACGTCATTGCAGGCTTGGGACAGTGCCGACGCCGACCTCGGCACGGTGATCGGGGACTCCGAGGACGTTGTCGAGGTCGAGACCTCAACCGGCTACCAGGTCGAGCTCGAATTCAACGGCACCGTCGGTGACCCCGAGTACGTCTACTACACGGCGTCTTCCACGTGCAGCTCTGGGCCGATCTGGTTGAACGACGGGAATGACGAGGTGGGTGACTACATGAATCCCAAGCAGGTCTTCTGGACTCCCCAGGGCTTCGCAGTTGTCAGCAGCACCTCGTCGGAGAATCCGGGCGTGAGCGGAGACTTTCCGGGTGCCTACAATGCCGGAAACTCGCCGGCCTGCGAGGGTGGGTTCCCGGACCAAGACTCGTGGCCTCTGACTCTGGTGTCCAACGCCACTGTCGGGCTCCCGAGCAGCATCCCCACCGGCACGATCACTCTGTCGACGACAAAGCCGTAGCGGACACAGATCAGGCAAAGGTCATCCCCGGCCAGCTGCCCTTGAGCAGTCGGCCGGGGAAGACCGGGTCGCGTTGGTCGTCTTAGCTCAGGCTGGCGTTCCAGAGGAAGAGCTGGCTGATCGCAGTCGGGTATACGCCAGTGACGTTCTTCTGGGTAGCTGTCAGGTAGTTGTAGAAGTAGGGGTAGATGATCGGCGTCTGGTCCAAGAGGAGGTCCTCGATCTTCTTGGCGATGCGGCGCTGGCTGGAGAGGTCAACGGCGGCGGCGTACTGCTGGGAGAGGCTGTCGTATGTCGGGTCGTTGAAGCGGGCGGCATTCCACGCGCCTGAGCCGGTCTTGGAGTTGATCGTCTGCAACGGCGCTTCGAGGAAGACGTTCGGCACGGACCGGGCTCCGTAGTCAACCATGCTCATTTCGCCGTCGAGCCAGTCTGAGCTCCCAAAGGCCGCCGAGCCGTAGTACTTGGTCGAGGTCTCGACCGTTAGGTCAATGGTCACGCCGATCTTGGCTGCTGACGACTTCACGTACTCGCCGAGCTCGGGCATCTCCTGCAGATTCTCCGTGAGCAGGGGAGTCTTGAATCCCCTCGCCACTCCACCTTTTGCCAACAACTCCTTGGCCAATTTCAGATTCATTGCGCGCTCGGGGCACCGAGGGTGCGCCGACGGTCGTGGGGAAGACGGGAGCAAACGGGCTGTCGTTGCCGATGTCTGCGTATCCCTTGAAAAGAGACGTGATCAGAGCGGGACGGTCCAGCGTCAAGGCGAGCGCCTGGCGAACGTACTTGTTCGTGAAAGGCGCGATGTCGCAGCGCATGGAGAGCTCTCGGTGGGCTGAGGAGCGGAGCTTGATGACGCTGTAGCTCCCGTCCAACAGCTGAGGGCTGACGGCCACGGAAAACTGGTCGAGGCAGTCGATCGCTCTGGCCTCGAGGGCGGCCGCCATCGGAGTCTCGCTGCCGTAGAAGTTCCACTGGATCTGAGCCGGCAGGGCCGCTTTGCCCCAGTAGTGGGGGTTGCGTACGAAGACGGCGCCGACTTCTGGCGTGTAGCTGGACATCATGAAGTGACCCGTGCCGACAAACTGCTTCTGGTAGTCGGCGTAGTCGTAACCGTTGGGGACTATGACCATGTTGTAGTTGTCCGAGGAGACAGCGTCGAGGAATGAGGCGTTCGGCGACTCCAGGTGGAAGGCGACAGTCGTGTCGTCCACCTTCACCACGCCGTCGGGGAGCAAGGTGCCCGAGAAGACCGTGAGGGCCGTTGCGCCGCTCTTTGGGTTGCACTGGCTCTTGAAGCTGTAAACGACGTCGTCGACCGTCATCGGAGTTCCGTCGTTGAACTTGACTCCTTGGCGGATCTTGAAGGTCCACACCGTTGCGTCGGCATTCGGCGTCCAGCTTGTTGCCAGCCACGGCTGATACTTGAGCTGTTGATCCGCAAGGACGAGGAACTCGCCCACGTTGCCCAGGAGCTCGAGCCCACCCGCGTCGGCGATCGTTATCGGGTTGATGCCAGATGTGGGTACGAGGATTCCCGCTCGGATCGTGGCGCCCGCCTTGGCCTTGTTCGCGGGGAGGAGAGTCGTCCTTCTCATCGTGGGCGAGCCGACGGACTTCATGATGGCTCCGAGCAGAGGCATCGACAGGCCAACCGCTGTGCCGCGTCGGAGAAAGTCCCTTCTTGTCAATCTCCCGCCGACGAACTCATCGATGATGTGCTCCCCGATGGGGCCCCGATCCCGCCGGAGGGCATCGAGCCGTTCATGGTCGATTCCGTTGCTGTTGTCGTTGACTTCCATCACCAAACCCACCTTTCTTGAGCTCGCCCGGGCGAGTACCTCCAAAGTAGTTGACTTGAGGAGTCAACTATTGTCTCGGCGAGGCGTGGAGCTATGGCTAGGCAGCCTGAACTGGTCGAAGGGTCCTCGTCAAGCTGGATCTATGGCTATGGCATCAATCCCTGCGAGCTGGTCCGCACACTGGTGGGCGGATGTGCCCAACGAGGGCGTTGAGCGTCAGAGCGGCCGCGACAACATCGGAGACCCGCTCGGTCACCGTGGGCCTCCAACCGCGTAATGTCCGCTCCACGAGGTGCTTCGCTCCTGCTCTTGGGCGGTCAGGTAAGGCCCTCAGGCTGTTGAGGCCGACCGGCAGCCACAGCGAGGAGCCGGGTAGTCGAACAAAAGAGTGGGCCGACCAGCCGACCTAGGGCACGAGCACGATCTTGCCGTGGGTGTGACCCGCCATCAGTTCTCGATGTGCTTTTGAGGCTTCGACCAGCGGGTAGGTACCTACCACCTTGACCTTGAGCTTGCCGGCGTCGCACAGGCGTACGAGCTCCATTCGAGCCGCTGAGCGGATCTCCGTGCCGGGATCAGCGCCTGGGCCTGCTCCGATTACCTTGAGGCCCAGCTCAACGCCACGCTCGAAGGCGGCGATGGTGACGATCCGGCCGCGATCGCTCACCAGGGCGATGGACGCATCGATCGCCTCGTCGCTCCCAACGGTATCGATCGCGGCGTTCACGCCTTCCGGAGCGACGGAGCGGATACGCCCCAGGAGCCCATCTCCGTAGGCGACCGGCTCCGCGCCAAGCTGGCGCAGGTCGGCGTGGCTGGCCTCGGCCGCCGTGCCGATCACCCGGGCACCGGCATTGACTGCGAGCTGGACTGCCATGAGCCCGACGCCTCCGCCCGCTCCGTGTATCACAACGACGTCACCGCGGCCGATGTGGGTCACCTTGAGCGCGTGCACGGCGGTGCAACCGGTCAGGAGGAGCCCGGCGGCTTCCTCGAACGACAGTTTCGACGGTTTCGGCACCACGCTCGAGGCTGGGACGACGACCTCGGAGGCGTAGGCGCCGTGGGCTGGGTAAGCGATGACCGCATCCCCGGGGTGGATTGGACCAGCTGGTCCCTCAGCGCCATCCCCGACAGCGCTTACCGTGCCAGCTGCCTCCATTCCGATGTGAATCGGCAGCCGGGACGGATCGTGGCCGTAGGCACCGCTGTAGACCTTGTAGTCATACGGGTTGGTGCCAGCCGCGCGGATATCGACCAGGACTTGGCCTCGACCGGGTGGGGCGACCGCCTCGTCGACGACGGTGAGAACCTCGGGGCCACCGAACGCGGCCGCGACCACTGCCCTTGTCATGCGATTAGCAACTTGTGTCGTTCGGCGCCTATTCCTGCACCGCTGCAGGTGACCCGAATAAGTCCTCGGCGTTTCGGGCGCTGAGAAACGTGACATTTGGGCTGAGGGAGGACCTCGAGGGGTTCTAGATGCAGCTTTATCCTCCCGCGATCTCTGGCTCGGTTGATGCCCTAGCGGCCAGAGCCAGGAACACTCCTGGTCGCACGAGGCGCACGGTAACGAGCACGAATGCCAAGACGATGGCGGTACCAGCGGTCGTCCACGCGAGGCCGAACGTGTCGGCGAGCGGGCCTTGGGCAAGAGAACCGATCGGATAGGAGACCCCTAGTGCCACCAGGTAGAGGCTGAGCACTCGCCCGCGCAGTTCCGCCGGGGCCCGCAGCTGCACGACGGTCGAAAGCCCGGACAGCACGCCTATGTACACGAGGCCGACGAGGAACAGCGCCGGCAGGGATAGCACCAGTGACGGGGCTATGCCGTAGAGAACAAGCGCCGGGGGGAGAGCCGCGAGACTGCCGGCAAGCACTCTTCCGCGCCCGAACCGCACAGCTAGTGGGCTGATGGCAAGGGCGCCCGCGACGGCGCCGAGGCCCTGGGCAGTCGTGAGAAGGCCGGTCGCCGAGGCAATTCCCCGCGCCCCGCTGTGGGTGAGGCGATGGGCCATGACCGGTACCAGAGCGATGAACGGGGACGCCAAGAGCCCGACAACGGCGATCGTCCCTATCGCGGCCCGACAACCGGGCTCGCTCCAGGCCGCCCTGGCTCCGGAACCGAGCGCGGCTATTAGCCCCGTCTCGTCGGCGTGCCTTGGTGGCGGCGACAGGTGAACGAAGAAGAGAGCCACGACTACCGCCAGGAAAGAGGCTGCGTTGGCGACGAAGGCAATCGGGTAGCCGAAGGCCGCGATCGTCACGCCGGCAAGCGCAGGGCCCACGACCCGACCAAGGTTGAACTGGGCGGAGTTGAGCGAAACGGCGGCGAGGAACTCAGGTGGCGGGACGAGGTCGGGGAGGATGGCTTGTTGGAACGGTCCGATGACGGCGCTGACACAGCCTTGGAGCGTGACGAGCAGGGTCAGGACTCCGGGACTGTCGCGACCAGTCGCGACGAGCAGGGCAATGACGAGGGCGACGGCACCAGCGAGCAAGTTGCCCACAACGAGAGCAGCTCGTCGGGGCACGCGGTCGGCGAGCGCCCCACCGAGAGGCGACAGCACTCCGATGGGTAGGAAGCCTCCCGCTGCGATCACTACAGCCCAGGTGGCATTTCCCGTGTGGGCGACGATCAGCGCTCCAACGGCGACCGTCTGCATCCAGGACCCAATGACTGAGACCATGCCGCCTGACCACAACAGCAGGTAGTTCCTGTAGTGGAAGGGACGCAGCGAGGAGATGCCTCCCGACGGCACCGAGGCCGCCGCGAGGGCTTGACCGCCCGTGCTCTCCCCGTACGGCCAGTCCTCTTCCGGAGACCCCGCACTTGACGACCCAGACGGCGAACCCACTCGGCCATGCTAGATATCCCCGGTTGTCCCCAGCGGGGCCCCGTCCCAGCCAAGCCCAGTGAGGTAGCCAACACGCGCCGAATGGCTTAGCTTGGCTGCCAAGGTGTTAGGAACAGGTACCAGAGGCCTTCGGCGAATTCCTTGATCGGCGTTCATGCGGGGATACACCGAAGACGACCCGATTGCCACCGAGTGAACCAGGTATTGCGTCCAGCAGCCCCCTTATTGCTGCAACTCCTTGAGGTAGTCGTCCAATCGATCCAGTCGGTCATTCCACGTCCGCTCGTACTTGGCCAACCACTCGCGGATCGGCCGAAGGCGTGCTGGTTCCAGGCGGTACAGCCGGCGACGCCCCTCCGCCCGGCACATGACGAGGCCCACTTCACTGAGGACCCGCAAATGCTTTGAGACCTGAGGCTGGGACATCGAGAGGTCGTTCACAATTTCCCCGACGGCCTTCTCGCCCATGATGAGAGCATCCAGGATTTCGCGACGGTGCACGTCGGCAATTGCGTTGAAGACGTCCGACGTCGTCGGAGATCGGGCCACGAATCCCAGCATATTCCGGTATCGACATACTACAAGGCTGCGTTCGCGCTTCATACGACACCGAAGCTGAGTATTCCGATAGCCCAGCCACGAAGGCACTCAGGCAGCTCGGGAGCTCGAGAGCTCGTCGCACCGCTCGAATCTGGGGTCCAAGCTGCTGAACCATGCCGTGCCTGCTCAGGCGGGAGATCGAACCTTCTGCGGTGCCGTAGCGTTTTAGAGACGTGGTGACCGACACCAATCCCGGAGAGCTCGACGAACTCCTGCAGCGGTGGTACGCGCCCGCGTACCGCACAGCGACGCTCCTGCTTGGTGACGCCGCGAAGGTCGACGACGCCGTCCAGGAAGCGTTCCTGCGTCTCTGGAGATTTCGAGACGCCCTCCCGGAGGGAGACGGACTGCGCCCATGGATCTACCGGGTCATCGTGAACGCCTGCTATTCCTCGGCACGAACCGAGACCCGACACGCCGGCAGGCGGGCTTCTCAGGACGCTCTTGATGCGGTCGTCTCTAGCGATCCCACACCGGACGAGATCGCTGACCAACGCGACCGCGCCTCGCTCGTGCGCCAAGCGATTCTTTCGCTTCCCTCAGGGCTAAGAGCGCCGCTCGTGCTTCGTTACTACGCCGGTCTGAGCGAGAAGGAGATCGCGACAGCGATCCGCAGACGCCCGGGCACTGTGAAGTCGCGGCTTCACGAGGCAAAGCGGCTGCTTGCGCACGACCCACGGCTCGCCCACCTAGGGCTCGGATTCTCAAGTAGTAGCCGGGAGGAGGCGAAATGATCACCGACGGGGAGTTCTTTGCACTGATCACCGAGGCGGCGGAGTCAATCCCCGAACCGACAGGCGGCGACGCCATCTTGGCGGCGGCCCGCGTCGAGATCGGCTCCCCGTCTGTCGCGTCACCGATCGCCAAGGCCCGCAGGCACCCACTTGGCTTCGCGATCTCGGCGCTGGGCGCCGCGGCAGTGCTCGCCGTCCTCATCGCCGTCACGGTGTCTTCGCCCTCCTCGCCGCCGAGTTTCGTGCATCGTGCGGCCTCAAAATCGGCATTCGGATTGAGCGCTGCTCCCCTCGCCGGAGTGCCGATGCAGAACGCGGCGGGTCCTCGGGCGAGCGTTGTGGCGGGTGCCACAAACTTGAACGACACGCCTTCCGCGAAGAGCACCGCGTCGGCAGGCTCACAATTGATCGTCACCACCGGAACGCTCTCGATCGTCGTAAACAAGAGCGCGCTCGGGCACGTAGTCGCCGAGCTGCAGAGGATCGCGTCGTCGCTCGGCGGGTACGTCTCGACCTCCAGTGTCGCCCTCGCGGGCTCGAGTCGTGGTGGCACCGTGGTTCTCGGTGTTCCTGCTCGGGCATTCCAAAGAACGGTGAGCGAGACCGAGTCACTCGGCACCTTGAGGCATCTGAGCACGAGAGCGACCGACGTGACCGGTCAGGTGGCGGACCTCGGTGCCCAGGTCAGCGCCCTAGAGGCCGCTCGAGCACAGCTCGAAGCGCTGTTCGCCAGGGCCGGCACCATCCAAGCCTTGCTCTCGGTCCAAAACGAGATCACGTCGGTGCAAAGCCAGATCCAACAGCTCCAGGCACAACAACGCGTGCTTGCCAACGAAGTCAGTTTCTCGAGCCTGACCGTCGCGCTCGCTGTGTTGCGTGCTCCCCACACCTCGCCACCAGCGCTTAGCGGTATCTCCAAGGCATGGCACCAGGCCGTCCTGCACGTCGAAGGCGGTCTGTTGAGACTGCTCGCCGACTCCGGGATCGTGCTCTTCTCGATCGTGCTGATCATCGTTATCGGGCTGCTCCTCCTGTTCGGCGGACGGCTGCTGTGGTTCTTCGTCCGCCGTCGCCTCGTTTGAGCGAATCGGAGGGATCGGCCCTTCCTCGTCGTGCCTACGCCGCCCACCGGCCAATCGCCATTGAGCTTGAGGCGCTCGGGGCGAGGCCGCATGCGGAGCCCGGCGGTGCGGCGAGGCAATCGATCCGCATCGGGCCCATCTGACCATGTTCAAGTCCTTCTTGGTTCTCACTTTGTCTGCGGAATATGGCTTCGTCTCGAGGGTAGAGCGCGGACACCAATCGCTATCCCGAGGCGCCGGCTCATCACGACTCCTGACGTACGGGTGCCGCATAAAGTACCGCGCGTCTGGCGTCCGGCAGCTGAATGAAAGGCGTCTGCCTGCTGTGTGCGACGCGGGTGAAGGCGCGCTCCAGGTGTCACCGTGGGCGGCTTTCGCTGAGCTAGCCGAAATAGGGTGAGCCCAGACGTGCCATGACAATCATGGGCTATACGGGCACAGACGGTCTGAATAACGAGACAAGAACGCCAACGATCGCTTGAGGATCGGGGCTGGGATCCGATCGAGCATATGCGACCGCACGGTGCTACTGCGGGCCTGCCGAGTGGCCACCCTGGCCTTCAGCGTTGGCAGTTGCGCCGCGCAAAACGGTCCAACCGGCCGCTAAACCTTTGCGTAGTCGCGTGCGTGCCACCCCCGAGCGGTCGAGCACGGAGGCACGGCCGAGCGCCAACAGATCTCCGACCACCGACCACCAGAACCAGCGCATGCGGAGACGACCAGTACGAGCCCTAACTCGTCGTGCCCGGTTCACGATTTCGTCATAGGTGTACTGAGGCATCGCCATGCGGTTCAAGGGAGACTCCAGGTGCTCGATCCTTGCGTCGGGCGTCAGGACCAGACGACCCCTTTGGCGGACGCGGTAAGAGAAGTCCACATCCTCGCCGAGGCCATAACCCTCGAATTGCTCATTGAACGAGAACATCTCGAACACCTCACGCCGAAAAGACATGGAACAACCGCTCAGCCAGTCGACCTCGGTCACCGATTGCACGTCAACGGCCAATGGGTTTCGTCCCGAGGGCAGCACCCGTCCTGCTCTCGGGCTATCGAGCAAAAACACACGTTTGGCCATAGAGACCGGGTGGCGATGGCAGTTGGTGATCAATCCGCCTACGCCGAGAACCGTGCCCTCAAGGTCGGCTGCGAATTCGCGGAGTATCGACTCGATGTAATGCGGGTCCAAGACCGTGTCGTCGTCGACGAAGTGGACGACTTCGGAGCGTCCCGCTCGTATCGCCGCGTTTCGTTGTGCTGTCAGTCCCGGCTTCGCGACCTGGTAGATCAACCGCCCTGAAAGCGCCCCAGTCCTATAGCGGTCGACCACCAATCGGGTGTCGGTCGCCTCGCTCGCGTCGACTATCCGAACCATGCCCGGGAGGCGCGTCTGCCGTGTGACTGAGTCAAGGCAGCTCTCCGTCTCGCTTGGGCGGTTGAGAGTGCAGATGATCAGCTCATCGGAGCATGATCTGCCAATCGGGCGAAACAGTGGAAGCATCATCTCAATAGATCGAGCGCAGCAAGGTCTGGTTGACCCACCGATAAAGCCTCACGGGCACCAGCTCGCAGTGCATCGGTTGAAGGACGTAGTGCTCGCACTGCAAGACTCGTTTTTCATCTTCTTTTCAGGTGTGCGGCACAGGGTACTTCCCTTCACGCTCTCGCAGAGCCGTACGGGAGAGTCTCCCGTCATGCGGCTCCACGAACCAATTGGTGCATAGCGTATCGACGGAACGTCGTACGGCATTAGCCACTCATGGCTCTACGCGGTCCTCCGGGGCGGAGTGGAGAGCGTGCATTGCAAGACCGTCAGCTGTCTGATCGCTCCGCTCGGCCTGACCGTCGGGTCGGCCTCACCGGATCTTGCGAAGCGGCTACGCGATTGTGCCGGTGGTCCATGTTGGCGCGATCTAACCTCCGGTAGGCCCTACCTAAGACCAACGACGGGACTGACCCACTTTTTGACGTGGACCTTGACTTCAGTCAGTGACCCGAGCCCGTCGTCGTTGAGTGCTCGTTACGCGGTCTTTGTGGGACTCGAGGACGGTTCAAAGCTGGTGCGCCTCTCGTGGGTCGTCCCAGTACTGCTGGGCGCGACTGCTCACGATGAGCTCCGGGCCGTGTTTGCTTCCAGGGGGGGGAGACGTCTCAGCGAGGGTCGCCAGGATTCTGAAACCGCGACGGGCTCGCAGTCGAACAACCGTTGAGGTCCGGCTCGAACCTCAAGTACCATCGACAGTTCCACCCGGATCCGTGAGTGACCTCAAGTAATCCTCCATCTTGTCCCAGCTGTCTTCTTGGCCGTCGGTCGTTGTCATGTGGTCACGCCCAACTTGGTCTCGGAAGGCGAGGTTCATCGTCACCTTCGTCACTGCGTCAGTCTCGTGCAGCTCTACCGTCTCGACCGCCTCCGCATCCGGCCAACCTTCGAACAGCCACGTGTCGACGATCCGGGTCGGCCGTTCGATCTCCAAATAGGTTCCACGAAACGAGCACTCGGTTCCGTCGTCAGTCACGAAGACCATGTGGTACTTTCCGCCGACGCGTAGGTCGATCGAGCACACCGTCATCTTGTTCTCAAACGGAGCGAACCAGTTGCGCACGTGCTCCGGCTTCGTCAACACGTCGAAGACGAGTTCGAGCGGAGCGTCGAATTTCCTAGTGGTGACAATCTCGAGATCACTCGGATATTCGAAGATCGCGGACCCATGCCGATTAGGTGTCAATGCCATTCTCCTTGTCGTTTCGGCCCTTTGAGGTCGTCGTCCATCCAGCCAGAGAGTCGTTCATCGCCTGTTTGTAGGTGGCCACCCGGTCGTGCAACGGCCTAACGTGCTCCAGTTCCAGGGCGTACAGCAGACGGCGCCCTCCGCTCGGCACCTGGCGCTCCTATCTCTCAGAGCATCCGTGTGTGTTTGAAATCAGAACCTGGATATCGAAGGGGTGTTCACGATCGCCCGACGGCTTGTCGACCTCGGCAACCGAGTGGAGTAATTCGCGACCGTTCATATCGGCAACTGCGTTGATTAACTCCATGTCGTGGAAGAGCGGACCACTTGTCCAATATATTCCGCTATCGGCATGTGTCAAGTCCTTCTGGGCTGTCGCGGCCGACGCGGGCGTGGCGGCGGGAATGCTGCAGCAGCATCGGTGCAAGCGCTCCACCTCGGGCTCGTCCGGTATCAGCTGGTGGAGGGCTCGGTAAGGCGGATCGCCTCGTCGCAGTGGCTGCCGCCAGTTGAGGCGCGGCAGCCCGGTCCCGATCCCAACGCACGAGCTACAGGTCCTTCTATTCCTTCAACGATCCCGACATCAATCTGTGGATCGTCCAGTAGCTCGCCACTCGGCTCCGGGCTGCGAGTGGATGTAATCGTTTCGGGCGAATCCAACCATCGACGGCTCTAGTTCGTAGATGAGTCCCGGGCGTCCACCGCGCGGCCTATTCGGGCCCGCTTAAGGGGGGGTCAGAGTCGCGATCGCTCGTGCCATCCATCGCGAGGACTCTTACAGGCACGAACAGCCGTCCTCGAATCGCTCGGCGATGACCCGTGCCGTCGAGGAACAAGCCCGATCTGCGCATCCCGGCCCAGGTTGCCGGATGGCGCGTTGCAGTCTTCTTGTGGCACAACCGGGTCACCGTGACGCAGATGGTGCTCGAGCCCACCGAGAGTGAGACCGGGAGAGGCACCTATCGCATTTAGTCCATTCGGCGCCGGGATGTAGGACCAGGAACCGAGTCCGGTGGCTAGGTTGTACCCGGGCAAAGCCGGGTATCCGTTGCTGCCCGCGGTTATGTCCCGGAAGGGGATGTTTGCGGGGCTCGCGTAGACATACGCAGCGTTCACGTCGGCACCGGTCACCGCCGACTCTGCAGCCACCATGACAGTCGCGGCGCTCGTGCCGCCGATCGTGAACCAACCGAGGTCATCCTCGTAGGGAACGCTGTCGTACACCGATACACCCGATCTTGGGTCGGCGTCGAGGGCGAGGTCGGGCGTCGCGCGCCGGCCCCCACAGTTCACACTTCCGGTCGACTGATAGGCGTTGGCGATCTCGTACCGGCTGCATCCACCACCACCGTCACTCCAGGCTGTTTCCCTAACAAGGCCGCCTCCGGCAGTGAAGGTGAGGCTGGTACCCCCGACCGATATCACATCGGGAGACGACGAGGGCCACTCCACCGCTCCTCCAGTATCGCCGGCGGCCACAAAGTAGCTAACGCCTAGTCGCGTGAAGTACGAGTCGTAGGACTTCTCGCCGGCGAACTCAGCCGATCCCCAACTGTTGGAGACGTAGTCCGCGTTGTCGGCCGCGTACTGTTCGGCAGCCAGCAGGTTCGGGGTGTAGTTGTCTGTGGCCTCGACGAGGAGAATGTTGGCTGCTGGGGCAAGCGCGTGGGCCCACTCGACGTCGAGGCTTATCTCGAGGTCCCAGGCCGAGTTCGTAGTTGGAAGGGTGCTTCCTCCGGTCTGATTGACCTGGCGAAACTGGAAACATGATGGTGGGGACGACCCGGCAGAGCACTCCGTCGGCAACCCATACTCGCGCGCTGAACTCGTTCAGGTCGCTTGCAGCGTCAGGATCGTTGAAAGAGTCCACGATCGCCACCGTCTGGCCGAAGCCGGCGGTGGAGGCGGATGTGTACCCATAGACGTCCTCGATCGTTTCCGGTGAGAGACCGGTCGGCGTAGTGGCATCGCGCGGCGTCGCGCTGGGCTCGAGGACGTCGGTGAGGCACTGCGCGGCGCCGGTGCCTGGTTGTCCACAGACGGCCTGGGCGGAACCGGCGAAGGGCAAGTGGACGCCGCTCGGTGCAGGCAGACCCGACGTGGGGGATATCCCGACGTTTGCACGTAGTACTGACTGAGCGGCTGCTGGCGGATGCGACGAGACAACCGCCGCAAGAACTGTGACCATGTACGTCGCCGCCGTCGTTACAAATCGTGACGTGGCGCGAACAGGTCCAGTGCGACCCAGGTTCATGGTTGGCTAAGACCCCCTCCCAAAGTTTCAAATACCCTCCTGCACCCGCCGATTGCGTCAGGCCGATATCCGTCACCTGTAGCCGCTACCGGCTTTACTCCGCAGCTGGCCCAACCCCCTCCCGTAGGGACATGGCGGTCGATGACGTGCGATCACGGCGTACCCTCGATGGTTCCGTGGCGTCCAGGACAAAGTAAAAGGGGTCTGTTCCCGCGGTGTTGCCGCTAAGGGAGCGCGAAAATGTGGCTGTGGGCGCCGCCACAAAAGGGGGCAAGGGGCTGCCAGGGCCATATGTCGTGACCATCAACCTGCTCGGCCCGTTCGCCATTGCTTTGGACCACCAGGTTGCAGGCCCGTGGCCGCGGCCTACCGCCAAGCGCCTTTGCGAGCTCGTCTTCCTGAGCCACCGGCGCCGCGTCAGCCGCGATCTCGCTCGCGAGCAGCTATTTCCCAGCCTGGACGCCCACGCCGGTGCGAGAGCGCTCTCGAAGGCGCTCTCGCTCGCGCGGGCCGTTCTCTCGGACCTCGGCGAACCCGCAGCCAGTCTGCTCCAAGCCGACTTGGGTCACATCTGGATATCGCCGACGGCTCCGGTGGACATCGACCTGGAAGCTCATGAGAAGGCGATCATCGCTGCGCTGGCCATGGTCCCGGGGCAGAACCGCGACGATCGCATTGTGGCTGCCTTGTTGGATGATGCTGGCCTTCTCGCTGACGAGCCCTACGCCGAGTGGGCACTGCGGCCCCGGGAGCGTCTAGACGCCCTCCGTCAACAGGCGCGTCTCACGCTGGCGCGGGACCGCACCCGGGGAGCCGGCCACTCCCGCCCCGCGGCCGTGGTGGCGGCCTGGGAGTCCTGTCTGGACCACGACCCAGCATGCGAGGAAGCGGCCGCCGCACTGGTGCGCGCCTATTCGGCTCAGGGCCAGCGGCACCTCGTCGTGCACACCTACGAGCGCTGCCGCTCAGCCCTGGCAGAACTAGGTCTCCAGATCTCGCCGGCAATGGAAGAGGTGCGGGCCGCGGCGACCTTTGAGCCCGCGGGCCGCCCGGCTTCCGGCGCGCCGGTCGTGCGCGCACCGGTCCTGGACCCGGCGCGTCTTAGAGAAGAGCGCAAGGTTGTGACCGTGCTCTTCGCCGAGGTAACTGGTCCAGGACTGGCCAGCAATATGGACCCGGAGGACCTCCGAAACGTCATCGGCGGGGCATTGGTAGCAGTGATCGCTGAGGTCGAGGGCCTCGGCGGGACGGTGACCTCTGTCTCCGGAGGGGGCCTAGCGGCGATCTTCGGTGCGCCCGAGGCGCACGAAGACGACCCGGAACGGGCAGTCCGAGCGGGATTCCGGGCGTTGTCGGCGGTAGCGACCTCCTCACGTACCGGTTCGGCGGCGGTCAGAATCGGCATCGAGACCGGTCCGGCTGTAGTGGGTCCCATAGGAGGAGGAAGAGTCGAGTACGGAGCGGTGGGCGAGGTGACAGCCATGGCTGCCGCTCTGCAGTCTGTGGCTCGGGTCGGCTCGGTCTTAGTTGGACCGGCAACTCGTCGTGTTACAGAGGGCCTTTTTGATTGGGGGCCGACCGAGCAAGTGGCCCTCATTACAGGCACGACGTCAGTCGTGGCCTCATACCTGGAGGCTCCCAAGGCCCATCGGGGCGGCAGCCGTAGCCAGCGGAACGGCCGGAGCCGCCTCGTGGGCCGCGAAGCGGAACTCGCGGTTCTCGACTCTGCCCTTCGAGAAACGGTGGGCGGCACAGGCTCGGTCGTGGTCCTGGTGGGTGAAGCAGGACTCGGCAAGACACGCCTCGTGCAAGAGTGCCGCAAGCGCTTTATGGCCTGGGTGGGGGCGGGGACTGGTCGGCTTCCGTTGTGGCTGGAGGGACGCTCTGCTTCTTACGCCTCCTCCACGCCTTATGGCCTTTACCAGCAGCTCCTGGCTGCCTGGGCGGGTGTGGCCCCCGACCAGGATGAGGCTGTGGTGCGCCCGGCGCTGGAGAGGGCGTTGATCGCGGTCATGGGCGACAAGGAGCTTTGGCCGGTTTTGGCCCGAATGATGGGCCTGCCGGGTGGGGCAGGACTTGTACGCCTCAGTCCCGAAGAGCTGCAATGGGCGACCTTCTCTGCCATGGGAGCGGTGGTCTCACGCCTGGTCGCCATAGGCCCTACTGTGCTCGTTCTCGAGGACCTCCACTGGGCCGACAGCACCTCGTTGCGCCTAAGCGCGGAGCTCGCCGCCCGGACTCAAGACGGGCCCCTCCTTGTAATTGCCACCCGCCGGCCCGACCCGAGCCCCGACGCCTCCAGCTTCGAGCGCTCCCTGACCATGGGCCCCGTAACTATGCGCCTGCTCGAACTCGCGCCCCTCTCCGAAGCAGCCGAGCAGGAACTTGCCGGCTCCTTTGTCGGCACGCTCGGCTCCAAGGACGTCCTCGACGCCGTTCGAGCGGGTGTGGGGGGCAATCCCCTCTTCTTGGAGGAGCGATTCTCTTCCTTGGTCGAGACCGGTGCCCTCATGAGCGAGCAGGGCACGTGGAACCTGACCGGGACGGTCGGAATAACGGTTCCCGAGGTGCTGGAACGCCTCGTCCGTTCCCGCGTGGACCGGCTCAGCCTGGCCGGCCAGGATGTCCTCCGTACCGCTTCTGTGCTCGGCCCCGAGCTCGCCCTCGGCCTGCTCACAGCCGTTTGCGAGAGAGAAGGAGCCGCGGCGGAACAAGCTCTGGGTCCGGCCATCGCTGAGCTTTCCAGCGCAGGGTTGCTTGAGGAGGTATCCGGGCTTCCCGAGCCCACGTACCGCTTCCGCCACGACCTCATTCGGGAGGCCACCTACCTGGGGATGTTGCGTCCCGAACGTCACCACCTCCATGGCCTGGCCGCGTGGACCCTCGAAGCTATGGCTGCCGGCCGGCTCGAACAGGTGGCACCAGTTCTCGGCCGCCATTTCGCCGCGGCAGGAGAGGCCGAACGTGCCGTGCACTATTTCAAGATGGCAGGCGAGAACGCGGCCCGCGCCTTTGCCAACGAAGAGGCGATCTCGTCGTTCCGCTCCGCCTTGGAGATAGCGGAGGACTACGCGAACGACGAAATGGTGGCCAGCGCAGCAGCGGTGGTGTGGCCCAAACTCGCCGAGGTTCTCTGGGCCACATGCCGCCTCGAAGAAGCGCGGGAAGCGTTCCAGGCGGCCATAGGCCTCGTAGGCTCCGACAGCGCTCTCGAAGGCGCCCATCTATATGCCCTCCTGGGAAAACTGGAGGGATGCGACTACCGCCAAAGCGCCGCTCTTGCCGCCTTCGACGCAGCCGAGGAGCTGCTGGGAGAGCGCCCCTGGGACAAAGGCGACGCATGGGCTGACGTGTGGCTTGAGATCATGTTGGGCGGCCGAGCTGAATTTCACCTCGACCGCAACGAGCCTGAGCTAGGTCTCGCGGCGCTCGCTGCAGCCCGCCCAGTTGTGGAAGCCCGGGGAAGCCCGATTCACAAGCACTACTTCTATTGGGGTCTCGCCTATGAGCGGGCAATGCGGAACCATTGGCGCGTCGACCAGGAGGACATCGCCAACATGCGGAGAGCCCTGGCGGCAGCAAACCAGGGCGACTCCCAGAAGGACATCGCTTGGGGCAACTACGATGTTGGCGAGTTCTTGCTTATGCACGGCGATCTTGGGGAAGCGCGGGACTACCTGGAGAGGTCGCTAGCCCTGTCAAAGCGGGTCGGGCAGGTCCTCGGGCAAGCCAATAGCCTTTGGGCGCTCACACTGACTGTGCTGCGCAGCCACGACGTAGCCGCTGTGCGTTCGTTGGCTCCTCAGGCGTTGGCAGCGGCCGAGACCGCTGCCTACCCCGAGCTCGTGGGCACAGCCAAGGCCAGCCTCGCGTGGCTTGCTTGGCAGGACGGGCAGCCCCAGAACGTGGTCGCTCTGGCCAACGAGGCCCTCGAGCAGTGGCGTACCACCACTGGCTGGCCAGCCCATGCCGTCTATTGGGTGGGACTATGGCCAATCGTCACCGCATGCCTTGGCACCGGGCACATCGCAGAGGCGGTTGCTGCCGGCCGTCAGATGCTCGCGCGCCCCAGCCGCAACTTCCTGACGAGCTCGAATTACTGCTGGGCTCGGCTGCCATGGCCTGGGATCAAGACGAGCCAGAGCTCGCCAAGGACAGGATGACCGCGGCACTAGAGCTCGCCCAAGAGTTTCACTGGTTCTGATCGGGCGCCCGACTTGTTGAGGAACGGAGTTGGCCGTCTCCACCGGGCGTTAAAGAAGGAAACTGCCAGGAGCATAAATCCGAGCGCCCTCGACGAAGAGTTTCTCGTATGCCGCGAACCACCTGGCGTCGAAGATCGATGAGTACTCATGGAGTCGCAGCGCCTCATCAGCCAGCCGGTGTGCACCGACGATCATCGTGGAAGGCCAGTAGCAATGCTGGTTGCTGTACTGAGCGAACCCGCGCTCGACACCTGGTCACGGCGCTAGATCAATTGTGCAGTCCCACCCGGGGCCGCGCAGCGCCGATGCTGTGGCCGTGTTGCCGTCCGCACTTGTTTGGCGCGCTCGGAGGAACTCGAATCCCCAACCTTCTGATCCGTAGGTAGCTCCATAGTGTCGCTTCTCGTGTCAGATTGTCCCGCGCCGTCGCATTTCGTCTCGTCCAGATGGTCGTTCCGCGGTTCGTGCGCAACAGCGTGTAACTGCGTGCGACGCTCTGGGACGGGTTTGTTGGCTCGAATGTTGGCTTTTTCGCGGCTACCAGCGGGGACCTTGTCTGGGCCCCGGAAGGTTACCGGCGTGCCCGTTGTCGTCTAAGTATCACAGTCTGTGATACAGTCCAATCGTGGCACGAGCGATTTCTGTTCGCCTGGATGACGAGGCCGACAAGGCTTTACGAAGGCTAGAGGCGACCGGCATGAGTCAGTCCGAGGCGATCCGCGTCGCGCTGCTCAGCGAGGTCAAGCACCTACGCGAAAGGAAGGAACTAGCGGCCGAGGTGGCCTCGTTGGAAGCGGACGCCGCCGACCGCGAAGAGATGTTGGCCGTCGCCGAACTGATGGAGGCGCTTCGTGCTCCGAGGTGACGTGTACCGATTCCAGCTGCCCAAAGGTGTGGGACACGAGCAACACGGCGACCGTTACCTGGTGGTTGTTCAAGGCGACGAGTTCCTGCCCAGGTCGGTGGTGATCGTGGCGCCGACTTCCCGCAGCGCGCGCCCAGCGTCGTTTCGACCCGAGGCGGAGATAGTCGGTGAGACCACGCGGGTCCTGGTTGAGCAGATCGGCGCCGTGGATGCTCGACGTTTAGGCGATCTCGCAGGCCATCTAACCCACGAGGAGATGTGGGGCATCGACGAGGCGCTGACTGCGGTTCTTGGGCTGCGCTAGACAGTGAGCAGCTGAGCGCGGATGCCGCACAACGCTCTACCCAATTCAGCGCGCTCGGAGGAACTCGAATCCCCAACCTTCTGATCCGTAGTTCTGCCCAGGGCACTTTCCTTCCGACACCAATCATGACGATGCGTTACCAATAGTGCTCTCAAACAGGGCGTTTCACTCCAACCGGCGCGGCCGTTCGCAACCGGTCACGACCCCCTTTGCCCGGCTTTAGCGGAGCGACGGTTCTCACGGGGGTTCTCACGGAGCACTTTGCGAAGCCGTGCGATCCGGTCATACGCCTTGAGGAGCAGTTTGTCTAGCTCGCTAGACTTGATACAGTCTAGTACTGTAGACTTAGTCTTGTGAAGCGGACGGCCCTGATCAAGCGGATCTCCAGTGCAGCGAAGGCCAAGGGCATTACATGGACACAGGTAGCAAGCAAAGGCAATCACGAGAAGTGGAGGCTCGGTACGTCAGTGCAGGTCGCCATTCCTCGCCACGGCGAGATCAACGAGATCACGGCGCTAGCAATCTTGAGATCCACCGAGTCAGAGTTGGGAGAGGGGTGGTGGAAGTGAAGACATACACGGTAGCTACTGAACGATCAGGCAATTGGTGGGCATTCTCAATTCCGGAGATCCCCGGTGCCCATGGACAAGCCAAGCGCCTTGAACAGGTCAGAGACGAAGCCCGAGACGTCATCTCGATGATGCTCGACGCCGAGCCCGACTCATTCGACGTTTCGCTCTCCGTAAAACTCGATCCTCGGATCGAGCACGCGCTCGACGAAGCGAAGGCCGCCCGCCAGGAGTTTGATAGCTACCAGCGAGCCGCCCAGGAGAAGTTGCGGCTCGCCGCCGAACAGATCAAAGAAGTCGGTGGACTTAGCGTTCGCGACATCGGCAGCTTGCTTGACGTGTCATTCCAGCGCATCTCTCAGATCCTCAACGACCAACGGAAGGTCTCCTAACCGAGCGCAATCGGTCTGACGACGCGAGTCGAGGCATCCAATCTCCCGCACGCGGGACGCCGATCGCGAGAAACCGACCCCAGACGAGTCCGGTCGCCCGCGGTTGACCGTTCCGGATGCCGAGCACCATCGAGCCAGACGGTGATCTCGGCCGGGTCGAAGCGCACCAGCCACCCGACCTTCAGGTAGGGCACCCGTCGCTCGGCGACGAGCCGGCGCCCCGCATCTTCACGGCCTGCCCGTCTCTGTGCTCGACCAGGTCGTCGAGGCAGTCCTTGCTCATGGCGACGCCGTCGCTCTGCCGGTCGTGACCGGGAGCAGGGAGCAGGTCTGGACGGCACGCTGCGTCCTCGCCGACGAGGAGCGCATAACAACCCTTGCCGAAGCACTGACCGACGAAGACGGGCCGAAGGTCGAAGATCGGGCCGCGCTCGCTGCTGTCGCCAACCTCGAGGAGAGCCTCGGCGTCCCGCTCACGACCACCCAGCACGAGGTGGCGATCGGGCTCCTCGTGAGTGGGCACCGGCTTGATCTCGTCATGGGTGTGGCCGGATCCGGGAAAACAACGACGCTGGCAGCGGTCCGCGAGGGTTTCGAGAGCGCCGGCTACACCGTGCTCGGCACCGCCACCTCCGGCCAGGCAGCAAGGAACCTCGGAGAGGGCACCGGGATCGAGTCGCGCACCGTCGCCTCGCCTTCCTGGCGACTGGACCACAACACCTTGGAGCTCTCCGACCGCCACGTGCTGATCCTCGATGAGGGCGCCACGATCTCAGATGTCGACCTCGCCCGGCTCCTGACTGCAGTCGAGCGGTCGGGCGCAACGCTGATCGTCGTCGGAGACGACCGCCAGCTCGGTGCCAATCGGCCCGGGTGGCGCACTCACCGTCCTTGCCGAACGTCACCCCGAACAGCTCTGGGCGCTCACCGACAACCTGCGCCAGAACGACCCAGCCGAATACCAGCCGACGGCGGCGGCGATGTCGCCGTCCCGGAGCTGACCGAGCGCGCCGCGTTTGAACGCTCCGGCCAGAGGGGAGCTGGCAAGGCGGACGCTGTTGGGTGAAAGCGGGCTTCCCGTCTTGGTTCCACCCTCACGAGCAAGCTTCCGCTGCCAGTTCAGCACCACCTCCGGAGTGACGTTACGCACACGCTCGGACCCCAAATGGGGCCGCACATAGTCGTCGGCCAGGTGCCGGTAGTCGAAACGGGTCTTGGCCGAGAGACGACAGTCAGCGTCGAGTCCGTCGAGATACAGGTCAAGTAGCTGGTTGACCGTCGTCCCTCTCGCCCCGGGCTTGAGTTGGCCCCGATCGACTTGGGCAACCAGCTCGCGGCGGGCCACGCCAGCCTCGGTCGCGGTCCGAAAGCCCCGCCTGGTGAGTTGCTCACGTCGGCCGGTCAAGCGGTCACTCCCGAGTGTGACCTTCAGGTACCAGCCCCCTTACCGTCCCGGTACACGCCGACCGGTCTTGTGGGCATCGGCGCACCTCCGCTGGAAACTGTTGGTTCTCAGGAAGTTCTCGCGGACAGGGGAGCCGGGTCAACTATCCGGCCGACTAAGCCTCTGAACTGGACTTAGTCCGCGCGCTCGGAGGAACTCGAATCCCCAACCTTCTGATCCGTAGTCAGATGCTCTGTCCAATTGAGCTACGAGCGCAGAACGAAACGGCACTTTAGTTGACCCGGGCGTCTGCCGACACTTGAAGTCGATCGGTGGTCAATGCCTCTTAGGAGTCTAGGGCGTCGTTCGCGGAAAGAGAGCATGAAAGAGGGGACCACAAGGAGCACGACTCCAAGCACTCCGGGCTGGCCCACCGCTCTGAGCTGGGGAGTGGAGGAGAGCGGAGTCGTGAGCCTACCGAGGAGGAGAGACGATGAAATGCTCGCAGTGCGGAGTGCCACTTCCACCGGACGTGGGGTTCTGTCGAGCATGTGGGGCGTTCGTACGGCCACGCTCCGCAACACCCAGCGGACTCACGACGCCAGGTCCATCTCAGGTTGCCGCTGTAGAGCCATCCACGACTTGGCAGGCTCAGCCGGTGTCTCACCAGCTGCCGGTCGCCTCGGGGGTGGCATGGGCGCCGGGCACGCTGACCTCGCGCGCCGCTCCCTTTGGGCCGCCTTCTACGCCGTCAATGGCTGGGGACGTCCTAGCCGCCGTGGGAAGCGGTCTCGTACTGATCTCTATCTTTCTGACCTGGTACAGCGTGACTCTCACTGCACTTGGGGTGCAGTTCTATGAGTCGCTAGAGCAAGCGTTCCTCTCACGCCTGTTTCCTCAGATTGCCAACAGTCTCGCCGGAATCAGCGGACCGCTCACCTTCTCGGTTCCTCTCCTGGGTTCAGGCGCCGGTGGATGGCGGTGGGCAATCCTGGTCGTATCAGTGCTCCTCCTGTTAGAGGTCTTATTGGCGATTGCCTCGAGTGCGAA
This sequence comes from uncultured Acidimicrobiaceae bacterium, assembly GCA_963725355.1. GTDB lineage: Bacteria > Actinomycetota > Acidimicrobiia > Acidimicrobiales > Bog-793 > Fen-455. Next base: position 222,022 of record CAVRYE010000012.1, read on the forward strand.
GAGTCACTTACCTCCGAGCTGGCCGCACGGGTCGGTGCTCCTGCTCTTGTCGGTCGGTGAGCTCGTACTTGTCTTGGTGGCCTTTTTCAGCCTGCCATATGGCAGCGCACCATCCACCTACCTGACCGTAGCTCCGGGTGTTGGAGCCTATGTAGGACTAGTTGCGGCTCTTCTCGCATGCGGGGGCGCCGTGGTAGGTCTAGCTAAGAGCTCGCCTGGCTCTACGCGCTGACTCGTTAGCCAGCTACCGTTCCGGAGCGAGTTAGCGCCCCCTCAACTCAAGCCGCGCCGCTTGTCTCAGGAACACGTTGGGGCACGTTGACGACTCGTGTCGCTTAGCCGATTGAGCTAGATGTAGACCACCTGTCCAGGCTGTTCAAGCCACTCCAGGCCGCCATTGAGGCTTGAGTGGTCCTCCGCTAGAGAGCCGGTCTGTGAGTCCGGGCTGACCGCCCGGCCGTTGCCCGCTCCCCGCTGGCCTGTGCGCTGCTATGAGGTTCCTGTCAGCGACTGCTGTTTGTGCGCCGGACGATCGCCGACGGGTCTCTGCACAGATTTGCACCGGCCCGCGAGGGCATCAGACGACATAATGGGGCTGGAGTATATGTGGGGGGCGGGGCGCAGGTGGTTGTCAAGAGGAGGGTCCTGTGATTAATGCCGGTGACACCGCATTCGTACTTCTCAGCGCCGCCCTGGTCATGGTGATGACGCCAGGGCTCGCCTTCTTCTACGGCGGGTTGGTGCGGAGAAAGAACTTCCTCACCATCATGCTGCAGAGCTTCATCTCGATGGGCGTGGTCACTGTGATCTGGGTGGCCGTCGGCTACTCGCTCGCCTTTTCCGGGAACCTGGGCGGCGTAATCGGCAATCTCTCGTGGTTCGGGCTACGAGGAGTGGGCGCGGCGCCGGGTCCATGGGCTCCTCACATCCCCGCTTTGGCGCACTTTGTTTTCCAAGAGATGTTCGCGATCATCACCCCGGCACTCATCACTGGTGCATTTGCCGACCGGATCGCCTTCAAGAGCTATCTCAAGTTCCTCGTCGTCTGGAGCCTTATCGTCTACGTCCCGATCGTGCACTGGATCTGGGGTGGCGGTTTCCTCATGCGCTGGGGCGTGGAGGACTTTGCGGGCGGAATGGTCGTGCACACGAGCGCAGGCTTCGCAGCTTTGGCGTCGGTATGGGTGGTCGGATCCAGGAAGTTCGCGCCAGGTGAGAAGAAGGTGCCGCACAACGTGGCCTTTGTTGGTCTCGGCACCGGCTTGTTGTGGTTCGGTTGGTTCGGTTTCAACGCCGGGTCGGCACTCGCTGCTGATGGTGTAGCGGCCCGCGCGTTCGTCAACACCGACATCGCAGCATCGGTCGCGATGCTTGCCTGGCTAACGATCTCGTGGTGGCGGACCGGAAAGCCGAGCATTGTCGGAGCCTTCACGGGAGCAGTCGCCGGGCTGGCGTGCGTGACCCCATGTGCCGGCTACGTACCGACATGGGCGTCCCTCGCGATTGGCTTTCTGGCAGGAGTGGTCTGCTACATGGCGGTCGCGCTTGTCCGCCACATGAAGTGGGACGATGCACTCGACGTGTGGGCTGCCCACGGCGTCGGCGGCCTTCTCGGTTCGATGTTGCTGGGCGTCTTCGCCTACGCCTCGGTCAACGCAGCAGGCCAGAACGGGCTCACGGCCGGCAATGCTTCGTTCCTCGGCAAGCAGGTTTGCGCTGCGCTACTTGTAGCGGTCTACGCGTTTGTTGTTACCTGGATCATCTTGAAGGTCCTGAACCGGTTTGAGCCGATCCGGGTGCCTGACTCTGTGGAGCTGGCAGGGCTGGACACCGAACTGGAAGAGCCGGAAGCGTACGTCTTTACCTGATCGCCGCCCAATGGACGGCTCGAGATGGAGCAGCTCGATGCGGCCGAGGAACGGGCGCAGACCGAGGCACGCCAACCGTTCCATTCATGCGGGAGGCGGCTCAGACGATCGCTTGTGCTCGAGATCGAGCTCTGAGCGCTCTGGCTGGTCCATCAGAGGGGAGCAACACGCTACCTAACAAAGGCTTTGACATGGTAGGGCGTGAGCCTTGTCATCGGGATGGCGCGTGGCCGAGTGGAGCGCTCCTGCCGTCCGTGCCGATGCATGTGGGCGCATGCGGGCGAAAATCTGGGATCCTGCCGCCTTGAACGGCACAGAAACTTCAGTTCACCAGGGAGAATGTCATGAATTGCGACACGAAATTCGAGCGGAGAGGGAGGGATTTGAACCCTCGGACCCGGTCTCCCAGGTCAACTCATTAGCAGTGAGTCCGATTCGGCCGCTCTCGCACCTCTCCTTGCCCACCACTCTAGTCGATATGCAGCCGTTCCGTTGTCCGGTTGCTTTGAGCAGAATCACCAGGTCAATCGGGGTCTGAGGGAGCTCCAAAAGAGCGAGAGGCCAAAGGTAGGCGCATGACGGCGAGCCCACCTTTGGCAGAGTCCGAGCCGCCCGGCTGCCGCTCTGATTCAACCCAGATTCAACCTCACACTGATACGATCGGCCTCAGGTCGCAGCCACCGCCGAACGGCTGTCGGCTACACATTCGCCAGACGAGGGAGCCTTGCATGGCTCGTGATTACCCCGACCCGTGGGTCCCAAGAACGTTCTCGACGTGGATCGTCAAAGCTTCGACCTTTCAGCGCACCAGTGATCGGTCCACAGGGCAGGTGCGCCGGCGACGCCTCGACTGTTGGGACGTGAAAGGCAAAGCAGACGGTGTCCAATGGCTAAAGCGGTTTCGGAAGGCCGCGCTCGCTCAAGCATGGAAGGAACGGCTCGACCGTGACTTCGCGAAGGGCTTACCGTTCGATCTACGAGCCAAGCAGTTCGTCGTTCCCGAGGAACCCGACGCGCCTCGACCGCTCACGGTATTCGATCTGACGGAGCTTTACTTCCGTCAGCATCCGGAGTGGGAGCCAGCAACGAAGACCGCCGCAGCTCGCTCGTTCAATCGGGCGCGCAGGTGGCTGTTGGTCCCTGGAGCCGCGCCGGAGGGCCGTGACGCTGAGGCGGTAGCCGACTATCTGGAGTCTGCCAGCTTCCTCCCAGATCGTCTCGCCGTGAACGTCACCGACCAGCAAGTGGCGGGGCGCGCGTGGCTTAAGGCCCACTCTGCGGCGGCCGACTCGCTGACCTCGGCACAGGTGGAAGAGTTCGTGGCTCGTTTCGAGAGGAGTGGACGCGACCCGCGAAAGCGGGTGTCCCCGGCGACGATGACGCGGTTCCTTCAGCCGCTCAAGGGATGCTGGAGGTGGGCCGTGAGCCGGGACGACATCCCAATCGACCACAGTCCTTGGGTCGTGGTAAGGCCCCGCCGGAAGGTCAAAGGCAGGACGACAGTGCTCGCAGGCAGGGCTGGCTTGACCGTCGACGCTGAAATGGTTCTCAGCGTTCCCCAGTCGCTGGAATTGGCCGAGGCGTGTGCGACCGAGGGGGCGTGGGGCGGGATTGTCGAGTGTTTCGTGCTCGTCATGGCTATGTGCGGGCTGCGCTGGGGTGAGGCGACCGGTCTGCTGTGGAATGATGTCGAGCTTCCGGCCGGTGACGAGCCGGGGTGGCTTGTCGTGCGTCGCACCTACCGACCCACCTCGGATCGCTGGTTGGATCCCGACGAAGACCCGGAGTGGGGACCGCTCAAGGACCGGGACGTGACAGAGAGCCGTCGGGTTCCGTTGCCGCCCCTGCTGGTGGCGAAGCTTCGGGACCATTTAGAGCAATTCGGCGAGGGGCCTGATGGGCTCGTCTTTCATCGCAACGGCAGGCCCTTCGACCACGACATGTTCGGCCGTAGCGTCTGGGATCCAGCACGGTCGAAGGTATTCCCTCGACGCGAAGATCTACCACCCGATGACCCTCGCCAACCAAAGCTGTCACAGCTCCGACGACATGACCTCCGTCACGCCGCTTGTTCATGGTGGCTTCGCGAGGGCGTCGACGCCGTCGTGTGCCAGCGCTGGTCGGGTCACAGAACGCTCTCGGTGTTCCTGGACATCTACCAGGGCGTTGCGCCTGGTCGGGAAGACGAAGGCATCGAGCGGCTGGTTAGGAGCCTCGAGGGCGTAGCGACGAGGTAGATGAACGCCAGCGTTCCGTGATGAATGCCGAAAATGCAGACCAACACTGGGCGAACCATCTCGTCGTCACTGTTCCAGCGCGCCGAGCCAGGATTCGTACCAATCCCGGCGAACTCGGATGTCGCCGTTGTGTAAGCGGATGCATCTAGGAAACCACGGTGCTCCTCGAGCGGACCACTTGTAGGCCGTGGACGTTGACACGCCGAGATCGACGGCGATTTGGCGGATGCTGAGCCATCGCGCGTCTGAGGTCGGCTTGATCCCGTCGGATGCCCTTGGCTTCATCTCGCGTGCAAGTGTCAACGCGGCCCCCTCGCGTCGCGCTGGGCCGGTCGGCCAACGGCGAGCGCAGCCAACTTGCGCCTCGCGCCTCGCGCCTCGCTTCTTACGTGCATCGGGCCTCCACCTCGAAGGCTGCCCCGATGGCAGCCCCTCTAATAAGGAGGCACTGGCGACTCCAGGCTAATGGTGGTGGATGAGCTTTCTCGTGAACAAAGCTGATCACCGAGCCATCGGAAGGTGAGCACTCCTCCAGGCAGGGCTACCGAGCCCTATGTTTAGATCGTGCCCCTTCCGGTTGGCGAGGAGTGCCAAAACGGCTGGTGGGGTGACGTGCCTCGAGCACTTGTCCATTAGCGCGCCGACGGTCTCCTCCGGCTCAGACGTATCGAGAACAGGAAGGAGCAACGATGATCTTCGTCGGCGTGGACTGGGCAGAGGCCCACCACGATCTGGCAGTTAAGGACGCCGCCGGCAAGACGCTCGCAAAGCGCCGCATAACAGACGATCTGGAGGGGGTGCGGCACCTGCACGAGGTGCTCGCTTGCTACACAGATGATCCCTCCGAAGTGCTCATCGGCATCGAGACCGACCGGGGCCTGTTCGTCTCGGCGCTGCGATCAGCGGGCTATCGGGTCTTCGCCGTGAACCCGTTCTCTGCCTCGCGTTACAGAGACCGCCACTCGAGCTCGGGTGCCAAGTCCGACCCGGGAGATGCGGAAGTGCTCGCCGATCTCGTGCGCACCGATTCGCACAACCACCGCGAGATCGCCGGCGACAGCGAGCTCGTGGAAGCGGTGAAGATCCTTGCTCGGGCGCACAAGGCCCTGATCTGGACCCGGCAGCGCCAGACCAACTCGCTGCGCTCGATACTGCGTGAGTACTACCCCGGGGCTCTTGCTGCCTTCGCGGACGGCTTGAACGCCAAACAGGCGATCGAGGTCCTTCTCATCGCTCCGACGCCGGAGCTCGGGCGTGGGCTCTCGCGCTCCAGGATCGCCTCGGCGCTTCGTCGGGGCGGGCGAAAGCGCAGCATCGAGGAGCGCTCCACCGAGATCCAACAGGCGCTCCGGGCCCCCCAGCTCGAGGCACCGGCTCTCATATCCAATGCCTTCGGGGAAACCGTGAAGGCATTGGCCAGTGTCATCGCCGAGCTCTCCCGACAGATCGAGTCCCTCGAAGCCGAGCTGGCCTCGCATTTTGACAAGCACCCGGACGCGAAGATCGTCCTCTCCCTGCCAGGACTCGGGACGGTCCTCGGCGCCCGGGTGCTCGGCGAGTTCGGGGATGACCCGGACCGCTTTGCCAGTGCCAAGTGTCGCAAGAATTACGCCGGCTCGTCACCGATCACGAGAGCATCAGGGACAAAGCGCGTGGTGCTCGCCCGCTACGCCCGCAACCGTCGCCTAGCTGATGCCCTCTACCTTTGGGCCTTCGCCTCGCTCACGGCCTCACCAGGTGCCCGGGCGCTCTATGACCGACACCGAGACGCCGGCGACTCGCACCATCAAGCGCTCAGAGCTCTCGCCAACCGCTTCGTCGGGATCCTCCACGGATGTCTTGTGAGCGGCACGCTCTATGACGAAACCGTCGCCTGGGAGACCCGCGCAGAGATTGCCGCTTGACGATTTAAAGGCGTGGGATGTCTATCTGCACCGCTCAAGCTTCGAAGCGAGCTGAATGCGGAAGCGATTGAGACTCTTAGCCGTTTCTCGAGGTGCTTCCCCAGATGTTGCCGAGCCGCCCACCAAGAGAATTAGCCGCTGTCCTGAATTGATCGTTACACGCGGACGCGAGGAATCTGAAGCTCCCTGCGCCCTGACGGCAAGGTCTTCGGCCAGCGACGAAGAGCCCACGTCGGCAACGAAGATGAGTAGCCCGTGACTCCAACGTTTCGCGCCAACTAGCTGACAATCGACTCTCACGCAGGCGCTCGCGGGTACATCGCCCATCGCTCGCTGTAGCGAGAACCAGACTCCCGGGAGGTGCCCAACGCGCAAAGTAAGCGCCGTATAAGTTCCTTCGGTATCGATGCTGTCGGCGATCTCTATTGACAGCTCTGCCACCCCTGTCGCGGTGTCATAGTCGCGAGTCCAGGCCTCCATAAATCCCAGGCCATACTTCGACGAGATCTGAATGAGCGCGCAGTCAGCCAGTGTCGCCGACCGGGCGCGCAAGCGAGAGGCCTCGAAGGCCTGAGTGGTACCTAGTGAAGAGCGCAGGACGGCCATGTCGATGACCTCATCGGTCGAGATCCCCAACTGCCTCACGGCATAGAGGGGGAAATCAACTGACAGGTCCCGGTAATCGATCTTCTCTCGTTCGACGAGCGTTAACGCGTGGACAGCCTGCAGAACAAGGTCTGGCCGTTCCGATCGCAAGCCCTGAGCCGATCGCCGCCTAGCGAACTGGAGCAGTGTGTAGCGGTCCTGTTCGTTTAGCTTGCCCCGCCACTCGTCCAGCTCGGCTGGTTTTCGGTTGCTTGCGTGACCAACAAGTTCGTCGACGAGGTCATCGGTGGGATCATCGACATACCTAGCGAGATCAAAGGCCCTCGTTGGGTAGGGACCAACATGAGAGAGGCTCTCTGGAGACAGCGATTCCACGGAGAACATCTTTTCAGGGACGTCGCGAGCCTGCCAGTACGTCCCAAGAATGGCGGGAAGGACCTTACGCGTGTTCGTCCTGCCCGTGGGCCGTTGGGCGGGACGATATGCCCCGTCTGATCGTCGACTTGGCGCGGCTGGTTGGTCCTGCCCCTCGTTTCCATCGGACGCGGGATGGAATGATCTGTGAATGCTTCCAGGTCAAGGCGACCACCCGCCTTCGTTCCATTACGAGTACAGCGATGACTGGGCGAGATGGGTCCTAGATCATGGGCTTCCAGCGTTGCCTGACGTCCTTTGTGACGACGACGAGGTGCCAATCGCCTACTGGGCTGGCCCGGCATTCGGTGCCGCGCTGTTCCGAAGCTGGTCCTCTCCCCGTGGGGAGGAGACCGGTCACACTCAGCCGGACGTGAACAACGACCACCACGCCTACATACGCACGGAAGCCGGGTGGGAGGCGACGGGTGGGACTGGCGGGTCGGCGGGACCCAACGACAACCCGATGAGGCCTGGCGATTATCCGGAGCGCCTCGCCCACTTCATCGGTGAATGGCAGGACGGTCCCGTCCGCGGCGTTACCGGGGTCGTAGGGGCCGCGGCACGGACGATTGAACTGATAGATGGCCACGGTCGGACCTGCCGCCCCGTGCAGGCACCCTTGGGTTGGGTGATCGTCTGCTTCGACGCGCTTGACGAGGTCACGATCCGAGTTCTCGACTCCGACGACGAGGCTCTTCTTGGAGCGGCTCGGACACCGGGCCGCTGGTGAGCGCGTACTGCACTGAGCGTCTCGAGCATCCCTGACATTCCGGGCGACGTCGGGAGCCGAACGGCTTCAGCGGGCAGAACGTTCACGGAGCCCCTTCGAACCGCGAGGAATGGTTGTCTACTTAGGCTGGAGACTCGACGGGTTGCCAGATCAGGTATCCCTCACCGTCGTATGCCGGGCAGATGATGACCTGAACGTGGGAAGCGAAGTCACCGAGGTCATTTGCGCGAAGCTCATGCTCTTGCCGATAGCGGGAGGCGGCGGGGCTGGTCGTCAGGTACGCAGCGCCGCCCCATCCTCCCCATTGCCAGGCGTTGCACAGGGCCTTGATCAAGCTGTTGTCGTCGTCCTCCGGGAAGGCAGCGGAATAGACCTCCTCGCCAAGGAACCACCCGGCCTTCCTTTCTTCGGGGATGTCGGGATTCGACCAGAATGGGTCGGACCGCTTTGGGAGTGGCTCCTCAACCCAAAGGGAACCGGCCCGATTGTTCTCGAAGAAGGCTCTGATCAGGCCGAGCACTCGGGCCCGGGCAGTGTGCCCATCGACCACGTCGCCGCGATCGAACTCCAGGAGGTGGGGCGGGGAGGGAACCGCTGCCCAGGTGAAGACAAGACCTTGGTCCAGGTCGGTCCTCTCATGTACGACGGAGGAGAGCGACAGGCCGCCCGCCAGCCTCGCTCGAACGAATCCTCTGCCCTCGGCCCCGGTGTCCGTCTCAGCATCGGTCACGCTCGCCATCATGCCAGTCAGCTGCTTGCCGTAACCGCCAGCCGTCGGACGCCGAGGAACGTTCCGCGAGAAAGCTAAACGGCTTTGGGCCGCACCACCCCCTCCATCAACCACCCCCTCCATCAACCACCCCCTCCATCAACCACCCCCTCCATCAACCACGCCCTCCATCAACCACCCCCTCCATCAACCACGCCCTCCATCAACCACGCCCTCCATCAACCACGCCCTCCATCAACCACGCCCTCCATCAACCACCCCCTCCATCAACCACCCCCTCCATCAACCACGCCCTCCATCAACCACGCCTCTCCCCCCTCCATCAACCACCCCCTCCATCAACCACCCCCTCCATCAACCACCCCCTCCATCAACCACCCCCTCCATCAACCACCCCCTCCATCAACCACCCCCTCCATCAACCACCCCCTCCATCAACCACCCCCTCCATCAACCACCCTGCTTCCCACACCCTCGGCACTCGACGAGTGCGACAGGTGCCAGTGTCAAGGAACCTTGACACTGGGAGCCTGCCCCGGGGCATAAGACGAGGTCAAGGCGGAGTTCTTCAGCACGGCTAATTAGCCTGGAGTCGCCAGTGCGTCCTTAGTGGAGGCGCTCGTCGCGAATGCCTCCGGGAAGGAGGCAAGGGCGTGATCTCGATCCGACGGGTGAGTTTGGGCGGTGGCTACCGCTACCTCATCAACTCGGTCGCGGCCGGCGACGGGAACCCGGAACCGTCGAAGGGTCTTGCCCACTACTACGCCTCGACTGGCACCCCGCCCGGAGTCTTTCTCGGAGCCGGCCTGGTTGACCTGGACGGCGGGAGAGGGGTCGAGAAGGGCTCACAGGTGAGCGAAAAGCACCTCTACAACATGCTCGGAAAGCTCTCCGATCCAGTCACCGGAGAGCCTGTCGGAGGCCGCCTCACGGTGCCGGGAAACGCTGCGCCGGTCGCCGGTTTCGACCTCACTTTCAGTCCGAGCAAGAGCGTTTCAACGGCCTGGGCGCTCGCCGACGAGGACACAAAAGCCGTCATCGCCGAGTGTCACCGCGAAGCGATCGACTACGTCCTCACCTATGCCGAGAGTCACGTCTTTCACTCCCGCTCGGGTGCCGGCGGCATCGTCGAAGAGGACGTGACCGGGGTCATCGCGACGTCGTTCACCCACTTCACGAGCAGGCTTGACGATCCTCAATTGCACGACCATCTCGTGGTCTGGAATCGAGCGAGATCAGTATCGGACGGGAGGTGGAGGACCCTTGATTCCAGGGCCATCTTCAAGGCGACGACGACGCTCTCAGAGCTCCACCAAGGGGTCCTCTCCGATCTTTTGACGGCCAAGCTCGGTGTCGGTTGGGAGGCGCGGGGACGGAGGCATTCGTCAAAGCCCCGCTATGAGATCACCGGCGTGGCGGAGTCGCTCATGGCCGAGTTCTCGCGTCGCTCCGAGCAGATCGCAGAGCACTCAGAGCTCCTCCGGGCCGAGTTCAAAGCTGCCCACGGACGGAGCGCGACGGCCGTCGAGGACATGAAGTTGCACGCCGTGGCGACGATCGCCACCCGGCCGGACAAGACCAGGCACAGCCTCGCCGAGCTCACCGATCACTGGCGGGAGCGGGCCTCGAATCACATCGAAAAGGACGAACAGCTCGCCTGGGTCTCGAGCCTCAGGGACAGGAACGACCTGCCGCTTCTTCACCGCGAGGACCTCGGCGAGGCCATCCTCGCCGATACCGCCCAGGCGGTCGTCTCAACTGTCGCCGAGCACCATTCCACCTATGGTCGCCAGAACCTTCTCGCAGAAGCCCACCGCATGTTGCACGGGGTCCGCTTCGCCTCTCCTGACGACCGGGTGGCCGTCGCCGAGCACATCGCCGAGCTCGCCGTCGCCCGTTCGGTCATGCTCACCCCGCCACCGCTTCACCACACACCCGAGCGCTACGTCCGTCCCGACGGGTCATCGCGGCTTAGTCCTGAGAGCCGGATCGTCTACACGACCGAGGCGCTCCTCGGTGCAGAAGCGCGCCTCCTCGAAGCGGCGAGAAAGCTCGGAGCACCCCGGGTGAGCGTCGCGGTCGTGGCCGAGGTGACAGAGGCGAACCTTCCAGGGAGGGACTACAAGTTGGGCACCGACCAGGCCCTTGCCGTCGAGAAGATCGCCACCTCGGGTCGCGTCCTTGACGTCCTCGTCGGTCCGGCCGGGACGGGAAAATCGACCGCCATGGCGGGTCTTCGTGCCGTTTGGGAACAGGTCCACGGTCCCGGATCTGTCATTGGTCTCGCCCCCTCCGCGGCCGCGGCGCACGTGCTCGGAGATGAGCTCGGGATCGAGACGGAGAACACCGCCAAGTGGCTTACCGAGTACAGGCGCATCCCCGAGCTGACCGCGTGGAGGGAGCGCCTCGCCTTGAACCTCGCCCGTCATGCCTACCCCCGTTCTCCGAGCGCGGCCAGGCTCCGCGCCAAACTCGCAGAAAGCGAGCACGCCATCTCGGACCGACGCCTAAAGCCGGGACAGCTCGTCATGATTGACGAGGCTTCTCTAGCGGGGACCTTCACCCTCGACGAGCTCGTGAGCGCCGCCGCGACGGCCGGTTCCAAGATCTTGCTTCTCGGAGATCATGCGCAGATGTCCTCTGTCGAGGCCGGCGGAGCATTCTCTCTCCTCGTCAAGGACCGGGGTGATCTCGTCCCCGAGCTCACCGACATCCGCCGTTTCAGCTCCGAATGGGAGAAGGCTGCCAGCGTCGAGTTTCGAGCCGGGAAGACCTCGGCCATCGACGCCTACGAAGCCCACGGTCGCGTCACGGCCGGCGATCGAGAGAGCTTGTTGGACTCAATCTTCGTGGCCTGGAAGGCCGACGTCGAGGCCGGCAAGTCGAGTCTGATGATCGCCGGGGACAGCGCCACCGTCGCCGAGCTGAACCGGCGGGCGAGGACAGCTCGCGTGGCGGAAGGCGTTGTCGCCGCGTGCGGCCTTGTCATCGCGGATGACCAAAGAGCGAGTGTCGGCGACGAGATCGTGACCCGCCAGAACAACCGCTCACTGACGACAGGAAAGAGCTGGGTGAAGAACGGCGACCGCTTCGTCGTCACTGTCACCAGCCCCGACGGTTCCATGGCAGTGCGCCGCGTCTCCGGTGGCCTCGAGGTGGTTCTGCCGGCTGACTACGTCGCCGCGCACGTCGAGCTCGCCTACGCCACAACCAGCTACCGCAGCCAGGGCCGCACGGTCGACACGACGCACTCACTGGTTTCGCCGACCACGACCCGCGAGGTCCTCTATGTCGCCGCCACACGCGGGCGAGAGTCCAACAAGTTGTACATCGACACGAGCTTCGACCCGGATCCCACCACTCGACACGACGGCACGATCGCCAAAAAGAGCGCCCGCGAGGCACTCGCCGGCGTGCTCGCCAACGAGGGCAGAGACCTCTCCGCCCATGAGGTCCTCAAGACAGCACAACGCCACATCGAGGACTTCAGCGTCCTGGCTGCCGAGTACGAGACCCTGGTCCGCGCCGCTCAACGGCAGCGCTGGGACGACCTGCTGGGACGTTCAGGACTTGAGCCTGGGCGCCTCGAACTGGTGCGCCAGAGCCCTGCCTACGGCCCATTGCTGGCCGCCCTGCGGGACGCCGAGGCACACGGCCTCGATGTGGAGCAGACCTTCCCCGGGCTCGTGGCAATACGGCCCCTCGATTACGGGGAGGACCCCGCCGCGGTCCTCCGCGACAGAGTCGAACGTTGGACACAGGCCACCGGATCGCCGCGTCGAGCGGGCACGAGTCTCATCGCAGGGCTGATCCCACGGGCGGTAGGGGTCACGGACTCGGACATGGCTCGGGGACTTGAGGAACGGGACGAGGCGATGCAGCGCCGGGCGCGGGCACTGGCCGAGCAGGCCATCGGGCGGAACGAGATCTGGGTTCGCCAGCTCGGAATCGCGCCCAGCGATCCGCTCGCCAGGGAACGCTGGATGGAAGCTGTCACAACGGTTGTCGCTTACCGCGATCGCTGGCACATCGACGATGAGCGCCTACCCCTCGGCCCAAGAATCCCAACGCGGAGCTTCGAATCGACCAACCAGCGCCTTCTCGCGCGGGCTGCCCTCGACAGGGCGTCGAGTCTTTCCCATGGCTATGAAACGCGGCGACCAGAGCCAGGAGTCGTTGATTTTACTCCTATCCCGGCCAGAGCGCCGAGGCTGTAGTGCGCCACCGAGCTGTGCAAGAGAATGTCTCGGGTTGCTTCAGGAAGCTAGGGAGTGACCGCGACCAGCGCGGAGGCTGGCCTCTCGTCCGAGTTGAACGGGCTTGCCGACACTCGAGGCGACGAGATTGCACACTGATTTCAATGCTTACCTCGTCGAGCGGGCAAGCTCGCTGGCCGCCTGTGTCCAGCGATGATTGTCTCCATACAGTCGCCGAAGGCCTAATAGACACTTGTCGGCTAGTGGACCAGCTCTCGCGAGTTCACCGCGATTTCTGAGCGTTATGGCTACTTCTTTCAGAGCAACGACCGAGCGAAAATAGTCCTCGCCGAAGTCGCGACACATCGTCGCGAGCACCTGCTCTTGAAGCTCAAGGGCCCGGTCGGTGTCCCCAAGTTCACGCAGGGTTTGTCCGAGCATCGCCTTGATCTTCACTGAATCGAGTTCGCCTTCACCTAGCAGCTCTACGCGATCGCGCAAGACCTTCTCCTCGAGGACCCTCGCTTCCGGGTATCTCCGAAGGCCGTGAAGGGCGCGGGCGCTCGCCGCGTGCAGAGTCGTCGTTGTGTCCCTCCAAACGGGCATCTCACCTATGTCGCCAGTAAGCACTCTGTCTACAAGCTTGTTCGCCTCTCCGAGTTGTCCCGCTAACCGGTACACCCTTGCCATGATCAGATAGCCGGCGCGGTCTATGCTCAAACTCCGTGCGCTCCGGAGAGCCGGCTCTCCAATAAGGAGTGCCTCTTCGTGATCACCTCTCCTGGCCACCATGTCCGCCAGCCTGATCCTGGCGATGATCGTCGAGCGGTTGGCTTCCCCGAACGTGCGTTGCCATCCACTCAGGACCTCACGCTGCCAGTACTCGGCCTCATCGAATTCGCCGACTTCTGCTTTGATGTCAGCGAAGCTCTGCATCGCACCCATGACCTGGTTAGCCGCCAGCATCACCTTGGCGATCTCTTCTGCCTCAGCAAACTGGTCACGCCTCCAGAGTCGAAAACCGAAAGCAACCATCGCCAGAACTGTGTCCGGAGCTCCGTCGCCGAAGGTACGACGACAATGTTCGACGAGCTCTCGCAGGATTGCTGTGCACTCATCCCGGCGACCGAGCTCCCAAAGTACGTCGGAAAGATGCAGCTGAGCTCTCGCCGCCACTGTTCCGCGGTCGCCAGTCGATGTGGCCAAGCGAAGGCCGCTTCTAAGCAGCCCTTCCGCCTCTTCGTAGAGTCCCAACACGTCCAGGGTGACCGCTAACTCGATCTGCGCTATCGCCACCTGAAGATCTGGGGCAGAGCCCTCCTGCAGCTGACGAAGGTGTCGCTCCTGCTTCCTTCGTAGTTTCGCAACCAGAGCCGGCTTCGAGCGGTCGAGTATTCTCAGCATCACGTAAGCCTGCCAGTCGTTCGCATGATTCCTTACGAGGTCGCCGCGCGAAGGTTATCTCGATACCGCTAGGAGGTTTGGCCCCAGGGCGTCCTGTTGTTACGGCACGCAGACTGCAGAATCTGGACGTCACTCATCAAGGCCTCGGCAGTGACCCTGTGAAAAGCTCTCTTAGCTCCCGCGCGGATCACTGCGCAGCGTTTTCCGCGAATCCGCTAAAGGAATTGCGCCTTGGTGCAGCCAGCAATGATGCCTCGGGGAGCCCTTGTCTGGCCACTTCAGGCCAGCGCTACTTGACGGGTAATCCCGGTCGGCCTCCGTCGCAGCCGGGGCAGCGGCGGAGGTGGATAATCTGAGCCGTTCGCTTCGTACTCGAGAGCACACCTTTCGCAGCGCAGGACGTAGACGTACTGCCCGTGGTCGGTTCCGGCAAGGCCCGTCGCCGCAAAACCGTCTGGCCGTTGCGGTTGACCTAGCCGGGATCTGTCGTGCCCTGGGAATCCCTGGCCATGCCGCATCGTAGCTACCGAAATCGGGGCGACGCCCACTGTGAGTGCCGCTCTGTCCAATGATGCGCCAAGTGAGAAACGTTCTGTGAGCGCCGTTCACTGATTCGCCTTCTCGGTGTGGGTCCGCGTCGGAGGGCCGACGGCGCGGATCTCCGACTGGCGTCAAATCTAGATGCGAGACCTAATACTGCTGTTTGCATCTAGCGCTCATCCAGGGCCGCCCTGTCATCGTGGCCACGCTGACTCTTCTTCCAGCGCCGGATGGCCCACTTCCGTGGCAACCACGCATGGAGTGAGCCCTTGTATTGCCCGAGCGGCGGGCCGCTTACGCGGAGCCAGCCCGGTTCGTTTGACACTCCCTCAGGGTTGTCGGCGAAACGTAAAACATGGCTCGCGTAGTCGTACAATGCCTCGTTCGAGGCGTGGCGAATCCAGGCCTGACGGCTTGCCCGGATCGGATAAGCGATCCAGGTGCCGAACTGGACAGCAGGCTTTCGAAAGAACTCGGGTCGTGTCGGCGGTGTGCCGACCCATCTGCCACCGCGAGAATTTCGGATCAGAATCTCGCCGAGGTAGGCAGAGATCGCGCGTCGGCGGATCCAGCCCGACCTGAACGCCCTTCGGGACGTCTGGGTCAGCAGCCGAAGGCTGTCGACGGAGTAATCGAGAGATGGCTCGACTCGGGTGAGCACGTCGCACCATGCTGCTTGGCGACGAATCCATCGCTTGTTGAGGGTCGCAGGCTCGGGAATGCGTTCGGGGTCCACCATCTCAGTTCGACCTTCCTCGCCGATTAGAGAGCCTACTTGCGGGCGCATGCCCTGGAACACAGCACCCGGAAAGCCGACGGCGAGGATCGCCGACTGGTTTCACCCAAAGACCTTCATCAACCGCTGGCTAGCAGAGTCGCCACGGACGACCGCGAGGTCTACTGAGCTTCGAATAGGTGGCGGAAGAAGCGCTCGGGATCGTCAAGGAACGCCCTAGTCAGCTGAAACTGATCCGTATCTCGGTACTCGATCGACGTGGGACCATCGTCAGCCATACGAAGGATCTTCGCCTCTGGGAAGGCGAGGAGGATTGGAGAGTGCGTTGAGACGATGAATTGAGAGTCCGCGGTCAGTCGGTCGTGCATTTGGCGCAACAACGCCAACTGACCGCGGATCGAAAGCGCCGATTCCGGCTCGTCCAAGAGGTAGAGGCCCCGGGGCCCGAAGTGCCTTTCGACGGCCTCGAGGAATGACTCTCCATGGGAGCGGTCGTGGAGACTAGGAAGATCGAGCACCTCTTCGTAGCTCGAAGCGACGTTGTAGAACGATTCGGCTCGAAGGAAGAAGGCCCGCTTTGGTCTACCGTGCCACGAGAGTTGGAGATGCTCGTGCAGCAGCGAATGGCTTTCACGGGTCGTGAATCGCAGATTCTGGCTTCCTCCTTCCGCGTTTAGGCCGGCGCCGACGGCGATTGCCTCGAGAAGGGTCGACTTGCCACTTCCGTTCTCACCAACGATGAAGGTCACCGGCTGATCCAAAGAGATGCTCTTCAATGAGTTGATGGCAGGAATGCAAAACGGATAGGACGATCGGTCTTGCACCCCTTCCCAGAGGATCTCCGCTCCCACGAGCCTGGGATGGATGCCCGGCACGGACTTCACCGTAGCTCTGAAAGGGGAGTCCGACGCGAACCCCCCGTGCCATGGTTCGGTTGCGCCAGCGGTGGCCTATCCTACCTCGAGAGTAACGCAGGTGGGCGCCAAGGACTCGAACCGCCACCCCATTCCGCGGTCGGTAAGCGGCATGGCCATGGGCTACCCCTCAGCACTATCTGATTCAACCCAGATTCAACCTCGCAATGCGACGACCGGTAGATAGTGGCAATCAGCGGCGAGGTCAACTCTTTGCAGAATACGCGCTGAGCTGGTCATACGTGGTGCCAACTGCTCATTCGGGTTGGCCGCGAAACTGTATGGCACGCGTTAGCAGTGTGTCCTCGCTGTCCGGTATGTCGCGTTGACGGCACCGACGCCAGTGCACCACTGCCGACAGAGCGGCACGAACTGGGGTCAGTCAACACAACTAGAGTCGAAGCCAATGACGGTTTCGCGCCTAGCTTCACCGAACGTGAGGCTAAGGGTTGGACCGGGACCTAGAAACTGGTCGGCGGTGTTTCCGACGGGAGCCGTGAGTTCGCCCGTACCGTCGCGCTGTATTGAACGTCGCGATCAACGGTTGAGGACTGGCCACCGGCGGTAACGATGAGGATCAGTCCGAGGCTTCGAAGTTTCACAGTGCTCGTGCTGGCTCGGAGCACCTTCACCCGTCGTCTGATTGCTGTGGTGATCGTCGGCAGTCTTGTCTTGGCTTCGCGGTGTCCTCCAACGGCTGCCGGCACGCCGCCTCTATCCACTGGCAGTTCTCGTGTGGGTGCAGAGCTGTCGCTCGCCAGCTTGATGGGACCACTTCTTCGCCAGCAGCATGGGACCGGGTCCGGAGTTCTTTGAGCGTCGGCTTGGCGATGATGCCGGGATAGTTGGCTGCGGTCAAGCGCGGCGTCTACGACGTTGAGCTGTCTCGCCCGGATCTCCAGGTGAGGGCTTCTGGCGGCGTCGGTAACTCTCGCCCTCCAAGACGAGCTCGTAGGCAGAGGACTGCAGTCGGTCGATGGCCGACTGGGCAAGGAGGGCATCGGCCATCAACCCGAGCCACTCGATCGGCTCTCTGTTGGAGGTCGTGACCGTGGCCGCCTGGCGGTGCCTTTCGACGATCAGCTCATAGACATCGGCGGTGTCCGCGGCATCAAGAGCTTGGAGGCAGAAATCATCGAGGATCAACAAATCGACCCGGAGCAGCTTTCGCATTTCGGCGTCGTGGCTGTTGTCGAGCCGGGAAGCCTTGAGACGCTTGAACAACTGGTCGGCACGTTCGAAATGCACGCTATAGCGCCGGCGGACAGCCGCATGTCCCAGAGCAGTGGCGAGGAAAGTCTTGCCGACTCCGACTGGGCCGAGGATCAAGACGTTGTAGGCGGCCTCGACGAATCTGAGCGAGACGAGCTCGTCGAAGACCGCCCGGTCGAAGCTCACCGCTGCCGAGTCGTCCCAGTTCTCAAAACGCATGGAAGCTTCGAGCCCGGCAGTCTTTGCCCGCAGATCGGCCGAGTGGGTGTCTCGTCGCGTGACCTCGTCGGATAACACGAGCTCCAAGAACTCGGCGTGGGCCAAAGAACGGCTCTTGGCGAGAGCAAGGCGTTCGGGCAGTGTGTCGAGGCAGCGTCCTAACTTGACCTTTCTCAACAGCGCCTTGAGCTCAGGAGTGATCGTCGGGGCGGGGGCGGTCATGCCGCACCGCCGGGCTTGGTGGTGGCGAAGTGAGCTGCCTCACGGGCAAAGCGGGCCGGCCTTGTCATGATCGGGAGCGGTTCTTGGACCGGGTCGTTCTCCATGGCACGCTCGATCATGCGGCCGATGAGCGGGACGCTCAACGCCTCGGCCTCGAGCGCCCGGAAACAGGCCGACTCGACGCGATCCGGGCCCCACTTCTTGACGAGTCCCAAGAGGGCATAGACCTGGCGCATCTTGGTCCAAGGAAGCGGGTTGTCCAAGAGCGCCTCGGCATAGACGCCGATCGAGTGCCCGTGCCCGTGGGCGAGGTGCTTTAGGTGATCGATGTCTCGGAGCGCATAGGTCGTCTTCTCCGCCGGCAGGTCGGCGGGATCGGTCGCCCGCCCACCGGGTCTTTGCCGAGGGTGAACCTTCACGAGCTGGCCACGGAACGACACGCGGACGAGCTGGCGATCGGCACGGACCTCGACCTTGTGGCCGATCAGGTTGCCCGGGATCGAGTAGAGCGCCTTTGCGACCTCGATGTGGTGGTCCCGGTGCACCTTGGCGTTGGCATAGATCGGGATGTCATAGGGAAGAAGCGGGGCGGGGAGAAGATGAGCCTGCTCTTCGAGGGCAAACAATTCGGCCGGACGGCATTGGGTAGTGCCGTGGGTGCGCATACCCGCCCGGATGCGGCACCAGGTCTCGGCTCGGCGCTGGGCCTCGCTTATGTCGATGAACTGCTCGCCTGAGAAGAACGAGTTGCGCACGAAGGGCACGACGCGCTCTACCCGGGGTTTGTCGGTGGGCTTTCTCACCCTGGCCGGGTCGATGAGAAAGCCACGGTCCTGGGCGTACTCGACAAAGGCCTGGTTGAAGCTCGGTTCCAAGTTGTCGGCCTCGACGACGATGCTCGACATGTTGTCGGGGATGACGACCTTGAAGACCCCGCCGAAGAAGGCCCACGCCGCCTCGAAGCCGGAGATGACCACCTCTGTGGTCTGGCGAAAGCTGAGCCAGACATAGGAGTGCCTCGAGTAACACGCCGTGAAGATGAGCGCCCAGCACACCCGCTGTCGCCCGGTGGGCGGGTCGGGCACGAGGCCCATCTTGCCGAAGTCGACCTGGAGCTCAACTCCGGGCTCGCCGTCCGCGACACGCACCGTCGTGCGCCTGTTGGCACGGCTGACGCCTAAGACCTCGAGGGCATAACGGTGAAGCGTGCGCTCCGGCACGACGACTCCTCGGCGTTCCAAAAGCTCGTGGGCCTTTTTGACCGTGAGCTTGTCGCCGACGAGCCAGGTCTTCAGCTGGTCGTTGTTGGCCTTGATCACCTCCCAGGCCAAGCCATGGCCATCGGGGCGATGAGGACGCACTTGCTCGCAGATCTGGCTGATCAGCAAGTCGGTGATCTGGGCCTCGCCCTCGGTTCGGACAACTCCACAGGCGCCAGCTGCCTCCAAGTATCGGCGGACGGTCTTTCTGTCCACCGAGGACATTCGCTCAATCGAACGCAGTCCCTCACCCCGCAGCCAGAGCCGCAGGACCTCACGGATCTCGAACACGTGAACCTCCCGGAATGACATCGCCACCTTCCTGGGCCGCTTGGGTCTGGTGGCGAGTCCAACCTCAGCGACGCCGTCGCTGGTGGATGCTCCGGGTGGTCCCATTACTGGCGAAAGGGTGGTCCCATGCTGCTGGCGAAACTCATCTCAAGGTGGTCCCATGTCACTGGCGGGCGACATGCAGAGCTGGCTAGCTTCAGTGCAAAGGGAGCAAGCTCGCTTGGTCCGGTCGCGATATTGGGTACGACGGTGTTCGTGGGCGCCTATGGGAGCGGACCGGGCGCCGTCTACGTGTTCAAGCGTGGTCGGAATGGTTGGCGGGACGTCGCGACGCTTCGTGGTTCGGGAACTGTGACGGCCGACATGTTCGGGGTGTCCCTCGCCGCGGCCGGGAGCACGCTTGTCGTCGGAGCGCCGATGCAATTCAGTGGACGACCAGGTGGTGCCTACGTGTTTGCCTCGACACCGCGAGGCTGGGCTGAGCGAGCCGTGCTGAAGATGCCTCACGGAGAGGAGGCCGACCTCTTCGGCCAGAGCGTGGCAATCAGCGGAGACACGATCGCAGTCGGTGCACCTGGTCCTGATGCCGTCTACGTGTTCACAAAAGCGAAGACCGGTTGGCGCCAGGTCCAAGTGCTGCAGGGTGCCGCTAATTCCGCGTTCGGCTATTCGGTCTCTCTGACCTCGCAAACTCTGGTAGTGGGAGCCGGGCTCGAAGGTTCCGGGCGTGTCTACGTGTTCGAAAAGATAGCTTCTGATTGGCGGGAAACGAGCGTACTCAGTGTGCCGAAACTGGGTTCGGAGGCTCAGCTCGGCTTTTCCGTCGCGGCTTCGGGAAACACGATCGTGGCGGGCGCACACTACGCAGCGAACTATCAGGGCAGGGCTTATGTGTTTTCGAAGATCGGCTCGCACTGGGTTCAGACAGCAGAGTTGACCGGCGTCGATTTGAAGGACGGCAATATCTTTGGCAATAGCGTCGCGATCGACGGGCAGTTGATTGCAGTAGGTGCTCCCATGCAGGGTTCCGGGGCGGTGTACCTATATCGAAGCTCCGGTGCTCGCTGGCCTCTCCTGAGCGAACTCGGCCACGTCGTTCCCCGCTACGGTCAGTTCGGCGATTTTCTAGACTTGTCAGGCGGATTCCTCGCCGTAGGCGCATCCTTCGTGGCTGACGGGAGTGGCCGGGCCTTTCTCTTCGCTGTGTAACCATGACTCGTTGCTCTCACGCCTCGGCTTGATGATTCGCTTCCCGGCGGAATCGAGCTAAGCATGCACATAATGGGCCGACTTGCGCTCTTGAGCAATGAATCGAGAGTCTGATGAACTCAACGGTGTTCGTCACCCGGCCGCTGTTCAAACTCAACCCAAGCCCGACCGGTCGGCTAAGAATCGATATTGATGGCGCTCTCGTTGCACGGTTGTACCCCGGTGGCACCGTCCGAGTCGACGTGCCAGCGGGTCGACACTTGGTAGTTGCCCGGAAAGACTGGACACGAGCTGCGCCCCTCGAGGTCAATCTGGACCCGGGTGAGGAGATCGACGTTTTTGCCTGGATCCCCTGGGGCGTCTATTTAGCCGCGTACTGCACACCCAAACATGCCTTGCGCTGCTTGTTGGGATCCGACCTGAAGGACAAGTCTTGGGCGCGTCGCGGGCGACCCGTGAAGCCGCGCGTCACGTTTGTCACTTCGCCCGGGCCATGAGCTACTCGCGTCGGAGTCGATATCCACGCCCTCGGATCGGACTGGAGGCTGGTCACCTTGCCCTCATTGGCCTCCTTCCCGCCGATCAGCCGGGAACTAATGGTTACCGCGCAGCGGTGACGTACCGGACACGGCGTCCCTGTTCGCAGGCAGCCATCCCGAGACCGATCAACAGGTGCGACTTCCCGGTGTCGGAGTCACCGAGCAGCACGACTGGCTCGCCGGCGTGGAGGAAGCCGAGCGAGGCGAGCATCGAGAACGTCGCAAGGTTGATCGAGGGAGCCGCACCGAGGTCGAAGTCGCTCAGTCGCTTGACGCGTGGGAAGCGCGCTTCGGCGATGCGCCGCTGGCGTCGCCTTTCGGCTCGCTCGTCGACCTCAGCCGCGAGCACCTCGGCGAGATACGCCAGGTAGGTGAGCTGCGAGCGCTTGGCCACCTC
The DNA here is from genome assembly GCA_963725355.1 of uncultured Acidimicrobiaceae bacterium. Classification (GTDB taxonomy): domain Bacteria; phylum Actinomycetota; class Acidimicrobiia; order Acidimicrobiales; family Bog-793; genus Fen-455. Next base: position 243,652 of record CAVRYE010000012.1, read on the forward strand.
CGCGAAGCGAGAGGAGTCGGACCTGACGACCGGAAGCCGGAGTTCACGTGTCGCCGCCCCGATGGACGCCAACGCTGCGGTGTCGGACATCTTCGTCGTCATGTCGTCGCCTCCAACAAGCTGTCGTAGGAAGAAAGGTCAGGTGCTGGGACTCCGGGCATAAAGAGCCGGACGGGTTCCCCTCATCAGCGGCAGCCACCTTGCACGCAACCAGCAAAATCCGGGGACTGACCAGTGTTTCGGGACTTCGGGACCGCGCTCGTCGACCGCTCCTGAAGCAACGCGGAGGCTCTCTGAGTTTGTCAACTCGGCTTGGTCCCACCGTGCTCAGGGCACTACGGTCCCCAGTGGGGCCAAAACAGGTGAGCACACCCAGAGAGCCGTTTCCGCCGTCACCTCCTACGTCCCGCGGGTGAATGTCACGACCTCTCCTGCCAAGGTCGTGACATTCCGCCACCCCTGACAAACTGGGCCAGTTGTGTTTCTCTAGAACGGGGGCTCAGTAGTTTCGTTCCGAATCTCTTCAGCCAACCATCGGGCCATCACTCCGTGTTTCCCTTGATCCCACAGTCGGAAGGCGTAGCGCGGCCGACTGCAGCAATACAGATTGCGTCTCCCATCGGGTGCAGGGGGTCCGATACCCACCGATACTTGCTGGGCGTTCAGCCCTTGTTGGAAACCTGTCACGGTCGAGTCATCCCACATGGCGATGTTCTGCCCGAGAACTCGGTCGATGACAAGCTCCGCAAGATCTCTTGCGTCCTCTCGGCTAAGTGAGACTTCGACCGGGATGCAGCTCGCGCAAAGGCCGGACGTCACGGGCTTTCGTTGCGTTGCAGGTCGAGCCATCTGTCGTTTGCGATCTGACGAATGGCGAGCAACCACGTTGAGGAGCACAAGGCACATCCCCAAGGCAAGGATCGAGCCGATAACTAGCGCCACCGCGGCCCGCCAAACCAAAGAGGGCTGTCATTGCAAGCGCCCATCGGCGCGAAGGTAGCACCGGCGGCGGGAGGTCGCTTTGTGAACGAGGTTCAGGTCGGAGGCGCGACGTCGAGCGTCTGCGACTGGTTGTGATCAAAAGGGAGCGACTCGAAGGGGTTAGTTCGAAATCTCGTCGTTCAGGAGCGCCTCGATCTCTGAGGTGATGTCTTCGCCCATGAAATTGGAAAGGGCGAGCTGCCCCACAATGGTTGCGTTGAGTAGAAGCGGCGAGGATCCGTCCAAAAGCAGGTCGAGTGCAAGACCGACCGTTGTGTACGCGGTACGTCTGGCTCGGGGCCAATCACGGCCCGCGATCGAATCATGGTGGAGGCGGTCGCTCAACTCTGCTGCGCTCTCAGGCCCGTTCGTCTCAATCTTGGCCCTCGCCCATGCCGCCAGGCGTTCCGCGATATCGCGCGGTGACCCCACCGCTGCCGCGGGCGTTGGCGCAATGGCACCTGGCGTCGCAACCTCGATAGCTTCTAGCTGGTCGCGCGCTCGGTCGGCGAGACGGTCGACGACTTCTCCGGCTGCTCGGACCAACTCCGGACCGAGAGGAGTTCCGTATACGGTCCAAACCTCGCGGTCCATCTCCTGGACATCGGACACACCGTCCACCGAGCGGAGCGTTGCTTCGATCTGCTGACGCATCTCGGACTCAAGTGGTTCTTCTCGGACGAACTCGGCAAGCCGAACAGATACCTGCCACGTCTTCTCGTGCATCTTGGCCGCTTCCACGTCCCGAAAATCCGGATCCGAAGTCTCTCGGATCCATTGCTCCTCGATTCCATCCTCCTCGTGGTCGCGTAGCTGACGCACTGATGAGGGGTCGCGGCATGGACCGTTCGGCTGAATCTTGACCGTCCTTGCTGCTCCGCCTCCTCCGGCGATGCGTGTCGGTCTCTTCGCTTCTGGGGGCAATGGCTCGACGCGTCGCCTCGCCTCTCGCTGGTCGGCAAGACGGTCGACCACCAGTGCGATTCCGCGGACCAGGTCAGGACCCCGCGGGGTTCCGTAGACGGTCCAAATCTCGCGGTCGACCTGCTCGACATTGGACACGCCCTCGACCGAGCGGAGCGTTGAATTGATCTGTTGACGCATCTCGGATTCAAGTGGTTCCTCTCGCACAACCTTGGCAAGAGGAACGAATACCTGCCATGTCGTCTCGAGCAGCTTGCAGGCTTCGACGTCGCGGAACTGCGGATCGGAAGTCTCTCGAATCCACTGCTCCTCGATTCCATCGTCCTTCAGGTCAACGAGGAGCTGGCGCACCGAGGGATCGCTCACGACAAGCATCGTAACCAGGGCTTGACAGGACGCCACGAACCGGCCCTAGCGGCCCTACCTAGATCCAGAGTGCCGGGTCGTTGCTTCCAGGGAGAGCGGGGGTGCGTCAGCTGTGACACAGCACCCGAGGGCGACGTCGAGGATCTTCGGCTGGCGCCATGGGTCGTCGAGTCGACGGCTCCGCCTGAACGTGATCATAGGATTGACTTGTGCCGAAACCGATCTTCCGCGGAAGGGTCAAGTTCTTCAATAGCGAAGAGGGCTGGGGAGGGATCGAGTCGCAGGAGGCGCCCGGAGACGTGAGGGTCCAATACTCCGTGATCGATTCGCTAGGATATCGCGAGCTTCATGTTGGTGAGGAGGTCGAGTTCCGGTTCGAAGAGCGTGTGCAAGGTAGCTGGAGTTACGTAGCTACCTGGGTTCGACCGGTTAGGAGTAAGTGCTGAAGAGCCAGTGAGGCTTGGCCATCTGGCGAGACGGTTCGTGCAGGTGCCGACGGCGAAGCGCACGCGAGAGATGGCAGAGCAGTGTAAGACATGGCAGCAGTAACGCCACAAAGGGTGACTACTTGGTTTCGCGGACCTCGATGACTTCGAGCTGCCAGGGTGGTAACCCCTTCTGTCTCAATGACCCGCGGAACGTGTCCGTACCTTTAATCCCAATGAGAGACCCCTGGCCCCATTAAAAAGATCAGCCGGCTTGCACAGATCACGGCGACCGAGCCAAGGACGCAAGGCAGATTTCCGCGCTAACGCTACAGAAACGGAAACGTCTGAACTAGTGCGCCGCGAGACGACTCTTCCAGGAGCGTGAGTGGGATCCCAGCGTGAGCTGGAGCGGCTCCGAGGAAAAAGCGCAGGGTCGTAAGGCTCGCTCTTGGCGCAGCGACCGTGTGCAGCACTAATTCCCGTGCCTTATAGACGACCACCACAGTGGCCACGTCGGCCGGAGCAGAGCCGAAGACGATGGCGGCGTCCGCTCCTATCCAGGCGGGGCCAGGGCCACCGCAGGTCGTGCTACCGCCGGCCCAGTAGGTGGTCGCGATGCATCCCTGCTCACCGATGGTACCTGGGGGTACTCGGAGCGAGATGACACCATACGGCGTGCGGGCGTGCGCGATCGTCACCGGGAATTCCTGGACGACGAGCGCATTGCCAGCATCCGCAGGCTGCACAGGACTTCTGGCAGTCGACATGTAAAGCGCCGACGACAGGGCTCCGGCAGCTGTCAAGACCACAAGCACGCGCCAGCCCAGCCTCATGACATGAGCGTACGCACTATGCAGCCACGTCGCCGGCTGGAGCGTCGAGACCCGGCCACAGGAGGATCCGTCCTACCGGCCGCGCTGCCCGTTTTTGCAACGGTGTCGAGAAGGCGACTCCTCGGAACGAACCTGGGCATTCTCGAGGGTCGCTACTCGAACAAACGCCGCGGGCCGGGTGCAAGGAGAGCCGGACTCCATCAAAGATAAGAACCAAGAGCGTGCCACGGCACCAAGATCGGAATTCGGAAACGAAAAAGGCTTTTGCTTTCCAGAATCGCTTGTAGCTTCGACCATGCTGCTACTCGCCAGTCCAATGTACCTTGCTGCTTTGCGCTAGCGCTTCACCTGCAGCGAGTGGTCGGGGCTGATGTCATCTTGGACACGACGGTGATGGACGAGCGGATCGATGTAATTCGCAGCGGATCGGGCGCCCATTCAACAGCCTGACCAAAGCAGGCCGTCGGAAGCAGGCCGTCGGAAGCAGGTAACCTCTCCCTCTTGGACGCTAGCGGCGTTGGCCGCGGGTTGCTCAGCGCACTATGAAGTCAGTATTGACGGGCGCTGCCAGACGACGACATCGTGCAGCCATGACGAAAGACGAGTTAGCCGGTCTCGAGGAAAGACTGCGCAGCCGATCGTGGTCGGATTCGCAAGATGCCCTGGCCGACGCTGTAGCCCGCGGTAAGCAAGCGGAACCACTGCTGGTTCAGTTGCTCACTGAATCCGATCGATACCGGGCTCCGGCGGTTGCTGCCGCGCTCGGCGACATGCGGGGTCCCGGTCCCGCAGATGCCGTACTGCGATCGCTTGTTGAGCGTACGGGTCCGGGTACAGACGACCAGCGATGTGCGTCCCTGTTGGCCCTCGCAAAGAGGCTGGGACGGGCGGCGACCGACGACTATCTCCAAGCGCTCGCGAGGGGAAGCGCTGCGCTCAAGGACTACGCGCTCCTCTGCCTGGCCGCCGCCGGCGACGGCAGAGGGTGGGATCAAGTCTTCGTGTATCTTTCGAACAGATTACGAGGGCGGCGTTCGTCGACAGTAAGTGACGATCCGTCCCCAACGGTAGTAGCAATCGACTACCTCGTCCGCCACGTGGGCGATAGTGTCGCCAGGCGCGAACAGCTCGTCAGTCTCCTAGTCGAACGCTGGGACCGGCTTCCCGAGGATGATCGTGCATGGCTCGCTCAGTCCTGGCCCGACCTCAACCCCGGCCCTTTGCGTGCCGCCTCAGTCTCACTGCCTCCTCGCAACACGCTTATCGACTGGGCGGATAGGGCTCTTTTCTCCGCGCCAGCGATTGTGAGGCGAAATAAGAGGTCCGAAGAGCACCTGGCTAAACGGTTCAAGGTACGTCCCCGTGACGAATAGGACGACTAACTACAGCTGCGACGCCGACGGTGAGAGCTGGCGGAGATGGCTTCGACTTTGGAGGAGAGTAAATGCCGGACGACTTCACCTCTAGCGATGCGCGCGACTTGTTATCGCGCGCCGTCTGAAGCAGTTGCTGTTGCCAGGTTTTCTCAATGGTTGGCTACGGCAGGTCGAGACTCACTTAAGGAGGCAGAACAGGATGCGCAGCCCTTAAGGAGACTCAACGGGTTAGTAGAAACCCTTATTATCCTGTCAAAGCTAGCTCGCAGAGTGCTCGGCGACGAAGCCGAGCAAAGTTACCCGCAGGATCAGTTGCTTCACCGTGCCTTCAGCCATAAATGGGGCAACGTGCCGCAACGACTTTATCCTCAGTGCAAGTTATGCTCTCAAAAACAGGGAGGGCAGGTTGTGCAGCTTCTGCAAGCAGCCGCCAAGGTGTTGGCCGGGTAGAACATGGACATCTCAGCTAGTTTGCGAGCACCCAATTCCATATTAGTCGTGACGACCTCGCGTGCAGCAGACATAACAACCTTCAGCGTGTCACAAGCCATTCTTGCCACCACAGACACGTGCATTCTGGTCGGTGTGAGTCCTGTAATGGACGGTGAAGTGACCGTCCATCTGGTGGATGAGATAGGCACGGTGGGTGGTTCACTTATCCCTGCCTGTGAGCAGGAGATGGACGCACGCGAAGGCTTTATAGCCGTGGAAACTGCGGAGGGACAGGTACTGATGGAACACCCCCTCTCTTCAGAAGTCGTTCGAGTCCGCGTTTGGGTCTCGGACCTCGAAGAGCCGGAGGATGTGGTCGTGGAGCTACTTATACCAGGACCCGCAGCTAGTGGAACTTAACTACCTCTCGCGTAGCCACCGACGCAGGTCTTGATAGCGGCCAACTCCGCAGGGTCTGACCCATAATCCACGAGATCAAGCATCCATTTGCTGCTACACGACACACTGTGGCCCGACTTTATCGACTCTTCTCAAGGAACTGGGGCGCGTGAACAACTGACCGCGCCCAGATAGGTATCCACCGGCGCGGCAAGGGGCCTCGCCATTCTCGTGGCTGTCCAAAGCTTCGAGAGAGGGAGACCCCCGCCATGGGTGACGGTACCGAATTCGACGACGCGTTGTTGGGACTGCCCGGGTTTAGGGTGCTGGCAGTGACCGAGGACGGCAATGAGCTGCTCGTCGGCATCGAAACGATCCGCCGGGTGGCGGGGTGTCCCTCCTGTGGGGTGAGAGCTAGGACAAAGGACCGGCTCCGGGTGTTGATCAGGGACCTGCCGGCGTTCAACCATGGCGTGCGGCTCGTATGGTCCAAGCGCCGCTTCACTTGCCCGGACCCTGATTTTCCGCAGCAGACCTGGACCGAGCGCTCGGACGAGCTCCCTGATCGTCGCGTGCTTTCGGGACGGGCGGGACGTGAGTGCACGCGCGCCGTCGGCCAAGAGGCGCGTTCGGTCGCCTCGCTCGCCCGCTGGCTCGGTGTCTCCTGGGCGACGGTGATGTCGGCCGTGCGCGACTACGGGACACCGCTTGTCGATGACCCGGGCCGGGTTGAGGAGGTGAACTCACTCGGCATCGACGAGACGGCGTTCTTGAAGGCGAAGGCCGAGCACCCGACGATGTATGTCACGGGACTTGTCGATCTCGAACGACCGCGTGCTCATCGACATGATCGAGGGAAACCGGGCGATCGACGTCTCGCGTTGGCTGTCAGCCAAGGACGACACCTTCTTGGCCGGCATTAGAACCGTCGCCTGCGACCTGCACGAGGGCTACCGCTCCGGGCTTCATCCCCATCTCGACCACTAGCTACGTCGACACCGCCGTCAGCGCCGATCGAATCGTCAGCAGCTGGTCCGGGGCATTGAGCGCCACCGTGCCCGTGCTGGTGTCGCGACTCGTAGTTTGACTGAGACGGCAATCCGGCATGTGAACTCGGGGATTATCGCCCTGTGGCGCTAGGCATCGGGACCTGTTTGTCTGACGGCCGCGTCCGTACGACCTGGATTCGCCGCTGCGACGACAGAGTCGCGGCCATCGACTGCGGGCAGCGACAACGCGCCGCTTCCGTCGACTGACCAATTTGCACAGTCGAGTACGGCGCCCCCTTTTGGCCGTCCAGGCAGAGCCAAGCGCCGACCCGTCCGCTCGATCGCGAGGAGTCACAGAAGAGAGCATCACATGCGGCGAAGGCACGCTCTTGCGTGGGCTCTCGCCGCATATGCCTGAGCCTCGCGGTCATGGCCTTCGAATCGCCGGAAATTGCCGGGGCGATCAGACCCTCGGATCTTGGCGCCTGACGGAACGTAGCTTTCTCGCCGAGCCTGACTGGTTCGAGTCCTCGAGGCACGGCTTCGAACCCGCCGCGCCATGCCCGACCAGGACCATCCGACTCTTGGACCGTGCCCGAGGCCAGCTCACCGACCCCCCTACGAACCCCCGAACACCCGCGGTCGTGTCCGTCTGACAGTCCTTGTGACACCAACGCTAAAAGTGACCTCTTGACAACTGAGGGTGACAGGTATTGGATGCTCCTTGCGGGGCTGCCTTGGCCCCAGAGGTAGGTGGATCCCATGACTTCCCCTCTATTTCGCGCGCCCCGAAACAGCCTCTGGCACGGAGTTTCCGTAGTCTCGAGAGGTTGGCGAGCAGTCCTGACCGGCTCGCTGCTCACAGGCATGCTCGTGGCGGTCCCGGCTCTCGGATCATCTGGCGTCGGCGATCTTTCCTCAGCCTCGTTACCACTGCACGCCCATGTCGCCTCCGGCTCAAACCCCGGTACCGGCGCACCGACGCTCGGCCCGACACCGGCTGGCGGGGCCTACTCCCTCGCCTCACCCGGAGGTGCCTCTGGCCCGGGCGCACTCAGCACGATTAGCACCTTTGCCGGCGGTGACATGGGCCCGGTCGCATCTACGAGCATCGCCCAGTACCCAGCAGCTCTTGCCACAGCGAGCGTCTCGGGCACGACGTATGCCTACGTCGCCGACGCGTCGAACGAGGTTATCCGTAAGATCAATTTGACCTCGGGCGTCGAGCAGGTCGTGGCGGGCGACTACGCCTATGGCGGTAACGGGACCGGCTACCTGGCGACGAGCGCCCAGCTCTACCATCCAGAAGGCATCGCCGGTGACAGCGCTGGTGACATCGTCATCGCGAACACGAGTGCAGAGGTCATCGACTTCGTGCCCGGGGTGTCGGGCACCTACTTCGGCCAGGCGATGACCGCCGGCTACATCTACACCATCGCCGGGAACGGCGCGGCAGGGCAGCTCAGGAAACGGGGTCCTTGCCACTTCCGCGGAGCTCAACGGTCCCCGCGGCGTCGCCATCGAGGCCGCGGGAGGTGGCATCGCCATTGCTGACACGGCCAATAACATCATCCGTTTCGTTCCCGCCACCTCCGGGACCTACTTCGGAAAGTCGATGACGGCCGACTACATCTACACCGTCGCCGGCAACGGTACGGCCGGGCTGTCGGGAAACGGCGGGAAGGCCACGAGCGCAGAGCTGTCATCGCCGGTGTGGGTGAGCCTCGACTCCTCGGGCAACCTCGCTGTCGCGGATCAGGGCAATAACGAGATCCGCTATGTGGCCAACTCGGGGGGCACCCATTTCGGCCAGTCGATGACGGCCGGTTACATCTACGACCTCGCCGGCAACGGCACCTCTGGTTATACCAACGGCGTGCTCGCCACGAGCGCCGAGCTCTCCTCGCCGGGATCGGTGGCCTTTGACCCCTCTGGTGACCTCGTCATCGGCGACAGCGGCAACAACTACGTCCGCTTCGTGCCGGCGAGCTCGGGCACCTACTACGGCCAGTCGATGACGGCCAACTACATCTACACGATCGCCGGAGTCAGCTGGTGCGGCGACGGCGGCAACGGCGGGCCGGCGTCTTCCGCCTGGGTGTGCTACCCGGTGGTGGCTGTCGACTCAGCGGGCGACCTCCTCATCGCCGACACGTGGATAAACGACGTCCGCATCGTCGCCGCCAGCTCAGGCACCCTCGCCGGCCAGTCGGTCACCGCCGGCGACATCTACCAGATCGCCGGCAACAGTGATGCCACCTATTCGGGCAACGGCGTCCCGGCCGCACAGGCCGAGCTCAACGACCCGAACGCGGTCCGGGTCGATGCTGCAGGCGACGTCATCATCACCGACTACGAGAACCACGCCGTCAGATTCGTGCCGGCGAGCTCGGGCACCTTCTTCGGCCAGTCCATGGTTGCCGGCGACATCTACACCATCGCCGGCACCGGCTCGGCCGGGTACTCGGGCGACGGCGCCCCGGCGACGAGCGCCCACCTGAACGGCCCGCACGGTGCCGCCACAGGAGCAACGGCCAATCTTGCCATCGCGGACTCGGGCAATAACGTCATCCGCTTTGTTCCTTCCGCCTCTGGCACGTACTTCGGCCGCGCGATGACAGCCGACGACATCTATACCGTCGCCGGGAATGGGACCGAGGGCTACACAGGCAACGGGGGGCCGGGGACGAGCGCAGAGCTCAACGGTCCTTCGAGCGTCGCCATCGACTCCGCCGGCGGCATCGTGATTGCCGACTGCTGGAACGAGGTCGTCCGCTACCTGGCTCCCGCCAACGGCACCTATTACGGCCAGGCAATGACGGCGGGGGACATCTACACAATCGCTGGCAACGGCTCGACGGGCTACACCGGCAACGGCGGGCCGGCGACGAGCGCTGAGTTCAACGGGCTTTACAACGTGTTCCTCGACTCGGCCGGTGACCTCCTCCTCGCTGACTCGAACAACAACGTCGTCCGTTTCGTCCCCCTCACCACGGGCGCCTACTACGGCCAGTCAATGACGGCCGATGACATCTACACCATTGCCGGCAACGGCACCTACGGCTATTCGGGCAACGCAGGCCCGGCCACCTCGGCCGAGTTCGCCAACTTGAACGACGTCACCGTCGATTCGGCAGGTGATCTCTACATCACCGACTCCAACAACGAGTACATCCGCTACGTCCCTGTCACGACGGGCACCTACTACGGCCAGGCCATGACGGCCGACGACGTCTACAACATCGCCGGCACGGGCTGGAACCCGGAGAACTTCACAGGTGACGGCGGCCCGGCAACCGCCGCCACCTTGACGTGGCCCACCTCTGCCGCCCCGGACCCGCAAGGTGGCTTCTACATCGCCGACTTCTCCGGCGAGCGCATCCGCCACGTGTCGGCGCCTGTGAGCGCCACCCAGGTCTGGAACGACGCCAGCGTGCCTTCTGGCCTCGGCCCGCTCTATGGCATCTCGTGCGCGACGGCGACAAACTGCGTCGCCGTCGGTGTGACGACGAACGGCAAGGGGGAGGTGGTCGAGACGACCAACAGGGGAGCGAGCTGGTCGAGCGACACCGTCCCCTCGAGCGCGCCACCTCTTCTCTCTGTCTCGTGCTGGGCGGCCGGTGCCTGCGTCGCCGTCGGCGGCGGCCTGTCTCCGAACACGGGCGGAATCTATCGCCAGACATCTGTCGGCGGGGCCTTCAGCGCCGTGACCGAGCCGTCCGGTCACGGGGAGCTCGACGCCGTCTCTTGTCCGAGCTCGAGTTATTGCGCGGCGCTCGCCTATGACACGACAGCGAAGCAGTTCGACGACGTCTTGAAGTCCACCAACGCCGGAGCGAGCTGGTCGGTGGCAGAGAGCACGATGACGGTGAGCAGCCAGTGGGTGTCGCTGTCTTCGATCGACTGTTTGACCGCGACGACCTGTGTCGCCTCGGGCAGTGGCTACTACGCCCCCTCGGTCGTCGCCACGTCGAACGCCTGGTCCTCTTATTCCGGCGCCTACTACGGAAGCGCCCCTGCATACCTTGAGGCCTTGAGCTGTGCGAGCACGAGCTACTGCCTCGCCGCGGGCCTGGCCGACACCTTGAGCGGACCGGCAACAGGCGGATCCTGGACAGAGTCACAAGACCCGCCCCCGATATCCCAGATCCTTGGCGACCTGTGCATCTCTACGACCACATGCGGCCTCGTCGGCGACACCACCTTGGCGACGAGCCCTGTAAACGGCCCGGGAGCGATCGAGATGACGTCGAACGCGGGCAGCACCTGGACACAAGAGGCTGCTGCGCCGGGCACCGGGACGCTTTTCGGGCTCAGCTGTGCTCCGAACGGCGGGCCGTGCCTCTCGGTCGGGGAGAGCTATGCCATCGGGGCCGCCGGCAACGGCATCGTGCTCACAGACGGCGGCGACGTGTTGAACACGAGCGCCCCGGTGACGGTGACGGGCTCCGCCTACACCGCCGATGCCACAGGCGGTGGCAGTCCCTCAGAGGTGACGCTCGACCAGAACGTCCAGTTCGCTAACGGCCCGGAGGCGGTCGACACCGCCAACGGCGACGTCTCCTATTCACTTACTGACTTGAGCGTGCCCGGGCCGGGGATCCCGCTCCAGTTCATCCGCACCTATGACGCCCTCACCGCCCAGAGCGAAGAGGCCGGGACGACCCTCCCCCCTCTCGGCTACGGCTGGACGGACAACCTCGGCATGTCGCTCAGCTACAACTCGTCCTCAAAGGTAGCCACGATCACAGAAGAGACCGGGGACCAGATCTCCTTCGTGCCATCCGCGGGCGACGGGAACTCCTGGTGCGCCGGTCTCGGCACGAGCTATTTCTGTCCTTCCTCTCCCCGAGTCGAGGCGATGCTCGAGAACGACAACACGACTGGGGGATACGGGCCGTGGACCTTCACCCGCTACACAGGCGGCGACTACACCTACAGCTTCACCGCCACAGGGACCCTCAGCCAGATCACCGACCCGGCCGGGGACAGCCTCGTAGAGGGCACCTACTCGGGCAACAACCCCGCTTGTCCGGGCGTTGATACCTGTACGGCCTGGACGAGCTATGCGGGCTCTGTCTTCGCGACGCCTGTGGGACAGCTCGTCCTCGCCACGAACAGCGCGAACGAGCTCGCCGAGGTCTTCGTGCCCGAGGCAACCGACCAGGTCGTGAGCTATTTCTACTCAGGGACCGGATGCAGCCTGCCAAAGGCCGAGCTGTGCGCTGTGACCGACACCCTCGGGAACACGACGTCGTTCTCTTACGACACGGGCAACGCCAACGCCGCGCTCAAGTACGACGTCTTGACCATCACCCCTCCGGGGAACATCGGCAGCTACACGAACACCTACAACGGCTCGGGCCAAGTCGTCTCGGAGAGCGACCCGGTCGGCTCCGACACGACCACGTTCACCTACGGCACCGGCTCGGGCGGCCTCGCGACGACCACAGTGGCGACCGGAGGTAGTAGTGCCGCGCCGCAGGAGTCCGAGTACGACTACTCGAACAACGTGCTGACGAACGAGACGACCGGTGTCGGGTCAACCACGCCCGGAATGGAGAAGACCGCCAGGAGCTCGTCTGTGCTGCTAGACACATCGACAACCGACCCCGACGGGAACACGACCGCGAACACCTATTCGACGAGCGGGGCCATGTCCGCCGCCGACGTAGTGCTCTCGAGCGACGGGTCGGGCAACACGACCCAGGACCTCTATAACACCGACAACCAGGTCTGGTGCAGTGTGGACGCGGCCGATTACTTGAACGGGACGCGCTGTCCAAACATCTCCCCGCCGACGACGATCCCCCCACACGCTATCCGGGCACGACGATCAACGCCTACAACAGCTCCGACCAGCTCGTCGGAACCATTGATCCTCTCGGCAACACCACCGCCTACGCCTACACCTCGGGAGTCTCGAACATCCCGAACGGCCTCTTGTACTGCACGATCGACCCGGCGAACTACAAGGCCGGCGTCACCTGTCCCGCCTACGGGTCCACCAAGTCCGGTGCCGAGACCGAGACCTTCAACGGCCAGGGCTACATGATGACCGCGACCGACCAGGACGAGCACACGACGTCCTACACGTACTCGACCACCAACCCGGGCCTCGTCGCCACAGAGACGAGCCCGGACGGGACCGAGACGAGTTACACATACGACGCGGCGGGCCACGTCCTGTTGTCCACGGTCACCTACGCCAGCTATACGGCGACGACCGAGTACGCCTATGACAGCTCCGAGCGCCAATTCTGCGAGGTCGACCCCTACGAGTACTCACTCGGCGTGCGCTGTCCGTCCTTGCCGATCACGACGCCCACTGTCGGCAACGATTTGTACCCCGGGGCGACGATAACGACCTACAACAACGACAACGAGGTCGTGCAGTCGACCAACCCGCTCGGGGGCATCACCTTTAGCGCTTACGACGCCGCCGGACGGGAGTTCTGCACGGTCGGCGCCTACGAGGCGGCGAACAACGTCACCTGTCCCTCGAGCCCGCCCACCTTGCCACCGAGCGTCGGCAACGACGCCTATATAGGGGCCACGATCACGACCTACAACGCCGCCGGCGAGGTGAGCCAGGTGACCAACCCCCTCGGCGGGGTCACCCTCAGCACCTATGACCCGGCCGGGAATCTCTTGAGCACCATCGTCGAGTCGAACAACGCCGCGGCGGACCCGAACCTCGTCACCACATACGCCTACAACAAGGACAACGAGGTCGATGCGACCACGCTCGGCTACGGCTCGGCCAGCCCGGCGACAAGCCTGCAGAGCTACGACCCGAACGGGGATGTCTACTGCTCGGTGTCGGCGAACGCCTACAAGTCGGGCTCCTACCAGTGCCCGCCCTGGCAGTCAGGTTGGATCACAGAACCCCCGAGCCCGACGGCGCTCTATTCGACGACGCCCAGCAGCGCCCAGGCCGACAACGTCACGACCTCCTTCTACGACGCCAACGGCGACGAGCTGCAGACGACCAACCCCGACGTCGAGACCTCGATCTCGACCTTCGACCCAGACGGGAGGTCCTGGTGCAGCGCGGACCGGGTCAATGTCGCCACCTGGCTCGCCAACAATCCGTCTGGCACCTTCCCCTATCTCTGCCCGACGAGCCCCCCAGCCTCGCCCCCGACGGGGACCACGACGGGCTACACGACGACGCTCTATGACCCGGCAGGGCTCACGACCTCGGTCACAAATCCCATCGGCGACACGACGAGCGACGCCTATTACCCGAGCGGTCTGGAGGAATCGACGACGGACCCCGGCGGGGACATCACCTCGTACTGCTACTACTACGAGACCTCGAGCTGCGCCGCGGGTGCTCCTGCGGCCGGTGGAGCCGGCAACGACCTCTACACAGAGACCCTCCCGATCTCGGGCGACACGACGATGTATGAGTACTTCCCAGGAGGTGCGACCGAGGAGGTGTCCTCGCCTGGGGGGTCTACGACCGATGGCTATGACGCCATGGGAGACTTGACCTCGGAGATCTACACGGCCAATAACGGCTTCTCGACGACCCCGAACGTTGCCTACACGTTCTACGTGGACGGGTCCCGCGAGACCATGACCGACGGCACGGGCACGACGACCTATGGCTATGACGCCATGGGAGACCTCACCTCCCAGGCCTTCATCGCCGGCAGCAATAGCGGGCTCAGCAATAATACGATCGGCCACAGCTACTTCACGACCGGCGATCTCGCCTCCACGATCTATCCGAGCTACGGGACTTACAACAATCCGACTGTCAACTACTCCTACGACGCCCTCGGCAACATGGCCTCTGAGAGCGACTGGTTTGGCAACGAGGTGACGTTTGGACATGACGGAGACGGCAACCTCACCACCCAGGACAACGCCGTGTCCTCTGCCAACCCGAACGGGACGAGCTCTACCACCTACTCTTACGACAACGCCGACTACAACGCCTCGGCGAGCTCGAGTGTGGCCGGCAGCTGTGGGCTGACCCAGTCGTTCGAGGACTCACCCGGGTCGCGCAACGCCGACGGGCAGGTGACCGAGGACTACGAGACCTTCACCGGTTCTTGTTGGGGGCAGAGCTCCTACGAGCAGAACTACTCCTATGACGCCGCCGGTGACGTCGTCTACCAGGGATCGGTCCCCCAAGGTTCGAGCCCGGCCAACTTCACCTACAACGCGGCCGGGGCCCTGACGATGATCTCGAGCCATGCCTCGAGCGGGGGCGCCTTCGACACCTACAACGAGACTCCCAGCTCCAGCGAGGCCTGGGCGGTGACGAGCCAGTCGCCGATCCAGGGCAGCGGCGGAGGCACTTCGACCTACGGCTACGACGCCATTGGCGATCTCGTGAACACGAACGGTGCGACCGGTAGCGAGTACGGATACGACTCGATCGGCCAGATGACGTCCATGGCCTCCAACCCCTGGTTTGCAACCTACCAGTACACCGGAGACGGTCTTGAGGCCGCCACCACGGGCCAGCACTCCAAGCCGGATATCGTCGCAAATGCCGGCGAACCTGTCCCGGAATCAAGTTCGGGACCGATCACCAACCAGCTGATCTGGGACTCGGGTGGGTCCGAGCCGGTCGTCCTGTCCGATGGCGCTTACTACTACCTCTACGGACCGACCGAGGAGCCAGTCGAGCAGGTGTACTTGTCGACAAGTATGCCGACATTCCTCATCTACACCCCATCTGACTCGTCATGGCTAACAACGAGCGCCGCAGGCAACCAACTGGGCTTCTGGCGCTACGACGCCTTCGGGAGCCTTGCCCTCGGCGAGCCGGACTCGGCGTTCGGCTACGCCGGGCAGTACTCGGACCCCGCATCTGCTGGGGCGGGTTTCAACAACATGAGGGCGCGGTGGTATCAGCCGCAGACCGGGCAGTTCACGAGCGTCGACCCAGCGTTCGACCAGACGGAGGCGGCGTATAATTACGCAGGAGATGACCCTGTGAACGAGGCTGATCCGGACGGCAATATGGTTGTTTGTTACGATTGGGGAATGGCAGTTGATCCTTCCTGCCAAATCGATCTGTCAACAGCGCGACTGTTGGAGCACAAGCTGAACCTTTCTCTCCGGAATATATGGGCTCTGCCGGAGTTCGTCAAGGTTGGAACAAGTCCGCTGTGTTATGCCACGGTAGCCGGCCTTCATGCATGTTGGGTTTACACTCCAATCATCCTACTTAACCAAACGGGATCCTTACCATATACAGCGGCAGAACACATCGTGTATAGCAACCTATATCAAGGTGTCATTGATTACCTGACCAATGAGCCCATAACTTTCTCAGCATTTCGGCAAGACTACGAACCATTGGACAATGGCTACAGGACAGACGATTCACTACTTGTCTTGCGAATCGAGAGATATAGCTGGCTTCTCAACGCAGCCATTGACCTATTGAAGTCGGCATACGCAGGCGACGACCTTAGTGACATACTCGCAAGCCAGCTTGAGGGAGCCGCCAAAACTCAACTAGTGCAATACTGGCATAAGCATCACACATGATAGATATCGAGGATTATTGGCCAGACATCTGCGAAGGAGGACGATCACATGAGAATTCTGCTTGTCGCCACCGCGAGTCTGGCGATCACGCTCGTTACGGGTTCATGTTCTCCGGCGAGCATTCCGGCTCCGCGGCAGCCTGTTAGAAGTGTGAGCAGTCGAGTGTCTGCCCTTCGCAGGGCGAATGCAGACTTGCAAAGAGACTCCTATGATGCCGAGTTCGTGGATGTGTTTGCGACTCCAGCGCATCTCGAACATGAGCACTTGCTCTATCGTCAACAAAAAGGGGCTGATCTACTGGAGATCCGTGAGGGGAGGTCTCAAACGGAGTCGATCACTCTCGGAGGAGCCACGTACTTCTGTACTTTGGCGAAGGTCACGCACTGTCGCCATTATGCGGCCACGCCTGGCTTCGAGATTGCCGACGCGTATGAAAGCTCCTTCGGATCGGCACGACTGCTTTCGTCGATCCTCGCTGACTTGACAGCACGGCGGAGTTGGGTATTGTCTAAGGCCAAAGTAGACAATGCAGTCGTCGAGTGTTTCACGCAAAGGTATACGAGAAGTTCTGAGCAGGCATGCTTCAATCGTTACGGAAGTCTGGCCTATTTCAATGCTGCTGGTGAGAGCCTCACATTGGAGAGCTTCAAGCTTGTTTCCGTGAAACGGAGTATCGCTCTCCCGTAGGGCTGTTCGATGGCTATACCGGGAGATGGCGCGTTGCTACCAGGAACTCGACGCGACGACCACAGAACGGGTCCGCTGAACGCAGGGTGATTAGTGGGTCTACGCGTTGGGGTGGTGAGAGTGGGTTCGGAATCGCGGCGGACGAGGTCGACTCGGCCAGCTGACTCCGCCGGGGTGGAGGAGTATTCGCAGTCTGTAGTTTTTGAAGCACTGAAAGCCACGACCGGCGCGCTTGACCTTTTTGACACAGAAGTTCTGGCCTTCGGTGGGTCCATTCGACGCCCCGGTGCGGTGGTGTGAACCCATCGTTGCATTAGACCGCGTGCTTCTTGGCGAGTAAAGACCGTAGTCGCGGTCTATCAGGTTCCACGGACCGCTGTGTGCGCCTACGCGAAACTCAGAGCGGACGCCGAGGCGCAGACCTAGGTCTCGAGTAGGTGCTCGAGACCGTCCGGGTCGCTCTGGATGACCTCGAAGCGGGGCGCAGAGCTCATTCGGAGGGCCGCAGGGCCGGAAGTTAGGCGACCCGGGAAAGCTCCGACCAGGCAGCATCTGCTTCAAGAGGGCGTGGACCTAGGTTTCGAGTCCCCCCTCCGACACGCGTGTTGTGTCGCGAGACATCCCGGACGGCTGTCGCGGGACATCCCGGACAAACCTAAGCACTTTCCTTCCTCGGTTGGTAGTTCTTCGTCGGGTCGATGGTGAACTCGGCGAGGATCTCGCCGTCTGAGCTCACGACCCTCACGTCTCGGTTAGCCACGAGCAAGGTGACTTGCTCTCCGGCGTGTGCCCTGCCGACGCCGAGGTGCAAGAGCCTTGAGTGATAACGCAGCGTCACCTTGCCGACCTTGTCGATGCGGTCCCGGCGTACCCGGTAGTGGCGCTCTAGCTCGATCGGGGCGAGCCTCGGGCAGGCCTTTGTCTTGGAGGAGAACACAGACGACGGGGTCTTGCGCCCAAGGGCCCGATGCGGGCGCTCGTTGTTGTAGTAGGCCCTGAAGGCATCTAGCTGGGCCTGCAGCTCGACAAGGTGCCGTGCCCTCTTGTGGCGGGCCAGGTACTTCTTCAAGCTCTGATGGAAGCGCTCGATCTTGCCGCAGGTCTGGGGATGGTAGGGCCTCGAGTGCTTGTAGTCGACTCCGAGTGCGACGCACTCTGACTCCATCACGCAGCGGCCGTTGCGGCTCTCTGCTGTGAAGATGGCCCCGTTGTCGGTCAACAGCCCGGCCGGCACTCCGTAGTCGCTGGCCGCCTGGCGAAAGGTGCTGACGACGTCCAAGGCCGTGGTCGTGGGAAAAGCCTTCGAGGCCACGAGCAGGCGGGAGTGGTCGTCGAGCACGTTCAGGATCTCGACGTCGCTGCCGTCGCGCAGCGTCCAATGGGTGGTGTCGGCCTGCCAGAGCTCGTTCGGCAGGTCGGCCTGGAAGCGCCTGTAGGAGCTCTTGGGCCGCTTTTGCGGCTGAGGGGAGACAAAGCCCCTCCGAGACAGCACCCGCCAGATCGTCGCCACCGAGGGACATGCCCGCAGGTGGGCTTTTTGCAGGTGGTAGTGGATCGTGTGCGCCCCGGCGTCGAGGCCCTCCTCGGCCAGAGACTTCCTGAGGGCGACGGTCTCGTCCTCGAGTGCCTCGGAGATCTGCCTCGGCGAGGACACCGGCCGGCGCGACCGGGGCACGAGCGCCTCCTCGCCGCCGGCTTTGACCGGTGGAACATCGACGACGAACACCTACCCCTGGGTCGGAGAGAAACGACGCGGAGCGTTGAAGCGACTGACCAGCGCAATCTCGCCCGAGCCGCCCTCGACAGGGCGTCGAGGCTTTCCGGGCAGAGCCCCGAGCCGGGGGCTGTCGATGTCGGTCTCGTGCCGAGCCGAGGACCGAACCTCTAAGGCCGCGCAGTGGAGCAGTGGAAGCAGCCTGTACGCGTCGGGTGGACTGGAGGCAAGGAAGAGGTGTCTTTCCAACACCGGCGTAGGCTGGCACGAATGATTCGGCTTCAGTCACGACTCTCCCGAACGTGGTTCGGCTCTGAGCGCCGCAGAGTCCGCGCCATGCAGCTTGACCCAGCGGAGTTGGGCGAAAAGGACTGGAGGGTACTGAAAGAGAAGATTTGGAGTTCAAGGGTCATCATCGATTCATCGACGGACCCGCTGCATGCACCAAACTCGACCACGGCGGCCCGGCAGTTCGGCGTATCCTTTGACGCTCTCGAGGGCCTGTGGACCCATATCATTCCGCTACCATCAAGAACTCAAGCCGAAGCCCTATCTGTCACGCTCTTAGACAGAATCCGGCCCAACCCTGACCGGCAGGTGACCGTGCTCAATCGGCGCAAGCTTGATGGGCTTGAGCTCCGTGGTACGTCCAGTGTGAAGGCGTTGGAGACAGACACGGTCTGTGCGGATAGGGTCAGGCTGGGCATGACAGGTCGAGAACTTATCGTTGTTGCTGCCGTAGGCAACGTCGCGTTTGGCGTGGGTTACGGTTGTCTCGGAGAGGGCTGGACTCAAGATCATTTTGCCGGCGTCGCGCAATTGCAGGCAGACAAGATCCATGCCCAGGTGCGGTCCGAATCTCCATCTCTCTAGACGTCGATTCGCTAATCTTTGGAACGACCCTGCTTAATCGCCGCAGGATACACGTTATTGCCTGGGGAAAGCTGTCCTTGCCGGCACCAGACCTAACTAACTGATACTCAGGGTCGCCACCGCGACTTGCGCGAAAGTGGCCTCCGCTGTGGCCTTTCCCTGTCAATGGGCAAGCCTCGGGCCGGGGGAGCTAGTCGTGCAGTCCGAGCGCCCTTCTCGTGTCGAGATCGACCTTCAGGTGGCACTCGCGGACATGGTCTCGCAGAGCCCAGAGAATCGTGGCCTCCTTTCCCGAGAGGACAGTGATAGGGGACATCAACCTGAGCGAGTGACCCTCGTGATCATCAAGGTCGAACCAGCGGCGTCTCTCAGCGTCGTAGCTGACGCTCGCGAGCCTGCCGTTTGCCATTCCGATTCCTCAACCTGACAACTGAGGATGGAGCAGTCATTACTTTTCATTTCGACTCGCTCTTTGGAGCCAAGAGGAGCTTTCAGAAGATTGAAGAGCGTCTTGCTTCCCGGCGGGGAACGTGATCCGAGGGCGCGCCTACAGGACGCCCTCGGTAGGTAGAGGCACTGAGTGCCGGACGGCATCAGCTACATTCCTCGAGGCTGACCCCCAGGACTGGCAAGTGTCGAGGGGGACATCCACAATCTCCGACTGGAGGCTTGCCAAATGGTCATCTTGACCGTCAGGGGAGCCCAGCGAGCGTACAGGGCCCTATCGGTAACATGGCACGGAGTACCGAGCGGAAGGGGTTAGGGAGTCGTGAAGATGCTCGCTCGCAGGGTTGTCATCTTGGCCGGCACGATCGCTATATGTTGTCTGGTCATGGTTGCGCCCGTCCGGGCGAGCACGACGACAACGAACCTGAGCATCGGCTCTATGAAGCAGCTCTTCGGCTTGCACCAGTTGCTCAGGTTCGTTCACCCGAACCGCACATCTCTTGTCGTAGTCGGTTCCGCACCTGCGCCGGGGGGATGGCCGGCCGGCGCGATGTTCGATGACGAGCTCGTCATCGGTGGGGCCGTCCTGCAGGACGGCCAATGGTGGGTGCGGTCCCTACAGGAGTACGGGGTCTTCAGCTACGGTGCCTCTGCGTGCGACATCGGACTAGCCCCTCGCCTGGTACCTGGTGGTCCCGTTGTCGTTGCCCAGTGTCTGAACGGCGGTACTGACGGCCAAGGCTTTGTTGTAGTCGCGGGACGCCCGAAGACGTATACCTTTCCTGTCGTGCTGCTTGCGATCACATGCGGGGGCACCTCAGCGAAGGTCCACGGTACGAAGCTGGTCGTTCGGACCGAGGGACTGCAGCAGGGAGCTGCCTTCCCGGGTGCCAAGCAGCCCACGTTCGTGTTCACCTGGCAGTCCGGGGCCCTTTGGACGCCCAGGCCGGATGTCTACAAGTACTGCACAAGCCCCGACGACTATTTCCAGCTGCAGGAAGCGCGGGGACACCCCTAGCCGCCCCGAGGTCCAAGGCCCGTTTACACCATTACCAGCTCAACCAAGCGCGCAACGCGACGCCAGCAACCATCCCCACCAGACCGGCGGGGCTTGGGAACCCTTCACTAGGTTGGCATGCTCGGGCTGCCGGCTCAGTTTGAGGGGTGGAAAGAGTCCAGAAGGCCTTGACTGCCGTGAGGTTTCGCCCGACCACCTCGACTATCCAGACTGCGCGGCGATTAGTTTCCAACCGCATGCCGAAGCATGTGTAAGGCAAGCTTGGGATGCCCGGACTCGCCGGCTTGGTGCACTGGGTTTCTCCAAAGGCTGTCACGTTGTCGCCGTGAAAGAGGCGATGCAGATTCTCATGCAGGTCGGATTGGGTTGTGAGGGTTCCGTCAACTCGGGACGATATGCCTTTGGGATCACTGAGCCACACCTGGACATCGGCCAGTAGCACCTTGGTTGTAGCGGTGTACTTGAGGATGTGCGTTATGCCCGGAGGGCAGTTCCCCTGTGTTTCGTTCGAACAACCGACGGTCGACTGAGGTTTGGAAGGAAAGTTGGCTGTGAACCGTGCACTGGACGGTCCATACGACGGCGCTCCCTCACTGGCTGAGGATACCCACGCCTATCCCAACAGCCAGGAAAGCAACGGCGGTAAGCATTGCGACCGCCTTCATGACATCACCCACATCGACCCTCCTACGGCGGCCCACGGCGCCCCCTGGACGAGACCGGCAGGCAGAAGCGGCCACCACCCGCGATTCAAAGAGCACCTAACTTGGCGAATCTCGCCGGTCACCATCTTCGACATCAAGACGAGGCGCGTGATGCGTTCATAGATAGCACGGATTGACCATCGAGTACCCCAAGTCGGTGAGTTCACCGCAGGCGGCGGCGAACGCATCGTCGCCGTCTTGAAGAAACCTGCGGTTCGAGCGTCGGTGGGTCGCGCCTCACGGCCCGCAAGCTTTCGGAGGACGCACAACGACAATCTCGGTTTTGGAGCCATCCTGTCCAGTTATGTAGAGCCTGCCATTCCAGTCGGCGAACAGCTCTTGCACACCGTCCATGCCGCTGAGCGCCACGAACAGGGTCCCCGCGATCAAGCGTCCGGTATCCCGTACGTCACAACTCATGCCGGGGACGCTCTCTAGCCAGACGTTGTGACCGAAGTACCGCACCGAGATTCCATTGTCAGCATCGCCGTTCAGCGTGGGATAGCCAGTGTCCTCTCTCGCGCCCGGGGACAACCCCGTCATGACTTGAACGAGTCCCTTGGATCGATACAGCAAGTCATGGCCATGCATTCCCGTTCGGACAGATGCCCAGACGCCTCCGGGTACCGCTGTCAGCGATGCGCCCACGCCACCGATGCAAGCGTGTGCCAGGACTCGGGCCGAAATCGCGGCAAGCTCGTCCAGCGCGAGCGCCGCGGGGCACGAGTGATGGTCGTATCGCACGATGTAAACGAGCTTCCCGTCCGGGGACGGCGACATGCTGTCGAGATAGGACGAAAAGTGCATCGAGCGGAGCAGGACACCGGTCCGTACATCGACGAGTCCGACCTCGCTCGACGCAGCGTTCAGTGGAAGCCAGGCTTCGTCTGAGAAAGGTTTGGGGCTGAGGGCTAGCGGCCCCACAGCTTCCGTCGTGGGGAGCGTGACACTTGGCCCAAGGGTTGCCGTCGTCCCTTTGACGAGCCGAAGCGTCTGAGGGAGGTACCGGTGCTCTTCCTTCGCCTCGATTGGGGCTGACAAGACCGCGACCGAGGCCCCCACAGCGAACAGAGTGCTGTCGGAGGGGACCTCTGGGCCGTAGGTGACGTGGCCGTGGGCGAGGTCGATACGGACAAGACGACCCCGCGACGAGGCCACGCCCGCCTGGGGCAGCACGATGCCGTAGGCGTAGCGGGAATCGGGAACCTGGACTGGACCTTGGGCAAAAGGCAGGGCGATCAATGGAGTCTCCGCCCACGGACGTGCTGCCGCGGTCGCACCGGAGACGGAGTAATCCCGCTCGGTCGTCGCCGTGCTGGTACCCGACGCAAACCCCAAGGTGAGCACGACGCAGCCCACGGTGAGCAATACGAGGGAACGTGTCGAAGTCGCCCTGGTCACGACTACCTCCATCCTTCCCCCGCGGAGAAATGATGTCACCGTAAAGGGTCGGGCGGGTTGTCAGGTAGCAGTGTCGGCGGTCGGTCGACTACCTGGTCATGCTCGCTCACAGGCTCGGCGAGACCCAACATGAAACCCAACATTTCCGTCTCACTCGGTCGCACGCTGTCGGAGACCGTCGCGTCCCTCCTTTGGCGCACCCCTTGTGACCAGCCAATATGCGACAATTTGCCACTCGTGGCCACGGAGTGCGATGGCTCGGATCGCCCTTCTAAGGAGACGGTCAAAGGGCCACGCTTCACGCATGGAGCCGGTATTCGAAGCCACGCGCTAGTCGGTGCCCAGCGTCGTTGTGGTGAGAGGTACATGAGGTGGTAGACCGTGCCCGATGACGAGGACTCCCGCAACCGGGCCAGGCTCGAGACAGTTGGCTTGTCAGTCCCATCCGCCTGCGGAGAAGCGGGTTCAGACGACCGGTTCCGGTGGTCCGCACGAACGAAAGGTCAATGACCAAACGGGGTCTAGCACGCGAACTCAGGTCTGCTCTGTCGGCCGCTCGTAGCCACATTCCTCGTACATCCAACGACTCAAGTACTGCTGCCTGGCGTGAGGAAATGAGGCCACCAGCAACCATTCTCTTGCCGCTCGTCTCATCCGTTCCGCCGCGTCTGTTGGGTCGGGCTTCGTCCCTGGGGCGTCGATGGCATCCGTCAGCTCTGCCCAGATCAGGTAAAGGGGCGTCGCTACTGCCTCTAAGGCCGCGTTGGACGCGACACTGTTCAGTATCAGACCGCTTGCGAAGCTAAGGCCCTTCCGATAGACGGCCATCGCATCGGGGGCGTCCAGGACTTGCTGCGCCTTCTCGGATGCTTCGGCAACAATCGCATCGAGGGTGATGCCGAACCATGGCTCCCGTTGGCTGTCACTAGCCACACGCGGACGATACCGCCATCGGAGACCAAACCGGGGACGGGCAGTCACCTTCTAATCCCCCCCGTTCTGTGCGCTGCCCGCTTCCCCGCTAGCGTTCGGGTCGCGAAGGTGGTGGTTGCCATGCGGCGCGGTGTTGTACTGGTCTGCATCGTCGCACTCGTTGTCACACCCGCCGCGGCTCGCAGTGCGCCTGGCATTTCGCGTTCGTTAAGGGACAGGGTCGCCCTGTCTGCGCTCGATGCGGTGTCGTGCGCGGCCAAGCACAGATGCGTTGCCGTTGGCTATTTCGAGCGGAAAGTCGACTCGACGGACCTCCCGTTGGCAGAGTCTTGGAATGGGTCCCGCTGGTCGCCCATGTCACTGCCGCCCGTCAGTGGGAGTTTCGCGCTCACCGGCGTTGCCTGTCCCACCAGAAGCTTCTGCATGGCCGTCGGTAGTGACGAGGACCTCAATGACGTTTACGGCGACGACCAAGGTCCGAGTGCCCTGTCGCTGGCAGAGTCGTGGAACGGGGCCACATGGCGCGTGGTGCCGCTCGCAAAGGCACCGCACAACGTTCTGCTCGACGGCGTTTCCTGCGCGAGCGCGAGCTACTGTATTGCTGTTGGCAACCAATTCCGGTTCGCACAGCAGATCATCCCCAACCCGGCTATCGCCGAGTACTGGGACGGAAAACATTGGCGCGTGACCTCCGTGCCGAAAGCTGAGTGGTCGGCGCTGACTGCCGTGTCGTGTGCATCGAACGGGACCTGCTTGGCGGTCGGCTCCCGCGACCCACTTCCCTATAGCCTTCTGAGCTACCAGAGACCCTTTGCGGTTCGCTGGCAAGAAGGTCGTTGGCACCCAGTGAGCCTCCCGGCTGTCTATAACGTGCAGGACAGGTCCTACTACACTCTTGCGGCGGCGTCGTGCCCTAGCACCCACTTTTGTCGCTTGGTCGGCTATTGGCAGGACCGGATGGCGCAGTTGTCGCTGGCCGAGGGCCTCAATGGGAAGAAGTGGTCCCTCATCGGAATCCCTGGCGGCTCCGTCGTGGCGCACCAGGACCCTTTCGACGGCCCTTTTCAGTTGGGTTCAACCACACTGGCCGGAGTTAGTTGCGCGTCCCGAGCTCAGTGTCTAGTTGTGGGGAACTTTCTTGTCCTCGGGAACCCAAGACAAGTATGCGGGGGCCACGATAACGGTTTGGACTGCCCCTTCGCGGTCTCATGGAACGGCAAGCTCTGGTCGTTGCTCTCAGCGCCCCAACAACGCCCGAGCATCTTTGTCGCCGTTTCGTGTGCGTCCGTGACGAGTTGCATGGTGGTCGGTACATACGGCGACGCCGCCGGTCCGCTGCTTCCCCCGTTGCAAGGTACCGCCCTGGCCGAGCAGTGGAACGGCGCTCGGTGGCAAAGGATCGCCGTTGCACTCCCCGATGTTTGACGGACATACGACAGAATCGGCCGTGTTCCCGGCGCGCACAGCCGAGCAGAGACGACGGAGCCAGTCTCCGCCAAATTGCGACAGTAATGAGCAACAGGGATACCTACCGAGGCGCGGGCGCGATGGCACATGCAAACCATGACAACGGCGTGCGCGTCAATGGAGACTGTCTGACCCTGTTTGGGTTCAGTCTCGCGGCATCAACGAAGATGCCTGATTCAACCCAGATTCAACCTCACAATGCGACAACTGGTCGGCAACGGCTATCAGCAGCGAAACCAACTCTTTGCAGAATTACACGCTGAACTGGTCATACGTGGTGCCAGCTGGTCATTCGGGTTGGTCGCGGAAAGGCAGGGCACGCATTAGCAGTGAGTCCGATTCGGCCGCTCTCGCACCTCTCCAGCTGGGCATTCGCTTCCAACGAGGGACAACATTTCATGCTCTGTCCATAATTGCTACGCGTAACCCGTGCCGGAGAGCATACGCGAACGCTCGACACGCGTTTGCTGATGCGACGGAGTTTCCGCCGCCGCCCACGTCAGAGGAGTCGTGGATCCGCGGGACCATCCGTACACACCCAACGCCGGCGCCCAGTGACCAGCTCTGGCTGTCAGGAGGAAGAGCTGAGCAGCTTCGACGTCCTCCGGGCCGGGCTCCAGCGTCGAGCCACCGGCCTACGCCCTGGGGGGTCGCCTCGGGGGCACCTGCGGTGCAGGAGACCAGTCTCTGTGCCGGCGCCTTTCGGCCCATCCAGCTGGTCACGTGTCCTAGCAGGCTAAAGGAGCTGTCCGGCTCACTTCCAGGAGCTCGACGTCATATCCGCGGAGGGCTTTCGGGCCGCCTTACGCGATCGCGTGGTGTTTCTCTATGCCTTCTGGCGCAGAGTAGAGCTAAGACGGCGCCGGAGTCCTTTTCGGCGTCACGACTACAGAGGGGGCGTCAATGGGCCTCGACATGAGACCCGACCGCTTGAATCCAGTCACTCCAGGAATTCCTGGGGCCATCAGACAACCGCAGCTCGGACGAGAGTCGGTGGCGCTTAGGAGCATCGGGCGGCGGGCGTTCTCGCGCCCTAAGCGACGGGCGGCTCGTGCCTTGAGCTGCCAGGTGTTGAGTGGACTGCTCGCTGACTCCATGACCCTATATGGCGAATACAAGAGGTTTGACTTTCTGCCAGCTGATGAGGCCCCTTTCGGGCTGCAAGGGTTTATCGACCGACAGGCAAGCGAACAGCTTGAGTTGATGGACCTCATCGTCGAACGAGTGGGACTGCTCGGAGGCGTCGCTCCCGTTCCGCGGGAGGTCGCTGGCTTGACAGCGATCTCGCGTTCTCCAAATGGGGTCCAGGAGTCTGCCGTGGTCCTCTCGCTATTGGTGGAGGCGCAGCGGGTCATCATGGCGCGAGTCCGTTCAGCCATTGCGGAGGTGGCGCCTTCCGGCACAGACGAGTCCACTGTCAGCTTGTTAAGGGCAGTGCTACGTCTGCACGAATCACAGGTCTGGTCCCTCGAGGAGCAGCTGGCGGACGTCGCGGCGCGGTGCGCCTAGTGCGCTGACACCAGCGCCTGGACCGGGGCGCCCGCTTCGTTTCGCCCCCCACGTTGAAATAAGGCGAAGAAACGTCTGGAACGCGCGCGACCGTCGCAGAGGTTGTGGTGCATTTGTGATACGCCTCCTCGGCGCCCCAGGGCCGCAGGCGGAGCTAACTTCCTCTATGCCGCCGCGCACCGTGGCGCTGGAACTCCGGCGTACGCGCTTGTCCTGTCGAGCCCGAGCGACGACGTCAAATAGGATGTTCGCTGTCGATCAGCCGCCTTGTCAGCTCGACGCGAGAAGAGATGCCGAGCTTCCGGTAGATCTGGCGAAGGTGGAAGTCAACCGTGTGAACGGACATGTACAGGCGGGAAGCTATCTGCCTGTTGGTCATCCCCTCGGCCACCAGTTGGGCGATCCCGAGCTCTGACTCGCGCAGGCTTGTCCACCCGAAGGTTGCCCTGTCAGAAACACGTTTCCGCGCGGTGTTGCCAACCAAGGACGTATCCGTCCGAGAGAAGCGGATCAACGCACCGACAAACTGACTGCCCGAGTACACCCGTTGACAGTTGGCCAAGAAATGTGCGGAGCCGATCTGCAGGTCGCTTGGCTCCGAGCGGCCGCAGGCGAACACTTGACCGGCCCACTGCCACAGGTGTTGCCGATTGCCTTGCGAGACGACGCTCGCGGCCGCCGCGTTGGTGATGAGCTCGTGTTCGTTGACCGCCACCAGGGGTCCACGCGCTTTTCTGCGCTCGCGCAGGAAACTGTGCAGCAAAGCTCCGTCGCGAACAGTTGCCTTGTGGTCGAGCACCCGCTCAACGATGCTTCTCGCGGCTTGCCTGGCGAGTGCGAGCATCAGAGGCTCTGAAGCCCCAGTAGGGCCAGTCAGGTCGACAGCGCCGAGGACCGTCTCAGTTACCGGATCGACGATGGGTGCCGCCGCGCACGCCATCGCGGTGAGTGCGTCCACAAAATGCTCGTCGCCTGTGATTATGACCGGCTCGTTTTTGAGCAGGGAGATCCCGAGGGCATTAGTGCCTACGTCGTCCTCCCCGTAGCGGAAGCCGGGAGCCAGCATCACGCTGTCTAGTTGTTCCCGCAGCTTGGCGTCCGCTACAGAGCGGTCGAGTATGCGACCGCTCGGATCTGCGAGCACGACGCTCATCGAAACCGATGAAAGGTCCTCGGCCAGCCGTGTGAGCACAGGTCGCGCCATTTGCAGGAGTCGATCACCATCCGGCGGCTCGGGGTCATAGGGCACGTCCAACCGATCGGGAGACAGATCCGAGGTGAGCGACCGATGCCACGATGCCGCCACCTCTGGACGAACCTTCAGTTTGAGATTGCCGTCGCTGAGGTAATCCTGCAGAGCGACCCGGAGAACGCCCGGCCGAGGGCGGCCCTCTTCCCCCGAGTCTTCCGTCCTCACCTTAGGGCAGTCTAAGGGGAAGAGGTTCGCTGTCGCGCGGGGGGTTGACGCCCATACGACACCTCTGTCTGGCCGCGTGCATCGCCTCTAGGAGACTGCTGATTTAAGCCGTCTACCTCAGGATTCGCGATTTCGGCCTGGGTCTAGAGAATTGTGGGATGCAAGGTTCTTCCCGGCCGGACCGCAAGCTCGTCGATGCCGCCTCGCTCTGCAGCCATCTCGTAAAGCAAGGTTCGGTGTACGCCTTCTTGGCCGAGCACCGCCAGAAGCTGTTTCCCGATGACATGTTCGCCGATCTGTTCCCCTCCGATCGAGGCAGGCCCTCGGTGCCGGCCGACGTTGTCGCCACGGTCATGGTGCTGCAGGCTCTGGAAGGGCTGTCCGATAGGGACGCCTGCCGCCAGCTCGAGACCAACATCTCTTGGAAAGTCGCCTGCGGCCTGGGCATCGGGGACGAGGCCTTCCACCCAACGGTGCTCGTGTTATGGCGCAACAAGCTGCGGTCATCAAAGCGCCCGCAGCGTATCTTCGAGGCAGTGCGGGAGGTGATCAGCACCTCGGGCGTGATCTCCAACAAGACGCGACGGGCCCTCGACTCGACCGTGCTCGAGGACGCCGTCCAGCGCCAGGACACGATCAGCCTCCTGCAGAGCCAGATCCGCCGGGTGAGAAAGCTCATCCCGGAGCTGGCCGAACGGGTCTACGTCCGCGAGCACAACCTCGGACCTGGGCGCCCGCCCTGCGACTTCGAGGACCGAGACGACATCGACCGGCTCATCTCCGAGCTCGTGGACGACGCCTACGAGCTCGTCTTCGCGGCCGAGGACCTCGCCTTGGTGCTCGACGAGCAACAACAAGACGCTCTCGCCCTCCTCGCTCTGGTGGCCGGCCAGGACGTCGAGCCCGGGAACCGCCCAGGCCGCTGGCGCATCGCCGAGCGCACGGCCCCGGACCGCATCGTCTCTGTCGTCGACCCCGAGTCACGCCATGCCCACAAGACCCAGCACTCCTACCGCGACGGCTACAAGGCCCACGTGGCTGCCGAGCCCGAGACGGGGCTCGTCACGGCCACCGATCTCGGCCCCGGCAACACCGGCGATGCCGAAGCCGCCCCCTTCCTCATAGAAGACGAGCCGGCCGGGACCGAGGTGCTGGGCGACACCGCCTACTCGGCCGGCGAGTTCCGCAAGCACCTGGAAGACAACGAGATGACAGCCGTCATCAAGCCCATGCCCCTCCGCCCGGCCGTGGACGGCGGCTACACCATCGAGGACTTCGAGATCGACATCGACGCCAGCACAGTCACCTGCCCGAACGGCGTCACGCTGAAGATCAACCCGAACGGCCGGGCCCGCTTCGGGAAGAACTGCGCCACCTGCCCGCTCCGAAGGCGCTGCACGAAGTCCAAGGCCGGGCGGACGATAGTGCTCAACGAGCACCACGACCTTTTGGTGGCTGCCCGGCATCTTGCCGCCACGGTCGAGTTCGACGAGACCTATCGCACTTACCGCCCCATGATCGAGCGCACGATCGCCTGGCTGGTGCGCGGCCCGAACCGCAAGCTTCGCTACCGCGGCATAGAGCGCAATCGCCTCTGGCTCTCCCACAGGGCGGCGGCCGTCAACCTGAAACGCCTCCTCGGCCTCGGCCTCGCTCACGACGGGGAGAGCTGGGTCATCGTCGCTGCCTGATAGCCGGAATGGCCAAAAACGGCCCGGAGGCTCGCTCCTTAGCCCCTCGAGGAAGCACTTTGCCTTGTAGTTCCGGCCCAATCGAGCTGTCGTTGTTCGATCTGCCCCGGCCCGTCTACAGCGCTCATTCCAGAACGGCGTTGATCAGCGGGCTCCTAGTAAGAAACTCCGCTTTTCAATACTCATCGGGGTCGGTGAGGCGGGCTACGGGTGGGTGACGGACCGTTCCTCGGGGGAGCGACAGCAGTCAGAGGTCTGAAACAAGACTGGCGGGATTCGGCACTGGTCCGACTACTTCACCGAGCCCTCGAGGCGACCACGCACGAGGTAACGCTGGAATACAAAGAACAAGACCGCCACAGGGATCGTGGTCAGAAGGGCGGCGCCGAGCTTCAGCGGGTACTGGTTAGCCGACCCGAGACCTCCGCCTACAACATCGGCGAGACCCGTCGTGAGCGTGAAGTACTTCGGTGAGATGGTCGCGATCTCGAAGAAGGCGAACTCGTTCCAAGCGCCCTGGAAAGAGAGAATCGTGAGCGTAATGATGCCCGGACGCACGATAGGGAGGACAACCCTCCACCAAGTCGTGAACACACCTGCGCCGTCAATTTCGGGCGGCCTCCTCCAGGGCCGCTGGGACCTGAAGGAAGAACTGACGCATCATAAAGATCCCCGTTGCGTCGACACATATCGGCAGGATCATTCCCGGATAGGTATTGAACAGCCCCAGCTCCTTAAGCATGAGGAAGCGTGGAATGAGAAGCACGACTCCTGGCACAGCCAAGGTCGCGACGACTAGCCCGAATACGAGCCGGCGGCCACGGAACTGGAGACGGGCCAAGGCATACCCCGCCAAGCTGTCGAGGAAGACGCGCCCGAGGGTTATGAACAGAGCCACGAACGCGCTGTTGAAGAGCCAGCGCGGGAAGTCTGTCACCCCAGCGTTAGTGATGCCGAAGATCTCGTTCCAGGCAGACACAGTTGCGGGGTGCGGGATCAGCGAGAGCCCGTTCGCCGTGGCGTCCGGGTCGGTCTTGAACGAGTTCGCTGTCTGGATGAGAAACGGTGACACGTACAAAAGGGCAGCAAAGCTCAGCAGTCCGTAGGACAATGCGCGTCTCGCCGGAGATCGATAGCTGCGAGCGCTCATTTTGTGAGGTCCTCCTTCACGAACTTACGCTGCACGATCGTCAACAAGACGATGAAAGCGAACAGGATGAAGGCAATTGCCGCGCCCTCGCCGAAGGCGAAGTCGTTGAAGCTGACTTGATAGGCGAGGAAGGCAGGAGTGACCATCGTTGGATTGTTAGGACCAGTGAGATAGCTCTGGTCGAACACCTGCCACGTGCCGATGAATCCCAGCGTCGCGACGAGAACCACAACGGGCCGCAGCATCGGCAATGTCACGTAGCGAAAGCGTGACCAGGGTGTCGCCCCGTCGATTTCACTTGCCTCCTCAACCTCCTCCGAGACGTTCTGCAAGGCGGCGAGGAACAGCAGCATGAATGTTCCAGACGTCGTCCAGATAGCGAGGACGATGATCACGCACATCCCAAAGGAGGGTCCTGAGAGCCAGTTCCAAAGCGATACTCCTAGTATCTGGAAGTTCGCCCAGGACGGCACGTTATGCACGCCGAAGGCCCCGAGAATCGTGGTGATTACCCCGTCTTGGTCATATAGCCAGTTAGGCCCGGTGATGCCGAAGACGCTCAGAATCCTGTTGACTACGCCTGTAGTCGAGAACAGGAAGATGAAGACCGTTGTAATCGCAATCGAGCTTGTCACCGAGGGAAAGTAAAACGCCGTCCTGAAGAGCCCTTTGCCTTTGAGGAACCTGTTGTTGACCAGGATCGCCAGCCACAACGAGAGACCTGTTTGAATGGGCACAACGGTCACGACGTAGTAGAAGTTGTTGCGGACTGCCGTGCCGAAATTCGTTTGGGCGAGGCCGGGCTGAGTGATGATGTCCTTGTAGTTCTGCCAGCCGACCCAGTGCACGAGGTGCGAGAACGGGCTCGTGATTCCGGACCAGTCCGTGAAGCTGATGTAAAGGGCGAGGATGATCGGTATGACGAGGAAGATGACCAGTATGGCGAGAGCGGGCGATACGAAGATCCAGCCGAACAGGTTCTGACCGCGCTGTCAAGGGGTTGCGTCTCGAGCGACGGCGCCGAGGCCGGCTTGCGGTCCCCGGCAGGGCCGCCGGTTCACTAACAGTCATTCCCATCTGGACTCACCCCCAGGTGGATTTCGGAACTCTTTCGCCCAAGGCCAATGGTGCCGGCTCCACTGGGAAAGGGGCCAGCACCATTGGCACTCAGGAAGAGCGATTAGGGCTGCAGCAGCGCCTGTGCGTTGGTCTGCAATTGGTTCAGCAGGCTGCTCGGGCTGACTTTGCCTTCAGCCATGTTCGTCACTTGGCCGTCGAATGCCGCCTGCACTGTGGACCAGCCGACCGTTCCGACCTGAGGCATCGCGTACGGGGTGCCGTCGACGAAAGCGGTCAGGAGCGGGTTGGCCTTGGCGTAGGCAACCGCGACAGCCGGCCTTGGGGGCAGTGGCCCGAAGGCCTTCGCGTTGTAGGTCTCAACTGCGGGCGAGGTCAGGTAGTTAACGAGCTCCACGGCAGCCTTCGAGTACTTCGTCTGGGCGGCGACGCCCCAGCAGTCCGTGAAGGTGAGCGTGCCCTTGATCCCCGTCGGGCCGGCGGGCATCGCGACAGCGGTCCACTTGATCTTCGGGTAGCTGCTCATGCCGCCGATGATCCAGTTTCCTTCAGTGGCCATTGCGGCTTCGCCTTCTCCGAAGGCCTGTCCGGCCCAGCCGGCGCCCTGCTGCGAGTTCAGCTGGAAGATGCCGGCCTTGTCGTACTTCACGAACCAGTTGAGAGCGGCAAGGTTCTGTGGTGAGTTGAAAGCGAAACCGGTCCCAGCCTTGTTCATGTACGAGCCACCGTTCTCGGCCATGAAGGCGCCGAGGCGGTCGATGGTGTTGCCGACGTCCAGTCCGACGACCTTGCCCGAGGTCAGCTTCTTGGCTGCGTAGACGAGCTTGGCCCATGTTGTCGGGATGTCGGCGTTGGTGAGGCCGGCGGCGTTCCACATCGTGGTGTTGATCTCAAGGGCTAGATTCGAAAAGTCCTTGGGCACGCAGTACCAGGTCTTGTTGTACGTGTCAGCCTTGACGAGCGTCGAGTAAAAGGCGCTCGGCTTGTCGATCGTCGACGGGTAGGCGAGCAGGTCACCTTCCTTGGCGAAGGTCTCGATCTGGTTGGCAGAGAGGTAGAAGAGGTCGGGCGGCGCGCCTCCGGCGAAGCCCTCGTCGAGCGACTGCGTCTCGTTGTTGGGGGTTTCGACATTCACGCTGTTACCGGTCGACTTGGCCCAAGCGCCTGTCTCCTTCTTGACAGCGGCAGTCTCGGTGGCCCCGGACGTGGCGATCATCACATTGAGCGTCACACCCTTTGTCGCTCCGGTGAGCCGGATGTCACTGGTAGCTGCGACGTGCTTGGCGCCGCCAGGCGCAGCCGAAGCGATCGCGCTGCCGGACAGCCCGACGAGGGTTGTCGCCAATGCGGCACTGAGCGCGATCAACCCCATGCGGTTTCGTTTTCTCATAGCCCTTCATCCCTTCCTTTTCTTCTGTTGTTCTCAGGTATCACTGAGACCTTGCTGCGAGCACTCGGCGCTATCTGGATGCGTCGGGCTCTGCTTGCTTGGAGCTCTTGGGCTGCGACCACGCGGCCTCCCTGGGCGCCACTGCTGTCGCGCACGACAAGGTGCGGCTTGAGGAGCACGCGTGCTGGGCTTCGTTGTGCGTCGTTCAGCTCCGCGAGCAGCAAATCGATGAGACGGGCAGCTACCGTCTCGATGGGTTGTCGCAGACTCGAAAGCCCCGGTCGGATGACCGACGCAATAGGGCTGTCGTCGAAGCCGACTACCGCGACGTCGCGACCGGGTCGCCCGCCCCGATCTTCCAGGGCGTGGATGGCACCTACGGCCATTGCGTCGCTCACGCAGACGAAGGCCGACGGTGGTCGTGGCGAGTCGAGCAGCCTCTCGGCCAGGACACGCCCCGAGGCGATGCCGTCCTCGGCCCGAGCCACCATTCCCTTCGTTGGCAGCCCAAGGCCTTCCATCGCCCGGTGCCAGCCGCGGTGGCGGTCGTCGCCGACTCCGCTGCCCTCGGCTACACCGAGGAAGCCGATGTGAGTGTGCCCGAGTCCGGCAAGGTGGCGGACCGCTTCTGAGGTACCGCTAGCTCCGTCGACGTCGACCCAGGAGTGCTGGGGATGTCTCACTCCCCATGGTCGTCCGAATGCAGCGCAGCGGGCCCCCAGCTGTGCGATGGCGGCGGGGCGAGCGTCCGCGTGATGAGTGTTGGTCAGGACAAAACCGTCGACGGCTCCGCGCCGCAGGAGGTCATGGTAGATGGCGATCTCGTCGTCATCGGTCGATGCTGCGAACGTCAAGATGTTGTACCCACTTGATCGGGCAGCGTCACAAAGTGCATGGAACCACCCGTCCAGAACGCCCCCCGTGCCCCCATAGTTGCTGGGCAACAGCCGACAGCCGATCACGTGGGAGGCGTCGGTCCTAAGCGAGCGCGCCGCTTGGCTCGGACGGTAACCCAGCTCCTCAATGGCGGCCAAGACCGTACGCAAAGTTTCGGGACGAAGTCGCTCGGGAGCGTTATAGGCGTTCGAGACCGTCTGACGCGATACGCCTGCCAGTTCCGCGACCATCTCGATCGTCGGCCGTCTGCCCCCCGCTGGGGAAGCCCGCCGAGCTTGCACCAACTCTGTGTTCTCCGCCTTGGCCATGGTGCTCCTAAGGGCAGGAAGTTGAACGTTCACATCCCTGTCGGAAGTATTGCATATGAACGATCAAACTGGCTAGTGTCTTGCGCGACGACTTCGACAGAGAGCGGCTTTCGCATGGGCATCGGCGGCTCGACGACGGTGGCTCCGGTGCACCGGCAAGTAAGAGATGTGGGCCGTCTCGGGCAACGGTCATGGCCGTGCCTGCGCGGTTCGCTCGGGGCTCTGTGTCGGCGGTCTGTGAGAGGCTGGCGCCTTGCAGGCTGAGCACGCCTCCGATAGGGCCAACCCGAAAGACGATGTCGTGACCGAGCTCAAGGTTCCTCTGCGCCAACCCCCACTTCACCAGCTCGTAGCTGCGGTGTCGGCGCCGGCAGAGACGCTTTCCGGGGAGGACGGCCAGATCCGGCCCGAAGGCGCTCAGGGGTTCTACATAGAGGACGAACGAGTACTGAGCAAGCTGGTACTGACGGTAAACGGCGAGGAGCCGGTACCGCTTCAACGGGATCTCGAGGGTGGTGGCTCCAACCGCTTCGAGGCAGCCGTTTTCAACGTCGAGAACGAAACTGTCGATCCGGTCCTGTTCATTACGCGGCAGCGAAGCGTTTCCCCTTCGACGCTGACCGAGGAGGTCGTTGTCTCGTCTCGCTCGCGGCGAGAGCTCAACTGTCGCCTGGAGCTGCAGCTGGCCAGTGACCTTGCTCCGATGAACGGGGTCAAGGCCGGTGTCGCTTCGCCGCCGGGCGTGTGTGAAGCGACACCGAGCGGCCTCGTTTGGCGTTCCATGCAGGGAAGCGTCGTGGAAGCGTTCGGATCGCCTGCACCCGACTTTGTCGACCCTGACGCGGGGACTCTCGGCTGGCAGGTGACCGTTCAGCCCGGTGACGAGAACCGGGTGGCTCTCTCGGTGAGCCACCTCGGCGGCGGAGGTGTACACGGGCCAGCACCCGAGCGCGTGGACAACCCAGGGCGCGCCGGTTGGCTGTTGGGTGCCGGGCAGATCTCTGTAAACGGAGACGACCCACGCCTTGCCCGCTTTGTCGCCCGTAGCCTCGCCGATCTGTCTGGTCTCAAGATGTCAGCGCGGTGGGCGCCGCAAGACACGGTCCTCGCGGCTGGAGTGCCTTGGTACCTGACCATGTTCGGTCGTGATTCGATCTGGTCCGCTCGCCTGCTCCTGCCTCTCGGTGTCGATCTGGCGTATGGGACCCTGAGGTCCTTCGCCGCCCGTCAGGGCCGAGTTGTCGATCCGCGGACCTGCGAAGAGCCAGGCAAGATGTTTCACGAGGTCCGTCGCACTCCTGACGGCTATGAGACCTTCCCGGCCAGTCGCCACGACGCCCCTATCGTTCCCCTTCCTCCCATCTACTACGGAACGGTGGACGCCACCTTGCTTTGGGTCTGTCTGCTTCATGACGCATGGCGCTGGGGACTGCCAGACGCCGCCGTGGAAGCCCTCCTCGACCCCATGGAGCGCTGCTTGAGCTGGCTTGCAGACTACGGCCGCGGCAACGGGCCCTTCGTAACCTACGTCAACAACTCGGGGCGAGGGCTCGCCAACCAGGGCTGGAAGGACTCCGGCGACGGGATCCAGTTCCGCGACGGCACCGTCGCAGTCGGACCTCTAGCGCTTTGTGAAGCTCAGGCTTACGCCTACGAGGCTGTCCTAGCGGGGGCGGACCTCCTTGAGACCTTCGGGCGTTCGGGTGCAGACAGGTGGCGGGAGTACGCCTTCGAGCTTGCCCGTCGCTTCCGGGAACGCTTCTGGATCGATGATGGCCATGGTCCGTTCCCAGCGGTGGCTCTTGACGGCGCTGGCAGGCTCGTCGACTCATTGACCTCAAACATCGGCCATCTTCTAGGCACGGGTTTGCTCGACGCGGAGGAGTCCAGTCTCGTAGCCAAGCGGTTGGCAGACCCGGATTTGAGCGGCGGGTACGGCCTTCGCACGCTCGCGGCATCTTCGGGAGGCTTCAATCCCCTCGGCTATCACAACGGCTCGGTATGGCCTCACGACACTGCGATCGCTATCGCCGGGCTCGCTCGCACACCTGGTGAGCCGGCTAAGCAGGCTGCCAGGACACTGATCGAGGGCCTTCTTACTGCGGCCGACCACTTCGAGTACCGCATTCCAGAGCTCTACGGCGGTCACGACCGGCACCGATGCTCGGGTCCGATTCCGTACCCGGCCTCGTGCCGGCCCCAGGCCTGGTCAGCCGCTTCCGCCGTCGCCGTGCTGGTCGCTGTCGTCGGAGTGCGTCCCGACGTGCCGCGGGGAATTGTCCGTGTGGATGCCCTTGAGGGCTTTGCCCCGCTCGTGGTCGAGGGGATCCGCGTGTGCGACGAGGTGGTGAAGGTGGACCTGCAGCGGTCACGGCCACCAGAGCTAAAGGGGCTCCCTCCTTCCCTCACGATCGAACTGTGACGACCTAGGTGCTGTGAGGCGGCAATCGCGTCGTGACAAGCCCCTCGGGCGAAGGAGGGAGAACAGATTCGGCGGCAACTCCGTAGCGCCCGCCTGCCACCGCCAGGCGGTGCCGCTCTGTCACGAGTCCCTCTCTCGAAGCTCTAGCTCGCCACGGGTGCGGTAGGTTGATCGTTCAAATCACCGGGGTCACGTTGCCTATGAACGATCAAACTCGCTAGTCTTTTTAGGGAAGATCCGCGAAAAGGGAGCGGCGTGCGCATGTCAGTCGACGGGGTGCCGGCCGCAGAGACGTCTTTGCAGCCGACCGACGACGCTGCGGCAGAGGCAAACGCCGGTCCCGTTGATCATGTCGAGCAAGCCGCTACGCATGGGATGACCGCCATCGGAGGGGCTGGCCCCGTCTCGACGAATCCCTCCGGGCCGAGGAACACCCGCATCCTTCACTTAGGAGAGAGCGGTACCGGGAACGAGCCCGCCAGCACGGCGCACTTCGGACCCGTTCTCGTATCGCGTCGCCAGCCTTCCCTGCACAGGTTGGTCGCGGCCGTGTCGGCGCCAGCCCTGTCGCTCTCAGATGAAGACGGTCAGATCCGAGCGAGAGGGGCCCAGGGCCTTTACGTGGCCGACGTCCGTGTCATGAGCGAGCTGGTGGTCACCGTCGACGGCGAGGAGCCTGTCCCGATCGGTCACGACCTCATGGGCGGCAGTTGCAACGGTTTCGAGGCGGCCGTCTTCAACGTCGGGCGGGAGACTCCGGACCCAGCGGTCTTCCTCAGCCGGCACCGGGAAGTGCACGCATCGGGCATGGTCGAGGAGATGACCCTGTCGTCGTGCCGCCCAGGTCCCGGTCCGTTGCCGAGTGCAGGTCCGTATGGCGAGCGATCTCGCCACGATGGTCGCCGTCAAGTCCGGGCTGCGGCCGAGGACGGGCCGGGCATACCGAGAGGGCCACCGCTTGACTTGGCAATCCGCAGACGGAAGCGCCATCGAGGCCGCTGGGAGCCCAGATCCCGATCTCGTCGACCCGGACGGTGGCTGCTTCGGTTGGGACCTCACTCTCGAGCCTCAAGAAGGCCGCCTCCTGACGGTGTCCGTGCAGCGCCACCAAGCTGGGAGCGCCACACCTGTCGCGTATTGCAGCAGAGGGTCTGACGGACAGGGCGAAGCCGGACCGGCTCCTGTCGCCGTGGAAGCGCAGGATCAGCGTCTTCAGCCCTTCCTCGCCCGGAGCCTGGCAGACCTCGCCGGCTTGAAGATGGCCATGTCTTCTGACCCCGATGATCTGTTTGCCGCCGCAGGAGTGCCGTGGTATCTCACGCTGTTCGGCCGGGACTCGATATGGGCCGCGCGTATGCTGTTGCCGCTCGGCTGCGACCTTGCCCGCGGCACCCTGCGCGCGCTCGCTCGACGCCAGGGCCGCACCGTCGATCACATGACCGGCGAGGAGCCAGGCAAGATTCTCCACGAGCTGAGGCGGGAGGTTTCCAAGCACGAAGCATTCAGCGGGGGACCACACGGCGGCACGGTTCTCTCTCTGCCGCCCGTTTACTACGGCACTGTTGACGCCAC
Organism: uncultured Acidimicrobiaceae bacterium; assembly: GCA_963725355.1. Classification (GTDB taxonomy): domain Bacteria; phylum Actinomycetota; class Acidimicrobiia; order Acidimicrobiales; family Bog-793; genus Fen-455. The sequence goes on from CAVRYE010000012.1 coordinate 282,576, forward strand.
GCCGTTGTGGGTCTGCCTCTTGCACGACGCCTGGCGCTGGGGACTGCCCGAAAATGAAGTCGAGGCGCTGCTCGACTCCATGGAGGGATGCCTCAAGTGGCTGGTTGACTTCGGTTGCGAGGGCGGGCCCTTTGTCAGCTATGTCGACAAGTCCGGCCGTGGCCTGACGAACCAAGGCTGGAAGGACTCCCACGATTCGATCCAGTTCCGCGACGGGCGGATCGCGGTCGCGCCGCTGGCACTGTGCGAGGTGCAGGGTTACGCCTACGAGGCTGCCGCGAGCGGGGCCGATCTGCTCGACGCCTTTGGGCGCCCAGGAGCTGCTCGCTGGCGAGACTTCGCTGCCGGGCTCTCCGAGCGCTTCCGAGAGCGGTTCTGGGTGAGCGACGACAAGGGTCCTTACCCGTCCGTGGCCCTCGACGCAGATGGCGCCCCTGTCGACTCGCTCAGCTCGAACATCGGTCATCTGCTCGGAACTGGCTTGCTCAACGACATCGAAGCCGAGCTCGTCGCCCGCCGCCTCGGTGATCCCGATTTGAACAGCGGGTTCGGCCTTCGGACTCTCGCCGCTTCCTCGGCAGGGTTCAACCCCCTCGGCTACCACACCGGCTCGGTGTGGGCACACGACACTGCGATTGCGATCGCCGGGCTGACGAGGACCCCGGGAGTGGCGGCAAAGCAGGCAGCTGCTGGACTCGTCGACGGGCTCCTCTCTGCCGCCGAGGGCTTTGCCTTTCGAGTGCCCGAGCTCTACGGGGGCCACGACAGCACAGGCCGTCCCGGCCCGCTTGCTTACCCAGCCGCCTGCCGCCCCCAAGCCTGGGCAGCCGCGTCCGCTGTCACCGTGCTTTCCTGCCTTGTCGGTGTTCGCCCCGATGTCCCTGGCGGGAGAGTGCGGTTCGACCCATTGCCCGGCTTCGGCTCGCTGGCGGTCGAGGGGCTGGACATGGCGGGAACGAGCTTCGCCGTGCGACTCAGCGCGTCTGGCGCAACAGACGTCTCGGGCCTCCCCCCGGGGATGACAACCGCAGGCTGAACGATCGGCTACCGCCTGTTTGCCGATCGAGGCCGACAGGCATGCGGGGAATGTTGCGCGCGCAACTAATGTTGCACCGACAGGTATCCCTAGGTGATGCGAAGGAGACGTCGGTGCCAGCAGTGACAGTTGAGAGCCTCTTGAAGCTGCCGCGAATCTCGGCGCCCGACCCGGTCGTGGCGAGCGAGCGGCCGGTGAAGTCGGTGACAACCGCCCCGTCAGGTTTCGAGGGCGAGGGCTTCCCCGTCAGGCGTGCGTTCGCGGGCGTGAGCATGAGCGAGATCGACCCGTTCATTCACATGGACCAGATGGGGGAGATCGACTATGCCCCCGGAGAGCCTAAGGGGACGCCCTGGCATCCTCACCGCGGTTTCGAGACGGTCACCTATATCATCGACGGCACCTTCGTCCACCAAGACTCCAACGGCGGCGGAGGGCGGATCACCAATGGCGACACCCAATGGATGACCGCCGGCGCGGGGATCTTGCACATCGAAGCCCCACCGGAGGAGCTCGTCGTCAGCGGAGGCCTGTTCCACGGGATCCAACTGTGGGTCAACCTTCCCCGTCACAACAAGTGGAACCCTCCTCGCTACCAGGACATACGTGGACACGAGGCTGCACTTTTGACCACGCCCGACGGAGGCGCGCTCTTACGGCTCATCGCCGGTGAGCTCGGTGGTGAAGTGGGCCCCGGCTCCACATTCACGCCGATCACGATGGTGCACGCCACCGTCAGTCCTAGTGCTCGTGTCGCGTTGCCCTGGCGGGCGGACTTCAATGCCCTCGCCTATGTCCTGGCAGGAAACGGCACCGTAGGGGCCCAAGCGCGCCCGATCCATGTCGGCCAGCTGGCCGTGTTCGGAGCCGGCGACACCCTCACGCTGGCGGCGGACACAACCCAGGGAGCAGGGGGGAACCTCGAAGTGTTGCTGCTCGGCGGGCGTCCGATCGGCGAACCTGTGGTGCATTACGGGCCGTTCGTCATGAACACCAAGGCCGAGATCGTTCAGGCGCTCGAGGACTACCAGGCGGGCCGGCTCGGGACCGTGCCCGCCCGTGTTCTGCCGCATCGGCACTCGGGCGACATCGAGCTGACGGATCGAGGCGATCAGCGCTGAGATCGGGGGTCAAAGGGCACCGAGTGCTGTATGACCTCGACTCAGGGATGCGAGGGAGAGGGAGGAGCACCCTCGACTTCGAAGAACAGCTCGTCGGGATAGCACCACCACCAGTCCTCGCCGGGCTCGTAGGAGCGGATGAGCGGGTGGTCTGCGTGCTCGTGCCAATGAGCTGTGGCATGACGGCCAGGTGAGTTGTCGCAGCAGCCGACATGCCCACAACGCATGCAAAGGCGAAGGTGCACCCACGTGCCACCACTGCGCAGGCAGTCCTCGCATCCCCAGCTCGAAGGTACGACGGGTTCAACAGTGTCGAGATGCGTGCACTCAGTTGCCATCGGCTCTCTCCTTGTTCAACGGTTCGGACGCGACGAGGTTGTCAAGTGCCCGAACACGAGGTCTCAGCTGTACACCGGAGCCCGTTCGAGCGCCGCGCGGTCCCATCGCGCACAGTCCGCTGCCGCCTCGTAGCTCGACTGCAAGAACTCGAGCAAGAGCGCGTCGGGATCGGTCGCGGTTCGCACTGCCTCATAGGGCAAGAGGAACTCTCCTAAGGCCTCGCTGAAGAACGCCTGCTCGGGGTTCACCGTGATTTGGCGGTATCCGGGCGGCTCGGGGTAGGCATAGGAGTAGAAGAAGCCCTCACCCTCACCACCTGGCCAGTAGCCACAGCTGCTTACTTCGTGCGAGTAGGCCTCATGCATGACATTTGGCCCGCAGTGGGGTGCCCCGCCCGGGTGAAGCGGTGCGGGCCGTCCGGAAAACCGTGTGACGGCGAGGTCCAATGCACCCCAAAAAAGATGTACCGGGCTCGCTTTGCCCACGAAACGGGCCCGGAAGGTCTCGAAGACCCGTTGGCACTCGACAAGGCCCAGGAAGAACCGGCGCGCCTGATCGGGTTCATAGGTCCGATGTGTGCGATCCTCGGTGAACAAGATGGATCCCTCGATCTCGACTGGCATGGGCCAAATCGGAGTGCCCACGCCGAGCTCGTCCAAGCGCGCCATCAGTTCGGAGTAGTAGTCCGCCACAGGTCGTGACGTGAGGCTCAGCGAGCGCCGATCTCCCCTCTCGGTCGAGACGTGCAGCTCGTTGTCCAAAAGGTCGAAGTCGATCTGGAAGCTCGGCCCGACCGGGTGAGGAATGAGAGAGGTCGTCAGGCCGGACGAGGTCAAGTAAAGGACGACGTTCCACCAGTGGTTGACCAGCGGGGTGTTGGCCATGCGGACCTTGCCGACGATCTGGGTCAAAAGCTGCAGGGTGTCTCGTGTCGGCTCCCATTCGGTGACCGGGAGCGACGGCCAGCGCCCCGCCTGGGCTTCGGTCATGGCGCGCGTCCTGTTCGCTGCCTCGAGGCCTCGACGTTCACCGCTCACCCCCCGTGCTGGAACCTCGGCTAGAGCGCCGATCAGTGGATGGTACAGATGTGAGGCGCTGCCCATGCCCCTCGATCAGGAGAAGCCGAGCCCCTTTCGTGGACGCGCCTATCAGGAGCCAGCTGCTGCGCATCATCGCCCTGTTGGCGTGGGTATACCAACATGATGAACCCCGTGGCCGTGCCAGTAGCCCTCGCGGGCGCCGGGAGCTTTGCCGTTTCGGCCGTGCTGCAGCAACGCGACGCCCGGGACACCCCGGAGGACGATTCTTTGTCGTGGCGGCTCATCGCCGACCTGCTCCGTAGGCCTAGGTGGTTGCTGGGGATGGGCTGCGTGTTGCTCGGCTTCAGCTTTCAGGCGACGGCACTCTCGCTCGCCCCAGTGGCCGTCGTCGAGCCACTGATTGCCACTGAGCTCGTTCTAGCCCTTCCCTTCGCCAGTGGATTTGGCAAACGACGCCTGGGGGTCAGAGAGTGGCTGGGTGCAGCCGCGGTAAGCGCTGGCGTAGGGATCTTCATGGCGGTCTCTTCACCTGCAGGGGGCAATCCCGAGCCGAGTCTTGTCACCTGGCTCTCGGTGGGGCTGCCAGTCCTGGCAGTTGCGGGATGCGCGATCGCGCTGGCCGGTAGGGAGGAGACCCCGAGACGTGCCGCCATGCTCGCGGTTGCCGCCGGCGCCTGCTTCGCACTGCTCGCCCTCATTCTGCAAAGCGTCGTCACCTTGTTCTCCGTTGGCCCGGCGACCGCCTTTACGAGCTGGCAACCCTATGTCCTCGCCCTGTTGGGCCCGGTGGCCTTTACCATTGCCCAGAGCGCCTACCAGGCTGCTCCGCTTGCCATCTCGCTGCCCATCATCGACTCGGTCGAGCCGGCCGGCGCCGTGCTCTGTTCGGTGCTGGCCTTCCACCAGAACCTCTCCCTCGATCCGACCGCACTCGCGCTCGAGTCCGCCGGCGGTCTCGTCGCCCTGACGGGCATCTTCCTCCTCGGGCGCTCTCCCCTGGTCCTGAGCGTCTACCAGCGCCAAGAGGCAGAAAAGAGAGAGGACCGTCAAGTTGGGGAGGGAACTCAGTTCCGCGTGTTGTGACCGTCCCGCGCAACGGGTTCGGGCGGCTCAGCCCAATGGTTCGGATATCGAACTATCTCCCCTAGAATGTTCCTATGTCCGCAGCCAGCTCCGAAGTTGCCGCCCAGCCCGAATCGCGCAGCGTTGAGGCCGTCCAGTCGCTGACGCGGGCCTCGAAGGTGATGGAGCGGGCCTCTGGAGGCCTGAGCTTGGCCCACTACCGGGTGCTCGCCGCAGTGGCGGCTGGGGATGAGCGTGCAAGCCGCGTCGCTGCCCGCCTCGCTCTCGGCAAGCCGACCGTAAGCGCTTCGGTCGAGGCGCTATGTGCCCGTGGCCTACTTGTTCGCTCGGGTGTCGCCGGAGACCAGCGGGCCATCCAGCTGAGCCTCACCGAACCGGGCAGAGAGCTGCTGGAAATCGCGCAGCGAGCGATGACTTCGGCTCTGGAGGAACTTGCTGCACGCACCGGGCGGCGCGACGAGGTGATCGACGTGCTCGTGGCGCTGGGCTCGGCCATCGACCAGGCCGCGGCGGAGCGGAGGAGGTGAGCTCGGCCGAAGAGATGAGGAGCGGAGCCATCCCTGCAGGGGCCGACAAGGTGACGGCCGCCGAGGGTGGGTGGGTCCGGCGCCTCAGCCGCTACGTGCTTGTGCACAAGCGCAACCTCCTCATCGCCTTCGGGGGCGCCATCGTCGGCAGCCTCGCCCAGGTCATCGTGCCCCTTGTCGAGCGTCAGATAGTCGACAACGTGATCGTGAGACATAACTCACCTCTCGCTCCGTGGCTGGTGGCATTGCTCGGTCTCGGAGTGGTGACCTTTGTGGGCGCCTACTTCCGCCGCTACCGGGGTGGGCGTGTCGCCCTCGACGTGCAGTACGACCTCCGCAACGCCATGCAGGAGCACCTGCAGGCACTCGATTTCGCCAACCTCGACCGCATGCCGACGGGCCAGCTGGTGGCCCGTGCGAACTCGGACTCGATGCTGGTGCAGGGTCTGCTCAGCTTCCTGCCGATCATGAGCGGCAACATCCTCATGCTCGTCTTGTCGCTGGCGGTCATGGTCTACCTCTCACCGCTTCTCGCGGTCGTCAGCGTCCTTGTCGCCCCGAGCCTGCTCTTCATCTCCTATCGGATGCGCTGGCGGGTCTTCCCTGCTACCTGGGACGGCCAGCAAAAAGAGGGTGACGTCGCCCAGATCGTCGACGAGGACGTGAATGGCGTCCGTGTGGTCAAGGCCTACGCCCAGGAGGGTCGCGAGCTCGACCGCGTCGTGGGCGCCGCCACGAAGCTCTACGGCTCCCAGATGCGTGCCGTGCGGCTCCAGTCGCGCTACCAGCCCCTCTTGGAGGCGGTACCGAGCCTGGGGCAGGTGGCAGTTCTCGCCCTCGGGGGCTATCTAGCTATACGTCACGAGATTTCGCTCGGGACATTCCTCGCCTTTTCGACCTATCTGACTCAGCTGGTGGCGCCGGCGAGGATTATGGCGGGCATCTTGACCATCGGCCAGCAGGCTCGCGCCGGTATCGAGCGCATCTTCCAGCTGCTCGATTTGAAACCGGCTATCGCAGATGCGCCCGGTGCCATGGACCTGCCTGCTGTGGCGGGCGAGATCACCTTCGAAGACGTCGAGTTTTCCTACGGCGAGGGTCCCGCCGTGCTGAGCGGGTTCAGTCTGCGCGTTAGCCCGGGTGAGACCGTGGCCTTCGTAGGCGTGAGCGGCAGCGGCAAGTCGACGGTGGCGAACATCGTGCCCCGCTTTTACGACGTCACCGCAGGGGCGGTTCGCATAGACGGACACGACGTGCGCGAGGTGACGCTCGCGTCGCTTCGCCGCCAGATCGGAGTCGTGTTCGAAGAGTGCTTCCTCTTCTCCGAGAGCGTCCGGGCGAACATCGCCTACGGCAAGCCCGACGCCACGGCCGAGCAGGTGGAGGCCGCCGCCCGGGCGGCCGAGGCGCACGGGTTCATTGAGGAGCTGCCGAGGGGTTACGACACTGTCGTCGGCGAGAGAGGGCTCACCTTGTCGGGCGGCCAGCGACAGCGTGTAGCCCTAGCCCGGGCAATCCTCTCAGATCCACGCATCCTTATCCTCGACGACGCCACGAGCGCCGTGGACGCTCGCGTGGAAGAGCGCATCCATTCGGCTCTGCGGGAGGTCATGAAGGGACGCACGACTCTGCTCGTGGCCCACCGCCGTTCGAGCTTGAACATCGCCGACAAGATCGCCGTAATCGACGGGGGCCGGGTCGTCGCCTTCGGGTCGCACGAGGAGCTGTCGGCCACGAGCGCCCTGTACCGCGGCCTGCTCTCAGGCCTCGAGGAAGACGAGGCCGAAGCCGTCGGGGACCGCATCGAGGCTCTGGCCACCCTTTCCCCGCTCGCGTCGGTGGCGTCCAAGCAGGGCCGGCAGCCGACGGCCTTCCGTAGCGTCGGCGCCGCCAGCATGGGCCCGGGCTTGCGTACCGGCGGGGGATGGCGCTTGAACCTGGCTCCCACCCCAGAGCTCCTGGCACGAGTCGCCGCCTTGAGGCCCGTGCGCGACTTCCCCACCTTGGACCTTGAGGCCGAGACGCGCCATGAGCACCACTTCAGCCTCCGCAAGCTCTTGGGTCGCTACCGAGGCCCGCTCGCGCTCGGGCTGGTCCTCGTCGCCCTCGACGCCGTCGCCTCCCTCATGGGCCCAGTCCTCATCAAAGAAGGCATCGACAAGGGTGTCGCAACGTCGTCCCTGGCCGCGGTGCTGGTGGCCTCAGGGATCTATCTCGCGATCACAGTCGCCGACTTGTTCGACGAGATCGGCTCGACCTTTGTCACGGGCCGCACGGCCCAGCGGATCATGATGTCTTTGCGCATCGCCATCTGGGCTCAACTGCAGCGCCTGTCGCTCGACTACTACGAACGTGAGATGGCGGGCCGGATCATGACCCGGATGACCACCGACGTCGACCAGTTCGAGTCGCTCATCGAGAACGGTCTTTTGTCCGCCCTTGTGAGTATTTGCACCTTCGTGGGCGTGGGCGTCGCTCTTGTCCTGCTCAACGCCCATCTCGCCCTTATCACCATGAGCGTGGTCGTCCCGCTCGCGTTCGCCACGGTCGTGTTCCGCCGTAGGACAGCCCGCGTCTACGACCTCGCCCGAGAGCGGCTCGCGGTCGTCAACGCTGACTTCCAAGAGAGCCTGGCGGGTGTGAGGGAGTCACAGGCCTTCGTGCACGAGGGCCTCGCCCGGAAGCGCTTCCGACGTCTCGGAGGTGAGTATCTCGAGACCCGCGTTGCGGCCCAGCGGCTGGTGGGCACCTACTTCCCCTTTGTGGCCTTCCTGGGCGACATAGCCGATGCTCTCGTGCTCGGGGTGGGGGCGGGCCTCATCGCCAGCGGGCATCTCACGACCGGGGCCCTGATCGCCTTTGTCCTCTACATCGACCTTTTCTTCTCGCCCATCCAGCAGCTGTCCCAGGTGTTCGACTCCTGGCAACAGACTCGTGTGTCGGTAGGTCGCATCGCCGAGCTCATGTCGTTCGACACTCTCACTCCCGACATTGTCGGCGGAAAGGACCCCGGGCGCGTGCGTGGCGCACTGCGACTCGAGGCGGTGCGCTTCTCGTACCCCTCAAGCCTGGAGCGACCCTGGGCGAAGCGAGCGCCGGCGCGTCGCGGTCCCGCCGACGCCCGGCTGGTGGTGAGCGAGGACGCCCGCCGCCGACCTCCACCAGAGGCCTTGAAGGGCGTTGACCTCGAGATCAGACCGGGTGAGACCTTGGCGCTCGTGGGTGAGACCGGAGCGGGCAAGTCGACGGTGATGAAGCTGCTGGCCCGCTTTTACGACCCTGACCAGGGCAGGGTGACAGTCGATGGGGTGGACCTGCGCTCCCTCTCCCTGTCCGGGTACCGGCGCCAGCTCGGCTACGTGCCCCAGGAGGCCTTCTTGTTCACGGGCACCATCCGCGACAACATCGCTTATGGAAGGCCGGATGCCGACGACGAGGCCGTCCGGGCGGCCGCCAGGTCCGTTGGGGCGCACGAGCTCATCGTGGGGCTACCAGGGGGCTACGACCATGTCCTGTCCGAGCGGGGCCGATCGCTTTCTGCAGGTCAGCGCCAACTCATCGCCCTTGCCCGAGCCGAGCTCGTCGACCCGGCGATCCTGCTCCTCGACGAGGCAACCTCGAACCTAGACCTTGCCACAGAGGCGCGGGTGACAGCGGCCATGCATGTCGTGTCCCGCGGTCGGACCACAGTTGTCATCGCCCACCGGTTGCAGACAGCCCGCAATGCCGATCGCATCGCCGTGCTCGACGCGGGCCGCGTTGTCGAGGTGGGAAACCATGACGAGCTATTGGCAGCTCAGGGTCCTTACGCGGCTATGTGGGACGCCTTCGAGCTCGTTTCTAGGCACGCTTCGGCCTAACCCGACGAACAGACGCGCCGCTCTGCTTGCTCAGACGCGCGACAACGCCCGGTGGCCAATAAGACAGTGCCCAGCCCGGGCGAGTTTCAAACGCGGACTAAATGGTCCGGTCCAAGTGTCGCGAGCATGACATGACTCACCCTGGTCAATACACAGGAGGTGGACAACCTGTTAATTACCTACTAGCAGGTGAAAGGGTCAGTAACGCTGACGCGAAGTGCGCTTGCTGTTAGCCAAAGGCCCGACAGCAGAATTGTGGCCTTGTACCTGCCGCTAAGTGATCAGCAGTTGTCGCACAGGACCGCTACAGGCAGCACGTCGAGGACTTCGCCGACCTCGAGCCGGCCTCGGCGGACTGCGACCGTCCTGCCCGTCAAGACGTCGGTGAAACTGGCAGGCGCGCCGTCGGGGACTCGCAAAGTCGTCTTGCCCCAGGCGTGGTCTTTGATCGGAAACCGGCCCGGTCCGGCGAGCCCGAAGCTAAGACGCGGCGCCAGAGCGAGAACATGGCGCGAACCTTGGCGGCGAGCCAGAGCTATGAGGTGCTTGCCGCGGGCACCTTTGACCTCGAGCAGTTGACAGCTCCCCTTCTCGAACAGGAGCGGCTCGGCCCGACGCAGGTGCAGCAATGCGCGGATCGTGTACATCTTCAGGCTCCCGCTGCTCCAGTCGCGACAAAGCGCGTCGGCGGCGGCAGTCTTTTTGCCCGGGGAGGCATCTACTGGCGGGAGACTGTCGAGAAGAGCCCGGCGCTGTCGGAAGTCGACTGGTCGACGGTTGTCCGGGTCGGTCAGCGAGGGCTCGAGCAGCTCGGTGCCCTGGTAGAAGTCTGGCACCCCCGGTGTCATGGACTTGAGGACGACTAGGCTCAGTGAGTTGCTGACCGCGGCCGGGCCGATGCGCCTCAGGAATCTGCCCATCTCCTTTTGGAAGCGTGGATCTTTGACGAGTTCGGCGATATAGCTAGAGAGCTCGGCCTCGTAGTCGAGGTCGGGGTCCACCCAGGCGCTGCGTCGCTTGGCCTCGCGGGCGGCCTTGATCGCATAGTTCTGGGCCCTCTGACGATCGGCGCTCGGAAGGTGGGAACCGTCGAGAGGCCACAGAGCGGCGAGAGTCTGGTATGCGACGAGCTCGTCGTGGGCGTCAGGCCCGGTGCCGGCCCACTTTGAGCGGCGGCGATGCCAGCGTCGCACGAGGACGTCCCATTCGCTGGCGGCTTCGGAGAGTGCGTAAAGCCTCGCCCGGGCGTCTTCATTGCGCTTGGAGTCATGGGTGGAAGTGGCATTGAGCGACGCGGGCCGCCGGCGGTGGGCGCGGGCGAGGTCCGAGAGCTGAGCTGGTCCGGCCTGCGGGTGGTCAGGGTCGCAACCGACCTCAGCTTGGGCTAGCAGACCGCTGTAGCGGTACGTGGCCCTATCCTCGACGCCCTTAGCCGTTACCGCAACGGTCAGTTGTTGCCAGCGCTGGGCAACTTCCAGCCACAAGCTGCCAGGACGCGAGGCGGCGAGCAGGCCTTGCCTCACGAGCTGCGCCGCCCTCTTGGTCTGAGGTGAGAGCACGGCTGTAGCAAGGGCGGCGTCGATGCGGCCCCGGTCCTCCGGAGAGGGCGCGCGGTGGTCGAGGTAGGTGCGATAAACCCCGAGCCGGACGGTCATCTCTGCGACGGCCTCGCGAAGGTCCGACACGGCAAGGTCGTGCCCGGGAAGCTCGATCTCGAGGACGGCAAAGGCGAGCCGGGCGATGCGCTCGAGCGGGACCTGGAACGACTGGGCGAGCACTTCGCGCTTGGCCTCGAGGGACAGCTCGTGAAACGAGCGCGAATCACCGGTCAGCTCAGCGCCGAGCTCGGACAACGACCGCGCTCCGTCCCCGGAGATCAACAGCCCCCCGGCGATCTCGGCGAACTCGTAGCCAGTTGTGCCGTCGACCGCCCAGTTGACCCGCAGAGCCTCGTCTCGGGCGAGGATCTTCTCCACGAGCACGGCCTTGCGGGCCGGGCGGGAAGCAAGAATGTCCCGCAGACCTTGCGCGTACCCGGCCGGGTCGGTGAGCCCGTCGATGTGGTCTACTCGCACGCCCGCAATACGTTCGTCGCGGCAGAGCTCTGCAATGAATCCGTGCGTCCGCTCGAACACGGCGGGATCCTCCACCCGCACGCCGATGAGACTGTCGATGTTGAAAAAGCGGCGGTAATTTCCCTCTTGTGAACTGAGGCGCCAGAAGGCCGTCCTGTAATGCTGCTTGGCGAGGAGGGCTTCGTTCGAGCCGTCGTCGTCTCGCCGCAGGGGGAAGCGCTGTGAGTCGAGTTCCAGCTCGGGGCCATCTTCGCCGTTGGAGATGCGGGCGCTGGAGGCGAGCTCGGCGAGGGGCCGGCTCAAGGTGGGGACGAGCACCCGGCCCTGGTGACGGGCCCAGTCGATGTCGAACACGCGGGCCGGGGCGGAGTTCTCACCCTCACGCAGCGTCTCCCACCACAACTGGTTAGCCGGGTGGACTGCCATGTGGTTGGGGACGATATCGATCAGGAGCGCCATGGCGTGCGAGGCGAGCTCGTCGAGAAGGGCCTCGAACTCTTCGGGAGTCCCGAGAGATGGATCGAGGCGGTCTGGATCGATTACGTCGTAGCCGTGAGTGCTGCCCGGCACTGCGGCGAGGACGGGCGAGACATAGAGCGTCTCGATACCGAGCTCGTGAAAATAAGCGACCTGCGCCCTCGCACCCGCGAAACCGATCCCGGCGAGCTGTAGCCGGTAGGTCGAGCCGAGCCAGTCGCGCATCATTCTTTGAGCCGCTCGTTGTGGCGCAGCAAGAGGACCGAATGCGAGGTCAAGTTGACGACGTCGTTTCGCACCAGGCGCGACCACGGCCCCGGTTGGGCGGTGTTGAGGATCTCCTCCCACCGTCCGCGCAGTTCCATCTGGGGCAGGGTGTAGACGCGTGAACGCCATCCGGCATTCAGCAACAACAACAAGGTGTCGCCAGAAGCCGACCGGCCCCTTATGTCCACCTCGTCGGCTGCCTGGCCCAGCAGGAGCATGCCGATGCTGCGCCTGTCGGTGGTAGGCCAGTCCTCGTCGGTCATCTCGGCCCCATCGGGCCTGATCCAGGTGACGTCTTTTGTGTGCAGGCCCGGGGGTGCCTCCCCGGTGAAGAACGTCCGGCGGCGAAGGATCGGGTTCGACTGCATAACGGCGATCAGGTCCCGTACGAAGTTGTACATCTCCCAACCGGTCTCGCCAATGACCCAGTCAAACCAGCTGACCTCGTTGTCCTGGCAATAGGCGTTGTTGTTCCCCTGCTGGCTGCGACCGATCTCGTCGCCTCCGAGGAGCATCGGGACACCTTGAGAGAAGAACAAGGTCGCGAGCATGTTTCGCTTCATCCTGTCGCGTGCCCGCTGGATTCGCACGGCGTCGGTAGGTCCTTCCACTCCCCAGTTAGAGCTGAAGTTGTTGTCGCTGCCGTCCCGGTTGTCCTCGCCGTTGGCCTCGTTGTGCTTCTCGTCGTAGGAGACGAGATCGGTCAAGGTGAATCCGTCATGACAGGTGACGAAATTGATACTGGCGTAGGTGCGCCTCCCGCTCGGGGCGTAGATGTCGCTCGAACCGCTGAGCCGGGAGGCGAGCTCTGGCACCATGCCCGAGTCACCGCGCCAAAAGCGTCGCACACAATCGCGAAAGGCCCCGTTCCACTCCGCCCAACCCGTGGGGAAACGCCCGAGCTGGTAGCCGTCGGGGCTCGCGTCCCAAGGCTCGGCGATGAGCTTCACCTGGGAAAGCACAGGGTCCTGCTGGATGATCTCGAAAAAGGCGCTCGGATGTCCGGCCTCATAGCCCCGGGCCAGGACCGGTGCCAGGTCGAAGCGGAACCCGTCCACGTGCATGTCTGTCACCCAGTAGCGCAGACTGTCTGTGACAAGACCGAGGTGCAAGATGTTGAGGCTGTTGCCGGTGCCCGTGTAGTCCATGTAGTAGCGGGGGTCTTCGGGACGCAGCCGGTAGTAGAGGGGGTTGTCCACGCCGCGCAACGACAGAGTGGGCCCGAGCTCGTTTCCCTCGCCGGTGTGGTTGTAGACGACGTCGAGGATCACCTCGAGCCCGGCCCGGTGCAATGTCCGGACCATGGACTTGAACTCGCTCACCTGCTGGCCGAGGCCGCCGGTGGCATAACCGACGTGCGGAGCAAGAAAGGCGATGGAGTTGTACCCCCAGTAGTTCGTCAGTCCCCGTGCCAGCAGCTGCCGGTCGGCAATGAACTGGTGGACGGGCATTAGCTCAATGGCTGTTACCCCGAGCCCCAGCAGGTGGTCGACGACCGGGTCAGAAGCGATGCCGAGGTAGGTCCCGCGCAGGTGTTCGGGCACGCCTGGGTGCCTCATGGTCATGCCGCGCACGTGTGCCTCGTAGATGACCGTCTTGTTCCAAGGGGTATTCGGGGCGCGGTCGTCCTGCCAGGTGAAAGCGGGATCGACGACGACGCTTTTTGGCATGGCCCCGGCTGAGTCGCGCGAGTCGAAGGAAAGGTCCTCGGCCGAGTCGCCCACTATGTAGCCATAGAGATCGTCGCTCCAGCGGATCGGTCCGCTCACAGCCTTTGCGTATGGATCGATGAGGAGCTTGTTCGGGTTGAAGCGATGTCCTCGCTGGGGCTCGTAAGGGCCAAGCACCCTATAGCCGTAAAGAGCGGCTGGGCGCACGTCGGGCAGATAGGCATGCCATATGTTGTCGGTCCGCTCGTTCAAGCTGATCGTCGTCGAGGCTGTGCCCGAGGTCTCCTCGTCGAACAGGAGCAGCTGGACGCCTTCGGCGTGCTCGCTGAAGAGGGAGAAATTCACGCCCTCTCCGTCCCAGGTAGCTCCGAGGGGGAGTGGGCCGCCAGGCCAGACCCTCATCTTGCGGCTCCTTTCGCACCGGGCCCACATCCGGTGTCCAAGTGGTAGACCGCGAACTCGAAGGGGCCGAGCTCGACCGCGGTGCCGGGCGTGGGCTCTTTCGCGCCCGACCCGAGAAGGCTGTGCCAGCACTGCTGGCTCTGCGGGCCGTCCGCTGCGAGTCCCGCAGGGGGCAGCGTCGCAGTCGAGGCCTCGCCCGTGAGATTGAACAGACAAGTGACGGTGTCCAAGACATTTGAGCGGACCAGGGTGATCACGCCTTTGTCGGCGTGAGCGCGAGCATCTGCCGCGCTCCGAGCGACGCAGTGCCGGGTTCTGACGGCGCAGCGCTATCAGTTCCCCGGTCAGCTCGCACAGGGGCCGGTGGTCAGCTTCACGGCGAAGCTGGCGATGGATCCTGGCGGCCTGGAAGGTTGACTCATCGGCTGGGTCGAACAGCTGGCCCTCATCGGCGAGCGAAGCGAATTCCTCGGCTCGTCCTTTGCGGACGGCCTCTATGAGATCGGGATCGCCGTGGTCGACGAAGTAGGGAAAAGGAGCTGGCTCGCCGTACTCCTCTCCCATGAAAAGAAGAGGGATCCCGGGCGAGAGCAGGACGAGTGCCGCCACGAGCCTTGCTTGTGCGGCGGAGATCATCGTGACGAGCCGGTCGCTTTTGGGTCGGTTCCCGATGTGGTCGTGGTTCTGGGCGAAGATCACGAAGCGTTCGGGCGCGATGTTGGTGGAGGAGGCGCCGTGGCTGCGCTTACGGAACCGGGAGTACTCGCCCTGGTAGACGAAGCCGCCGTCCATGGCCCGGGCGAGATCCTCGACGGGCCCGTAGTCGACGTAGTAGCCGGTCTGCTCGCCGGTGAGCGCGCTATGAAGGGCGTGGTGGAAGTCGTCGTTCCACTGCGCATCGAGGCCGATGCCGCCAGCTTCGGCGGGCGTGACAAGGCGCGGGTCGTTGTCGGCGCTCTCTGCTATGAGGTAACGGGGCGAGCCGAGCAGCCCGGAGAGCTCACCGGTTTGCCGGGCGAGCTCTCTAAGAAAGGTAGTGGCGTTGCGGTCGATGATCTCGTGCACGGCGTCAAGGCGTAGGGCGTCAATGTGGAAGTCGCGCAACCACTGCTGGGCGTTTTGGATGAAGTACCCCCGCACCTGGTCAGAGCCCGGGCCGTCGAAGTTGACGGCCTTGCCCCAAGGGGTGGCGTAGCGGTCGGTGAAATAGGGGCCGTAGTCGCCGAGCACATTGCCCTCCGGCCCGAGATGGTTGTAAACGACATCCAGCATGACCGCGAGGTGGCGGCGCGTGACACGCGTCGACGAGCTGCTGCAGGCCGGTGTAGCCACCGTAAGAGTTCTGCACGGCGAAGGGGAACACGCCGTCGTAGCCCCAGTTACGCCTCCCGGGAAACTGAGCCACGGGCATGATCTCGATCGCACTCACACCGAGCTCAGCGAGGTCGTCGAGCTCGGCGATGACGGCCTCAAAGGTTCCCTCGGCGCTGAAGGTGCCGACGTGTAGCTCATAGATCACGTGGTCCCACACAGGGCGCGGGCGGTAGTCGCTGTCAGCAAACTCGTGAGTGCCGAGGTCGACGACCTCCGAGGGACCGTGCACGCCGTCCGGCTGGGATCGCGAGGCCGGGTCGGCGTACTCCCGGCCGCTCAGCACATAGCGATAGCGCGCGCCGACTCCGCACTCGGCCGTCGAGGAGTGGTAACCGTCCGGGCCAGGTTGAAGGTCGATGATGCGGTCCGGTCCGAGCAGGTGCAGGCGAACGCGCTCGTGCTGGGGCGCCCAGACGACAAAGCGCGTGGTCGACCCATCGAGGGGCGTGGCACCGACGAGTGGCGTCATTGCGGGGCGAGGAACAAGCAGCCAAGCGGGGGCACGCTCAAGGTGAGCGTGTGCGACATGTCGTGATTGGGGACCGGGTGCGCCTCCACGCCGCCGAGGTTGCCGATGCCGCTTCCCCCATAGCTGACAGCATCGCTGTTGAGCAGCTCTCGCCAGTAGCCGCCCGTGGGCACGCCGGCGAGGACGTTGTAACGCGGCACTGGGGTGAAGTTGCAGACGGCGAGCACACATGATCCGTCCTCAGCCAAGCGCAGAAAACTGAGCAGACTTATCCCGGCATCGTCCGGGTGGGTCCAGCAGAAACCTCCCGGGTCGGTGTCACGCTCGTGCAGCGCCGGGCAGTCTCGATAGAGCGAGTTCAGGTCCGACACCCAGCTCAAGATGCCCTGGTGGGACGGGAAGTCCAAAAGCGCCCAGTCGAGGCCGGACTCGTGGTCCCATTCCTTCCACTGCCCGATCTCTCCGCCCATGAAGATCAGCTTCTTGCCCGGCTGTGCGAACTGGTAGCCGTAGAGCAGGCGCAGGTTGGCGAAGCGCTGCCAGTCATCTCCTGGCATCTTCGTCAAGAGCGAGCCCTTGCCGTAGACCACCTCGTCATGCGAGAGAGGGAGCATGAAGTTCTCGCTGAACGCGTAGACCGCCCGGAAGGTGAGCTCGTTGTGGTGGTATCGGCGATGGATCGGGTCGAGCGACATGTACGAGAGCGTGTCGTGCATCCAACCCAGGTCCCATTTCAGACCGAAGCCGATCCCTCCGAGGTGCACGGGCCGCGAAACGCCGGGAAAGGCGGTCGACTCCTCGGCGATCACCTGCACGTCAGGATGGTCGCCATAGATGCCGGTGTTGAGCTGGCGGAGGAACTCGATTGCCTCCAGGTTCTCCCGACCCCCGTAGGCGTTCGGCAGCCACTCCCCCTCGCGGCGCGAGTAGTCGAGATAGACCATGGAGGCGACGGCGTCGACCCGCAGGCCGTCGGCGTGGTAGGTCGAGATCCAGTGCTCTGCCGAGGAGGCGAGGAAGCTGCGCACCTCGTGCCGGCCGTAGTTAAAGATCAAGCTCTTCCAGTCCGGGTGAAACCCGAGACGGGGATCTTCGTGCTCGAACAGGTGGGTGCCGTCGAATTGTCCGAGGGCGAAATCGTCGGCCGGGAAGTGCGAGGGCACCCAGTCGAGGATGACGCCGATCCCGGCCTCGTGCAGGCGGTCGATGAGTTCCATGAGGCCCTGCGGATCCCCGTATCGCCGCGTGGGGGCGAAAAAGCCCGTTGTCAGGTATCCCCACGAGCCGTAAAAGGGATGTTCCATCAAAGGGAGGAATTCGACGTGAGTGAAACCGCTCCTGCTCACGTGCTCGATCAGCGGGCCGGCTATCTCGC
Organism: uncultured Acidimicrobiaceae bacterium; assembly: GCA_963725355.1. Classification (GTDB taxonomy): domain Bacteria; phylum Actinomycetota; class Acidimicrobiia; order Acidimicrobiales; family Bog-793; genus Fen-455. The sequence continues at coordinate 299,691 of CAVRYE010000012.1, forward strand.
TGTAGCCCATGAGACGGCGCGGGTCAGACCCGTCGCGGCGCCAGCTACCGAGGTGGACCTCGTAGACAGAGATAGGGGAGCCAAGCGCAATGCGCTCACCTCGCGTCCGCATCCACTCGGCGTCGTGCCACTCGTATTCGAGGTCCCAGACGACAGACCCAGTCCTTGGAGGGACTTCGGTGCAGCTGGCGAAGGGATCGGCCTTTTCGAGCAGCTCCCCCTCGCGCGTCGTCACCGCGAACTTGTACACGTCGCCCTTCTTGGCGTTGGCGAGGTGGCCTATCCAGATTCCCGACACGTCGCGGGGCTGAAGGGGATCGGCTTTGTCGTCCCAGTAGTTGAAGTCCCCGATGACGCTGACGGCGCTCGCGTTCGGAGCCCACACGGCGAAGTAGGTTCCTCCCCCTGGGGCCAGGTGGGCACCCAGCTTGTCGGCGAGCTTGCGGTGCGTGCCCTCGTTGAACAGGTATAGGTCGGCCTCGGTGATCAGGCTGGCCTCACCATGTAGTGGTGCGGGATCACCCCGGGGGTTGGTCACTTGCGGCCTCGTAGCCCGGCCGGTGCCGTTCGGCGTAGCTCGTCGATCCGCAACAGCATCTCGATCACCCTCCGGTTCGTGAGTATCTCTGGCAGGCTGAGTGCCGCCCGGCGACGCCAGTTGTTCGCCTCAGGCCCGGTGCCCGGCCTGTTCTGCGGCTGGCGTTCGTCCCAGAGCTCCTCCAGATCAACGAGCACGAGCTTGGCTGAGCTCGAGGCCAGGTGGGCGAGTGAGGCCTCGAGCGCGGCGGCGGTCGACTCGAAGGCGGAGAGACTGTCAGCCGGCTCGCCAGCCCCGAGCAGAGCCGTTCGCCAGGCTTCGCGCGCCGCGCGCTCTTTTGAATACTTGTCTTTGGAGAGCTGGCCCGTGGCTTGTCTTTCTTCGATGTCCTTGCCCCATAAGAAGGCGCCGAAGCGGGGCAGGTCGTGGGTGCCGAGTGAGGCGAGCACGTCGCTCGGTGGAGCGGGAAACGGCTCTTTCGCCGTGGACTCGAACTGGAAGACCCACGAGCGCAGCATCTTGTCAGCCGACATCCTCTCGCGCACCTCGTCGGGCACGGTTCCGAGGTCCTCCCCGACCACCACCGTGCCGGCTCTGTGGGCCTCGAGCGAGACGAGAGCGTGCAGCTCGTCGGCGTGATAGGCGAGGTAGGCCCCGTGTTTGGCGTCGAAGCCCTGTGGGATGGCGTAGAGGCGCTGCAAGCCCATGACATGATCGATGCGCATGTAGCCGGCGTGGCGGAAGGCCCGGGCAAGCACACCCCGAAAGTGCGAATAGCCATCCTGTCTTGTCCGCTCGGGGTGAAGCGGCGGGAAGCCCCAGTCCTGACCGGATTCGAAGAAGGCGTCGGGGGGCGCACCGCCGCTCAGCCCGGTCACGAACGAGCCGGGTGACCAGTAAGGGTCGAAGCCGTCCGGATGGACACCTATAGGTAGGTCGGCGTACAAGCCGAGGGCTTCACCGGCTGCAGACATCTGGCTGGCGGCAGCCCACTGGCAGTAGAGGTGATACCCGAATACGGAATCCTCGCGGCCGTCAGGTGCTGTTCTCTCCTCAAAAGAGATCTGCCCGGCGCGTTCACGAAGGGTGCGGAAGCGGGCGTATGCGACTAGCTCGGGATGCGATCTGGCAAAGGCGTCCAATTCCTCGCGGCGGCCCGGTACCTCGCCTGCGAAGACGCTCCGCGCCATCGTCTCGAGGATCTCGCGACGCAAGACAGCGACATCCTCGTACTCAACGAGGGCGGACTTGTGGGCCCTTTGCACACGCTGGGTGAAATGGTCTGACCTGAGTAGTTCCTCGGCTGTGCTCGAGGCGATCTCGGGTAGCTCGGTCGGGTCAATGAAAAGCTCGTTGTAGGCGAGACGGCTCACTGGCCGATAGGGGCTCGGATCTGCGGGCGGGTCCAGGTATGACGGGTAGAGGGGCAAACTGCCGACGAACGCGGCGCCAAGGGCCCCCACGAAGCGACCCAGCACAGCAAGCTCGCTGTAGCTCCCGACGCCCCAATCCGATTCGCTACGCAGTGCGTGAACTGGCATGAAGGCGCCCCATCCCCGCTGGGCGGCCGGGCAGCTCGGAGCTACGACCAGCAGCGCGCTCGGCACCGACACCCTCGCCTTCGAGGTGGAGCCGGTAATAGCCAGGGGCGAGCTGCCCCCCGCTCAGCCGCGCGAGCTCGAAACGGTACAGCCCGTATCGGCGGCCGCCCGCCTCGATGCCGGAGAACAATGTGAGGCCCGGCGCCACGCCTTCGAACAACGCGATCCCGCTTTCGAGGTCGACACCGATGTGAACCCGACGGGGGTCGACGCCCTCGGGGAGGATCACCCTGATCGGGCTCGGCCGAGCGGTCCGCACGACCACTACGGGCTCGAGGATGCGGCGGGCGTCGGCGAGCTGGCGCGCCCGAAGTGCTTCGGGGGCGTCCTTCTGGCTTGCTACCGGCACGTCGAGGGCGCGCAGCAGGGCAAGAACGACGTCCTGATCTGCGCCGCGGGTCGAGCCGTCTACGGCCACGTAGGAAGCCTGGACCCCACACAGGGCGGCGAGGTCTAAAAGTGCTGATGTCGTGCTCTTCATGGGCCTGTTGCCAAGATGTCGAGGATGCCCCGAGCGGGGATCTCGACCCACCCGGGACGGGTGTTCGCCTCGTAGCTCAGTTCATAGACGGCTTTCTCGAGGAGGAAGAAGTCGAGCATCTGGGCGACCTGGGTGCGGTCGGCCGACAGGTAGTCGCTCTCGCTGGCGAGCGAAAGGTAGGACTCGAGGAAGGCCCCTGACACCCACCTGTGCCAGAAGGTGACCCAGCTCTCCACCTGATCGAGCTCGTCTCCGTTGATCGGGATGCCCAGCTCGCGGCTGAGGCGAAGTTCCGCCGCCTGGCCCACGTAGTGCAAGGACCGGATCATGCCGGCAAGGTCGAACACCGCTGGACGCTTAAGCCGGCGACGGCCGAGGGAACGGGTGGGCTCACCCTCGAAGTCGATGATGACGAAGTCTTTGCCGGTCCAAAGGACCTGTCCGAGGTGGTAGTCGCCATGGCAGCGGATGCGCTTTGCCTGGGTTGCAAGGGACCCGAACCCGCGCAGCCGGCTCAATATCTCGTCCTGCCTGGAGAGCGCTTCTTTAAGGTGGCGAGAGCTGAGTCCGAGCGATCCCACCTCTCGGAAGACCTGGCGAGTCAAGCTGCGTGCTCCGTGGTAGAGGGCCTGCCGGTCGAGCGCGGTCAAGGGCTCGGGAGCGAATTCGGGGTCTCGCCCATCTGATGTCAAGGCCGCGTGCAGCTCGGCCGTCCGCCTGCCGAGCAGGCTCGCCCACTCGAGATGCGGCCCGACAAGGGGATGGGCAGGTTCGAGGTCGCTACGGTCGAGCGAGAACAAGCTGCGCGGTGGGTTCACCTTGAGCTCGGCGTCGCCGCTATGGGCAAGGGCCTCCTCGAGCCCGTAGGTCAAGGCGTCGAGCACGTAGTCCCAGCCGATCTCCTCGTGCTCGACGAGCTCTTCGAGCACGGCCACTGTCGCCGGTTCGGCCCCGGCCCTGTCGGCGCGGTACTCGATGCTTCCACCCGCGGGGGGCGTACGGGAAGCGGGCGCGCTCGCTCAGGAAACGCCCGAGCTCCACTGCTGGGTTTATGCCCTCTTCGAAGCGGCGGATGAACTTGAAGATGGCCTGGTCGCCGAGGGTCACCGAGCTGTTGGACTGCTCAGCCGAAAGTGGTGTCGAAGGGCAGTCCTCGTTCAAGCAGTTGTCAAAGTGGCGTAGCAGCGGCGACGGCACTCCGACGAGACGCCCAGAACCGCCAGGAAGGGCGCGGTGCCGCGCGAGCAGGTCCGCCATGGTCTTTACATAGGCGGAGGAGTAGATGGCATCGATGATGACTCCATCGGCCCCCTCGGCTCGAAGGTCGGCGACCACGGCCTCGGGATGCCACTTGCGAATCTCTTCGGCTTCGCTTCCTGCCATCCAGGCGAGGGCCATCGTGTAGCGCTCAGGTGCGCCGTGGTCGAGCTCGACCTGGACGATCAGGAGATGGGCTATGGCGGGTTGTCTGCGCCGCCCGTTGCCGCCAGAAGCGGACGAGGAGGGGGCCGGAATCGGGACGGTGTCCAGGACGCTTGCCGAGGTGATGAGGCTGCCCTTTTGGACGAACCATCGTCGCTCGGCAAGGTAGGAGGGCAAGAACGCCTCGAACTGGCGCCGCGCCGGGCCACGGAAGATCGAGTCCCATTGTCCAGATACCCGGAACGTTCGGCGCTTGGGTGTTGTCTCAGGCGGCTCGCACTCGAGGGAAAACCAGTAGAAGCCGTGCGGCCCGAGGGTAACGAAGTACGGCAGCTCACCGACGGGGGGGAATTTGAGGCTCCCGAACAGCTCGATCGGGGTCGCACCACGGAACTCAGAGAGGTCCAGTTCCACACACTGCACGTGGCGGGCGAGGTTGAACACGCACAAGATGGCCTCGTTCTCGAAACGCCGGATGAAGGCGAATACCTTGCGGTTGTCCGGGTGAAGCACCTCGAGCGTGCCCCGGCCGAATGCCTTGTGGCGTTGGCGCAAGGCGACGAGGCGCTTCATCCACCATAAGAGCGAGCTCGGGTTCTGCTGCTGGGCCTCGACGTTGACAGCCTGGGAGTGGTACTCGGGATCGATGATGACAGGCAGGTAGAGGCGCTGAGGGTTTGCCGCGGAAAAGCCGGCGTTGCGGTCACTGTTCCACTGCATGGGCGTTCGCACGGCGTTGCGGTCACCCAGGTAGATGTTGTCGCCCATGCCTATCTCGTCGCCGTAATAGATGTTCGGTGTCCCTGGCATGGAGAACAGCAGCCCATTCATCATCTCGATTAGCTTGCGGTCCTTGCCAAGAAGCGGGGCGAGCCGGCGGCGGATGCCCACGTTCACCCGGGCCTGGGGGTCCTGGGCGTACGCGCGGTACATGTAGTCGCGTTCCTCGTCGGTCACCATCTCCAAGGTGAGCTCGTCGTGGTTGCGAAGGAATAGCGCCCATTGGCAGTCCGGTGGCGTGGTCGGTGTCTCAGAGAGGATGTCGACGATCGGGAATCGGTCCTCTTGACGAGCCGCCATGAACATGCGGGGCATGAGAGGAAAGTGAAAGGCCATATGGCACATGTCGCCCTCGCCCATGTAAGCAACGGCGTCCTCGGGCCACTGATTCGCCTCCGCCAGCAGCATTCGGTCCTCGAAATGCTCGTCGATGTGGGCGCGCAGGCGCCTTAGGTACTCGAAGGTCTCAGGCAGGTTCTCGCACGTGGTCCCTTCGCGTGCATAAAGGTAGGGCACGGCATCGAGCCGTAACCCGTCCACGCCCATGGCGAGCCAGAAGTCGACGATGTCGAACATGGCCTGGGCCACAGCGGGATTGTCATAGTTGAGGCTCGGCTGGTGCGAGTAGAACCGGTGCCAGAAGTAGGCCCCGGCCACCGGGTCGAACGACCAGTTCGACGCCTCGAAGTCCTTGAAGATCACGCGGGCGCCGGAGAACTTGTCGGGCGTGTCGCTCCAGATGTAGAAGTCCCTCTGGCTCGAGCCCGGTGGTGACTGGCGGGCTCGCTGGAACCACTCATGCGCGTCGGACGTGTGCGCTAGCACGAGCTCGGTGATTACCCGCATGCCCCGGCGATGGGCCTCGGAGAGGAAGCGGCGGAAGTCGCGCAGGGTCCCATAGCAAGGGTGCACGCGCCGATAATCGGAGATGTCGTAACCGTCGTCGCGTAACGGCGAGGGGTAAAAGGGCAGGAGCCAGAGTGCTGTCACCCCGAGGCCCTGGAGATAGTCGAGCTTTTCGATGAGTCCTTTGAAGTCCCCGATCCCGTCGCCATCGGCGTCGCGGAAGGCTCGCACATGTATCTCGTATATGACCGCGTCCTTGTACCAGCCGCCCGAGGTGCCTGCGATGACCGTTTCGCTGGCTGAGCGCGCCTCGCCCGAGTCCCTGGGGTCGCGCTCCTTGGCGCTTCCCCCGCCTTGGTCCCGAAGGAGGTCAGTTGCCGTCATGGCGAGACCTCTCCTTCAAATGCGCGTCGCAGGGCTGGCTGTTGGAGGGAGAATATGTGGCAGGGCACGTCGGAAGGGTCAAGCCTGACGAAGTTCCGCCCTCCTTCCCAGGAGTAGTGGGCATCGGTGAGCAGGTCGTGCATGACATAAGGACGCCGCCAGTCGACGCCGAGCGAGCCGAGGTCGAGGTCGACGAAGCCCGACTGGGGATAGACGTGATCGAGGTTCACCACGACCACGACGATGTCGCCTTGTGCAGAGCCGCCCCCTCTCGACTTCGAGTAGGCGATGATCTGGTTGTTGTCGACTGCGTGGAACTTGAGGCTGTCGTTGAACTGCAGGGCTAGGTGTGCTCGCCTGATCTTGTTCACGAGCCCAATGAAAGCGGCCAGAGTGTCGCGGCTGTCCCGGTCCCAGGAGCGGATCTCGTACTTCTCCGAGTGGGCGTACTCCTCCGAACCTGGTGAGCGTGCCGCATGCTCTTGCAGCTCGAAGGCTGGGCCGTAGATCCCGTAGCTCGATCCCAACGTCGCTGCCAGCACGAGGCGGGAGATGAAGGCCGCCCTGCCACCGTTCTGCAGCTCCTCTGTCAATATGTCCGGGGTGTTGGGCCAGAGATTAGGGCGGAAATAGTCAGCGACCGGCGAACCCGTCAGCTCGTTGAAGTAGCTCTCGAGCTCCCATTTCGACAGGCGCCAGGTGAAGTAGGTGTACGACTGGCTGAAGCCGATCTTGGCGAGCTGTTCCATGACCCGAGGGCGGGTGAAGGCCTCGGAGAGGAAAATGGCCTCGGGTGTCTCGGACTTTACTGTCGCCAAGAGCCACTCCCAAAAAGCAAAGGGCTTGGTGTGGGGATTGTCGACACGGAAGATCCTTATTCCCTGTGCGATCCAGTATCGGACGACGCCGAGCAGCTCGACCCAAAGTTCCTGCCAGTCTGGCGTCTCGAAGTCGAGCGGGTAGATGTCCTCGTATCTCTTCGGGGGGTTCTCGGCGTAGCGGATCGTGCCATCGGGGCGGTGACGGAACCAGTCGGGGTGCTCGGTAACCCATGGATGATCGGGCGAGACTTGGAAAGCGATGTCGATCGCCAGGTCGATGCCGCGTTTGGCGGCTTCGCTCACCAGGCAGCGGAACTCCTCGAGGGTGCCGAGATCGGGGTGGATCGACTTGTGGCCACCTTCGGGGCCGCCGATGGCCCAGGGGCTGCCCGGGTCCGATGCGCCTGCCGAGACAGCTCCCTCCGCGCCCTTGCGCCCTGTGTGGCCGATGGGGTGAATCGGGGGCAGGTACAAGACGTCGAAGCCCATCTGCTCGACGTCACCCAACCTGTCACGTACATCCGCAAAAGTGCCGTGGCGCCCAGCGACGGTCGCGGCCGAACGTGGGAACATCTCGTACCAAGCACTGAAGCGGGCCTTGGCCGGGTCGACCATGACGCTAAAGAGCCCAGAATTAGTGGCCTGTCCGCCGCCTGAGAGCTCGCTGATCACCTGCCCGAGCCTGGGCGAGAACACGACGTCGCCTAGGCGGCCGAGTTGTTCGGGCCTGTCTACTTGCTCGCCAGCTGTAGCCCAGGCGACGGCTGCTTCGGGCACGTGGCCTTCGAGCTCGCCCGTGCCCGACCGCATTGCTGCCGCGATGGTGAAGAGCATGACCCGGTCAGAGCCCTTGAGCTTGAGCGCAGCCTGCTGGATCAGCTCTGCACCTATGACGAGCTCGACCTCGAGGTCTTGGCCGGCGACGGCACGCGCCCTTAAGTCACGGCACCACGTTGCGAAGCGGTCAACTCTGGCCCGTACCGAGAAGCGGTAACGACCGAGGGAGTCGATGGCTATGGCCGCGCGGAAACGGTCGTTGCCAAGGCTCGTCATAAGCACACTGGTCCACTTTGCATCTAGTTCGTGGCGATAGCGGACCTCACAGCGCAGAAGGTCGTGCCCGTCGGCAAAAATATCGGCTTCGACCGCGAGCAGATCGCCCACGGTCGCTTTGGCCGGCCTGCGCCCGCAGTCGACCTGGGGCCGGACGTGCTCTATCACCACTCGAGGGGGGGCCGGCGTCTTTCTGGATCCCTTGGCGGCCCGCGCCGCGTCGTCGTCTGGCCGAGTTGTCTCATCGCCTTGTCTGACTACGCGACGGGCCGCGCCACGATGTGTCGCCATTGGTGGAAAGCCCCCTCCCGGTGGACGTTCCTACCCTAGGCCCACGCTGCATAAACGCGTGCCCACGGGACCTTCTTACTCCCCGACAAGAGTCGCTACCATCAACGCCTTGATGGTGTGAAGGCGGTTCTCCGCTTGATCGAAGACGACGGAAGCCTTTGACTCGAAGACGTCTTCGGTCACCTCGAGTGCCTCTAGACCGCGCTTTTCGAAGATCTGCCGACCCACTTCGGTCTCGGTGTTGTGGAGCGCGGGCAGGCAGTGCATGAACTTCACTTCGGGGTTGCCGGTGGCCTGCAACAGCTGCGCGTTGACTTGGTAGGGAAGCAGCAGGTCGATGCGCGCGTCCCACTTGTCGGCAGCCTCGCCCATCGACAGCCAGACGTCGGTGTAGGCAAAGTCGATCCCTTGCACGGCGTGGCTCGCGTCCTCGCTCAGCGTGATCCTGGCTCCGGAGCTGGAGGCGAGGGTCTTGGCCAGGGACTGGACCTCAGCCGAGGGCCAGAGCGCCTCCGGAGCGGCGACACGGACGTCCATGCCCAACAGGGCGCCCGTCACCAGAAGTGAATTGGCCGTGTTGTTACGAGCGTCTCCGAGATAGCAGTACGCCACCTCCTCGAGGGCGCGGCCAGAGTGATCGCGCATGGTGAGGATGTCGGCCAGCATCTGGGTCGGGTGCCATTCGTCGGTCAGGCCGTTCCAGACGGGCACCCCGGCGTACTCGCCCAGGGTTTCGACATTGGAGTGCGCAGAGCCGCGGTACTCGATTCCGTCGTACATGCGCCCCAGAACCCGCGCGGTGTCCTTGATCGACTCCTTGTGACCGATCTGCGACCCGCTGGGGCCCAGATAGGTCACATGCGCTCCCTGGTCGTAGGCGCCGACTTCGAAGGCGCACATGGTGCGCGTAGAAGCCTTCTCGAAGATGAGGGCCACGTTCAGGCCGGAGAGGCGCCGTTGCTCGCGACCGGCTCGCTTGTCCTCCCTCAGGCGGGCCGCGAAGTCGACCAAGTAGAGGAACTCCTCTTTGGTGAGGTCTGTCTCTTTTAGCAAGTTGCGTCCACGCAGGTTCGTCATGGCTCCATCTTCTCAGGTCATAAGGTGGTTCTCATGTCCGGGATGTTGCCTGAGGTCGAGCCGTCTGAGGTCGGGCTCGACCCGATCCGGCTTGGCTTTATCGCCAAGCACTTTGACCGGTACGTGCAAGACCGCAAGCTTCCGGGGTTCCTCAGTGTCGTCACAAGAGGGGGCAAGGTCGCCCACGTGGCCCGGGGCGGAATGCGCGACCTCGAGAACGGTGCCCCTCTCGAGACAGGTACGCGCTTTCGCATCTACTCGATGACCAAGCCAGTGACTTCCGTGGCGCTCATGAGCTGTTACGAGCAGGGCCTTTTGGCGCTCGATGATCCTCTGCACAAGTTCATCCCGGAGTTCGCCGAGACACGGGTCTTCACCGGCGGCTCGTCGTTTCGCCCCGTGACGGTGCCGATGGCAGAGCCGATCCGGATATGGCACCTTTTGACCCACACGGCAGGCCTCACATACGGGTGGATGTACAACCATCCCGTCGACGCCATGTACCGTTCGGCCGGATTCGAGTGGAACACGCCCTCGGGGGTGGACCTGGCGGGATGTTGCAGAGCCCTGGCCAGGCTCCCGTTGCGCTGCCAGCCCGGCAGCGAGTGGAACTACTCGGTGGCGACCGACGTGCTCGGGCGAGTCGTGGAGGTCGTGACCGGAAAGCCTCTAGACCTTGTCCTAGCCGAGCGAGTCCTCACCCCCCTCCGCATGGACGAGACGTCCTTTTTCGTCGAGGGTGAGGAGGCCGAGTCTCTCGCAGCTCTCTACAGCCCTGACCTTGTGAGGGGCCGGGCGACCCGGGCCACACACATGGGCGAGGTGGCGCTGCATCGGCCGAGCGCACCTCTGGGAGGAAGCGGCCTCGTCTCCACAGCAGGTGACTACCACCGCTTCACCCAGATGCTGGCCCGAGGCGGCGAACTCGACGGCGCGCGGATCCTCGGTAGTCGGACCGTCTCGTACATGACCCGTAACCACCTGCCCGGTGGCGCCCAGCTCGTCGAGTTCGGCAATCCTATTGGGGAGCAGTCCGAGGCAGGAGTCGGCTTCGGGCTCGGTTTCTCGGTGGTCGTGGACCCGGCGGCTCTGAAGGTCACCTCCAACCTCGGCGAGTACGGCTGGGGCGGGGCGGCGAGCACTTTGTTCTTTGTCGACCCGGTGGAGGACATGACTGTGCTTTTCTTCACCCAGTTGCTGCCCTCGACTACCTATCCGATCCGTCGCCAGCTCAAGCAGCTCGTCTACTCAGCTGTCGTGGGGTGATGGCCCAGGCCGGGCCGCGCCTGCACGAGCTCGAAGTGGTTTCCAAGGCGTTTCCCAGACTGCGGGTGCAGGCTATGTCCAAGCAAGGGGTGGGCCGATCAAGCTCAGGGTCGGCTCACCCTCTACAGCCGACATAACGGGGTTCGCGATGAGTGACTTGGACCCAGAAGGCGACATATTCGCCAGCGAGCCGAGCGAGCAAGCCCGTGGTCTCACCCCGAGTAGGAGCAGGCATCGCTTCGCCCTTCGAGCCGGTGTCGCCGTCACGCTCGCCTGCGCCTTAGCCGCGGGTAGCTATGGCATCGCCTCCGCCACGTCCGGCTCGCCGGCAGCGGCCGTGCGTGCGCTCGCCGCGCCCTCGACACCTTCGAAGGCGTTTCTCGCGCCTCGCGCCGCGGCCCACGGCCCCTTCCAGCATCTAGGGCCTTGGACTGGCTTCGGGCCGTCCGCCCTCGGTGAGGGTGGAACCATCACCGGGATCACCGCGACGACGATCACCGTCGAGACGGAGTTCGGTGGCACCCTTACGGTCACGACCGACAGCTCGACCATCTACCGCGAGGGGGACACCACCGTCGGCCGGACGGCGCTCGCGACGGGCCAGGAGGTCTTGTTCCAGGCCTTGTTCGTCCCGGTGGCCCACCCCGGCAACGCGACCGCCCTTCCGGTCCTTGGCGGCTCGACGGCGGTCAGGCTGGTAGAGATCGTCCTGCCGAGCGTCTCCGGCAAGGTAGTGCGCGTGAACGGCTCACAGATCGTTGTCACCCAGCTGGATGGCCTTTATGTCACCGTGAACGTCTCTGCCTCCACGACCTACGAGCAGGCCGGGCAGCCTGACCCCACCGTCCAGGTCCAAGCGGGCACGGTCGTGTCTGTTACCGGCACCTTGTCCTCCGACCACACCGAGATCGACGCCACGACGGTCGATGTCATCCTGGCCTCTGTCGAGGGCCGGGTGACCGACGTGGCGGGCACGACGATCAGCCTTTCCGGCTTCGGTACGACAACCGAGACGGTCACGACAGATTCGTCGACGGTGTTTCGTGACCAGAAAGGGAAGACGACGATCGCCTCTGTGGCAAAAGCCGACTTCGTTCAGGCCTGGGGTACCCCGGGCTCGGGCGACACCTTCGCGGCCGCCGTCGTGTTCGTTGGCCCAGTCGCCCCTAGCCCGGTTATGCCCCCTCCCATCGTCCCCCTCCCTGTAAGGCCGGGCGGCACCTCGTTTCCTGGCGGCCCTTCGGCCGGCTTTGGCGGGCCCGCGAGCTTTGGCCCGAGCGGTGGAAGCCTGCCGGAAACTTCATCTGAAAGCGTTTCCACTCCGTTGTAAGAGCGCTGCCGCGCTCGCCTGGAGACTAGAGGTTGATCACCTCGAATGTGACAGCAAGCGGTACCCCAGCTTGCTGGCCGGCTTGCTCGGCGTTGGAGCGGAGGAAGGACACGAGGTCGAACTCGCCTTCGAGGTTCTCTAGGTAGGTCCGGTGCTCAGCGAGAGAAGCGATCCCGCGCTCTAGGTAATCGGTCACGTCGACGAAATGGCTGACCATTGGAGAGGCGCCGAAGGCCGCGAAGCGCAGACCGCGCCATGGCCCGAGCCCTTCGGCTACGAGCTCTGGGAACACCCAGCGGTTGGCCGCGTCGCGGGCCGCATCCAAGAGCGACTCCCCCAGGACACGGTGATCCGCGTGATTAACGGTGCCCGGAGTGAATCCGGCCCTGTAGTTGATGGACAACAAGATCTCTGGCCGGTGTGAGCGGATCGCTCGCGCCAGGTCTCGGCGAAGCCCGAGCGAGTAGGTGAGCAGCCCATCAGGGTGGTCGAGAAACGACACCTGCTCGACACCCACCACTCGTGCACTAGCGAACTGCTCGGCCGACCTGATGACTCGGCATTCCTCGGGCGCAATGGCGTCGATCCCGGCTTCACCACGGGTCGCCAGCACATAGTCGACGGTCTTGCCTGCCGCGGTCCAGCGTGCCACTGCCGATGAGGTACCGAATTCGAGGTCGTCGGGATGAGCGACGACGGCAAGGGCGCGTTCCCAGTCCTCGGGGAGAGGTAGCAATCCCATCGCCGCGAAGCTATTGGCCTTCAGGGTCGGGTGCCCGGGACGGGAGTCGCTCGCTCGAGGGCAGCCCAACCGCTGTCGCGCTCGAACAGCGCCCTGTCGACGCCACTGCCACCCCTGAAGCCGAACAGCCTGTGTGCCCAGAGCAGATAGGCCATCACGGCGACGTTCAGCACGAGGGCGCCGACCTTCAGGTAGCTGACAGTGATGCTGAGCTCGTAGATCTCGAGCGGGAGTAACAAGGTGACCTCGATGAATGTGAGGTACTCGGCCCAGCGTTTCTCTGTCCACAGCCCGACCGCCTCGATGGCGTTGATGGCCGCATAGGACGAGAAGGCCGAGCCGTAGAGGTAGAGCTTGGTGCTCGAGTCGTTCACGAGGTGGGTGATCTCCCGGAAGAATCCTTTGTGGCTCGAGACGAAGCCGACACTTGATTGCAGCGAGTTCAAGAAGCGGAGGTAGTCGCCCCGGAGGTCTTTTTGATGGATGGCGAACAAGATGATCCCGACTCCGAGGGCGGCCAGCACGATGAAGTGGATCACCCTGTCGAAAGCGATCAGACGTAGCACGTACAGGTTTCGCAGTGGCCTGCCCCGTAGAGGCAGTTCGATTTCGCTGCGCTCGGGCAGGAAGCGGTTTGGTGGCGAGACCGGCGGGGCCATGGGAAGCCACGAGTCGCATCTGAGGCACCTGTACCAGCGCAAGCCGTCCGCCTCCCGCACGAGCAGGTGGTCCTCGGGGCGAACTTCAGCGGCGTCGGTGCCGACAAGCTCATGGCCGTGAAGGCCGCAGCCGATGAGCTCCCAGCGCAGCCTCGGGCGAAATCGCCGAGTGCGCTCCGTCCCAGGAAGCCGGGCAAGCTCCGAAGTCCTGCCCGCCGGCTCTGGAGGCACACCCGCCCCTGGGTCGCTCCCGCCTTCCACGGCGGTCAGTATCGCAGCTGGGTCGACGGTCGGGGTCGTACCGTGACGGTAGCAAACGAGGAGTTCCATCCGGGCAGCGGCCACGGCTGGCCCTGGCTGAAGCCAGGGCGGCTGGAGACAGCTGCTTGCACGCCCTAACCTCGATGCCGTGAGCCAGTCTGCCATCGCCCCTGGCGCCGGAGCCGTACGGACACCCCCTTCGTCGGCGGACCTCGCCATGCGCCGGCTGCTGCGCATCCCCCAGGGGCCACCTTCGGCCGATGAGGCCTCGGCGCACCGCCTCTTTAGCGCCTCGATCCTCATCTCAGCGGTCCGCTGCCTGCTCGGTTACGTCGTCTTGCCGATCCTTACGCCCGTGCTCGGAGTCGCCGCCGGCGCGGCTCCGGCGATAGGTCTTCCGATCGGTCTATTGGCCCTCGTGTTTGACGTACGCGGGATCCGGCGTTTCTGGCTCGCCAACCACCGTTGGCGATGGCCGATCACCGGCCTCTACGGCGCTGTGATCATCCTCGTCATGGTCCTCGTCGTCTCCGACATAACTCATCTCGCTCGTTGACGAGCGAGGTGGGGGCTGTCGCCGTGCAGCTGGCGGGCTCTGTCGCCCGAGAGCGCCGCTAGCCTGACGCGATGTCGAGCCCGGGCGGCCGAGCCGAAAGCCAGGCCATCGAGGTGTCTGGTCGTGTCGTCGAGATCTCTCATCCCGACAAGGTCTTCTTCCCCGGCGCCGGCGCGACCAAGCTCGACCTCGTCGGCTATTACCTGGCCGTCGCCGAGCCATTGCTCGCTGCTACGGGCGGCAGGCCCGCGATGTTGCAGCGGTTCCCTGACGGAGCCCTCGGGAAGTCGTTTTTCCAAAAACGTGTGCCTGCTGGTGCTCCGGACTGGCTCGAGACCGTCGAGGTGTCGACCGTGAACGGCACGAGCTCGAGGGCTCTCGTGATCGCCGACATGGCTCATGTGATCTGGGCAGTCAACCTCGGTTGCCTCGGGTTCCATGTCTGGCCGTTTCGGGTCGATGACCCTTTGCATGCCGACGAGCTGCGTATCGACCTGGATCCGCAAACAGGCGTCGGCTTCGAGGAGGTGCGCAAGGCGGCGAGCTGCGTGAAAGAGCTCCTCGGCGAGCTTGGCATTGTCGCTTTCCCAAAGACGAGCGGCAACCGTGGGTTGCACATCTATGTTCGCCTCCAGCCGCTTTGGGACTCGGTCCAAGTCCGTGCGGCCGCTGTCGCACTGGCCCGCGAGCTCGAACGCCAGCGACCGGATCTCGTCACGGCAAACTGGTGGAAGGAGGAGCGGGGCAAGCGCGTCTTCGTCGATTTCAACCAGAACGCACCGCACAAGACGGTCTTCGGTGCTTGGTCCACGCGCTCACGGTCCGGCGCCCAGGTGTCGACCCCGCTGTCGTGGGACGAGGTTGCCAGTGTCGATCCCGACATGCTCACCATCGCCAGCGTCCCTGACCGGGTCCGCCGCCAAGGCGACCCCTGGGCCAGCAATTGCGGACAGACCCCAGTCGCTCGCGCCCCTACTCGAGATGGCCGAACGCGACAAGGCCGCCGGGCTGCCGGACGCACCTTGGCCCCCGCAGTACCCCAAGCAGCCCGACGAGGCGAGCCGCGTCGCCCCGAGCCGAGCGCGCAAGGACTGAGGGCCGAGCCCTGTGCAAGCCGCAGACGCCCTTCGCCGCATCGCCTTCCTCCTCGAGCGCGACGGCGCCGAGACCTACAAGGTGCGAGCCTTCAGGCGGGCCGCGGCCGCTGTCGACCAGTTGGACGCAGCGGAGCTCGAGCAGCTCGCCTCCTCGGGCGGTTTGAAGCGCCTCGAGGGTGTCGGGGACACGACGGGGCGGGTGATCGCTGAGGCGGTCGCGGGCAAGGTGCCCAGTTATCTAGCAGAGCTGGAAGCCTCCGAGCCGGTCGCGCTCAGCCCGCAGGCGCTGACGATCAGGGCCAGCCTCAAGGGAGACTGTCACAGCCACTCGGACTGGTCCGACGGCGGCAGCCCCATATTGGAGATGGCCGAGACAGCGGTCGCGATCGGTCACGACTACCTTGCTCTCACCGATCACAGCCCACGGCTCACCGTCGCCCGCGGGCTGAGCGCCGAACGGCTCCGAGATCAGTTGGAGGTAGTCGCGGCCGTCAACGAACAGTTGGCACCGTTCCGCCTTCTCACCGGCATCGAGGTCGACATCTTGGAAGACGGGGCGCTTGATCAAGACGACGGGCTCCTGTCCGAGCTCGACCTCGTCGTCGCAAGCGTCCACTCCAAGCTCAAGATGGAGGCGCCCGAGATGACCCGGCGCATGGTTAAGGCCATTGAAAGCCCCCACTGCGACATTCTCGGTCACTGCACCGGTCGCCTCATCAAGGGTAAGGGCCGCGAGCCCTCTCGCTTTGACCCCGAGGCCGTTTTCGCGGCGTGTGCCCGGACCGGAACGGCAGTCGAGATCAACTCGCGCCCGGAGAGGCAGGACCCGCCTGACGACCTGCTGCGCCTCGCCGTCGGTCTCGGGTGCCACGTCAGCATCGACACTGATGCACATGCCCCCGGGCAGCTCGAATGGCTCGGTATAGGTTGCGAGAAAGCTGTCCAGGCCGGGGTCGATGCCGCCTCCATCGTTAATTCGTGGCCGCTCGACCGCCTCTTGGAATGGGCGGGCCGCCACGGCTCGCCCTGAGCCGTCCCTCCGGCCCCGGTACGATGACCCGGTGAACCTGCCGGTGATGCCACCTGTCTCACCGATGCTGGCAAAGCTCTCCCGCGAGATGCCGGAGCAGGAGGGTCTTGTCTACGAGCCCAAGTGGGACGGCTTCCGCTGCGTCGTCTTCCGCGACGGCCTCGAGGTCGAGCTCGGCAGCCGCAACGAGAAGCCTCTTACGCGTTACTTCCCCGAGGTCGTCGAGTCCCTCCTAGCCAACCTGCCCGAGCGTTGCGTGCTCGACGGCGAGATCGTCATCGTCGGCGAGGCGGGGCTCGACTTCGACTGTCTTCTCCAGCGGATCCACCCGGCCGCTTCTCGCATAAAGCTTCTCGCTTCGTCTACCCCGGCGTCCTTCGTCGCCTTCGACCTGTTGGCCCTCGGAGGCGAGGATCTGCGCCAGGAGCCCTTCGTTCGGAGGCGCAACCGTCTCGAGGGGACGCTGCAGCACGCCGCGCCTCCCGTGTATGTCACGCCTGCCACCTCTGATCCGGTTGTCGCCAGGGACTGGTTTTCGCGTTTCGAAGGTGGCGGGCTCGACGGTGTCGTCGCCAAGCCGGGCTCGCTCGCCTACCTAGAGGGCGAGAGGGTCATGTTGAAGGTGAAGCACGAACGTACGGCCGATTGCGTAGTGGGCGGTTTCCGCTGGCACAAAGATGGAGGCGGGGTCGGGTCCTTGCTCCTTGGCCTCTACGACGGCGAAGGCGCGCTACACCACGTCGGGGTGGCTTCGGGCTTCTCAGTCGCCTTGCGTAAGAGCCTCGTCGAGGATCTCGCCCCCCATCGGGTGGAGGATCTCGAGGGCCACCCCTGGAAGGCGATGGCGCCCGAGGCCGGCAGCACGCGGCGACCCGGCGCACCGAGCCGGTGGAACGCGGGCAAGGACCTTTCCTGGCAGGCCTTGCGCCCCGAGCTCGTCTGCGAGGTCTCCTACGACCACCTGCAGGGCGACAGGTTCCGCCACGCGACCTCCTTTCGCCGGTGGCGTCCCGATCGAGACGTGCAATCGTGCACCTATGCCCAGCTAGAGGTCGCCGTGCCCGAGGAGCTCGCCCGTGTCTTCGGCGCCGGAGCCGGCTAAGCCAGCTTCTCTCGGAGCGCCGCCATGCGGGCGGCGAGAGAGTCGTCGCGAAGCAAACGGCACATCTTCTCGAATCCCGGTGTTGCTCCTCGCCAGCAGAGCTCGTCCACACTGCCAAGAAGGCTGCGGTCGATTCGCAAGGTGGCAAGGGAGAGGAACAGCATCGCCTGATCGCGTTCGGCGGCCAGCCTTGCCGCGAGGCTCGGGGCGCTTCTCACGGCCCGGACGACCTGCGGGTCCCAGTCCACCACCTGGTCGGGGATGCACTCGATGTGGCCGTAGCGGGCGAGTACTACCGAGGCGGACCGGCGCCCCCATCCGGACAGACCGGGAAAGCCGTCCGCGCTGTCACCGACGAGGGCCAGCCAGTCCGGTATCGACCTAGGGGCTATCCCATAACGCTCTCGCACCCCGTCCTCGTCGGTGAGTACCCCGGTACGACGGTCGAGCTGGACCACTCGGCCTGCGACGACGCACTGGGCGAGGTCCTTGTCAGGCGTGCAGATCAGGACTTGGTCCACGCGGGGGTCGTCGGCAGCGACGGCGGCAGCTGAGGCCAGGGCGTCGTCAGCCTCGAGCTCGACCATCGGCCAGAGCTTGACCCCGAGCGACTCGATCGCCTCCTCCAGAAGCGGGAACTGTGAGCGCAGCTCGGCTGGCACTTCGGCCCCGGACTTGTAGCCGGGCCACATCTGGTTTCGGAAGGACTCGATGACATGGTCGGTGGCCACGCCGATGTGGGTCACGCCGCTCGACAACAGCCCGGCAAGAGACGAGATGACCCCTCGGGTGGCCCCCATCTCCCGGCCGTCGGCAGATGTGCTGGAAGGCCTACCGAAGTACTGGCGGAAGAGCTCGTAGGTGCCGTCGATAAGGTATGCCTTCACATTCAGAGCCTCCCATGCGCGAAAGCCGCAGTCATGACGTACGCTCGCCGACACTTATGAGCAATCGGCAGATCCCGATCATGCAGAATCGCCATCTCACGAGCCCCGCCAACCCCGGGCCGCCCCGGGACCCCCAACCGAAACCTGCCCCGCCTCCACCGCCCAAAGTGCGCTGGTGGCTGCTCTTGGTCGGCCTGCTCGTCACGCTGTTTTTGTTCTCCTTGCCCGAGATGAAGACGACGACGACGCTGAAGCTCGACTACAGCACCTTTATCTCCAAGGTGGAGGCGAACAAGGTCAAGACGGCTTCCATCGACCCGAGTGGGGCGGTCAGCGGAAAGCTCAAGAACGGGGACGACTACACCTCCCAGATCCCCGTCGTACTGAACGATCCCGCCTTGGCGGGGATATTGAGGAGCCACAACGTCTCAGTGACAGGCACCGGGGCGAGCTCGAGCCTTCTCGTCGACCTGCTCTCCTTCTTGCCGTTTTTGTTCTTCATCGCCATCTTCGTCTGGCTGAGCCGCAGCACAAGGCGCCAGCTCGCCGGGGGGATCATGGGCATCGGAGCTTCCAAGGCCAAGGTCTATGACGAACAGCGCCCCTCCACCCGGTTCTCAGACGTGGCCGGTTACGAAGGGGCAAAGCGTGAGGTGAGCGAGGTCGTCGACTTCTTAAAGCACCCCGAGCGTTACAAGAGCGCCGGGGCGATCGGGCCCCGCGGGGTCTTGATGGTGGGACCTCCAGGAAGCGGCAAGACCCTCATGGCCCGTGCCGTCGCCGGAGAGGCCGAGGTCCCCTTTTTCGCCCTGACGGGCTCGAGCTTTGTGGAGATGTTCGTCGGTGTCGGGGCCTCTAGGGTCCGAGACCTGTTCTCAGATGCCCGCAAGCGGGCCCCCTCGATCATCTTCATCGACGAGATCGACGCCATCGGGCAGAAAAGGGGGGGCTCGATCGTCTCTAATGACGAGCGGGAGCAGACCTTGAACCAGCTCCTAGCCGAGATGGACGGCTTTGACTCCTCGACGGGCATCGTCGTCATGGCGGCCACGAACCGTCCCGAGGTCTTGGACCCGGCCTTATTGCGCCCCGGGCGCTTTGACCGCGAGGTCGAGATCCCTCTTCCCAACCAGGTGGAACGTGCCGCCATCTTGAAAGTGCACGTAAAGGGCAAGCACTTGGGCCCCGATGTCGACCTGGAGGCCATCTCGCGGGCGACGCCGGGCTTTTCTGGAGCCGACCTCGCCAACCTCATCAACGAGGCGGCGATCGTGGCCGTGCGCCACGACCGCAACGTCATCGAGGCCAAAGACGTCGACGAAGCCCGTGACCGGATAATCCTCGGTCGCCGGGACGCCTCCAATGCTCTTCTTCCCGAGGAGAAGCACTCCGTGGCGGTCCATGAGACAGGCCACGCCCTCGTCGCCGTGCTCTCTGAGCACGCCGATCCTGTTTCTAAGATCACCATCCTCCCCGCCGGCCGGGCGCTCGGGGTCACCGAGCAGCTCCCCTTGGACGAGCGCCACCTTTATCCAGAGAGCTACTTGAAAGACTCCCTCGCCATCCGCCTTGGGGGAAGGGCCTCTGAGCTCCTTGTCCTCAAAGAGGCCTCGACGGGGGCCTCGAGCGACCTCGGCGGGGCCACCGAGCTCGCCGTCCACATGGTGCGCGACTGGGGGCTTTCCCCTCGCCTTGGACCTATCGGCTACGGCGAGCAGGGCCCGGGGTATCTAGGAGCTGGCCAGCTCCAGTCCCGCCCTTATTCAGAAGGCACCCAGCTCGCCATCGACCAGGAGGTGAGCCGCCTCCTCGCTGAGGCCGAGGCCCGTGCCACGGCCCTTCTCACAGACAACCGCGACGTCGTCGATGCCGTGGTGGCCAAGTTGTTGGAGAAAGAGACCATCAGCGGTGACGAGCTGATGGAGATCGTGCGGGGCTCGATCGCTTCGCGGCCGGGAGCCTCTGCCGGTCCAGCCTGACGCCATTTTTGGCGAAACCGGCCCAAGAGTGAGCGCCTACCCGCGTTTAGCGCAAGGCTAGGCCGAAGCGGTACGCCAGCCGGCGAACCGGGAGGACAACAGGAGCACAGATGATCGCGGCGTTCTCAGTCAGCCCAGTCGGCCCGGAAGAGGTCGGCGGGGCTGTGGCAGATGCGGTGAGGATCGTTCGGGAGAGCGGGTTGCCGAACGAGACCAACGCTATGTTCACGAACCTGGAAGGCGAGTGGGACGAGGTCTTGGCGGTCATCAAGTCGTGCGTGTTGCGGCTGGCGCAGGACTCGCCCCGGATATCGGTCGTCATCAAGGTCGACTATCGACCCGGGGTCACAGGGGCTCTTCGTTCCAAGGTGGACACCATCGAGCGCCTTCTGGCACAGCCATGAGCGCGCCATGTGACGTGAGCTGAGCCAGCGCCCGGAGATCCGACTGGTCCCTGTAGCCGGGAGCTATCCCACAGAGGGTGGCTCGACGCCTTCGCTGTACTCGAGCGCCCAGCTCGCGGCCGCTTCGGCGACCCGCTCCTCGCTGTCGCGCAGCTCCTTGATGAATGGGCCGGTGGGATCCTCGATCACGCGCTCAACCACCGCCTGATAGGCAGCTGAGGCGTCGCGAAGGGTTTGCTGAGCGGCACGAGCCTTGTCGGACAGGTTCACCATGGTCAGGTGATGTTAGGCGGCCGCGTTCGCTTCCGGGTCCCACCTCACCGGCGCGGTGAGCTCCGCCCTGCGGCTCAGCGACGTCCGCCGAACCGGCCGCGGCGCTCGCCGGGAGCGTTGCCCCCGAACGGCCACGTCGCGTGGTTGGTCCGCTCCCAGATGTGCAGGGCCATGTCGCCAATGCTTGTATCTGTCGGCAAGGTCCCGGCGTGCTGCCAGAGGGTCGGTTGGCCGTCGGGAGAGGCCGGATCGGGCCAGCCGTAGTACCAGCACTCAGGGTCGAGCCAGAATCCGACCACAGTCGCCGGAGAGTAGACGCGCAGCAGCTCTTCGTTGTCCGGGTCCCATTCGACCGCCGTCGACTCGACACGGAGGCCGACGAGGCTGCTCAGCAGCTGCAGGAGGGAGCGCTGGAAGTCCTTTTCCTCTTCTCCTCCACTGTCGGGCTTGTCGCTAGTGGCCAGGCGTGAGTGGTCCTCGTCTATGAGCAGCTCCGCACTCAGATACCAGGCGACCTGGCGCGCGCGGCCGGTGAGCGGACCCGCCGTGGCCTCCAGGTCGGAGTCGAGCTCGGCGCGCAAGGCCTCGTGCTCTTCGGCCGACAGGTGTGAGCACCAGTCCCTCCACAACAACGGGCGCAGGTTGCCGAACCTGACGCGTTCGCTGAAGCCTCCCGAGTCGACAGCGGGCTGTTCTGTTCCCTCACCGTCACCCGGGATGAGAGCGGTGATCAGCTTCTCGAGCTCGGGGCGCATCGGCGAGTCGCCCAATAGGACATCCGAGGGCAAAACCGGCAGGCTCCCTGGCTTTCCATCCGGCTTGCCCACGAAGGCCCCTTCGTCCACGAGCTGGACGGCTCGGCGCCACCTGTACCTGGAAGCGGCGCCAAGGACGCTTCGGGCCACAGCGGCGAGCTTGGCGTCCTGGAACCTGGCCACCTCATGGCTGGCCCTCTCGGGCAAGTCCGGCCACGAGGCGCGCAAGCAGAGCCTGTCCTCTTGGTCATCCACCTCGTAAGTAGTCATCGCCGGTCCACCTGACACTAATCCAGGAGTCGGGTCACTCGGCGACCCCAACTCTGTCGCGTCCGGCCGCCTTGGCAAGGTACATGGCCTTGTCGGCACGCACTATGAGCTGTTCGAACGGCTCGCCTGGGTTGCGCATCGCCACTCCGACACTGGCGGTGACCCTCGGGCGCCCGTCGTCCGGCTTGGTCACGGTCTCACGGATCCGCTCGGCGACCGATTGGGCAATCGTGAGGTCGACCCCGGAGAGGACCACGACGAATTCCTCCCCGCCGTAGCGCACGACGATGTCACCTCGGCGTGATCCTTCGAGTATCGACCGCGCGACGTGCTGCAAGACAGAGTCGCCGGCGGAGTGGCCAAAATCGTCGTTCACCTTCTTGAAGTAGTCGAGGTCGATCATGAGCACGGCGACGCTCGGGCGCAGGGTCCGGTCGTCGACCGCGGACAGCCGCCGGGCGGCGTCGTCGAGGTACTGGCGGTTGTACAGACCGGTCAGGGGATCGTGAATTGCTTGCTCGTAAAAGACATCCCTGTCGATGTCCGCTGCTCGGCGGAACAGCTCGCGTTCAAGTCCAACCTCGACGAGAGAGCAGATCTCCTCGAGGAGGGCGCGCATGGGTCCGTTCAGCTCGGGCGTCTCGCTGAAGCCCATGACGGCTACGCCGGTCACCGAGGACGACGAGGGGGGATGAAGGGGCAGCACGAGCCTCGGCCCGGACGGCGCGGCGGTCCCCGCGAACGCCTCGCTCACCTCCGGAGGTGGCTCGGCGACCTGACCCGCGAAGCCGTTGCGCTGGGCGAACTGCAGGACCGTGGTGCCAGTCCGCGCCCATAGCTCTAGTGACTCGGCACCGAGGAGGCGTTCGGTGGTCTCGTCGAGGTGGGCGACGACGACAGAGAACTCCGGTTCCCGTACGAGGGTGTCGACCATGTCACGCATTGTGCGGTTCGCAGTCAACAAGAACCTAAGGTCGAGATCCTCACGGGCGAGCAGGTAGATGCCGCACTCGAGCCTGCTGAGCTCATCTATGAGGGGCAGGACGAGTTCCTCCGGGATCAACAGGCCGTGTTGAGGGGCGATGGTGCGCACGGGAAGCTTGCGGATGTCGGCCAAGGCGTGAGCCAGTATCTCGCCACTTGGCATGTAGTGCTCGTGAAAAGCGCGCATCTGCTCGAAGTAAGTCATCGAGGTTGCGAATAGCGAATGGTCGTCTTCAGCGAATCCACCGAAGAGATCGGCTGAGAACAAGGTGCCCGACGTCTCGTCGAAGGTGCAAAAGGCGCCGGCGAAATGGGCATAGGGCGTGAAGAGGAACTGGAGCTGACGGTCTTCCAGCTGGAGCCTCCAGCCGTTCTCCTCGACGAGCCAGTAGGGAAGGTCGATGCCGGTGTGGCGGATGAGGGCCTTGTCGCGCCAATGTGTCACGATCGCCGCTTCGCGGTGTAGGCCCCTTGAAACCAGGGCGGGCATGGCGGAGATGATGTCGGGGTCCGAGTGCGAGCAGACCAGCCACCGCAGGTTCTCAACACCGACTACTTCGTCGACCTTGCCGATGACCGCGTCGGCGGTGAGAGCGGAGCCAGGGTCGATCAGCACCGACTGATCACCCTGTTCGACCAGGTAGACGTGGCATTGGAACTGGTCGCCAGGCAGGAGCGCACCCACCCACCAAATGCGCGGTGCGAGCTCTATCGCACGCGAGGTGTCGAGGTCCACGGCCCATCATCGCATCCCGGGAGCGGCTTGAGAGTGGTCATCTGGCGCCAGCGGTTGTCTAATTGGCGAGGGGCTTAATAAGGAGGCCTCGTGCAGATTCTCATCGCGTACGGATCAAGGCGTGGCGGGACGGCTGGGCTGGCGGAGATGATCGGCGGCGAGCTGGTGCGCTCCGGCCTCGAAGCGACCGTGCGCCCGGCAAGAGGCGTGAAGTCCTTGGAGGGCTACGACGCCGTCGTGGTCGCGGGTGCCCTCTATGCCATGCGCTGGCATCGTGACGCTCGTCGTTTCACTCGTCGCCATGCCGAGGCGCTGCGCGCACGGCCCGTCTGGTTCGTGAGCAGTGGACCGCTCGACGATTCGGCGGCCGCTGGACAGATCCCACCTGTCACACAGGTGGCGACTGCGATGGCCAGTGTCGGAGCCCGCGGCGCGGTCACCTTCGGTGGCCGCCTCGAGCCCACGGCGAAGGGCTTCCCAGCCAGCGCCATGGCAAAGAAGCACTCCGGTGACTGGCGCGGCGCGCAACAGGTCCACGAATGGGCGGTCTCGATCGCCGCCGAGCTCGGCGTCGACCAGTCTTGAGCAGGCGGCGATGGCTCTTTTGCGCTATGTGACAATGGACTGCAGGGTGTCGGGGGAGCTCGCGGCCGCGCTCGCGAGGGAGATCGCCTACAACGTGCCCGACGGTGCCCTGATCTCCGACCCCGCCGTCGGGCGTCCTCCGCTTTACCTGAAACCTGTGCCCGAACCGAAGGCCGGCAAGAACCGCGCCCACCTCGACTTAGAAGCTGTGAACCTCGCAGCCGAGATCGACCGACTGTGCGCCTTGGGTGCCACCGTAGGCTCGACGCGAACAGTGGCAGGCCATGTGGCCTCAGCTGTCATGGCTGACCCGGAGGGCAACGAGTTCTGCCTCGCTGAGGCGTCCGTCGCGTAACATCCGAGGCGCCTTTATGGCTTGGAGGACCACCTCGCGGCCGGAGTAGTGCTAGCACGAGGGAGGTTCAGGAGTTGGCGCCCTCCCGCCGCCGAGCGGGCCAATGCAGACTTTCTGCGACGGGGGGTGTCTCATGTTGGCGATCTGGGTTGTGTTTCGCGCCGAGCTCCAACACTGGTGGCGGTCTTGGTTGGCGCTCACGATCCTTGTCGCGCTCGTCGGCGCGACCGTGCTCGGGGCCGTCGCCGCCGGACGGCGCACGGCGTCCGCCTTTCCCCGTTTTCTGGACCGTTACGGCTACGACGTTCAGGTGTACCAACTTCTCTCGCCTCTGCCCGCCACCGTCGCCTTGATTCCCGACGTCTCGGCGACCTACTACGAGATCGCCTACGACAACGGCGACATGGTCACAGGTGGGCGGATTGGCCCGCGAATGACGCCTACATCTCCGGGCTGCCGAGCGATCCTGCACAGACGATAAAGCTGATAGCGGGCCGCATGCCCACTGCAGCGGACGACGTGCTCGCTGGATTCACCATGCAACAGCAGTACGGGGTGCATATCGGGTCCATCGTCACCGTGCCCCTCTATTCGCTTGCCCAGACAAGCGCAGTCGAGAACGGTAACCCACCACCTCGGGGAGCACGGATCAGCTTTCGTGTCGTCGGCATCGAGGCGAACGTGAGCGACTTCCCCGCCGGGGTCGCCCCGGTCTACAACCTCTACACGAGCCCGGCTTTCGACCGGGGCGAGGGTCGCCGGGCCCTCAGGTTCTACGGGGCACTCGTACGCTTGCGTCACGGCGCCGAAGACCTGCCCAGGTTCCAGGTCGATTTTCAACATTTAGCCGGGCTCTCGCCAATACACGGCATCCAGTCCGAGGACGCAGGTGTCACGACAGTCGAGCGTTCGATACATCCCCAGGCTGTCGGCTGGTGGCTCTTTGCCCTCCTTGTCGGTCTTGCCGGCCTGGTCGTTGTCGGCCAGGCGCTCTCCCGTCAGAGCACGCTCGAATCGAGCTCGTACCCGACGCTCGCAGCCCTCGGGCTTCGCCCACGGCAGGTCTTCGCCCTCGGCATGCTCCGTGGGGCCGCCATCGGAGTGGCGGGGGCAGCAGGCGCCGTCATAGTCGCCTTTGCAGTCTCCCCGCTGACTCCGGTGGGCGAAGCCCGGGTTGCCGAGCCGGCCCAGGGCTTCGCGTTCGACCTCTTAGTCCTTGGCCTCGGGTCGGTCGCGATCGCCGCCGCCATCCTGATTCTTATGAGCTATCCGGCCTGGAAGGCTAAGCGGGCGAGCGCCCGGCAAGGCCAGGCTGAGCTATTCGTGACCCGCACCTCGGTTGTGGTCTCAGGCCTGGCGCGAACAGGAGCGCCGCCCTCGGTCGTGGTTGGCACGAGCCGGGCCCTGGAACGGGGCCGGGGAAGGGCTTCGGTCCCCGTGCTCACGGCTCTGTTGGGCACTGTTGTCGCCGTGACTGCCCTGGTAGCTACCGTGGTCTTCGGCGCCAGCTTGTCAAATCTCGTGTCGAGCCCAGCTCTTTACGGGAGGAACTGGCAGGTCGACCTGAGCAATCTGAGCCTCAGGCAGGTCGAGACGATAGTGAAAAGGTCGGCCCGCGATCGCGATGTCACCAGGATCACATCTGAGATCACGAGCAAGTACGTGCAGGTGAATGGTGTCACGGTGCAAGGCATCCTCGTCCAGGTGGAGAAGGGACCGATGGTCTTCTCCCTCGTCGAGGGCCGCTACCCGACGGCGCGAGGCGAGATCGCCCTCGGGTCGACGACGCTTGCCCAGGTGGGCGGGCACCTGGGGGGGAAGGTGCGCGTGTTGCTCTTCAACTCGTCTCGCGCGGCGCAGAGGGCGTCGCTCAAGGTCGTGGGCGTCGTCGCCTTTCCTCCCGAGTTCGCAACGGGGGGATTTGGCATCGGAGCCGTAGCGACACTTGGCAACGTTGAGAATGTCGCCTGCCCGGCCGGTCGCCAGCGTGGCGCTTGCCTGCTGGCGCTGCGCGAGAAACTGCAGAACGACGTTGGCTGGGAGGCGTCGATTGGTACCGTCGCCGACTCGCGCGGGCGCGCCACTGCCGCCGAGCTCGAGAACCGGTTCGCCTCGTTCGTGACGCCGGATGCCGTGCCGGAGGATCTCGTGAACTTCGGTCAGGCGGTGAACTTCCCGGCGCTTCTCGGAGTCACTCTTGCCATCTTCGGCGCTGCTGCCCTAGCCCATCTCCTGTTCGTGAGCGCAGCCCGGCGGCGGAGGGAGGTGGCCATCTTGAAGGTCTTGGGATTCGTCCGCCGCCAGGTGGGGGCGGTCGTCGGCTGGCAGGCGACGACGGTTGCCCTTGTCGGGATCGTTATTGGCGTGCCTGTCGGGGTCGCGGCTGGCCGTGTGATCTGGCGGGCCTTTGCCTTGAACCTAGGTGTCGTGCCCGTGGACATCGCACCAGTGAGGGTGGTGCTCTTCCTCGCCTTAGGGGTCCTCATTGCTGGAGGTCTGCTGGCCTTCGTCCCCGCCATGGTCGCGATGAGGACTAGCCCAGCAGAGGCCCTGCGAGAGCCCTAGTGGGTCGGCACCACCTCACGAGAGATCCTGGGACGCCGTGTGGACGCCCGCGACTTGAGCCCGAGCAGACCAGCGTTCGTCTCGATGGCGAACTCGAACATCGTCTCGGTGTCCTCCACTACACCCACGAGCTGGCCGAAGACCTCGAAGCTGATCTGTCCGAAGAGCTGGGTCCACACGACGATGGCCCGTGCCGCGATGAAAAGGGGCAGGCCCGGCATGGCGAGGTTGGACAACTGCCTGGCTTCGGCGGCCATGGCCCGCGAGAGCGGAGGCACTTGTACTGCGACGAGCTCGCCGGAGCGGTGGGCATCGACGAGCAGGTTGGCAAGAACCAACGCCACGCGGCTTGCCGGGACGATCGTCTGGGCTGGGGCATGGTAGCCCGGAACGGGAGAGCCGTAGATGAGGGCGTACTCGTGGGGATGCTCGAGCGCCCAGCCCCGCACGGCCAGGCACACCGCACGCCACCGCTCGAAACCACCCGCGACAGTTTCGGCCGCGGCCTCCGCTTCCTCGCCCAAGGCGTCGAAGGCTTCGGTGATGAGCGCCGTGAGCAGCTCGTCCCGGGAGGGAAAGTAACGGTATATGGCCGAGGAGGCCATGCCCATCTCACGGGCCACGGCCCTTAGCGACAAGGCACCGGCGCCTTCGGTGGCGAGCTGCCCGCGAGCGGCGGCGACGATCTCCGCGGTAACAGCATCCCTGACGCGTTGTCGCGCCTTTGGCACGACCGCTCCGCATTTCATAGGCCCATCATTCCATACCGAGAGCGCCAGACGCGCGACATGAGCACTGCTCTTGACAGCTTCCAGGCCATGTGTGAGCATTGCTCTACAAACGAGAGCACCGCTCACATATCGAACGACCAAGGACGGGGGTAGCAGGGATGGGACAAGTCGCCGTGTTCGAGCGCTGGGGAGGGGCCATTGCGCGCCACCGCCGTCTCACCCTTGTCATCGCTGCAGCGGCGGTCATCGTTGCTGTGATCTGGGGCAGCGGTGTCTTCGGCAGTTTGCAGACTGCTGGCGGCTTCTATGCCCCCAGCTCGCAGAGCCAACAAGAGGCTGCCCTGGCCACGACCGCCTTCGGGCGCGACGCCGGCGACGTGGTCGTCGTGTACTCAAGCTCCCGCGAGCCGGTACGTTCGCAAGCCTTCAAGGCAGCAGTCACGCGAACTCTGAGCGCCTTGCCGCACTCGGCCGTGCTGTCGTATGCGACCTACTGGTCAAGCGGGTCGCCCGGTTTCGTGAGCGCTGACGGCCACAAGACCTTTGCTGTGCTCGAGCTCACCGGAACGAGCGACGACGCCCGTCAACAAAGCTACGACGACATCAAGAACGACCTCTCCGCCCCCGGCTTGCAGACAGAGGTTGGCGGACTGGTCCCGACAGACGAGGCCATCACCGATCGCACGAGCGCCGACATCCGCCGGGCTGAGGGCTTCTCCCTGCCGATCCTGCTCGTCTTGCTGCTTGTGATCTTTGGCAGCCTGACATCTGCCAGCCTGCCCCTCATCATTGGTGGTATCGGCATCCTCGGTTCGTTCAGCGTCCTGCGGGCGCTCACATTGTTCACTCCGGTCTCGATCTTCTCGGTGAACATCACCACGATTCTCGGTTTGGGCCTCGGCATCGACTACGGGCTTTTCATGGTGAGCCGGTTTCGTGAAGAGATGCGCGGGAGCGAATCTGTGGAACAGGCGGTGACGCGAACGGTCGCCACGGCCGGTCGCACCGTGGTCTTCTCGGGTGTGACCGTGGCCGTCGCCCTGGCGAGCTTGATGCTGTTCCCCGAGACCTTCCTGCGATCCATGGGCTATGGCGGGGTCCTCACGGTGGTGGTTGACATGCTGGCCGCCCTGACGGTCATGCCGGCGTTGCTGGCGGTGCTCGGGGCAAAAGTCAACTCGCTGCGGGTCCGCAGGTCGATCACGCGGCCCGCCCGCGCAGTTGAGAGCGGGGGCTGGTACCGGCTTGGCCAACAGGTGATGCGCCGGCCTTTGGCGGTGGCCGGGGTGATAGTCGTCGTGCTCGTCCTGCTCGGCTCGCCCTTCTTGAAGATCGCCTGGGGAGGCACAGACGCCACCGTTTTGCCCGCTGGTGCGCTGCCACGAATCGTGACCGAGTCTTTGAGCCGCGACTTTCCCGGCAACCCGACGGCCCCGATAGAGGTAGTCATCGACATGGGGGGCCCGATCGCGACATCGAAGGCTCGATCGAGCGAGCTGGCCAGCTACACCGCGAAGCTCGGACAGCTAAGCGGAGTCATGAGCGCCGAGGTGACAGGCGTCCGGGCGGACCTTGCCCGGGTGGACCTGAGCTACCGGCCCGGTCCCTACTCGCCCGCGGCCCAGGCGATCGTGAGTCGGGTTCGGGACCTCAGTGTCCCGAGCGGGGCGATCGCGTACGTCGGCGGCCAGAGCGCCCTGTTGGCGGACACGCTCCGCAGTCTCGGCCAGACCTTGCCGTGGATGGTGCTCATCGTGGTGCTCGCCACCTTCGTATTGCTGTTCCTCGCCTTCGGCTCGGTTCTCCTGCCTTTGAAGGCAATCGTCATGAACCTGGTCTCGCTCTCGGTGATGTTCGGTGTGTTGGTCTGGGTGTTCCAAGAGGGGCACCTCTCGCGGCTGTTGCAGTTCACGCCGAATGGCACGATCGATCCCTCGACACCCATCCTCATGTTCGCCATCATGTTCGGGTTGTCCATGGACTACGAGGTGTTCTTGCTCTCGCGCATAAGGGAGCACTACGACGCCACGGGCGACAACGAGGCTGCCATCGCCACCGGCCTACAGCGCACCGGCGGTGTCATCACCAGCGCCGCGCTCATGCTCGGTGTCGTCATTGGCTCGTTCTCCGCCTCGAGCGTCACTTTCACCAAGATGATGGGCATCGGGATGATCGTGGCCCTCGTCGTCGACGCCACGCTTGTGCGGCTGCTGCTCGTCCCGGCGACGATGAAGCTTCTCGGCAATGCGAACTGGTGGGCTCCCGGCCCGTTGCGACGCGTCTATACGCGTTTTGGGTTCAAGGAGCAATCAGACCAACAGCGCACCCTGCAGGGCCCAGAGCCCGCCGCCGCCTAACCGTTGCCGGGTGGAGGGACCGCGCCCGGACATTAACCTCGCTGTTCAGTCGGATGGCCCGACGAGCTGGCTGGGGAGGCGGTCGCCCGTGAGTAGTGCAGAGAGCCAGGGGCGTACAGCACCTGAGGGGGACAGAAGCGAGCAGGGCGCGTACGGCCGCCTGCTCGTGGTCGTCGGCTTCGACGGCTCAGAGCCCGCTTTTCGGGCCCTCGACGCGGCGCAGCGTCTCGTTTTGGGCCGCGTCGGGAGCATCGAGGTCGTCTACGTTGCGCACCTGTCGGTCGGGGCGAGCATGTCGTCTGAGGCGCAGGTCGAGCTGAACAAGGACTTCGACGACGCCGAGGCCGAGTTCGCCAAGGCCGTTAGCGCATACATGGAGGGCCACGAGCAGAGGTGGCGCTTCCAAAGGCGCGACGGCCCCATTGCTCACGAGCTGCTGGCTGTCGCCGACGAGCTCCGCCGTGACTACGGTGAGGAGGCGACGGTCATCATCATCGTCGGGAGCGCCGTGCAGACCTACCACCACGTCGTGGGCTCGGTACCGGTCAGCCTTGTGCGCCACGCGAAATACCCGATCGTCGTCGTCCCCTAGTAGTGCCTCAGCTGTCCGGCGGGTCTCCCGCGAGATGTTCGCCGGTCCCGGACCGCTCCTGATCTCCCGCCAGGTCTTCGAGGTGGAACTGGACCCGAGCGACCACGACTTCAGGTCTTGTTCTTAGCGCCCTGCTGAGCACAAGGTCGATCTGGTTGTGCAGCACCCTGTAGCGCGACTTGTCCGGGATGACGACAGGGATGAGAACTACGACCTGGGTCTCAGCGTTCTCGCACAGCTCGTCGATGAAGGTAGTTATCGGCTCGACGACCGAGGCGTAGTCGGTGCGGAGGATCTTGAGGGGCACGCCGGGGTCCCAGCTCGCCCACTGCTCGCTTAGCGCCCGAGCGCGTGCATCGCCGGCTCCGCCGTCGTCGAGCACGACCGAGACCGCTGTCACGTCACTGCTGAGCGAGATGGCCTCCGAGAGGGCGCGCTCCGACAGGCGCGAGACGCCCGTTATGGGCACGATGACCATCGATCGTTTGGCCTTCGGCTTGTCCTGGCGGGCGCCGAAGCCGAGGTCGTTGCTGACGCGCCCGTAATAGGCGTGCACCCTCATGAAGACGAACACGAAGCTTGGCACGGCGACAACGACAACCCAGGCGCCCTCGAGGAATTTTGAGAAGAGGAACACCACCGTGGCGACGGCGGTCATGGCGGCGCCGAGCCCGTTGATGGCGGCGCGTCGGCGCCATCCAGGTGGCCTGTGCTTGTACCAGTGCACGACCAGCCCGCTCTGGGCGAGAGTGAACCCGGTGAAGACCCCGATCGCGAACAACGGGATCAAGCTGTTTGTGCTGCCCCCGACAGCGACGAGAAGCGCCCCCGACAGCAGCGTCAGTGCCCAGATGCCGTTGGCGAATACCTGGCGGTCGCCTCGCAGGGCGAACAGGTGGGGGAGATAGCCGTCGCGCGAGAGGAGGCTAGCGAGAACAGGTAGGCCACCGAAGGAGGTGTTCGCCGCCAGTGAGAGCACAAGGGTGATGGTCAGTGACACGACGTAGTAGGCCCAGTGCCGCCCCACGGCGTCCGCCATGATCTGGCTCAGCACGGTTTGGCCCGAGCGTGGCCCAATGTGCCACCGGCTCGCGAGTACCGCCAGCCCGAGGAGCATCGTCCCGAGGATCAGGCCCAAAAGCAGCTCGGTCCGCTTGGCCCGCCTCGCTCTCGGCTCTTTGAACAGGGGCACACCGTTGGCGATCGCCTCGACGCCAGTGAGGGCGCTGCAACCGGCTGAGAATGCCTTCAAGACGAGCAGCACGCTCAGGGTCTCGAGCCCATGAGTTTGGACAAGGGGACGGCCCGGCTGATGTTCGTGCAGCGCGAGCGGGTGGACGATGCCGATTGCGATAATCGCGAGAAGTCCGAGTATGAAGATCATCGTCGGAAGCAGGAAGGCCCGAGCCGCCTCACCAAGGCCCCGCAGGTTCAACAGCGTTACGACCGCAAGGATCCCTAGGCAGATGGGGACCGTGGCGGGCTCAAGGCTAGGAAAGGCCGAAGTGAGGGCTCCAACTCCAGCTGCGATCGAAACGGCGACGGTGAGGGTGTAGTCGACAACGAGCGAGGCGCCGGCCACAAGGCTGGCTCCAAGGCCGAGATTGGCTCTCGACACGGCATAGGCTCCGCCTCCGCCCGGATAGGCGTCGATCACCTGTCTGTAGGAGAACACGAGCACGGCGAGCAACACGACGATGGCAACCGTGATCGGGAGCACGACGTGCAGAGCCCCCGCACCGGCGGCTGCCAGCACGACGATGATGGCTTCAGGTCCGTAGGCGACCGAGGTGAGGGCGTCAAGGGAGAGCGCAGAGAGTCCCTCGACCGGGGTGATCTGTTCTCGGGCTGCCTCGCTGGAGCGAAGCGGCCTGCCCACGAGCAGGTTCCAAAGCGAGGAACCCGCCCCGGGCGCGGGTCTCAGGCGGTCCGGCATGGCGTTGTCTCATCGGCGCGTTCAGGAGCTAAGCCGGCCATGAGACCTCCATGCGCGCCCCGCCAAGGCGCGTGCTTGTACCTACCTGCCACCGTCCTTGTGTCGAGCGCACCACAGAGTCGCCAATGGCGAGCCCAAGTCCGTGACCGCGTCCAGCCTCTGTGCCACGGCGAAACCTGTCGAACAACAGCTCCCGTTCCTGCTCGGCGATGCCCGGGCCGCTGTCTTCGACTGCGAGGATGACGCGCGAGCCGACCCGCCCGACCTCTATGCGGACAGCACCCCCCGTGCCGGCATACTTGCAAGCGTTGTCGACGAGAACAGCCGCCAGTCGGTCGATCCACTCAGCGGGCGCGGTTATCGTCGCCGGCCCGCTTCCGACCTGGGCCAGTTCCAAGCTGAGCGACTTCGCGCCGGCGAGAGGCTTGAAGCGCCCGCTGCACACCTCGGCGATCGTGGCGACGTCGATCGCGCCTGAGGCGGGCGGCGGGGGAGCGGCATCAAATCGTGCCAGCCACAGCAAGTCATCGACGATTCGTTTCAGACGCTCGCTTTCGAGCGAGATCCGGTCGATAGTCTCGGCGTCGGCCTCCGTCCCGGCGCTGCGAGCGAGAGACAGCTCTGCTTCGATGACGCTGAGGGGTGTGCGCAACTCGTGGGAAGCATCGGCCGTGAACTCCAACTGACGCCTGTGGGCAAGCTCGACTGGCTTGGCGGAACGCAGGCCTATGAGCAAGGACGCGAGGAAGATTGCCACGAGGAGCACGGGAGCGGCGACAACTTCGGAGGTGGTGAGGACGCTCTCAACATGGGCCAGCTCGGTCAGGCTCTCGCCGGCGACGAGCAGACCACCCCGGTACGGCACCGAGGCGAGCCGGTAGTCGGTGCCCTCGAGCTTCTTTGTGGCAAAGCCGGCTCCCGGCTCGGGCCAGAGAAGTGGGGGCAGGGCCGGGGAGGCGGGGTTGGCTTGGGCAACATGGCTGTGGGGGCGCACCTCCCAGACGTAGATCGGCTCGCCGTAGATCCCGAGCCCATACTGGATACTCTCCCCAGGTGAGTCCGGCTCCTTGGTCGCAAGGTCCGGGGGCCGGCTTCGGGCGGCCGTGAGTCGGCTCGAGAGCTGGCGGTCGACCTGGACGACGAGGCGATGGGCCACGAGGAGATCGAGGAGTGCCACGGCACCCGCGTAGACGACTATGACGACGAGGGTAGCCACCAAGGCCACCTTGAGCGAAGGCGCCAGATGGCCCCTGACGCTCGCCCGGCGCCGAGGGCTCATGCAACCACTAGGCGGTAGCCGACGCCGCGGTGGGTGTCGATGCGGACCTGAGCCCCCGAGAGCTTGGAGCGCAGGTGGGCGACATGGACCTCGATCGTGTTCGAGCCGACAGCGTCCGCCT
Source organism: uncultured Acidimicrobiaceae bacterium (assembly GCA_963725355.1). Classification (GTDB taxonomy): domain Bacteria; phylum Actinomycetota; class Acidimicrobiia; order Acidimicrobiales; family Bog-793; genus Fen-455. Next base: position 333,837 of record CAVRYE010000012.1, read on the forward strand.
CGTACTGCCAGACCTGCAGGGCGATCGACCGCCGCGTGACGACCGAAGGAGACCGTTGCAGGAGAAGCTCCAAGATACCGAGCTCGATCTGGGTGAGGCTGACGGGTCTGCCACCCACTTTTACTGTGCGCGTCGCTGACTCGTAGCAAAGGTCCCCCACGCACAAAAGAGGGGGGTGGGTCTCAGAAGGGCGGCGCTGCAAGGCCCGCAGCCGGGCGAGAAGCTCAGGAAAGTCGAAGGGTTTCACCATGTAGTCGTCGGCGCCCTCGTCGAGACCGCGTACGCGATCGGCGGGCATGTCCCTGGCGGTGAGCATCAGGACGGGAAGGTTTGCGCCCGACCGGCGTAGTGAGCGGAGAACGTCTATCCCGCTCATCGTTGGCATGCGCCAGTCGAGGATCGCGACCCCGTACTCATAAGAGTGCAGGTAGCTAAGTGCGCTTGATCCGTCAGCGACGCTGTCGACTACGTAGCCGGCTCTCTTGAGCCCCCGCTCGAGCACCGACCGCAGCGCGTCGTCATCCTCGGCGAGAAGGATCCGCATCGCCCCCGTTCTAATGGATCAGAGCAGCTCAAGCTCGCCGCTCGCGCTTCAGGGGATCTTAAGGAAGGTCTCTTAGACTATTGCCAGTGTCTGACATATCCACCGGCAGCGACCTACCGGAGCCCCCCGCCCCCCCTCCGACGAGCGGTCGCAAGCCGAAGCGACCCCGCCGGCCGCGCTGGCTCCGCAACCTCATAAAGGCGTCCATAGCCCTCTTGGCGGTCGTGATCGCCCTGGCAGGAGCTGAGATCGCCTACGTCGCCTTCCGCTATCACCAGATCAAACGTGTGGAGGTAAGGAATCTCGGCACGGAGGCGACATCGGGACCGAACGTGGGGGTACAGACCTTCCTCCTGATCGGGTCCACGTCTCGTTGCGTTCTCAACAACAAGCAGACGACGGCCTTTGGGAGCTGTGCAGCAGGCATCACCGGAGTCAACTCGGATGTGATCCTGCTCTTGCGGGCTGACCAGGAGACCAACACCGTCTCGGTCCTCTCCATACCTCGTGACCTTGCGATGAACAACGTCCGGCCGGGGCAGTTCTACAAGATCGATGCCGCCCTCGCCGACGGCCCTGGCCAGCTCGTCGCCGCCATCGAGCAGAACTTCGGGATCCCTATCGACCACTTCGTCGAGCTCAACTTCGATAGCTTCCAGGCCGTCGTGAATGCCCTCGGCGGTATCAAGATGGACTTCCCTGATCGCGTCTACGACGACAGCAGTGGCCTTCATATCCGGACGACCGGTTGTGTCTACCTCGACGGCTTCAACGCCCTCGCCCTCGTGCGGGCCCGCAACTACTTCTACTTCGCGAACGGCCAGTGGCACGACGACGGCAGCGGTGACCTCGGGCGCATCATCCGGGTGCACGAGTTCTTGCGAGTGCTGGCGAGCGCAGTCGCAAAACGCGGCCTGTCGAACCCGCTCACCGACAACGCCCTGCTGGGCGCAGTCGCGCCGGACCTCGAGATCGACTCGAAGCTCTCGCTGAGCGACATGGTCGATCTCCTCCGGGCGTTCCACTCGGTCAACATCGCCAGCGTTCCCGAGCTGACGATGCCGAATATCGAGAACTTCGCCGACTACATCTACGAGGGCTACGACTACGGCTCGGTCGTGCTGCCGACCTATCCCCAGGACCAACAGGCCGTCGACAGCTTCCTCGGTCTGCACAAGCCCCCGGGATCCTCGGTTTCGCCCGGGTCCTTCACGGTCTCTGTCGCTGACGGGACCGGCACCTTCGGCCAGGCGAGCACAACGGCAGCCCAGCTCTCTTCGCTCGGGTTCCACGTCGTGGGCACCGCCAGTTCGACTCCGGTCGGGCCGATATCGGAAACGGTCGTTTACTACCGCCCCGGGCGTCTGGCCGACGCCGAAAGGATTGTCGAGAATCTGCACGGGATAGTTGCCATGGCCGAAGGGCCGACCGACGACAGCGCTGATGTCACGGTCGTCACGGGCTCTGATTACACCGTCACCGGCGTGCGCGTTTCCACCGGGGTGACCACGACCACCTTGGCGGGGACGACGACGAGTGTCGCCACAACCAGCACGACAACGACAACAACAACGACCACGACCACTACTCTGCCGCCGTCGCAGGACACGCTCGGGTCACCGAGCCCGGCGGTGCAAGCCCTCCCCTCCTACGACCCGAGGGCCTGTCCATCCGCCTGAGCGCAAGTGGAGCTGAGCCAAGTTCTTGGGTGGATCAAGCGTCACTGGGGAACAAGCGACACTGGCAGAGGCTGGCTGCTCCCTGCCACCTCAACCTCGACGACATGTGAGATGTCGGCAGACGAGCGCCCGATGTGGAGCTGGTAGACACCCGCGTCGAGGTACCAGCCTGATTCGGTCCTGTGGAGCGAACGCGCCAGAGTTCCGTGGTTGAACACCCCTCCTGGGGTCTGGGCCAGCAAAGCCGCCCAGTCGTTCTCCTCGACGTCGTAGTAGGCGAACGACCGCTCGTTGAGCTCGAGGTGCACGGTGGTCGACTCGCCGGGTTCGAGCCACACCTTGGCGAAAGCCCTCAATTCCTTAAGTGGTCGGAACCGATGGCCGGGTTGGGACCGGCCTTGACCCGGCGGCACGACGTAGAGCTGAATGACCTCGGCGCCCCGGCGCCCGCCGGTGTTGGTCACCGGCACGTCGATGCGGAGCTCTCCTCCCGGCTCCAAGGTCTCTCCCGAGATCTGCGGTGTGCCGATTTCAAAGCTTGTATAAGACAGCCCATGGCCGAAGGGGAATCGCACGGGAAGGTGCCGTGTCTCGTACCACCGGTAGCCGACGAGGAGGCTCTCTGCGTAACGCACCCTGCTTGACTCGCCAGGAAAGCTCCCGAACCCAGGTGTGTGCTCGATGCGCACGGGAAGTGTCGTCGGCAGGCGCCCGCCCGGCTCGCTCTCGCCTAAGACCACGTCGGCGATGGAGTTGGCCAGCTCCTGGCCTCCGAACCATGTAAGGACGACAGCACGCGCCTCCTCGACCCAGTCGAGGCTCACCGGCGAGCCGGCGTTGACGACGACAACGGTGTTGGGATTCGCGCAAAGCACGTGGCGCACGAGGTCGTCTTGGTTGCGAGGAAGATCCATCGTCTCGCGGTCGTAGCCCTCGCTCTCCCACAGCTGGTCTGTCCCGACGATGAGGACGACGGCGTCGGCCCCCTCGGAGGCCTTGACGGCCGCGTGGATACTGGTCGCGTCTGCGACCCCGTCGCTAGCGACTCCGGGCTCGTAGGTGACCTCTACCGAGGCCCCCAACCGCTCGCGGAACACCGCCAGTGGTGAGAGCTCATAGTGGGGGAGGACGCGAGCCGAACCCCCGCCCATGATGGCGAGCCGCTCTGCGTTTGGCCCGACGACGGCGACACGGGCGAGCTTGGCCGCCTGCAATGGCAACAAACCGTCATTGGTGAGAAGGACCATCCCGTCAGCCGCGGCGCGGCGGGCAAAGTCCCGGTCTTCCACCCGGTCGGCGGGGTGCTCTTCGACCGGTACGTCGTCGAGAGCGCCCACCTTCTCGAACACCGTGAGCATGCGGCACACCATCTTGTCGACGAGCGCCTCGTCAAGCTGGCCCGCGCGCACGGCATCGGCGAGGCGAGCACCGAAGGCTCGGGCCGGACCCGGCATCTCGAGATCGAGTCCTGCGGTGGCTGCCTTGAGCGTTGCGGCGATGCCGAACCAGTCGGTCATGACGAAGCCGGTGAATCCCCATTGTCCGCGGAGGATCTCGTCAAGCAGGCGGGCGTCGTCGGTGACGAAGGTGCCGTTTAGCCTGTTGTAGGCAGTCATGACAGCCAGCACGCCGCCTCGGCGCACCCCGTACTCGAAAGGCAGGAGGTACAGCTCTCGAAGAGCGCGCTCGTCGATCTCCGACGAGGATGTGTTGCGCTCGTACTCGGTCTCGTTGCCGACGAAGTGCTTGATCGTCGCCACGACCCCGTTTGCCTGGACACCTTTGATGTAGGCCGAGGCCAGCTGGCCGGTGAGCACGGGATCTTCCGAGAAGCACTCGAAGTTGCGGCCGGCGAGTGGATGGCGGTGCAGGTTGACAGTCGGCGCGAGAAGAACCCGAGCGCCTTTGTCACGCGCCTGACGGGCCACTATCGCGCCCGCTTGTTCGACCAAAGCGGTATCCCAGGTGGCACCGAGAGACGTGCCCGATGGGATACAGACCGACGGCGTGATGCTCACGTGGCCGGCGGTTTCGCCCCGGGCGCCATTGGGCCCGTCGGTCGTCCGCACCGAAGCGATGCCGAGTCGAGCACAGCTCGCGGTGCGCCAGGAGTCGATTCCGGCCGTGAAGGCTGCTTTCTCATCAAGGCTGAGTGCGCCCGTCGAGCGCGGCGAGGTCTCGCCTAGGACCTGTCCTGGGTTCGTTGTCGGGCAAGGAATTCTCCTCTGCGTCTTTGGTGTGGACCCTCGGCGGCCAGGGCTGAGACGAGCCTAAGTCGCCCTCAGCCGATTCGGCGGGTATCGCGGTGGCTCGGTGAGCGCGGCACGGAGCGTTCGTTTCGCAGATACGGCGCCGCCGCCGGCGTTGTCAAGGATACGACAGCTCTACTGACGAGATCAGGTGTCGGTCGGTGCGAGAACCGGTCCCGGCAGTGAAGCCGACGTAGGCTTGTTTCGGCAGGCTTACGGGCTCGTTGAGGACCGTGAAGCCGGCAACGACAACGGTCATGACCCCTCCGGACACGATGACGGTCACTGGGACGGGGCCCGCGCGCAGTTCCGGGATGGTTTCGACGGCCTTTTGCCATTTCAGGACCCCCGATCCTCGCGTTGCGGTGACTACGCCGACGGAGTTGGCGGCGCGGTTCTGCGCATTCGGGAAGGTCTGCAGCGCTACCGCCACGGCGCTCTTGCCGGACAGGCCGAGGCCGGAGGCGGCTCCGCCGGGTTCGGAGGGGACCGATTCCGCGTCCACGAGGGCGAAGGTGAGCCCATCACCGCCGGTTCCACCGGTCATTGTGGCAGTGAACGAGGCCCGTAGGCCGTTCGGCGCGACCGGAGTGGCCCAAAAGGCAGCACCGGCAACATTTGCGGCGTTCGGGGTCAGCTGCAAGAGGCGATCTTCGATCGATGCGTGGCCGCTGAGCCGCCAACCCGGCTGCCAAGGCGAGGCGACGAGATGTTGTCTCGCGCCGGTGCCCATGAAGGTAATGGTCTGGACGCCCGAGCCGTCATCGCCTTCGATCACCCAGCTCGCCGAGGCCGGCCCCGTTCGAGTGGGCGAGAAGCGGACCGTCTCGACACGCAATGTGTGCGGCAGTATGACCGCGGTTTCTTCGAGCGACGTTGTTGCCGCGAAGCCGTTCGTAGCTGGGGGCTTAGATTCGGTGATCGTGAGCGGAGTACCGCCCCTGTTGCCGATCGTGAAGCTGACGACCCCGCTCTGGCCGATCGCGACGGTGCCGACGCCGAGCTTGAGAGCGCTGAAGTCGATCTGAGGAGGTGGCGCGGCGGAGGCTTCGAGCGGGACGGTCGTATTGCCGGCGCCCGTGGTGATGACGACATGATCGTCGAAGCTCTGGACGAAGTCCCCGGAGGTCCGAGGTGGGCTGAATACGACGGGCACGGTCAAGGTCTCCCCGGGGGCGAGATCCGGGAGAGGGTCGGGGAGCGTCCCGATGGAGAAGGGAGCCGTCGTGCCCGATTCGATGGTCACAGATTCGAGGGTGACCGACAACAAGGAGGTGTTTTCCAGCGTGAGCGTCGCGTCGACGACGGGCCCCCCGATCGGATGGACCCCGAAGTTCACCGAGGCGGGCGTTGCACTGATCGGGGCGGACCCGACTATTCCTTGACCGCTGACCGGCACAGAGACTGTCCCGAGGTTGGTTGTCAAGATCAGCGTGCCGTCCTGCTCGCCGAGGACCTGGGGAACGAAGCTGACTGGGACCGAGAGCTGGCTTCCGGAGCTGAGCTGCACCGACGATGCGAGCGGTGGGGTCGTGAAGGCTCCGCTAGCACCTGGGGTTGAGGTGCTGATCGACGTGCCGGTGACTGTCACCGTGCCCGATGCGGTGAAGGTGGCAGTCACCTGCGAGCTGGCGCCCAGTGCGGTGGCGGGCGCCTCAACAGCCCCTCCGGTAAGCGGCGGAGCGGTCGGGATCGAGCCGAAGGCAAGAAGCTGCCCGTCGTAGTTACCGACATATACACGCCCGTCGTAAGGAAGGGGCATGCTGAACTTGGCTGCGTTGCCGACGCTGGCATCCCACAGCTCAGGCAAGGTGCCGCCCACCGGTACCGCCCCATATGCGACGAGGTTGGCTTCGTTGCCAGATCCGGTGGGCACTATGTCCCACACGACGGCACTTCCCGCCGTCGTGGCTTCAGAGGTCACGACCGGGGAACCGGCCCCGAAGAGCATGCTGGGCACATCGCCTACCCAGCTGAGGGAGACCTGGCCGCCGCTGTTGACGACGCGCTGGTACACGTCCAGCTCCCCGGAGCTGCCGCTCGAGGTCCCGCCGGGGCTAGCCGTGGTGATGTAGATGTAGCCCCCATCGCCCGGCCAAACCCCTGGATGCCCCCAAACACCTCCGAGCGGTCCTGTTTCGCTCACCACATCGTCGCTGCCACCGGGGCCTTGGTCGAAACCTCCTAGATCGTCACGGTCGAGGAGGTACACCTCGCCGGACTTGCCCGCCTCGACGAGCAGATCTGGGTCTTCGGCGGTCCCGAACGAAGCCGGCAGGCCGGTGGGTGAGCCGGAGCCGAGATCGCCGTCCTCGGCGTCCAAAGTGTCGGCGTCCGAGGGGCAGAAGTAGTCGGCCAACTGGAGGTGAGCCCCTGCAGTTGACAGCCTGATGACGCATTCGCCAAGGCCGGAGGGCTGCACATCGCTGCCCGGCCCGACCGGAGGTGAGTTGCCGTTGCCGGTTGCGACATAGAGATTGCCTGCGGCGTCGACCACGATGCCGCCCGGCCCCCAGATGCCAGCTCCTCCATCACCACTGCCCGTCTCGTCCACCCACATGTCGTTGAGCGCCCCGCCGGTTGTGACGCCTGCGATCCACCCGTACCAGGGCCACAAGTCGCAATGGGATCCGAAGGCGGCGTAAACCTCGCCGTTTACGAGCGCCAGGCCTGGGCGCTGCATTTGGTAGACGGGGTCGAAGCTAAGACTGGTGTCGTTAGTGGCTGCACCTTCGATCGCGACCGGGAAGTTCGCCACCTCCTGGCCGGTCGTAATCTCGACGGCCTGCATCTGCCACAGCGCCCCGCCGCTGGCCGGGGTCGTGTCGGTGACGAAATACTCCACTCCGCTGGTGGTGTCGACGACCGGCGTGCCGGTGATGCCGACACTCGGCGTGAGGTCACCGCAGTTGATGGTGCTCGACTGCCAGGCCTGGCCGAAGTTCTCGGACCAAAGGACCGCTCCCGAAGTGGGATCGAGGCCGTAGGCGTTGTCGTTCTCGGTGACGACGAGGAGAATCCCGTCCGCCACAATCGGTTGCGCGTAGATCTGTCCAGGATCTACGCCGTCAACAGGGGGAAGCGTGACGTCTAAGAGCTGCCCGAATCCACTGGAGTTGAGCTGCCCCGGCGAGATCGCCGCGTTCGGGTACCAGTTCGTCCCGAGCTGGTCGGCATCTGCACCGACAATGGACGTCGTGTCGTCGGCGGGCTTCAAGATCACCGGGCTCGCGGCGGTCTTTGGAAGAACGGCCAGCTGGACAGCTACCCCAACCGAGACCGCCAACACGGCCATGGACAGGATGCGGCCGGCCAAGCGCCGATGGCCACCGCGGGCGTCGTTGTAATCGAGCGCTTTTCGCATCTGGCAGTCATCCCCCCGCTTGGTGCGCCTGGTGGTCCCAGGAACGATAGTGCCTTCCATCAGGTCGTCCGCGAACTGAAGGCGGATGATCTCGCTCAAGTGCCGAGTGCAGTTCCTCGTGCGGCCCGTGTCGCAGCGCCGTCAGTGAGTCCAGATGAGTAGACGTCCGGCTGCCCAGAGACGCGGGAGATCAATTTGTCAATACGGAGAACCGCTAAGTACCGTTTCCGTCACGCGGCCCTCAGCCTCCCCTCGCAAGGACCGGGGTCGCGCTTGTAGCTATACCTCCGCAGCGGCCCGCTGCTTCGGCAGCGGGCCGTTTTGGAAGCCTTCCCGGAACAGCAACTCTGAGGAACGGCGCTAGCTCTGCTTCGTTGCTCTCTACCGTGAGTGCCTTCGGCAAGCCGCCTCGGCACCGATAGGTGGCGCTGGTAGCCACCGTGGGCGTGCGGCCGGCCGGCATCGTTGCCTTGAGCTTCTTGTGACGTTTGCCTCTACGGGCTTGTGCCCCGAAAGTCCACTGTGATCACAGGAGACTTGGCACCAAGGTCGGGGCGAGAGCACGCAGGGCGATGCTTCTCAAGGAGGTACACATGGCGAAGTTCCTGATTCAGGTGGGCTACACCCCAGAAGCCTGGGCAGCGATGAGTCGTGAGCCGCAAAACATAATCGAGCGGGTACGGCCCTCAGCCGAGGTCCTGGGTGGATCGATCGACAGCCTGTACTTCTGCTTCGGTGACTATGACCTCGTAGGTGTCGTCGACTTCTCAGACGCCCGGTCCGTTGCCGCCTGGTCCGTGGCCGTGAATGGCGGCGGCGAAGTGCGCTCTTTCAAGACGACAACGCTGCTGACCGTCGAGGAGGGTCTGCACGCCCTTAACCAGGCAAACCGGGCGGCAGAAGCCGCCCACAGTCACAGGAGACTTGACGAGTCCTGATCAGGCATCGGCTGACGAGGTCGGGAAGGTTACGGTCGGCGTAGAGCACCGCGGCATGCGCATGCTCATCTTGATGGCGGACCTCGACATCCGAGTGGTCGGCGAGCACGGTGAGACGCTGCGACACCTTGAGCTCGACCCATCGGTCGACTACCAGCGACGGGGCCGGGATATCTTCTGAGGGTTCACCTGTCCCGGAAATACCGCGACATCACGGGGCGCCCCCGGCAGGACTCGAACCTGCGACACGCGGTTTAGGAAACCGCTGCTCTGTCCCCTGAGCTACGGGGGCTAGCGCTAGCTGCGACTAACCGGGCGGTAGGTACTCTACGATCGTCTCGAGCTGGCGTCCTAATGGCACCAGCGACGGCTTGTCCGACGTGAGCCGGAGGTGGGGGAGGATGCCGCTTAAGAGCGCGGGGTTGTTGCCATACCGCTTTGGCTCAGACGGCACGCTCGAGGTCCTTGTCGTGCATCCAGGCGGCCCGCTCTGGGCCAACAAAGACGACGGAGTATGGTCGATCGCCAAAGGCGAGTACGGGCCGGACGAGGATGCCCAAGCTGCCGCGGAGAGGGAGTTCTCAGAAGAGCTGGGGCAGCCCGCACCGGCCGGTCCGCGGATCGATCTCGGTGAGCTCCGCCAGCCGAGCGGCAAGAGAGTCCACGCGTGGGCTGTCGAGGGCGATCTCGACGCGGCGCGAATCCACAGCAACGACTTCGAGATGGAATGGCCCCCCCGCTCTGGCAACAAGACCTTCTGGCCCGAGGTCGACCGTGCCGCATGGCTGTCGGTGGCAGAATCCAAACGCAAGCTCCTCGCTGGCCAAGCGGGATTCGTTGACCGACTCGTCGAGCACCTTCGCGAGGCAGGCGGGAGGAACGACTCGGACTAGGTGGCGAGGCGTCGTGTGAGACGTCAGACCCGCTCGAGCCAGCCGGGTCGCATGGCCCCACCAAGAGCCAGGCACTGCTCGAGGGCGAAGGCAACCCGGATAAGCATGGGTTCGCTCCATGGCCTTGCCACGAGGCTGAGGCCGACCGGGAGGCCGCTTGCCTTGCCGACGGGGATGCTTATAGCCGGATAGCCGGCGACCGCAGGCGCCTGGTAGCCCGAGCGCGTGTGCGAGTCCCCGTTGACGTGGTCGATGCACCAGGCTGGCCCGATTGTGGGGAGAGCGAGCACATCGGCTTGAGCGTTCTCGAGGGCGGCGTCGATGCCCTCCAGGCGTGCTCTTTGCCAGTTGCGCGTCCTGGCCTCGAGATAGACGGGATCGTCGAGGCCTCCGGTCGCGCAGGCAGCGATGAAGATGTCTTGCCCGAAGAGGGACAGCTCGTCTCCGGCGTGATCCTCGTTGAACTGGACTATCTCCGCCACGGTGCGGGGTTGGCCGGGGGCGCTGGGCCGTGTGGCGAGATACGCCTCGATGCCCGCCCGGTACTCGTGCAAGAGAACTATCTGCTCGTCGCTGCTGTGAGCGATGGCGTCGGCCGTCGTTACATCCGCTGGGTCCACGATCTCTGCCCCCGCTTTGGCCGCCGCGGCGAGGGCGGTCTCGACGAGGGCGTCGGCCGCAGGGCTGTAGCCGAAGTAGCGCTGGCGGGGGACGCCGATGCGCGTCCGCGCGAGCCCGTCCGGGTCGCAGAAGCCCGCGTAATCGTCCGGCATTTCCCGGGGACGATTCGTAGTCGCCAGGTCCAAGGGATCGGCTCCCGAGCGGCCGCCGGAGAGAACTCCAAGTAGGACGGCGGCATCTTCGACCGACCTCGCAAGCGGCCCGACGCTGTCCTGGCTGAACGAGATGGGGACGACCCCGGTGCGGCTCGTGAGCCCCACGGTCGGTTTGATGCCGACGACGCCGTTGAGGGCAGCTGGACAAAGGATCGACCCGTCAGTCTCGGTGCCGACCGACAACGGGGCCAGACCCGCCGCCACCGCGACACCCGAGCCGGAGCTGGAACCACCAGGTGAGCGATTGAGGGCGTGCGGATTGAGGCACTGGCCCCCGACGGCGCTCCAGCCACTGGAGGAGCGCCTGGAGCGGAAGTTGGCCCACTCGGAGAGGTTGGCCTTGCCGATCACGATCATGCCTGCCGCCCGCATCCGCGCCACGACGACGGCGTCTGCCCTCGGCCGTGTCAGGCCCAGGGCCAGCGACCCGGCGGTCGTGCCCTCCCGACCGGCAGTGTCGATGTTGTCCTTCACCAGCACCGGGATGCCGTGCAGGGGTCCCCTCCGCTCACCCCGGGCTCGCTCGGCGTCGAGGGTTTGCGCACTCTCGATCGCGTCTTCGCAGAGGGCGAGCACAGCCCGCAGCTCGGGACCGCCCGTGTCCACGTCGGCCATGCGCTTGTAGAGAGATTCGACGAGCTCTGTCGAGGTCGTTGAGCCCTGCTCGAGGAGCCGTCGAAGTTCGCTGACCGACTGGAAGCCGATCTCTGCGGTCGCAGGACTCGGATCGGCGACCGAGGGGTACTGGCTCATACCCTCTCAGTCTGGCCGACGCCGGTCGCCGGTGCTGTGACCGTTTGGCCATTCCCTCGACCGTGGACGTCGGGACGACCCGGCGGCCGAGGGAGCTGATTGTCAGGCGAGCGCGCCCGAACCGACGAGATGAGCCTCGGTACGAAGCTGCTCGGGTGCTAAGGCCCGGGGCGAACGGGGGATGAGCGCGATCGTGCCCAGGCAAGCCGCGAGGGCGACCGCCCCTGCCACGCGCATCCCGGTCGCCATCGCGGTCGTATAAGCGGCGCGGGCGGCCGTCACAACCGCCTCGCCGCGTGCACCTCCGAGGCTTCTGGCGACAGCGTCGGCGGCCGCGAGCGATCCCGTGGCCGCGTGCACCACGAGACCGGGGGCATGGTGGGCGAGCTTGGTCGTGAGGCGATTTCGGTAGACAGCGGCCGTCAGGCTTCCCACGATGGCCACGCCGAGGGAGCCCCCGACCTCACGGATGGTGTCGTTCACGGCGCTGCCGGCGCTTGCCTGGTGGGCAGGGACTGTTGTCATGATCGTCGAGCTCGCCGGAGCCATCACCAGGCCCATGCCGAGGCCCATGATTGCCACAGCGAGGGCCAGGGCCGGATATCCCGTGGCTATATGGGCGGTGGAAAGATAGAGCAGCCCGATGCCCATCAGGCCGAGCCCGCTCGAGACGACCGTCCTGTTGCCGAGGCGCTTGGCGAGAACGGGCGAGAGCGGCGATATGGCCCCCGTGGCAAACGCGAAGGGGAGAGCCCGCACTCCTGCCGAGAGGGGGCTGTAGCCGTGCACGAGCTGCAGGTACTGGGTGAAGACGAACAAGCTGCCGAAGAGGGCGAAAAACGTGACGGTCACCGATGCCGAAGCAGCCGTGAAGGCCCGCGAGGTGAAAATACGCAGGTCGATGAGTGGGCTTTGCACCCTTAGCTCCCAGATGACGAAAGCGGCTAGTGCCACGATGCCTGCGGCCGCCTCTGCGATGGTCAAGCCGCCGGTCCATCCCCGTGTCGGTGCCTCGATGATGGCGTCGACCACAGCTACGAAAGCTCCTCCGACGAGCAAGGTGCCAACAAGGTCTAGCGAACGCCGCCCGGGATCCGCGGTCTCTGGCACGACCCACAGCACTCCGGCGAGGGCCACGGCGACGATAGGGACATTTACCAAAAAGACGCTTCCCCACCAAAAGTGCGAGAGGAGGAAGCCGCCGAGCGTGGGGCCGACGATGACGCCGACCCCGGCCACCGCTGACCAGGCGGCAATCGCCTGCGGGCGCTCGCGGGGTGGGAAGACGGCATTCAGGATCGAAAGGGTGGCAGGCATGACGAACGCCGCCCCGAGGCCCATCAGTACCCGGGAGGCGATAAGCAGGCCGGCGTTGGGTGAAAAGGCAGCGGCGAGGCTACCGACGGCGAAGATGGAGAGGCCACCGATGAGGGAGAGGCGACGTCCGTAACGGTCGGCGAGAGCGCCGGCCGGGATCAGGAGGGCCGCGAAACAAAGGGTGTAGGAGTCGACGATCCACTGCAGTGAGCTCGTGCCGGCATGAAGCACCCTGGCCAGTGTCGGGAGGGCCGTGTTCAGCACGGTGTTGTCGATGACGCCGGCAAGAAGGCTCAAACAGAGTACGAGCAAGATCTGCTTGCGGCGGGGATGGCCCTCGGGCCACTGGCCACTCGGCCTACCCCCGATTGCGTGGTGTTGTGTCGCTTGACTCGAAACGACACGAGGCGGTCGGGACATGGGCTCCCCCTACATGAATCGGCTAACGGCTGTGCACTTACATTCGTAAGTATAAGTAAATGAGCTAACGGCTGTAAAGTGAGAAGTGTGGAGAGAATGCGAACCAATGCGAACACCCAGCTCCAAGAGCGGTCCCGTGGCTCGGCGGTAGTCCCCAAGCGGCAGCGCAACGCAAGAGGTCAAGGCGCCCGACTGACAGAGGAGATCGTCTCCGGGGCGCTCTCGATAATCGACCGCGAGGGGACCGACGAGGCCGTGACGCTTCGTGCCGTGGCGAGGGAGGTCGGCATCGCCGCGCCGTCGATCTACGCCCACTTTCCTGATCGGGCGGCCATCATGCTGGCGGTCATCGCCCGGGTCTTCGACGAGCTGAGCGAGGCGATCACCGAGGAGGCAGCCGCTGGCGGTGACGATCCGGTCGAGCACCTGGTCGCGGGCTGTGAAGGCTATGTGTCCTTTGGCTTGCGCTGCCCGGCTCGATACCGAGTGCTCTTCAACGAAACTCGACCGCCCGGTGACAACGAGGCCTGGAGGGAATACTGCAAGCCCGTCGAGCTTGGGCCCCTCGGAGTGCCGGTGATGGAGTTCGGTGCCGAGAGCTTTGCCCTCTTGGTCGACGCGCTGGCGGCCTGCATCGCCGCGGGCCGCTCGGCCAGCACCGACGCATTCGCCGACAGCACGGCGATCTGGGTGGGCTTGCACGGCACTGTCAGCTTGAAGACGGCAACTCCCGGTTTCCCCTGGCCCGAGCCCGATGACTTCGTCCGCCAGCTCGTCTTGTGCCTGGGGAGGATCCGCGAGGCACCGCCCAGCTGAGCCCTGCCCCGTTCCCGACCTTCGACGCCTCTTTGACGCCCGCCGGGAGGATTGTTTCGCCTACGGTACGGGCTTGGCCATCATGGGGGAGCGATGAGCTTGCGAATTTCCGGCGAGAGCAACAGCTTTACCCAACAGCTCTTCGCCGACCTACCTCGTCGCTATGACCGTTTGGCCGAATTGCTCTCGTTTCGACAGAACGCCCGGTGGCGGGCGGCCATGGTCGACCGCATCGTGCCCGCCTCGCCGAAGCGCGTCCTCGACGTGGCCTCGGGCACGGCCGGCGTGGCGCTCCAAATGGCCCGCCGGACGAGCGCCCAGGTCGTCGGCGTCGACCTCACCTTGAGCATGCTCGTAGTCGGCCAGCGCAACATTTCCCAGGCGCACCAGACGCGGCGGGTCCAGCTCGTGAACGGTCGGGCCGAGTCGCTCCCCTTTCCTGACGCGAGCTTTGACGCCCTCACCTTCACCTATCTGCTGCGCTACGTGGAAGACCCGCAGGCGACCTTGTGCGAGCTCGCCCGGGTCGTCAAGCCAGGAGGCGTCGTAGCCAGCCTCGAGTTCATGGTCCCCCCGAACCTGTTCTGGCGCGCCTGGTGGTGGGGTTACACCCGGCTCGTGCTGCCTCTCGGTGGCCTGGTCACAGGCGGGGTCGAATGGTACCGGGTGGGACGTTTCCTCGGTCCGAGCATCTCGGGTCTTTATCGCCGGCTTCCCCTCGGGCGGACCGTCGAGGCCTGGCGTGCAGCCGGGTTCGAGGAGGTCGGCACGAAGGTCATGAGCCTCGGAGGGGGACTGGTGATGTGGGGCCGCCGGGCCGGTGACTGACGAGTCGGTCCCCGCTCCTGGTTGCGGGCCCGCCGCACCAGGCGGCGAGCCGGTTGCGCCGGCGTTCTACGCGGCCGGTGCCGGTGGCTGGCGCGACTGGTGGCTCCTGTTGCATCCTCCCTACACGGCCTGGCATCTCTCCTATGTCGTCATCGGCGCCTGTTTGGCCCCCTTTGTCAACACGACCCGTCTTCTCGCCACACTCTTGGCCTTCTTCTTCGCCGTCGGCATCGCTGCCCACGCCCTCGATGAACTGAACGGTCGCCCCTTGCGAACTCGGCTGGGCACGGGCCAGCTCGTCGCAGCGGCAGTGGCGGGCATGGCTGGCGCCGTCGCCCTCGGAGCGATCGGCGTGACCGAGACGGGTTGGGAGCTCATACCTTTTCTCGTTGTGGGCCCGCTCATTGTCATCGCCTACAACGCCGAGCTGCTCGGGGGGCTTGTGCACAACGACGTCGGCTTTGCAGCTGCCTGGGGAGCCTTCCCCGTCTTGACCTCCTATGTCGCCCAGGCTGAGACCTTGGCGCTCGCCCCGGTTCTGGCCGCTCTCGGGGCCTTCGGGCTCTCTGTGGCCCAACGGCGCCTCAGCACGCCCGCCAGATCCCTCCGACGCCGCACCGAGCGGGTCGAAGGCGCCCTGACAACGACGAGCGGCGAGGCGCGGACGATAGACCGCGCTTATCTGCTCGCACCGCTCGAAGGGGCGCTGCGCGCCCTTACCTGGTCAACGATCCTGTTCGCTACCGCCCTGGCGGTTTTCCGGCTGAGCTGAGAGTTCTTCGGCCGCCGGGGCGGTCAGCCGAGGAAGCCGAGCGGGGCGAAAGGCCCGACGAAGTCACCGGGGTGCACGCCCATGATCTCGGCGAGAACCGTCGCGTACACGCGCCGGATGTCGGTCGTGTAGCGGAAGTTGCCGAGGTCGTCCAGCCTTCTCAGGCTCTGCATCTCGCCGTAGAAGCCGCCTTTGACCGACGGCCCGATGACAAGCACGACGTTCGCCGAGCCGTGGTCTGTCCCGCCGCTCGCGTTCGACTCTGGCCGCCGCCCGAACTCGCTGTAGAGCACGATGACCGGGCTGAGCCCCTTCGTGCCGGCCGGGAAAGCGCCCATGAAGTTCTGCACAGCCGCGTCCAGCTGAGCTAGCAGCCCGGCTTGAGTCTCGAGCTCACCGGCGTGGGTGTCGAAGCTCGACTGGCTCACGCCGTAGGCCTTGGTGGGAAGGCCCGCCTTGATGAGCTCGGCGACGACGTCGAACTGGGTCCCGATGTCTCCCGGGTCGGTCTGGCTGACCGGGTTGGGCGGCTTTTGCGAGGTGAGGGCTGAAGCCGACTTGGCCCCGACGACGAGCAGGTTCGTCCCCGTCTGGGCGATGGCTGCCTGGAGCTCGGTCTCACGGTGGAAGGTGTGCTCGCACTCGGTGTAGGACTTCATGAAGTACGGGTCGCCGTCGGGCTGCTGGTCGCCCGGGTTCGTGGAGTCGGCCAGCGTCGATCCCTGCTGGCGCTCGCCGGCGAATACCTGGGGCAGGTTCGGGCCGACCGACAGAGCCCGGGTGGGGTTCGATCCGCTCGCGTCCAGCCAGCGTCCGAGCCAGCCGCTCGGGATGTCGCCGTTCGGGTCGGCGGACATCATGATCTCCATCGACTGGAAGTGGCTGTAGTTGGGATTCGGGTAGCCAGCGCCCATGATGATGGCAACCTGCCCAGCGTCCCAGAGCTGCTTCGTGCCGACGAGGGCCGGGTGCAGCCCGAGCTTGAGGTTGTCGACCGCACCGATTGGCAGCGCCTGGTCCTCGCCGATGGCGACGCCGCCGCGCAGCGAGCGGTATGTGGGGCTCGCGTAGGGCACGACCGTATTGAGCCCGTCGTTGCCGCCGTAAAGGGTGCAAAGGACCAGAGTCCGGTCCTCCCAGGTGACCGGCTTTGCCCCAGCCGGCTTGGCGGGCGCCGTGCCTGCGCGTTCTGGTGCGCGCGCGCCGGGCTTAGCCGCGGACGCGACCGGTCCCAACGTTGTGTGCAACGCGCCCGCCGCGCCGACGCTGAGGCTGCCGGAAAGGAAGTCGCGTCTCGTGAACGACCTCGACATGAAGGCTCCCATCAGTTCATTAGATATTCGGGGGAGACAAGGGCCAGAACCAGGACTTCCTGGGGGGTCCCCTTGTCGGCCAGCTTCCAAAGTGCCTGGTAGGTGCGGGGCGACCAGGACTGGATGGCGAGCATTTTCGTGATCGCGTCCACCTGGGCCCCGGGGTTGCCGTTAAGGTCCGCGACCGCGGCGAGATCGGCGTACTGAGCGACGGCCCAAGCGAGGGCGAGTTGGCCGTTGCTCGCCGAGGTGGACAGCCAGTACTGGTTTTGGCCCCAGCCCCCGACGTTGAAGGGGACGAAGGGCTGTTGACCGAGGTTGGCGAGCTCGTAGATGAAGGCCCCTGGGCCGAAGGCCTGCATCGTCAGCCCGAGCAGTCGCAAGGTACCGACAAGGAACTCGATGGGCTGCTTGATGAGCCCATTCAGGGACTGGGTGGACAAAAAGCGCGGGTGGCGGAAGATGGCCTCGAGAAGGTTGCTCATGTCGAGGTCCTTTTTGTAGGCGGGCGCCAGTTCTAACACCACCGGGTCCTTTGGGGTCACTGGGTAGGCAAGCCAGCTCCAGAACCTTGAAACGACCCATCTCGAAGAGGCCGTCGTGTGCGTGGCGATGTTGATGATGTCCTCGCCCTGGAAACGCCCTGTGTGGCCCAGGTATCGCTTCTCACCGTTGTCGTGGTCGTAGATGTTGAAAAAGAACTCACCGGAGAAATAGTCGAGGCTCCATCCGGTAAAGGCGCGGGCACCTTCGCGGACATCCTTCTCGCTGTAGTTGCCGATGCCCATCGTGAAGCGCTCCATCAGCTCCCGGGCAAAGTTCTCGTTCGGGTGCAGTTTGAGGTCGGTGCCCGTGTCAAGCCAGATGAGCATCGCCGGGTCCTTCGCGACGGCCTGGGTGAGGACGTCGAAGGGCCCCGCGCCAAGGGTCCGGAAGATCTGGTTCTGGTTGTACATCAAGTCCGCGTAGCCGACCTTGGCGTACGAGGTGGGGAACTGCTCGTGCATGAGCAGGACGAGCTTCTCCCTAAGAGGTGTGTCGGTGATAACCATCCGGTCGAGCCACCACGTCGACAAGTTGATGAACTCGTCGTAGTCGTTGTAGTTGAAGCCCGGGATGTTCGACTGTGCCAGCGGGGTCAACGTCGGCAGCTTCAGCGCGTCGCCGGAGCGGTCGCGCGCAGTGAGCCCCGCCACGAGCTGATCGACGGCTGCGTCATAGCCGAGCTTGGCTGCCGCGTCGATCTCCGCCTGCGTTGCCCCGAAGCCGGCACGCCGGTACAGGTGCGCGAGCGCGGTTTCGATGGAGAGGGTCATTGGGAAGTTATATCACTATCTGTGGCTGCTTGACTACAGGTGGCGTTCCCAGCCGTCTTGTGGGCGGGCGGACACCCTGTCAGCAGGGACTGCGTGAGGGCAAGGGGCCCTAGTGGTCAGTGATGGGGAGCCCGGCGGCAACGGCCTGGTCCCAGCTGTCGTCTACGAGCACCGGGCCCGCGCCCCATCCCGAGAGCATCGAGGCCGCCGCCGCCGCCCGGTAGCCACCTCCGCAGTGCACCCAGACCGGTGTTCCCTGCAAGAGCGCTCTCCTGGAAGAGGCAAGGTCCTGTACGGGGATGTGATGGGCGCCGACGAGATGGCCGGCCGCCCACTCGTGCGGGTGGCGGACGTCGAGGACATGCAGGTGCGTCGCGCCTTGCTCCTGCCATTGCTGCGCAAGCTCTGAGAAGCTCGCCACGCGATAGCTGGCGAGCCCGTCGTCGATCGGGTTCCCCAGCGTGCTCTCCCTGCCCGCGTGGGGCCATAGGGCGACGGCGGAGAGCTCCTCGCGACCGATGCGGGCGATGAGGCCGCGGGCCTCGTCGATCTCGGCCTGTTCCTCGGCGAGGAGGACTATCTCGGTCTCGTAGCTCACGAGCCAGCCGAGATAGGTCGTGAGGTTGGCGCCCAGCTCGAGATTCAGGCTGCCGGCGAGGTGGCCGTCCGCGAATGACCGCCTCGGGCGCAAGTCGACGACCCGCCGGGGGCTTGCCACGGCTTGCACCAGGGCGGCCCGGTCGAGCATCGTCACAGGCTCGAAGCGGGGTGCGAGCGCCCCCGAGCGATTGAGCGGAGCCATGTGCCGGTAGTAGGCGGGGATCGGGGGCAGGCTCGATAGCGTGGCAGCGACGAACTCGTCCCGTTCGAGGACGATGGCCGGGTTCTTCTCGAGCTCTTCGGCGATGGTTGTCACGGTGCCAGTCTCACCAGAGGCGGGCGTCGCCGAGCAGAAGCTGCCGAACCCGTGCGTGGGCAGGACCCGGGTCTCGGGGGCGAGCGAGGTCAAAAGACGCCTCACCGAGTGCCACTGGGCGTGAGCGAGACCTTCAGCCATCTCGGCGCCGAGAAGGTCCGTGCGCCCGGTGGCATTGAGCAGCAGCGAGCCGCCCGTGCAAACGACCTGCTCGCCGCCTTCAGCGCTCGCGGGCCGCTTGAAGAGGTAGGCGAGATGATGGTCGGTGTGGCCGTCCGTCGCGATGGCCGTGACCTCCAGGCTCCCGGCGGACAAAGACTCGCCGTCCTCGAGCGAGCGTGCCTCGCCCGCAAAAGAGACGGCCTCGCCGGCCGGTATCGCGTAGATGGCGCCCGTTGCCCTGGAAAGGGCGAGGCCGCCGCTCACATAGTCGTTGTGGATGTGAGTCTCGAGAACGGCGGCTATCGAGACCTCGAGCTTGGTGGCCTGCGCGATGTAAGGCGCCGGGTCTCTTTGCGCGTCGACCACCACGCCCACCGTGCCGTCGCTGATGAGGTAGCTGCGGTCACCAAGGCCCTGGGCGTCGAAGGTTACGACCGTCATGGGAGCGACCTCGCTGGCCGCATCGGCAGTTCTCATTGAAACAAAATACTACCGACTAACTAGCAATACTCGATCACCACCGGCCGGTCGAAAAAGAGACAGCACTAGAGTCCCAGCTCCATGGAACAGGACATGAACGTCGAGCAGGTGACGCCCGATGCAGCCCTATCCCTGCTTGCCGGGGGCGCCGCGCTCATCGATGTCCGAGAGCTCGAGGAATGGCAAGTGGGCCGGGCGCCGCAGGCGGTCCATATCCCTCTCGGACAGCTCGCATCTGAGCTGGTCTCGCTTCCCAACGACCGCAAGCTGATCGTGGTCTGCCGTTCCGGGGGCCGCTCGAACCGGGCGGCTGCGGCTCTCGTGGCGCACGGTCTTCCCGCTGTCAACCTCGCAGGTGGGATGCAGGCCTGGCAAGCTGCTGCCCTGCCCGTCGTCGCCGACGAGGGCGTCCCCGGCCAGGTCGCCTGAGCGCGGGAGCGGCTGGCCAAAAAGCCAGTTAGGCACCGAAAAGAGCTAGCCACCGCTCTGGGCTGCGGGGAGCGAGCACGGGGTTTTTGGCCTTGGTCTCGCCGAGCGACGCCGATCCTTCGGGTGAGTAGAGGTGGCCGGGGTAGACGACGGTCTCGTCGGGCAGCCGCGCCAGGCGGTTGACGAGGCTGTCGTACATGGCCGCCGGGTCTCCTCCAGGAAGGTCGGTCCGTCCGCACCCCCTCAGAAAGAGCGTGTCACCTGCTATGAGACAGCCTTCGACGAGAAAGCACTGGCTGCCTGGGGTATGCCCGGGCGTGTGCAGGAGGCCGATCTCGATGTCGCCCACCTTGACGACATCACCGCTCGCGTGGCCCACGAGATAGTCGTGCCCGATCCCGGTGCCCCTCTCGATCCATTCGAGCTCGTTCTCGTTGGCGTGCACGGGTACCGCCACTTGCTCCAAGAGCTCGGCGATGCCAGCTATCTCATGGCCGAACAGGTCGCCACCGACGTGGTCGGAGTGGTAATGGGTGGCGAGCACTCCGCTTAGGGCCATCCCGTCCGCCTCTAGCACCTCGAGCACCTCGGCCGGGGCGTAAGCAGGGTCGACGGCCAGCGCCTCGCCGGTGGAGCGATCTCCGATCAGATAGACCAGGTTCAGCATCTCGCGGGCGAGCGCGTCCCCAGCGGCGATGTCACTTCCAGCCAGCAAACGGCGGAAGTACAGGCGCTCTTCTGTCACTTCTTCGTGGGCTCGGGCGACCAGTCGGCGAGCTTCGCGAGCCGAGCGTCGTTGGAGAAAACCTCGACGATGGGTACTCTGAGCCCGATGCGCCTCTGCAGCCGCTCGATAGCGAGCTCCTGGTCCCACAACACCAGGGTCACTGCTACGCCGCCCTCGCCCGCGCGAGCCGTTCGTCCGGAACGGTGCAGGTAGGCCTTGTGGTCCTCGGGCGGGTCGAAGTGGACGACGACGTCGACCTTGTCGATGTCGAGGCCCCGGGCGGCTACATCGGTCGCGACCAAGGCAGGGAGCTTCCCGCTGGCGAAGTCCTCCAGGGCCTTCTCACGCGCGCTGACTGGCGCAAGTCCCCGTGAATCGCCGCCGCCCGCACGCCCTCTCGGCGCAGGTCGGCTACGAGACGGTCGGCACCCCGCTTCGTTCGGCAGAAGCAAAGCGCCTTGCTGGCTCCGGCGACGATGGCGGCGCAGACCTTTGCCTTGTCGAGCTGGTGCACCTTCAAGAAGCGGTGCTCCATCTCCTCGACTGTGACCTGCTTGGCCTGTACCTCGTGCAAGACAGGGTCGCGCAGGTGCCTGCGGACGACTTGGTCAACGGCGGAGTCCAAAGTGGCCGAGAAGAGCAAGGTTTGGCGGGCGGTCGGCATGCGGCGGAGCAACCACTCGACCTGGGGCAGAAAGCCCATGTCAGCCATCCGGTCCGCTTCGTCGACGACGAGCGTGGAGATCTTGTTGAGCTTGACGGCCTTGCGGTCCGCCAGGTCGATGAGCCGCCCGGGCGTGGCGACGACGATGTCAGTGCCGGCAGCGAGCTGGCGCGACCTGGCGGTCTAAGTCTGTGCCCCCATAGACGGCGAGTACCCGCCGGCCGACGGTCTTCGCGAGCGTCTCGAGCACTTCGGCGACCTGTACCGCGAGCTCGCGGGTCGGCACCAGGACCAAGGAGGCCGGAGCGGAGGCACCTGCCCGGGGAGTGCGCATGAGCATGGGCAGGCCGAACGCCAGTGTCTTGCCCGAACCGGTCTTGGCTTTGCCGCACACGTCACGGCCCGAAAGAGCGTCCTCGATCGTCAGCGCCTGCACGGGGAACGGGCGCGTGATCCCTTGGCTTTCCAACGCCTCTACTAACTCAGGCGCCACGCCGAGATCCGCAAAAGTGGTCCCGATCTCAATATCCGTTGTCATGCACTTCCTCGCTGTCTCGACCAAGGCTACTGGCGAGAACAGCACGTCATGTTCATGGCACCTCGCGGATCATGTTCCCCATGACAGCTCTGGCCGTAGGCGACATCGCTCCTCCGTTCTCCCTGCCCGATCAAGACGGGGCAACGGTCTCGCTCGGCGACTACGCGGGAAAACGTGTGGTCGTGTATTTCTACCCGGCCGATGACACTCCAGGGTGCACTAAAGAGGCTTGCCAGTTCAGTGATCTCGTAGCCGACTACGCCGCTCTTGGAGTCGAGGTGCTCGGCATCTCGCCCGACGGGGGTAGCAAACACCAGAGGTTCCGGGCCAAGTACGGCCTCGCCATCGCTCTTTTGAGCGATCCTGATCACGAGGTCATGGCTCTGTACGGTGCCTTTGGCCCTAAAACGCTCTACGGTCGCAAGTCCGTCGGGGTCATACGTTCGACCTTCCTCGTTGGCGGCGATGGCAGGATCGAGCGCTGCTGGTACAACGTGCACGCCGACGGGCATGCCGCCAAAGTGCTCGAGGCGCTCGAGGCGCTCGGGGCCTGAGGAGCACTCAGGTGCCGCGCCGACTGCGCGCTCTTAGCGTCATGGCCGCCAGGGCGGCCACCAAGATGGCGGCGGCGGTACCGGCAGCGAGCCCAGCCGGGCCGCCGCCGGCGAGCGCGTCCCGGGCAGAGACGCACCCGTAGGACACTGCCCCGGCACCGAGGGCCACAGCGAGGGCCCATGCCAGGCCCGAGCGGTCGACGCCGGGCCGGCGCTCGGCCCGGCGCGCTCGGCTTGCGACCCGGTCGGCGGTCTCGGCCGCGCAGAACAACACCGCGCCTGAGACAACGACGAAACCCGTACACGTGCCGGGAGCCTGTTTGGTCGCCGCGACGACGACTGCCACAGCGACGAGCACCAGGCCGGTGGCCATGGTGCGATGACGGCCGCGGGCGAGCGCCGGCGCGAGCGAGGCGGAGAAGACGATGACTCCAGCGAACCCGGCCAATACCGTCACCGCTTCCGAAGGAGCGGCCGTCTGGGCGGCGGCCCATGTGGCGACCCCGGCCACTGCAAGACAGGACGCGATGAAGCTGAGAGCCCGGGACATGCGAGCAGACAATCTCATCTTCCCGGGCGCCTTCTCGCTCGGCGCCGCCAGGTGAAAAGTGCGCCAAGCGCCACTTCCACCGGCTCCCCGTCGTGCCAGGCGACGACGGGAACACCCCGCCGGGTGAGGTTGGCCCTTACCTCGGCGCGTTCGAGCTCGATGAGCCTTGCCGCTATCTCTCCTGCTTCGGAGAGGCTCGAGGTACGCGGTGCGACTGTCTCGATGACAGAGAGGTCGACGCCTCGCGCCCTTATCGCCGCGAGGGCGTTGAGCATCCGGCGGTCGTCGAGCGGGCTGATGGCGAGCACGAGACCGTTGGCGGGCAGCACCCGTGACGGGATCACCTCGGCGCTCTTCCAGGCATAGCTGTGGTGCCATTGCGTTGCGGTGAGGGCGGCGACGAGTCTTTCGAGCTGGGCTTGCCCCATCGCCGGCTCGACCCAGTTCAGGACTCCGCCGAAGGCGACCAGCCCAACTCGATCGTGACGACCGAGATAGGCCCCGGCGAGGCCCGCCGCGGCCCGGACCTGGCGGGGAAGGCAGGCCGCGGAGAAGCTGTCCACGAGCAAGATGACGTCGGTGCTGCGCTCGGGATGACGCAAGTTGACGTACGGCTCGCCTCGCCTGGCCGTGGCGCGCCAGTTGATCCTGCCCGGTGAGCCCGGCGAGTACTGCCTGATCTCGGCGAACTCGATGCCGTCTCCAGGCTGGTGTCCGAGGCGGTCGCCTGCCATGGCTCTTACCTCGAGGGCTCGTACGAGGGTGCGGAGCGTCTCTGAGCGGGGACGGACCTCAAGTTCGAGAGTGCCGCCGGCGACGCCGAAGCGGGCGAGCAAGCCGAACAGGCCCGGGACTGAAAGAGCCACCGGACCCACGGTGAAACGGCCATAGCGTTGTGCCGCGACGGGCACTTCGATAAGGGTCGGGACGCCGGGGTCAAGCCCGAGCGACCAGGCGGTCGGGACCTCGGCCCGAAGGCCCACGGGCAGGTCCATCGCCACCTCACAGAGACCGACACGACCGCGGGTCACGAGCTCCAGGACGATCGTCGCCGTGTCTCCCTCTACGAGCTGGCAAGCGTCGATCTCGAGGCGAACTTCCGGCAGCTGTGCGACGGGGGACAGCAGACCCACCACAAGGGCGAATACGAACGGGGCGGCGAGGCCGACGACTGCGACCTCGCCGAGCACAACGGCGGCCAGCAGGCCGATGCCAGCCAGGGTCGCGTAGGCGACGATTTTTTGAGTAGGTCTCGGCTCGCTCACGAATCGCCAGAGATGGGAACCGGCACCGAGTTAAGGCACTGGGAGACCAGCTCTTCGGGCCGGCTGCCCCGCAGCCAAAGGTCGGGGACAAGGCTCAGGCGATGGGCCAGGCACGAAATGGCGAGAGCCTTGATGTCATCGGGAAGGACGAATTCCCGTCCGTCGAGACAAGCGCGCGCTCTCGAGGAGACAAGCAGGGCTAGGGCACCCCGGGGACTGGCCCCGACCTCGACTCCGGCGACTGCTCGCGTGGCCCGGACGACGTCTACTAGGTAGCGCCCCACCGGTTCACTGATCTCGATGCGCTCTATCGCCTCCCGCATGGCGAGGACGGTCCCCGCCTCACACACCGGCGCCAGGTGCACCTCCTCCTCGCCGCGTGCCGCGCGACGGCGCACCATGTCCCACTCTGCTTCCCTGTCTGGATAGCCGACCGAGACACGGAGGAGGAAACGATCGAGCTGTGCCTCGGGCAGCGGGTAGGTGCCCTCGTACTCGATCGGGTTCTGCGTCGCCACGACGGCAAATGGTGATGGGAGCAGGTGAGTGACCCCGTCCACGGTCACCTGCCTTTCCTGCATCGCCTCCAAAAGGGCGGCCTGGGTCTTGGGGGGTGCCCGGTTCACCTCGTCACCTAGCACCAGGTTCGCGAACACCGGTCCGGGCCGGAAGACGAGCTCCCCACGCCGTTGGTCGAACACACCCGAGCCGGTGACGTCGGACGGCATGAGGTCGGGGGTGAACTGGATGCGGGAGGTCTCCAGCCCGAGCACCCGAGCCAGCGATCGGACGATGAGCGTTTTGGCCAGCCCCGGCACGTCCTCCAAGAGGACATGGCCCCCGGACAGCACCCCTATCAGCACAAGCAGGATCGCTTCGCGCTTTCCTATCACCGCCCGCTCGACCTCGGCGATGACGTCCTGCGCGATGGCGGCGACGTCGCTTGCTTGGAGCGCCCCCGGGCCGGCGTCACGGGCGCTCACCTTTTCTCACCCAGCTGCTCGAGCGTTGAGACCAGAGCCCGGACCCGGGACAGGGCGACACCGGGCTCGAAACGGTCTACGGGTGGGACGGCCGCCGGGTCGATCAGTGCGTAACCATCCTGGCCGAGCAGCTCAACTCCGCGCTCTTTGTCGGACAGGGCGACGCCCAAGGCCCCGAGGCGTGCTCTTGCTACAAAAGCGAGCCTGGGTCGGACCTGGGCGTAGAAGTCGCCCGCGGTCGAGGCACCGAAGCGCAGGGAGCGCTCTAGAGCCACCTGGCCGGCCTGGCCAGCGTCGGCTGCCTCCACGGTGGGGCGCGGTGGCCTCGCCTGCTCCGGCTGGCCGGCCTCGACGACGGCTGTGAGGGCGATCGAGCCAGCCCCGAGGCCGAGCAGCCCGAAACCAGCTGCTGCCGCCCTTTCGATCACGACCGGGTGAGGGACCCCGACGACGAGGGCAATCGCCATGGCGACCCCGACAAGGGCTGCCATGGTGAGGAAGCTGGCGGTCAATGCCCTCGTCATCGGGTCGCCCCAGCCAAGAGGGCCTCTTTCAAAGCGCCGAGGGCACCGATGGCGTCGGACCTCATCGTCTCATCGACGTGAGCGCGGCTGTAGCGGGCCCGCTCGAAGAGCCTGGTGAGCACCGTCGCGGGCAGCGCGGCCGCTTCGCTGACGCTGAGGGCGCGGCGCAGGTACTCGGCCGGGGTCTCGCTCCGACGGCGCTCGGGCCCGCATCGGCCGGCGACGTCTAACAACGCCAAGTAGCAGGCGACAACGGCTCGCCGGGGATCGGGCTCGGTGCTCGGATCAGCCACGTCCAGCAGGGCAAGTTGCGATCCGAGTGTCCTCGGGCCCGAGTCGGCCTCGGCCATCACCGCCCCGTCGGCCTCGCTCGCCAGCGGCGACAGCCTGCTGAGGGCCCGCCGCCAGCCGAGGGCGCGCACGAGCCTGATCCCGACGATCAGCAGCACGATGCCTACAACGATGCCCGTGGTCGTCAAAGACGCCGCCTCGTTCAAAGGCAGGGTGCTGGCCGCCGAGGTCGGCCGTGGCGCGGCCGCGCCCACGATGCCTCCAAAGTGCTCGACGTGCCTTGCACGGGCGGCGAGGGCCAGGAGGAAGGCCATGACGGCAAAGATCGCCACGAGCACGCCTGCCATGAGCACGGGCGAGTGGCGTCGAGCCTCTGCGCCGTCGAGCCTGCGACGATTGCGGGTCACGAGCCCCCAGAACAGCAGGGCGAGTGAGCCCACCCCGGCCAAACCGCCGAGGGTTAGGAGCACGCTCAACAGCAGTGAAGCGGGCTCCCGCCGGAGCTGGGCCGTGCCGACCCCGTGCTCTGCCGAAGCCCCGAGCACAGCGATCAGCAACAGGGCCGTCGCGACGGCGCAGCCGAGGGCCAGTCCCGACGGCCGCGTTGCCCGTTGGCGCGAGAGGAGAACTCCGTCCGCGCTCGAAGGCGACTGCACCGTGACCACTCTACGGGCTGTCTCACGGCCTGGGCAGGGATAGCTAGGCGGCGGGCTGAAGCATCGAGGGGTGGCTGCTCGCGTCCTCCCAGACGTCGATATCATCGGAGCCAAGCAGGCTATGACTGCGGAAGAGGAGGGTTTCCAGATCACCGAGGAGATACGGCGCGTTCTCCGGGAACACCCGCGACTAGTTGTCGGCGTGGATGATCTGGGTGACGACGACGACCTCTTCCGACTGGGGATGACTTCTCATGCCAGTGTGAGCGTGATGCTCGCGCTGGAGGATGCCTTTGGAGTGGAGTTCCCCGAGCACATGTTGCGAAAGAGCACCTTCGATTCGATCGGCTCCATCCGCTTCGCGCTCACCGAGTTGCTCGCGACTGCGGCAGGCGACTGAGGGTGAGCGAAGGCAGGGCAGAGCCCGTCTGGTTCGGTCCCTCCGAGGCGCCCTTGTTCGGGCTTTTGAACATGCCCGAGGGGCCGGTCCGAGCAGCCGTGGTCCTCTGCCCGCCGCTTGGGCGTGAGTACACGAACTCCTACTCGACCTTCGCCGAACTCGCCGCACGCCTGGCACTTAACGGCCTGGCCGTGCTCAGGTTCGACTATCGATCGACGGGCGACTCTTTCGACCGCGTGGGCGCGAGCGAGGACGGCCCCGGCTTTGTGCGCGACGTCTCGCTCGCTGTCGAGTTGGTCCGCTCGCTCGGGGCGTCGAGGCTCGCCTTGGTCGGCATGCGCATCGGGGGAAACTTCGCCCGCCAGTACTGCACCTCCGAGCCGGTCGATGCGCTCGTGCTGTGGGACCCGTGCCCGAATGGGCGCACGTTCTTGCGCGAGCAGCGCCTGCTCGCTCTGCTCGCCAGTGTGGACGGGGCTAGCCCGGACGCCCTCGACCTGCCTGGCCTCGAGCTGACAGCCGAGATGGCAGAGGAAATTGGGGCGGTCGACCGCACCACGGACAGCCGCGGATCGGGCGGGAACCTCGCCGGCGATGTCCTGCTTCTCACCCGGCTCGGCCGGGAGGACGGGCCGTCGGCAACCTTCGACCTTGGCCGTGCCCAGCACATGGAAGTGCCCGGGCAGCCCGAGCTGTTGGACGTGCAGTCTCCCGATCAGGTCGTACCGAGCGAGGGAATCGAGACCGTGGCGACATGGCTCGACAAGGTGATGCCCCGAGAAGCCCTGCCGGTCTCCTTGCCCGCCGCCGGCGAGGTCACGGTCGTGTCTTCGCAGTCCAGTCGTTTCGGGGGCGGACCGGACGGTGAGCCCGTGGCCGTGAGGGAGCGGGCCGTCCGCCTTGGTCCCTTGGGTCTGTTCGGCATCGAGACCGAGCCCGCCGTCATCGCCGGCAGCGGTCCCACCTGTGTCTTTTTCAGCGTGGCCAACGAGCACCGGATCGGTCCGGGGCGCCTGTGGGTGGGGCTCAGCCGCTCTCTGGCGGGTGCCGGACTGCGGTCTGTCCGTGTCGACGTCAACGGCTTTGGGGACAGCCCGTCGCGCGACGGGCAGGGGCTCCCGCCGGTGCACTCGGTCCTCGCCATCGATGACGTCCTCGAATCCCGCCCGAGCCGTTTCACCCGATGACCCAGGCAACGTCGTGCTGTTCGGCCTCTGCTCGAGCGGCTACCAGATACTCGAAGCCGCCCTGAGCCTCAGCCCGCAGGGAGTCTGCCCGCTCAACCCCGCCCTCGTGTTCGAGCCGCCTGAGATGGCCTCAAGGGGCAGGATCGACGCGCGGCGCCGGTTCTGCTTGCCCGAGAGCGGGCTCGTGAACGCAGCCAGCGAGAAACAGCCCATCCAGTGGGTCAAACGGCGGTTTCCCAAGCTTCTCTCGAGCGTGCGCCGCGACCTGCGCATCGTTGGCTGGCGTCTGCGCAGCGCCGTCGGTCTTCTCCAGAACCGCCCTGGCGAGCGGATTCAAGAGCTGGCGGAGTCGGGCACAGACGTCCTTTTGATCTGCGGCCCCAGTGAGATCAAGCCCTTCATCGAGACAGGCCTAAGAGCCGAGAGAACGGGTCGGCCAGGCACGCGCCTTAAGGTCGAGGTGCTTCCCAGCTTGCAGCACTCGCTTCTCTCGCGAAGCGACAGGGACGAGGTGGCGAAGATGATCATCGACCATGTCCGCAGCCAGTTCCAGTCCCGGGGCGAGGCGACTGAGCCCGACATGGCAGGGCGGGGCCACCGCGGGAGGGCCGGGCACCCGCAGCGAGGCTGAGACGGGCGCGGCGAGGCTACGTGCCTCGCCAAGGTACCGATGATCCTCAGGGCCACAGGCGGTTTCGCACATCGGCCGGCCACCGTCCCGGGTCAAGCCCGTGGGTGGAGAGCAGAGCGAGGGTGATCCGCTCCACTCCGAAGCCGACGCAGGCACTGTGGGCGGGGTCGCCACCAGCGGTCTCGATAGCGAACCCAAGCCCGAAATGATCGAGGTGGTAGTTGGAAGACGAGATGGCCGTCGGAGGCGTTCCCGCCTCGAGGGTGCACACGATCTCGTACTTGAGCTCTTCGGCCCGCTGGTTCAAGGCGAGCAGCCGACCGCCCCGGCCAAAGAACGGGTCGTTGGCGACCACTTTGGCGACCGCCAAGCCGAGCTCTGAAAGCACGCCGGCCGACCGGTCGAGCCAAAGGTCTCGATGGGCAACGGCGCCACTTGGCTCACCGACATAGACGAATTCGTGTTGGCGGAAGAACTGCATGCGGGCCGGGTCGAGGCTCGGCTCGTGACGGAAGCACTGTCCGAAGACCTCGAAGCGGCGACCGCCGGCAGAAAGCCTGCCGGAGCAGAGGGGATAAAGGGGATGGCAGGCCGCCGAGCAGAGCGTCAAGTCGGACGCGGTGAGCAGCCCGGCCCAGTCCTCACCCCGCTCGAAGCGTTCCAGGACTTGGGCATGGAGCGGCTCGTCGCCTTCGAAGACGTCGATCGAGCCGAGCAGGTCGGGGAAGGACTGAAGGTAGCCGCTGCGTTCGAAGACGGTCCTAGGCATCACCGGCGGGAAGTGGATCGCCGGCGCATCCTGGTCCGCGCCGGCGCGGGTGACGAGGTCGTCGATCCCCCGCACTATCTTCTCGAAGGTTCCGGAGCGGCCGTACAGGCCGTCCACGCCTGTCTCGAAAAGGAGCCCGCTTTGGAGTAGCGCAGAGCGGAGCTCGGTCATATCTCATCGGCTCCGAGCGCGAAGACGACGGCTGCCGCGAATGGCCCTTCGTGGGTGAGGCTCACAGCGAACTCGACCAGATGGGACTGCCGGGCGAGCTCGGCGGCATGCCCGCTGAGACGCAAGGTGCAGCGGCCGCCGGCTTCTTGGTGAACCTCAATCGAGCGCCAGGCCGGGAGCCGGTCGCTCGGGCCGAGGGCCTTCATCACCGCCTCCTTGGCGGCGAGGCGTGCCGCTAAGTGGCGCGCCCGCACCAGTCCCACGCCGGGCGAACAGGCAACCTCGTGCGGGGTGAACACCCGTGACACGTATCGTTCGCCGAAGGACTCGAGGGCCTCTTGCACCTCGTCGACACAGACGAGGTCCACGCCGGCCGCGAGCCTTTTCATCGGGCCCGGCCTAGGGCTTGGTCAATGTCGGCGATCAGGTCGTCGACGTGCTCGATGCCGACTGAGAGCCGGATCGTTTCGGGTGCCACCCCGACGAGCGCGAGAGCCTCGGCGGACAACTGGCGATGGGTGGTTGAAGCCGGGTGGGCGACGAGCGATTTTGCGTCACCCATGTTCACGAGACGTTTGAAGAGCTTTACTGAGTCGAAGAATCTGATCCCGGCGTCGTAACCGCCCGCAACGCCGAACGTGATGATCGAGGGACAGTGGCCTTTTAGGTAGCGCTGGGCGAGGTCGTAGTAGGCAAAGCCCGGGTCGCCGAGCCATCTCAGCCATTCGACCCGCGGGTCTTGGGCGAGCCAGCTCGCTATGGCTCGCGTATTGGACTCGTGGCGCTCGAGGCGCACGGCCAAAGTCTCAAGGCCCTGGAGAAGCAGGAAAGCGCTGAGTGGCGACAGCGTCGAGCCGGTGTTGCGCAGGCTCACGGTCCGACAGCGCACAACAAAGGGTGCCTCGGGAAACTGTTCGGCATAAACAACGCCGTGGAAGGCGGGCTCCGGCCTGTTGAACATCGGGAACTTGTCAGGATCATCGCGCCACGGGAACTTGCCCGCGTCGATGATTGCCCCGCCGAGGGTGGTGCCGTGCCCACCGATGAACTTGGTCAATGACTCGACGACCACATCGGCGCCGTGCTCTATCGGCTTTAAGTACATGGGCGTGGCGATCGTGTTGTCGACGATGAGCGGGACGCCACGGCTGCGGGCGAGCTCGCCAACGGAGTCGAGATCGACGACGTTCAATGCCGGGTTGCCGACCGACTCGCAGAAGATCGCCTTGGTTTTCGCGTCAATGACGGCCTCGATGCACTCGGGGCGGTCGTCCTCGGCGAAGCGCACCTCGATGCCTTGGCTGGGGAGCACGTGGGCGAAAAGGGTGTACGTGGAGCCGTATAGCTGGGGTGTAGTGACGATGTTGTCGCCCGCGGTGGCAAGGTTCAGGATCGAGTAATTGACCGCGGCGGCCCCCGAGCTCGTCAAGACGGCGCCGGCGCCGGCCTCTAAGGCCTGCAGCCGGGCTTCGAGCACGGCGTTGGTCGGATTGTTGAGCCTGTTGTAGTGAAAGCCAGGCACCTCGAGGTCGAAAACTGCTCCAGCCTGGGCGGCATCGTCGAACTGGTGGGCGACCGTTTGGTATATCGGCACTGCGACAGCCCTGGTCGTGTCCGGGAGGTAGCCGCCGTGGACCACCACTGTCTCGTCATGCACTGTGCTGCCTCCTGAGCTGGATCAGCCGAAGCCAGTTGGCGTAAAGCCGCGTCCCTGAGCTCTGCCAGGTATTGACAAGACGTGCCGCCACGGGCTCGAAGGGGAACTCGTTCATGAGCTCCGCGTCCCGGGACTTTCCGAGCGCCCGGGCCTCGAAGGCCTGGAGCAGCCGTTCGCCCTCGGGGTCAAGGTAGCCCACCGGGATCGTAGGCGCCGTACTGCGCTCGCCACACAAGAAGCGCTGCATGTCGCGGCGGTACTCGCGCAACAGGCTTGTCGTCGAGTATTCGGGATGGCCCTGGACGAGGACAAAGGTGCAGCTGCCGCGCTCTTTGACGGCCACTGTCCAGTCCATCTCGGGCGACTCGATCAGGTTCGTGTACCCGCCCTTTGCCAACAGCGCCGAGGGCAGGTCGTTCAGGCGCGAGTGGGGCATGCTGACCGACTGGCCGAGTCCGGCCGTGAGCACATGGCCGGGTCTCACCTCCTGGACGAAAACTCCCGAGCACTTGCTTGGAAGTGTCTCGCGCTCGATGCCGTCGAAGAGCAGAGCGGCCGCATGGGCGGCCAGGCACGAGACAATGGCCGACTGCGTCGACTTCTCGGCCCACGTGATGAGACCGGAAAGGTCCTCCCAGAATGGCTCGGCCCGGAGGTCCCGGGCGAGGGGCTCGGTGCCGGTGACGACAAGACCATCGGGCCGCTCGTCGAATATGGACTCGACGCCGCGGTAGTCCCTCGCCACGCGTTGTTCCACCTCCGCGCTGCGATCGAGCCCGGCAAGCACGTAACGGCTGAGGGCTACGGTGACGCCAACCTCACGGGCGGCTCCCTCTAATAGGCCCACAAATTGCTGTTCGGTGGCGTCGAAGGCTGAGCTCGGCATGTTGTTGACAAAGGCGATCGCGACTTTGGGCCTATCCCCGGCACTGCCGCGCCTGTGCTCGGTCGTGTCAGATGGTCCAGTCCGAACACTGTCTCCGGCCGAGCTGATTACCAAAGAGATCTGATCTTCCCCAAATGTCAGGCCGGGTAGGCCCCGCTCGACCACTCTATGGCCTGCCAGAGCGTCTAACGAGGTTCTCGCGCCCCGACTGGCGGCGGGCGACGTCCTTGCGTTCCCCACTGCGAGCTGGTAGAGCCAAAGCGTGATTGAGGTCCCCTCCGAGCGTCGCAAGCCGGTTCTCATCGTCGGCCACGGGATCCGCTCGGCGCCGGCACTGCAGGTCGTCGAGGCGGCTTCTGGCCTGTGTGACATCTGTTGGCTGATCGACGAGAGCGTTCCTGAGAACGCCTCGACGAGCCGGCTCTTGAGAAAGACAGGTGCGGTCGTGGACACCGCCGGCCTTTCCCCTGGCGACATCGCCTCTCGCGTGCGCCCCTACTCGCCTGACGGCGTCGTTGCCTTTCGGGACGAGGACGTCGTTGCCCTTTCGCTCGTTGCCGCCGAGCTCTCCCTCGACTACCACAGCCCAGAGTTGGCCCACCGCCTGTTGGACAAGCTCAGCCAGCGCGAGGCGCTCCGCTCCGGCGGACTGCCGACGCCGCTGTGCTGGGAGATCCCTCGCGACCGGGACCCGGTATCGGTGAGGTCCGTCGCAGAGCGCGTGGTCTTCCCCGCCGTGCTCAAGCCGCGGACTGGCCATGGCAGCGAGTACACCTTCCCCGTCGCGGACGCCGACGACCTGGTCCGCCAAGTAGCCCTGCTCCCTGCTCATGCCGGCGGACAAGCAGGGATGTTCGTGGAGGAGTTCCTTGCTGATCTCCCTGCGGCGATGGGTAAGCGCCTCGCCGACTTCGTATCAGTTGAGAGCCTCGTGTCGCACAGCGAGATCAGCCATGTGGCCATCACGGGACGCTTCCCGCTCGCCGAGCCCTTTAGGGAGACGGGCTATGTCCTCCCCGCCCCCTTGACTGCCGCCCAGAACGATGATGTCCTCGGGGTCGCCACGGCCGCCTTGGCGGCGATAGGTGCACATTCGGGGGGGTTCCACACCGAGGTCAAGCTGACGCCCGATGGCCCGCGGGTCATCGAGGTGAACGGCAGGCTGGGCGGTGGTATTCACGAGATGCTCTTCCAGGCGAGCGGCGAGTCGATCATGCGCCTGTTGACTCGGGTCGCCCTCGGCGAGCATGTCGTGCTCGACGGCCTCGTAGCTTGCGGGCGAATCGGATGGCGCTTTTTCTACCAGCCACCGACCACGGCTCGGCGCGTCGTCACCATAGAGGGCCTCGATCGCCTGGCGGACCGGCCCGGGGTCAAGCTCGTCTATGTCCACCGGGGCCCGGGGGAGGAGGTCGACTGGCGTGAGGGGACGAGCCAGTTCATCTTCGAGACCTCGGGCGTAGCCACGAGCTACGAAGAGGTGTTCGAGATCGACCGTTTCCTGCACGAGGAGGTCACTGTCATCTTCGAATGAAAGGCGGCCCGCGCTCTAGGACGGCTTGTCTTCAGAGGTCTTACGAGCCGGATGTGGGCGACTAAAAGGGCTGGGCCGTTTCAGCCCATGATCTCTTCGATGCAACGCTGTGCATCGAGGAAAGCCCGGAGCCGGCTTTTCGGGGAGGGGACATAGTGAGTGAAGTAGCGGACGCCCTCGGTCAGCGAGCCGAACACCCAGATCCTGTGGGCAGGCTCTCCCCAGGTGTCGATCGGGTGGAAGGTCTCGGTCAACGCGACGCTCCCGACCTCGGTGTCGCCATAGCTGAGGGGCTGAAGCCTCCCGTCCTGCCAGAGCCTCTTCAATAGCCCAGAGCTCGAGCGGGTGATCGTCGGGTTCTCGAGATGGCCGTGGATGAGCCAGTCCGCGTGCTCACTGTGGGGCTGCCCGAAACGCCTCGAGCTCAACTCGAACCCGCCTTCTGGTTCCTGGCTGATCACTGGCAGAGGCCCGAAGGGCACAGTGACCACCTCGGCGTCCATGAGGGCGAGCAATTGCTTGGAACGCAGCGCTGGCGGCCCGGCGACGAGGCGATTGACCCTTGTCTTTATGTTGTCGCGAAAGTCGACGTAGGACTCGTAGGTGAGGCCCTTGAATTCAATCACCGTGCGCATCAGGTCCCGGACGTGGCGCAGCACCTCGTAGGCGGATTTGACCGGCCCCGAACCTCCCCGCAACGACTCGACGAGGTCGGCCTCGACGATCGAGTAGATCTGTGACTCGTAGTCCTTCGACGATACGTAGTCACCGTGGGGCCCGAAGAAGTGCCAGGACGGGTCGAACTCGCCGTAGCTGGACTGCAGTCCGCGCACGACTTGCGCGTACGACCCGTCGCTCCAAGCCCGGCCAAGCCGCTTGCGCGCCTCCTCCGACGCGTGGCGTCCCTCTGCCAGGAACACTGACTGTGAGTAGTAGCGGATCTGCATCTCGGCGAGTATGAGTGGCAAGACCGCGGAGCGGAAGTCGACCTGGCGCCGGGGGCGGCCTGTTCCCTGACCGCCCTGGATTGCCCCTATCGCCTGTCTTGTGCAGACGACCGCCTCATACTCGTCGCTCTCGTCCACGGTGGCGACTGCCTTCGCGCAATAGGGAAAGCCGCTTCGCGAGAAGAGACGCAGCGACGGCTCCCGCCCAGATCTGACGTAGCGGAGCCTGTCCCCATTGTCCAAGAACGAGCCGCCCCGCCCGAGCGTGAGCGCCATGACGACATCGGTGGCGACCAGGCCCATGCCCTCGACGGCGACGCTGGCGCCACCTTCGATCGTTTCCACGTAGGCATCGACTGGGTAGGGCCTTGCCACGAGCGAGGCGACACGTGGCGGCTGAACGTTGTCGGTGTGCCCGGAGGTCAATATCACGTGATCGGCCTCGAGCTGCTCCCCGTTCGACAAAAGGACGCTCTCGCGCCCGTCGGCCAAGGCGAGGATGTTGACCGCTTCGCAGTGGTGGTGGATGACCTCGACCTTCGAGGGGGCCGAAGCGACGAGCTTGTCGTAGAACCACTGCAGGTATTCGCCCATAACGCGCCGGGGCACGTAGTCGTCCGGGCTTATCGCCCGTCCACCGAGGCCGATCCGACACGAGTCGCCGACCCACCGGTAGCCGGTTGCAGTGATCCATTCGTACAGCCCGAGGGCGTACTCAGGCGACGGGCCCGCGTCCTGCCACGGGTAGAGCGAGACCTGCCCGCAGGGCGTGTTGAGAATCAGATAGTCAGGCTGGTTAACGGCATAGACGCCCGAGCCCGGAGTGCCCGGCTCGACGACGTGAACACGCACGGGCCCCCACTCTGAGCGCGAACCGGTGACGATGCGCTCGAGGAAGCTCAGCCCCCAAGAACCCAGCCCGATTATGGCAATGTTCGTCAAAACAGCCTGCTCTGGCGTACGAGCACGCTCTTGAGGCTACTACGGCGCCCGACCGTGGCTTTACAGGTAGGCCATGACCCGACCGCACGCTGTCGCCGGAATACCACTCAGAGCGAGGAAAATAGCGCTTCAGCAGGAAAACAATGTGACATGGCGATGGCTACGATTCTGCTATGCCTCCCGAAAAGTTGCACTGGTCGCATCTCTACCGGGAGGTCGTCACTTCCGGTCTTTGCACGGGGTGCTCAGCCTGTGTGGTGGTCTGCCCGTACGACGTTCTCGGTTATGACGACCTCAAAGGGGTCTACCACCCATTCCATGTGCCCGAGATGGGTGGAGCTGACAACTGCACCCACGGCGAGAAGGGCTGCACCCTGTGCACGAGGGCATGCCCGCGCTTTCGCAGCTGGGAGCCCGAGATCGACACCTACATGTACGGTCGCGAGCGCGAGGAGAGCGAGGTCTACGGCATCGCCCAAGATGTCTTGCTCGTTCGGGCCACCGATTCCCAGGTCTCACACGCCGGTCAGGACGGTGCCCTCGTCTCGGCACTTTTGATCTGGGCGCTGGAGCACGACGTGATCGATGCCGCCCTCGTCTCGAACGTGGAAGGAGACGGAAGCACCTGGAAGGCCGTTCCCGGGGTGGCCCGGACCCGCGATGAGGTACTGGCCTCCGCGGGGGCTCGCTACACCTACTCGGCCAACCCGCTTGCCTACGCGGCTGCGTCCGCAGGCGGCGCGGAACGGATCGCCCTCGTCGGGATGGGTTGCCAGGCTTCGGCGCCGGCGGCCATGTCGGCGCGCAAGGCAGGCAAGGTCGCCCGCCGCTTTGTGCTCACGATCGGCTTGTTGTGCTCTAAGACCTTCGACGACGCCATCTTCTCCGAGCTTTTCGAGGCGCGCTACGGCTTGTTGCGCGAGGACATCGTGAAGATGAACATCAAGGGAATCTTCCAGGTCTGGACCCGCGACGGCGAGCTGCACGAGATCCCCCTCAAGGAAGCTCACGAGTGGACCCGGGAAGGGTGCAAGCACTGTCCCGACTTCGCCGCCGAGCATGCGGACATCTCAGCTGGTGGCATAGGGGCTTTTCCGAACTGGACCCTCACGATCGTCCGTACCGACAAGGGTCGCGATCTGATAGCGGCGATGCAGGCCGACGGTGCCATCGAAGTGCGGTCCGCCTTCGACGAGGACCCGGACGCAGTGGCGCTGCTCCGCAAGCTTTCGAGGGTGAGCCGCCGCCGCTGGCCTGAAGACGCCGAGTCGGCCCCTGGTCGGCTCCCCGTCCCCAGCGTCTGAGGCCACTAGGCGGAGAGTTCGCGGGCGCGTGCCAGCAGGTCGTCGAACATCTCGGCGCTGAGCAGTCCCGTGAAGACGTTGCGCTGGCTCGGGTGATACGAGCAAACCAGCACCCGGGGTAGGCCCTGTGGCGAAGGCGGCAGCTCGACCTCGAGCCCGTGGGCAAAGCGCGGCCGTTTGAGCCTGCCTGCGCCTGTGCACTCGGGCAGCCGCCAGAGCGCCTCGTACGCGAACGCGCCAAGTGCCAGCAGGACCCGGGTACCGCTCAGCACCTTGAGCTCCGAGGAGAGGTAGCCGGCGCACGTCTCACGCTCGAGCGGGGTCGGCTTGTTCTCCGGCGGGGCGCACCGGACAGCGGCTGTCACATAGGCACCTTCTAGTCTCAGCCCGTCGTCTGCCGACCTGCTCAGTGGCTGGTTGGCGTAACCGGCACGGTACAAAGCGGCGAAGAGAAAGTCTCCCGACCGGTCCCCGGTGAACATCCGCCCCGTGCGGTTGCCGCCGTGGGCGGCGGGGGCGAGGCCCACTAGGACGAGGCGGGCTTCAGGGTCGCCAAAGCCGGCAAGGGCGCGGCCCCAGTAGTGCTCGCCGACGTGCGACGCCGGCGGATTGGCAGCGGCTTGCTCCCGCCAGGCCACCAGCCTGGGACAACGTGCGCACCCCACAACTTCGCGACTTACCTGGTCGAGTATGCGGACGGCCGATCGCACAGCCAAAAGGCTACGGTGTCAGTCGTGCCGTCATCTCGCCGCAAACAGACCCGCCCTACCGCGGTTTGCTTCGTGCGCCATGGCACGACGGCGACGACGGGCAAGGTGCTGCCGGGCCGAGCACGAGGGCTTCATCTGTCGGACCAGGGCCGCGACGAGGCAGCCAAGGTGGGCGAGGCACTTTCATCCCTCACTGTTTCGGCCGTCTACTCCTCTCCGCTGGAGCGCACCCGCGAGACCGCCCAGGCAATCTCCACCCGCGTGGGCAGGCCAGTTCTGACCGAGCGTGGTCTTCTCGAGTGCGACTTCGGGACCTGGACAGGAGAGTCGCTCGCCCAGCTGCGCAAGTTGCCCGAATGGCAGACGGTGCAACGCTGGCCATCGGGTTTCCGCTTCCCCGGGGGCGAGTCGTTCGTCGAGTTGCAGTCGCGCATGTGCGACACCGTGGCGCGGATCTGCACCTCTCATCCCGGCGAGATCGTCGTGGCTGTCTCACACGCCGATTGCATCAAAGTCGTGCTGGCGAGCGTCCTCGGTGTGCCCCTCGACCTATTCCAGCGCATCGTGGTCGCCCCATGTTCGATCTCCACTGTCGTGTACGGCCCCGAGGCTCCGGCCGTGGTCGCGATGGGCGCAACCAGCAGCCCGGCTGGCTTGCTGCCAAGCAGGGAGATGAACCGATGACTGAGGAGTACGAGCTCGCCAACCCCGATCGGGTGACGGTCGGGACAGTCGGCCCGGTCGGAGAGCGGGTGTTCCTCCTCCAGGTGCGCGAGGGCGTGTTGCTGAAGACGCTGAAGCTGGAGAAGGCACAAGTGTCCGCGTTGGCGCGTTTCCTTGGCCGAATGCTGGCTGAGCTCGCGCGGCCCGGGGAGCTGCCTACCGGCGCCGAGCTCGCCCTCGAGCCGTTCGGGGAGCCTGATTTCGTGGTCCGCTCCCTCGGCGTCAGCTACGACGAGGAGCTGGACCGGATCATCCTCGTCGCCGAGGAGATAGACCGCACCGAGCCCGAGGAGGAGGCGGAGGAGCTTTTCGGCCTCGCCGAGGACATCGAGCTCGAGGACGAGGAAGAGGACGACGCCGGGGCAAGCGTGCGGGTGTCGATCACCAGAGAGCAGGCCGCAGCTCTGGCCATTCGCGGGACCGAGCTCGTCGAAGCGGGCCGGCCCCCATGCCCGCTGTGCGGGTACCCGCTCGACGCGAGAGGCCATGTGTGCCCGAGGACGAACGGCCACCGCCCGCCTCTGACCTGAACGCCGCCGGCTGGCTCGAGCTGCTGGCACAGGGGGAGATCGAGATTCTCGGCCGCTTGCCGTGGAGCTCGAACTACTCCTTTCTTGCCGCGGTGCGTCTTGGCGATACAGACGAGCGCGCCGTCTACAAGCCCGGGAGTGGGGAGCGGCCGCTTTGGGACTACCCGGGAGGACTGTTCCGCCGCGAGGTCGCCGCCTACGAGCTCTCGGCGAGCCTGGGTCTCGACGTCGTGCCTGAGACGGTGCTGCGCCTCGACGGCCCCCACGGGGAGGGATCGGTGCAGCGCTTTGTCGACGCGGATTTCGCCGAGCACTACTTCACCTTGTTGAACGAGCCCATCTACCATCCGCAGCTGCGCCGGATTGCCGGATTCGACCTGCTGGTCAACAACGGCGATCGCAAGGGCGGCCATCTTCTCAAAGACTTGGACGGCCGGCTCTGGGGCATCGACCACGGGCTGTGCTTCCATGTGGAGGCCAAGCTCAGAACGGTGATGTGGGACTTCGCCGGCGAGGAGCTGCCGTCTGAGGTTCTGCTCGGCTGCGAGACCGTGGCCGAGGCGATACCCGAGTCCGTAGCTAGCCTGCTCGAGGACGACGAGCGCCAGGCTCTGCGACGCCGATCAGTCTCGCTCTTGCGAAAGCGGCGGTTTCCCGCCCCTCGTGACGACTACAGGGCCTATCCCTGGCCGCTCGTCTAAGTCCTGCCGGCCTTTCCGGGCGAGCCGTTCTCACTGCGTAGGGCTCCTCGCCCGAGAGGCACCGCTCGAGCATCGTCGGCAGTACTGCTGTCGGCTGGCAAGCTTGAAGGCCGGGAGGTCGGCGATGTCACCAGGAACAAATGTCACTGAGGGCGAATCCTCCGGCGCTCGTGCGCGCGTCTCGATCATCCTGCCAGTGTTCAACGAGGAGGCGCAGCTGGAGCGATGTCTTCGTGCTGTCGCAGAGCAGAGCTATCCCGTGGCAGAGGTTGTCGTCGCCGACGGCGGGTCCACCGACGAGACGAGGACTCTTGCTGCCTCGTTCGTTGGCGTCCGAGTCGTCGATAACCCTAGGGGGATACGGCCGGCGGGCTTGAACGCGGCCATCGCCGAGGCCACTGGCGATGTCATAGTGCGCGTCGATGCCCGCACTGCGCTAGCGCCGGACTACGTCGAACGCTGCGTTCTCGCTCTCGAACGCTCGGGCGCAGCCATCGTCGGCGGGCAAATGCGATACGAAGCCCATGACGCCCGCCAG
The DNA here is from genome assembly GCA_963725355.1 of uncultured Acidimicrobiaceae bacterium. Classification (GTDB taxonomy): domain Bacteria; phylum Actinomycetota; class Acidimicrobiia; order Acidimicrobiales; family Bog-793; genus Fen-455. The sequence goes on from CAVRYE010000012.1 coordinate 374,244, forward strand.
CGCGGCATCGTGGCTGCGATGACGTCGCGCCTCGGTGCCGGGCCGGCGGCCTTCCGTCGCCAGGGAGGCGAGGCGCGTTTTGTCGACACTGTCTATCTAGGGGCCTATCGGGCCGTCACGATCCGCGAGATGGGCGGCTACGACGAATGGTCCGGTGGGAACGAAGACGCCGAGCTCGCATGGCGTGCCCGCGACTACGGGGGCGTCTACCTCGACCCGTCGATCAAGTCCCTATACCTCGGGCGCGAGGGGCTTCAAGCATTAGCGCGCCAGTTCTACCGCTACGGCCATAACCGCGCCCGCACGATCCGCAAGCACCCAGGTTCGATCTCGTACCGTCAGTTGGCCGTCCCCCTTCTGTTTGCCGGCCTCCTCAGCCCGTGGCGTCGCAAGGTGCTCACTGCCTATGTCGTCGTCATCTTTGCCCGAGGAGCGCTCGAGCTCATCGAGGACCCGGCGACGGTACCGATCCTGCTCGCCTCATTTCCCACCATGCACGCCGCTTGGGGGCTCGGCTTCGCCCGCGGCATTATCAAACGCCCCGGGCCAGGAGAGCCACCCGCCGGGTCGGCATCCTCAGGTCAATGGGTTCCTCGGCAAAGTGACCCACGCCGCTAAGCTCAAGCCGGCAATGACTGCGTCGAAGCCACGGTGTCTGCTGGCGCCGCTCCGGAAGGGGTCACAGTGCGCGTCGTAGTCCTCGCAGGCGGACTTGGCTCGAGACTGCAGGAAGAGACCGAAACGCGGCCCAAGCCGATGGTCGAGATCGGTGGCCGGCCTATCTTGTGGCACATCATGAAGCTCTACAGCGCGTTCGGCATGTCGCATTTCGTGGTCGCTCTCGGTTACAAGGGCGAGGTCATCAAGTCGTACTTCCTCAACTACAGGAACCACGCCTCCGACCTTTCCGTCGACATCCATTCCGGAGAGATCAAGCTGCTCGGTTCGACCGCCGAGGACTGGACAGTCGATCTAATCGACACCGGCTATGCCACCAACACGGGCGGTCGCGTGCGGCGGCTGGCCGAACACCTTCCCGACGACAGCTTCTGTCTCTCCTATGGTGACTGCCTCACCAATGCGGACCTCCGCAAAGCCGTCGAATTCCACCGCGAACACGGCCGCCTCGTGACCTTGATGGCCGTCCGCCCGCCGGCTCGTTTCGGCTGGGTCGAGCTCGATGGCAGCTCAGTCACCGCCTTTGTCGAGAAACCCGAGGTGGGGGAGGGCTGGATCAACGGCGGCTTCATGGTTTTGCGCCGGGAGGTATTGGAACGTATCGAGTCGGACGAGCAGAGCTTGGAGCTCGACGTGCTCGCCCCCCTTGCGGCCGAGGGCGAGGTTATGGCCATGACCCACACCGACTTCTGGCATCCCATGGACACCTTGCGAGACGTGAGAGTGCTGCGGTCGCTCTGGGAGGAGGGAGCCGCCCAATGGCAACTGTGGGAGTAGACCCGGCCTGGTACCAGCGCCGCGTGCTTGTGACCGGGGCCACGGGCCTGCTGGGTGGGTGGATGGTGCGGGCGCTCCTCGAGCGCGGGGCGGACGTCGTTGCGATAGTGCGCGACTCGGTCCCGGGTACATTCCTCGAGGTCGAAGATCTCCGTTGCCGCATTGCCGTTTGCAGGGGCAGCGTCACGGACTTTGCGCTTGTGGCGAGAGTGCTCGCCGAGTACGAGGTCCAGACGGTCTTCCATCTGGCCGCGGAGACGATCGTCCCGATCGCGAATTTGAGCCCGATGTCCACCTTCGAGACAAATATCGCCGGTACGTGGACGGTTCTCGAGGCCGCACGCCTGGGTGGGTTCAACCCAGAGGTTGTCGTCGCCTCGTCGGACAAGGCTTACGGGCCGAGCGAGCTGCTTCCCTATAGGGAGCACTACCCCCTGCATGGGCGCAGCCCATATGACGTGAGCAAGAGCTGTGCCGATCTCATCGCCCAGACATACGCGACCACATGGTCCACCAACGTTTGTGTGGCGCGGTGCGGCAACCTCTTCGGCGGAGGCGACCGCAATTTCAACCGACTCGTCCCCGGTGTCATACGAGACGTGCTCAACGGGCGCAGGCCAGTGCTTCGTTCCGACGGGACCCCCGTGCGGGACTACATATACGCCGAGGACGCTGCTCATGCCTATCTGCTGCTTGCCTCAGCGATGCGGGCTGACAGCACCCTTCGCGGAACGCCGTTTAACTTCTCCCTCGAGGCGCCAAAGAGCGCCCTTGAGGTCGTGCGGTTGATCCTGGAGGTAACGGGTTCCGACCTCGCGCCGGACATCCAGGCCTATGCCAGTGGGGAGCTGGCAGAGCAGTACCTGGACGCGTCGGCGGCCCACGCCCGGCTCGGTTGGCAGGCAGAGGTGACCATGGCGGAAGGAATGGAGAAAACCGTGGCCTGGTACAAGGCTCATGGCTGAGTCCGACTTCGTCCTGGCGCGTGCCTGCCGGATCTGCGGGTCGGACTTGTTCCCGATCCTGGACATGGGCCGCCAGCCTCTCGCTAACGCCCTTGTGAGCTTCCCAAGCGACTCTGTGGCCTACTTCCCTCTGGCGGTTGTCGGATGCGCGGGGTGCGGGGTCATGCAACTGAGTGGGACCGTCGATCCCCACCTCATGTTCGACGACTACCTGTACTTCTCGTCATATTCCGAGTCAATGGTGAGCGCCATGGGTCAACTTGCGAGGAGCACGGTTGCCCGCTTCGGCCTCGGACCAGGCGACCTTGTCATGGAGATCGCGAGCAACGACGGCTACCTCCTCCGTCACTACCTTCAAATGGGAGTCCCTGTTCTCGGGGTGGAGCCGGCAGCGAACGTCGCCCGCGTGGCTCAAGCGGCCGGGATCGAGACCCGCGTGGAGTACTTCACCAGCGAGCTCGCGGCGCAGCTGGCGGGCGAGGGTCACAGACCGCGGGTGATACACGCCAACAATGTCCTCGCCCACGTACCGCAGATCCATGACTTGGTAGAGGCGATGGCGGTCGTGCTCGCTGACGACGGCGTCGTCATCGTGGAAACGCCCTCCTTGATAGACCTGATCGACCGTGCCCTGTTTGAGACCATCTACCACGAGCACGTCTTCTACTACTCGTTGTCCGCCTTGACGTACCTGTTTCGTGAGCACGGCCTCTCGATCCAAGATTGCGAGCGCCTCGATGTGCACGGCGGGTCCTTGCGCGTGACCGCCCGTAAGGGCGTCGGTATCAGGGCCACTTCCCGCGCCGAGGCGGCTCTCGCGGCAGAGGCCTCACGATCGCTGCAGTCATCGGCGGCCTACGGTCGCTTTGTGACTGAGGTCTTAGAACAGCGGGCCGAGGTCATCGACCAGTTTGCGCAGGTGCGGGCCTCCGGCAGGGAACTGGCCGGCTATGGCGCGGCTGCCAAGGCCACCGTCCTGCTCAACTTCACCGGCATCGATCACGGCACCATCGACTACGTCGTGGACCGGAACCCGGCCAAGCAGTCTCGCATCATCCCTGGGACGGGCATCCCGGTGAGGTCGCCCGAGCACCTGCGCGAGCACCGCCCCGACGTTCTCGCCGTGTTGGTGTGGAACCTCGCCGACGAGGTGCGTTCCCAGCTCCGCTGGTTCACCGACTCCGGCGGAGAGCTGATCGTGCCGCTCGAGGAAAGGAGGGCAGGTGATCGAAGGCCTTCAGGTCATTCCGCTCCGTCGCATCCCTGACGAGCGGGGGACCGTTTTCCACATGCTCCGGGCGAGCGACCCGCACTTTAGCGCCTTCGGCGAGATCTACTTCAGCTCTGTCTACCGCGACGCCATCAAAGGTTGGCATCGGCACAGGGACATGACTCTCAACTACGCCTGCATTTGGGGCCGGGTGAAACTCGTGGTTTTCGACGATCGTGAGGACTCACCGAGCCGTGGCGAGCTGCAGGAGGTTTACCTCGGCCCGGACGACTACTCGCTCGCAGTCATTCCGCCAGGGCTTTGGAACGGCTTCAAGGGCATGGCCGAAATGTCAGTCATGGCGAACTGTTGCACCCATGAGCACGACCCGAGCCGGAGCGAACGAGTCGACCCTCACTCGGGCGCAATTGCTTATGACTGGTCCCGTCTCGACCAATAACCCGGTCCCGGAGCTGGACCGCCGACGGTCAATGCACGAGAGGATCCGCCTCGGTTCAAGCGCCCTGGTCACGGTCGACATCGCCGACGATCCGCGCGGCTATGTCGGCCGTGGAGAAGGCGGGAGACCACAAAGGGGCTGCCGCCAGCAAGCGGCTCGGATCACCGACCACGTGCATCGGGTCGATAGGTCCGTAGGGGCGAATCCCGAACTGGAGCAGCGTCGGGTCTGCCTGTGCCACTTCGGCAAGAAGTAGCAGGAAGCTCTTCAGGACGACAGCTTCCCCGCGACAGATATTGAAGACTCCGACTTGACGGCCGCGGGAGAGGGCGAGCAGGGCCCGCGCGGTGTCGTCGACATCGATGAGATCTCTCACCTGGTCCCCCGGGGAAAGTGCCATCGGCCGCCCCGCCGTCAGGGACCGGACCACAGACGGCATGAGACGGTTCTTCGCCTCTCCGGGGCCGACGATGCCAAAAAGGCGAGTCCAGGCAAAGGGGATGGCAAACTCGTCCAAGTACCGGTGAAGCCTCATCTTGAACTCTGCATAGGGTGAGTCGGCCCGAAGGGGCGCATCCTCGCCCAATATGCCTTCGGACTCGTCGTATTCAGCGCAGCTGCCGGCAACGACGAGGTGACCGCAGCCACGCTCGGAGAGCACTTCGACAAGCTCGAGCGAGGCATCGAAGCTCGCCTGGTTGGAGGACGGACTCGTCAGATAATCGTCAGTTGATGCCGTCCAGGCGAGATGGATGCAAGCGTCGACCCTGGACGGGAGAAGGCGGCGGAGATGTCGTGCGCCTTCCCAGCGGTGTTCGATCGCGACCACTTCATCATCTGCCAAGTGATCGACCCTCCGTCCAATGAAGCCGGAAGCACCAGACACAACGACGGTCATTCGGGTCGTTCCGAAACGTACTTCGACATGGCCCATACGAGCGACCTAGGCCGCGGCCTCTGCTGAGGGCGAGCCGGGTTTGTCATCGGTTCGTGACCACTCCCGCCGATACGCCAAGCACGCGCACGAGTGGCACCGTCGAGGTCGCAATCATCCCATGGAGAGCAAAAGTGCCCGCTGATCACGCGGAGCACCGGCTCGGGCGACTCGTCCCCGACGAGCTTGACCGCCGCGCCTGCGTGCTGGCGTCAGTGCACGCGGAGAAGGTAACCACCTGGAGCGGCCGTAGCGAGAAGTCGATCGTTGACCGCCGGGTCAGCCACGAAACGGTCATCGGAGCTAAGAAAGTCGACGACGGCCGTCCAAGGACTGTTCTCCGCGGTCCAGGGGCGATCTCCGATCGCGTCGGTGGGAAGATCTCGAATTATCGTGTCCATCACCACGAGATAGCTGCCGAGGCTTACGAAGTCGGAATAAAGAGCCAGTTCCGCCGCAACGTGTTCGTAGGTGTGATTGGAGTCGAGGATCACGAAGATGCGCTCGTGTCGCGCGGCTATGGCACGCACCTTGTCCATCACCTCAGGCGAGACGGAGTTACCCTCGATAGTCGAAATAAGGCCGGCGAGAGGATGCGTGGATAGGGTGGCACGGGCATGGGCGCGAATGTCGATGTCGACACCTAATACGTCCCGCTCTCCCTCGAGCAGTTTCAAGATGCTCGCTGAAAGTAAAAGGGAACCACCGTGCGCAATACCGGTCTCGATGACGAGATCCGGTCGCGTTTGCCAGAGCAATTCTTGCAGGATGACAATGTCCTCGGGATGCTGAATGATCGGGACACCCAGCCAGGAGAAATTGTACCGAGTATCCGTGACGGGTCGCGACAGCCGTCCACTCGCGACGCACCCTATCGGACTCGGGATCAGCCGCCATGTCCCGGATAGTCTCGGTATCACGTGGCCTTCGCTCCTTGCGAGCGATCTGTTTGTCCCCGCTCGAGTTCATGGCAGCAACGATGCTACTCATTTCCGTTCCGGCTAACGGGCACCATTGTTGGCGCCATCCAGGCGCGTCGGACGGTCACTGACATGCCTGGATGCCCCGCGGTAACTGTTCCAGCCCTGCCTGAGGCCATTAAGGCCCATCTGCGGGCTGAGGACCGCCATGGGCGGAAGTAGGGCAAGTGCTCGCAGCCTTGCTCCTTCCGACCAGTACCTCCGAGACTCCAGCCAGAGGTCTGCAAAGGCCAGCTGCCGGTAACTCGGGCTCAGGCGCCAGCGACGAAGGACTCGTGCGGCCGTTTGCTTCTCGCTCTCGGTTAGGCCGAGCCCTTCCGTCGCCGCTTTCAGTTCCTGGAGCATTCTCGTATTGGGAAAATGTAGGCGGGACTCGGCTGCCGTCAGGCCGAACATTGTCGCGTCCGCCGTCTTCTCCCGGAAGACCCTGTAGTCGGCAAGTGGTTCGTCGATCGTCTCGACGGGAGCGACAAGCAGAGCCCGCCAGACGAGGATCACATCGCTGCCCCAGACGGGGAGCGGTGGGCCGATTCTGGTCAGGATCTCCTTGCGCCACAGGCCGTAGATAGTGAGCCATGCTCGTCGCGAAAGGTGGGCGCGCAGGCGTGTCCCGATATCTGCTGAGCCCAATTGAGAGGGCTCCTGGCGAACTGATATCTGAGTCCCCATGGCATCGATGCGCCGGTGTGCCGGTACGCAAAGGGCTGCCTCAGGCCGCGATCGCAGGCCCGCCAGGCAGCGGGAGATGAACTCTCGCGAGTAGGCGTCGTCGTGTGCCGCCCAGGCGAAATAGGGGGCATTGCTCAGTGAGAGCACACGTTGGAAGTTTGCCGTCGCTCCGAGGTTTACCTCGTTTCGCGAGTAGCGCACCCTCGTGTCGTGTGCCGCCACGGCGCGGCAGTGATCCTCCGTAGCGTCCCAAGAGGCGTTGTCGCTTATTATGACCTCGATGTCGGATTCGTCCTGAGCGAGCAGAGAGTCGAGGGCCGTTTCCAAATAGGGCATTCCGTTGAAAACCGGTAGGCCGATGCTCACGAGGGGATGCGCTCGGTCGGCATCAGGTGCCTTATCAGGCTGTGAAATCGGATCCATCCGGCATCGGAGTTGTCGGATCTCGAAAACGAGTGCCGAGATTGCCCTTCACCACGACGTCACCGTAACAGAGCCAGCGTTGTTTTCCATGATTTGGCGCCCGAGTCGGCCGGGTTGGCGAGGTGGTCTTGAGGCGGCTCAGTTTATCGATGTGGCACCTCGGTGACGGTGCCCGATCCACTGTCTTGCGACGAGGGTGATGAACTTCAGCAACGCGGCGTAGATGGCAGCGAGAGCTGCGGCTCTCGGGAGGATTGCAAAACCCTCTCCAGGGCCTAGTCCAGCACCCACATGCAGAGCCCAGGAGGTCATGAGCAAGCCGAACGTGGCCACGAGGACGCACATGGGGTATCGCCGACCCAACGGGTTCGGCATCTTGGACCTGTAGAGCCTCCAGTACATGACGAGCCCGATTGCCTCGCTCAGGATCATGACTGCGGCGGCGCCGTCCACACCCCATAAGGTGACGGCTACGGCATTGCCCGCTAGGTTCGCCGTCGTAACGGTGGCGATCACTCGCCAAAGCCCCTTTTCTGCCCCAACGAAAGTGACCAATTGGAAGAGGTAGCCGTTCAAAAGGGCAATCGCGCCCGCGCCAGTCAGGATCGCCAGCGGCGCTCCCGCGCTGGCGAATCTCATCCCGGCGATCCAGACGACGAAGGGCCGAGCGAATACGATCCCGAATAGGGGCAAGGGGAGGGCAACGGTGAGGATCACGTCCAGCGCCCGTCGTGCCAGGAACTGGCGCCGCTCTTCGCTGGCGGCCATGAATTCGGGCAGGAGAGCGTTGGAAAGCATTGCCGGCATGGCAAATAGAAAGTTCGCAACCTGGTAGGCGACGGCGTAGTAAGCCACCGGGCGGCTTCCCCGGATGAGGAAGAGCATGATGCTGTCCGCTCTCGCGTAGACGACGGCGAACAAGTCGAACTGACCGAATGGCAGGGACGCCCGCAACATTGTCGACATGCCGTGGCCGCTGCCGCGCAGCTTCGGCCGGATGAATCGCACGGCGAGCGCCAAGGCCACCACACCGCTTGCAATGACGGCGGCGAGGTACGCGACCGCGTAACCTCGGAAGTCCAAGCGGCCTTCGACTACGACGAGCGTGGCCGCGAGCACAAGGACGCTAGATATCGTGTCGAGGCTCGCTCGCAGGCCGCTGCGGCCCCGTCCGACAAGTACTGATCCTCCGGCCATGGTCAAGGCCATGAAGGGAATACTGGGAACGAGGATCAAGATCATCGCGAGGGTCTCGGTCTTGCCCCAGTAGATCGGTAGGCCAAGCGCGAGGGCGGCCAGACCGGCACCCACTGACACCACCAGTGTTGCCGTTAGGGCCTTGCCGAAGACCGAACCGGTATCCGCGTTCGGCCTTGCGATCTCGCGCATCGTGAGGGTCGCTATGCCGGGACTGCCCAGGAAGGAGAAGACGCTCACCCAGGCCAGGGCAACGGTGATAGGCCCCCACTGGAGGGGGCCAAAGTAGTGGGTCGCTTCTCGCAACGCCACGAGCGAGACGATGGCTCCCAGTATCCTGCCGACGAAGCGGGCGGCCGTACCGTAGGCGATGCGGCTTGCCTGCTCGTGAGTGTCGCTCAAGTCAGGCTCGCGGTCAGAACACTGTCACGGTGAGGAGGCAGGCATCGTGATCCGGCACCTGGGGCGATGAGTGTTGGCTGGAATTCACCGAGACATATCGTGACACCTCCGGGAGCGCCGGCGAAGGAGATGGGCCCTGAAGGCACTCTTCGCGCTCTGATTGATCGCGCGCCGGTCACGTGGCCTGAACGCGCTTTAGGGCATCTCAGGACATTCGAGCCCGGAACTATAGATTCTTGCCAATGACTCACGAGACCTTTCCGAGCATTCCTGGCGCCAGGACGCAGTCTTGAGCACGGGCCGCCCTTTGCGGCCGGTCGTCATGGTGGACTGGCTCGGCCGTGGCGGGATCGCGCACTGCACCCAGTCGTGGGTTCACGTGCTCCAGAACGCGGGAGAGGGCGTGGAACTTGTAACTAGAGCCGGCCGGGAGCTCGCAACCGCTGTCCCCGGCACACACGAAGCGGGGCGGAGGGGTGGTGCGCTACCGGAGTACCTGGCGGTCGCGCTCACCGCCCGGCGTCTTGTACGAGAGCTTCGTCCCCGCTGTCTAGTGTTGCACGGGACGGTTTTTCCTGAGATCGAGCTGGGCCTGGCCCGAGCCGCTCGAGCGCGGCGGCACCTCGGTTGTCTTTGTGGCCCACGAGCCTGCGCCGCCCCACAACGTGCCAGGTGCCAATCAGGCAATGGCTCGACTTCTCCGGGGCGCCGATGTTGTCGTCACCCACACTCGCTTTGTTGCCAGCCAGGTCCGACTGCAGACAGGCCGTGATGACGTGACGGTGCTTCCGCTGCCGATCCCCGTCGGCCTGATCACCGCCGGGGCCGGCGCGGTCTCAGTCCTAGAGCCGTCACCGACACCTCTGGCACTGCTCTTCGGCAACCTCCACCGTAACTACAAGGGCTCGGGGACTGTGGAGGATCTCGCAGCCGGGGGTGTCGATGGCTGGCGGTTCGCACTTGTAGGAAAGGGAGCACCGGACTTTCTTCCTGGAGCGACGACTGTCCCTCGCTTCCTCGCAGCGGGCGAGCTCGTCGCCACGGTCTCGAGCTCGGATGCGACATTGCTGCCCTACTCGCGGGCTGCCCAGAGCGCTGCTCTCGTGCTAGCACAGGCCGTCGGCTCCGTCGTGGTTGCGACTGCCGTCGGGGGCATCTCAGAACAAGTCGAGGACAACGTCACGGGGCGGCTCCTGCCGCTAGGAGCACCGGTCGAACAGTGGAGGGACGTGCTTGTCGAGCTGCGCGACCCTCGCGAACGCGCCCGACTCGCCGAAGCGGCCCACGCTTTGCTTGAGCGCGCCCACCTCGAGTTCACAGCCGGGGTGCTCAGGCTCGTCGGCTCCGCCGACTGAGAAGAATCGGTCTTATCACCGTCCCTGATCCTCGAAGACGGTCCGCAACGTCCGGCCAATTATCTGCAGGTCGAGACTGAGGCTCTGATGACGCAGGTAGTAGAACTCGTACTGCAGCTTCTCGAGGGCATCGATGTCGCTCGACCCATAGTCATACTTGATCTGTGCCCACCCGGTGATACCGGGACGCACGAGGTGGCGAAGCTCGTAAAAGGGGATCTTCTGAGCGAGCAGCTCGACATAGTGCGGTTGCTCGGGTCTCGGTCCGACAATCGACAGGTCGTGGCGAAGCACGTTCCACATCTGGGGCAGCTCGTCAACATGCAGCCGCCGCAGCAGGCGGCCTACCTTTGGTACACGAGGGTCGTCCACGGCTGTCCAGGTCGAGGAGGCGCTGCCGGGGCGCATCGTCCGGAATTTGTGGATCGTGAACACGACTCCGCCCTTGCCTACACGGGGCTGGCTGTAAAACAACGGACCGCGGTTCCCGCAAAGGTCAGCCAGGGCGACAAAGGGAACGCTCGCAGCGAAGGCGAACATGCCGAGCATGCCTATCACCAAGTCCAAGAACCTCTTGCCCCGCGCATAGGCGGGCCTGTGGATCTCGTTGATGTCGAACAGCAGCGAGATGCGCTCCAGCTCCGAGATCGGTAGCTTGCCGAGCCAGGAGTCGTAGAACAACGAGAGCGTTCGAATCCGCACGCCCCGCGAGTGGAGCTCGGCCGCTTGGGTGACGATCTCTTCTCGCTGTTGGGACTCCCGGTCGAGCACGAGAAGGTTCGCGTTGCTGTCTCTTACGAGCTGTGCCAGTGGGGCATCCTGTTCGGGAGTCGGCATGACCTCGTCGGGCCCGGCGGTCGTGATGAGCTGCACTGGACGTTCCGTGTGTTGTCTCGAGTCGCCGCGTTAGCCGCTCCGCCTCCTCCCCGGCTACGACCGCGACCACTCGGTCCAGGTTCGCCCGGGCACGTTCTGTCGCCGTTGACAGTCCGGAGACGAGCACAAAGACAGGCACGAGGATGGCAGATCCCACGAAGACGACAAAACGGGGCAGGAGCTGGGCCCCTGTGAAGAGCTGCAGCACAGAGATGATGACGTCGGCCGCCGCTAGGGCGGCGAAGGACCTCGCGAAGCGACGCACCAGGGTGCCCCCGGAATCCGGCAGCCCTGCGGCATAGCTCGTTGCCCAGATGAGGGCGATGAAGACCAGGATCCACTCAAAACGAGGTTCTTCAGTCAGAGAGTAAATGTGCCGAGCTACATAGCGTGAATGAATCAGCTCGGTCGCGAGTATGACAGCTAACGTCAAGACGGGAAGGAGCCACTTGACGGGACGACTCATCACCGACCATTCAAGTCCAGCTGAGCTCGCCCGGGGTGACAATGTGGAATTTGCCGCGCCCGAGACGACAACGCAGTTGTCGCGCGAGGTCGGATTCGGCTTTCGTTCCACGAGCGTAAGTGGACTCGGTGCCTTCGCCGGCTTCGGCGCGACCGTCCTTGCCTTGGCCTTTTCGCCCAAGGTGAGCTCACAGACCTTCACGCCCAAATTCGCCGTCCTGCTCGTTTTCGCCGCCGTCGGTGTCGTTCCTCTAGCCCGTTTAGTGCGTAGCTCGTCGCCGCTGCGTTGGCCAGCGAGAGCCGCGGTGGCATTTCTCGTCGTGGCGCTCGTCTCGGCCTTGTTATCGCCATCACCGGCAATCGGGATCCTCGGGCCCTACCTGTGGGGGACGGGCTGGCTGTTCTGGCTCGGAGTCGCGGGTGCCTTCGCCATCGGGGCTTCCTTGGGCCCAGCTGACCGCCCCTGGCTAGTTGCCGGCCTGCTCGTCGGTGCCCTTGGCAACGCCGCCCTCGCTATCTTTCAGATTGTCACGAACTCGCAAGGATCGGCCCTAGGCCTGTTCGACGGCACGCAGGCGGACGGTGCCCTCGGGAACCCGATCCACCTGGAGGCTCTTCTCCTCGGTGGCCTGGCACTCGTTTTGGGCCGAGCCTGCCGAGCACCCTTGCGCTGGGGCGCGGCGGTCCTTCTCCTCACGATCGGGCTCGAGTTCACTTTCGAGCGCTTCGCGATAGTGGTCCTCGTCTTGCTCGCCGCTTACGCCTTTTACTCCTATGGAGTCCGTCGCGGGGGCATATTCGCCTTGCTGGTAGGTGGCGGGTACGCCATTGCGTTCCTGAGTGGGGGCGCAGGCCTGGGTTCGCGCGTCGCTTCGGGAACGGGCGAGACCACTTTCGGCACCCGGCTGCGAATATGGTGGCAAGGGGCTCAGTACGTGATGCACCACCCTTTGCTGGGTGCCGGCCCCGGACAGCTCCGCACCGCCATGGACTCGTCCGCGACCCTTTCCTTCTACCAACATGTCCTGGTCGGCAAGGTGCTGACCGACGGTCACGACGTCTTCGTGGAGGTCGCCGTGACGACCGGCCTGCTCGGACTGGCCTGCTTCGCCTGCTGGCTGCTCGGAGCCGCCCGGCTCACGGCTCGTTGTGGCCTGCTCGGGTTCGGCGCCGCGATAATCGGCGTCGACCTTGTTGAGCCTCTCAACGTCGCCATTCTCCCCCTCGCGTTTCTAGCTATCGGGGCGGCGGCGACAATGGGTATTACGAACAAGGCTGCCGGCGCATCAGCCGATCCGCCAACCGCGTCGTCGTTGGCGCCGACCACCCGCGCGCTTCCCGCGAGGGAGGGCGCGAGGTCCATATTTCCCGTCATCGTTACCGCTGTGTCTTTGATCCTGGCTCTCGTTCTTGGTGTGACGATGGTCGTCGGGGACGCCTACATGTTCGACGGCACGAACTCGGGAGGTGGGCGGCCCTACAACCTGGCTGCCGCCAAAGAGGCGAGCCGGCTAATGCCCTACTGGCCGGACTCCTCACTGGAGGTCGCTCAGATAGAGGCTTTCGACAGCGTCACTGCGCCACCCTCGCTTGCTCGAGGCTTGCTCGTCGATTCGCGACACTGGGCGATCGTCAGCCTGGACCGCGACGCGAAGGATCCTCGTAACTGGAGCTTGCTGGCAAACGCAAACGTCTCGCTCAAGCAGTACCGGCTAGCACGCGCTGACTTCCTCGGTGCGCTCTCGTGCGACAGGTGGTATTTCGGAGCGTTCCAAGGGCTAGGGGACATCGATGTGACTCTGGGCAACTGGACTGGGGCGGCCCATTGGTTCCGGCTCGGTCTTGAGACCGCTGTTAACGACCCCGTGCCATCAGCGCAGTTACGAGGTCTGCTCGCTCGAGCAGAGCGTCACCTAAGAAGTCAAGAAGTGGCCCGCTAGGCCGCGGCTGGCTCGATTCTGGGGACCTTCACCATGGTGCCCCCAGACAGGCCAGCGGTCCGGGCCATCTATCGGAAAAAGACTAAAGATCCTGATGCACCTGCCGATATTAAATCGGGTAGCACTTTCCATTGACCCGAGGGAGGAAGCAATTAATGAAAAACGTTCCTGAGAGGCTCCGTGCAAGGCGCCTCAGGATGGAAGAGCTGGGCGAGCAGGGCTTCACGCTTATCGAGCTGCTCGTCGTCCTGCTTATCATCGGTATCTTGCTCGCGATCGCAATCCCGACGTTCCTGTCGGTGACCAAGACCGCAAACAACACGGCCGCGCAGTCGAACCTGCAGACCGCCCTTACAGGCGCCAAGACCTACTACGAGGCTAACAACCAGACGTACACGGCCCTCGACACGAGCAACGCCACTGTCTCCAATATCAGTCAGGTCGACACCGGGCTGCAGTACGTAAGTGCCGCAAAGTCCACCGCGACAAACGTCATCTCGGTCTACGTCAAGAACGGCAATGTCGTCGAGTTGCTCGCCTGGTCCAAAGGCACCAACGAGTGCTGGGGCATCTTGGACCAGACGGCGGCGCAAGCTAGCGGACTCTGGGGTTCAGGCACTGCGGGTGTCGGCACCTACTACGGGATCTTGAAGCCGTCGACGTCCGCGCAGTGCACTGCCTCGAGCACATGGACACCGACCAGTTTCCTAACGACGGGCTTCCCGACCGGATAGCAAGTTAACGGTATCTTCTGCACCGATTGCCTCTGGGACGGTAGGTCGGGCAGGAGATCGAATCACGAAGAGCCCCCGCGACCATGGGTCGCGGGGGCTCTTGTCTTTGCGGGATCGGACGAGTGATTCCTGGTACTAGAGAGCCGTAATGTTCCCACCCGCTTGTCGGCGCTGTGACCAGAGGCTAGAGCCAAGGGCCACTTTGGTGACGTCGCCAGCTCCCCGCGCGTGTCGCCAAGCAGGGTTGTGCGTGCCTCTTCCGCAGAAGGGCGAAGGTTCCGAGTTCGACAGACCTCGCCCACGATGCAATAGCGAGGCAAGAATCTCGACTCCTGTTGACAGAGAGAATCTGAAGGCAGTCCCCGAGCGCGACAGACCATCTGACGGGGGGTCCTCGAGTCGTCATGCCGGCGACCACTCGACGACGACCGGATGGACAATGCCGGAGTGGTTCAGGGTCTACAAGAAGCCAAGACGGAATCCGGGACCAACTTAGGTCGAGCTCGGTCGTGCCGAAGCCCTTGTCGCTTGCCAGTCTTAAGGGACCAGGCCGTTGCCAGAAGCATGGGACCACGTCGCGTCCACATCGACCGGCTGACGAGATGATCTCGGCAGTCAAGCAAGGTGTCAAGTAGAGCGACGGCGCCGCGTCGGAGAAGGTTCGTTTTCACCGGGACCGATGAGCGGCTTCTCCCGTCCGCGGTAGGACTCTCCTTCGATGACGAGCTCCCAGGCGGCGCTTTTCAGACGGTCGACGGCGGACTGGGCGAGGAGCGGATCGGCCATGACCGCCAGCCACTCAACAGGGTCCCTGTTCGAGGTGAGCACCGTGGCCGCTTTGTGGTGGCGCTCGACGACGAGCTCGTAGAGATCGGCTGTCTCGGTCGGATCGAGGGCCTGGAGGGCGAAGTCGTCGAGGATCAAAAGCTCGACCCCGATGAGCTTTCGCATCTCGGCGTCGTAGCTCGCGTCGAGGCGGGCTGCTCGAAGGCGCTTGTGGAGACGGTCGGCGCGTTCGAAGTGCACGCTGATGCGTCGCCGACATGCGATGTGGCCGAGAGCCGTGGCGATAAACGTCTTTCCCACTCCGACTGGTCCCAAAATCAAGGCGTTGCGGCCTTGTTCGACAAAACGCAGCGACACGAGCTCAGAGAGCACCGCCCGGTCATAGCTGACCGCGGCCGTCTCGTCCCACGCCTCGAGATGCATCTGGGGATCGAGATGGGCCGCCCGGGCACGAAGCCCTGCCGAGGCGGCATCGCGGCGCTGCACCTCGTCTGAGAACAGCTGCTCTAAGAACTCGACGTGGCTGAGCTCGTGACTGCGGGCGAGAGCGAGGCGCTCGGGCAAGGTGTCCAACAAGCGTCCGAGGCGGAGCCGGCGCATGAGCACCTTGAGCTCTGCCGGCACGCTCGGTGCGGGGGCGGTCATCTCTTCGCCTGCTTCAGAGAGAACTCAGAAGGATCTCGGGCAAAGCGTCCCTGCACCACGACCGGCTCGGGCCGGGCGTCGGGCTCGGCGGCTTCCTTGGCGCGCTCCAGCATGCGGCTTATGAGGTTCACGTCGATGGCTTCTGCCTCAAGGGCTCGCCGACAGGCCGACTCGACCCGGTCCGGGCCCCACTTCTTCACCAGTCCCAAGAGGCGATAGACCTGGCGCATCTTGGTCCAAGGAAGCGGAGTGTCCAAGATCGCCTTCGCATAGGTGCCGATCGCCTCCCCGTGGCCTTTGGCCATGTGGGCGAGGCGGTCGAGGTCTCTTGTCGCGTAGATCTCCTTCCCGCTCGGCATGTCGGCCGGATCGGTCGAGCGCCCGCCGGGTGGCTTTCTCGGATGCAACTTCACGAGCTCTCCGCGGAAGTACAGCTTCACGGTCTTTGAGTCGCGCCTTGCCTTTAGGTGCCTGCCGACGAGCTGGTGGGGGGCCGAGTAGAGGGCCTTGTCCACCTCCACATGGAAGTCGCGGTGCAGCTTCGGCTCTGACCAGTGGGGGATGTCGAAGGGCTGACCGGGGAGCTGGCCCAAACGAGGGAGCTCCTCGAGACAGAACATCTCCGCCGGGCGGCACTGGGTCGTGCCGTGGATGCGCATGCCGGCGGTCTTCTTGCACCAGATCTCGGCCCGCTCTCGGCAGTCGGCAAGGTCGACGAAGCTCTCTCCGGCAAAGAAGTTCTTCTGCACATAAGAGACGACTCGTTCCACCCTCGGCTTGTCGGTCGGGGTGGCGACGCGAGCGGCGTCGATGACAAAGCCCCTCGATTGCGAGTACTCGAAGAAGGTGTCGTTGAAGCGGGGAGCGGTGTTCTCGGCCTTTTTGACGATCGAAGACATGTTGTCGGGGATGACGACCGGGAACACCCCGCCGAAGAAAGCCCAGGCGGCCTCGAAGCCAGAGATGACGTCGTCTGTGGTCTGGCCAAAGGTCGGCCAGACGAACTGATGACGGCTGAACACAGCGGTGAAGATGAGCCCGTGACAGACACGGCGCCGCTCGCCGTCAGGGACGAGACCAAGACGTCCGAAGTCCACCTGCAGCTCTATGCCCGGAGGCGGGTCGTCGACACGGACCGTTGTTCTCTTTCGCCCCGCCCCGCAGCGCTCTGTGGCAAAGCGTGCCAGAGTCCGGTGCGGGACAACGACACCACGGCGGGCAAGGAGGATCCCGATCTTGACGACGGTGAGGTCCTGTTTCACCCAGGCCTTGATGCGCTCTTCTTCTCCGAGAAGCTTCTCCCAGGCCTCGCCGTGGCCATCTGGACGGTGGGGGCGCACCTTCTCGGCCACCTGGCCGATCAGCTCGTCGCTGAGCTGGTCCTCGCCACCTTGGCGGTCGAGCCCGAGCTCAACGGCAGCGGAGATGTAACGCCTCGCCGTCTTGCGGTCGATGCCGACCCCTTGGGCGATGGGGCGTTCGCCTTCACCTAAAAGCCAGCGTCGGAGCGCCTCTTTGATCTGGACCACGCTTACCTCCCTGAACACCATGGGGCCTCCTCAGCGATGGCTTCGAAGGCCCAGCCGAAGCTGTCTTCGGCCGGTGTTGGTGGATGCTCAGGGTGGTCCCATGACTGGTAACGGGGGTGGTCCCATGCCACTGGCAAAGCCAGCGGCTAGCTGGTCCCTTCTCGCTGGCAAACGACAGCCCTCGTGCTGCTCAACAGGCCCCAAAATCTCAGCAGATCACGTTGTGAATTCGCAGTGCGCTCAAAAGGCGCAGCTAGTTGTCCTCGTTAGCGCAGTCGCCGGGGGAGAAGTAGGTGCCTAGCGCTTTCGAGTATTTGCCCAGGCTCCCAGAGCGACTTCACCATGCCTTTCTTTATCTGCTGGGCCCGCAAAAGGCAGGGTTGTGTCCCTCGAGGACCACGGCCAGCCCCAACCATTCCTCGCTGGTCAGGTCTCCACGCATCGGGTCGATCAGCCCCTCGCAGTCGTTCGACATCCACGCCACTTGTTCCCGCAAGGTACTCGAGGGAGATGCCAGCGGCTAAGCGAGCGTTCTGAAGTGCCCTGGCGTCCTTGGTGTCTGCACGAAGGGTGGCTCCAAAGTGAGGTGGTAGTGGTTCGCCATCCTGACGGCGTAACCGGCGACGAGCACGCTGATGTGAGGGGTCCCCGTTGACTGGTCCAACTGGACCACTAACTGGGGGTCGCCTCAGATGGCTTTCAGCTGAGTCATCTGATGGGCGTACTTGCGAGAGTCCCCTGTTTTCGCTGCCTGAGCACGTCGCTCCCGGCCCGTGCTGTGGCTCGCTTGTGAGATGACAGATGGTTGTGCAGAGAAACACCGAACTGACCTGGTGTCCACTGGCACGGTCAACGGCGAGCGGTTCGGCCCCTGGCTGGTCGGCTGACCTCATGGAATTGCAGCCTTAAATCAGTGAGTCCGTACTGCTCACGGTAATGGTCCTTAATGCGGTAATGGATCGACAACAAGTGACTGTGCTGAGTCCCTTCGCGAATCACCGTGCCATCGGGCAAGACGTAGTTGGTGACCTTCCTATCGTAAAACCATTCGACTCGGACATCGGTAACCACCAAGAGCAGATGGTAGTGCGGGTTGCGAGAGTCCCACACCTGCCACCCCACCGGCACCGCGCCGGTCACTTCAATGTCGACTGCACACTCCCGCCTGGCGAAAGCTCCCGATAGCCGGTGCCCGCGATCACGGGGTGACGAACTCAGCAGGCGCCCTGAGGTCTCTGGGTTTTCGACGTTGTAGCTGTCGAAGCTGACTGAGCACCGCGCCCTCGAGTCGATCCTCTCCCATGTCGTTGCAGGAGGCTGACCATGATCGGAAAGCGGGATTTGACCATGCAACAGGTATAGCTCGCAATGCGAGCGAATCGGTCCAGTAAGCGGGATGTGGGCTCGTCAGGCCGTGGGCGTCGGGGTGACGTAGGTCGTGTAGGCGTCGGCAGACACGCTCAAGGTGTACAGCTGTCCATCACCATTGGCGAGGATGTTGGCGTTCCCGGCGTTGCTCGGGCCGAGGCTGACGCTGGAGATCGTCATGAGCCTTTTCATCGAGTAGAAGCCTGAGAGGAAGGCGAAGATGTTGCTGTGGACTCCCGAAACGGAAAGTGTGACCGGTATCGTGGAGAGCCCAGCCGTGCTTGTAGGGGTCGGTTCATCCGACGGGGTGACCGTGAGCAGACTGCAGCCGGTCTGGTTTGCAAGGTTGTTGAGTGAATCCACGATGCCAGGCGGGTCTTCGGTCGGCGGGATGGCCGTCGTCACAAGCCTCAGGTAAGGGAGCTCTTTCAAGACGAGCTTTTTCTCGGCCTTTAGAGTCGTCAGCTCGAGGTTGAGCTGGGACACGTTCGCCTGGTCAGAGGCGACCTGCTGCTGTACCGAGGCCAGCTTGTTGGCCTCAGGGGTCATCCATGCGAACCACCACACGAGGAGGAGAACTACCACCCCACCAGTGACGATCAGCACGACCTTCGACTTCAGCAGGTCAAAGTTCAAGTTCTTGAGTGCGTTCATGCTGGCACCTTGAATTCGTTCCGCGAATGGAAGTGATTTCACCTGTGACTCCGATTGTGGCGGAGTAGGTGACGTTCGTCGTGTTGGCTTTCGTGAGGCCGCTGAACCCATTGACGGTCAGCTTGCCGGACCCCGATACGGAGTAGTACCAGTTGCGGAAGTACGTGTAGCCAGCCACGGTTGCGAGCGAGATGCTCACGGTTGCAATCTGGGTCTGTGCCGGGGACAGTGCCGCTGGCGCGGGGTGAGTTGCTGTGCCGACAGTTGCGGCCTGGGGCGGATCGGCGCTGGCGGAGAAGGTGAGAATACTGCCGCCACTCGGAGTGACATGGCGCAGGGCACCTAGGACGCCGGGCCAGTAAACCTCTTGGTTCACAATGGGATTGCTGATCGCCGCCAGGTCAAGGATCTCGGAATGCTCCTGCTGGACCTTGTCGTATCTCGGGATCTGCAAGTTCAGGGCCCCGATTTGGCTCGTGAGACTTGAGACCTGGTTCTCGGCGTTGTGCACCTTCAAAAAGCGCATCGCGCCCAGCCCCACCATGACGAGGACAAGGAGCACTGCCACCAGCATGATGGCACGCTCGAGCTGCCTGCGCTTGCGTCCGAGGATCACCTCTGGCGGGAGCAGGTCTAGTTCCTTGACGTCCTTCAACCCGGGGAGGGCAAGGCCAACTACGACGGCGACGGATGGATCGATCCGGGTGATCTCGTGGTCGGGCAGCCGCAAGCGTGAGCAGTCGATACGGCTGAGCGCACTGCCAGAGAACACTGGGAGACGAAGTTGCTGCTGCAGCTGCTCGGCGAAACCGTATAAGCGTGACCCGCCACCCGAGATCACGACACGGCGCACAGGGCTGCGCCCGGTCAAGGTCGCATAGTAGTCAATCGAGCTGCGCAGCTCGCCTATGAGCGACATGGATGCGTCGCGGGCAGCGCCGAGCGCAACATTGACGTGAGGCGCCCCGCCATCCAGATTCTGTTTGAGGCTCTCAGCATCGGCCAACGGCAAGTCGAGCGCACCGGCGATGGCGGCGGTAACGGCATCACCGCCCTCGGCGATAGTCCTAACAAAGTGGGGAATGCCGTTCTCGTGGACTGCCACCTTTGTCAGATCCGCACCGATCGAAACGATCGCTTCGGGACCGTTGGTAGCCGATTCCGGATCGAAGAGAGACCGGATCATCGCTGAAGACGTAGGTTCGACGCTGACAGGGGTGAGACCAGCCGCGGTCGTGATCTGGACTAGAGGGTCTACTAGGTCGCGGTGCGCCGCCGCTACAAGTACCCTGCGCTCCGGCATCCCGTTGGCGCCCACCGTCTCTTCCAGCGGACGTGCTGAGATGAGCGCCTTGTCGATGGCGAACGGGATGACGTCAAGAGCCTGCAACCGGACGGCGGAGTCGATCTCCGAGTCGGGCAACAGCGGCATTTCGAGTTCGCGTGTGATCGCTCTGAGTCCCGCGATCCCGAGGTGGACGTCCCCAGCAGCGAAACCGCCTTCTTTCATACAGCGTTCTAGCGCTGTACGAACCACAGCGTGCTCAAGGATCACGCCGTCGATGACGGCCCGTGGGGGCAGGGCGACTTGGCCCAGCCGGATGAGTTCGGGGCGACCGTGCCCCGCGACCACCTCAGCCATGCGCACCGCGGTGCTGCTGATCTCGACACTCACACGTCGCGTAACCATCACAATGCTCCTGACGCCGAGAATGAACCCACAGTGCTATAGGTACTCTTAATCATGCGGGGTAGCCTTCCGACGAGTTCGAACGCAGGCGCAACGGTGACCCATGGAGCGCTCGTCAGGCCTCGATTCCATGTGCACACAATCTTGCATCGGCAATCCGGCAACACTTCTTGAGCCTCAAGAAGCACTGGCTTGAAGCAAGGTCGCTCGACTATTTCCGCCATGGGACCTTGCTTTAGGCTCCCGGCTGCTGCAGGAGCTTGACGTAGTCGAACATCGGCAGATAAAGGCTGATGACGATAGCCCCGATGCACACGCCCATGAACAGAATAATCAGGGGCTCGAGAATCGACGTCAGGCTATCCACAGTCGCGTTGACCTCGTTGTCGTAGAAGGTCGACACCTTGTCGAGCATGTCGTCGAGCGCGCCCGATTCCTCACCGGTCTCGATCATTTGCGTCAACATGATTGGCATGACGGGATACTGAGCGAGGATCGCAGACAGGTTCTTGCCTTCACGAACTCCGTCTTGGGCGCCCACGAGCGCATCGGCGACGACCTGGTTCCCTGCGTTAGCGGCAACTATGTCCAGCGCCTCAATGACGGGAACGCCGGCGGAGAGGAGCGAGGAGAAGGTGCTACAGAAGCGAGCCAGCGCGACTTTGTGCGACAGGGGGCCGAACACGGGCGGTCGGAGCTTTAGTGCATCCCACTTTCTTCGGCCGCTCGGTGTGGCGATCCAGCGCCGCATGATGACCACTATGGCAACAATCGTGGCTATGACCACGAGTAGCCAAACACTTGCCACGACATTCGAGATCCCTATCACGATTCGGGTGGGCAGGGGTAGGGTGCCGTTCAGCGTCGTGAAGAGCTTCTTGAAGATCGGGACGATGAATATCATCATCGCAGTGACGATGACTATGACCGCACAAAAGACGATGCTTGGATAGGCCATAGCCGAGCGAACCTTCTGACGGAGTTCGACCTGCTTCTCAAGTGTTGATGAGAGCTTGAGCAGGACTGAGTCCAACTGTCCGCCGACCTCCCCGGCGCGGACCATGGCTATGTATAGCGGCGGAAACACCTTTGGGAGCTTCTCGAGGGAGGTCGACAGTGAAGAGCCCTGCTCGACCTCTTGACGGACTTGGAGCATCGCCTCGCGTAGCGGCTTGGACTCGATCTGATCCGCGAGTACTCCGAGTGCACGGACGAGGGTCAGTCCAGCGGCAACCATGGTCGCTAGCTGACGACTCATGAGTGCCACGTCTTTGAGGGCGACCCGGTCGGTGAGACCGGGTATGTTGATCTCGCGCTTGAGGTTCAGGGAAACAGGTTTGATCTCGACTGGGGCGTAGCCCATGTCTCTGAGCCGAGCCGCGACCAAAGGCACACTGTCGGCCTCTAGCTGACCTTTGACGAGTCTGCCATCAGCGTCGCGAACCTTGTAGTCAAAGGTCGTCGTGGGCATTATTCGTTCCCCCAGATTCTGCTAGTGGGTTTCATCGCTGCCTCAGGTAGTCGCGAAGCTCACTGGGATCGTGGCATCGGTCGAAGGCCATTGCTTCAGTGATGGTGCCAGCTTGGACTGCTTTGGCCAGACCCTGGTCCATGGTCTGCATGCCCTGTGCCGCGCCGGTCTGGATGAGCGAGTAGATCTGGTGCGTCTTCGCACTGCGGATGAGATTACGGATCGCGGGGTTGCAGATCATCACCTCTGCAACGGGGGTTCGGCCGAAGCCGCTTGCACTCAGGACAAGTTGCTGTGTTATGACGGCTTCCAGGGATGCGGCGAGCTGGATACGAATTTGGCCCTGCTGGCCACTCGGGAAGACGTCGATGATACGGTCGATTGTCTGGGGTGCGTCTTGGGTGTGCAAGGTCGCGAACACGAGGTGGCCGGTCTCGGCTGCCGTAAGAGCCGTGGCGATGGTCTCGTTGTCGCGCATCTCACCTATGAGGATGACGTCGGGGTCCTGACGGAGGACATGGCGAAGGGCCTCAGCAAAGGACTTAGTGTCCGAACCGACCTCGCGCTGGTTGACAATAGAACGGCTGTGGCTGTGGAGGAACTCGATCGGGTCCTCGACGGTAACGATATGCAGCGGTTTCGACTGGTTGATGATATTGACCAACGAGGCAAGAGTTGTCGACTTGCCGGACCCGGTGGGACCTGTGACCAGTACTAGTCCGCGGCGGAGCTCCGCAAGTGTTGGAACAACTGCGGGTAGGCCGAGAGTGTCGAAGGGAGGGATCTCGTGGGGGATTGCCCTCATCACCGTGCCGATGGAGCCCCGCTGCTGGAAGAGATTGACGCGGAAACGTCCTACGCCCATGATCGTGTGGGCAGTGTCGAGCTCATGTTCTGCCTCGAAGCGCTCACGCAGACCCTGGGTGAGGATCCGGTAAACCATCTCTCGAATCTGTTCGTTGTCGAGGCGCGAGAGGCCCTCGATGGGCCGCAAGGAACCGTCGATTCGAATAGCAGGCGGCAGCTGATTGGCCAGGTGAAGGTCAGATGCGCCATTTCGCACCGCATAGGTGAGCAGTTCGTCGATGTCGAGACTGCCGTCGGGATTGAGACTTGGTACGAATGGCTCCATATCCGGCATGCCGCCCGATCCACCAGGCAGATCTGTGTGCCTGACATCGGCGGTATAGTCGGCCTGCCAGTCGGCCGCGTCGTATCCTGGGCCTCCCGCCCCGTTGGAGCGGATGTCGTGAGCGGTAGGCGCACCCGACATGACGGGCTGATGAACCTGCATCGGTAGGTTCATCACCGGGCTTGATGACGGCGTCGCTTGTGAGGAATCGGCTGGCGCGGGCGCGTAGGCCTGGGTACTTACGGTGGAAGCCGCTTGGGCTTTCGATGTTGCGTCCTCGGGCGATGAAAGGCGCGGGTAGACAGCGTTCATCAGCTGCTCCAGGGCCACCGGGTCAGCCAGGACGCAGCCGGAGACCTCTATTCCCAGGAATGCCGATACCTCACGCTGTTGCGAGATGTCGAGAGGCTCAGCGCAGGCAAGAGTGAGGCCCTCGGTCTCGAGCTTGTACCCGATCACCATGAGCTCGCGGGCGAAGAGTTCGGGTACCAATCGGAAGGCCTCGCCCATGGGGCGGTTGGCCGAGATGTCGACAGAAGGCACTCCGGAGATGCGCGAGAGCTCGGCTAGCGACGAGGCCGGTTCCACCAGCCCTCGGGCGGCCAGGACCGCTGCGACGGGGCGGCCGGCAGAGGCCGCTTCTGAGAGAGTGGCAACGGCGATGTCTCCAGGAATTGTCCCGCGCTGACGAATGTCTCGGCGAGGCGCTTTGACCATTCGGTTGGCGACCTACGATCGGGACTCATACGACCACCCTCAGTATCTCTTCGAGGCTCGTTATGCCGAGCGCCGCTTTGCGCAATCCGTCGTGCCGCAATGGAACCATCCCCTGTTCGAGGGCTAGGTGTTGTATGTCGTCGTTCGAAGCGTGGGCGATGATTGCCCGCTCGAGTTCTTCGTCAATAAGTAGGAGTTCCTGAAGCGCAATTCGTCCCCGGTAGCCGGTCCGGCTGCATGCTTGGCACCCGACGGCCCTCCGGAAGCGGACCTTCCCGTTTGGCGGTTCGTCTTCCTCTGTGAACCCGATCAGCTCGAGGTCCTCGACTGTCGGGGAATAGTCCTCCAGGCAGTTCTCGCACAGTTGCCTGGTAAGGCGCTGAGCCAGAACGCAGTCGAGTGCTGATCCGACGAGGAACGCCTCGACCCCCATTTCCACCAGGCGCATGGGCGTGCCGGCGGCATCGTTGGTGTGGAGGCTCGAGAGCACAAGGTGGCCGGTAAGGGCGGCTTCGATCGCGATCACAGCTGTCTCGCGGTCACGGATCTCGCCGACGAGGACGACGTCGGGGTCGGAGCGGAGGATAGAGCGAAGGGCATTGGCGAAGTTAAGACCGGCCTTGGGATTGACCTGGACTTGGCTGACGCCGCGTAGTTGGTACTCGACCGGATCCTCGACTGTGATCAGGTTTCGTTCTGGGGAGTTGAGAGCGTTCAAGGTCGCGTACAGCGTCGTCGACTTGCCGGACCCGGTTGGTCCCGTCACAAGGATCGTCCCGTACGCCTTGCGATAAGCGACCTCGTAACGCTTTTCGACTGTCGGCAGGAACCCAAGCTGGGAAAGCTGTAGGGAGGCGCTCGACTTGTCGAGCACGCGAAGCACGATCTTCTCGCCGTGCACCGTCGGCAGGGTCGCGACGCGGAGGTCGATCTCCCGTCGTCCAGCGGTGAGGGTGATGCGCCCGTCCTGGGGGACGCGGTGCTCGGCAATGTCAAGGCTCGCCATCACCTTGAGACGTGTCGTCACGCCGCCTTGGATCGCCTTCGGAGAGCGGGTGACCTCGTGGAGCACCCCGTCAATTTCGAAAGCGGATGCGCAGGTCGTCGGAGGTGGGCTCGATGTGGATGTCCGAGGCGCGCTCTTGGAGGGCCTGGCGGAGGATCAAGTTGACGTACTTGACGATCGGGGCGTCCTCGACGACGGCGTGGAGGTCGGTGAGCTCGGTGATCTTCGTCTCGTCGCCGGCAGAGGTCTGCGACGCCGCCGTCTGGGCGGCGAGCGTCGTCTCCCGGTCGTGGCGGTAGACGCGCGACAGGTACTCCGCTATCTGGCCTGCGCTGCAGACCACGATCTGAATGTCGGTGCCGAGCAGTGTTCGCAGGTCGTCGACCGCGAAGACGTCGGACGGGTTCGCCATGCCGATGATCGGCGTGTCGCCCCGGTAGCCGAGAGCCAGCACGCGGTGGCGACGAGCGAGGGACTCCGGGATCAGCTTTGTCGCCTCAGGGTCGAGCGGCTGCTCGTTGAGGTCGACAAACTCCATACCGGCCTCGGCGGCCGAGGCACGGATGAGGTCCTCTTCTGAGACGAGACCGAGCTCGCTCAAGATGTCGCCGAGCGACCGCCCCGTAGCCGCTTGCTCGCGCAGGGCTGCTTCCATCTCCTCGCGCGTGACCTGGCCGGAGCTCATGAGCAGCTCGGCGAGGCCCGGCGTCGACTTCGCGACCTCAGCAGGAGCCTTCGCCTTGCCCGCCGTGGTCGCCTCTAGGAGCTTGGAGGCGGCGAGGAGCGCCTCGGCCTCTTCGTCGGCAGGCGGAGTGAGCGCGGTGGGCTCAGCTGCCTCTGCCTCTTCGGGGACGAGATGCAGGGTGGGCTCGCTCGGCTGCTTCTCGGCTGCGTGCCGGGAGCCGCCTGCCCTCGTGGACGGGACAGTGTCAGGAGGAGGTGCGGGTGGCTCCGGTACTGGAGGACGCGCCGGTGGCTCTGGAACTACCGGCCCAGTCGAGTCCGTTGTAGGCGCCTCCGCCGAAGGGGCCGTGGCAGTGGACTGTGACTTCGCTGCGCCGTCGGTCGAGCCTCGCAAACCACGCCCGTTGGGGGCGGGCGCCGACGTCTCGGCCCGCGTGTACATGCGATCTATGTAGGCGTCGATCTGGCTCTCGCAAGCGACGACGGCATGGATGTCGCGACCGATAGCAGTCCTCAGGTCGTCCATCGCCATGACATTGTCGGGTCGCGCGACGGCCACAACCGGTGTTCCGAACTTCCAACCGACGGCCAGCGCGTGGTGGCGGCGGGAGGCCTGTTGGGGCAACAAGGAGGTCGCGGCCGCATTGAGCGGGTAGCGCTCGAGGTCGACGTACTCGAGCCCGACTTCCTTCGCGAGCGCCCGCGCCTCAGCAACCTCCGCCTTGGAAGGTGATACTTGCCGTCGCCCGGCGGTCGTCGTGGTCTGTTCGGTGGTACTCATCCCCTATTACCATCGGGCGCACGGGGAGGTTTCTTTATTCGATCATTTCCGACAGCGCTCAACATGCGCCTCCCTCCCTCCCCGATGAGCAGCGCTTCAGTGCGCTGAGCGTTCAAACTCGCGCGGTACGTGTCGATGATAGCTCGGATAGCGTACGCCAGGCGTCGCCCGGACGAGCCGGGCAGGAGGGAAATCGTGCGTGTGACCTCAGCTCTCGTGCTCGGGCGGATCGGCATCGAGGAGAGGGTCGCCAATCTCTGATGTCGCCGATAGCCGAAGTGGTGGCCGGCGTCATCGGGCTGGTAATGGGCTCGTTTGTCGGCGTCGTCGTTGACAGGATCCCCCGCAAGGAGTCGATCGTGGCGCCTCCTTCACGCTGCGATGCTTGCGGTGCGCCCATCGCGCCATACGACAACATCCCCGTTGTCTCTTATCTGATCCTGCGGGGCAGCTGCCGGCGTTGCGGAGCGCACATCCCGGCCCGGGATGCCTTGTTGGAGCTCGGTACGGGAGTCCTTTTCGTCCTGCTCGCCTGGCGGCTCGGCTCAATATGGGAGCTGCCCGCCTACTGCTTCTTGGCGGCGAGCCTGGTAGCGATATCCGCCATCGACATCGAGCACCTGCGGATACCCTCGCCGATCGTGTACGCCACAGCCGGACTGGGGGTGCCGCTCCTCGTTCTCGCCTCGGCGGGGACCCACCGCTGGTCCGCCCTCTTGGCAGCCGTCATCTGCGGCGCGGTCGCCTTTGCTGCCTTCTTCACGCTGTTCTACGCCGTGCCGAAAGGCATTGGATTCGGCGACGTCCGGCTTGCCGGATTGTGTGGCGGATTCGTCGGTTGGATCGGCTACCGCGAGGCGTTCGTCGCCTTCCTCGTCAGCTTCGTCGTAGCTGGGGTGCCCGCTGCCATATTGCTAGCCCTGCACAAGGTGCAACGGCGGACCCAGATCCCCTTCGGGCCCTTCATCGCGGCCGGGACCCTTATAACGGTTCTGGTTGGGCACCCGCTCGTGCACGCCTGGGCGAGCCTCTGAGCTCTGTCAGAACCTGGCAGCAGAGCCGACGAGACCGCGCTTTTGCAGAGCCACGCGCAAGTCGTGCGGGTTCGAAGCGGCCTGGGTCGCCGAACGCAGGTCTATGGTGCCCTGCTCAAGCAGCGCCACGAGAGCCTGGTCGAAGGTCTGCATGCCGTAGTACTCGCCTTCGCGGATGATGGAGGTTATGTCGCCCCCCTGGCCGGGCTCAATGATGCACTGCTGAATCCGGCCATTGGTGATCATGATCTCCATGGCGGGCACTCTTCCCGAGCCGTCTGCAGTGGGAACGAGTCGCTGGCAAAGCGTGCCCTTCAACGCTCCGGCGAGGCTCAGACGAGCCTGGCGCTGCTGAGCCGCCGGGAAGAAGTCGACGATCCGGTTGACGGTCTCGACGGCGTCGATGGTGTGGAGCGTGGCGAACACGAGGTGTCCGGTCTCAGCTGCGCTGAGGGCGGTCTCCACTGTCTCGACATCTCGCATCTCACCGACGAGGATCACGTCGGGGTCCTCGCGAAGCGCCGAACGTAGTGCGACAAGGAAGCTAGAGGTGTCGAAGCCGACTTCACGTTGGCTCACCGCGGAGAGCTCATCGCGGTGCAAGACCTCTATCGGGTCCTCGATCGTGACGATGTGGCACTCGCGGGTGTGGTTGATGTGGTCGATCATGGCGGCGAGGGTGGTCGTCTTCCCACATCCCGTGGGGCCGGTGACAAGGATGAGACCTCGCTGCTCGTCAGCTAGGCGACGGACCGCCTCGGGCAGGTTCAGCTCGCCGAAGGAGCGGGCATGGGAGCGGACCAGACGGAATACCATGCCTATCGTGGAGCGCTGTCGGTAGGCGTTCACACGGAAGCGTCCGAGGTCAGGAATCGAGTACGCGAAGTCGCCCTCATTGGTCGTGTCAAAGTGTTCCCAAGTCCGTTGTTGCATAATTTCCTTGGCGATCCCCACCATGTCTTCGGCTTTGATGACAGGTGAATCATTGATTCGTGTCAGCTCACCGTTGATCCGCATCCTTGGTGGGGAACCCACCTTCAAGTGAAGATCGGAACCTTCTGCCGCGGCCAGTCGGCGGAGTAATGCGTCGAGTTCTGAGCGCTCCATACACGTAGCCTCGCGCATCTCACGCACGGTGGCAAGTTTCGCCGCGGAGAGTGAGTCCCAGGCGTCGTTCCCCCCTCCTCGGAACCACCCCGCGCGCTATCGTGCCCTAGGGCTAATGACAGGCTTGTAGTTCGTCCACAGGCTGTGGACGAAGCCTGTGGACAGGGAGTGGGCGAGGGTGGTCGAGGCTAGCGAGAGCACACGGAAGAACGAGGAATCGTTCGTCCACTTGCACACCCATACCGAGTACTCAATGCTCGACGGGGCGGCCCGGATCGGGGATCTGGTCCAAGCTGCAGTTGCAGACGGCCAGCCCGCGCTTGCGATCACCGACCACGGCAACATGTACGGGGTCCTCGACTTCTACAAGGAGTGCCGCGAGCGGGGGATCACGCCCATCATCGGTACCGAGGCCTACATGGCCGCCCAGTCCCGCCTTGAGCGGCCCGTGCGGCGCGGCCGCATCGACGACACGGGCGGCGAGGGCGATAAAGGCGAGAAGCTCTACTACCACTTGACCGTCCTTGCGGAGACCACCCAGGGCTACCGCAACCTCATCAAGCTCTCCTCGGCCGCTTACCTCGAGGGCTACTACTACAAGCCCGCGTGTCGACTGGGAGCTGCTCGAGCGCCATCACGAAGGCCTTATCGCCACGACCGGGTGCCTTGGCGGGGTCGTCGCCCAAGCGCTGCTCGCGGAGGACTTCGACTCTGCGCTGAGCCTCGCCGGACGCCTCCAGGACATCTTTGGCAAGGAGAACCTCTTCGTCGAGCTGCAGGATCACGGCATCGGGGCGCAGAAGACCACCAATCCCAGCCTCATTCGCATCGCCCGGGCCCTCGACGCGCCGCTGCTAGCCACCAACGACAGCCATTACTGCAGGCGTGAGGACGCCGTCGCCCATGACGCACTGTTGTGCGTCCAGACCGGGGCCACCATCCACGATCCGAAGCGGTTCAAGTTCGAGGGCGAGGAGCATTACCTAAAAAGTGCTCGCGAGATGCGCCGGCTGTTCGCGGAGGTGCCCGCTGCCTGCGACAACACCCTTTGGGTGGCAGAGAGGGCAACCGTCGAGCTAGAGCTCGGCAAGCCGGCGTTGCCCCAGTTCCCTGTGCCGGAAGCCTTCCAGAAGCAGAGCTACGAGGAGTCAGCCGCCAGCTACCTCGCCCATCTGACCTACGAGGGCGCCGCGGCCCGCTACGGCTCACCGATACCGCCCGAGGTGGCCGACCGGCTCGATTTCGAGCTGAGGGTCATTTCCGAGATGGGTTTCGCGGCCTACTTCCTCGTCGTGTGGGACATCATCCGCTACGCGAGGGAGGCCGGGATCAGGGTTGGGCCGGGCCGCGGGTCAGCAGCCGGGTGCTGCGTGGCCTACTGCCTGCGCATCGTCGACCTCGACCCGATCCGTTACGACCTGCTTTTCGAGCGCTTCTTGAACCCGGGCCGAAAGCAAATGCCCGACATCGACATGGACTTCGACGAGCGGCGCCGGGGCGAGATGATCCGCTACGTCGCGGAGCGCTACGGAGCCGATCACGTCGCTCAGATCGTCACGTTCTCGACGATAAAGGCCCGGGCGGCAGTTCGCGATGGCGCTCGGGTGCTGGGCCTTCCCTACGCCCTCGGCGACCGGATCGCCAAGGCAATGCCACCGCTCGTAATGGGCCGTGACACGCCCTTGCGGGCCTGCTTCGAGCGCGTGGAAGGCCACGAGGACGGTTTCATGGCTGCCGCCGACCTTCGCGAGATGTACGAGCAGGAGCCGGACGCGAAGCTCGTCATCGACGTGGCGAGAGGCCTCGAGGGGCTCCGGCGCCAAGACGGCATCCACGCTGCCGCTGTCGTCATCACCCACGAGCCGCTTACCGAGTACCTGCCGGTGCAACGCAAGCCCGAGCCGGGGGCCGACCCGAGCGACGCCCCGATCGTCACCCAGTACGAGATGCACGGGGTGGAAGAGCTGGGTCTGTTGAAGATGGACTTCTTGGGGCTGCGCAACCTTTCTGTCATCGAGGTGGCCCTCGACCTCATCGAGCAGACAACACAGTCGCGTCCTGACATCGACGCCGTCGCCCTTGACGACGAGGCGACCTTCGAGATGCTGCGGCGGGGCGACTCGATCGGGGTCTTCCAGCTCGAGGGCGCCGCCATGCGCTCGACGCTGCGCTCGCTCGCCCCGACGAGCTTCGACGACGTCGCCGCCCTCGTCGCCTTGTACCGCCCAGGCCCGATGGCGGCCAACATGCACCGGGACTACCCGGACCTCAAGAACGGCCGCAAGCCGGTGACCTACATCCATCCGGAGATGGAAGCAATCCTCGGGGACACCTACGGCCTCATGCTCTACCAGGAGTCAGTCATGCGGGTAGCCCAGCGGTTCTCTGGCTACTCGCTCGAGGAAGCCGACAACCTGCGCAAGGCATGCGGCAAGAAGAACCGCGCTCTGATCGCTGCCGAGCGGGTGAAGTTCATCGCGGGCTGTGTCACCCAAGGCTACGACGAGGCCCTCGGTACCCAGCTTTTCGACATCATCGAGCCCTTCGCCGACTACGCCTTTAACAAGTCCCACTCCTATGGGTATGGTCTCGTCGCTTATCAGACGGCCTGGCTGAAGGCGAACCACCCCGTCGAGTACCTCGCCGCCCTCTTGTCGTCTGTCAAGGGGGACAAAGACAAGACCGCCGTCTACCTGTCCGAGTGCCGCACGCTCGGCATCGAGGTCAGGGTGCCGGATGTGAACGCGTCATCCTCCAACTTCACCCCGATCAGACCGGCGCCGGGCAGCGATCCGGCAGATGGGCGTGGTGTGATCATCTTCGGCCTCTCCGCGGTACGAAACGTTGGGGAGGCCATCGTCGAGCACATCGTGGTGGCTCGCGAGGCGGGAGGTCCTTTCACCGACTTCTACGACTTCTGCAGCCGAGTCGACCCGAGCGCGCTCAACAAAAGGGCCGTCGAGTCGCTCGTCAAAGCGGGTGCCTTCGACTCGCTCGGCCATCCCCGAAAAGGGCTCTGCCTGGCCTTCGAGGGCATCATCGAGCGGGCGCTCGTCCGCCGGCGCGAGACAGAGCAAGGCATCGCCACCCTCTTTTCCATCCTCGACGAGGAGGCGGGCGGCGAAGCCGGCCGGGGAGCCTCGCCGGGCAGCTTTGACGGGACCTGGGTAGCGGTTCCGGATCTCGAGTTCGATAAGGGCGAGCGGCTGGCCTTCGAGAAGGAGATGCTCGGCCTGTACGTGAGCGACCACCCGCTCATGGGCCTCGAACAGTCACTGCGCGACGCCACCGACGTGACGATCCGCGACCTGCTCGACTCGGCTGTGCCGCCGGAGGAGGCCGGCGTTGCCTCGAGCGGCCCGGGAGAGCTCGCCGAGAGCTTCAGCGTCACGACCGGGGGCGTCGTGACCGCTCTCTCGAGGCGCTACACCCGCCGGGGCGAGGTCATGGCGACCTTTGTGCTTGAAGACCTCGAAGCTGCCATCGACGTGATGGTCTTCCCGAAGACCATGCTCGAGTTCGGGGCCCTCCTCGAACAGGACGCCATCGTCTCTGTGAAGGGCAGGCTCGACCTCAGAGAGGACCAACCGAAGCTCATATGCAGGGAGATCCGTCGCCTCAAGCTACAGACTCCCGGTTCTGACCCTCCTGTCGAGGTCGTGCTGCCGTTGAACCGGCTCACCGATTCGCTTGTGCGCCAGATCCGCGACCTTGTGAGCGAGCACCCCGGCACGTGTGCTGTCCACCTGCGCGTGGGCGAGAAAGTGCTGAGGCTCCCGCCCCAGTTCAACGTGAATCCGAGGGGCGGCCTCGTAGGTGCTCTGAAGGAGCTGCTCGGTACATCTGCGGTCGCCAACTGATCAGTCGGGGCCACCCCTGGCAGGTCATCGCTTAGATCCCGTACACTGGTGGGCGGTCCGAGCCGGGGCGTGCGCGGAGAAGCGGTCACGTTGGGGCTCGGCGTCGCCATTAACGGCAAACCTTTGTGGGGCGGTCACGCACCGTACCCCAGGCGGCCGGGGCGGCAGGTGAGAGCGACGCACGGGAGCACAGGACGTCATGGCCATCGATATCGAGGTCGCTACGAAGGACTGTACGGCGCTCACTGACGCGGAACTGGCCGAGATGGCAGATCTCTCCGCGGAAGAAAGGGCCGGCTGGGAAGTGGGTTTCCTCTCCAAGCAGCGCGAGGACTGGGTCCTTGTGACCCAGGTCCGTGACCAGGGCAAGCTGCTCGGATACGCCCTTGCCACTCTCGAGAGGATCGGCGGGACGCCGAGCCTTCTGATCGGTGTGGCCGCCTTCACCCGCAGCCCGGACGGCGACGAGGCTCTCGGTGCAGCCATGGGCGACCTCTATCGGCGTGCTGTGCTGGCCTTCCCCGACGAGGACGTCCTCGTTGGGACGAGGTTCGCCCGTGCGCACGGTTTTCGGGCATTCGCGGGACTCGAGGACGTCGTGCCCCGTCCCGATCACCGGGCGACAGGCGAAGAGCGTGCCTGGGGCCGCCGCCTGGCCAAGCGCTTCGGCGGGGACGGGAACCTCGACGACCGGACCTTCGTCCTAAAGGGCGACGGCGACGCGGCCGGACTGCTCGACTTCGACCCGGTTGATCCACCGACGGACTGCGAGTCGCTCGAATGCCTCTTCACCGCTGTCGACGGCGGGCGCCGCGACAGCCTTGTCGCTTTCGGCTGGGCGATGGCCGAAGCGCTCGCCGCCAGCACCCTTCCCCGCTGACACTCGAGGGTCAGGGCCTCGGCAGCACGCCGAGGACAAGCTTGGGCGACTGACCCTGGCGAGGCGCCCCGAGCGCGACCACCAGGTACTTCGGTGTGCCTCCGACCGCCTTCTCGACGGCTTCTTTAGCGAGGGCGCCTCCCCGCGACGGGCCGTCGACCTCGACGACACGCTCGTCGAGCACGGGCAGCTGGTGCTGGCGGCCGGCAAGGATGAACCGGCACCACGTGCCGCGACTGTCCCAGGCGAAAACGGGTGGCCTGTCGGGAGCGACCAGTGCCACCGACGGTCGGGAGCCGTCGAGGTCCTCGTAGGAGATCGACGGGCCGAGCGAGCCGAGAAGGGGCCGCTTCGGGTCGGCCGGCAGCAGCTCTTTTAGGATCCGGCGCACGGCTCGCCGTTTTGGTGTTCCGAGGAGCTGCGGGGCCTTTTGGATCATCACGGCCTCGGGGCGGGCGGGATCACTCGGCTCGTCGTCGGCCGCGAGCTCGATCTCGACGACGTCCAGTTCCGGGCCGGTATGGGCTTGGCCTGTAACCTTCGCCTGCGACGAGGTGGCCCGAGCGAAGGCCGAGTCTGTGGTCACTACGGGCCATCCCGAGGCGCGGCTTCTCACCAGGGCCCCGGTGGCGACGTCGACCACGACCCACTCGGGGCCCCTCGCAAGAAGAAGGCAGCGGAGCACGCCGCCCGGCGAGTTCACCCGGGCCGCTCCCGGCCGACGGTGCCGGGCGGAGGGAAGCTTGACGCTGCGGCGCGCCATCAGGTGCCGGTCGCCGATCGCGCCGAGCCGACCAGGTCATCGACATTGTCGACCGGGGCCAGGCATGACCCCCGCCTGCAGACATAGGCGAGGCCCTCCGCACGCCCGGCGAGGAGCGGGCCCGATCCCCAGGCGAGCACCGCTGTCGGGAAGAAATGTTGCTGTGCCGCCTGGACCAGGTCCGCCCGCTCGCCCGTGACGACGATCTCGACCGGTCCTTTCTCGTAAAGAGCGGCGGCGAGCAGCATCTCTGCTAGCCCAAGGGGAGCCACCTCGAGCTCGGCGCGACTGGCGCGCAGGATCTGTTCGGAGGCTTGCTGGAGCCCGGCGTCCGCGAGAACGGCGCCGAGCCGGGCGAGGGCCACGGCCGCGACCGAACCGGCCGAGGGCGTAACGCCATCGTGCGCATCGCGAGGACGGACGACGAGAGGATCGGCGTCACTCCCGGTCGTGAACAAAAGGCCGCTCTTGTCGTCGCCGAAGAGCCGGAGCAGCTCGTGGGCGAAGCCTTCGGCTCGCTCGGTCCACTCGATGTCACCGGAAAGCTCTCCAAGGCGCGTGCAGCAGTCGACCAACCAGGCGTAGTCGGCCGCATAGCCGGGCAGGCTCGCCCGGCCTTGGCACCAGGAACGCAGCACTCTCCCATCCTCATCCACCAGGTGCTCGAGCAGCCAGCCGGTGATCTCCTGCGCACCCTCTGCCCAGTCCCGGCGACCCGTAGCCGCGGCCGCCTCGGCGAGCGTCGCGCACATCATGGCGTTCCACTCCGTGATCACCTTGTCGTCGAGGCCGGGGCGCACGCGATGAGAGCGGGCTTCGCGCAGCCTCGCCCGGGCCGCTTCGATCTCGGCCGGTCGCAGGAGATCACCGCGCCGGGCCAAGTGCAAGACGTTGCGGCCTTCGAAATTGCCCTCCTCTGTCACCCCGTACCAACCGGCCGCCGCCGCGGCGCTCTCGCCAAGGACCGCTGCGAGTTCCTCGGGCGACCACAGGTAGTACCGGCCCTCTTCGCCCTCTGAGTCTGCGTCCTCCGCCGAGGACAGGGCGCCACCTTGTTGACGTAGGTCCCCGAGCACGTAGGACAACGTCTCGTCCAGCACCTGCAAGAAACGGGCGTCGCCGCCAATCTGCCAGGCGTGGAGGTAGACACGGGCGATGAGGGCCTGGTCGTAGAGCATCTTCTCGAAGTGCGGCACGGACCAGTGACTGTCGACCGAGTAGCGGGAGAAGCCACCCCCTAGATGGTCGTAGATGCCGCCCGAGGCCATCGCGAGCAAGGTCCGTTCCACCATCTCGAAAGACCGTGGCGAGCCGGAGCGGACGTGGTGGCGCAGGCACAGGTCCAACAACAGCGGCTGCGGAAACTTCGGGGCGGAGCCGAACCCGCCGTCGCGGCGATCGAAGATGGAGCTCAGCTGCTCGACTGCCTTGTCCTCGAGCTCGGTCGCGCGAAGCGGCCGGCGCAGGTGCGCCTCGCCGGGCTCGGTCTCTGGCACGGATGGTGACAACCGTCTGGCGACGGCATCGGTGAGGGCACGGGCTCCTTTCAAGATGTCGCCACGGCGCGAGGCCCAGGCATCGATGACTGCTTCGAGCACCTGGCCGAAAGAGGCCATGCCATGGCGGGGGCGGTCGGGGAAGTAAGTGCCGGCGAGGAAGGGGAGCCCCTCGGGCGTAGCGAAGATGCTCATCGGCCAGCCGCCCTGGCCCGTGGCCGCCTGCACCGCCTCCATATAGACGGCATCAAGGTCCGGGTGCTCCTCCCGGTCGACCTTCACGCTCACGAAGTTCTCGTTCATCACCTCCGCCGTTGAAGGGTCGGAGAACGACTCATGCGCCATGACGTGGCACCAGTGGCAAGCCGAGTAGCCGATGGAGATGAACAGCGGTCGGTCCAGTTCCTTCGCCGTCGCCAGGGCCTGAGCGCCCCAGGGGAACCAGTCGACAGGGTCTGATGCGTGCTGGCGCAGGTAAGGGCTGGTCTGGTCGCCGAGCCGGTTCAAAGCTGCCGACCGAATTGGGCTCGAGAGGTCTTCACGCGAGGAATCTACGGCCCCCGCCTTTCTTGCTCGGTCCTTGACGGTTGCTTCACTGGGCCCGTGCGCGGCGGCCGTCGAGGCCCGCCAGCTCGATCCGGCTCACCTTTCCGATCGCGGTGCGGGGCAGGCTGTCGACGACCACCAGCTCACGAGGAGCGGCGAAGGGCGCCAATTCCTCACCTACGAGCTCGCGCAGCTCGGCGAGCAGCACGGCGGTCTCGAGTGCCAGCCCGGCCGGGGAGGCTACGACGTAGGCCACAAGGCGCTCGCCCCAGTCCGGGTCGGGACGGCCCCCGACGGCCGCCTCGAGCACGCCGGGGTGGCGTCTAAGTACGTGTTCGACCTGGACCGGCCATATGTTCTCCCCGCCTGAGATGACGGCGTCGTCGAGGCGGCCGAGTACCGAAAGGCGACCCTTGTCGTCCATTTCACCGGCATCGCCCGTTGGGAGCCAGCCGTCACGCGTCTTCGGGTCGGTCCCGTCCCTGTAACAGCGCAACAGCATGGGGCCGCGGAGCAAGACCTCGCCCGCGACGAGGCGCACTTCGACCCCCTCGAGGGGTCGCCCGTCATAGACGACTCCCGAGCCCGTCTCGGTCATGCCGTAGGTGGTGACCGTGTTTGCCGGCCGGTCAGCGGGGGGTTGCTGGCCGCCGAGGACGATTGTGCGGAAGAGCTGAGCGCCGTCCGGCCCGAGGCGAGAGAGGGCTGTTGGCACGAGGCTCACGAGCGTCGCTCCCCGCTCGAGGGCGGCAGCTCTTGCCTGCTCGGCCGAGAAGCGGGGCTGGATCTCGACAGGTATCGAGGTCAACAGGGCCCGCGTGACAACCGAGAGTCCCCCAACATGCGACAGCGGCAGGCAGGCGAGCCACCGGTCCCGGGCCGGGTCAACCCCGAGCCTCGCGCTCGTCGAGTGGGCCGAGGCTGCGACTGCGTCGTGGGTGAGGACGACTCCTTTGGGCTCCCCGGTCGTCCCGCTCGTGGCGACGACAAGGGCGTCACCGGCCTCCACCAGCTCGCCGCCCTCGAGCGCGCTCGTCGTCCCGGAGGCATCGACGAGGGCGGAGGGTCGCAGGGCCTCGACGAGCCTGGCCAAGGCCGGCGGAGAAAGGCGCGTGTCGAGGGGAAGGACTGCGTCGCCCTCGTCCCAGCAGCGCTTGAGCGCTTCGGCGAAGGCCGCGCCTCCACCGAGACCGAGAGCGACAAGCCGGCGCACTTAGAAAGCGTACGGGGATGTGCCTGCGACCCGCATTAACGTGCAGCCGATGACCGCCGTGGAATGGACGAACAAGGGCGACTACAAGGACATCGCCTACGAGACGGCGGGCGGTATCGCCAAGTTGACGATCTGCCGCCCAGAGGTGCGCAACGCCTTTCGCCCCCAGACGCTCTTCGAGCTTCAACGGGCATTCGAGCTGGCACACGACGACCCCGACATCGGTGTCGTCGTCCTCACGGGTCAAGGTCCCGACGCCTTTTGTTCGGGGGGTGACCAACGTGTCCGGGGCGAGGATGGCTACCTGGGCGACGACGAGGTGGCCGGTCGCGGCATCGGGCGGCTCAACGTCTTGGACCTGCAGGTGCAGATCCGCCGGCTGCCCAAACCTGTCATAGCCATGGTCGCCGGCTACGCCATTGGCGGCGGTCACGTCCTTCACCTGGTCTGCGACCTGACCATCGCGGCCGAAAACGCCCGTTTCGGCCAGACCGGGCCGAAGGTGGGCAGCTTCGACGGTGGCTACGGAGCAGGGCTGCTGGCGCGGACCATCGGCCTCAAACGGGCAAAGGAGATCTGGTTTCTCTGTCGCCAGTACGACGCAGCCCAGGCTCTTGACTGGGGGCTCGTGAACGCCGTCGTCCCTCTCGATCGCCTGGAGGACGAGACGGTCAAGTGGTGCGAGGAGATCCTCGCCCTCTCGCCCATGGCCCTGCGCATGCTGAAGGCAGGCTTCAACGCCGCCGACGACGGCCTTGCCGGCATCCAGCAGCTGGCCGGGGACACGACGATGCTCTTCTACATGTCCGAGGAGGGCCAGGAGGGACGCAACGCCTATGTCGACAAACGCCGGCCTGACTTCTCACGGTTCCCCCGACGTCCCTGAGGACGCGGGCGGCCACCGCGTGACGACCGCTCGCGAGTGGGCGGCCGGTCCGCGTCCTCGGACCCTTCCGGCCGCGGTGGTACCGGTACTCGTGGGCACGGCGGTCGCCTCGGCTGGCGGCCCGGTGATCTGGTGGCGCGCGCTTTACGCCATGATCGTCGCCCTCGGCATACAGATCGGCACCAACTATGCCAACGACTACTCCGACGGGGTCCGGGGCACAGATGCCGAGCGCGTCGGGCCGGTCCGCCTTGTCGCGTCGGGCCTCGCGTCACCGCGCGACGTCAAGGCCGCCTCGTTCTTTTCCTTCGGCGTGGCCGGGGCAGCCGGGCTCGTGCTCGCGCTCGCCACGACGCCCTGGCTGTTGGTAGTCGGAGCGGTGTGCTTCGCGGCCGGATGGTTCTACTCGGGCGGATCCAAGCCGTACGGGTACGCCGGCTACGGGGAGCTGTTCGTCTTCGTCTTTTTCGGCCTCGTCGCCGTCGTCGGCACCGAGTACGTCAACCTCGGCCACATAACCTCACTGGCCCTCACGGCCGCCTTCCCCGTCGGGTTCCTCGCCACCGCCTTGCTCGTGGTCAACAACCTGCGCGACATCGACACCGACATGCGCGCCGGCAAGAAGACCTTGGCGGTGCGCTCGGGGGCTGAGGCGACCCGGGGCTTCTACACCGCTCTTGTGGCCGGGGCGTTCCTCCTCGTCGTCATCATCGCCTTTTTCAGGCCCGGTGCCCTGATCGCCCTGCTCGCGATCGTGCCTGCTCTCTGGCCCTTGCGCAGGGTGCTGGGCGGCGCCGAAGGCCGGGACCTGGTGCCGGCCCTCGCCGGGACGGGGATGCTGCAGCTCGTCTTCGGGGCTCTGCTCGCCCTCGGGATCGCCCTGTGAAACCCGCCTGCCCGCCCGGCTCAGGTGCCGGCGGTGAGGAACTCACGCAGGAGAAAGACGAAGTCGTCTGGACGCTCGAAGCAGGCGGCATGGCCGGCCCCGGCCATGACAGCCAGACGGGCGTTGGGGCCGATGAGCTCGGCCGTACGCGCTGCGATCGGGCGGAACTTGTCATCGCTTTCCCCGACCACGACGAGCACGGGCATCTCGAGCTCGTGGAGACGGTCCCACAGCGGCGCTTGCGTGCCGGTCCCTGCCGTCCTGAGCGAGGCCGCCAGGCCTGCGGCAGTGTTGGAAAGGCGCGAGGCCCGGTCGGCTTGTTCTTGGCTCAGGTGGGCGAAAAGCGGCCCGGCGAGCCAGGCGTCGACGAACTCGGGAACCTTGTCGTCTCCTCCTCTCTCTATCTCGGAGGCAAGCAGCTCATCGGCCTCCAGGCGTTGGCGCCTTTGCTCGGCGTCTTCGATGCCCGGGTGCGCCCCGACGACGACAAGGCGCGCGACGAGGTCGGGTTGCTGGAGCGCCAAGTGCAACAGGTGGCGGGCACCGAGGGAATAGCCGACGTAGGTGGCGGCACCGCCAGCTCGGGCGAGCGCCTCTGCTGCTTTGAAAAGGCCCATCGCCGGCTCGGGCATGGGCGAGCGCCCGTGACCGGGGAGCTCGACGGTCATGACCTCGAATCGGTCCCCAAGCCCGGAACAGACGCGCGCCCACGAGCCGGCCGTCTGGGTAAAGCCGTGGACGAGCACGACGCGGGGGCCGTGGCCCCGCCTCGTCGTGTGAAGAGCGTCGGTCACCGCCGGTGACGGTAGCGGCCAGCTTCTGCGCCACGCTCGTCGACGAGTGGGTCCGCGCCGGGCTGACCGACGCTGTGATCGCCCCCGGCTCGCGCTCGACCCCGCTCGCGGTCGCTCTCGCCCGTGAGAGCCGCATCGCCTTGCACGTGCGCTTGGACGAGCGCTCGGCCGGGTTCTTCGCCCTCGGCATAGGCCTCGCCACGGCTCGCCCGGCGATCCTGCTCACAACGAGCGGAACGGCCGCCCTCGAGGTGCATGCCGCCGTCGTAGAGGCGCACCTGTCGCGTGTGCCCATGATCGTCTG
This sequence comes from uncultured Acidimicrobiaceae bacterium, assembly GCA_963725355.1. Lineage (GTDB taxonomy): Bacteria > Actinomycetota > Acidimicrobiia > Acidimicrobiales > Bog-793 > Fen-455. The sequence continues at coordinate 414,541 of CAVRYE010000012.1, forward strand.
CACGGCGGACCGCCCTCCCGAGCTGCACCACGTCGGCGCCCCTCAGACGATTGAGCAGGTGGGCGCGTTCGGCGGGGCGCTGCGCTGGGCGGCCGATCCCGGAGTGCCCGACGACTCCACCCGCTGGGCGTGGCGATCACTGGCGAGTCGTCTCGTCGCCGAGGCCACGGCTGGGCCGATGGGACCGGGCCCGGTGCACGCCAACCTGGCTTTTCGTGAGCCCCTCCTCGAGGCGCCCGGCGAGCTGCCTCCGGGGAGGCGCAACGGTCGTCCTTGGCACCGCGTGGACGCGGTGGGCAAGGTTCTCGAGCCGGCCTGTCTCGACACACTCGTAGGCCTCGCCCGCCCGGCGGCCCGGGGCATCATCCTTGCCGGGGCGGGCGCGGGGCGTCCCGAGATGGTCCGCCATCTCGCCTCCACCTTGGGCTGGCCCGTCGTCGCCGACCCGCGTTCTGGAGCCCGCGTCCCCGGTGAGCCCGGCGCCCCGACGATCGCCGCCGCCGATGCACTGCTTCGCGTGGATGGCTTTGCCTCAGAGCAGGTTCCCGAGATCGTCCTGCGCCTGGGCGAGCCGTGGGCCTCCAAGGTCGTTGCAGGCTGGCTGGCCTCGTGCGCGGCGGCCGGTGCCCTCCAGGTGCTCGTCGATCCGGACTGGGCCTGGCGGGACCCAGGGCGCGAGGCGGACGTCGTGATCGCGGCTGATCCCGACCGGGTACTCGGGGCCCTGGCGCTGCGCGTGGCCAAAGATGACCGCTCGGCGCCCTCGAGCTGGGCGCAGGCCTGGGCGGAGGCTGAGCACAGCGCGCAGGTGGCGATCTCGGCCGTTTTGGACCGCCACCTCGAAGTGACCGAGCCTGGCGTCGCGCGAGGGCTGTTCGCCTGGTCCCCCCCGGGCTCGACCGTGGTGGCGTCGTCCTCCATGCCGGTGCGAGACCTCGAGTGGTTCGCTGCGCCCCGTTCCGACCCGCCTCGGGTGCTCGCCAACCGGGGGGCGAATGGCATCGACGGGGTGGCCTCGACGACCCTCGGTGTCGCCGCGGCGGCCGCGGGAACGGGAGGCCCCGTTCTCGGGCTGCTCGGGGACCTGGCCTTCTTGCACGACTCGACGGCGCTCATACGGGGCCGCCGTGAGCCGTCTCTCGCCGCCGTGCTCGTCGTGATCGACAACGGGGGCGGTGGCATCTTCTCCTTCCTGCCCCAGGCCCCGGCACTCGAAGAGGCGCTCTTCGAGAGGTTGTTCGGCACCCCGCAGAGGATCGACGTCGCAGACCTGGCCCGGGCGGCGGGCTGCGACACCCTCGAGGTCGGCGCGAGCCGCGAGCTAGCGGGCCAGCTCGACTCGGCGCTGGGCCAGGCGGCTCGCCGTGGCCCGGCAGTGGTCGTCGTACGTACCGACCGCAAGGCGAACATCGCCCTTCACGAAGAGCTGGGGGCAGAAGTCGCCCTCGCCCTGTCTTGAGTGGCACGCTTGGACGATGGGCAAGATCTCCGAGGACCTGGCTTTTCGCGGGCTCGTCCAGCAGGTGAGCGACGAAGCTCTCTGGACGCTGCTCGACTCCGGCAAGACCACGGCCTACGCCGGGTTCGACCCGACCTCTGACAGCCTGCATGTCGGCAACCTGTTAGGCATCTTGACCCTGCGCCGTCTGCAGCAGGCCGGGCACCGCCCGATCCTTCTCGCCGGGGGCGGGACCGGGATGATCGGTGACCCGGGTGGGAAGTCGTCCGAGCGGCCCCTCCTAGAACGCGAGCAGCTGGCGGCGAACCTCGAGGCGATCCGTGCCCAGCTCGGTGGCCTGCTCGACATGTCGCCCGCCGCTGGTGAAGCGAGCGGGCTGCTGCTCGACAACTCCGAATGGCTCTGCGCCTACGGGTTCATCGACTTCCTGCGCGATGTGGGCAAGCACTTCACCGTCAATCAGATGGTGGCCAAGGAGTCGGTGAGGACCCGCCTCGAAAGGCCCGAGCAGGGCATCTCCTACACCGAATTCAGCTACATGCTGCTACAGGCCTACGACTACCTCCACCTTCACGACAGCTTCGGCTGCCGCCTCCAGCTCGGGGGCAGCGACCAGTGGGGCAACATCACCTTGGGCCTCGAGCTCATCCGCAAGGTACGCGGCGAAGAGGCCTTCGCCCTCACCTGGCCCCTGCTGTTGCGCGTGGACGGCACCAAGTACGGAAAGAGCGAGTCGGGGGCTGTCTGGCTCGACCCGGCCAAGTCGTCGCCGTACGAGATGTACCAGTTCTTCGTCAGGACTCCGGACGAGGACGTGGGGATCTTGTTGCGCCAGTTCACCTTCCTTTCACGCGAGGAGATCGAGGGCCTCGAGGCCGACACCAAGCAGTCTCCTCAAGAGCGCAAGGCCCAACAGGCACTCGCCCGGGCCGTGTGCAGCCTCGTGCACGGCGAAGCCGAGACGGACAAGGCAGCCGTGGCGTCGCGGGCGTTGTTCTCAGAAGACGTCGCAGCCCTCGACGAAGCGATGCTCCTCGAGGTGTTCGGCGACGCCCCGTCCTCGCGCTTTAGGCGCCCGGACCTCGATTCCGGCCTGCCCCTCGTCGACGCGCTCGTGACGACCGGGCTCGCCCCCTCCAAGACAGCCGCCCGGACCGCCATCGCCCAGGGCGGGGTCTATGTGAACAATCGCCGGCGCAACGACGCCGAGGCCCGATTGGGGCGCGACGATCTCCTGGCCGACCGCTATGTGGTGCTGCGCAGGGGGCGGCGCGACTACCACCTCTTGCGATTCGAGTGAGCCTGTCGCGCCGGCGCCGGCGCCGGCGCCATGGGGCGGCGACGCTCGCCGGGGCCCTGCTGGCGCTCGGTTTTGCATCGGGCTGCACGGGCTACTCGGGCACGCAGGACCACCAGGTGAGCCAATGGGCCACCCAGTACACAGTGATCTCGAACGACCAGACCGTCATGAGCGACGTGAAGGCAATAAAGCTGTCGCTTCGGGCCCACAAGCTCAAAGACGTGACGAGCAACTGTGCCGGGCTCGTCACCGACGCCGGCACCGGGTACGGGAACTTGCCCACCCCGGACAACGTCTTGACCAACGAGCTGGGCGCCGCCTACCAGGACCTCGTCAACGCCGGTGGGCAGTGCGCCCAGGCCACGAGCCTGGGCGGAGCTAAGGTCACGGGAGCCCTGCGGACCATTGCCACCGGCGTCGCCGCCCTCGAGCGGGCGACGCGGCGCCTGGCGGCCGACGGGGTCAGCTGAGCCCGACCGCGTCGCTCGGTGCCGGGCGCGGACGACGCAGGCCCGCTGGCAGGCTACCGTTCGACTGTGAGCACCCGCGGTGTTCCGGTCGGCCCGTATCCGAAAGAGACCGATCCGGTCGAGTACGAGCGGTTGCGCAGGCGCGTGCTGTGGAAGCTGCCGACCGGTCTGTACGTGCTCGGGAGCAGGGCGGGCGAGACCCGCAACCTGATGACGTTGAACTGGGTCATGCAGGTCTCAGTCGACCCCAAGCACGTGGCCGTTTCTGTCGAGAAGACAGCCTTCACCCACGGTCTCATCGTCGAGGGGGGCTGCTTTGCGGTCGCGCTCGTCGCCCGTGACAACAAAGAAGTCGTGCGCAAGTTCGTCAAGCCCGCCGAGCACGACCCAGCTGCTCACACCCTTGCCGGCTTTGCCTACCGGGACGGCTTGAGCGGCGCGCCCATCCCCGAGTTCGCCATCGGCTACTTGGACTGCGGCCTGCGCCACAGCCTCGATCTGGGATCGCACTCGCTGTTTGTCGGTGAGGTGCTCGACGCCGGTCTCGTACCCGGCGGCGAAGAGGTGCTCGTTCTTCGCATGGAAGACACCCGCATGAGCTACGGGGGATAAGGGGGCGAGGACGGAGACGATCACATGAGGGATAGGAGCGGCCGACCCTCGGGTGCCGGTTTCCGGCGCTCGGAGGGAAGTGACGGCTCTGGTGCCGAGGCTCTCACGCCTGCCTGGATAGGCGGCCCCGTGGGCGGCTCGGGCACGGTCGTCAGGCGACCGGCTGGGGTGGGTGACTACCGCTGGATCGGGGACGCGGCGGCTTTCGAGGCCCTCTTGGACGAGCTTGCCTCCTGCGACGTCTACGCCCTCGACACCGAGTTCCACCGTGAGAGGACCTATTTCCCCCATCTCGCCCTGCTTCAGCTCGCCTGGGAGGGCGGGATCGCCCTCGTCGACCCCCTCGCGGTCGACATCGCCCCTTTCGCGAGGATTCTCGAGGGCCCTGGCGTGGCCGTCGTGCATGCGGCAGAACAGGACCTCGAGGTGCTCGAGCGGGCTTGTGGGACAGTGCCCAGCCGGCTCTTCGACACCCAGGTGGCAGCTGGTTTCCTCGGTCAGGTCTCTCCGGCGCTCGTCAAGCTTGTCGAGCGCATCTTGGGCGTGAGGCTCCTAAAGGGCGACCAGTTGACCGACTGGACGCGCCGTCCGCTGTCGGCTGGCCAGCTCGCCTACGCGGCCGGCGATGTCACCCACCTGCTCGCCCTGCGCAAGAGCATCAGTGCCCGGCTCGAGGAGATGGGCAGGATGGCTTGGGCCGAGGAGGAGTTCAGCATTGTCTTGTCCAAGGACCGCTCGCCCACAGAGCCGGACGAGGCGTGGTGGCGCCTGCCACGTTCGCGTCAGCTTCGGGGCCCGGCCCGGGGCGTCGCCCAGTCCGTGGCCGCCTGGCGGGAGCGAAGAGCGAGCCAACTAGACCTCCCGGTGCGTTTCATCCTTCCCGACCTGGCCCTTTTGTCGATAGCCCAACACCCGGCCCGAACCAGGGAGGACCTGCGCCGTACCCGCAGCCTCGACGGTCGCCACCTCGGCGGAGGCGCCGCCGATGAGGTGCTGGCCGCCATCGCGGCGGGCCTCGACCTCAGTGCAGGTGAACTTCGCCTCCCTCCCGCTCACGAGCTGGACCAGCCCAATCGCGCTGTGACGGCGCTTGCCACCGCCTACGTCGCCCAGCGCGCGGCTGACTTGGACCTCGATCCGGCGATCCTGGCCACCCGCGCCGACCTGGTCGAGTTCATGCAGGACCCTCCCCAAGGGCGCCTCGCCGGGGGCTGGCGGGGGGACCTCGTCGGCGAGGGGCTCCGGCGCCTAGCCGAGGGCAAGGCCTCGCTCTCTTTCGACGGGCATGGCGCGCTCTTGTTGGAGGAGCGGTCCTTCCGTACCTTCGACCAGGAGGCGCCTTCTTAGGCTTGCTCGTTGGACGGGCTGGCGGCGCCTTCGGCGCCGCTTGGCGGTGGGTTCTCGGGTCGCAGATCGACGCGAAGGGTCAAGATGCCGTCTTCTACCGTCCCGACGGCATCACCGAGCATGGCGAAGTCCTGGAAGTCCAACTGCATCTGGCGCAGGATCATCTGCCGTTCGGCTCCTTCGACAGGTGGCAAGCCCCGCCGGCGGACGGCCGCCGCCCGTTCGCGGAAGCGCTCGATCATCTCGCCCGGGTCGAATTGGTCGCTCACCGCTTCGACGATAATGGGGCAGGCGCCAGGGCGCGAGAGAGGCGCCGGGCGAAGCTGAGACGTGCCCGGACCGTGACCTGGATCGATATGCTGTAGGCACCTGGCAGGGCGACCTTGGGGGCGCCAGTCGGCCAGTGCGGCAGCGGCTCTGTCGGTTCACCTCACCGCCGCTGTCGAAGCGGCATCCGTGAATCTTGGGAGCGGCTCGTGAAAAAGGGACGTCATCGGCGTTTCGAAGAGGCGCGCAGCCTAAAGCGCGCAATCGAAGTAACAGTGGAGCCGTGCCCCGAATGTGGGGCCGACCCGGAAGAGGAGCACGCCTCCTGGTGCCTTTACGAATCCGAGGAGCTGGACGAGGCCGATGAGGTCGGCGAGGTCGGCGCGCTCTCGCCCCTCCCGGCTGCCGACTCCGGCCACAACGGGGCCTACGGCCACCTCGACGGCGACGTCTCCGGCAAGCTGCCCGGCTAAGGGTCGCCCAGCTGCACCTCGGCTTTCCGCCTATGTCTCGCCGGCGTTCTGGCGGAGGGCCGGATGGGCGAGTATTGACCTGCCCCGCCCCTTGCGGGTGGTCCGGGCTCTCATATAGCAGGCGAGCAAGTCGTAGACCTCCTCTCCTGCCATGGCGACAAGTTCGTCTCGGAGCGAGACGTAGACAGGCTCGCGAGCGGTGAAGGCCTCGGGTGCCTCGGTGCACCACCAGGCGAATTCCTTGCCGCCTTCGCCCCAGTGACGGCGGGCCCACTCGCCGAGCGAGCTCGTCACGTGCCCGTCGGGCGCCACGGAGTCCTCCCGCCGCAGGGGGAGCTGCCAGCAGACGTCGGGTTTGAGCTCCAGAGGAGGCACCCCGCGATCAAGCGCCGCCTTGTGCAGGGCGCATCCGATGCCTCCTGGATGCGAGGGCCGGTTCAAGAAGATGCAGGCGCCGGCGACGAGGCGGGTGGTGATGGCGCCCTTGGCGTCGCGCTTGAGCACGCCCTTGCCCCGTGCTTTTCGGCGGAACTGCCATTGCTCGTCGGTGAGGCTTGCCGCCGCCGCCCCGACCCGGCTCGCGTCGGCCTCGTCGGTGAAGTGCGCCCCGTACGAACAGCACCCCTCCATCTGCTCGGGGGCCGGTGCGGTGAGCACGCCCTGGCAACCGGCCCCGTATATGCAACGCCAGGGACTCGCGAGGAAGGTGACGTCCATCAGCCAGGTGCGCTCCTCTGAAGGGTCCTCGAAGCTGACCCACTCATGGGCGTCAGCAGGTGCACTCGGCTCGGCGGGCATCGGGCCAAGGTAGCGTTTCGGTGTGGACGAGGTGATAGCTGTCACGCCCGCCGCCTTGGAGCTGGTGCGTGCGGCCCTTGTCCTCCAGCCCCGGGGCGAGGAGCTGGCGCTGTGGCTGGAGGTAAACGGCATCGCCCGTGGCGCTTACACCTACGACTTGTGGTTCGGGCCCCGTTCTGGCGTAGCCGCACGAGACGCGATCAAGTTCCAGGGCGAGGTCATGTTCGTCGTGCCGGCCGAGAGCGTCGCCCGCCTCCGCGGCTCGGTGCTCGACTCGAGCCAGCTTTCGGGCGAGGCGAGCCTTGTCATCTCCAACCCCAACACGCCCTCTTCCTCGCCCACGGCGGTGCCCCGGGGAGACCTGACCGGGCCCGTGGCGCGACGCGTGCTCGACGTGCTCGAAGTGCATGTGAACCCTGCCATCTCCGCGCATGGGGGCCACGTCCGCCTCGTAGGTGTCGAGGGCGAGGTCGCCTATGTCGAGATGTCGGGCGGCTGCCAAGGCTGTGGCCTGGCGGGTGTGACGCTCAGCCAGGGCATCGCCGTCACTGTCACCGACGCCGTCGAGGAGATCAGGGAGGTCGTTGACGTGACCGACCATGTCTTGGGCACGCGCCCGTACTTCGAGCCGGGACGGGTCTCAACCGTGCCGCAGTCACCTTGAGACACCCTCGTGGGTGATCACGTCGTTCTGATCGGGATGATGGGCTCGGGCAAGTCGACGGTTGGTCGTATCGTGGCCGACCGTATGCACAGGCCTTATTACGACACCGACACCGAGGTCGAGCGCCGCACGGGCAGCACCGTCCCCGCCCTGTTCGCCGACCGAGGCGAGCTTGCTTTTCGTGCCGAGGAACGGGCGGCGTTGTGCTCGGTCCTAGCCTCGAGCGTGCCGTCAGTCATCGCCGCCGGCGGCGGCGCCGTGATCGACCCGGAGAGCCGTCGCCGCCTGCGCTCGAGTGGTCTCGTCGTCTGGCTGGAGAACGGGGTGGGCGCTCTCGCCACCCGTCTCGGGACCGGACAGGGCCGTCCGCTGCTCGAAGGGGACCCGGCGGGCGCCTTGAGGCGCCTCGACGCGAGGAGGCGGCCGGTCTACCGGGAGCTGTCGGAGTTCACCTTGCCCGCAGGCTCGCGCCGCGCCGAGGTCCTCGCCGAGGCCGTCGTGAAGGCGGCTCGGGACCGCCTCGAGGTTCGCACCGCGCCGCCATCGTCGCGGGCGTTGGCTTTGCGCACCGGCCAGGGATCGCGAGAATGACCGTGGAGGTGGCGGGGGGCGCCCGCGACCCGATACGCGTCAAGGTCGCCTTGGCGGAGCGCTCCTACGAGGTTCTCATCGGGCCGGGCGTGCGGGACAGACTTGCCGCCCAGATACCGCCCGGGGCACGCCGGGCGACCGTCGTCACCCAGAGCCGTATCGGTGTCGTCGTCGACCCTGGCGTCGCCCACGAGGTCGTGACCATCCCCGACGGCGAGAGGGCCAAGTCGCTTGCAACCATCGAGGAGCTCTGTAGGGCCATGGCGCGCTCGGGAATGCACCGTGGCGACGTCGTCGTGGCCGTCGGCGGCGGCGTCGTGACCGACGTCGCCGGGTTCGCCGCCTCGGTCTACAACCGCGGCATTGCCCTCGTGAACGTCCCGACCACCTTGCTCGGCCAGGTCGATGCCGCCATCGGCGGCAAGACGGGCGTCAACCTACCCGAGGGCAAGAACCTCGTCGGCTCCTTCTGGCAGCCCCTCGCCGTGCTCTGCGACACCGAGACCCTCGCCAGCCTGCCCGAGCGGGAGTGGCGCTCCGGGCACGGGGAGATGGCGAAGTACGCCTTCTTGGGGATCGACGACCTCGACCGGCTGGAGCTTCAAGCTCAGGTGGCTCGCTGTGTAGCGCTCAAGGCCGAGGTCGTCGCCGCTGACGAGCGGGAGAGCGGTCGCCGCGCCGTGTTGAACTACGGTCATACCTTGGCTCACGCACTGGAGGCGGCCGGACTGGCCAGCGAGGACTCGAACAGCCCGGGGAGCGAGCTTTCCCACGGTGAGGCCGTCGGGACGGGTCTCGTCTTCGCGGCTGAGTTGGCCTTCGCCCTCGGGCGTATCGAGGCGGGGCGAGTGGAGCGTCACCGGCAAGTGGTCGCGGGTTACGACCTGCCGACGCGGCTCCCTCCAGGGGCAGAGCCGACGGGTCTCGTCGATTTCATGGTCCGTGACAAGAAGTCCGACGGCACCTTGAGTTTCGTCCTCGACGGTCCCGGCGGGGTCGAGCCCGTGAAAGGTGTCGAGGAGGCGCTCGTGATCGAGGTACTGGAAACGATGAGGACCAAGCGGTGAGCCAAAAAGCCGCGTCCCGCCCGGTCATGTTGTTGCTCTCGGGCCCGAACCTCGCCCTGTTGGGCGAGCGCCAGCCCGAGATCTATGGCACGGCCACGCTCTTGGACCATGTCGACCGGGCCCGGCGGGCCGCGTCGGGGCTGGGCTTCGAGCTCGACCACATCCAAAGCGAGCATGAGTCAGAGCTCATAGAGGCGGTTCATCACGCCCGGGGAAGCGTGGCGGCGATCGTGGTCAATGCCGGCGCGCTCTCGCATACGAGCTGGGCGCTGCACGACGCCCTCGCCAGTTTCGAGGGCGTCGTGGTCGAGCTCCACTTGTCCAATCCCGACGCCCGTGAGCCCTGGCGGCGCCTCTCAGTGCTGGCGCCGGTGGTGGACGGGTCCGTGGCCGGTTTCGGCGGCCTTGGCTACGAGCTCGCCGTCGAGGGAGCCGCGCGTCTTGTCGCCGGGCGCCTCGAAGCCGCCGGCGGGGCATAGCATCTGCGCCGATGCTGAACGGTCGTGAAATCGCAACGCTGCCCGAGATGGACCTCGCCGCACGCCTGCCCCGCCTGACAGGGCGGCTGTCTGAATACGGCTGTGACGGCCTTCTCGTCACAAACCTCGTCAACATCGCCTACTTGACCGGGTTCACAGGCTCGGCCGGCCTGCTGCTCGTGCGTCCCGACGACTCGTTGCTCGTCACAGACGGCCGCTACCGGAACCAGTCCGCCGAACAGGTAAAGGCGGCCGGTGCGCCCGTGCGGGTCGAGATCGGCCGGCCAGCGGCCCAGCTCGAGTCGATAGAGCAGGTGGCGAGGACCCTTCCCCGCCTCGGCCTCGAGTCCGAGGACATCACCTGGGGCGCCCAGCAGCGCCTGGCGAACCTGCTCGGGCGCGCCACAAAGCTGGTGCCGGTCTCTCGGGCAGTCGAGGCCCTGCGGGTGATCAAGGACGAGGGTGAGCTCGCCCGCATCGAGCTGGCGGCCGACATCGCCGATGTCGCCCTGGCCCAGGTCAAAGAGCTCCTGAAAGAATCGCCCACCGAGCACGACTTCGCCATAGCCCTCGACTTCGAGATGCGCCGGCGTGGCGCCGACTCGGTGGCTTTCGACACGATCGTCGGCAGCGGGCCGAACGGGGCCCTGCCCCATGCCCAGCCCTCCGAGCGCCGCATCGAGCCCGGCGAGCTGATCGTGGTCGACTTCGGGGCGACGGTCGAGGGTTACCGCTCCGACATGACGCGCACGCTTTGTGTGGGGGAGACCCGTTCCAAGGAGCTGCGCCAGGTCGTGGACGCCGTTATCGCCGCCCAGCGCGCCGGCGTGTTAGCGCTGCGCCCCGGGGTGAAAGGCTCCGAGGTCGATGCGGCCTGCCGGGAATCGCTCGCCTCGGCCGGTTTCGCCGACTCGTTCTCGCACGGGACGGGCCATGGTGTCGGCCTCGAGATCCACGAGGCCCCGGCTGTCTCCCAGGAGTCCACTGATATCCTCGAGGCCGGTGCCGTCGTGACCGTCGAGCCCGGCGTCTACCTCTACCCAACCGGGGGCGCCCGCATCGAGGACACCTTGGTCGTGACGGCCACCGGCTCCCGGCTGCTGACCAAGTCGACGAAGGACTACGTGCTCTGATGGCTTTTTCAACCAATGACCTGCGCAACGGCATGACCCTTGACCTGCCCGAAGGGCTCTTCACAGTCGTGGAGTTCCAGCACGTAAAGCCGGGCAAGGGGGGCGCCTTCGTGCGCACCAAGCTGCGCAATGCCCGCACCAAGGCCGTCATCGAGCGCACCTTCAGGGCAGGCGAGCAGGTCGAGCAGGCGGTCATCGACAAGCGCGAGATGCAGTACCTCTACCGCGACGGTCAGGACTACGTCTTCATGGACAACGTCTCCTACGACCAGTTGCAGGTGAGCGAGGCTTCGCTCGGCGACGCCGCCCCGTACATCAAAGAGGGCGACTCGGCGGTGATGCAGATGTACGACAACGAGATCGTGGGCGTCGACCTGCCGGCGGCGGTCGAGCTGACGGTGACCGAGACCGAGCCCGGCCTGCAGGGCGACAGGGTCTCCGGTGCCCGCAAGCCGGCCACCTTGGAGACCGGTCTCGTGGTCCAGGTGCCGCTGTTCGTCAACCCGGGCGAGCGCATCAAGGTCGACACCCGGACCGGTGAGTATCTCACCAGGGCCTGAGGGCCCCCCCCTCCGCAGTGCTCCCGGGGCCAGGCGCCGGGCGCGCGAGAGGGCACTCGAGCTGCTCTACGAAGCCGAGACCAAGGACATGAGTCCCAGCGAGCTTTTGGGCGAGCTGCCTGTCGCGCCCGAGCCGTACGCGGTGGAGCTCGTCCTGGGCGTCGAGCGCCTGGGCGGAAAGCTCAATGATCTCGTCTCCCGCCACGCCACTGGATGGGCCGTCGAGCGCATGCCCGTGATCGACCGCTGCGTGCTCAAGATGGCCACCTTCGAGCTGTGCGGCGAGGCCAATGTCCCCATCGCCGTCGTGCTCGACGAGGCCGTCGAGATCGCCAAGTCCTACTCGACCGAGGATTCCGGGCGTTTCGTCAACGGGGTGCTCTCAGCGATCGCGGCCGAGATCATGGAGAAAGGGCGCGAACAAGCCGGCACGCCGATCGAAGAGTCGGTAGAGTGACGCCTCGGACGTAAAGCGGGTCCAGAGAGGCCCGTACGGACGAGAGGAGCCCGAGTGGCTGACAGAGAGAGAACGGCGCGCCCTGCGGGGCGCGTTTTTATTGCCCGCGCACAGGTCATGGACGCCGACGAGGTCCGAAGGGCCCTCATGCGCATCGCCCATGAGATCGTGGAGCGAAACCGGGGGCTCGCCGACGTGGTCGTCGTCGGGCTCCAGACCGGTGGCGTGCCCCTTGCGGTGAAGCTCGCCTCGATGCTCGCAGAGATCGAGGGGGCCGATGTGCCGCTCGGGTCCATAGACGTCGCCTTTTACCGCGACGACATCGGGCTTCGCCCGGTGCATCCCGAGGTGGTCACCGACCTGCCCTTCGACATCACCGGGCGCGTCGTGGTCCTTGTCGACGACGTCCTATTCACCGGCAGGACCGTGCGCGCTGCGCTCGAGGCGCTTGCCGCCCGGGGAAGGGCTGCCGAGGTGCAGCTCGCCGTCATGGTCGACCGCGGTCACCGGGAGCTTCCCATCAGGCCCGACTTCGTTGGCAAGAACCTGCCGACGCGGCGCGACGAGAGCGTCGAGGTGAGCGACGAGGGAGTCTCCATCGGAGATCTGGTAGCACCCGAGCTGGAGAGGGGAGCCCGATGACCCTCGACGAGCTCCTCGAGGTGCGCCGAGCCCCGGCCGCGCGGCACCTGTTGTCCATCAACGATCTCGGGCGGGAAGGGATCCTCGAGATCATGCACCTCTCCGACGCTTTTGCCGAGGTGTCCGAGCGGCCCATCCCGAAGGTGCCGGCACTTAGGGGCCGTACCGTGGCGACGGTCTTCATGGAGCCGTCCACCCGGACGCGCCTTTCCTTCGAGACGGCCGCCAAGCGCCTCTCGGCGGACACGATGACGTTCACGGCGTCCACCTCGGCCACAGTAAAGGGCGAATCGCTGCGCGACACGGTCGAGACGATCGATGCCATGGGCATCGACGCCATGGTCATCCGCCACCACGCCTCGGGGGCGCCGGCGCGGGTGACCGAGTGGATCGGGGCGAGCGTCATCAACGCCGGTGACGGCACCCACGAGCACCCGACACAGGCCCTGCTCGACTCCTACACGATCCTCGAGACGCTCCGGGAGCGCCGGGGCGGAGAGGCCTTGGGCGATCTGAGCGGGCTGCGCATCGCCATCGTCGGCGACATCAAGCACTCGCGCGTCGCTCGCTCTGACGTGCTCGCCTTCGCCGCCCTCGGGGCCAAGGTGGTGCTCGTAGCCCCGCCCACGCTCATGCCGGCCTCACTGGAAGGCTGGCCCGTTGAGGCCACGGGTGACTTCGACGCCGCCCTCGGCGAGCTCGACGTCGTCTACTTGTTGAGGATCCAGGCCGAAAGGCTGGGGGAGGTGCTGCTTCCCTCGCTCGACGAGTACCACTGGCGCTACGGGCTCACCCGGGCCCGGGCCTCGGCACTCAAGAAAGACGCCCTCATCATGCACCCCGGGCCGATGATCCGGGGGGTCGAGATCTCCCCGGACGTCGCCGACCTGCCCGCTTCGTTGGTCACGCGCCAGGTGCACAACGGCGTCGTCGTGCGCATGGCCGTCCTTTTCCACCTACTCGGATCGGGGGAGATCTGATGCCCGGAGCAAGCACCCCAAAGACTCAAGCGGACCTCCTCGTGCGGGGCGGGACGATCGTCGACGAGACCGGTGAGCGCCGGGCGGACGTCCTTGTTAGCGAGGGACGCGTCGTCGCCGTCGAGCCGTCGATCGAACCTCCGCGCGGGGCCACCGTGCTCGACGCCGGAGGCTGCTTTGTCTCGCCCGGGCTTGTAGACCTGCACGCCCACCTGCGCGAGCCGGGCGGAGAGATCGCAGAGACCGTCGAGTCCGGATCGCGCGCCGGAGCCCTGGGCGGCTACACGGCACTTGTCGCGATGCCCAACACCGAGCCCGCCATCGACTCGGCAGCCGTCGCCCGTGACGTGCTCGCCCTAGGTCAAAAGGCCGTCACCGAGATCGCCGTCGCGGGGGCGGTCACAGTCGGTCGCCGAGGCGAGCGCCTCTCGCCGATGGGCGAGCTGGCCGAGCTCGGCGTGCGCATATTCACCGACGACGGCAGCGGCGTGCAGAACGGTGGCCTTATGCGCCGTGCGCTCGAGTACGCCTCCGGCCTGGGCGTGGTCCTTGCCGAGCACTGCGAGGACGTGCAACTGGCAGCTGGCGGACAGATGCACGAAGGCGCCTGGTCGAGCCGGCTCGGGATCGCCGGCCAGCCGGCGCTCGCCGAGGAGGTGATGCTCAGCCGTGACCTGGCCCTCGTGGCCTTGACGGGCACGCCCATGCACTTTTTGCACTTGTCGACGGCTGGCTCTGTCGAGATGGTCCGGGCCGCCAAGGCGGCGGGGCTTCCCGTCACCGCCGAGGTGACGCCGCATCATCTGGCGCTGAGCGATGCCGTCTTGCAGGGCTACGACCCGGTCTTCAAGGTCAAGCCGCCCCTTCGCGGGGTCGCCGACGTCACCGCCTTGCGGGCGGGGCTCACAAGTGGCGTCATCGACGCCATCGCCACCGACCACGCGCCTCATGCCCCCGAGCGCAAAGAGGAGCCTTTCGACGAGGCACCCTCCGGCATGCTCGGCCTGGAGACGGCGCTCGCCGTCGCTTACGGCGCCCTCTGCCTGGCCCCCGGACAAAGCGACGAGCAGGCCGACTCCGGCTGGGTGCCACCAGGCCCTGGCCCGGGCGTACCGCTCGGCGAGCTGTTCGGCTGGTTCTCCTGGAAGCCGGCTCGTATCGCCGGGCTTTATGAGGAGGCAGAGGGCCCGCTCGGCCGTCGTGGTGGCCAGGGCGGTCCCATAAACCCCGGGGCACTCGCGCACCTGTGCGTGTTCGACCCGAGCGCGACATGGGTCGTCGACCCCGCCGCCCAGGCCAGCCGCAGTCACAACACGGCCTGGGCGGGCCGCAGCCTCACCGGCAAAGTGCGCCACAGCGTGCTCGCGGGCGAGGTAGTGGTCCTCGACGGGAAGGCCCAGCGATGAGGCCGGGCACAGGGTCAAACAGGGCGGCCGGCGCCCGGCCGTGAGGCGTCACCAGCCCAAAGGTGAGGTCGACCTCGCGACGTCGGTCGCGAGCGTCGACCTCACCTCGCCGGTGATGACGGCCTCGGGCACAGCCGGGCACGGCGCCGAGCTCGGCGCCTATGTCGAGCTGGGCTCCATCGGCGCAGTCGTCGTCAAGTCGCTCGCTTGCTATCCCTGGGCGGGCAATCCGAGCCCTCGGGTGTGCCCGGTCCCGGGCGGAATGTTGAACAGCGTCGGCCTGCAGGGCCCGGGCGTGGAGGCGTGGCTAGCCGACGAGCTCCCGGCCCTTAAGGCCGCAGGCGCGAACGTCGTGGTGAGCATCTGGGGGCGCCGGGTCGAGGACTACGCGGCGGCGGCGTCGCTGCTCTCGAGCGCGCCGGCTTGCGTCGTCGCCGTCGAGGTGAACGTCAGCTGCCCGAACCTCGAGGACCGAAGCCGTATGTTCGCCCACTCGCCCTCGGCGACGGGCGAGGCCGTGTCCGCCTCGGCGGCCTGCGGGCGGCCGCTTTGGGCCAAGCTCTCGCCGAACACCTCCGAGCTCGTCTTGGTCGCACAAGCGGCGCTCGCGAATGGGGCCGAGGCCCTGACGCTCACGAACACCTTGCTCGGACTGGCGATCGACACCGAGCGGCGGGTGCCGGTGCTCGGGGCCGGGGGCGGCGGACTGTCGGGCGACGCCCTCCACTCAGTCGCGCTGCGCGCCGTGTACGAGTGCCGGGCGGCCTTCCCCGACTGCGGCATCGTCGGGGTGGGCGGCATTCGCGACGGCGAGGGAGCAGTGCGCATGCTGCTCGCCGGGGCCGATGCCATTGAGGTGGGCACAGCCAGCCTGGCTGATCCCAGGGCCGTCGCCCGCGTCCAGGCCGAGCTCGTTTCGTGGTGCGAGCGCCACGAGGTCACCGCGGTGCGAGACCTGGTCGGGGCGGCCAACGACAAATGGGTGAAAGGCGGCAGGACATGAGCTCTCCAGATGGCAACACGGCGGTGCGCGAGCGGCTCGTGCTCGCCCTCGACGTGCCGGGCCTGGACGAGGCCGTCGAGCTCGCTGATCGCATGCGCCCGTGGTTCGGTGTCGTGAAGGTCGGTCTCGAGCTCTTCTCCGCCGAAGGCCCGCTCGCCGTGGACACCTTGCTGGACGCGGGGTTTCGGGTCTTTTTGGACCTGAAGCTGCACGACATCCCGACCACGGTCCGCCGGGCAGCGCACCGGATCGGGTCGCTCGGAGTGTCCTATGCCACCGTGCACGCGGCCGGGGGCGGACAGATGCTGAAGGCGGCCGTGGAGGGCTTCGAGGAGGGCTGGGCGACGGCGGTCGCTAACGGCCAGCCCGACCCCCAGGCGGGAAGCGCCGGGATCCTGGCGGTGACCGTGCTGACGAGCGAGCCCGATGCCGACAGCGCCCTCGTCGCTAGGCGCGGCATCGCTCGCGGTGCTCGCGGGCTGCCTCGGTGTCGTCTGCGCGGCGTCAGACCTGGCGGTCGTCGCCGGGCGGGGGCCAGAGCTCGTCACGGCCGTACCAGGGATCCGCCTAAAGGGTGCCTCCCTCGATGACCAGGCGAGGGCCGCCACTCCTGCGGTTGCCGTTCGTGACGGGGCGGACCTCCTCGTCGTCGGGAGGACCGTGACCGGCGCCGAGGCGCCCGAGCGCGCCGCCCGGCAGCTCACAGACGAGGTGCTGGCCGCGATCGAAGGCGGCGCTTTCGGCCCTGCCCAGGCGTGAGAATCCTCCCAACAACCTCTCACCGGGTGCCGGGGAACCTTGTAGAAATGTTACGAGTGGACTACGGTAGGCACGACGGTTTCTCGCCCTGGGGGGCGACTGCCCCTTTGTCAACCACGGAATAGTCCAAGAGAGCAACTTGATCAGGAGGTCTGGGCGTCTATGTTACGAAAGCACAAGTTAGGCAAGCTCGCAGTTTTGGGCACGGCGGTCGCATGCGCCGTCTTCGTGCTCGCTGTCGGTGCGACGAGCTTCGCGAGCACTGCCAAGACAAGCAGCGCGCAGAAGACCCACACCGTGAGGATCCAGGGAGGAACGCTCACTCTGGCAGAGGCTGCCGCCGGCGGACCGAACTACATCTTCCCGATGATGCCCGGCACCTACTTCAGCGTTTCCAACTTCCAGCTCATCTACGAGCTGTACCGTCCCCTTTACTGGTTCGGCCTCGGCAACACGCCGAACCTGAACCTGAACCTTTCCCTGGCCAAGGCGCCGGTTTACACAAACGGCGGCCGGACGGTCACCATCAGCCTCAAGAACTACAAGTGGAGCGACGGCCAGGCTGTCACAGCCCAAGACGTCCTGTTCTGGATGAACCTGCTGAAGGCGAACGCCACCAGCTGGGGTGGATTTGCCCCTGGACCGGGCCAGTTCCCCGGTGACGTCACCAACGTCGTCGCCCCGAACAAGTCCACGGTCATCTTCAGCCTCGATGGCAGCTACAGCTCGTACTGGTTCACCTACAACGAGCTGAGCCAGGTCTCGCCCCTGCCCATCGCCTGGGACATCACCAGCGCCGGCGCTAAGGGCGGATCGGGCGGATGTTCGACGGCCTCTTTCAAGGCGATCACGACCTCGTTCAACTCGGCCGGGGCACTCGTCGACGACTCGGCTGCCGCCAAGGCATGCGGTGCTGTGTACGCCTTCTTGTCCGGCAAGACCGAAGCCGGCGATCTTGGCACCTATGCCACCAACCGGCTCTGGAAGATCGTTGACGGCCCGTTCACCTTGACCCAGTACGACGCCACCGACAACGGTGCGACGCTCGTGCCGAACGCCTCTTACGCAGGCCCGGTCAAGTCTTCGCTCGACAAGCTCGTCTACGCCCCCTTCACCACCGATGCTTCGGAGTTCTTGGAGCTGCAGGGCGGCAACTCGATCAACATCGGCTATGTCCCGCCCCAAGACCTGCCCCGCTACACCGGCGCGGCCTTCTCGAAGGACGGCAGCCCGCTAGCTGGTAAGAACAACGCTCAGCTGGCCAGCAAGTACAACCTCGACCCGGTGTACCCCTGGGGCGTCAACTACTTCGCCCTCAACTACACCAACTCGGCTGACGCACCGATCTTCAAGCAGCTCTACATCCGCCAGGCCATGCAGTCGCTCATGAACCAGTCGTTGTGGATTCAGCTCTACAACGCTGGCTACGGCGCCCCCACCTACGGCCCGGTGCCGGTGTTCCCGCCGACGGACCTCGTCACCAAGACCGAGACCACCAACCCGTACCCCTACAGCCCCTCGCACGCCATCAGCCTGCTCAAGTCGCATGGCTGGAACGTCGTGCCGAACGGCGTAACGACCTGCAGCGACCCGTCCAAGTGTGGGGCTGGCATCGCCAAGGGCGCCCAGCTCGAGTGGAACTACCTCTACTACAACGGGGCGGTCTCCTTCGACAACCAGATCAAGGAGATGGCGACCACGTGGGAGCAGGCCGGCATCAAGCTGAACCTTGAGGGCAAGAACTTCGGCGATGTCATCAGCACCTCCTTCACGCCTTGTGTTGCGGGCAAGTCCTGCCCGTGGGACATCGCCAACTGGGGCGGTGGCTGGATCTACTCGCCTGACTTCTACCCAACTGGTGAGGAAATCTGGGCTACCGGGGCCGGCTCGAACGCAGGCCAGTACTCCGACCCGACGGCCGACAAGCTCATCCAGGCGACCAACAAGTCATCGTCGCTGACGGCCCTTTACACCTACGAGAACTACCTCGCCGAGCAGCTGCCGGTCATCTGGCAGCCGGAGACGGCCCTGCAGTTCAACGAGGTCAGCAAGGACGTGTGCGGCTTCACGCCTCAGAACCCGAACTTCAGCTGGGAAGCTGAGAACTGGTACTTCTGCAAGACGGTCAAGTAGCCCGACAGCAGTCCTGTCCCGTCGCCTAGGCGGGGCACATAAAGACGTTTGCCCCGGGCCACGGCGAGAGTCGTGGCCCGGGGTGCACGTATGGGTGGTGTAGGTCGGCCCCGCTGCCATCGCCAAGTCCGCCGGGCTGACAAAACCGGCACAGGGGCCGCCTGTTAGCATCATGGGCCGGGGACGGGACTCGGCACGGCGTCTGGCTTGGGGCAAGGAGTAGCGCATTGATCGGCTACCTGATTCGAAGGGTAATCCAGGCAGTCATCGTCATTATCGGCGTCTGTCTCATCACCTTCGGCCTTTATCACCTGTTCCCCGGTGGGTCCACGTCCGAGGCCCGCATCATCCTCGGGGCCAGGGCCACCCAGCCCCAGATAAACCAGTTCATCGTCGCCAACGGCTTGAACAAGCCAATCTGGACCCAGTTCTTCGTCCTAGTCGGCCACGTCTTCACCTTCAACCTCGGCTACTCCTACAAGCTCAACGAGCCGGTATCGACTGTCGTCTTGCAAAAACTGCCGAAGACGGTTCTCTTGCTGGGCCTCTCAACGCTGCTTACGGTCATAGTCGCCATACCCCTCGGGATATTCCAGGTGCTGCGGCGCAACAAGCCTTCCGACTATGCCCTAACGACGCTCTCTTTCATCTTCTACGCCACGCCGACGTTCTTCCTCGGCATAGTGCTTATTGAGGTCTTCGCCATCCACTGGCACATCTTCCCCCCCGAGGCGCCCCAGTCGGCCGCCATCGGGCAGATCCTCGCCGACTGGCGCGGTCTCGTCCTGCCGGTGGTGACGCTCGCCGCGGTCTATATAGCGGGCTTCAGCCGCTACATGCGGTCCTCGATGATGGAGGCCCTCACGGAGGACTACGTGCGGACCGCAAAGGCCAAGGGGCTCTCCGCGAGGCGCGTCAACTACGTTCATGCGCTTCGCAACGCGCTCATCCCGATCATCACCCTTTTGGGCCTC
Organism: uncultured Acidimicrobiaceae bacterium; assembly: GCA_963725355.1. Taxonomy (GTDB): domain Bacteria; phylum Actinomycetota; class Acidimicrobiia; order Acidimicrobiales; family Bog-793; genus Fen-455. The sequence continues at coordinate 434,115 of CAVRYE010000012.1, forward strand.
ACATTGCCGGCGATCGTGAGCGGCGCCCTCATCACAGAGTCGGTGTTCAACTACCCGGGTATGGGCCTCGCCTTTTTCAACGCAGCGATAAACAACGACTTCCCCCTCCTCATCGGCACGGTGGTCGTTGCCGCAATGGCGACTGTCGTCGGGTCGCTTCTCGCCGACATCTTGTACGCCGTGCTAGACCCGAGGATCCGCTATGTCTGACGCCCTCTTGCTAGCTAGGGACCTCTCCACCTCGGAGCTGGGATGATCCCCCTCACGGGCGAGTCGCCCGACCAGGTGGTGACTGACAGCCAGGGCGACCAGAGTGAGCCGCCCAGCCTGGCGGCCGCGGCCCTTGAGGTCACCGAGGGGGGCGAGGCGGGTGGCATTGGCGGTCTCGGCAAGATCATCTGGCGTGTGTTCGCCGAGAACAAGCTGGCCCTCATCAGCATCGGCGTGGTCGTGTTCATGCTGCTTTTCTGCTTCGTCGGCCCTCACCTATATGTCACGAACCAGACCACTCTCGTCGTAACGAACTACAACCAGGTGCTCGCCCACCCGAGCGCGCGCAGGACTGGTTGGGGACTGACCCCAACGGCTACGACACCTTGGGCCGGCTCATGTTCGGCGGGTCGACCGCTCTCGAGATCGCCTTGCTCGCGGCCGGCATTGCCACGATCTTCGGGGTCTTTTTCGGGGCGGTGTCGGGCTACGCCGGCGGCGTCGTGGACGCCATCATGATGAGGATCGTCGACACGGTCCTGTCGATCCCGGTGCTGTTCCTCCTCATCGTCATCGCCGCCATCTTGCACCCGTCCTTCTGGCTCATCGTCTTCATCGTGGCGCTCGCCGCCTGGCTCGTGCCGGCACGTCTCATACGAGGCGAGACCTTGACGCTTAGGACCCGTGAGTACGTGCAGGCCGTCCGGGCCATGGGCGGCGGCGGGGGCCGCATCGTCGTCCGCCACATCATCCCTAACGCCGTCGGGACGATAATCGTCAACGCCACCTTCCAGGTGGCCGACGCCATCACTCTGCTCGCCGCTCTCGGGTTCCTCGGCTTCGGCGTCCCGCCGCCAGGGACGAGCTGGGGCCAGATGCTCTCCGACGGCATCAGCTACGCCCAGGAGGGCGCCTGGTGGCTCATCTACCCGGCGGGCATCTGCATCATCCTCGTCGTGGTCTCGTTCAACTACATCGGCGACGCCTTGCGCGACGCCTTCGAGGTGCGTCTCCAGCGTCGCTGACAGGCCCGCGCCGCCCTTCAGTGTCGGCGAGACAACCTCTGACGCCTTACAACCGGGCAGTGTCGCGGGCTGTCACTCGCCGCGCCGCGTCGGCATGCCTAAGACGCCACCTGGAGCTTGCCCGGGGCTCCGGCCCTTAGAAGAAGGGTTGTGCCGCCTAGAGGGGCGGGGCCACGGCGCCTGGGACTGCTGCTGAGCCGGCGGAGGCCATCGTGGAACCGGCGACGGGCTCTTGGAGGGGGAAGTGGCAGGCGGCCAGGTGGTCGCCACCGAAGGAGCGCAGAGGCGGCTCCTCGGCCGCACAGAGGTCCTGGGCGGCCGGGCAGCGGGTGCGAAAGCGGCACCCGGATGGTGGCGTGAGCGCCGAGGGGAGCTCTCCGGAGATGTGCTGGCCGCGGCGCGAGGCCGCGATGACCGGGTCGGGGACGGGGATGGTGTCGATAAGGCCTCGGGTGTAGTGGTGCACCGGCGTCTCGTAGACCTGCTTGGCGGCACCGACCTCGACGAGCTTGCCGAGGTACATGACCCCGATGCGGTCGGAGAGGAACTTGAGCACGGCGAGGTCGTGCGAGATGACGATGTAGGTGAGCCGGTGGGTCTGCTGCAGCGCCTTCATCATGTTGAGGATCTGCGACTGGATGGAGACGTCGAGGGCCGAGACGGGCTCGTCGGCGACGATGAGGCGGGGATTGAGCGTGAGAGCGCGGGCAAAGCCGATGCGTTGGCGCTGGCCCCCGGAGAATTCGTGCGGATAGAGGTCGATCGCCTTCTTCGCGAGGCCGACCTCGTGGAGCAGTCCGGCGACGCGCTCCCACTGTTCTGTGCGCGAGCCGATGTTCTGCACCTTCAAGGGCTCGCGCAGGATCGTGCCGACGCGCATGCGGGGGTCGAGCGAGGCGTATGGGTCCTGGAACATGATCTGGAAGTCGCGCCGGCTACGGCGCAGGTCCCCGCGCCCAAGGTGCGTCACGTCGGTGCCGTCGAAGCGGATCGTTCCCGCGGTGGGCTTTTCCAGGGCGACGACGAGGCGACCGATGGTCGTCTTGCCACAGCCCGACTCGCCGACGAGGCCGAAGGTCTCGCCCTCTCGCACGGCGAAGGAGACATTGGAGACTGCCTTGACGCTGCCGACCTTGCGCTGCAGCACGGCCCCGGCGGTGACGGGGAACTCCTTTACGAGTTGGTCGACCTCGACGATGACCTTGCGGGAAGCGAGCTCCTGGACTCTTTGCAGTGCCAGCCGGGCGGCCTCGGCCGCGTCGACGACTCGGATGGCGTGGCGAGGGGCATTGGCGCTTCCGACCGGGTTGAAGCAGGCCACCAGGTGGCCGCCGTCTTCGACGAGCGGCGGTTCCTCGACCCGGCACCGCTCGACGGCGTTTCGGCAGCGGGGCTCGAACCTGCACCCGACGAATTCGCCGGAAAGGTCCGGAGGCGCGCCTGGGATCGAGTAGAGAGGGACACTCGCATCCGCGTCCATCTTCGGGATCGAGTCGAGCAGCGCCTCGGAGTAGGGGTGGCGCATCTGTGAGAACAGGTTCTGGGTCGTCGCGCTCTCGACGATCTTGCCTGCGTACATGACCATGACCCGGTCCGAGCGCCCGGCGATGACGCCCATGTCGTGGGTGATGAGGAGAACGGCCATCTTGAGCCGCTGGCGCAGGTCGTCGATGAGGTCGAGGATCTGGGCCTGGATAGTCACATCGAGGGCTGTCGTCGGCTCGTCGGCTATGAGCAGCTTCGGCTCACAGGCAAGGGCGATGGCGATCATGACGCGCTGGCGCAGGCCGCCGGAGAGCTGGTGGGGATAGGAGGAGAGCCGTTCGGCCGGCCGCGGCATCCCGACGAGCTGCAGCACCTCGATCGCCCTGTCGGTCGCCTCGGCCTTGGACACCTTCTTGTGGATCCGCACCGGCTCGGCAATCTGGCGGCCGATTGTCATCGTCGGGTTCAAGGAGGTCATCGGGTCCTGGAAGATCATCGCGACGTCGTTGCCGCGCACGTCGCGCATCTGCTTCTCAGGCATCTTGACGAGCTCTTTGCCGAGCAGGGTCACGCTGCCGCGCACGATGTGGCCGACGTTGGGCAACAGCTTCATGATCGACAGCCCAGCTGTGCTCTTGCCGCAGCCCGATTCTCCTACGAGGCCCAGGCATTCGCCTTCTGCCACGGAGAACGAGACGCCGTCTACGGCTCCTACGTTGGCTGAGCGGAGGTGAAACTCGGTCCGTAGATCGACAACCTCGAGAACGTTGGCCATGGATGATTCACCCCTGTGATCTGCCGACCGGGGCATCAGTCATGCCGCCGCCCGAGGTGATTGTATCGCCCTTCCCTGGTCACCCGCCTTTTGCTGCGCTATCGTAACCGCCCATGCCACAACCTCCTAGCCTCACGCCCGAGCAGCGCCACGCGGCGCTCGAGAAGGCGGCCCGGGCGCGCCGCGAGCGCGCCGAGATCAAGGACCACCTCAAGAGTGGTCGCGTAACGCTCAGAGAACTGCTTGCCAAGGCGGAGTCGGACGAGATCGTCGGCAAGATGAAAGTGCTGGCCGTTCTCGAGGCGCTTCCTGGCACCGGCAAGGTCAAGGCTCGCCGACTCATGGAGCACGTCGGCATTTCCGAGACACGCCGGCTGCAGGGTCTTGGGGCCAAGCAGCGCGAGGCGCTGCTTGAGGCCGCAACTCGGCCCTGATCCTCGTCGTCTGCGGACCTGGGGGAGTCGGCAAAGGGACGATCGTACGACGCCTGGTCGCTGCTGACGAGCGACTGTGGCTGAGCCGGTCGTGGACAACGCGGGCCCGCCGTATTGGCGAGCCCGAGGATGCCTATACCTTCGTCGACCGTGAAGAGTTCATCGCACGGGTAGCGGCGGACGGCTTTTTGGAGTGGGCGACGATCCTCGGCGAGTACTACGGCACGCCGAGGCCCGAGCTCACAGGCGGTCGCGACATCGTGCTCGAGATCGACGTGCAGGGGGCGCGCCAAGTCCTGGAACGCTGCCCGGACGCCTACTGCGTGCTCGTACGCGCCCCTTCACCACAGGTGCAAGAAGAACGCCTCCGGTCCCGGGGCGACCCGGAAGAGCACATACAAAAGCGGATCGCCCTCGGCCTGCTCGAGGACGCCGAGGGGGCGAAGCTCGCTCGGCGCGTGCTCGTGAACGACGACTTGGACCGCGCCGTCAGCGAGCTCGCCGAGATCGTCGAGGAGGCCCGCCGGGAGGAAAGCTCGTCTGCTCGCTGAGTTGGCCAGCGCCGCCCCGTTCCCGGGGCAGCGCTGGCGTGCGAGCTGGTGCTACTTGGCCGCCTTGCAGAAGTACCAGTACTCGGCTTCCCAGCTGAACAGCGGGTTCTGTGGGGTGAAGCCGCAGACGTTCTTTCCCACCTCGTTGAACTCAAGTGCGGTCTCGGGCTGCCAGATGTCTGGGATCTGCTCGGCGAGGTAGTTCTCGTAGTTGTACAGGGCGCCCAGCGACGACGAGGTGTTCGTGAGCCTGATGAGGCGGTCGTTGGTGGTGTCGGAATAGAGGCCGAAGTTCTGCGAGGCCCCCGTGGCGAATATCTCCTCGCCTGTCGGGTAGATGTCCGGCGAGTAGACCCATCCGCCGCCCCAGTTGGCGATGTCCCAGTTGCAAGCCTTGTTAGGCGTGCACGGGGTGGCGGCCACCGTCAAGACGTCTCCGAAGGCCTTGCCGGAAAGGTTCAGCTTTATGCCGGCCTGGAGCCAGCTCGTCGCCATCTCCTCGATCTGCTTGTTGAACGAGGTCGCCCCGTTGTAATAGAGGTAGTTGAAGTTGAGGGCGGCGTTCTTGGCGATTCCCGCCCCGCATTCGCCTGGCCCTGTGCCCGGCTTGACGCAGGTGGTGACACCCTCGGGCACGACCTTCCAGCCGTGCGAGCGGAGCAGGCTGATGGCATGCGAGGGGCTGTAGGGGTACGGGTTGGTGCTCTCAGTCTTTGTGACCAGGTCCGTCGGCGGGTCCACCGGCACCGGGCCGTAGGTGGGGGCGCCGTAGCCGGCGTTGTAGAGCTGGATCCACAACGACTGGTTCATGAGCGTCTGCATGGCCTGGCGGATGTAGAGCTGCTTGAAGATCGGCCCCGACACGGGGTTGGTGTAGTTGAGGGCGAAGTAGTTGACGCCCCAGGGGTAGGCGGGATCGAGGTTGTAGCGGCTCGCCACCGAAGGCGCGTTCTTGCCCGCCAGCGGTGTCCCGTTCTTGGAGAAGGCCGCGCCGTTGTAGCGGGGCAGGTCCTGGGGCGGGATGTAGCCGATGTTGATCGTGTTGCCGGCCTGCAGCTCTAAGTACTCGGAGGCATCAGAAGTAAAAGGGGCCATCTTCAACGCGGTGAGGGAGGACTTGACGGGACCCGAGTAGGCCTTGTTGGGCACGACCGTCGCACCGTTGTCGGTGGCGTCATAGGCGGTGAGCTTGAAGGGCCCGTCCACGATCCCCCAGAGAGGATTGGTGGCATAGGTACCGAGGTCGCCCGCCTCGGTCTTGCTGGTGAGGAAGGCGTACACGGCCGCGCAGGCCTTGGCCGAGGCCGAGACCGGGTTGAGGGCGCCCGAGGAAGAGGTCGAGGTTGTCACCGACTGGTAAGAGGCGCTCGAGCACCCGCCCGATCCAGGCTTGGCACCGGCGTGGGTGATGTCCCAGGCGATGGGAAGCGGTGAGAGCTGGCTCAGCTCGTTGTAGGTGAACCAGTACGAGCTGTACTTGGCGTCAAGTGTCAAGGTGACCGTGTCGGTCTTGGTATCGGCCACGGCGTTGGAGATGTCACCTGGGTACTGGCCCGGGCCGGGGGCAAAGGCCGCCCACGATGTGGCGTTCGCCTTGAGCATGTTGAGCCAGAAGATCAGGCCCTGGGCGTCGACTGTCTCGCCGTCGCTCCACTTGTAGCCCTTGAGCTTGATCGTGACCGTCTTGCCCCCGTTTGAGTACACGGGCGGGTAGGCGACCGAGAGGCCCGGGTTCAGGTTCGGGGTATTGCCGAGGCCGAACCAGTACAGCGGGCGGTAGAGCAGGTAGATGAGCTGGAAGTTGGCCACGCTGAAATAGGCTCCGCCCATCATCGGGAAGATGTAGTTAGGGCCGCCGGCGGCCGCTTCGGCGATGGTGAGGGTGCCTCCCTTGATCGGGACCATATGGGTGCCCCCAGAGCTCGGAGTCGTCGTAGTCGGCGGCGTCGAGCTCGAACCGCAGGCCGAGAGTACGAGCGCCGCGGCTGCGACCGCCGTTCCCAGCACTGCGAGCTTGCTCAGCTTTCGCTCTTTGGTCATTTGTGCCGGACCTCCTGGCCGCAGCCTTCGAAGCGGCCACTCGACGGTTAAAGACGCAGGCCATCGCCTCTTTGCGAGAGTCCCTCAAAACTTCACCGTAGCGCATTTGTCATATACCCAAACGGAGCTTCGCTACACCTCAGCAAGGGCGCGAGCTCCCTAGCTGGGCGTTCTCTACGGTGCTTGCAGGGCCGGGCACGTGGGGGCGGGTATAGTGGACTCAAGTCCGCCGGGGCTCTCTTGCCTGGCGTGAGACGCCGCCTCAGCGAGGTGGCCCAAGCCGATAAGGAGTCACATGGCCGAGCCGCGCAGCACGATGATCGATCCCCCGATCGAGGTCCTGCTTGACAAGGTCGACTCCAAGTTCACCCTGGTGACCCTCGCCGCCAAGCGCGGCCGTCAGGTCAACTCGTACTTCAGCCAGCTCGGCGAGGGCCTCGGGGCCATCGTGCCCCCCCAGGTCGCTTCCATCGCCCGCAAGCCGCTGTCGATCGCTCTCGAGGAGATAGCGGCCGGCAAGGTCGTCGCCTCATGGCCCGTAGAAGACGTCGTCGCCGAGGAGGCCGAGGCCGGCGAGGAGATCGCCCCGGCTCCCGAGCCGGGAGAGGCCGGCTAAAGCGAGCCTGCCGGGGCGAGGGCCGCGGCCGTGAGCCATGCCGGGGCGGGAGACCCGCCTCTTTTGGCACCGCTGCAAGGTGCCACAGTCGTTCTCGGTGTAAGTGGCGGCATTGCCGCCTACAAGGCCGTCGAACTGTGCCGGCGCCTTGTCGATGCCGGCGCCCATGTCGTAGCGGTGCTGACGCCCAGCGCCCTCCGTTTTGTGGGCGAGGCGACTTTTTCGGCGCTGGCTTCCGAGCCGGCCCAAGTCGAGCTCTTCGGCGGAGCCAACCCGATACCCCACACCGACCTCGGCCGTCGGGCCGACCTCGTGGTGATCGCCCCCGCCACTGCCCGCGTGATCGGTTCCTACGCGGCAGGCATCTCCTCGGACCTGCTCGTGGCAACACTGCTCGCCACGCGTGCTCCCGTGCTCTTGTGCCCTGCCATGCATACCGAGATGTGGGAACACCCGGCTGTGAAGGACAACCTCGCCACCTTGCGCAGACGCGGCGTCCACGTGCTGGAGCCGGCCACGGGTCACCTCGCCGGCGGGGACGTCGGGGCCGGGCGGCTTCCCGAGACGGCCGAGATCTTGCACCAAGCCGCCACGATCCTTTCCTCGCAAGGGCGCGGGGTTACCGCACCCCGGCCCTTGGCTGGCCGCAAGGTGCTCATTACCGCCGGCGGCACCCGCGAGCCGATCGATCCGGTCCGTTATCTCTCCAACCGCTCCTCGGGTCGCCAGGGCCACGCCCTGGCCGAGGTGGCGGCCGAGCTCGGGGCCGAGGTGACTCTCGTGACAGCATCCGAGCTGCCGGTGGGGCCCGGGATCGAGGTCGTGGCGGTCGAGACGGCGGCAGAGATGGCCTCTGCAGTGCTCGGTCGTGCCGAGCTGGCTGAGGTGGTCATCATGGCGGCCGCCGTGGCTGACTACCGGCCCGCCGTCGTATCTGAGGCAAAGCTCCACCGCAAAGACGGCGTTCCCGAGATCCGCCTCGTTCCGACCAAGGACATCCTCGCCGAGCTCTGTCGCCGTCGCATGCCCGGCCAGGTGCTGGTGGGCTTTGCCGCCGAGACCGGCGAGCTCGCCCTACGCGCCGCGGCCAAGCTCGAGGAAAAAGGGGTCGACCTGCTCGTCGCCAACGACGTCTCGGCCGAAGGCGTCGGGTTTTCCCATGAGACCAACGCCGTCACGATCCTGCGCCGCGGCGAGAGCAGTATCGAGGTCCCCCTCCAGTCAAAGCGAGGAGTCGCCCGGGCTGTCTTGTGCGCTACCCTGCCGTTGCTCTCGGGCCCAGAGACGCCAGACCCGGGCACATCGTCGAGCGGCCCTTCAATTAACGAGCAGGCGTGACGCGGCCGGCGGGAGTGTCCTTGGAGCGAGTCGCAACAGACAGTGAGGAGAAAGAGCGGTGAGCAGTTCCATTTTCACCTCCGAGTCGGTCACCGAGGGCCATCCCGACAAGATGGCCGACCAGATCTCAGATGCCATTCTCGATGCCATCTTGGAGGACGACCCGCATGGCCATGTCGCTTGCGAGACCCTGCTCACAACTGGCCTAGTCGTCGTGGCGGGCGAGATCTCGACGACCGCCTATGTCGACATCGCACGCCTTGCCCGCCAGACGATCTGCGAGATCGGATATGACCGCGAGGAGCTCTGCTTTGACGGGAACTCCTGCGGGGTGCTCGTGTCCATCGACGAGCAGTCACCCGAGATCAACAGCAGTGTCTCCGCCGCCCTCGAGGTCCGTAGCGGGACCGCGGGCGAGGACATCCTCAACTCCCAGGGAGCAGGCGACCAGGGGATGATGTTCGGCTACGCCTGCGACGACACGCCGGACCTCATGCCGTTGCCGATCTGGCTTGCCCACCGCCTGGCTAGGGGTCTTGCCGCGGCCCGCAAGTCCTGGACGATCCCGTACCTCGGGCCCGATGGCAAGACCCAGGTGAGCGTGCGCTACGAAGACGGCCGGCCCGTCGAGCTGTCGACCGTGGTCGTCTCCACCCAGCACACGAAGAACGCCGATCTTGATTCCCTCGCCGACGACCTGCGCCACCACGTGATAGCCCCGGAACTGCCCGAGTGGCTCGACACGGACAGCTACAGGCTTTTTGCCAACCCGAGCGGGCGCTTCGAGCTCGGTGGCCCCCAGGCCGACACCGGTCTCACGGGGCGCAAGATCATCGTCGACACCTACGGCGGCTGGGCTCGCCACGGCGGCGGTGCCTTCTCGGGCAAGGACCCCTCCAAGGTGGACCGCTCCGGCGCCTATGCCGCCCGGTGGGTGGCAAAGCACGTCGTCGCCTCCGGGGCGGCCAAGAAATGTGAGATCCAGATCGCCTACGCCATCGGCGTCGCCCACCCTGTCTCGGTGATGATCGACACCTTCGGCACCGAGACCGTCTCGCCCGAGCACATCTCCAAGGCCGTCGGCGAGCTCTTCGACCTGCGTCCGGCGGCCATCGTCCGGGATTTGGACCTGCGTCGTCCCATCTATCGTCGCGTCGCCGCCTACGGCCATTTCGGGCGCTCGGCGGCCGAGGTCCCCTGGGAGGCGACGCCTCGCCTCGAGGACTTGCGCGCTGCTCTCGGCCTCTAGGGCCATCGCGCAGCTTGGGGCTGAGGCTCTCGTCGCGCGAGGCGATGCCGGCTTGAGCGACCCAGAGGCGCGTCATGAGGGCGGGGCCGTCGTCGAGGTCCTCCCCGACGTGAGCGGCATCGACAGGGCCTTTGCCTACGCGGTGCCCGAGGAGCTGGTCGGGATCATCCGCGTCGGGTGCATGGTGCGCGTGGTGCTGAACGGGCGCCGGGTGCGGGGCTGGGTCGTCGCCGAGGCGGGCGAGCTCCCGCCCGGGATCGATCTGCGCCAGGTGAGCGAGCTCGTCTCGCTCGGCCCGCCGCAGGCGGTCGTAGAGCTCGCCCGATGGGCCTCGTGGCGTTACGCGGGACGCCTGCGCCCGTTGTTGATGGCCGCCTCGCCGCCCCGCTTGGTCCGTAGCCTTCCCGCCGCCCCGTCCGTCGCGACCCCGAGCCTGCCCGCTGTGCCCCGCCATGGTGGGGGAGCGGGCACCCCCCTTGGCGAGGAGATCGCCGCCGTCACCACCGAGGGCCTCTCCTTTCCCGTCGCCGTGCTACGACTGCCTCCGGCGGCACCTCGCCTGGTCGTCGTCGAGGCGGCCATCGCGGCGAGGGGGAAAGAGCGCGGGGACCTGCTCGTCCTGGCAGCGTCGCGACACGACGCCCTCACCTTGGCGAGCCGCCTCGAAGGTTCCGGGCACGCCGTTGCCCTCCTCCCCGAGGCCTGGGCGGGGGCGGCCTCAGGCGGCCGCATCGTCGTCGGCACACGCTCGGCCGCCTTGGCACCCATCGGTGAGCTGAGCGGCGTCGTGGTCCTCGACGCCCATGCCGACTCGTACCAAGAAGAACGTGCACCGACCTTCGAGGCTGGCGTGCTGGCCGAGGAGCGGGCGAGGCGGGCGGGGGCGCCGTGCCTGCTCGTCAGTGCCTGCCCGAGCGTGGAGATGTTGAGCGGGCGCCCCCTCCTCACGCTTTCTCGGGCCGCGGAGCGCTCCGGGTGGGCACCGCTCGAGATGATGGACGCCCGCGAAGAGGACCCGCGACAGGGGGGTTACCCAACGCGGCTCGCGGCAGTGGTGCGAGGTGCCGCCGAGGCGAGCGGGGGCCGCCCCGTCGTGGCAGTGCTAAACCGCAAAGGCCGGGCCCGGCTGCTCGCCTGTGGGCGCTGTGCCAGCCTGCTTCGCTGCGAGGCGTGCGGGGGCGCCCTGGTCCAGTTGGAACGACCCGCGGCCGGGGAGCTGGCGCTGCTCCAGTGCCCGAGATCCGCGACCTCGGCTCCGCCATGTTGCGGCGAGTGCGGGCCGACCAGGCCCCGCATCGTCAAGCCAGGGGCCTCCCGGGCCCGTGAGGACTTAGCGGCACTCACCGGGCTCGAGGTGGCCGAGATCACGCCCGCCGCCGGGGCCTTCGACACCCTCCCCAGCGCACCGGTGCTGATCGGGACCGAGGCCGTCTTGCACCGCGTGCCCAGTGCTTGCCTAGTTGTCTTCCTGGACTTCGACCACGAGCTCCTGGCGCCGCGCTTTAGGGCCTCTGAGCAAGCCCTGGCGCTGTTAGCGCTGGCGTCTCGCCTCGTCGGGGGCCGTCGGCGCGAGGGCCGGGTCGTCGTGAGGACGCGCCTTTTGGACCACGAGGTGCTCGTCGCGGCCGCCGCGGCCGACCCGGATCGGCTCGTCGCAGTCGAACAACCGCGCCGGCACCTGCTCCGGCTCCCGCCCGAGACGGCCCTCGCGTTGCTGAGCGGAAGCGGGGCTGGCGAGCTCGTCGGACGGCTCCGTGCCGGGGAGGATGGCCTCGAGGTCGGTGGCCTCGGGGGAGAGCGGTTCCTCGTACGGGCATCGAGCCCCGAGACCCTCGCCCGAGGGCTGGCCGCCGCGGGCGAGCCCCCGCCCAAGACCCGGATCGAGGTCGCCCCACGCCAGGTCTGAGCCCACGTCGGCGCCGCGCGGCCCATTTGCGGCCTCGCCGTGGCACCGACGGCCCGTTCGGTCAGGTTCGCAGGTGGCCTTGTCGAAGGCTTCACCTGCTATCGTGATGGGTGCCGACCCTGGTCGGCGCGGCCTGGGCAGTGCGCCAGAGCCGCGTTTTTCACCCGTTTCCTTTCCCCGCCTGGTCGGCGTGGCCGGCCGGCACAGCAAGAAAGCACGCCACTCAAGCATGCCCGACAAGACGGCCACGATCACCGAGCACCGCCTTCACGAGACCGACACCGGTTCACCTGAGGTGCAGGTGGCACTGCTCACCGGACGCATCAACCACCTCACCGAGCATCTCAAGGTGCACAGGGGAGACCACCACACCCGGCGAGGGCTGATGAAGCTCATCGGCCGCCGCCGCCGGCTTCTCGACTACGTGAAGGACAACGATGTCGAGCGGTACCGGACGCTGATCTCCCGCCTCGGGATCAGGCGCTAGGGACACTCGGGGAACCCCGGCGGCACCATGCCGCCGCGGGCTTACATAGGGTCGCAGCCGGGGCAGATTTCTCCGGTGAGAGCTACCCGTACGAGAAAAGCGGCGCCGCACGGCGTCAGCTGCCAGTCGCCGAATACCGGGACAGTTGCCGAAGGGCCAGCTCCGGTGCACGCCGACTGGGAACTGGCAAGCGTGGCGCCCCAATCACATAGGAGTGTCATGGCTGATGCCATAACCGTGTCGGGCCCCATCAGCGGGACCGATCGGACCCTGTCTTTTTCCACCGGCAAGCTTGCCGGCCAGGCCGACGGCGCCGTCGTCGGCCGAATCGGCGACACGATCGTGCTCGCCACCGCGACTGCCGCCCGCAAGGTGCGTGAGGGCACCGACTTCTTCCCGCTCACCGTCGACATCGAAGAGCGCATGTACGCAGCCGGAAAGATCCCAGGCTCGTTCTTCCGCCGGGAGGGCCGGGCGACCGACCAGGCGATCCTGACGGCCCGCCTCATCGACCGGCCCCTGCGCCCGTCGTTCCCCGAGGGCTTCCGCAACGAGGTCCACATCGTCGGCACCATCCTCGGCGCCGACCAGATGAACCCCCACGACGTGCTGTCCATCAACGCCGCCTCGGCGGCGCTCATGATCTCGGGCATTCCCTTCCAAGGGCCCATCGGAGCGGTCCGCATCGCCTACTCGACCGATGGGACTTGGCTCCCGCACGCCACCTACCAAGAGGGCGACGCCTCGACCTTCGAGCTCGTCGTCGCCGGCCGGGCGCTCAGCGAGGAACCCGGGGCCGATGTGGCCATCGTCATGGTCGAAGCCGGCGGGACCGAGAAGGCCTTCCAGTACTTTGCCGACGGCGCGCCGACAGTCACCGAGTCCGTCATTGCCGAGGGCCTCGAGGTCGCCAAGCAGTGGATCCGCGAGTCGGTAGAGCTGCAGCGCCAACTTGTGGTCGAGGCGGGCTCGAAAGAGACGATCGAGTTCAGCCTCTTTGTCGACTACGGCGATGACGTCTACGAGCGTGTCGTAGCCGTCGGTGACGAGCGACTTCAGGCGGCCAATGCCATAACGACAAAGGCGGAGCGCAGCGCCGCCCTCGACGAGGCGACCGACGCCATCGTCGCCGAGCTCGCCGAGCTCTTCCCAGATCGCGAGCGGGAGATCCGCTCGGCGGCTCGCAGCCACACGAAGAAGATCGTCCGCAGGCGGATCGTCGAAGAGGGCATCCGTATCGACGGACGCGGCCCGGCCGACATCCGGCCGCTGTCGGCCGAGGTTGGCTTGCTCCCGACTGCGCACGGCTCGGCGTTGTTCCAGCGGGGCGACACCCAGGTGCTCAACGTCTGCACCCTCGGCATGCCGCGGATGAACCAGCTCCTCGACACCATCGGCATCGACGAGACCAAGCGCTACATGCACCACTACAACTTCCCGCCCTTTTCCACGGGCGAGACGGGGTTCATGCGCGGGCCTAAGCGCCGCGAGATCGGCCACGGCCTGCTCGCCGAGCGGGCTCTCCTGCCCGTCGTGCCGCCCGAGGCCGAATTCCCCTACGTGCTGCGGCTCGTCTCCGACGTGCTCTCCTCCAACGGCTCGACCTCGATGGCATCTGTCTGCGGCTCGTCGCTGTCGTTGATGGACGCGGGCGTGCCGATCAAGGCGCCCGTCGGCGGCATCGCCATGGGGCTCGTCTTCGCGGAGGGCAAGTACACGACCTTGACCGACATCTTGGGGGCCGAGGACGCCTTCGGTGACATGGACTTCAAGGTGGCGGGCACGGCCGATGTCGTGACCGCCCTGCAGCTCGACACAAAGATCGCCGGCATCCCCGCTGAGGTGCTGGCCCAGGCCCTCAGCCAGGCTCGCGATGCCCGGCTCAAGGTCCTAGAGGTCATGGCACAGGCGATCTCGACACCGCGGACCGAGGTCGGCGAGAACGCGCCGAAGATCGTCAGCTTCGAGATCCCGATCGACAAGATCGGCGAGGTCATCGGCCCCAAGGGCAAGGTCATCAACGCCATCCAGCAGGAGACCGGCGCCGATGTGAACGTCGACGACGACGGCCAGGTGGGCACGGTCACGATCGGTGCCAAGCAGCGCTCGGTCGTCGACGAGGCCCGCCGCCGCATCGAGCTGATCCTCGACCCGCCCACGCCCGAGGTGGGGGCGGTCTACAACGGCCGGGTCGTGAACATCACCAAGTTCGGGGCCTTTGTCAACATCCTTCCCGGGCGTGACGGCCTCGTGCACATCTCGCGCCTCGGCCAGGGCCGCAGGGTGGAGCGCGTCGAAGACGTCGTCACCTTGGGCCAAGAGGTCGAGGTCCGCGTGGACGAGATCGACCCCCAGGGCAAGGTCTCGCTCTCTCTCGCGAGCGAGCCGCCTGCCGCTGATAGTTCGGAGTCCGCGGGCTCGGGGTCAACAGGCGGGGCAGACAACGGTGCCAGGCGCTCGCGTCCCAGTGGCGGAGCGGGCAGCGAGGCACCTGTTGTTTCAAGCGAGGACAGCGCAGCACCGAGGCGCCGTGCCTCTTTCGAGGACGCCTTTGCCAGCGAGCTCGAGTCGACCTTCGGCGACCTCGGACCCGCCGACCTCGCGAGCGGTGCTCCGCCAGCAGGTCCCCGGCGCAGCCCCGAGGGCGGCAGTGGCCGTCGTGGCCCCTCCGGCTCGGGCACGGCTCGTCGCCGTCCGAGGGGCGGGGGGCGCTGAGCTGACCGCGGTGGGCATCTCGGTACCCGGGCAGGCCCGGCCATGATCAATACCACGAGCCTCGGGGGCGGCCTGCGGGTCGTCACCGAGTCGATGCCCGAGGTCGCCTCCTTGTGCATCGGGGTCTGGGTGGGCACTGGATCGCGCGACGAGACGCCCGAGCAGGCGGGCATCTCCCACTTCCTCGAGCACTTGTTGTTCAAGGGGTCGCCCGACCGCACGGCGCGCGAGATCGCCGAGCAGATAGACGCCGTCGGCGGCGACATGAACGCCTACACGACCAAGGAGTACACGACCTTTTACGTGCGGGCGCTCGCCGAGCACGTCGAGCTCGGGCTCGACATCCTGGGCGACATCATCTGCCGGCCGGCGCTGAGGCCAGAAGAGGTAGATGCCGAGCGCCAGGTGATCCTCGAAGAGGTCCTCATGCACCGGGACGAGCCCGCGGACGTCGTCCAGGAGCTCTTCGCCGGTGCCATGTTCCCGAGCCACCCCCTCGGCCGTGAGGTGCTCGGCGAGCCGGAGGTCATCGAGTCGGTGACCGTGCCGGCGATCCGTTCGTTCTTCGACGCCCACTACCTGCCGGGCAACATGGTCGTCGCCGCTGCCGGCGACCTCGACCACGAGAGGCTCGTGGCCGGCATCGAGTCCCGCTTCGCCGGCCGGCACGGAGGTGCCGCCCCGGCGTGGGAGGCGCCCCCATTGACGACGGTCCCGCTCGTCGTCGAAGAGCGCGACACAGAGCAGGCCCAGATCGTGCTCGGAGTACGCGCCCCGGACAGGCATTCGCCCGAGCGCTTCTCCCTCGCCGTGATGAACCACATTCTCGGAGGCGGCCTTTCCAGCAGGCTCTTCCAGGAGATCCGCGAGACCAGAGGTCTTTGCTACTCGATCGGGTCCGACCGGTCCGCCTTCCATGACGCGGGCACGCTCGCCATCTCGGTCGGAACGGCGCCCGAGCACGCCCACGAGGTGCTCGACTTGCTCCACACCGAGCTCAACCATCTCGGCGAAAAGGGGATAACCGCCCGGGAGCTCGAGGTGGCAAAGGGCCACCTGCGCGCCGACATGTTGTTGTCGCTCGAGGACTCGGGCTCGCGCATGTCCCGTATCGGCTCGGCCCTTTTGCTGTTCGAGAAGGTCCTCACCACAGAGGAGCTGTTGGACCGCATCGCCGCTGTCACGGCCGATCAGGTGCTTAACGTGGCCGAGCAGGTGCTGTCGGGCCCGCGCAGCCTGGCCGTCGTAGGACCTTTCTCCCGATCGGACTTCGCATGATCAAAGTCGGCGTCTTCGGCGCCGCCGGGCGGATGGGGACGGCGGTGTGCGCGGCTGTTGTCGAGGCAGACGACCTCGAGCTCGTCGCCGCCGTCGACCCCGTCGCGGCCGGCCGCCCCCTCGATGAGGTCACCGGCGTGCGAGACAGCGGCCTTGAGATCTCGGCCTCGCCCGACGCCCTCGCAAAGGCCGGGGCCGAGGTAGCCGTCGACTTCACGCTCGCTTCGGCTGCCCGGTCCAATCTCGCCTGGTGCGCCTCGGCCGGGCTGCACGTCGTCTGCGGGACGACGGGCTTCGATGAGGCCGATCTGGTGGCCATGTCATCGCTGTTCTCCGGCAAGACACATTGCGTGTTGGCGGCGAACTTCTCCATCGGGGCGGCCCTCATGATGCGCTGCGCGGAGCTGTGCGCTCCCTTTGTCACAGGGGCGGAGGTCGTCGAGCTGCACCACGACAAAAAGCGCGACGCTCCCTCTGGCACCTCGCTCGAGACGATCCGTCGTATGCAGGCTGCGCGGGACGCCGCCGGGTCCGGGCCGTGGGCGGCCGACCCCACCGAAAAAGAGGTCCTCTCCGGAGCGCGCGGAGCCGAGTCCGAGGGCGGAGTCCATGTCCACTCGGTGCGCCTCGCCGGTCTTGTCGCTCACCAGGAGGTGCTCTTCGGCCTAAAGGGCGAGACCTTGACGATCCGCCACGACTCGTTCGACCGGGCGAGCTTCATGCCCGGTGTGCTCCTTGCCGTCCGGCGGGTAGCCGGCCTCGAGGGGCTGAACGTCGGCCTCGGAGGCCTGCTCGGGATTTGACGCTCGAGCTTTTGACCCGTGGCCGCACCACGCGAGCCGCGGGTCTTCGCGGTTTTTGCCCGGTTCCGGGCGTCTTCCTGCTAACTTTCGATGCGTGACCAGGCCGCGAACGATATGACAGCGGCTCTTCGTGCCGGCCGCTTCGGTGCAGTGGTGACCGCGATGGCAACACCGTTCGACGATGAGGGCCGCCTCGACGTCGACGGAGCTGTGACACTCGCCCGCCATCTTGTTGCCAACGGCAGCGACGGCCTCGTCGTGACGGGCACGACCGGCGAGGGCCCGACGCTCAGCGACGCCGAGCGCAAATCGCTGTGGGAGACGGTCGCGAGGTCCGTGACGGTGCCGGTCATCGCCGGCTCCTCGAGCAATGACACGGCGCACTCGGTCGAGCTCACCCGGGCAGCGAGCACACTTGGAGTGGCCGGGATACTCGCCGTCACCCCGTACTACAACCGGCCTTCCCAGGCCGGCATCGCCGCCCACTTCGCCGCCATCGCGGCAGTGACGCCCCTGCCGGTCATCATCTACGACATCCCCGTGCGCACGGGTCGCAAGGTCAACCTCGAGACGATGCTCCGCCTCGTCGGCGAATGCCCCAACATCGTCGGGGTAAAAGACGCCTCGGCCGACCCGGCCGGGGCCGCCCGCCTCGTGGCAAGAGCCGGGGAGGGCTTTGAGTGCTACAGCGGCGACGACTCGCTCACGCTTCCCCTCTTGGCGGTGGGTGCCGTAGGGGTCGTGAGCGTGGCCGGCCACTGGGTGGGATCAGAGATCGGCGAGATGATCAGGCGCTTTTTCGAGGGCGACGTCGCCGGCGCCCGCGATCTGAACGCGGCGCTCATCGGCCCGGTCTCGTTCCAGTCGAGCGACGAGGCACCGAACCCGATCCCGACAAAGGCCGTTCTCCGGGTAAGGGGCCTCCCGGCCGGCCAGTGCCGCCTGCCGATGGGCCAGGCCCCCGACGGGCTCGAGCAAAAGGCCCGCGAGATGCTCTCCGCCCTCGACAACTGGCGGGCGGGACGCCTTGCCAAGAGCGCGACTGCGAGCAGCCATGCCTGAGCCTGTCCGAATCTCTTTCCTGGGCGGGCTCGGCGAGATCGGGCGCAATTGCGCCGTGCTCGAGCAGGACGGGCGCCTTGTCGTCCTCGACTGCGGGGTGATGTTCCCGAACCCCGAGATGCCCGGGGTCGACCTCGTGCTGCCGGACTTCAGCTTCCTTCGCGAGCGGGCGGCCGACGTCGACGGGATCGTGCTCACCCACGGCCACGAGGATCACGTCGGGGCGCTTGCGTACCTCATGCGGGACGTCGACGCCCCCATCTACGGCTCGAGCCTGACGTTGGGCTTCGCCCGCAACCGCCTGGATGAGGCGGGCCTTGGGCAAAAGGCGTCCCTCGTGCCCGTTCGCGACGGCGAGCGGCGCACCATCGGGCCCTTCGAGGTCGAGTTCATCCCCGTGACCCACTCTGTGCCGAGCGGCTTCGCCCTCGCCTTTCACACCGCCCAGGGTGTCGTGCTCCACAGCGGCGACTTCAAGCTGGACCTGACACCTGTCGACGGGCGGAGGACCGACCTCGCCCGCATCGGCCAGATCTCTGCCACAGAGGGGATCCGCCTCTTATTGGCGGACTCGACCAACGCCGAGCTCCCCGGCTACACCGGCAGCGAGAGCTCGGTGGGCGAGTCCCTGCGCAGGATCTTTCTCGCCCAGAGGGGCCGGCGAATCGTCGTGGCTTGTTTCGCGAGCCACGTGCACCGCATCCAGCAGCTCGCCGATGCCGCCATCGCGAGCGGTCGCAAGGTGGCTCTCTTGGGACGCTCGATGGTGAAGAACGTCGGCATCGCCCGTGACCTGGGGATGTTGACGATCCCGGACCGCTACTTCGCCGACATCGAGACGATCGCCGATCACAACCCCGGTGAGATCTGTGTCATCTCGACCGGTTCCCAGGGCGAGCCGATGTCGGCCTTGGCACAGATGGCCTCGGGTGAGAGCCGCTGGCTTCACGTCGAGGAGGGTGACGTCGTCGTGCTCAGCTCGCACGCCATCCCGGGCAACGAGTGGGCTGTGGCCAAGGTCATGGACGGCCTGGCGCGCCGCGGGGCAGAGGTCATCCACGCGGGTGTCGCCCACGTGCACGAGAGCGGTCACGCCCACCAGGGCGAGCTGTCCACGTTGTTGTCCATCGCCCGGCCCCGAAGCTTCGTGCCCGTGCACGGCGAGTACCGCATGCTCGTGCGCCACTCCCGGCTGGCCATCGAGATGGGTGTGGCTCCCGACGAGGTGCTCATCTGCGAGGACGGCGATGTGGTCCAGCTCGGCGACGAGGGGATCGACTTCGCCGGTGAGGTGTCGGCCGCCCATGTCTTTGTCGACGGCATCGTCGGCGATGTGGGAGTGGGTGTGCTGCGCGACCGGCGCGTGCTCGCCGAGGAGGGCGTCGTCGTGGCCGTGGCCACCATCGACGGGCGTTCTGGTGAGATCGTCGGCACCCCGGAGATCGTGAGCCGTGGCTTTTTAGATGAGCCGGGCGCGGAATCGGTCGTCGAAGAGCTGCGTGCAGCTCTCGTAAAGGCGATCGAGGTGAGCGTGGGAGAGGGCAGCCTTGACCCGGACGCGCTGCGCCGTGTCATGCGCCGCACCGTGGGGCGCATCGTGAGCGACCGCACCCGGCGCCGGCCGATGATCGTGCCCGTCGTGCTCGAGGCCTGAGAGAGCAGGCTTCTCGTCCTCAGCTGAGGTCCCAGTCACCGTAAGTGGCTGGTGTTAGCGTTGTTCTCATCGTGGCAGTGTCCAGACGTGTCGTTTCCAGCCAAGCCGGGTCTTCTCGGGGCGCTCCCACCAGGGCCAAGCCCGCTCGCCCGGCGCGGGCCGCCTCGGGCGGGAAGACCACCGTCAGGCCTCTTCGAGCCGCCGTGCCCCCGCCCCGCAAGAAGGGCAAGTCGCGTTCGCGCCGCCAGGGTTCGCGCGTCGGCCAGGGCTTCGGGCGCCTTGTTGAGCTCTTGGCGGCGCCCTCCGAGGATGCCTGGGGTTGGGCCCTTCTCCTTGTCGGTGTCCTCGCCGGTCTCGGGATCTACCTGAACGTCCTCGGGCCAGCCGGCCATCTGCTGCGCGAGGAGGCGGGACGAGGCCTCGGCTGGGGGGCAGACGTGGCTCCGACGGGGCTCGTCGTCGGCGCGGTCATCCTCCTCGCCGGCCGGGCTCGCCGGGGCCTCCTCGGCGTGGTGACAGCTCTTGTCCTGCTTCTCGTGGTCTCGGCCGGACTGGCGGAGCTTGCCGGCGCCTCGCCGTCACTATCGGCGAGCTGGCCCGTGCTCGCAGGCGCAGGAGGGATCGTCGGGGCGGCCGTGGGCGGCGGCCTCGCCAAGGTCATGGGCGTCGCCGGCGCCTCGGTCGTTCTGGCTGCAGTTGGCTTGGCGGCCATGTGCGGCCTGCTCGGTATGCCCCTGCTCGCCGTCGTCCGCGTCGTCGGCAGCGCCCTGAGCCTCGCCGGCCGCTTTATGGGACGGCTCGCGCGCGACTGGGTGGCCTCGATGCGCATCCAGCCCGGCGATATCGCCTCTCCTTCGCGCCGTGGCGTCTTGGAGGAGAGCAATGACGGCCTGTCGCCCTGGCCCGTTGCCGTCCCCGCCCTTGCTCCCGGGACCGGTCATGTGTCGGTGCTTTCCGGGAGCGGGGAGGTAGGGCCGCAGGACACTTCGGCAGATGCGGGCGAGCCCGACGTGCCCGAGATTCGCGTGGGATCGGCAGATGCGGCGGTCGCCGGCGCGGAGTCGCCCGAACAGGACGCGCTCCGCGCCGCGACTGCTGGCGCGAAGCCGGAACAACTCGCGCTCCCGGTCGGGCCCGCGGCGGGTTCCTGGAAGCTGCCCTCCCTGAAGCTCCTCAAAAAGAGCAAGGAACAGGATCTCGATCGTAAGGTGATAGAAGAGCGCGGCCGAGTCCTCGAGCGCTCGCTGGCCGCTCACGGGGTCGAGACCCACCTCGTCGGCTACACCGTGGGGCCGACGGTCACCCGCTTCGAGCTCGAGCTGGGCGCCGGGGTGAAAGTCGCCCGGGTGACGACGCTCGCCAAGGACATCGCCTATGCCATGGCCTCGCCCGATGTCCGCATCCTCGCCCCGATCCCGGGCCGCTCGGCCATCGGCGTCGAGGTGCCCAACCGTGACCGCCAGCTCGTCACCTTGGGCAGCGTCCTGCAGTCGCTCGAAGCGCAGCGTTCCACCCACCCGCTCGAGGTCGCCCTCGGCAGGGACATCGCCGGGCGCCCGGTGATGGTCAACCTCGCCGAGATGCCGCACCTGCTCATCGCCGGTGCGACAGGCGCCGGCAAGTCGTCGTGCATCAACTCGATCATCACCTCGATCCTCATGAGGGCGACGCCGGACGAGGCCCGCCTCATCCTCGTCGACCCGAAGAGGGTCGAGCTCGGCCACTACAACGGCCTTCCCCACCTGCTCACCCAGGTCGTGGTCAACCCCAAGCGGGCCGCCAACGCCCTGTCGTGGGCGGTGACCGAGATGGAGCGCCGCTACGACCTGCTCGCCGAGTGCGGCATGCGCGACATCACCGGCTACAACGCCGCGGTCGAGCGGGGCGAGCTCGACGGTGGCCCGATCGTCGACGCCGACGCGGCTGGGGGCGAGGGCGATGCGCATGGCGGGCCGAGCGAGGCTCCGACCATTGCGGCGACAGGCCTCGAGGTCGAGGCCGAGCCGTTCGAGGACGAGGACGCCGCCTGGGAGGAAGCGGCCGAGGTGTCCCAGCTTGACGACGAGCTCTGGCCGGTCGACTACGAGTCTTCCGTGGCCCCGGCGCCGAAGGCCGGCCCCGCCGGGCGAGGTCCCTTGGCCGAGCCCCGCCACGTCCGCCTCCCCTATGTCCTCATCGTCGTGGACGAGCTGAACGACTTGATGATGGTGGCGGCCCGCGACGTCGAGGAGTCGATCTGCCGCATAGCCCAGATGGCACGTGCTGTCGGGATCCACCTCGTGATCGCTACCCAGCGGCCCTCGGTGGACGTGATCACAGGGGTGATCAAGGCGAACATCCCCTCCCGCCTCGCCTTCTCGGTCTCCTCGCTGGCCGACAGCCGGGTGATCTTGGACCAGCCGGGCGCGGAGCGCCTCGTCGGGCGAGGGGACCTGCTCTTGCTGACGGCCTCGAGCAGCATCCCGCGCCGGATCCAGGGCCCGTGGGTGGGTGAGGACGAGGTCCGGGGCGTGGTGGCCCACTGGCGCCGTCAGAGCGGCCCCCGCTATGTCGAAGGAGTGGAGGGCGAGGACCCTTCCTCGGGCCGCGGCAGGGGGGCCGAGGACGACGACGACGAGTACTTGTCCCTCGCAATGGAGCTGGTGGTCCGCTCCCAGCTAGGCTCGACCTCCATGCTCCAGCGAAAGCTCCGGGTCGGCTTCGCTCGGGCCGGGCGTCTCATGGACCTTCTCGAGCGACGGGGCGTGGTCGGCCCGTCCGAGGGCTCCAAGCCGCGTGCGGTCCTGATGACGACCGAGGAGCTGGACGAGCTGCAGTAGGCAGCCGGGCCGGCGGGTAAACGAGATGGTGAGCGACGAGATAGCGGGCGCGCCCATGGCCTCGTCGGTCGCGGCTTCGCTCGCCAGCAACGTCGCCGCCTGGCCGTACGCGAGGCCGCGGCGCTCGGTCGTGAGGTCCCGGCAACGGCGCATCTACTGGCGCCGGCGCCTGGTCGTCGTCGCCTGCCTGGCTGTCGTCGTCGCAGGCTCGAGCTGGCTCATCGCCGGGCGCGGAGCTCACGGCTTTGTCACCTCTAGCGACGAGGGAAGCTTGCGCCTCGCCCATGTCCAGCTGCCCTCCCTAGTCCCGATCGTGCCGGCGGAGACCAAGATCGCCGGGAGCCTCCCGGGCTTGCCCTTCCCCTCTGTGGGCGAGTCCGCCGTCTTGGTGCGCGGTGTCGGGCTGCTCGGGGCCACGCCAGACGAGGCGTCGGTGCCCATCGCGAGCGTGACAAAGGTGATGACGGCGATCATCGTGTTAAAGGACCATCCCCTCGGCGGCGGCTCGGGACCTGTGTTCACGATGACGGCGGCCGACCATCTGGCGTGGGAGCAGGCGGTCGCCAACGGCGACTCCAGCCTTGAGGTCGTCGCCGGGGAGCGCCTGACTGAGCGCCAGCTCCTCGAGGCGCTCATGATCCCCTCGGCCGACAACATCGCCGACTACCTCGCCCGCTGGGACGCCGGGAGCATCCCGGCCTTCGTGCGCAAGATGAACGCCATGGCGGCCTCGCTCGGCCTCAGGGCGACCCACTACGCCGATGCCAGCGGAGTCGACCCCGCCTCTAAGAGCACGGCTGTCGACCAGGCCATCCTCGGCGCCTACGCCATGGGCGTACCGGGCCTCATCTCGGTAGAGGACCATCCCTACATGCACTTCCCCGTGGAGGGGACGGCCCCGAGCTACAACCCGGTCGTCGGCCAGGACGGGGTCATCGGGCTCAAGTCCGGCTTCACAGACGCCGCCCAGATCTGCCTGGTGACTGCGGCGAGGCGCAAGGTGGGCGAGCGCATCGTCCTTGTCATCGCCGTCACCTTGGGCCAGCCCTCGAGCCTTTACGGGGCGGGTGAGATCGACTTGTCGCTGCTCAATGCCGCCACGGCCGACCTCGGGGTGCACCAGATCCTGCGCGCCTACGAGCCGGTCGCCT
The DNA here is from genome assembly GCA_963725355.1 of uncultured Acidimicrobiaceae bacterium. Taxonomy (GTDB): domain Bacteria; phylum Actinomycetota; class Acidimicrobiia; order Acidimicrobiales; family Bog-793; genus Fen-455. The sequence goes on from CAVRYE010000012.1 coordinate 457,713, forward strand.
CCGTCTCGGCGGGCTGGACGCAAAGAGCGCTCCAGGTCTACGTACCGGTCCACATGACCGTCGTCGCCTGGCCCGGCCTCACGGTAACGACGGTCATAAGGCCGGCGGTGCCCGTCGCCCCCGGGGCGGGCCGGGGATGGACGCCTGGCACCAAGATGGGCCTCGTCGAGGTGGCGAGCCCCGGCGGCATCCAGGCCGTCGAGCCGTTGAGGCTTAACCACTTCCTTTCTTCCGCCCCGCTCGGGTGGTCACCGGGGGCGACCTCGACCACGGTCTCGGGCAGTAGCTGAGCGTCAACATTGCGCGCCCGAGCCCCGGCCTCTACGGCCAACCTCGGCCCAGGATTCGACGTCCTGGCCCTGGCACTTCGCCTCTATGTGGAGGTCGAGGTCGTCCCCGCTGACCACTTCTCGATCTCATCTGAGGGAGAAGGGTCGTCCATCGCCTGTGACGAGCAGCACTTTGCAGCAAAGGTCGCCTTGGCGGTCTGCGGGCACGATCGCCTCGCCATCTCGGTCCGCTCCGAGATCCCCCTAAAGCGCGGCCTCGGCTCGTCGGCGGCTCTGGCGGTGGCAGCCGCGGCAGCGGCCGGAGCGGTCGAGCCTTTGAAGGTTGCGGCATCGTTCGAAGGCCACGTGGAGAACGCCGCCGCCTCACTGATGGGGGGCCTCGTGGCGGCCGCCATGGTCGACTCCGGGCCGGTCGTACGCAGCTTCCCGCTCGATCCGTCATTGAGCTTCGTCGTGCTCATCCCAGAGCGCGAGCTCGCCACGAAAGAGGCGCGCAGCGTCCTTCCAAGCGAGGTGCCGAGGGCCGACGCCGTGTTCAATCTCTCCCGGATGGGCCTCTTGCTGGCCGGCCTGGCCGATCACAGTTTGCTCGTGAACGAGGCCGGTGACGACCGGCTCCACCAGGCCCAGCGCGCTCGGCTTTTTCCCGAGGCACCCGAGCTGCTCGCACGCCTTGTGAAGGCGGGGGCGCTCGTTTCCTGCTGGTCGGGAGCCGGGCCGAGCCTGCTGGCGGTCTGCGACGGGTCGTCGGCCGCCGCACAGGTCCGTGAGGCGGGCGAGGCGGCGTTGGCGGATGTGGCAGTCGCCGGGCGCGCCGTCGTGCTCGCACCCGATCTCGAGGGGCTCGTCGTAGAGGGCTGAGACCCGGTCCTTAGACGAGAAGGGACCGTTAGGGTAGTTCTCAGTTGCTCATGGGGGACCGAACTGCTGCCAGGGACCGGGCGCACCCGGTCGAGACGACCGAGCGCCGCGACAGCTACAAGTGGATAGCGCTGTCGAACACGACCCTCGGCGTGCTGATGGCGACGCTCGACTCGTCGATCATGCTCATCGCCATGCCGGACATCTTCCGCGGGATCGGACTCGACCCGCTGCAGCCGGGCAACAGCTTCTACCTGCTCTGGATGATCTTGAGCTTCCTCATCGTGAGCAGTGTGCTTGTGGTGAGCCTCGGGCGCCTCGGGGACATGTTCGGCCGGGTGCGCATGTACAACCTCGGCTTTGCCATCTACACAATGGCGTCGCTCATCTTGACCGTCGACTGGTTCACGGGCCGGGCCGGGGCGCTCTACCTCGTGGGTTTTCGCGTCGTGCAGGGCGTCGGGGCCGCCTTCCTCGTCGCCAATTCGGCCGCCATCTTGACCGACGCCTTCCCGGAGAACCAGCGCGGACTCGCCCTTGGCATCAACAACGTCGCCGGCATCAGCGGCTCGTTCATCGGCCTCGTCGTGGGCGGCCTGCTCGCCCCGATCGACTGGCGCCTCATCTTTCTCGTCTCGGTGCCCTTCGGGGCCTTCGGAACGGTCTGGGCCTACTTGAAGCTCGAGGACAGGGGCATCCGGCGCCGGGCACCTGTCGACTGGCTCGGCAATGTCGCCTTCGCTCTCGGTCTCAGCATCGTCATGGTCGGCATCACCTATGGGATCGAGCCCTACGGGCGCGACACGATGGGGTGGACGAACCCGACGGTGATCGCCGAGCTCGCCGTCGGAGCGGCTCTGCTCGTCGTCTTCGGTTTCATCGAGACCAGGGTGGAGAACCCGATGTTCCGCCTGCCTCTTTTCAAGATCCGCGCCTTTGCCGCGGGCACCTTGTCGAGCTTTTTGTCCGCCCTCGGGCGAGGCGGGCTCTTGTTCATGCTCATCATCTGGCTGCAGGGGATCTGGCTGCCAGAGCACGGCTACTCGTTCTCCAACACGCCCCTTTGGGCCGGCATCTACATGCTGCCCCTCACGGCGGGCTTCCTTCTCGCCGGGCCCGCTTCGGGCATCTTGTCGGACCGCTTCGGCTCACGGCCCTTCGCCACCGGGGGCATGCTCGTCGCCGCTTTGAGCTTCGTCCTGTTGGAGCTGTTGCCGGTCGACTTCTCCTACCCCGGCTTCGCCGGCTTGTTGTTGATGAACGGGCTCGCCATGGGGGCCTTCGCCGCCCCCAACCGGGCCGGGGTGATGAACAGCCTGCCCGCCCGCGACCGAGGCGTCGGCGGCGGCATGAACGCCACCTTCCAGAGCTCGGCCCAGGTGCTCTCCATCGGGATCTTCTTCACCCTCATGATCCTCGGGCTCTCCTCGGCGTTGTCGAAGAGCCTCTACAAGGGCCTGGTCGCCCATGGTGTGCCGGTGGCGATCGCCTCCCATGCCGCCAGCCTTCCCCCCGTCTCGACGCTGTTCGCGGCCTTCCTCGGCTACAACCCCGTGCAGCACCTCGTCGGTGCCCAGGCCCTTTCCAGGCTGACCGGGTCGCAAAGGGCGATCTTGCTGGGCCACGGCTTCTTCCCGAGGCTTATCGCGGCACCATTCCACTCAGGGCTGCACGAGGCCTTCGCCTTTTCCATCGCCGCCTGCCTGATCGCAGCGGTCGCCTCTTTCCTTCGGGGAAAGCGTTACGTGGACCACGGCTCCAGCGCTGTCGAGCCTGCCGCCGCCGCCCGACAGGTGGCTGGTGAGCGGGCGGTGGTGGCGGGCGAGGCGTAGCGGCCCGGGCCGTTCAGCTGCTCGAGGGCACCCCGGCGGCGATCTCGTCGAGCCCTTGGGCAAGGGCGTTCCACGAGAGCGTGGCGCACTTTATACGGACGGGGAACTTGACCACGCCCTGCAGGGCGGCCAGCTCGCCGAGGTCGTCGGGGCTGACCGTGTCCGGCTCTTCGTGGCCCTCAGTCTCATCTCCGCCGAGGGAGTGCTCGTGGATCGACATCATCGCCTTGAAGGAGCGGATCAAGCGACGTGCCTCGTCTACGGGCTTGGACTTGACAGTGGCCGACATCATCGAGGCGGACGACTGGCTGATCGAGCACCCCTGGCCCGAGATGGCCACGTCGGTGACGACACCGTCTTCGACCTGCAGGTAGACGACGACCTCGTCGCCGCAGAGGGGGTTGAAGCCCTCCACCCGGTGCGCTGGCGGGACCGGGAGCTCACCTCGGTTCCGGGGCGAGCGGTAGTGGTCGAGGATTATCTCGCGGTAAAGGTCTTCGAGGCCGGCCATGGTGTGTCTTGGCTCCTATTTCAGTTGTCGCATGTTCTCAGGCGAAAAAGGCTGCGGCCACGCCGAGCGCGTCCGAGAGCGCCTGGATGTCATCTTCGCCGTTGTAGAGGTAGAACGAGGCCCGCGCTGTCGCTGTGACCCCGAGACGGCGCATGAGGGGCTTCGCGCAGTGGTGCCCCGCCCGCACGCAGATGCCCTCGGCGTCGAGGACCTGGGCGAGGTCGTGGGCGTGGATGTCGCCGAGAGCGAGCGAGATGACGCCGCCGCGGCAGCTCGGGTCGGCCGGCGGCCCGAAGATCGTCAGGGCGCCGCCGTGGCGCTCGCTCGAGAGCTCGATGGCCGTACGAGGTGAGCTCGGTCTCGTGCGCGGCGATCCGCTCCATGCCCGACAGCCTCAAGGAAAGCGATCGCGGCGTGCAGGCCGACCGCCTCGGCGATCGGCGGCGTGCCAGCCTCGAACTTCCAGGGAAGCTCGTTGGCGATGAAGCCGTCGAGGCGGACGTCGCGGATCATCTCGCCGCCGCCGAGGAAAGGCGGCATCTGCCTCGAGCAGCTCCTCGCGGCCCCAGAGCACGCCGATGCCGGTCGGCCCGAGCATCTTGTGGCCGGTGAAGGCGAGGAAGTCGACCCCGAGCGCGCTCACGTCGACGGGGCGGTGAGGGACGAGCTGGGAGCCGTCGGCGAGCGACGACGCGCACCGGCGCGCGTGGGCGGCGGCGACGATCGGGTCGAGGTCGATGATCGTGCCGAGCACGTTCGACATGCGCGGTGACCGCGACGAGGCCGACACCGTCGATCAGGGCGTCGAGCCGGACAGGTCGAGGCGGTAGTCCTCGCCGAGAGGGATGTAGCGCAGCTCGATGCCCCGCTCAGCGGCCAGCATCAGCCAGGGCACGAGGTTGGCGTGGTGCTCGAGCTCGGTGAGCAGGACGACGTCGCCCTCGGCGAGAGGTGGCGCGCCTAGGAGTGGGCGACGAGGTTGAAGGCCTCGGTGACGTTCTTCGTGAAGACGATCTCGCGTGCCGGGTCGTGGGGCGCCGATGAACCGGCCGACGGCGTGGCGGGCCTCTTCGTAGCGGCGGGTCGCCTCCTCGGCGATGGCGTAGACGCCGCGGTGCACGTTGGCATGGGTCGTCTCGTAGTAGTCGGTCCATCGCCTCGAGCACCGCGCGTGGGTGCTGGGAGGAGGCGGCCGAGTCGAGGTAGACGAGGCGTCTGCCGTGCGAGAGTCTGGTCGAGGAGGGGGAAGTCGCTTGCGGAGCGGCGATCGACGTCGAGCGGGGCCGGCCTCGACGGTCGATGGTCATGCGCCAGTGCCTCGTAGCCCTCGCGGTCGAGGCGCTCAGCAAGGTCGGGCCCGCCGCTCTCGACGATGCGGCCCTCCAGATGCACGTGGACGCGGTCGGGCGTCAGCTCCTCGAGGATGCGGCGGTAGTGGGTGACGAGGACGATGCCGAGCTCGGGGCGGACGCGGCGCACCTCCTCGATCGCCGCGGGCGACGATGCGCAGGGCGTCGACGTCGAGGCCGGAGTCGGTCTCGTCCAAGATGGCGACTCGGTTCCAACATGGCCATCTGGAGGATCTCGTTGCGCTTCTTCTCGCCGCCGGAGAAGCCCTCGTTCAGGTAGCCGGCTCGGCGAAGGGGGGTCCATGTCGAGGCGATTGCAGCCACTCGTGAGCACTGACGCGGACCTCGAGCACCGAGATCTCGGTGCCCCGCCGGGCAGAAACGGCCTGGCGGAGGAACTGGGAGACCGGAACGCCGGGGATCTCCTCGGGGTACTGGAAGGCGAGGAACATCCCGGCTTCGCCCGGGCGTCGGGGGCCCAGGTCGTGATGTCCTCGCCTCGAAGAGGATGCGGCCCGCCGTGACACGGTAGCCGGGGTTGCCGGCAAAGGTGTTGGCGAGAGTCGACTTGCCCGAGCCGTTCGGGCCCATGATAGCGTGCAGCTCACCCGGCGCGACCACGAGGTCGACTCCGCGGAGGATCTCGTGTCCTCCACCTCGACGTGCAGGTCCTCGACCTTCAGAACGGGGGCGACAGACTGGTCTTTGTCTCGATCCCCGGCTCGAGAAGCGTCGGGCCTGGGCGAGACGCTCGCTTCGGCACGTGCTCCATGTTAGACGCGCTGGCGGATTAACACTACGCCCGTAGGGGAAATACGCCCGTCGCCACTGGCTCATGGCACGCCAGTCCTGGCTACCAGCCCCGGGCGACCCACTCGTCTAGATGGGGGCGCTCGGCGCCGATCGTCGTGTCGAGGCCGTGGCCCGGCATGACGATCGTCTCGGCAGCAAGCGGCGCGAAGAGCCGTCGCTCGATCGAGTCGATGATCGTCGGAAAGTCGCCAAGCTCGGTGGCGGTGTTGCCCGGCCCGCCCGGAAAGAGCGTGTCGCCGGACAACAGCACGGGCGAGCCCTCGATGAGAAAGCAGATCGAGCCCGGCGTGTGGCCCGGGGTGTGGATCGTGCGCAGGCGCAGGCGCCCGACCTCCAATACCTCGTCGTCGTCGAGGAGCAGGTCATAAGAGGGGAGCATGGCGGCGTCCTCGGCCCGTACAGCGACCTCGTAGCCGGCTTCTCGCAGCTGCGGCACCGCCTGAATGTGGTCCCAGTGCCCGTGGGTCTCCACGACCTTTCGCACGCCGAGCCTTTGGCAGAGCTCGAGGAGCTGCTCGTGCTCGTTGGCGGCGTCGACGAGGAGCGCCTCGCCGCTTTGGCGACAGCGCACTACGAAGACGTTGTTGTCGATGGGACCGACGACGAGCTTGTGGATCTCGACCTGTTCGTCCTCGTAGTGCATGGCGGCCTCCTGGGCTCGTCCCGGCGCCGCGTAAAAGGCGGCGGGGGAGGGAGCGGCTCTTTGCACAGAGTAAAGTCCGCACGCGTGGCCACAGGCGCGGAGAGCGGCCGGCCAAACGGGCCGCGGGCCTCGGATGCTGACCGGGACCGCTTTGCCGCTCAGCTGCACGAGCATTTTGCCGAGGGCCGCCTCAGCCTCGATGAGCTGCAGCGCCGCCTCGATCTCGTCTTTTCCGCCGAGACGCTCGTGGACCTGTACGCCCTTACGAGCGACCTCCCCTATCCGGGCCCGAAACTGTCGCACCACCAAGAGCTGAATCGCAGGTCAAAGCCCCGGCGACGGGGCTGGTGGCCCTTTTGAAATGAGAGTGCGCCCGGAGAGCCTCCGAGGCCGATACATTGGGGCCACCAGAGAAAGGAGGTGGTCCAATTCATGAGTAGTCAACCTTGCGGGACCCTGGAGGTGGCTGGCCGCTAGGCGGCACGCTGGACCACCTGGTGAAACCATCCAGACACCCTCGGTGTCCTCCGGTCGAGAGTTGGTCCCGCTCGAAGTAGTCCGGAAGCCGAGCCTTTTTCAGCAAAGAAACGATGGTTCCGGGGTTCGCCCCGGAGCCGGCTCGAGGGGCGCTACGGCGCCCCTCGAGCGCGTCTTGACCACCGACACACGGCCCCGTCGTCTGCGGGCCAAAAGGGCGCTCGGGACCTCAGGCCTGCAGCGGTCGCGAGGAGCGCGGACGAGACCGCGCGGCAAGCGCGTGGTGGCCGGAGCCGGTCGCCGGGCAGTTGAGCACCTCGTCGTCGGAGCTTCGATGGTTAGACCCGTTGTCGGCTAGTCGCCGTTGCGAGATCCCACAATTGGACCGGACCTCGGCGACGGGCGGAGGTCCGACGACGAGGTACGGCTCGGCCACCGCCTTTGCCAGCTGCCCCGAGCCCGACGGAAACATATTGGCGACGAGCTGCTGAAAGGTCTCGGGCTTCGGGGCGAGCAGATCGGCAGCGCTGGTACCTAGGTCGTGGCCCCAAACTCCCATCACGGCCAAGGCCAGAAGGACTTTCAGTCCGGTGCGACCCTTTCGTCTCCTTGGCCGGAGATCGCGCCCAGGATCGTTGCTCGACGAGCCCGGCTGGAGTGGGCCCTTTACCCGTGCCCTGCGTCGAAAAAGGAGAAAGCCTGTCATCCCCGTTCGGTTCTGCCCAAGGGCATAGCGCCTTACAGCCGAGCTCGGAACGGGTTCGCTATTCGCTCCTTCCAGCCCAAGCGACCAAATAAGGGCCGGAGATCAACGCTTCCTTCGCTGCTTCTAAAGCTGCAGCAACGACCCGCTGCAGTCAAGGGGCGGTTGAGCTCTCCTGTGGAGAGCGGATCATCCGAGGAGCTGGTGGTGGTCGAGGCTCGTCACCTCGATCGCGTGGCCTACCTCGGACGTCGCGTTAGCTCCCGTCGATCGGCGGTGCTCGGGGCGCCAGGCCTCACGACACCAACTTGTAAAGTCATTCCCCTTCCCCTGATCACCGCTTGCACGGGAGGCATCACTCCCAGTGGCTGTTAGGAGTCGACCTCGGTCGGAGAAGCGAGAGCAGACAAGCGAAGCGAGGGCAGTGTGCGAACCGCGTTATCTTCAGGTGATCTGCGGCTGAGCCTCCGCCAGCCCCCGTTGAACACTAAAAGCGGTTTTTGGGCCACCGGAGAGGAAGCGTCCAAGGCCACCGGGGGTAAGAGAAGCGTCGTGATGCGCGCCAGGTACAGCCTCGTGATCGCAGTCCTGCTTCTCAGCAGCCTTTCGGCCTGCGGAAGGACCCTCTACAACTTCCCGAAGCTTTCTCGCGACCTTCCTCTCGGCGCCGTCAACTTGTTGAGCAACCCGAGCTTTGAGGACAACGTCCTTTGCACAAAGAACTGCGCGGTCTTTTCCACATGGAGCATCGAGTACTCGACGCCAGGCCCACCGCTGGCCTTTCGTACGAGGCGGGGGGTCGTGACGGGTTCATTCGCAGAGGAGCTCGTCTACCGTGGCCAGCACGCCGACAACGGAGTCCACAAGGCGATCGAGCTCTACCAGACCCTTGTCGAGGGTGCCGCCACCTCAGGTGGGCACCGCCTCACGTTCACGCTCTGGGTCTCGGGCACCTGTGTGAAGTGCGCCCCGTTCATCGGCATCGAGTCCTTCGACACGGGAGATCACCACCTGGGTGAGTCCGACCAGTACTTCGACCCCCCGAGCACGCCGAAGCCGGTCCGTGTTTCCTACCTGCTGCCGAGCGGCTCTATCGCGGCCGCGGCCTACATCCAGGTGCCGGAGCTCTACGCCAGCTCGCGGGTCGACCTCATCGTGGACGACGCCTCCCTGACCTCGGCGCAGGTGCCACCGCGACCGACCTCACTCGGGCTTTGACGGCGCCTCCAGCCGCTCGCAGCTCAAGGGGTGCCCCAACGTCGCCGATGAACCCAATATGGTGGTTGAACGGCAATGACGTTCAAACGCTGGGCAATTCTCGCCGCGTTGGCCGTGGTGACGACCGTTGTCGGGGGGTTCGCTGCCCCGAGTCCCAGTTCCCAGGCCCACCCCGGCGCGGCCGCCAGGCAGTTGAGCGGAGGCACGGTCCTCACCCGGGCAGGTTCGAAGACGCCTTCCAGACGAGGTAGCACGACGACTGGCTCCGGTTTCTCGGCGAGCTCGGTGAGTGCCTACGAGTGGTACGACTCGACCTGGTCCTCGGGAGCGTCCAGCTACCGGCCGCGACTGGCCACGCTCAAACGACTGGGCGTGACAGAGCTGTTTGTCGACATCACGAGGGCCGTCACGATGGAGCAAGGCTCCGATGCCGCTCTTAAGCCCTACCTATCCACTTTCCGCGAGCTCGTCGCCTATGCGGCCCGTGAGAACGTTCGCGTCCATGCCCTCATGGGCGATCCCTGTTGGGCGACGAGCGACCACGCCGGCGCGGCCGACGCCCTCAAGGTCATGTCGGATCTCAAAGCCCTCAAGGTGGGCTCGATGCCGGCCGGGCTCCAGCTCGACGTGGAGCCATGGGGCCTGCCGGCCTGGAGCAACGAGAAGAGCTCTTACTCCTTGGCCTACTTGAGCATGGTCCGCTCCGTGGCGAAGAGCTGGCAGACACTGGCTCTGCCTGGGTCCCTCGGCTTTGCCGTCCCGTACTGGTTCAACGGGGCCGGTGGGTCCGTCCCGCCCGTGGACAGCGGGAACGGCCTCGTCGACCCGCTCACCGCGCTCGCTGGGCATACTCGGCTCGGTCCGTGGCTCGTACCTGAACCTCATGACCTACATGACCGACCCGAGCGCGCCTGGCGGCACGATCGACTCGTTCAGGAGCGACCTCGTCGTCGCCAAGCGGCTGGGTTCACCTGTGACCTTGCTCCTCGGACAAGAGCTCGGTGAGGACCCGTCCGAGGCAACCACGACCTTTTACGGCTCGGACTGGGCCACCTGGACCGCAAACGTCGCCAAGCTCCGGGCGAGCTTCGCGTCAACCCCCCATTACGGGGGTTTGGCTGTCGACGATACCGAAGCCATGGAGCAACTGAGCAGGGCCTAACTATCGGATTACCACATTATGTGGTTAGCCGGATGCACAATGTGTTGGATATGCAACACCCGGTTTACCCTCTGTTTGGACGATGACGTGTCGGGTATTACCAGATGGGTAGCGACGATGCTGAGCGCTTCTAAAGCCTAGAACCACGAGCGCAGGCTGGGATCTACTCCTGTCGTGTCCAGCATGGCTGTGTCGAGCTGATGGGATGAGCGCGCCAAATGCACGCTCTATGGGCACTATCCCGGGGGTGTCAACGGGCTAAAAACCGCTTCATGATGGCTTTAGTAGCTATTCGCGGCCCGATTTTCGACCCCGCGCGATATACCAGTATCAGCAAGGGCTTCAGACACTCGAGGGGACAGAATGGACAGTCATCCGACTTCGCCTGGCGAGCCACTTAGTGGCTCCGATGTTGGTTTTACCCAAGGCCGTGGCGGAGACGCTTTGATCGGGAGTGGCGATTTACCCACGCTCGGGAAACAGGAGAAAATCCCCCCGGCGGGCGACGAGCAACGCCTCGGGACGCGGGGTCTCAGTTTCGATCCGGCCAAGTTGTTGGACCGCCAGCCCGTTATCGCATACGGGGACGAGGCCAGGCAGATGATTCGCGGCAAAAGGGTGCTCATAACGGGCGCGGGGGGATCGATAGGAGGTGAGCTCGTCCGCCAGGTGAACGCTCTTCATCCCGAGATGTTGTTCCTGCTCGATCACGACGAGTCCTTGATGCACAGCCTCCAGCTCGAGGTATTCGGGGACGGCCAGCTCGCCCACGAGAGAACCATCCTGGCCGACATCCGAGATCAGCGCCGCCTGGCAAAACTGTTCTGCGATGCGGCCCCGGACGTCGTTTTTCACGCGGCCGCCCACAAGCACCTTGCCATCCTCGAGAGGTACCCCTCAGAGGCGGTCCGCACCAACGTGCTCGGCACCGAGAATGTGATCCGTGCTTCGCAAGACTGCGGTGCGGAGAGGCTGACCTTCATCTCCACCGACAAGGCGGCCAACCCCACCTCCGTGCTCGGAGCCTCCAAGCGAATCGCCGAGGTGCTGGTTCACCACGGCGCGACCGAGAAGCTGCGGACAGCTTCTGTGCGCTTCGGCAACGTCCTCGGCAGTCGGGGCTCGTTCTTGCACACCTTGGACCACCAGGTTCGTTCCGGCCTCCCCGTCACTGTCACCCATCCCCTCGTCGAGCGCTTCTTCATGTCCATCCCGGAGGCAGCCTCCCTTGTCATCGAGGCGTCCGTCGGGGCGGACAGGGGCGAGACCTATGTCCTCGACATGGGCACGCCCGTGCGCATTCTCGAGCTCGTCAGCCGCTTTCTCGAGCGCAATGCCCTGCCCGAGCCAGAGATCCGCTACACGGGCCTCGTGGCGGGGGAGAAGCTCAGCGAGCACCTTTTCGATGACAGCGAGCGGTGGTTGAAGACGAGGCATCCTCGCATCTGGCAAGTGCCATCTGAAGACGAGCGTTGGTCTTCGCTCGATCGCCTCGAGCACCTTTACTCCCAAGCCAACCTCGCGAACGAACAAGCCGTGCGCGAAGAGCTGTGGGCCTGCGTTTCGGGCCCTGAGCTCGAGCAACGGCCGGAAGAGGAACAGCGGACCGCATGACAGGAGTAGCAGCCGCCGAACTTCTTCTCAGCCTCTTGCTCGTGCCGCTGATCCCGGCCCTGGTCGACATCATCCCGAATCTGAAGGCCCTTCGTGGCCGGGTCTTCCCGATACCGCCTGACCACGCGAGCATCGAGGACTTCACGGTGCTCGTGCCCATCTACGGCAACGTCAAGTACCTGGAGAACGTCGACTACCTGCGCCCTTACGGGTCGCGGGTAGTCCTTGTCACGACGTGCTCGGAGAGTGACGAGTTCAACCGCGCTCTCGACGCCATCGCAGGAGAGAACGGCTTCTCGGTCTTTCGCACTCCCGTCGCCCGGCAGAGCGCGAAGGCAAAGCGTCAGACCGCGGGCACGATCCGGGACCAGATCATCCGGGATGCCACCGAGGTCGTGACGACCGGATATGTCGTGTGCATCGACGCCGACACTGTGACGGACCGCCCGCTCGGAGAGCTGGTGGGGGCGCTCGAGGCCAATAACCTCGATCTCGCTTCGGTCAAGCTGGTCCCGTCGAACACCCGGCGCTTGCTCGGCCGCCTTCAGGCGCATGAGTACCACATGGTCATGCGCCTTCGCCGCGTCCTGCCTTTTGTTTGCTCCGGTGCCTGCCAGGTGGCCCGCCACGGGGCCCACCGCGAGATCATGCGCCGCCACAGCCTGTTCTTCCAGGGAAACGACGTCGAGCTCGGCCTGCTCGCTGACGCCCTCGGCTACCGCGTCGGGTTCTTGACCTTTACAGTCCCGACGACCGTGCCGGACCGGATCCGGCCCTGGTTCCGCCAGCGTTTTGCCTGGGCCGGCGGCGAGTTCCGCCTCTTTATCGTCAACCCCCAGCTCGTCATCCGTCACCCCTTCTACGCCTTTTACGGCGCGATCGTGGTCATCCTTCTCGTGCCTCTGCGCTGGATCAACATGGAGCGACCGGGACTTGGCTTGGTTTCGATGTTCGTCTTGTACTGGGCGATCGTCATCGCCGTGAACTGGCGCCAGCGCGACTGGAGCCTGCTCGTCTATCCCTTCTACGGAATGTTCATCAGCCTCGTCCTCGTGCCCGTGGGAGTGGTCTCTTACCTGCTCATGGCCGTGCCGGAGCGCAACTGGGGTCGGATCCGCGTCGGGCGCCTGCACAGGCGCCGGCCAGGACCGAGGAGCAGGCGGGAGGTGGAGAATGCTGAGATCGAGGAGCCTCAGAGGCCTGGTTGGATTGCTGCTCTTAACTAGCGTCCTCATCGCCTGGGACGGTGAGGCGAAGGGCGTCATCGGCACCTTGTCCAGGGCACTCGAGGGCGGCCCGCGGATCTTGTACGTCTTTCCTACGAACGTCTCGCCCGCGCTCGCCCGAGGTCAGGTGAATCTGTTGAGCGACCCGAGCTTCGAGGACGCTACGGCCAAGCTGTGCACCTTCGAGTGCAATGCAGCCTCGGGCTGGAGCCTCGAGCATTTCAGCGCCGGTCCGCCCATCGCCTATCGGACGCGGCGTGGCGTCGTCACTGGCTCCTATGCCGAGGCCCTCGTCTATGACGGACAAAAGGGTGACAACGGGATACACAAGGACATCGAGCTCTACCACGGAGCCGTCGGGCCCGACACCAAGCCTGGCCGAAAGCTCACCTTCACCCTCTGGGTGTCCGGCAGCTGTGTCAAGTGCACGCCGTTCATCGGCATCGAGGCCTTCGACATCAAGAACCACTACCTCGGCGAGTCGGACCAGTTCTTCACACCCCCCAAGAGGCCGAAGGCCGTACAGGTCTCTTACCTGTTGCCTGTAGGGACGGTCGTGGCGGCGGCGTACATCCAGGTCCCCGAGCTCTACTCGTTCTCCAAGGTAAAGCTGATCGTTGATAACGCCTCCCTGGTCGCTGCATCTCAGACATTTCCGGCCCCTAAGCCCACCTACAACTAACAGTTGGTGTGAAGGAGACCGCGCAGTAAGGGAGCAGATGCGCGTCAGTCCGTCGGCTCAACCGTCCAGTAAGTAGTGGCTGTCGGGTTTGGCGTACCGGGCGGGGCGGTCACTTGACCCGAGCAGCTCCTCGCGAATGTCGGCGCGTGCGCCCTTGGCGCGCCTCAAGGAGAGTCGCGACAGCGATCAGGATCAAGAGGATGCCCGCCCCGAGGAGGAAGAAGCCTGTGTGGTTCTGATAGGCGATGGCGACGTAGCCGATGAGAGGTACGGTCCACCGCGCCCGGTAGATGTAGTCCCCCTTTATCGAAAGCGTCCACGGGTCACGGACCAGATTCGCATCGCCCTGGGTGTTAAAGAGGAGCTTGCCGCCAGCTCCTTTGGTGATCTTGACGATGCGGTGCACGATCTGTTCGGAGGGCTTGAAAGGGTCCAAGAAGATGATCACGTCCCGCACATGGAGGCTGTCGACGGGCACTTGCTGGCTTATGACGATGCCGCCGACAGGCAGCCCGGGCCGCATGCTTCCCGAGAGGACCGGCGTAACCATCCAGGTGCCCCGCACTAGTGCCACAGCGGCGATTCCTGCTGCGCCAAGGATGGCAAGCAGGAGGACGTAAGCGATGACGGTGCGGATCGTCCTCTCCACCCTTACGGTTTTGGAGCGTGAGGTTCTCGGAGTGGCCTTCTTGGTCGTGAGGAAGGTCCCACCTGCGGCTACCGGGGTTTCTTCGGGGATTGGCGGCGCGGAACCCTCAGGTGCTTCAGGAGTCTCGCTGCAAGTGCGCAGGGACATCGGGTCCGCGTAAGCGTCACCGCCGTTCTTGGGCGGCCGCGAACTAACCTCGGGCGGGTCCTCGGTTGTCACTGTCGTTCCTGCCACGGCGGCATCACCTAAGCAACTTAGTTCGGGGTCCCGGGCACTTTGTTGGCTCGGCCCACAAGATCGCAGCCGTGGGTGACGCGTAACTGCTCGCGTAGGACCAGGTGAGGCTAGCGTCTACGTCTCCCGGCCGGCCGCGTTCGTGAGACTTTCCGGCGTGACGCACGGTCCCCACAGGGCAGCCGGGGCGGCCTTGTCGCTCGCGATCTTGTTGCAGGTCGTCGAGTCCGCCGTTGTCGAGGAACCCATCAGTTCCCGTGCTGTCAGCAACCATGGAGTCCAGCTTGCGAGCCTGAACGTCTCCGAGGATGATTTTGAGAGGCGGCGCAATACGCTGTCGTGGGCAAGGAAGGGGAGCCTCGGGTCGTTGCGACGCCCCACCTTCTCATAGACGTGCTCGGCGGGTGCTTAAGGCGGGGAATTTAGGGGGCGTGGATGGTAGGCACATCCCTCACCGGTGGTGTCACACCTATGCCGCCGATCTCACATGTCGGAGCGAGCCGATCAAGTAGCCCGCGCAGCCCCTCGTGCATGTCGGCGCGTTCGTCCCTGTCGTGCCTCAAGAAGGGTGACAAGAGCGACCAGAATCAGGACGACTCCGGCTCCTATAACGTAATAGCCCCGATGGTTCTGATAGGAGTTGGCGACGTAGCCGAGAAGCGGGACCGTCCAACGGACCCGGTAGACGTCATTGCCACGGATCGTGATTGTCCACGGGTCCCGGACGGGGTTTGCATCGCCCTGTGTGTTGAATTGGAGTTGCCCGGAGCTGTTCTTCGAGATGCGGACGATGCGGTGCACGATCTGCTCGGAGGGCTTGTACGGGTCGCTGAAGATGATCACGTCGCGCACGTGCACGCTGTCGACCGGAACACGCTGGCTAATGGCAACGCCACCGACAGCCAGTCCCGGCCTCATGCTGCCCGAAAGGATCGGCGTCACCTGCCAGGTGCCCTGCACCAATGCGTAACCGCAGATTGCAGCTCCCCCGAGAACGGCCAGTAGCAGCGCGTAGGCGACAGCCGTGCGAGCCTGCTTGCCCCAGGTTGTGAGGTTGGAGTTCCGCCGGGCCAAGCGTTTCCGGTTGTCGTCGTTGGTAGCCACGAAGACATCGCCACCAGCGACGGGAGGAGAGTCACCGTCAGCGACCGGCTTGGCAATCAGTGAGCTGTCCTCGGTAACCACCGCAGTGTCGACGTCGAAGACCGGAGGCATGTCAGAGACAGCGGCGCCGTTCATCGCAACCAGTAGAGTGCCGTCCTCAAGGAAGCCGTCAGTCGTCATAGTTCCTCCCGCCAGTTCGGCCTAGTTTGTGGCACAAGTAATCGGCAGTGTGGGTCTTCCATACATGAGGGCGAACTTGGGCCACGGTGGCCTCATCCGCAGGCCGTGGTGGAGGGATCATGATGATCCCCCCACCATTTGGATCTGCTGTCAATCACTGAAAGAACGCGACGACGGGCAGTCACGAGGGCCACACCGCCGCCAGAGCAACTAAGCCTGATTAGTGACGGTTACGTATGGGGTGATGACCCCGTCCTCCGTATAGTTGTCCAGGGCGCTCGGGTCCTGGTTCCCGTCGTTGCAGTAGTCCGTCGCTTCGGGACCTGCATAGAACTGCATAACGAACGAGTCTTCCTGAGTCGGGGAAGGCAATGAGTATGGCGAACTGTAGGTGCCGCCGGAGGCGAAGGGGGTCACGCCTACAGCTCCACTAAGAGGTCCGTCATAGATTGTGGAACCACCGATGTTTGCCACGCACAGGTACACCTCATTAGCCAAAGACCCACTGCCAGGGGCACCACCAACCGTGTCGCCTGCGCTGAGGGCCTCGTAGTATGGCGTGACGTCGCTATTGTTCTCCAGATAAACGGTGTCTGGAGTGGTGCTAAACGTCGAGCTTGTCACCTCAAAGCTCGGCAAGGAAAGGTCGACGCAGCTGGCACCGTTATTGGGATCAGTAGCGTTGCAGCTCGAACCGGCAGGCCCTATCAATCCAATACTGAGGGCACTGGAAGTGATCTGCTGACGGGTTGTGGTGTTTGTGGTCCAGGCGGCGTGAGCGCCAGCTCCGATCAGACCCAAGCCTGCGAGGCTGAGCACTCCTGTCATTGCAATTGTCTTCAACTTCATGTCCTACTGCTCCTTCGTCTCGGAGTTAGTAACCGCGGGCGTCGGGTTCGCCAGTCGTTCCCCACGGGCCCGGCGACCAGGTATGGCCTGTGGATCATCACGTCGCCCTAGCCGAGGAATCCAGGGAGGGTTCCTCCGTGCTGCCAGGAACCGTAAGGTCCCTGTTTCTGGGGTAACTCCCATCAGGGAGGACCCCGTTGTGCGGTCCAGTCGGGCAGGACGCGAAGTCCCGCCTGGTAGAGCCGCAACACCTTGTTGAGTCATCAGGCCGAGTACGTCAAGGTGACCGACACCGTGTCGGAGCCGCCCTGGGCGTCGCTGCTCAGGGGGGAACCCTTATTGCTGTTTCCCACGGGTGAACCGGCGTCAGGTTGGGCTGAGGTCACCGGATAGGGCGTGAAACTGCTCCTACGCGCAGCGTCGAGGGTGCGGTACTGGTAGTCCAGTACCTTACCGAAGCCTGTGAAGACGTCGCCGGCGTAAAACACAGCCGTATAGCTGTCGATCCCACCGTGCAGAAGGACCGTCCACCCGACTGCCATGTTGCCGAGCGCCTTGTCAGCTGACAGCAGGTCGTTGAAGACAATGTTGCTGTCGCTGCACAAGCACAGATACATATCCTTGGCCAATGAGCTCCCAGCCGAGTTGTATGGGCCATCGGTCACCCGGAGGTCGTTCTCGTTCGCTGTTAAGGAGCCGTTGTTGGTGATGGTGGTGAGCTGGGCCTGGCTAACGAGGGTCGACCTGGCGTTTGTCGCGCTTGGGAGTGAAACTGTGGGCATGCCGTTTCCGGTCGCGCCCGGCGACGACAACATGACGGCGAGCGTGCCTGTCGTAATCGTCCGGTTGCTCATGCTCTGACTGCTGGACACAACATGAGCACTGACACCGATTAGTCCGAGCCCCGAACGGCTCAACACACTCGTGAGCGTGACAATCGTAAGTCTCATGCCGTCCTGTTCCCTGTCCTCGCTTCGGGGTGCTGACGATGGCGGCGGTGCGACCTCAAGGGTCGCACCGCCGAAGGGCTCTTTAGCCCTGGTAGGTCATCGTGACGCTGGCGACGACGCTCTCGTTTTCAGCGTCGCTGTTCAGCGGAGGAGCCGTGCTCGTCCCGCAAGCTGTCGACACGCCCGGACCGGCGTAGATGTTGACTATGTAGTTGTCCGTTGGTCCCGAGGAGGGAACGGCGGGAATGGGACCAGGAGGGGTGATGTAAGGCGTATTGGCGACGGTGAGGGTGTCGCCGTCCTGACCCCAGCCGTATGAACCGCCTGTACCGACGAGCGCCCCCAGAGGGCCGTTGTAGATTTGGAACCACGAACCGCCTGTCCCGAGGCCGGTACTGCCTATGCACACATATGACTCGGTCACCAATGGGGAGGTGGGGTAGGTGACGTTTAGCGTCATAGTGATCTCAGTTAGTGGTAGGTTGCCGGTGTTGGTGGCCGTGACCTCCTCGTCACCGGTAGTGTACGTCGACCCATAGGGACCACCGGGGGTAAAGGTCAGGGTCGCCCCGTTATTCGACAAGGCGTACAGACTGTTGGGGTTACCGGCACAAGGCCCATTCAGGCATGTCCCCGACAACGTGACGGCGGGGATGCCGGTGGAGATTGTCTGGTTGCTCGTTGTAGATGTGCTGAACACGGCGTGAGCACCAGCCCCGACCAGGCCGAGGCCTGCGAGGCTCATCACGCCTGTCATTGCAACGAAGCGCAGTTTCATAGCTTGCTGCTCCTATTCAATAAATGGACCACTGACTGGGGCGACCGTCGCCTTTGTCAAGGAACCCATGGTTCCAGTCTGGAACCAGGAGCCCATGGGGCCCCTGTTTGCTGCCAGGGAAATCCGATGGAGTTCCCTGCTGATGCGGTCCAGACAGGCGGGACGCAAGGTCCAGCCTGTCTGAGCCGCAACACCTTTGTGGTGGTGAGTTCTTTGGTCTTCGTGTCTAACCATGTGAGCCGTGCGCATCAGCCGTGGCCTTGGTGCAGAAGACGAACGTCACCTTCGAGCTGGTGCCGAGGTTGTTTAAGCTGTCGGTGGCCTCGGCAATGACCAGGTACTTGCCACAGGAGGAAAGGCTTCTGACGGGCAGATTGAGTGACCAGGTTGTGGTTCCATTCGCTGTCACGAAGACCTGATTGTGAGAGCTGAACGAAATGCCGTTCCACCAGTTGCCGGTGTTGGTGTTCTCGATGGCCACCAAGACTGTTGTGATAGTCGTCTCTGTACCCGAGTTCGACGAGGCAGTGCCGGTGATCTGCCCGCCCCAGTTGGTCCCATAGGTGGTGGCAATAGCTGGGTAGGTGATGGTGATCGACGGGGCAGAGCTGGTGAAGGTGAAGGTCACCACCGAGGAGGTGCCGGTGTTGCCGACGCTGTCGGTCGCCTTGGCGATGACGCTATAGGCGTCGGTCGATGTGAGGTACTTCGCCGCCAAGCCGAACGACCAGGTCGTGGTCCCGCTCGCAGTCTGGAAACTCTGACTGGCGCCGTTGAACGAGGTGCCGACCAACCACTTACCCGTCGCCGTGTTCTCCACGGCGATCGACACACCAGCGATGCCGGTGTTTGGTCCTGAGTTGGACGACGCTGTGCCGGTGATCGAGCCTGCCCAGTTCGTGCCGTAAACAGCCTTGTTGACGGGATAGGTGACAGTCACGCTGGGTGGCGGGGTGGCGTAGGTGAAGGTCACCGTCGCGGAGGTCCCTGTGTTGCCCAGGTTGTCAGTGGCCTGTGCCGTGGCGGCGTATGTGTCGTTCGAGTTGAGCTTCAGCGGCAGCGTGTACCAGGTCGTGGTCCCGACGACGTTGTCCCAGGTCTGGTTGCTGGCGGTAAAGGCCGAGCCGTTCCACCAGAGTTTGGTCGTCGTGTTCTCTATAGAGAGCTTGGTGAGAGAGATGTTTGTCCCGGCGCTGGCCGCAGCGGTCCCTGTAAAAGTCCCCGTCCAGTTCGCGCCGTAGGTGGTGTTGTTCACCGGGTAGGTGATGACGACCGCCGGGGGAGCCTTAGTGGTGCGACTCAAGTAAGTGAAGGAGACAGTTGGGCTAGTCCCGACGTCGCCCTCGTTGTCGGTGGCCTCGGCGACTGCGCTGTAGCTGTTGTTCGACGTGAGGTTGGTCACCTCCAAGGCCACGGACCATGTCGTCGTGCCGGTGGCGGTTACAAAGCTCCGGCTTGTGGCGCCGAACGAGGTGCCGTTCCACCACTGCTTGGTGGTGATGTCCTCAACGGCCACGGCCACCGTCTTGATGACTGTTCCGGGGCTCGCCGAGGAAGTGCCGCTGATCTGTCCGGGCCAGGTGCTGGCGCCGCAGCTCTTGCAGTGGCACGGGTTAGTGATCGTGACCGTTGGTGTGACCTCGTAGCTGAAGTCGACCGTCACACTCGTGCCTGAAATTCCCGGCGCTGTCTGAGGCCTCGGCGATGACGGCGTAGTTGTTGCCCGAGGTGAGATTCTCCGACCCGAAGCTTAGGTACCAGGTATTCAGGCCGGTAGCCGGGACGAAGGTCTCGGTGCCGTCATTGAACGACGAGCCGCTCCACCATTTGCCTATGGTCGTGTCCTCGACCGCAACCGCACTCGATGTGATGGTCGTGGTCGGTCCCGAGTTGGGCGAAGCCGTGCCTGCAATCGAGCCGGTCCAGTTGACCCCGTAGGTGGTGTTGTTCACGGGATAGGTGATGACGACCGTCGGGGGTGCCTTGGTGGTGAGGTTGCAGTAGGTGAAAGAGACAGTCGGGCTGATCTCTGAGTTCCCGGCGCTGTCGGTTGTTTGGGCGACGAGACTATAGGTGTCGCTGGAGTTGAGGTTGGTAGCGACAAAGGTGAGCGACCAGGTCGTTGAGCCGCTCACCGGCACGAAGGTCTGGCTAGTGGAGCTGAAAGAGGTGCCGTTCCACCAGGCACTGATCTTGGTGTCCTCGAGGGCCACAAGCGTTGTCTTGATCGTCGTGCCGACACCGGAGTTGGAAGAGGCCGTGCCCGTGATGGTCCCGGTCCAACTGGTGGCGTCGTAGTGGGAGCCGCTCACCGGGTAGGTGATGTCAACAGTCGGGGCGGTGGTGTCGTAGGAGAAGGTGACCGTCGAGCTCGTGCCGAGGTTGCCAGCAGAGTCGGTGGCCCGGGCCGTGACCGTGTAAGTGTCGCCCGAAGTGAGATCGGATTTCGGCAGGCTGAGCGACCAGTTCGCGGTGCCGGAGGTGACGCCCACGTAGTTCGGGCAGCTCGCCAAGAAGGTATTGCCTGAGCCGGTCCAACAGGAGCTGCCCTGCTGGAGACTGACCTGCACCTTCGAGATCGTTGCCTCGGAGGCGGTGACAGCCGCTGTGCCGGTTATCGCCCCGGTCCAGTCGGTCCCGTAGGTTGTGCCAGTGACCGGGTAGGTGATTGAGAGTGTCGGTGAAGCACTGGTGGTCGGGGTAGTTGTCGTCGGCCACGTACCTGCCGTGATCGACTGGCCACTGGTAGTGGAGGTGGTGAAGACGGCATGTGCGCCAGCACCGATCAGTCCCAAGACTGCAAGGCTCACCACTCCTATGAGGGCTACTTGGCGAAGCTTCATTCGGTCCTGTTTCTGCCGCCGCATGGACGGCTTGGCCTAGGTCGTCGAACCCATGAATCGCTCCCCCCAACACACCGCGTGAAATGCGGTGTCGATGCGGCGGGCACGGAGGCAGAGCGCACCTCCGTGCCGGAACCGCTTGAGAAAGTACTGAGCGCCTGTCAGTACCGCAGCACTGCTCGTGGTTGAACGCTCACACATGGCGACTTTACCGAGGGAAACTATGGGTTCCGAGGTTGTCTCCGCTGCAACCGGAACCTTCGCTACCTCGTTCATGCGCTTCCCTGCGTTCCCTGTGAGTGTGCACACGTGGCACTGGGCCTGTCCAGAGGCAAAGGTCACTACTAAATCCTCGGTCGCGTGTCCACTCAGATATGATGCAGAATTCATGAAGTGCCGTGTCACTGCGTTACACACGGTGGCAGTGGCGGGTCACATTTACGTCAGGGCCGGAGGTTCTTAGACCGGTCGATTGTCCCCGGCGTGGAGGCCGAGGGCTGCAACGCGGCGACACGCCCCACCGACTTACGGCTAGGGCCTGTTGAAGCTCAAGGACGTTTTTCGTTCCCACTCTCTTCGCTCGCGGGTGTTCGGACACCCCAGTTACCGAGCGGGGACGGGTTCGCTATTCGCTCCTGCCAGCCCAAGCGACCATATGGGGACTGGTTATCTGTGCTTCCCTCGCTGCCCAACGTCTAGCCCAAAAGTGGCATCGTGTCAAATGGAATGACAAAGAAACTCGGAACTGGCTCCGACCGTTCCAGGCTTATTTGGAGGCGGCCTTCATGGCTCGCTTGTGCTCGCGAACGGCTATGAGCGCAGCGGGACTGTCGATATCGGCTACCGAAGCAAGCGAACCGGCTTCGCCAAAGGCCCCCGCAGCACTTTCCCATCCCTTGGGACGGACCCCGAGTTGCTTTGCCAGCAAGGCAACAAAGATTCGGGCCTTCTGTTCCCCAAAGCCTGGCAGTGCTTTCACTCTTTTGAATAGTTCGGCGCCCGTTGCGGCACCTGTCCATACAGCTGCTGCATTGCCGCCGTACTCCTGCACGAGCAAACGACAAAGCTCCTGCACACGCGCAGCCATGGATCCAGGGAAGCGGTGGAGTGCCGGCCGCTCGACGAACAGCGCCGTGAGCTCATCTGGGTTCATGGCGGCGATCTCCGCGGCGTCGAGGTCCTTGCCGAGTCTTTGGCGTAGTACCCAGGGACCGGAGAAAGCTTTCTCGAGGGGCACCTGCTGGTCGAGGACCATGCCGATCAGTAGAGCTAGTGGGTCGTCGACGAGGTATCTATCTGCGTCGGGATCCCCGGTGAAAGGAAGGCTCTTGGCAGTCTTAGGTGCTCGCGGCATCCAAGAAGTGTACGGCGGCTGTATTCGGCTCTTGTCGCCTCGCCTCGCCTGGCGGCGGGTGTGGGTGGGCGCATTGATGCTTGGAGTCGCTTCAGCGAGGCACACAGTTCTCAGACCTGCCGTTCCACTCGCCCCATAACGAGACAGCCGAAGTCACAAAGCACCGCGGCCGCGCCACGACAACAGCTCTTAGCGGGGCTATCTGGTACCGGCCGGCTCAAGCCAGGCGAGGATCCACCGCCTCGGGGTTGATCCCGTACTTCTCGATGGCGGCGGCGACCTCGCTCGGCTTGCCTTCACCGATGGCCGCGAGCTCGGCGAGGACGGCGACGACGATATGAGCCGCGTCGACCTCGAAATGTCTGCGCAGGGCGGCGCGGGTGTCGGAACGACCGAAGCCGTCGGTCCCAAGCGGAGCAAAGGGCGCTTCGACGAAACGGGCGATCTGGTCCGGGACCGCCTTTAGGAAGTCCGTCACCGCCACGATTGGGCCTGAGGCGTCCGCGAGAGCCCGCGTCACATACGGCACCCTCGGGGCTTTGCCTGGGTGGAGGCGGTTCCAACGCTCGACCTCGAGGCCGTCCTCGCGCAGCGCCTTGTAGCTCGTGACCGACCACGCCTCGGTCGACACACCCCAGTCCGATGCCAGGAGCTCCCGGGCGTGCATGGCCGCCTGCCAGGCGGGGCCGGAGAACAGGATCGTGGCTGAACGGCTCGTGCCGGCCGGAGTCTCGACGACACCTCCAGCCTCGCCGGCGACCGAGCCCTCGGCCACGGCCGGGGCAGGTCCGGCGAAGCGGTAGATGCCGCGGAGGATCTTTTCTTTCAGGGCCTTGGCGGACTCGGCCTGTTCTGCCTCGTCGCCACCTGACACCGGGAACGGCGGCATCTCGTAGTTCTCGTTGTAGAGCGTCAGGTAGTAGATGCAGTCCTCGGCCTTCGGGCCGTACATGTGCTCGATGCCACGCTCGACGATGGTGGCCATCTCATAGGCGAAGGCCGGGTCGTAGGCGTGCACCGTGGGCACAACCGAGGCGAGCAGGTGCGACTGGCCGTCCTCGTGCTGGAGGCCTTCGCCGCTCATAGTCGTCCGCCCCGCCGTGCAGCCCATCAAAAAGCCCCTCGCCCGGGCGTCGGCCGATTGCCAGATGAGGTCACCTATGCGCTGGAAGCCGAACATCGAATAGAACAGATAGATCGGCAGCATCGGCGTGGACCAGGTCGCATAAGCGGTCCCAGCCGCCTGGAAGCTTGCCATGGCGCCCGCCTCGGTGATGCCCTCTTCGAGGATCTGGCCCGAGCTGTCCTCTGCGTAGGAGAGGAGCAGGCCGGCGTCCACGGGGGTGTAGAGCTGGCCCTCGGGGGCGTAGATCTTGACCTCTGTGAAGAGGGCGTCGAGCCCGAAGGTGCGGCCCTCGTCCGGCACGATCGGGACGACGTACTTGCCGATGGCCGGGTCACGCAGCAAGTTGCGCAGCAATCTCGCGAAGGCCATGGTCGTGGACACCGCCTGTCCGCGCGAGCCGAGAGTGAATTCGGTGAAAGCCTCCGGCGCTGGCGCCGGCAGTCCTGTAACACCACGACCACGAACCACGCGGTGGGGCAGGTGGCCGCCCTGCGCCCGGCCGCGCGACTTCAGGTACTCCTGCACAGGCGAGCCGACGGGCGGGCGGTAGTAGGGGGGCTCCTCACTGTCGAGAGCCGCGTCGGGGATCTCGTCTTGCAGGCTCAGGCGCTCGCGGAGGACCCGTAGCTGCTCGCGAGACATCTTCTTGATCTGGTGGGTGGCGTTGCGCGCCTCGATGCCGGTGCCGAGGGTCCAGCCCTTGATCGTCTTGGCGAGGATCGCCGTGGGCGCTCCGACCTGCTCGGTGGCCGTCTTGTAGGCGGCGTAGAGCTTGCGGTAGTCGTGCCCGCCGCGGGGCAAGGTCTGGAGCTCCTCGTCCGACAGGTGCTCTACGAGCTTTCGCAGGCGTGGGTCCGGGCCGAAGAAGTGCTCACGAATGTAGGCGCCCGACTCGGTAGCGAGAGTCTGGAAGTCCCCGTCGAGGGTCGTGTTCATCTTGTTGACGAGCACGCCGTCGACGTCGCGGGCCAAGAGCTCGTCCCAGCGCCTGCCCCAGATGACCTTGATCACGTTCCAGCCGCAGCCCCGCAGCAATGCCTCGAGCTCCTGGATGATCTTTCCGTTGCCACGCACGGGACCGTCGAGGCGCTGCAGGTTGCAACTGACGACGAAGGTGAGGTTGTCGAGGCGCTCTCGTGCGGCGAGGCTGAGCGCGGCCCGCGTCTCGGGCTCGTCGAACTCTCCGTCGCCGACAAAGCACCACACGCGAGAGCCGCTCGTGTCGGTGAGCTGGCGGTTTAGCAGGTAGCGATTGAAGCGTGCCTGGTAGATGGCCGAAAGCGGTCCGAGTCCCATCGAGACCGTTGGGAACTCCCAAAGGTCGGGCATAAGACGCGGGTGCGGGTAGCTGGACAGGCCATGGCCGCCGACCTCGAAACGGAAGTTGTCCAGGTTCTTGTCCCCGAGCCTTCCTTCGACATAGGCGCGGGCGTAGATGCCGGGAGAAGCGTGACCTTGGAAGTAGACCTGGTCGCCCGGGGTTCCGTTGTCCTTGCCGCGGAAGAAGTGGTTGAAGCCGACCTCGTACAAAGAAGCGGAGCTCGCGTAGGTGGAAAGGTGGCCCCCGATGCCGGAGTCACGCATGTTCGCCCGGGTGACCATGACGGCTGCGTTCCAGCGTATGTAGCGACGGATGCGGCGTTCGAGATCCTCATCGCCGGGGAACCAAGGCTCTGACGCAGCCGGGATCGAGTTGACGTACGGGGTGGAGACCGTCGCAGGAAAGCCGACCTGGCTCGCTCTCGCCCGCTCGAGCAACTTCATCAAAAGGAACTGGGCGCGGGGTCGCCCCTCTGTCTCTACGACGGCGTCGAAGGAGTCCAGCCACTCGGCCGTCTCCTGCGGGTCGATGTCGGGTACCTGGTGGGAGAAGCCATCGATGATCACGCCCCCAGTCTCGCGCCCGTTGCCACTCCATCCGACCGCGCCGGTGCCACCGAGCACGCTGCGTGGTCGGGCGACGCACTCGGTAAGCGCACCGCCGAGCTCAACCAGGCAGACTGACCCGGTGACACTTTTCGAGAAACCGCCCGGCACCGTCGTGTTCACCGATGGAGCGTGCATCGGCAATCCCGGCCCGGGCGGGTGGGCCTGGGCAGTTTCCGACGAGGAGTACGAGAGCGGCCACGCCGAGCAGACGACCAACCAGCGCATGGAGGTGACAGCGGTCCTCCAGGCGCTCTCGGCCATCTCGGGCAACGTCCACGTCGTGAGCGACTCGACCTATGTCGTCAACTGCTTCCGCCAGAAGTGGTGGGCGGGGTGGCGGGCACGCGGGTGGAGGAACTCGCGAGGTGAGCCTGTGGCCAACCAGGACCTGTGGCGCCCGCTCGTCGAGGAGGTGATCGACCGCAGGGCTGGTGAGGTGAAGCTGAGCTGGGTCAAGGGGCATTCGGGCGATCCCATGAACGAGCTCGTCGACCGCCTCGCTGTCGCGGCCGCCCGTCTGCAGCGCGGAGCCCACGCCGGCTGAGGCCAGAGTCGGGCTCCGGCACCTCATGTGAGTCGGTCATCGTGGCGGTCGGGCGTCGCTCTTAAATGTCCCAAGAAGGCGTCGGCGCCGGGAGTGCGCGGTCGGTCTAGGGTCGTGCGCGAACGCGCCACGGCCGCGGGCTCGAGATGCCGATAGTGTCGGTCATGATGCGATATCTAGAGATCAGTGGCGAGCGGGTGTCGGTCGTCGGCCTCGGCACCTGGCAGTTCGGCTCGCGAGAATGGGGCTACGGCTCGCACTATGCCGAGCACGACGCCGTCGACATTCTTGAGCATGCCCTGGACTTGGGCGTCAACTTGATCGACACGGCCGAGGCTTACGGCTTTGGTCGATCCGAGCGCATCGTCGCGCGCGCCATCTCCGGCCGGCGTAAGGAGGCGTTCGTCGCCACGAAGCTCTTTCCGCTGCTGCCCGTGCAGGCGGTCGTCGCCCGCCGTGCCGCAGGCAGTGCCCGCCGCCTCGGGATCTCCCAGATCGACCTCTACCAGATCCACCAACCGAACCCGCTCGTTCCGATCAGCGAGCAGATGGCGGCGATGCGCAACCTGCAGCGAAGCGGTGTCATCCGCCAGATCGGCGTGAGCAACTACACCCTCGAGCGCTGGCAGGCAGCCGAAGGTGCTCTCGGGGGCCCGGTCTTTTCCAACCAGGTCCGCTTCAACCTTGTCGATCGTCGGCCGCTTCAAGGCATGACCGAATGGGCCAAGGCGAACGACCGCCTGGTTATCGCCTACAGCCCGCTCGCCCAGGGCCTTCTCTCGGGTCGTTATGACGCCGAGCACCGCCCGACCGCCATGCGGGCCGTCTCACCCGCCTTTCTTCCCGAGAACCTCGAGAGGGCCCGCCTTCTCCTCGGGACGCTTCGTGACATCGCCTCGGCTCACGAAGCAACCTCTGCTCAGGTCGCCCTAGCGTGGGTGATCAGTCATCCCAACGTCGTCGCGATCCCGGGGGCGAGCACAGTCGCACAGTTGCAGCACAACGCCGAGGCGGCCGATCTCGAGCTAAGTGCAGAGCAAGTTCACCGGCTAAACGACGCTGCCGAGGCGTTCCACCCCATCTCGGGGGTCGCGGCAGTGTCCCCACTCGTGCGGAGTTGGGCCGCGGGCCTGCGGCACAAGTCCTAGTGGCGCCCGGCCGCGCGTCGCGGGGGACGGCGTGGACGAAGAGCTGACTTGGGCGGACGCCACCTCGCAGGCCCATCTCGTACGCTCCGGCCAGGTCTCACCGCTCGAGCTTGTCGAGGCGGCCATCGAGCGCATCGAACGGTGCAACCCGACACTCAACGCCGTCATCCACCGTCGTTTTGCCGCCGCCAGCGAAGAGGCATCCGCCGAGCTGCCTGACGGGGCATTCCGGGGCGTGCCGATCCTTTTGAAGGACCTGGGCGCCCCGCAGGCGGGGGAGCCCTACTGCGAAGGCACCGGCTTTGCCAAGGCCGCCGGGCACCGTGCGACGCGGGACAGCTATCTCGTGCAAAGGCTCAAGAAGGCGGGCTTTGTCATCCTTGGCCGGACCAACACCCCCGAGCTCGGAACCGCCATCACGACTGAGCCTGTCGCCTTCGGCCCGACGCGTAACCCCTGGGACACCGCGTACTCGAGCGGGGGGTCCTCGGGAGGCTCGGCTGCTGCGGTCGCCTCTGGCATGGTCCCGCTAGCGCACGGCAACGACGGAGGTGGCTCGATCCGCATCCCCGCCAGCTGTTGCGGGCTTTTCGGGCTGAAGCCGAGCCGCGGCCGGGTGAGCAAGGGGCCTGCCGCAACAGAGTCGTGGAATGGCCTCTCGGTCGATCACGTGCTCGCACGATCGGTTCGTGACTCGGCTGGGGTTCTTGACCAGATCGCGGGATACCGGCCGGGCGACACCTTCGTCGCCCCACCGCCGGAGCGCCCCTTCGCCAAGGAGGTGGGCGCGGACCCGGGGAGGCTTCGCATTGGGCTGCTCGATCGCGCCACCCGCGACGACTATGTGGTCGACCCCGAGTGCTCCGAGGCCGTCCTCGCCACTGGCAGGCTGCTCGAGTCGCTCGGCCACAGCGTCGAGCTGGCCCATCCTGCCTCGCTCGGCGAAGCGGACTACCAGCGCCACTTCCTAGTCGTCGTCTCTGCCGCAGTCGCCACGGCGCTTGTTCAGTGGTCGGCCGCCCTCGGGCGGGAGATTTCCGCCGAGGAGTACGAGCCGCGCAACAGACTGCTCAGTGAGATGGGTCGCGCCAGTTCTGCTCCTGACTACGTCGAGTCGGTCCTCTGGCTCGAGGGCTTCAGGCGAAGGACCGCCTCGTTTTGGTCCCAACAGGGATTCGACCTGCTTTGCACCCCGGTTCTCGCGCTCCCCCCGGCGCGCCTCGGCGAGCTATCCGACCCGGTCGAGGGCGACCGCCGCGAGCTCGAGACGCTCCGTTTCACGGGCCAGTTCAACGTGAGCGGCCAGCCGGCGGCATCGCTGCCCATGCACGTCGGGACAGACGGCCTGCCAATCGGGGTCCAGCTCGTGGCTGACTATGGCCGCGAGGACCTTCTCATCCGAGTAGCCAGCCAGCTTGAGCACGCCCGGCCGTGGGTGGACAAGCACCCACCGCTTCACGCCTGAAGCCGGCAGCGAAACCGATTCCCAGCAGGCCGTTTCCCCTTACGGCGGGTCGAGACGGCTAATCTTTCCCCGAATCGATGGCCTACCGTCTCTCTCACCTCGACACCCTCGCGTCCGAGGCGATCCACATAATCCGCGAGGTGGTCGCCGAATTCGAGCGTCCCGCACTTCTCTTCTCAGGGGGAAAGGACTCCGCTGTCCTTCTCCACCTGGCCGCGAAGGCGTCCGCGCCCGAGCGCGTCCCGTTCCCGGTCGTGCACGTCGACACCGGGCACAACTTTCCTGAGGTTCTCGACTACCGCGACCGTCAGGTGGAAAAGCTCGCCGTCCGGCTCGTTGTCGGCTCGGTGCAAGAGGACATAGACCGAGGCTCCATCGTCGAGCAGCCCGTCCCGGGCGCGACCCGCAACAGGCTCCAGACCTTCACCTTGCTGAGGGTGCTCGAGGAAGGCCGCTACGACGCCGTCTTCGGCGGGGGGCGGCGTGACGAGGAAAAGGCGCGGGCCAAAGAGCGCGTGTTCTCGCTTCGCGACGAGTTCGGCCAGTGGGACCCGAGGGCGCAGCGCCCCGAGCTCTGGAACTTGTACAACACCAGGCACCACCCCGGCGAGCACTTCCGGGTGTTCCCCCTTTCGAACTGGACTGAGCTCGACATCTGGCAGTACATCGAGGATCAAGAACTCGAGCTCCCTCCGATCTACTTCGCCCACCGCAGACTCGTCTTTCGCCGCACCGGCATGCTCCTTGCCGTCGGGCCGTGGACCAAGCCACGTGACGGCGTCGCCGGCGAGCAACCATTTGAGACGACGGTGCGTTACCGGACTGTCGGGGACATGACCTGCACAGCAGCCGTAGAGTCGACGGCCAAGACGCCGGCGGAGATCATCGTCGAGACCTCGGTGACAAAGGTGAGCGAGCGGGGGGCGACGCGCGCCGACGACCGCTTCTCGGACGCCGCCATGGAGGACCGCAAGCGGGAGGGCTACTTCTAATGGAGCTGCTCCGCTTTGCGACGGGAGGATCGGTCGACGACGGCAAGTCCACCCTCATCGGTCGGCTCCTTTATGACACCAAGCAGATCTTCGAGGACCAGCTCGAGGCCGTAGAGCGCACGAGCTTGTCGCGAGGCGACGAGTACGTGAACCTCGCCCTGCTCACAGACGGGCTCAGGGCCGAGCGGGAACAAGGCATCACCATCGACGTCGCCTACCGCTATTTCTCCACTCCGAAGCGCCGCTTCATCATCGCCGACACTCCCGGTCACACCCAGCACACGCGGAACATGGTCACGGGCTGTTCCACCTCTGACCTTGTCCTTTTGCTCATCGACGCCCGTGCCGGGGCCACCGAGCAGACGCGGCGCCATGCCACCATCGCTTCGCTCTTAGGCATCCACCACCTCGTGCTCTGCGTGAACAAGATGGACCTTGTCGACTACTCGAGAGCCCGTTTCGAGGAGATCCGCGAGGAGTTCACCGGCTTCGCGCAGCGCCTCGAGGTGCACGACCTCACCTGCATCCCGATCTCTGCCCTCACAGGAGACAACGTCGTCGAGCGCTCGACGCACATGTCCTGGTACGGCGGACCGTCCCTGCTCGACCACCTAGAGGGTGTCCACATCGGCTCGGACCGCAACCTGATCGACCTGAGGTTCCCCGTCCAGCTCGTGATCCGGCCCATCTCGAGCGAGCACCACGACTACCGCGGCTATGGCGGCATGGTCGCGAGCGGTGTGCTCGAGGTGGGCGACGAGGTCATCGTGCTCCCTTCGGGCTTCTCGAGCCGGGTGGCGAACATCGACGGGCCGGACGGGTCGTTGCAGGAGGCCTTCCCGCCCCAGTCGGTCGTCGTCAGGCTGGAAGACGACCTCGACATCTCTCGGGGCGACATGATCTGCCGGCGCAACAACAGGCCGAACGTGGGCCAAGACGTCTCGGCCATGGTCTGTTGGATGGCCGCCGAACCGCTGCGCGAGGGCTCGATGTACGCCATCAAGCACACGACGCGCTGGGCGCGGGCCATGGTGCGCTCGCTCCAGTACCGCCTGGATGTCAACACCTTGCACCGAGACATGGAGGCGGGCGAGCTCCAGCTGAACGACATCGGCCGAATCCACCTGCGCACGACAACGCCGCTGCTGTTCGACGAATACCGTCACAACCGCCCTACGGGCAGCTTCGTCCTCGTGAACGAGCAGACAAACGCCACCGTCGCCGCGGGCATGCTGCTGCGCCCCCAGAACTGAGACCTTCGACATGGTCGAGCAGGACCCGCAGCTGACACTTGCCGGGGGCACGGTCTGGCTCACCGGGCTCCCGAGCGCCGGCAAGACGACGATCGCCCACGCCTTGGCCTTGGTCGTGTTGTCCCGGGTCGGAGTGCGCCCTTACGAGCTCGACGGCGACGACCTTCGCGAGGGTCTTGAACTCCGACCTCGGCTTCGCCGAGTCCGACAGGACCGAGAACGTTCGCCGTCTGGGCGAGGTTGCCCTCCTCCTTGCCCGGCTCGGGCACCTCTCGATCGTGAGCGCCATCAGCCCTTACGCCGAGAGCAGAAGGGCCGTCAGAATGCGCCATGCGGACCTCGGCGTGAGGTTCCTCGAGGTCCATGTCGCGACGCCGCTCGCCCTTTGCGAGGCACGCGACCCCAAGGGGCTCTATCTGAGGGCCAGACGGGGCGAGCTCGAGTCCTTCACCGGGATCTCGGCTCCCTACGAGGTGCCGGAGTCGCCCGAGGTCTCGGTGGCCAATGAGGGGAGCCCTGAAGAGGCGGCCCTTGAGGTCTTCGCCGCCCTCGAAAGCTCCGGGCTCCTCGACTGAGCAACTGTGGGCCGCATCGCACCTGCTCGAGCGCGCTCGACGCCACGACGGAACGGCCCATGTCGGTGTGCAAAGGCTTTAGGCTGAGGCCGATAGCCCGCCGGGGCGACAGCGAGGTCGCGGGCCCGGCCAGCAGGTCACCTGAGGGCTGCAACGTCACGAAACTAGGAGGTGGTCCGTCTGCCAGCGAGCCAAGCTGAGCCGGCGCAGTACGACATCGTCATCATCGGCGGCGGCCCGGGCGGGTACGCGACCGCCCTCTACGGCGCAGCCGCGGGTCTGTCCATAGCCGTGGTCGAAAAGGACAAGGTCGGGGGCACCTGCTTGCACAGGGGCTGTGTCCCCGCCAAGGAGTTCCTCGAGACGGCGTCGGTGTTCCGCACCGTCGGGGGGGCGAAGGAGTTCGGCGTACAGGCGAGCCAGCCCGTCGTCGAGTTCTCGACGAGCCAGGACCGCAAGAACCAGATCGTCGACCAGCTCTTCAAGGGGCTCTCGGGTCTGCTAAAGCAGCGCAAGGTCACAGTCGTGACTGGGACCGGGCGGCTGCTCCCGGGCAAGGTCGTCGAGGTCACGGCCCCCGACGGCTCGCTCAGCAGACTTGAGGGAGCCAACATCGTGCTCGCTTCCGGTTCCGTGCCCCGGGTTCTCAACGGCTTCGAGGTGGACGGGCGCTATGTGCAGACCTCCGACGAGCTCTTGGACCGGCGCGACCTGCCCCGTTCGGCGGCGGTGATCGGTGCCGGGGCGATCGGGTGCGAGTTCGCCTCGATGCTTTCCGACCTCGGCGTGCACGTCACGCTCCTCGAGGCCCTTCCCAAGATCCTCCCCGGGTGCGACGAAGACGTCGCCAACGTCATCGTCCGCTCGTTCAAAAAGCGCGGGATCACGCTTCGCACCGGCGTCAGCGTCACCGGGCACGAGCCCGAGGGCGACCACACCTCGGTCGTCTTCGCCGATGGGGAGAAGCTCGAGGTCGAGATGATCTTGATGTCGATCGGCCGCCGCCCCCTCTCCGACGGGCTCCTGGCCGAGGGCACCGGTGTCGAGCTCGACACCCGTGGATATGTGCACGTGGACGAGTGGATGCGCACTGGAGTCGAGGGCGTCTTCGCCGTCGGCGACCTCGTCGCGACACCCCAACTTGCACATGTCGGCTTTGCCGAAGGGATCCTCGTCATAAAGCAGGTCCTCGGTGAGAAGGCCGTCCCGGTCGACTACGCAAAGGTTCCCTGGGCCATCTACTGCCATCCCGAGGTTGCCTTTGTCGGCATGACCGAGCAAGCGGCTCTCGAAGCCGGCCTCGACATCGTGACAAAGCGCGACCCCTTCGGCGGCAACAGCCGTGCCCGCATCCTGGGCGAGACCGACGGCCTCGTCAAAGTCATCTGCGAGAAGAACCAGGACGGGCGGGCGGGCCGTCTCCTCGGCGTGCACATGGCCGGTCCCTGGGTCACAGAGCAGCTCGGTCAGGCCTACCTGTCAGTGAACTGGGAAGCCACGCCGGACGAGATCTCGCAGTTCGTGCAACCGCACCCGTCTTTGTCCGAGACCTTCGGGGAGACGGTTCTGGCACTTACGGGAAGGGGGCTCCACGTTGCCTGACATCACGATGCCGCAGCTCGGTGAGACGGTGACCGAGGGGACGATCATCCGCTGGCTCAAAAAGGTGGGCGAGCCCGTCGCCCACGACGAGCCCCTCTTCGAGGTCTCGACGGACAAGGTCGACTCCGAGGTCCCGTCCTCTGTGGCGGGCTACATTTCGGAGATCCTCGTGCCCGAGGGGGCGACGGTCGACGTCGGCACGAAGCTGGCCGTGGTGTCCGAGTCGCCTGCGGCCGGTCACAACGGCACTGCCACACCTGTTGCTGCGCCCGAGGCAGCAGCACCCGCGCCAGTGGCACCCGCGCCCCAGCCTGCAGCGCCCTCCGCGGCTGGCCCGGCAGCCCAAAGCGTTGCGCTCCCGCCTGAGGCCGAGGCAGTGCTGGCCGGTGTGCCTGCCGTGCAGGAGGCCGAGCTTGCAAGTGACCAGGCGCCCGAAGCCGCCTTTGGCGAAGAAGGGACCGAGTCGAACGGCAAGGGCATGGTGCTTTCCCCTGTCGTCCGCCAACTTGTCGCCGAGCACGGTATCGACCCCGCCACGGTGCCGGGCACCGGCAAGGGCGGCCGGGTGACGCGCGCCGACGTGCTCGCCTTCATCGACCGCCAGGCCGCCGCCGGCGTGGCGAGCCCGCCGACGGCTACCACGCTCCGGGCGACTGCGGCTCCGAGCCGTCCCCAGGCCGAGACAGCCCTTGCTCCCGCGTCGCCAGGGGTTGGCTCCTACTCGGCCTCCCAAGGACCACGCGACGAGGTCGTGCCCTTCACCAAGATCCGCCGTCTCACCGCTGAGCACATGGTCCGGTCGAAGGCGACCTCGGCCCACACCTTGGTGGTGATCGAGGCCGACTACGAGGCGATCGAGCGGGTACGGGCCAAGCACAAGGACCGCTTCCGGGCCGAGGAGGGGATCGGGCTCACTTACCTCTCCTTTGTCGCCCGGGCCGTCGTCGACACCCTGCACGACTTCCCGGACCTGAACGCCTCGGTGGGAGAGGACGCCCTCGTCGTTCACCGTGACATCCACCTCGGCATCGCCGTCGACCTCGACCAGCGCGGGCTCATCGTCCCTGTCGTGCGCAACGCCGAGACCCAGTCGCTGCGGGGGCTCGCCCGTGCCATCGCCGAGCTCGCCGAGCGTGCCCGTACCCGCAAGCTCTCGGCCGACGACGTCGTAGGGGGCACGTTCACGATCACCAACCCGGGGCCGTTCGGGACCCTTATGACGGCGCCGATCATCAACCAGCCCCAGGTGGCGATCCTGTCCACCGACGGGGTCAAGCGTCGGCCCGTCGTCTTGACGGCGCCGGACGGGACCGAGGCGGTCGGGATCCACTCGGTCGGCCTGCTCGCCCTTTCCTTCGACCATCGAGCGGTGGACGGCGCCTATGCCTCGGCCTTCCTGCGCGCCTTGGCCACGGGCATCGAGTCACACGACTGGGAAGCCGAGCTTTGAGCGAGGTCGGGCGTGAGCTTCACGTCCGCTGGCTCGGGCGCGTTCGCTACCGGGACGCCCTCGCCCTCCAGCACGCCCTTCGCGCCGGCGGGTCCGAGTACCTGCTCTTGTTGGAGCACCCGCATGTGTACACCCTCGGGGTTCGGGCGAGGGCCGAGCACGTCCTCGTCGATCCCGACTCGGTCGGCGCCGAGCTCATCCACGCCGATCGGGGTGGCGATGTCACCTACCACGGGCCAGGCCAGCTCGTCGGCTACCCGATCCTCAACGTCCGCCTCGGCCTCGGCGCGGTCCCAGCGCACGTGCACGCCCTCGAGCAGCTCGTCATCGACGCCCTCAGCGATCTCGGCATCTCCGGCGCGGGCCGACTGAGCCGTTACCCGGGCGTCTGGATCGACCCCGACGGCCCTGAGCCGAAGAAGATCTGCGCTGTCGGCGTGAGGATCGACAGGGGACGCTCGATGCACGGCTTCGCCCTCAACGTCGAGCCCGACCTCGCCATGTTCGGCCATATCGTGCCCTGCGGCCTGAGCGACCTCGGCGTCACCTCGATGGCCGAACAGGGAGTGAAGGTGGCAATGGAGGAAGTGGTCGAGGCGGTCGTCCGCCGCGCCCTCGAACAGCTCGCTCCCGGCGCCACGATGGAGCGCCAGGACTCCTCGTGGTGGCCAGGCCCGCCCCGAGCGGCGTCGCCGTCTCATTCCCCTGACGCCGCGCGCTCTGACCGCGCCCTTGACCGCCGCCTCGTCGATGCTGGAGTGGACCCGGCCCGTGGGGTGGCCATCTCGGCCCGCAAGCCCTCCTTCGCGAGGGCGCAGGCCAAGATCGGCCCGGAGATGGTCGCGCTCCGCGCGACGATGCCGCGAGCTTGCCCTCGTGACCGTCTGCGAGGAGGCCGGCTGCCCCAACATCTTCGAGTGCTGGGCCGACGGCACTGCGACGTTCATGATCAACGGTGAGCGGTGCACGAGGGCTTGTGGCTTCTGCCTGATCGACACGAGGCGCCCGCTCCCTCTCGACTCCGAGGAGCCTGAGCGCGTCGCCGAGGCAGTGGCGCGCATGAGACTGTCCCACGCCGTTGTCACCGCCGTCGCCCGGGACGACCTCGCCGACGGCGGGGCGATGGCCTTTGCCGAGACGATCTCGGCTATCCGCCGTCGTAGCCCGGGCACCACGGTCGAGGTGCTCATCCCCGACTGCAAAGGTGACGAGGACGCCCTCGGGATCATCTTCGAGGCCCGCCCCGACGTGCTCAACCACAATCTCGAGACGGTGAACCGCCTGCAGCGCGCTGTGCGGCCGTCTGCCTCGTATGCTCGCAGCCTGTCGGTGCTCGCCCGTTCCGCAGCTTTCGGGCTCACGACAAAGTCCGGCATAATCCTCGGCATGGGTGAGACCGCCTCCGAGGTCGTGGCGGCCCTGGGCGACCTCCATGAGGTCGGGGTGCAGATCGTCACCCTCGGCCAGTACCTGCGCCCGACGGCCGCCCATCTTCCCGTCGCGCGTTGGTGGGCCCCGGCCGAGTTCGAGGAGCTGGCGGACAAGGCGAGGGCGATGGGCATCGCCTATGTCGAGGCGTCGCCCCTCACCCGATCCAGCTACCACGCCAAGCGTGCGGTCGGTTCGACTGCTCCGGTCGGCCTGAGCACGCCCGCAGCTCGCGAGCGTGTCGTCGCGGGAGTCGAGGTGTCATGAGCCCCACAGTCCCATCGGGTGAGGAAGAGGCCGGGCTCGCCCGCGCGGCACGCTTTGCAAGAGTGCGCGAGCAGATGAGGGCGCTAGGCATAGACGCCCTCTTGCTTTCCCTCGGGGCTGACCTGCCCTGGCTGACGGGCTACGAGCCGATGCCTCTCGAGCGCCTCACGATGCTCGTGCTTCCCGTAGACGACCAGGCCACCTTGGTCGTCCCCGAGATCGAGGCACCACGAGTCGCTCATGACCCGCGGCTTTTCGAGCTGCGCCCCTGGTCCGAGCACGAGCAGGCGAGCGAGGTCGTCGCCGCCCTCGTCGGAGGAAGGACGCGCCTAGGCGTCTCGGACCGTTGCTGGGCCGCGCACCTCCTCGAGCTCGAGGCGGCCCTGCCGCGAGCCCATTTCCAGTCCGCCCGGGCGGTGGTCGGCCCTTTGCGGGCGGTTAAGGACGCCCAGGAGATCGCGGCCATCGCCGCGGCAGGAGCTGGCGCCGACGTCGTTGCCGACGCCTTGCTCGCCGGTGAGATAGCCCTTATCGGCCGGACCGAGGCTGAGGTGTCCGCCGAGATCTCCAGGCGCCTTCGCGAGGCCGGGCACGATCGGGTGAACTTCGCCATCGTTGGCAGTGGCCCCAACTCGGCCAGCCCTCACCACGAGGCTGGGGGGCGAAGGATCGGCCCGGGTGAGGTCGTCGTGTGCGACTTCGGGGGCTCGCTCGCTCTCGACGATGGCGTCGGGTACTGCTCGGACATGACCCGGACGGTCGTAACGGGCGAGCCGGAGCCCGAGTTCGCCGAGCTATACGAGATATTGCGCCGTGCCCAGGCCCTGGCTGTCTCGGCCGCAGTCGTCGGTGCCACCTGCGAAGAGGTCGACCGCGCCGGGCGGGACCTGATCGCAGCCGCTGGGTACGGCAAGTTCTTCATCCACCGCATCGGCCACGGCATCGGGATCGAAGAGCACGAGGATCCCTACATGGTGGCGGGCAATGCCACACCGCTCGTTTCGGGCCACGCCTTTTCCATAGAGCCCGGGATCTACCTCGCCGGTCGATACGGCGCCCGCATCGAAGACATCGTCGTCGCAACCGACCAAGGCCCGCTTTCGTTCAACCGAGCCGATCACGATCTGGTCGTGGTCGAGGCCTGAGGGACATTCGCCTCCAAGTGGCCTCGGCACCGCCTTCCCGGCTCGCTCGCCGGGGCCTTAGAAAGAGAGGGTGAAGCATGGATCTCGGTCTTGAAGGGCGCGTCGCGGTCGTGGCGGCGTCGTCCAAGGGCCTCGGTCGGGCCTCTGCCGAAGCACTTGCCGGCGAGGGCGCCCGCCTCGTCATCTCGGCCCGGCACAAGGAGGCCCTCGAAAACACCGAGGCCTCACTTAGATCACGGGGCGCCGAGGTCGTGTCCTTGTGCGCAGACGTCACCGATGAAGCGACACCCGAGAGGCTCGTCTCGCTCGCCCTCGAGCAGTACGGCCGCCTCGACGTCGTCGTTGCCAACGCCGGCGGGCCACCGCCCGCCCGAGCGCTCGATGTCGACGACGAAGCCATCCTGGCCGCCGTGCAGGCGAACCTGTTAACGAGCGTCCGGCTGGTGCGCGCTTGCCTGCCGCACATGCGCGAGGCGGCGTGGGGGCGTATATGTTGCATCGCCTCGTCGACGATCACGGAGGCCAACCCGACCTTGGCTCTGTCAAACACCGCCCGCACGGGCCTGTGGGCGTGGGCCAAGACAGCCGCCGCCGACCTGCCGCGGCAGCGGGATCACCCTCAACCTCGCCTGTCCCGGCTACCACGCCACGGACCGCATGATCGAGCTCGGCATGGCCGCCAGCGGGCGGCCCATGGGCGACCCGGCGGACTTCGGCAAGGTGGTGGCCTTCTTGTGCTCGGAGGCGGCGGGCAACCTGAACGGCACCAGGGTCGTCGTAGACGGTGGGGAGTCGCTGGCGCTTTGAGCGAGGCGGTGTTGCCACACGAAGGCGGGTGCCGGCCCGGTAGCCTGCGGTGATGCAAGGCCGTGACCTTCGACTGGAGCAGCCATGAACGAGCCAATGCAGCTCTACCGGCTCACAGACGAGGCCGCCCCGCCCTCTCCCGTGCTCGTCGTCGCCCTCGAGGGCTGGGTCGACGCCGGCCTTGCCGGCGCAGGAGCGATGACGGCCCTGCTCGAGGAACTCAACACCCGCGCCTATGCCGTGTTCGACTCCGAGGAGCTGTTGGACCATCGAGCGCGGCGCCCCAAGCTAAAGATCGTCGACGGGATCAACGAGGATCTCGAATGGCCGGAGATCGCCGTCCATGTGGGCACCGACCCCGTCGGTGCCGGCGTCGCCCTTCTCACCGGTCCCGAGCCGGACCTTAGATGGCGGGGCTTTGCCGGCGAGGTAGCTGACTTAGCCCTCGCCCTCGACGTCCGGCTCATGGTCGGCCTCGGTGGATTTCCGGCCGGGGCGCCCCACACGAGGCCTGTGAAGCTGGCGGCGACGGCTTCTGATGCCTCCCTCGCCAAACAGGTGGGCTTCATCCCGGGCGGCATCGAGGTGCCTGCCGGGATCCAGGCGGCCATAGAGCGCTCTTGTTCCGAGCGGGGCATCCCTTCGGTCGGGCTGTGGGCGAGGGTGTCGCACTACGTGGCCGCCATGCCGTTTCCTGCCGCCTCGCTCGCCCTCCTCGACGGCCTCGCCGGGCTCTCCGGGCTCGTCATCGACACCGATTCTCTTCGTAAGGAGGCGGAGTCGGCCCGGGTGAAGGTCGACGAGCTCATCGCCCAGAGCGCCGAGCACCAGGCCATGGTGCGCCAGCTCGAGGAAGAGATCGACGAGCTCGAAGGCACGACAGGCGGTTTCGACGACAGGCGCGTCCCTTCTGGCGACGAGATCGCCGCCGAGCTCGAGCGCTACCTGCACGGGCTCTAGGGCCCGCCGGGTCGCCCTCCTTTTTTTCGCCCGCCAGGGCGCCTGAACTCGTCTGACCAATGCTATGTTCAATATCGGATGGCATTAGTCATCATTTCGCATCTGACGAGGGGGCCCCGATGAGCGTCACTGACGAGCTGTTGCAGAACAACGCGGCGTATGCCGCCTCTTTCGACAAAGGGGACCTGCCCCTGCCGCCCGCTAAGAAAGTGGCCGTTCTCGCCTGCATGGACGCGAGGATCAGCCCCTATGGCGTGCTCGGGCTCAAAGAGGGCGATGCCCATGTCATCCGCAACGCCGGCGGGGTCGCGACCGACGACGCCATCAGATCCCTCGCCATCTCGCAGCGGCTCTTGGGTACAGAAGAGATCGTCCTCATCCACCACAGCGACTGCGGGATGCTGACGTTTTCCGACGACCAGTTCAAAAAGCAGATCCAGGACGAGGTCGGGATCAAGCCCCCCTGGGCAGCCGAGGCCTTCGGGGATCTCGACGAGGATGTCCGCCAATCGGTTGCCCGCATAAAGGCGAGCCCATTCATCCCGAAAAAGCAGTCCGTGCGCGGCTTTGTCTACGACGTGAGCGACGGGAGGCTGCGCGAGGTCGTCTGAGGCTTGAACAAGCCCGCCGCGGGGTATGTCGGTTCTTCAGCCCGGAGCGACCCGGCCGCGTTGTCCAGGCCGAGTCGTGCCCCAGCCGCTTGGAGCGGGAAGGAGGAGGACATGACGGGACTTCGAATCCAGTGCCTATGCGTCGACGCCGTCGACCCGGCGGCGATCGCCGCCTTTTGGGAGGCCGCTCTTGGCTGGCGGCGCACTCACGAGGAGCCCGACGAGGTCGTGCTCGAGCCACCGGAGGAAAGTGCCGAGGACGGGGTGTCGCCCGATCTGTTGTTCTTGCGGGTGCCTGAGCACAAGAGCCTTAAGAATCGTCTCCACTTAGACCTTCGCCCACTCGACCAGGAGGCCGAGGTCCGCCGCCTCGAGTCTCTCGGTGCCAGGCGTGTCTCGGTCGGCCAGGGCGAGGAGGCCACCTGGGTCGTGCTGGAGGACCCGGAGGGCAACGAGTTCTGCGTGCTGCGGGCCGTGACGGACTGATCCGAGCGGATCAAGCCCGGGCGGCGAGCACCTCGGCGGAGGCTTTGACGAGGCCCACGAACAGCGAGCGGTTGTCGTCTGCCTCGGGATGCCACTGCACGCCTATGAGGAAGGGCCGCGAGGACCGCTCGATGGCCTCGATCGTGCCGTCGTCAGCCCATGCGACAGCGCAGAGGCCGTCGGCCAGGCGGTCGATCCCCTGGTGATGGTGGCTCGGCACGTTCCGGGCCTCCCAGTCGAGCGCCCTTTGAAGCGAGCTGTTCTCATCGACATGGACCCGGTGCAAAGCAAAGGCGCCGGGGGTCGGGTTGTGGCCCTCGTGGCCGACGACCTCTGGAAGGTGCTGGACGAGAGTCCCACCGTGGGCCACGTTCAGCAGTTGCATTCCCCGGCAGATCGCCAGCAGCGGCAGCCCGCTGCGTTCCACAGCCGCGATGAGCGCCAGCTCGCGGGCATCACGCTGTTGACGGGGAGTCTGGGAACGGGGGTGGGGCTCCGCGCCGTAGCGGGCCGGGTCGACATCAGGGCCGCCGGTGAGAACCAGGCCGTCCAGGCGAGAAACGAGTGCGTCGAGGGCGTCGTCGTTCTCATCTTGGACGGGGAGGACGACCGGGCTCGCCCCGGCGTCCGCGAGCGCGTGCACGTAGTCGGAGGGAACGAGGGTGGCCTGGGTGTTCCAGTGGCCCCACGAGGCGGGCTCGTCGTAGGCGGTGATCCCTATGACCGGCCGGGCGCCGGGGCTCGGTGCCATCAAAGGGGCGTCACG
Organism: uncultured Acidimicrobiaceae bacterium; assembly: GCA_963725355.1. Classification (GTDB taxonomy): domain Bacteria; phylum Actinomycetota; class Acidimicrobiia; order Acidimicrobiales; family Bog-793; genus Fen-455. The sequence goes on from CAVRYE010000012.1 coordinate 498,589, forward strand.
TAGGCGCCGTTGATGCCGCCGTCGACGAGGAAGGTGCTCGCCGTAATGAAAGAGGCGTCGTCGGAGGCGAGGAAGCAGGCCGCGGCGGCGATCTCCTCCGGCTCGGCGAAGCGTCCCATCGGGATGTGCACAAGGCGGCGGGCGGCGCGTTCGGCGTCCTTGGCGAACAGCTCGCGCAAAAGCGGTGTGTTCACCGGGCCCGGGCAGAGGGCGTTCACGCGAATCGACTGACGGGCGAACTGGACCCCGAGCTCGCGCGACATCGAGAGCACGCCGCCCTTGGACGCGGTGTAGGAGATCTGCGAGGTTGCAGCGCCCAGTAGGGCCACGAACGAGGCTGTGTTGATGATGCTGCCCCCGCCCCGCTCGAGCATGATCGGGATGGCCGCCTTGCAGCACAGGTAGACGCTTGTCAGGTTCACCTCTTGCACCCGGCGCCAGGCAGCGAGGTCGGTCTCGAGGATCGAGTCGTCCTCGGGCGGTGAGATGCCGGCGTTGTTAAAGCAGATGTCGAGGCCGCCGAAACGCTCCAGGGCCGCGGCGTACATAGCCTCGACGCTGTCGGGATCGGTCACCTCTGCGTGGACGTAGAGGCCGCCGATCTCCTCCGCGACGGCCGTGCCGGGGCCCTCGGCAAGGTCAGCGACGACAACATGGGCACCCTCTTTGGCAAAACGGACGGCACTTGCCCGCCCGATACCGCTCGCCGCCCCGGTGATGACGGCAACTTTTCCCTCGAGCCTTCCCGGCATGGTCATCCTCCGATGGTATTTGGTACTCGAGGCGAGCTCGTCTCAGGCGCCCGTCGAGACAAAGACGTTCTTGAGCTCGGTGAACGCCTCCAGGGCGTCTGGCCCGAGTTCGCGCCCGATACCGGACCGCTTGAAGCCGCCGAAAGGAGTCCAGTAGCGCACAGACGAGTTCGAGTTGACCGAGATCGTCCCTGTCTCCACGGCCCTCGCCACGCGAAAGGCTCGCCCGACGTCGCGGGTCCAGATCGAGCCCGAGAGCCCGTAGGGGGTGTCGTTCGCGATGGCGATGGCATCTGCCTCGTCCTCGAAGCGCAGCACAGCCACAACCGGTCCGAAGATCTCCTCGCGCACGGCCGGCGAGTCGGGTGGCACCGGTGCCAGCACCGTGGGCGGGAACCAGTACCCCGGCCCCTCCGGCGCGCTTCCCCGAAAAGCCACCGGGGCCCCGTCGGGCACGAAGGCGGCAACGGTTTCGCGGTGCTGGGCGCTTATCAGCGGGCCCATCTCGCTCGACTCGTCGGAGGGGTCGACGACCTTGACAGCCTTGACGGCGGCCTCGAAGCGCTCCATGAAGGCCTCGTAGACACTCGCTTGGACGAGAATGCGCGACCGGGCGCAGCAGTCCTGACCGGCGTTGTCGAACACGCCGTAGGGGGCGGCCGCGGCCGCTGCATCGATGTCGGCGTCGCCGAAGACGATGTTGGCGCTCTTGCCGCCGAGCTCGAGGGTCACACGCTTTACCTGCTCGGCGCACCCGGCCATGATCTGCTGGCCGACCTCGGTCGAGCCGGTGAAACAGACCTTGCCGACAGCGGGGTGGGTCACAAAGCGCCAGCCGACCACTGAGCCGCGGCCGGGCAGGACCTGGAAGACCCCCTCGGGGAGACCCGCCTCAAGTGCCAGCTCACCGATGCGGACGGCGGTGAGCGGGGTCAGGTCGGCCGGCTTGAGCACGACGGTGTTGCCCGCGGCGAGGGCCGGGGCGAAGCCCCACGATGCGATCGGCATGGGGAAGTTCCAGGGAACGATGATCCCGACGACGCCGATCGGCTCGCGGAAAGTGACGTCGAGCCCACCGGGGACGGGGATCTGGCGGCCGAATAGCCTTTCCGGAGCCCCGGCGTAGTAGGCGAGCACGTCGCGGACGTTGCCCGCTTCCCAGCGGGCGTTCGAGATCGTATGGCCCGAATTAGCCACCTCCAGGCGGGCCAGTTCCTCGTTGGCAGCGTCGACGACCTCGGCAAAACGCCTCAAGAGGCGGGCTCGGTCACCAGGTGCCACGGCCCGCCAGGACTTCTGTGCTGCGGCCGAGCGCGCTATGGCCTCGTCCACGGCCTCGGCTTCGAGGATTTCGATGGTCGTGACCACCTCCTCGGTGGCCGGGTTGACCACGTCGCGCTTAAGGCTCACAGGCGCTCGAAACCTCGGTAGCGCTCCCAGTCGGTGACGGCGGACTCGAAGGCCTCGAGCTCGACACGGGCCATGTTCGAGTAATGGGCTACGACGTCGTCACCGAAGGCCTTGCGGGCCACCTCGCTTGCGGCGAACAGGTCGGCCGCCTCCCGCAAGGTCGTCGGCAGCCGCGGCTTGTCGGACTCGTAGGCGTTACCGATGTACTCGTCCTCGAGCTCGAGCCCCTCCTCGATCCCGTGCAGTCCGCCGGCGACCATGGCCGAGAGGGCGAGATAGGGGTTGACGTCCCCACCAGGCACGCGGCACTCGACGCGAAGGGCGTGCGGCTGGTGGCCGATTATGCGCAGGGCGCAGGTTCGGTTGTCGTGCCCCCAAGCGAGAGCTGTGGGGGCGAACGAGCCTCGGACGAAACGCTTGTAGCTGTTGATGTTCGGTGCCACCAGCAGCGTCAGCTCGCGAAGCGTCGCCAGCAGGCCGGCGATGAAGTGCTCGAACACGGGCGAGAAACCGTGCGGGCTGTTGCCGAAGAACACCGGTGTGTCCGACTCGTCACGAAGCGAGATGTGGACGTGGCACGAGTTGCCCTCGCGCGAGTCGTACTTGGCCATGAAGGTGAGGCTGTAGCCCTCCTGTCCGGCTATCTCCTTGGCTCCCATCTTGAAAAGCGAATGCTCGTCGGCCTTTTCGACAAGGCCCGTGTATCTAAAGGCGATCTCGTGCTGGCCTAGGTTGCACTCGCCCTTGGCGGACTCGACCCACATGCCGGCGTCGCCCATCTCGTTGCGGATCCTACGCAAGAGGGGCTCCACCCGGCCCGTGCCGAGGAGCGAGTAGTCGACGTTGTAGAGGTTGGCCGGGGTGAGCGCCCGGTAGCCGGCTTGCCAGGCCTGCTCGAAGGTGTCGTTCAAGACGATGAACTCGAGCTCGGTGGCGGCGAGCGCGTGCCAGCCGTAAGCGGCCAGGCGATCGGCTTGGCGGGCGAGGATCTGACGCGGTGAGGCCACGACCGGGGTCCCGTCGGCCCATTGCAGGTCGGCCACGCAGAATGCTGTACCGGGGTGCCAGGGGAGAAGGCGCAGCGTCGTCACGTCGGGCACCATCACGAAGTCGCCGTAGCCGCGCTCCCACGAGCTCATGGCATATCCGAGAACGGTGTTCATCTCGACGTCGACGGCGAGCAGGTAGTTGCAGCCCTCGGTCCCGCCGGTCACTACGTCTTCTAGGAAGTGGGCTGCGGCGAAACGCTTGCCCTGCAACCGCCCTTGCATGTCGGTGATCCCCACGACCACCGTGTCGATCTCGCGGGCGGCGACGAGCGCCGCCAGCCGCTCGACAGTGAGGGCGGTCGGCGTCTCGCTCACACGTCCCCGCCCGACCTGTGGCCGGCGGCTCCGAGCTCCGCCTCGATCCTCATCAGATCTTCCACACTGCCTTGCACCTTCGGGCCGGTGAACCACTTGCGGGCCGACAAGAGCCAGTAGCCGCCGGCAAACACGAGCACGACGCCGACAGCGATCGGGGCGTAGTTGAACGTGTCCCGGTTGATGGGGCTGAACTCGGGCAGCATGAACAGGACCGCAATGAAGGCCACCCAGAGGATGCCCACCCAGCCGACCAGCGGGCTCCAGCGGCCGAGGCTCCAGCGGCCCTCTTTGAAGTCGGCGCCCTGCAGGCGGCGCAGGAGAGTCGGCAGGACGTAGGCGATGTAGAGGCCGATGGTGGCAATCGAGGTGACAGCACCGTAGGCGACGCCGCTCCACAGGGAGGGGAGGGCGAGGAGGAAGGCGAACACGACGCAGAACCAGATCCCATTGGTGGGCGTCCGTGTGCGGGGGTTGATGCGGTGCCACATCTTGTGTCCCGGCACCGCCCCGTCCCGGCTGAAGGCGTAGAGCATCCGCGAGTTCGCTGTGACAGAGGCCATGCCGCAGTACGCCTGAGCCATGAAGGCGATCACGAGGAGCAGCTCGGCACCGTGGCGCCCGATGGCGTTGGACCATATGAGCACAGGAGAGAACTCTTGGATGGCGTAGCTCGAGTAGACGGACATGTTCGTCGGGATGACAAAGGTAATGGCGAGGATCAAGATCCAACCGGCGATGAGAGACACGACAATGGAGCTGACGATGCCGCGGGGGGCGGCCAGGTCGGGGTTCTTCGTCTCCTCCGACATGTGAGCCGAGGCGTCGTAACCGGTGAAGGTGTACTGCGCCATGAGAAAGCCGATCAGGAACACGTACCACTTCGAGCTGAAGCCGGACAGGTTGATGAACTTGGTGAACACGAAGGAAACCGAGGCGTGGTGGCTCGGCACGAACACGAGCACCCCGGCGATGATGGCCACGCCGAGTATGTGCCACCATGCCGAGACGTCGGAGAGGAAGGCGACGACGCGAACTCCGAAGGTGTTGAGCAGGCCGTGAAGTATGAGGATGCCCGCATAGACGACGAGGATCCAGCCTGCCGTTGTCGGGAAATTGAACACCATGTTCAAGAACGCCGAGAAGAAGAAGGCGAATCCGTAGTCGATGCCGGCGGTGATGGCGACCTGGCCGAGCAGGTTGAACCAGCCCGTGAACCAGCTCCAGGCGCCGGGGTTCCCCTTGGCGAGCTTGGCCGACCAGTAGTACAGCCCGCCTGCTGTTGGATAGGAGGACGCGATCTCCGCCATGCCGAGCCCGACGATGATGGTGAAGAAGCCGACGATGATCCAGCCCCAGACGATGTCGACGGGGCCGCCCTCTTGCATCCCGAAGTAGTACAGCGTCAGGCAGCCAGATAGCACCGAGATGATGGTGAACGAGACGGCGAAGTTGGAGAACCCGCCCATCCTCCTGTGGAGCTCTTGTGCGTAGCCAAGCTCGTGGAGCTTGGCTACGTCAGCGTCCACCCCGCTTGATGCTGGAACAGCACCTTTTCTGACCGACATCGAGGCCCCCCCCACGGTGACGGCCCGAGCCGTCATTCGGTGCGAACCATTAAAACAACGCGCCAAGGGCAAGTCAAGGGCCGGATTTCGATGCGCGGCGATGCGTTCGGGCCCGTTCTGAGGCACTATGGCTGTCGGGCGAAGTCCTGGCACACTTACGCCAGTGAGCGCCGTACCGGAGATCGTCGAGTTCCTCCTCACCTACCCGCCCTTCAACGCCCTCGGCAGGTCGGAGGTCGAGGGGGCCGCCGCCGCGGCCGAGATCGAGTTCCATTTAGCAGGTACGGAGATCTTCTCCCAGGGCGCCAAGCCGAGCGTGCTGCGGGTGATACGAGCCGGTGCGGTCGAGATAGTGCACGACGGCAGGGTGCTCGACCTGATCGGGGTGGGCGAGATGTTCGGCCACGCCTCGATGTTGTCGGGACTGCCGACGGGCTTTGCCGCCCGAGCGGCGGAGGACACCCTCACCTACCGGATCCCGGCAGTCGTCGCCTACAGGCTGCTCGGCCAGCCCGCGACGCTGCGCTATGTGACCCGGTCCCTCTTGGAGGACCGCTACGGGATCCGCCAGGGCCGGGCGGACGAGGTGGTGCGCAACCAGCTCAGCCAGCCGGTCGGTGAACTTATCCGGGCTCCTGCAGTGATCTGCGGGCCCGGCACCACGATAAGCGAGGCAGCCCGCGAGATGGGTGCCCGCGGGGCGACGGCGGTCGTAGTCGACCTCGGTTCCTCGCTTGGCATCCTCACCGACCGGGACTTGCGCTCTCGTGTGCTAGCCGTCGGGCTTTCGCCGGAGACGCCCGTTGCCCAAGCAATGACGGCTCCAGCCGAGACCGTGCCTTCTGACCGACTGGCGGGAGAGGTACTGCTCGACATGCTTGACAGGGGCTTTCGCCACTTCCCCGTTCTCTCTCCGACCGGCTCGGTGCTTGGCGTCATCGGCGATTCCGACCTCGTCGAGGCGCAGACCCACTCGTCGTTCTCGCTCCGCCGGGCGATCGCACGTGCCTTGGACCCGACTGAGCTCGCCGAGGTGGCGACGGGGCTCCGGCCAATGATCGTGAGCATGCACCGCGCCCATGTGGCCCCGCTCGACATCGAGGCTGTGTTCTCGATCGTCTCGGACGCCTTGACGCGCCGTGCCATCGAGTTCGCACTGGCCGAGGTCGGGGAAGCTCCAGCACCTTTCGCATGGCTCGCGCTCGGGAGCCAAGCCCGGCGCGAGGCCGTCCCGAGCTCGGACCTCGACAGCGCCGTGGTCTTCTTGAAAGGTGATGACCCCTCGTTGGACGTCGACTCGGTAACGCGCCCGTACTTCGCCGGCCTTGCCCTGCGGGCAACCGAGATCCTCGTCTCTTGCGGCTTTCATCCCGACACCCACCGGGCGAGCGCGGCGGACCCCCTCTTCGTACGTTCTCTCGAGTCCTGGCAGGCAGCCGGCCGTTCCTGGCTGGAGGACCCGACGCAGGAAAAGGCGCTCGTGCTGACATCGGTCCTTGTCGACAGCCGCCCTGCATTCGGGGCGAAGGTGGGCGAGATGCTGGCAGAAACATTCCGCCCGGCAAGAGAGCACCCTGACATGTTGCGACTTCTCGCCCGCTTCTCCTTGTCGCACAGGCCTCCCACGGGCTTTCTGGGTGGTTTGGTCGTGGAGCACTCCGGGGAGCACCGCGGCACGCTCGACCTTAAGGAAGGGGGCGCCCTTCCGATCGTCAACCTCGCCCGTTGGGCCGGGATGGCGACGGGAGTGGTCTGTGCCTCCACCCCATCCAGGCTGCGTGCCGCGAGCGAGGGTGGCATCTTGTCTCAGGCGGACGCCGACACGCTCGTAGAGTCGTTCGAGCTCGTCTCCGAGCTTCGCCTCGACCACCAGAGCTCACAGCTCATGGCAGGCACCGAGCCCGATGACTTCGTCGACCCGTCCGAGCTCAGCGCCCTCACGCGGACATATTTGAAAGAGGCCTTCCGCGCGGTGGCCTCGGTGCAGCACAGCATCTCCAACGACCTTACCTTCGGGGTGCGGTGAGGCTTGGCGGCCGAAGCCGGGCCTTCTCGCCGGCCGCGTCGGCCTACGTCCACTCCGCCGTGGCGAAACGGCGAACACCTTGGCGTGAGGCGCGCTACTGCGTGGTCGACCTCGAGCTGAGCGGCCTCAACCCTTCGACCGATGAGATCATCTCGTTTGGCGCAGTACCGATCGATGGGGGTCTCATCGCTGCCGGGCGCAGTCTTTACGGACTGGCCAGGCCGACGAGGCCTCTGCCGGAGGCCTCCGTCGTCGTTCACGGGATCCGAACCGTCGACCTCGAGCAGGCGCCCCCGCTCGACGAGTCGATCGTCGATCTCCTCGACGCGATCACCGGGCGTGTGCTCGTGGCGCATTCAGCTGGAGTGGAAAGGGCTTTTCTCGGCGCCGCCCTTCGCCGTCAGGGTGTCAAGCTCCGCGGGCCCGTGCTCGATACGGCCGTGCTGGGGCGGCTCTTGATGGTCGAACGGGGCGACCCGCTACCGAGGTTCGTTTCTCTCGGCCAGCTGGCCGGGGCAATGGGGCTTCCCGAGCACCGCCCCCACCACGCTTTGAGCGACGCCCTGACGACCGCCCAGGTCTTCCTGGCGATTGTCTCCCACCTCGAGGAACTAAGTCCCGAGACCGTCGGGTCGCTTTCTCGCGCCGACACGCGGCTCGACAACGCCAGGCACTACTCCCCGAAGCCTGCGGTCTCCTAACGGGCTCAGGTGACGAGGTTGACGAGCCTTGGAGGACGGGCAATGACGCGCGCCGGCAAAGCGCCTTCCAGTGCCTCTCGGACCTTGGCCGAGGCGAGTGCCGCGGCGACGGCGGCATCTTCTGAGATGTCGCGGGCTACCTCGATCCGGTCCCTCAGCTTGCCGTTCACTTGCACGATCATCGTCGAGGTCTCGTCTGTGAGCAGTCTCAGGTCCGCCACAGGCCACGGACGTGTGTGCACGTTGTCGCCGCGGCGGCGCTCGTAGGCCTCGGCTGCGAGGTGAGGCGCGAAAGGGGCCAACAGCTCGAGCAGGGTGTCGATCGACTCGTCGACAACCGCACGGTCGGTGCCGGAACGGGCATGACGCGAGATCGTGTTGTACAGCTCCATGCACGCCGCCACGGCCGTGTTGAAGGCGTAGCGGTCGATGTCAGTCGTGACTCTGGCTATGGTTCGGTGCACCGCCCGTCGCAGCTCCTCGCTGCCACCGGCCTGGATGTCGTCAGACACGCTGTCATCAAGCTCGGAGGTGTCCGTGGCGAGGTGCCAGACCCGCCCTAGATAGCGCGAGCACCCGTCGAGGATCTCTTCTGTCTGGTCGTTCCAGTCGACATCGTCCACGGGAGGCCCGATGAAGAGGTGGAGCAGCCTCAAGGCGTCTGCCCCGACCTTGGTGAAGTACTCGTCGGGCGAGATGACGTTGCCCCTCGACTTCGACATCGCCCGCCCCCCGAGGCGAATCATCCCCTGGCAGAACAGCTGGGCGAAAGGTTCCCGCACTTCTTTCGGGCCGAGCCCGGTGTCGCCCAGCGCCCTTGTGTAAAAGCGCGCGTAGAGGAGATGCAAGATGGCGTGGGTTATGCCGCCTATGTATTGGTCGACCGGCATGTAGTGGCGGGCGGCCGGGATGTCGACCGGACCGGTCTCCTCGCGCGGGTTGCAAAAACGCAGGAAGTACCACGACGAGTCGACGAAGGTGTCCATCGTGTCGGTCTCGCGCAGAGCCGGGCCGCCGCAGGTCGGGCAGGTCGTCTTCAAGAACCCCTCGTCGAAGCGCAGCGGCGACTCGCCTGTCGGGCGGAACTCGACGTCCTCGGGAAGCAAGATGGGGAGCTCGTCGACGGGGACGGGCACGATCCCATGGTCGGGGCAGTACACGACGGGGATAGGGCAGCCCCAGTAGCGTTGGCGGCTTATCAGCCAGTCCCGCAGGCGGTAATTCACCTTGCGCGAGCCGATGCCGTTCTTCTCGAGGAAGTCGATGGCGGCGCGCTTTGCTGCGGGCACGTCCAGCCCGTCGAGAAAGCCGCTGTTGATCTTGAGCCCGTCGCCTGAGTAGGCGCCACCTGAGAAGCCCTCGGGGGGCTCGACCGTGCGCACGATAGGCAGCCCGTGGGTCTCGGCGAAGGCGAAGTCACGCTCGTCCTCCGCCGGGACAGCCATGATGGCCCCGGTCCCATAGCCCATGAGCACGTAGTCGGCTACGTAGATGGGCACGGGCTCGTTGTTGAACGGGTTCAAGCAGTAGCTGCCCGTGAAGGCGCCGCGCTTGTCGAGCGGGCCCTCAGACGACTGGCGCTCGATGTCGGTCTCCTGCTGGGCTCGGACGCGAAGTTCGGCGACCTCGTCCCGGTGGGCTTCGGTCACGAGTTCTGTCACTAGGGGGTGCTCGGGGGCAAGCACGGCATAGGTCATGCCGAAGCTCGTGTCCGGGCGGGTCGTGAAGACCTCGATCTCGATCCCCGGGCGGCCTGCGACCGGCATGCGGAACTGGACACCTTCTGACCGGCCGATCCAATTTCGCTGCATGGTCTTGACCCGTTCGGGCCAGTCGAGGCCGTCGAGAGCGTCGAGCAATTCCTCTGCGTAGGCCGTGATGCGGAAGAACCACTGCTCAAGGTTGCGGCGCTCGACGACGTCGCCTGACCGCTCACAAGTGCCATCGGCCAGCACTTGCTCATTCGCGAGCACGGTGTGGCACCCGGGGCACCAGTTGACGGGCGCCTCTGCCCTATAGGCGAGCCCTGCACGGAGCAGCTCAAGGAAGATGACCTGGTTCCAGCGCATGTAGTCTGGGTCGTGGCTGCGCAGCTCCCGTCTCCAGTCATAGACCGCCCCCAGCCGTTTCACCGATGACTTGAGCTCGGCGATACGGGCCTCTGTATATACGCGGGGGTGGTCTCCGCCCTTTATGGCGGCGTTCTCCGCCGGGAGGCCGAACGAGTCGAACCCGAAGGGGCTAAGGACTGCATGGCCCTGCATAGTGCGGTGCCGCACGAGGACATCGCCGAATGTGTAGTTGCGGATGTGACCCTGGTGAGCTGGGCCGCTCGGGTAGGGGTACATGCTGAGCACGTAGTAGGGAGGCCGCGGGTCGTCAAGCTCGACGCGATACGTCCCGTCTTCGTCCCAGCGCCTTTGCCAGCGCGCTTCTACCTCCCGAAAGTCGTAGGCGTCCACGCGGCCAGGTTAGTTGGCAAGCGAGGACGGTCACGAGGTGGGTGGAGCCGGTCGTAGGTTGCGACCCGGTGCGGTCGATTAGAGTAGGGCATCCCTCGGGGGCGTAGCTCAGTTGGTAGAGCGCCTGACTGGCAGTCAGGAGGTTCGAGGGTTCGAGTCCCTTCGCCTCCACCCGAAAGTCCTGGTCACAGGAGTGTGAGGGTGTGTCGCTTTCCGCTGGGCCGGCGGGAATGTAGCCAACTGTAGCCGCACCGCCGGCACCGGAGTCCGGAAAGAGAGCTGCTTGCGCTGTTCGTCGAGGACGTCGACTTGAAGGCGCAAGAGAATGAAATCGCGTTTGCCATCGCCGACGGCGGCCCAGGCGTCGGTCTCGTGCACAAGCCGACCTAGGCGCTTCACCGCGAACGGCAGATCACCCGCCCGCGAGATCCATGCCATTTCGCGGCTCGCTAGTCGCGGCGGCGATCGCTCCGGTGATCAACTGTGGCTACTCGAGTGCGTCGGAGCCCTGTGCCTTGCCGCGTGGTGCGGTGCTCGGACGCTCCTTGTTGTGACGCCGATGCAAGCCGTCAGCGTAGGTCCTAGACGTGCTCCGAGGTCGGTCCTGCCGCTCACTCCTTCTTCGTGCCTCAACTCCCGAAACAATGTCAAGGCCGCATGGGAGAATCGAGGATGCGGTGGCCCCGTAGCGTCGACTCCGGACGAGGAAACGAAAGTCGGCACCCAAACGAAATGCACCCTCGGCGTACCGTTCACGTCAGGTCGTGAACAAAGAAGGAAGTCAAATGACGCTCGTAGGGGCGTTTTACACTGACACCGACCCGGAGGACCCGGTCTCTATCACGACCAGGCTGAGTGCCCGTACGGTCAGGAGATCAAACGCAACGGCAACGATCACCTCGGCACGGGCGGCCGCCGTCGCTGTGACTGGTGCACCGCTAACTGGTAGTTGAGCGCAGCACGGTGGTAGAGATCACATCCTGCAAAGTATAGCGAAACAGCGATAGTTTGCAGATACAGAGCACATGTTGTGCTGCAAACAATGTCGATATAGCTATATAATGCAGGTATGGTACACGTGGCGACCCTCGAACTCCTAGCAAACCTGGCTGAGGACCAGTGGGGCCTTGTCACGCGCCAGCAAGCGGAGGGTGCTGGTCTGGCGTGGACGACCCTCTCGCGTCAGGCATCCCATGGGTCGGCGCTCGAACGAGTAGCACACGGCGTCTACCGCATTCGGGGATCACCCCCTCCAGACCACCTGCAACTTCGAGCAGCCTGGATGCAACTCGCACCCGACACGCCGGTATGGGAACGAACACCCAACCAAGGCGTGGTGTCACACCGGTCCGCCGCTGCTGTCTACGGACTAGGGGACCTTACCGCCGACCGCAACGAGTTCACCCTTCCCACTCGACGTCAGTCCCGTCGATCGGATGTGCGCTTCCATCGAGGGCACCTAGGTCGCGGAGAATGGGTCAACCTCGGTGGACTCCTGGTCACCCGTCCGGCGCGGATCGCCGCGGACCTACTCGCCGACGGCGAAGAGCCCGATGCAGTCGCGCCAATCGTCGTACAAGCCCTGAGACAGATAAATGACTACCCCGGCACGGTGGCCGATGCCATCGCGCCGCTTGCCGCAAGGTTCGGACTGCGAAGACACGACGGTCTCGGTCTGTTTCGGTGGCTCCTTGACCTGGCCCCTGATCCCGACGCGCTCGGAATGGATTACTGAGGCACGCGCCCATATGGACCGAGCCCGATCCGCGAAAGACGGCGACAAGTTTGCTGAGGAAGCGGGATCGCCATCTGGCGGGCGAGCACAATGACAGACGAGAAGGCATACGAGACTCCGCAGGCGCTGCGGCAGGCGGTAACCGCCCGACTGAGAGCGGTCGCCACTCCGCACGGGCGATGGACACTTGCTGAACTTCAGCGCCAGTTCGCCTACGACAGGCTGCTCGCCCGTTTGTACGTGATCGACAACAGTTGGATCCTCAAAGGAGCCGTCGCGCTGCTAGCGCGGCAAGTCTCGGTTCGTCACTCGGCCGACATCGACCTCTATCGGAATGCGGAGCGCACGATGGTCGAGCGTGAGTTACGGGCGGGAGCCGAGCTTGACCTTGGAGACTGGTTTCGCTTCGACATAGCCGCCGGAGAAAACCTGTCAGGTGGCACGGGCGGGACGCGGTACCCGGTGACAGCGTGGATCGGCGCCACTCAGTGGGCGACATTCCACATTGACCTCGTTGGGACCGGCGTGCATATGACCGGTGTACCAGACCATGTGCCACCGGTAGCGGAGATTTCGGTGCCAGGAATCGAGCAGCCCGGGTATCGCGCTTACCCACTGGTCGACCACGTCGCTGACAAGGTCGCGGCCATACTTGAATTCCATCGCGACGGACGGCCATCCACTCGTTTTAGAGATCTCATTGATCTTGTGGCTCTCGTTGTGGCAATTCGAGTCGGAGCGGCAGAACAGCGCGTCGCGCTCACTTCGGAGATTGAACGCCGCGCTCTCACGTTCCCCGAACAGTTCGGAGTACCGGACCGTGAGCTATGGGAGGGCGGTTTCGCCCGAGCTGCACGACGCGCCGCCGAGCTGCCAGCGAAAACCCTTGACGACGCACTCGCCATCGTCCGTCCATTTGTGGATCCGGTGCTGGACGGCACGGCAATCGGCACCTGGGATCCCGAGCTGGGTGCGTGGGTACCTTGATCGCGACAGCCCGTGACTGTAGTGCTTTCTTGCAACGGACACCGATTCTCGTGATAGAAGAGAAGCATCCGCCCGTGTTGGGAGGATGCATGTGTACGCATGCAAGACCTAGCAAACTACGTAGACGTGCGGCCAGACGACTTCTTCAGCGACGATGAGATTCCGGGTCCCTTCGGCAACGTCGGCCGCCACCTACGTATGGACCTCCTTACTCAGGTGCGCCAGAGGCCCATCGAAGGGATCGACGACATCGAGATTGCGGTGCCGTTGGCCGCGCTCATCGATGACGAACTGGAGAAGTACGGCACAGACGGCAGTCAGGTGATGTCCGAGGCGGAGGTGCGCGTCGCTCTCCTCGCGCTGAAGGCGGTCGACGATCGACTTGCCATCACTGACGTTGACGTCCCCTTTCGCGATTTCGGGTCTTTTAGAACATGGTGGACGCGCCACGATGCATACGGCAGTTGGCAGGCGCGCCGCAACCTTCTGCGTGACATCTTCGATCCCCTGCACGACCAGCTAGCCCTCTTGGAGCAACGGTCTCTCGCTTCGACACTTGTTGATCCTGTCAGCCCTCACAGGCGCACCGGATGGTCGGCCGTCGACACGGAGATCAGCGAAATGCGCCGCCATTTCCAGGCCGCGCGTACGGCGCAGGACTACCGCAACGTGGGCCTTGATTGCGTCTCGGTCACGGAAACGCTCAGCGCCCAGGCGTACGATGTCGATCGCAATCTGCGCGATGGTGAGACCGAGCCTCCGGTTGCCAATACGAAGCAGCGACTAGATCGGTTCGTCGAGGATGCGGCGGCCGGTCCCGACAACGCGGCACTCCGCAAACTCGCGCGAGCGACGATTGAGTTCGCCCAGCATGTGAAGCACAGCGGAACGCCGACCCGGCGGGAAGCCGGTATCGCTGCAGACAGCGTCATCCAGCTCGCCAATATTCTTCGTCGTCTCGACGACACCGATCCGTGAGGGGACGTGCCCCGTCGTGTATGCGACGCCTGTGTCGTTAGCGAGGTGGCAGTCTCTACTTGGCTTGTCTCGACAGGTTCACTACCTCCGCGGCCGTCCACATTGTCGGACGTTTGCGAATCCCTGCGATGAGAGTCTCCCAATCTGACACGGCACGCAGCCCCATCGTCCTTGATGGTTTCCGCGAGGGCGACGAGTGCCAGCTCCATCTCATCTGCAGTTGGGGCAAAGACCGTCCACGAGCAGGTGGACGAGGACGCTCTGAAAGCACACATGGCAAGTTGCCCGCGGCATTCGCTCGCGCTCGTCACAGTCGCACTCGTCGCAGCCAGGGCATGGGATCCGATGGCAGCTGTTGCACGGAAAGCCATGGGCGACCCCGGCCCAGCCGCACCTGCACGTTTGATACCGCGAGGGGGCCCTTCGCCGTTCTGGCTCAGGGAGATGGAGTCGGACGGCGCCCCAGAGATCGTTCTCTGCGAAAGCAGCGTAGATCCAACCCCCGATCTGTGTCGCGTGCTCGTAGTACCGCCGCCTATCCGAATCGGTCCGCCGCGGCCACCAGCTCTCGAGAACTTGTGTTGCTCCAGGCTCGAGTGTGCGAAGCGGGTGAGACATGGGCAGCTGATCGCCTGACCACGGTGCCGGGCTCGCGCGCCCGGCACGCGAAACGAAGGTCACACGTCCCGTTCCGGCCTTGGCGAGCATCACGAAGCCCTCACAGCCGAGCCGCTCGGCGATCGCGATGGCGCAGACCTCTCGAGACGCCTCGGAGGAGTCATAGAGGCGCACGACGGCTGTCCCTGATGCGCGTTCTCTTCCTAGGACGGCATCGACCCGCTCCCGCGGCAGTAGGAGTCTTCGGGCGACGAGGTCGCACGTGTCTTCTACTAGTCGGCGGGAGTCGGGCTGGTCCGCGAGCCAGTCCCATATGTCATCCTCGGGGTCGAACGAGTCGACTAGAAAGTGCCCGACCTCGTGAGCAATGGTGAAGTTCTCACGCTTCGAGAAGGGCGTTAGTGCGTAGTGGATGACGCCGTCCTCAATGATTGAGACCCCGTCGCACGAACCCTTATCTCCTCTGCTGCGCTCAAGCGCGGCGCTCGGCACGATGCGCAATCCGAGCTGCCTCGTGACCGTCCCCTTTGGGTCGTCAGCGAAGCGCGCTCGCACATCAACCGTGACTGTCGCGGCAAGTCGGTCCGCCCACTCTCGAGACGAGTGCCTAAGGTTCGGATCGGACCTAACGATCCGGCGTTCGTGCGATGCACTCACGACAAACCCTCGAGGACAGCACGCAAGACAGCCATCCATCGGTTCTGATCCGCCTCGCCGGAACTACGCAACTGCACGACCAACATCCGCGTCCTGACTGCCGCGACGGCCTCCGGGATGTTCCTTCCACGAGTCCTGGCCCAGTGAGAGACCTCCGCTTCGAACTCCGGGGAATTGAGCCATGCGACGAAGTCGCCCGCATCGGCGTGTGGGGCGACGCACAGTTCCGAGACGGACGTACCGAGGACGTCGGAGAGTCCGACTGCGAACCCGAGTTCCACCTCTGCAGCAGACAGCATCTCGGTCTGAGCCAGCCATTTCGGAGTCGTCTCGAGATCTCTCATTTGGAGCGCCCGGACGAGATCGCTCACCCTCATGCCTCGCCGCTTCCGCGCCTGACGCAATCGGCCGCCGTCGAGCTGAACCGTCACGCGCGTCCCGCCAAACTCCCGGGGCGCAACGAAGCCGAGGGCGACGGCGACGGGATCCTCACCAAGCGGCGGCAGATCCGCTCCGACCCTCCACGAGGCGTCTAGCAGCCCGAAGAGCGCTGATACCTCCTCTCGCATCTCCGGCTCGACCTCGTTGAGAACAGGACGAGGTGCCCGTCCGTCGAGGAAGGCTGTGTATGCCTCGATCAGCGCCGAGATCTTTCGCTCGTAGCCTTGATCAGTGCTCATCACTTCTCCTCCTCCAAGATTCTTCCGCGCTTCATCGGTGTAGCGGGCCGACGGTCCTCGCCAGTTTCCTGATCCCGGAGTCGCGCAGTTGACGGACTCGTGCATCGGTAACGCCGAGATCGCGAGCAACGTCCGCCTGCGTCCTCCCTCGTATGACGTGCTCGCTGATTACGAGCCTCTCTGACTCGTTCAGCTTTTCGAGTCCGGCCACAGCCTTCTCGTAGAGAAGTTCCAGCTCGACTGCTTCTTCTTCCGCTCCGTCATCGTCGGCGAGTTCGTATGGACTCCCTTCCGGTGGAAGTGGGTTTACCCGCGACTTCGGTCCGTTGCAGGCGTCGTAGGCGCGCCGCCAAGCGACCTTGACCATCCAGCTACGCAGGCCATCGAGGCTCCTCATTTCTCTTGGCAAGCCGGAGGTGATCATCTCCAGCATCGCCTGTTGCACGATGTCGGCGACTTGGACGCCGGCAACCGCTGAGTTTTCGCCACGGATGAACCGCGCCGCGGTGCGGGACATGGGACCGCGGTTCAGCTCGTAGATGGCCTTCCAGTCCGGCGCTCCGGCCTGGATGCTGTCTAAGAGCTGCTTGCCACCCTGGTTGTAATCCGTGGGTACATCCTTGTCGCCCATCGTCGCCTCCACGGTGACCAGCAGACGCAGTGTCCGGAGCCGTCGCGGGCACGGCGCCTAACGGCGCCGAGGGGAACGCCCGACATGTCGAGGTCGACTCGGCGGTCCACGAGTTCGAGCCCGCGCGCTGCCTTCGCCAGCTCTGAAGCCACGAGCACGCCGGCCATCCACGAAACGTACGGGGCGGAGACAGTGGTGGGTGCCGTTCCGTCGACGGGCACAGTCGCTTCGGCGTAGACGCGGTTCCTGAGGTCGTCGAGACGCCGACCTACGAGGCTCAGGGCACGCGCCGCATGGACCTTGCCTTGCGCCGCGACTGCTGCCAGGTCGTCGGCGTCCAGCACGGCCCCCTCGAGTTCGAGTTCGGCGACGCGAACCACTGGCAGACCGACCATGTTTGCAAGGGCCTGCAGTCGCGTCATCGGCGGAGCCAGGCTGACGAAGTCGCAGTATGGGCAAGCCCACTCGTCGAGCGGGTGCTCCCGCTGGATGTGAAGCGCGAGACCGTCGATCCCGACCGAAAGCGTCGTTCGGGCAAGCACGTCGGCCACATCGAGCCGGCTGTCGACGCGGTCGACCGACGACACGACGATCCCGTCGAACCCGGGATCCGGTTGGTTGCGAACCCAATCGGCAACCGCACCCACGTGGCCCTTGGCCTGCCATCCGTGGTGCCGGAGAAGGTCCGCGAGCCAGTCCGCCTTTGGGCCGGATTCGCGGCCGGTCGACGCGGCATAGCGGTAGGGGTTACGTGAGGGGTCGTAGGAGTCGGGGTCGACGATCCACGCGAAGCCGCATGTGGCCGGATCACAAACGACGAGTCCGGCACTGCTCGAGCCCACCGACCCCGCACCGAGGAGCGCGACGGTTAGACCGCGCACATCCATCCCAGCTAGATCGGGTGCGGGTGCAAGGCAGTAGTCGATGAGGTTCCAGACGAGGGTGCCGCCAGTCCGAACGTGCATCATGGCGAGCTTGCCCAGGGCGATCTTCATGACCTCGCTCGCAACGAGCGCGGCTGCGGCGTGGACCCCGAGGCCGTGTTCCGCGACATCGAGGGGCTGGGGTGAGTCTCCCTGGCGTGCGGTCCAGTCGTTCCCGCCGATCCAAATGTCGGCGCCGGAGACGCTTAGACCGGCTCCGATCACAAGATCCTGCCCGGCTGGCACGGCGGGTTCCACACGGCTCGGCGCAATGCGGCTGGGCAGCTCAAGGAGGCTCTCCGCTCCCCAGGGGTTCGGCCCCATCGGCGCGTCCCCGTCGATCACGGCGTGCGGGTGGACGCGGACGAGGAGCGAGTAGAGGCCCCCAATCGCCGTCGCGGCCGCTGGGTGCAGACCCGACCCGACTCGGATAACAGGACGGAGACGGTCGAGCGCCTCAAGCACTGGAGCACCCTCCGCGTTCAGGACCCCGGGGCTGAGGGCGAGGCGTGGATCGTTCACTGGACCCTTACCCGCCCCTCGCGGTTGGGTCCCGTCTCAAGGAAGGACCAGGCACCCGACCGCAGCACGTAGACGGCGCACAGGTCGAGGCCGTGACGAAGGCCGAGACCAAAGAACGGCGCCACGATCGAAAGCGCGCCTTCGTAAGTAAGCGCCGGATTGGCGTCGTCGATCTCGCTGTGGAACGGCTCCATCGGGTGACTGTGGATCCGGGCCACGTAGCGTTCGTCGGGGGCTAGTGCGGCCGCGAGTTGCAGTTTCCCGGCCCGACTGACCTCGACCCGGCAGTGAGGCGCGGCAGCGGCAGTCTGATCCGGCACGATGACGCGCCGAGCGATGCCATCGGGTCCTGCGGTGATCATCGCGGTTCCCTCGAAGCCGTGCGAGCCACGGTCCTCGAAGAAGCGGCGAGCTTCGTCGAGGATGGAGTTCGGGATGGAGATCGGGCTCATCGTCCTGCTTTTTTCAATAGGTGGTCAAGGAGCTGGGGAAGTCGGAGCCGTGTCCTATAGATGTCCCAGCGATCGTCGAGATGCGACGGGTGGCAGTGGTACTCGAAGGTGCCACGAATGCAGACGAAGCCCCGGCCGAGTATCGGATGGATGGAGTGGAATAGGCTCCCAGGCCATAGCGGCTGGGGCGCGATACCGCCGTCGAGCATTACCACTGCCACTCGAAAGGGCTCGGCGTCGAACTTGCGACCGCCCAAGCGGATGATTGCGTCGGCACCGAGGTTTCCTTCGATGCGGCAGATGATGTCAGTGCCGACGATGTCGAGGCCTCGGATGCGGTGTTCGTACCTTGCTCTGGCAACACGGACCTCGGCCTCGAGAAGCTCTTCGAGGAGGGTCGGGTGCAGCGTCACCCGTCCACCTGGGGAGCTTCGGGGATGAGGTGGAGAAAATCGCCGTTGACGATCCGGTAGTCGTCGAGTCGGCTCGTGTCCGTGAGGTCCTCCGCCCGGCCTTCGCGAACCAATGCCAGGCCGTAGTCGCCTGGCGCGAGCTCGCTGCGCTCGACGAAGTAGCGGATCGACTGAAAGACAGCCTGGGTGACGAGTTCATCGAGCTTGAAGGTGAACGAGTGGCTCGCGCCGGCAGGGGTGCGGACTGTAACCGCGACTTCGGTTTGGTGGTCTTCCGGCTTCTCGATCAGGGGGTTTGACATAGGACTGCTCCTCTCGGGGACCGCCCGATGGCCGAATGGCGTTCCTAATTGAGCAGTCGTGCCACAAACGCCAAACCGAAGGGGTTCTCCGATCTGCCCAGATTGGCACCGTCATCGAAGTCGAAAGGCACTATCCACCTCGAAAGTGCCGGCAGCACTTACTCGGCGACCTCCAAGAGAACGCGGGGACGTCGCCGGAGAATTGCGCAGGCCGGGACGAGTGGCACGAGTGGTTCAGATAGGTCAAAACGGCTCGCCCGCACGATCCTGCGTCGGGCACTGGGACAAGCTGAGCGCAGGGGCTACGTCGCTCAACAACGTCATGGCGCTCACGGATGCCGCTGCGGTCAAGGTGGACGACCGGCCGGTACTGAAGCAGCTGTTCGACAACTTGCACGACGACCGGCTATTGCCGTTATACGCGGTCGCGGTCCACACCGGTTTACGTCAGGGGGAGTTACTCGCGCTCAGGTGGTCCGATGTCGACCTCGCGGCCGGCACTGCAACGGTCACCGGCACATTCGATCTCAAGATCAGGCAACGCACCGATCCGAAGACCGACAAGTCCCGCCGCAACGTGCCACTTGCCCGCGGGCCTTGGAGGCTCTCCAGGTTCACCGGGTCCGCCAGAACCTCGAAGGGACACAGGGCAACGAAGATCTGGTCTTCACGAGTGCGCGGGCACGGCATTGTACGACTCGAACATCCGCAAGCACTGGCACAGGTGAGCGCCAACCTCGGACTGTCCTCGATGCACCTTTTGTTGGGGTGCGTCCTAGACTTTGTCGCGTTGCTTTAAATAAGAGGACGACACAACAAAGTAATTTATTGTGTTACGGTTATATTTTATGGAGCACGACACTTTCCGACGAGGCCGTCCACCTCGCCGGCTGGTTTACCTACGTCTGGAAGAGGCGATCGCTGAGCTGTGCGAGCGCATGGGGGGACTGCCGTCGCCTGACGAGGCCGAAGGCATCTGGACCTCGATCTGGTATCAGGAGGCGCACCACTCCACAGCGATCGAAGGAAACACACTCGTTATCCAACAGGTCGAAACACTCTTGGCCGAAGGCCGCGCTGTCGGGAACAAGGAACTCCGGGAGTACATGGAGGTGACCGGTTATGCCGAAGCCGCCAGGTGGGTCTACGGTCAGGCGCTCGATCCAGGCGACTGGGTCTCCGAAGGTCTGCTTACGCTGACCGAGGTTCGACACGTGCATGCGCTAGCCCTCGGCCCTGCGTGGAACGTGGCGCCGCATCCGAACGCGACGACGAGCGAAAATCCGGGCAGCTTTCGCGAGCACGACATCCAACCATTCCCTGGAGGGACCACGCCACCGGCGTGGATCGAGGTCGATGCAGCTATGACGGACTGGATCCGGTCGCTTTCGTTGATCGCCTCAGCCGATAATCCAGTCGAGACGATTGCTGCAGCGCACGCTGAATTCGAAAGGATCCACCCCTTTCTTGACGGCAACGGACGAACGGGACGCCTTTTGCTCAACCTGCTGCTAGTCCGTTTGGGCTATCCACCCGCCGTCATCTATAGGAGGGACCGAGGCAGGTACCTCGGTGCGTTGCGAAAGGCCGATGCCGGGGATCCCGGGCCGCTCGGGGAGCTCATAGCGCGGGCTGTCACCGACAACCTCTATCGCTTCGTAGTGCCCGCCGTCGCAGGACCGCACCGATTGGTGCCGCTTGCCACTCTGGCGACGCCGAACCAGAGCGTTTTCGCTCTTCGCGCGGCAGTCGAGCGCGGGCGCCTAAAGGCCCAGAAGGGACCGGACGGTCAGTGGCGCAGCACGAAGGCTTGGGTCGACGAATACCTAGCGAGCAAGTACGAGCGCCGAGGCTGAGGGGACGTCCCATGAGTTGGTGTAAATCGCGCAGAGGGTCCACCACGTAGCGGACCACCGGAGTGAATCTCGACGTGTCCCTGACAAGACACGACAAGGAGATCACTCCGATGGCCCAACATGATTTTGATCCCTATGCGCTTCTCGACGCGCTCCGCGCCGGCGGCGACGTCGATCTGATTCGAGCGAGCGTCGAGCTCGTTCTCCAGGCCCTCATCGAGGCCGAGGTGTCCGGCGTGATCGGTGCCGAACCCTATGAGCGCTCCGATGAGCGCACGAACTACCGAAACGGGCGCCGGCCCCGCCTGTTGTCGACCAAGGCCGGCGATGTCGAGCTGAAGATCCCGAAGCTGCGCTCGGGCTCGTTCTTTCCTCAGATCTTGGAGCGCCGCAGAAGGATCGACCGGGCGCTGTACGCGGTGGTGATGGAGGCCTACGTGCACGGCGTGTCGACGCGAAAGGTCGACGACCTGGTCGAGGCGCTCGGTGCCGCCTCGGGGATCTCGAAGTCCGAGGTCAGCAGGATCTGTTCTGAGCTCGACAAGGAGATGGAGGCCTTCCGGACCCGCCGTCTTGACCACGTCGCCTTCCCCTATCTGTTCTGTGACGCCACCTATGTAAAGGGGCGACTGCGCGGTCGCGTAGTCAGCCGGGCCGTGGTGGTCGTCACCGGCGTGACCGCCGAGGGCAACCGCGAGGTGCTCGGCTGCGACGTCGGCGACTCCGAGGACGGCACCTTTTGGACGGCGTTCCTCCGGGGGCTTCGCGAGCGGGGACTCTCGGGTGTCCGACTCGTCGTCTCCGATCAGCACCTCGGACTGAAAGAGGCGATCGGGAAGGTCTTCATCGGGGCCGCCTGGCAACGCTGCCGGGTGCACTTTTTACGCAACGCCCTCTCCGGTGTCCCGAAGGCGAAGACCCAGATGGTCGCCGCCGCCATCCGGACGATCTTCGCCCAGCCTGGGGCAGAGCACGTGGCCCAGCAGCTCGACGTAGTCGCCGACACGCTCAGCTTCACTCTCCCCGGGGTCGCGCAGCTCCTGCTCGACGCGAAAGAGGACCTCGTCGCGTTCTCGAGCTTCCCGATCGCGCACTGGCCCAAGCTGTGGTCGACGAACCCCCTCGAGCGCGTGAACGCTGAGATCAAGCGCCGCACCAACGTCGTCGGCATCTTCCCCAACGACGCCGCGGTGCTCCGTCTCGTGACCGCGGTGCTGGTCGAACAGCACGATGAATGGGAGGTCGCCGAGCGCCGCTACCTCTCCGAGGAGTCGATGGTTCTCATCGACCAGGCCGTCAACGACGAGCTCAGCGCGGAGGGGGTGTCATTGGCGATCATGAAGTGACAAACTGCACGCGCGTCGAGAGCGCTTCGGCTCAGCCGATTTACACCTCTCCGCGGGACGCGATCGAGGCTGACCTTGCGACGGTCGCGAGCCGAATCTTCCGCAAACGCTAGCGGTCGTCAATAGACCGAGCCACTGTTGGGCTTACGGTGTGGACGCGATGGACGATTCCGTGGACAGAAGACCACATCACGGGCTTCAAAGTCTGCTGGAGAGAACTCGGCGGACTCAAAAACAGCCATGCCGCGGGGTCCAGCTGGCGACGACCTCGAGGGCGAGAGCCCGTCCCGACTTGATCATAAGGTATATATACAGGAAGATGTGACGAAGATGGTTAATCCTCCCTGTCAGGCTTCAGACGTGGACCCAGAACAGCGCGCCGAGCTGTCCGAGATCGCCAAACAGCTGGCCGAGATCGCCCGCAGCGGACGAGTCCTGCCGGGCACGATCTCAGAGCGGCGTACTCGATGCGGGAGGCCCAACTGCGCCTGTCATGGCGATCCACCTAGGCTGCACGGTCCTTACTGGCACTGGACGCGAAAGGTTGCCGCGAAGACCGTCGGGAAGTACCTGAGCGAGGACGAAGCGGGCGACTACGAAAGCTGGATCGACAACGACAGACGCCTAAGAGAGCTCGTCTCAAGACTCGAGGCCCTCGGCGTGGCCGCCCTCGAAGCCGACGAAAGAACCTCCCACCGTTCTTGAGCCAAGACCTGTGGACCAAGTGTGGTTGCCACAGCGCTAAAGCGTGGTCGCCATCTCCAAGTCGCCAAGTTCGGCCAGTTCACAAACACATGTGATGTGAAGACCACACCGCAAAATCCCTGGTAGATGCCACAAAAGGGCTCTTCCGGTACTTGCGGGGTGAGCCGTTCTGTCCTGGTCACTTGACCACCATCGAGTCGAGGACTCTGAAGTTGGGCCTGCTCGGCATAGAGCAAGGCGGTCCGACAATCGTGTGAAATGAACGCTTTGTCGACTGCTGCGGTTCAGAGATAACGGCCTAGCCTGGACTACCAGGCCAACCCGCGGCGTCGAACACCGCCACGGGGTCTAGGTAGTCCCGCCACCGTGTCACTTTGCCATCCCCGATCGTCACGATGGAGACGAACCGGTTGTTGTACGGACGACCCGTCTGCACTGATTCGCCATGTACCTCATACTCAAGGATCACGACCGACGCCTCCAGGTCTCGATAGACACAGAGACCGTCCGCGCTCTTCACAGCCATAAAGCCGTCGTAGTCGTTGTATAGGTCGATGATGTTCTGGCGCCCTTCAACCCGCCTCGGATAGCCAGGAACGGAGATGACGTACTCGAAGACGACATCGTCAGCTAGCAGGTCGAAGTAGTCATCGCCGTCGGCTAGGCCTTGCAGGCCTTCTCGGATGATGCGGAAAAAGGGTCCATCAGCGCCAAAGTTCGAACTGGCCTCTACGTGCCTGGTCACTCGTCCTCCCCGTTAGGCCCATCTGGTGGTCGTGCGCTGTACCGATGGGCTGGCGGCTCAGCTCGCGATCGTAGAGCCCGAGACGTGGAGAATGAGCAGCCGTGGCGCCCCATCAGCGGGAGCGGGACGGTCGCCGACGGAGTTCGAACGTGGTCTCAACAAATCCGGCGCCGATCTTGCGGCCATCCGGCATCCGAAATTCCCTCAAGCTTCGGCTTCCGTGCCGGATAACCCCATGTCAAAGGGCCAGGAGAGGCTCGAACATCGTCTCATCACCTCCACCCACTCGATGGCCTGTACCTTGACGGCCTCCGTCACTCGGGGAGGACAAGCCCGAGAAAGTTCGAACATGTCATCCGGCGTTACGGGATCGACCCCGCCCCCGCCCCGGCCCTGCGCCTTCGGGTCCGGTCCGGGCTCACGGCCCAGTCTGGGAAGTGATGGTCCAGGTGGAGGTGTAGGTGCCGGCTTTGGCGTCGGCCGGTACCGATATCTGGACCGGGAAGCTCATGGTCTGGGGCCCGGTCCCTGACTTGTCGCTGAAAAAAGTGACCGCGGCGGGAGGGGCCGAGCCGGCGGGGACCGTGACTGGGTAACTGGGCGGGTCACCGTCGACGCCCGAGGCCATGGTGCACGAGAACGAGGCGTCGCAGCTCGAAGTCGGCGACGAAATGGTGGTCGCCGTGGCCGGCAGGTTCGCTGCGCCATTGACGAACGTAGTGGAGGTGATGGTGAAGGACCACTGCGTGCCCGCTACCGAGTACGTCGAGGGCAGGACGTCAACTGTGAGCACGCTGGAGAGCACGGTGTCCTTTCCCGTCAGTGCGCCTGTAAAAGCAACCGGGGCCACCCCCAACAAAGAAGGAGCAGACAGAACCTCCCGGACCCGGCGGTCTGTCTTGTCGACGACGTACAGGGCGGTGCCGGCGCCCACCACGGCAACGCCTGTCGGCCCGTCGAACTCGGCCGAGCTCGGGGCCAGGGTGTCGCCACAGGCCTGGGTAGCGCTAGCGCAGTAGACATCGAAGATTCCAGCCACCGAGTAGATGTCCCCGGCCGTAGTCGAGGCCAAGCCGACGGGGCAGGCGCCAGAGCAGCTAACGGCTGCCACCATGGCCACGATGTCGTCAGTCGGGTTGGCGATGTAGATGTTGCCTGACGAGTCGACCGCAACGGCTGCCGGCGCGTTCAGGAAGGTACCTACAGCCGGCAGCGCTGCTCCACCAGACGACTCGTAGCTACAGGTGACAAGCGAGCCGCTCAAACAGGCGTTCCCGTTGCCGGCGATGGTGTAGATGTCACCTTCGGTCATCGCCTGGCCGAGGAGCGTGCCGGAGGATGCCGGGACCACCCGCACCCGGTCATTGCCAGTGTCGGCTATGAACAGGTTCCCCGAGCTGTCCACCGCCACCCCGGTGGGCGCGTCGACAGCTGTGGTCCATGCCCCCCCGCCGTCGCCGCCATAACCGCCGGTCCCGGTGCCGGAAATGGCATATATCTGTGTCGCTGTCGTCGAGGGCAAAGACCATAGGCAGGCGCTCGAGCACGTCGAAGCAGCCACCATGGCCACCATGTTGTCGGTGGTGTCGGCAATGTAAAGGTTGCCCGCCGAGTCGAGCGTCACAGCGCCGGGCGCGTCGAGTTCGGCCGAGGTGGCTGGGTTGGCCCGGTCACCGTGAGGTAGTCACAGCCGGCCGGCGAACGCGACGAACACGCCGTACCCGTGCCCGCCACGGCGTAAATGCGGCCGGCCACGGTGGCGGCCAGCCCAAAGGGGCAGGACGACGAACAGGGGGCCCCGGCCACCATTGCCACCATGTTGTCGCTCGTGTCGGCGATGTAAAGGTTGCCGGAAGCATCGACCGCAACACCGCCGGGGGCATTGAGCTCAGCCGCGGTCGCGGGCTCAGCCGCGCCAGCCGCGCTGTACCCGCAGGTCGAGGGCGAGGGACTGGCACCGCAGGCGGTGCCCGTACCGGCCACGTCGTAGATGTAGCCCACCGCGGTGGCGGCCAGCCCGAACGGGCAGGACGACGAACACACCGAACGGGCCACCATGGCCACCATGTTGTCGCTGGTATCGGCGATGTAGAGGTTGCCCGAGGGGTCAACGGCTACGCCCCCGGGGGCGTTGAGGTACGCCGAAGTGGCCCTCTGCGGCACCCCGCTGAAGGTGTAGTTACAGGTCGAGGGGGAGGGCGAAGCGCCGCATGCCGTCCCCGTGCCCGCGACCGCGTACAGGTCGCCGACCGTGGTGGCGGCCAGCCCGAAGGGACAGGCCGACGAGCAGGCGGCCCGGGCCACCATGGCCACCATGTTGTCGCTGGTGTCGGCGATGTACAGGTTGCCCGACGAGTCGACGGCGACACCACCGGGGTAGTGCAACTTGGCTGCTGTCCCCGCCGCGTTGTAGTTGCAAGTAGCAGGCGAGCGGGTGCCCGTGCAGAGTGTGCCTGTGCCGGCCAGGTCATAGATGTCGCCCACCGCAGTGGAGGCCAACCCGAAGGGGCAGCCCGACGAGCACGCCGAGCGGGCCACCAAGGCCACCATGTTGTCGGTGGTATCGGCGATGTAGAGGTTGCCGGACGAGTCGACCGCCACCCCGCCGGGGGCATCGAGGTCGGCCACCGTGGCCAGCTGGGCCACGCCGGCAGCCGTGTACCCACATCCGGTCGGGGAATGGGTGGGGCAAACGGTGCCCGACCCGGCCACGGTGTAGATGTCATCACCGGTCATTGTCTGGCCGAAGTAGGTGCCGGAGGTCGTAGGCACCATGCGCACCCGGTTGTCGGAAGTGTCGGCGATGAAAACGTCACCCGACGAGTCGACAGCCACTCCGCCGGGGGCGTCGACCGAGGTCGTGGCTGCGGTCCCCCCGTCCCCCCAGTAAGCCGCCGTGCCCGAGCCGGCCACGTCGTAGATGTCGCCGGCCACGAGTGACGCCAGGCCGAACGGGCACGCAGATGAGCACGCCGAGCGGGCCACCAGGGCCACTATGTTGTCGCTGGTGTCGGCGATATACAGGTTGCCCGACCTGTCCACGGCTACGCCGGCAGGATCATGCAGCTTTGCCGCCGTCGCCGCTTGCGCCGCACCGGCCGAAGTCCATCCGCAGTTGGCCGGCGACTTGGTTGCCGTCGTGCATGCCGTCCCCGTGCCGGCCAGGTCGTAGATGTCCCCCGCCACGGTGGCCGTCAAACCGAAGGGACAGCCTGACGAGCACGCCGAGGCGGCCACCATGGCCACCATGTTGTCCAGCGTGTCGGCAATGAAAAGGTCACCCGAGGAGTCCACGGCCACATCGTCGGGGTCGTCGAGCTCGGCGGCAGTGCCCACTTGGGCGCCGCCCCCGACATTGGTGTAGCCGCAGCCCAAGGGGCTATGGGTAGCGCACACCGTTCCCGTGCCGGCCACGGTGTAGATGTCCGCCCGGGTCATGGCTTGGCCGAAATGACTTCCCGAGGCGGCCGGGACCATGCGTACCCGGTGATTATCGGTGTCGGCGATGAACACGTCCCCGGAAGAGTCGACTGCCACCCCGGTCGGGTCGTAGAGCGCCGTCGAAGCCGCCCCGCCGCCGTCGCCGTTGTAGCCCGCGGTGCCGGTACCGGCAATGGCATAGATGTCGCCCAGCGTTGTCGCCGCTAGCGCCAGAGGGCACGCCGAAGCGCAGCTTGTGCCGGCCACCATGGCCACCATCTGGTTGGTGGCGTCCGCCACGAAGAGGTCCCCCGAACTGTCGACAGAAAGGCCGGCCGGGTTGTCGAGGTTGGCCGAGGTGGCCGCTTGGCCCACGCCCCCGGTGCTGTAGCCGCAGTCGGCTGGGGTGTGGCCGGTGCAGGTCGTCCCCGTGCCGGCCACGGCGTAGATGTCGCCCACCGAGGTCGTTGCCAGGCCGAACGGGCAAGCAGATGAGCACGCCGAGCGGGCCACTAGGGCCACCATGTTGTCGGTGGTATCGGAGATATAGAGGTTGCCGGAGGCGTCGGTGGCCACGTCCCCAGGGGCGTCGAGCTCGGCGCTCGTCGCCCGCTGGGCCCCCCCGGCGGAGGTATAACCGCAGCCCGAAGGCGAGTGGGTGCCACATGCCGCCCCCGTGCCAGCCACGGCGTAGATGTCGCCCACCGAGGTCGCGGCCAGGCCGAACGGGCACGCGGATGAGCACGCGGTGCGGGCCACCAGGGCCGCCATGTTGTCGGTGGTGTCGGCGATGTAGAGGTTGCCCGACGAGTCAACCGCCACTCCACCGGGGGCGTCGAGGTCAGCCGTCGTCGCTGCTTGAGCCACGCCGCCCGACACGTACAGGCAGCCCGTGGGCGAATGGGAGGGGCAGACCGTGCCCGAGCCGGCGACGTCGTAAATGTCACCAGCCACTAGCGACGCCAGACCGAACGGGCACGCTGATGGCACCGCGGCGCGGGCCACCAGAGCCACCATGTTGTCGGTCGTGTCGGCGATGTAGAGGTTGCCCGAGCTGTCGGTGGCCACTGCCCCCGGAGAGTGCAACTTGGCCGCGGTCGCCGCCTGGGCGACGCCGGCCGAGGTCCAACCGCAGTTGGCTGGCGACCTCGTCCCCAGGCACGCCGTCCCCGTGCCGGCAACGTTGTAGATGTCGCCGGCCACCGTGGAAGACAGCCCGAACGGGCAGGAGGACGAGCAGTTCGAGCGGGCCACCATAGCCACCATGTTGTTGGTCGTGTCGGCGATGAAGACGTTGCCCGAAGGGTCCACGGCCACCCCACCAGGCGCGTTGAGCAAGGCCACCGTGGCCGACTGGGGCTGCCCCCCAAAGCTGTAGCAAGAGGTGACAGTGTGGCTGACGCACGCCGTGCCGTAGCCGGCAATCGTGTAGATGTACCCCTCGGTCATGGCCTGGCCAAAAAACACCCCGGAGGCGGCAGGCACCATCCTGACCCGGTTGTTGTTCGTGTCGGCGATGTAGACATCACCAGACGCATCGACAGCTACCGACCCTGGCAGCGCCAGAGACGTGGTGGACGCCAGCCCGCCGTCGCCCCAGAAGGCCGCTGCCCCGGAACCGGCGACGCTGATCACGATCGGACTCGAAGCACCGGCGGGAGGGGCGAACAGCAGTAGCAGCCCGATCGCCTCGGCGATCACGACCCACGTTCTGAACCTTCGCGCGGGGCGCACGAGCTCTGTGCGCGGTCTCAACCCCGGCGTGCCACCAGGGCAGCCGAGTGTCGCCTATCGGCTCCACGGCGCCGCCATCTGCCGAGGCCCACGACGGCGAGCGCCAGTGCGCATCCGACTCCGCCAGAGACAAGAGCGATCACCCAGGTTGGGGTGCGGCCCGCGACAGCCAAAGGTTTACCGTTCCGCACACCCACAGTCCGCGTCGACCTCTCGAGATTCACGGTGGCCGAGTTGCAGACTGTGTGCGCAAGGCCACCACCGGAGACGCAGGACCTGACCGTGTAGAGGCCATGAAGGTGGTCCGGCCAGTAGATCGGGAAGTACGCCGTGCCACTGGGCAGGAGCGTGTCAACATGTCTCGGGACCGTTCTCTCGTAGCCATCGGGCCCAATGAGCGACACGGTGTCGATGGGTTTTCCGATCAGGTGGCCGGTGTCGGTGATTGGAGTCACCACCTCGCCGATCTGCTCAGGCCCCTTCTCGATGGTGGGCTTTCCCACTTTCACATTGAAGCTCGCCAGCCCGGGAACGCTCACCAGCACGCCTACCACTGACCGCGTCACGATGTTGACCCGCATGTCACCTGTGCCCGAATGAACCGGTGCCTCGTTCTGGGCGACGATTCCCGCCAGGTAGTCGCCGGGAGCCGCGCTCTTCGGAACGGTCACCTTGAACCGGACCGTCGTCTGGCCGCCGGCTTTGACCACGACTGTCTGCGACGCAGGTGTCAGCCAGGTGCCAGTCGCCGACAAAGCTTGCCCGAGATCGCTGTAGACGGCTCCGGACGCAGATGCCGTCACGCCGTCTGCCGCATAGACGCGGATCGACGCCACTTTGGAGCCGCTGTTGGAGACAAGCAGCTCCGAGGACCATGTGGAGCCCGGGGCGATCGTGGGTGCGAAGTAGCCGCCTTTCGCCGCGCACTCCAGACGCACCGGGAACGGGGGCCGCTCCCACCCCGCCTCCTCCGGCTTCGGCACCGCAAACCGCAGGCGAAACAAGGACGACGACAAGTGTGCAGACCACAGTTAGTACCAGGCGCTCGAGAACTGTGACGCCCGGTTGCCTGAACTTCTCCGCTAGCACAACGGTTCTCACAGCGCCGATCCGGATCTCACAAAAGGTCCTCTTAGTAGCTAGTCGAATTTTAGGAAATGACCCCGGTCACCTCGCGGATAGGGCGGAGGCCCGTTTGCTCATCCGCGACCGACAATGCGCTCCGCGGTGTGCCTCAGGGTCCGCTGACGGCGCTGATGGTCCACGTCGAGGTGTAGGTGCCCTGGGCCGTGCTTGCTGGTATCGCGAGAACGAACGTCGGCGTGACGGTCTGGTCGCCCATGCCCGTGGACGCCGCGGCGTCGAAGAGCTTGCTGGCGCTCGGCGGGCCCGATCCCGCGGGCAACGAGTACGGGTAAGGGATGCTGTTGGAAGCGAGAGCACAGGTGGCGCCGCTGTCGCATGTCTCAGCCGCGCTTGTCACAGTCACCGAGTTGGTCGGCAGGGTGTTGCTGCCGGAGGTGAACTGAGTCGACGTCGCCGTGAGGCTCCACCCGTTCCCTGATCCAGTGGCGTCGCGTACGTCGATTGCAAACGCGGCCGGGACCGCCTGGTCCAGACCGTTCAAGGTGTCGGAGAAGCTGATCGTCGCCGGCACAGAGACGCTCAGAGTCCCGGCACCGATGGTCGCGGTGGCAACAGTCGTGGCAGAGGCGGTGCCGGCGGCCAAAAGGCAGGTGGTCAGCGTGATCATGACCGCCATCGCGAGGGCTGCAAGTTTCGCCGGGGAGACACGATTGCGTCGCTTGGCGCTATGAGTACTGAGCGCAATAGACATGAGTGATCCTTTCAATCGACTAACGACCCGAGGTTGCCGCGTCCTGCCTTGAGTCGTGTATCGATGCCACCGTCGGAGTGTGTAACCGATCGGCACTTCAGCCGCGCGAGTTGAGGGAGTGACAGTCAAGTGCCACCTGTCCATTGCCGCGGCCGGCTGACGGCCTGAGGCACGAAAATGGCAGCCGAACTGCGCGAGATCATCCAACGAAGATGCCTAGTACGGTGACCTCTCAAGTTGGGTACCGAGTTCTTCTACGTATCCCGTATAGAAGGAACTGATTGCCGACCTTGGCCGAGAGAGCCTGGGGTAGGCCTACTTACTGTTGTGCACCTCCGGCGGCTACCTTGCAGCGAGCCGTCCCGCACGCAGAATTGCTCTTTGAGCCCCCAGCCGGTGAGTCCCTCGGGGCCCGAAAGTCATCCTGTTTCCTCGCGCTCACATTCCCTCAGCCGGCCACATGGGATTCGAACATAGTCTCATCACCTTCAGGCACGGTGCCGGCAGTACAGGTCCGGCACCAGGCGGCGCTCGAAGCGCGCCTCCGCTGGCAGCCGGGCAGACCGGCATAAGCAAGGACACCAGCTCGTCACTTGGCGACGGTGAGGATCTCCTTGGCGGAAGTCGAGCCCATGAAGGTGGTGCTGCCGCCGTAGACGGCGACAACACGGTAAATCCCTGCCTTGAGTCTCTCGGGCGAGAAGGTGCACGAGCCCTTCCCTAGGAGACTGCTGATTTAAGCCGTCTACCTCAGGATTCGCGATTTCGGCCTGGGTCTAGAAGAATTGTGGGATGCAAGGTTCTTCCCGGCCGGACCGCAAGCTCGTCGATGCCGCCTCGCTCTGCAGCCATCTCGTAAAGCAAGGTTCGGTGTACGCCTTCTTGGCCGAGCACCGCCAGAAGCTGTTTCCCGATGACATGTTCGCCGATCTGTTCCCCTCCGATCGAGGCAGGCCCTCGGTGCCGGCCGACGTTGTCGCCACGGTCATGGTGCTGCAGGCTCTGGAAGGGCTGTCCGATAGGGACGCCTGCCGCCAGCTCGAGACCAACATCTCTTGGAAAGTCGCCTGCGGCCTGGGCATCGGGGACGAGGCCTTCCACCCAACGGTGCTCGTGTTATGGCGCAACAAGCTGCGGTCATCAAAGCGCCCGCAGCGTATCTTCGAGGCAGTGCGGGAGGTGATCAGCACCTCGGGCGTGATCTCCAACAAGACGCGACGGGCCCTCGACTCGACCGTGCTCGAGGACGCCGTCCAGCGCCAGGACACGATCAGCCTCCTGCAGAGCCAGATCCGCCGGGTGAGAAAGCTCATCCCGGAGCTGGCCGAACGGGTCTACGTCCGCGAGCACAACCTCGGACCTGGGCGCCCGCCCTGCGACTTCGAGGACCGAGACGACATCGACCGGCTCATCTCCGAGCTCGTGGACGACGCCTACGAGCTCGTCTTCGCGGCCGAGGACCTCGCCTTGGTGCTCGACGAGCAACAACAAGACGCTCTCGCCCTCCTCGCTCTGGTGGCCGGCCAGGACGTCGAGCCCGGGAACCGCCCAGGCCGCTGGCGCATCGCCGAGCGCACGGCCCCGGACCGCATCGTCTCTGTCGTCGACCCCGAGTCACGCCATGCCCACAAGACCCAGCACTCCTACCGCGACGGCTACAAGGCCCACGTGGCTGCCGAGCCCGAGACGGGGCTCGTCACGGCCACCGATCTCGGCCCCGGCAACACCGGCGATGCCGAAGCCGCCCCCTTCCTCATAGAAGACGAGCCGGCCGGGACCGAGGTGCTGGGCGACACCGCCTACTCGGCCGGCGAGTTCCGCAAGCACCTGGAAGACAACGAGATGACAGCCGTCATCAAGCCCATGCCCCTCCGCCCGGCCGTGGACGGCGGCTACACCATCGAGGACTTCGAGATCGACATCGACGCCAGCACAGTCACCTGCCCGAACGGCGTCACGCTGAAGATCAACCCGAACGGCCGGGCCCGCTTCGGGAAGAACTGCGCCACCTGCCCGCTCCGAAGGCGCTGCACGAAGTCCAAGGCCGGGCGGACGATAGTGCTCAACGAGCACCACGACCTTTTGGTGGCTGCCCGGCATCTTGCCGCCACGGTCGAGTTCGACGAGACCTATCGCACTTACCGCCCCATGATCGAGCGCACGATCGCCTGGCTGGTGCGCGGCCCGAACCGCAAGCTTCGCTACCGCGGCATAGAGCGCAATCGCCTCTGGCTCTCCCACAGGGCGGCGGCCGTCAACCTGAAACGCCTCCTCGGCCTCGGCCTCGCTCACGACGGGGAGAGCTGGGTCATCGTCGCTGCCTGATAGCCGGAATGGCCAAAAACGGCCCGGAGGCTCGCTCCTTAGCCCCTCGAGGAAGCACTTTGCCTTGTAGTTCCGGCCCAATCGAGCTGTCGTTGTTCGATCTGCCCCGGCCCGTCTACAGCGCTCATTCCAGAACGGCGTTGATCAGCGGGCTCCTAGCCTCAACTTGATGACACACGCAGCAGTTGCCGACTCCTTGACCGTTACCGTCCCAGTCGCAATGGTTCCTGGCAAGGACGAGGAGACGGTCACCGACGCGTGCTCGGCTTGCTCCTGGCCGTAGGTCGCCTTTAGCTTCGACAGCTTGAGGACCGTGGTGGAGGTCGCCTTTAGGGGTGTGACAGAGTTGGAAACGGCTGAGCCCGGCCCGCTGCCGGCAGCGTTGATGGCCGAAATGGTGAAGCTGTAGGCGGTCCCGCTTCTAAGGCCCGTGACGGTGGCACTGGTCACGTCGCCGACATCAAGACCAGGTCCGTTCCCCCATGTGATGGCGTAGCCGGTTATCGCAACACCGCCGTCGGAGACAGGAGCGGTCCAAGTGAGGGTGACAGAGCAGTGGCCGGCCTTGGCCGACACGTTGGTCGCCACCCCGGGAACAGTTGCCGGACTCGAGGCGGCAAAGATGGTCCCCGTCAGCTCGTCGATACTGGGCCTGCTCGTTGAGCCGAGGGTGGCCGATACACAGGCCGGCGGCCCGGAGCTGTAGGTGGGCGACGGCACGACCAGCTCCCAGGCTCCCGCTCCTTCGTCACCGGCGGTATTCCACCACTCGAGGTCCGTGGCACCGTTCAGGTTGCAGTCTGTGATCGTGAGGCTGTCAAAGGAACTTCCCGAGGCAACTTGCACGTCGAAGTACTCGCCCGAGACAGAGAAACTCGGACTAGCGACCGGGTCGCTGCTGTACTCAGAAACGGTCAGCGCTCCCTCGCCCATGGCGTCAACTGTCGTCTCGGCATTGGTGGCACTGCAGGTCGACGATGAACTTGACGAGGAGCAGTTCTGCGAGCTCGCTGCACCTACCGGCGGTGAAGGAGGGGAGGGGGGCGGAGAAGAAGGAGGCGACGAGGGAGGCGTGACGACAGCTGGCTCCACGGTGAGGGCGAAGTTCCACATGCCCGTGTCACCGCTCGTGTCGTTGTCGGTCCCGCTTACGGTGTAGGTGCCAGGTGAGAGCGACGAGGCGGCACTGATCGCTCCAGTGGAGCTGACCACGACGTCGGCCGAGTCCGCCGAGCTCGTTTCTATGTAGCTGATCATGCCGGTTCCGTCCGTCACGGAGAGCTGGCCGCTGTACCCAGCTCCGTTGGCAACGCTTGCTGCCGTCGGGCCTACCTGGGTGAGGGTGACGACGGGGGAGTAGGTGATGGCTTCGCCGTTGTCATCCACTGCGACGCAGAAGCTCATTGTTGGGCATGAGACCGAGTCCAGCTGGTTGCTGTCGACGTTCTGGGGCGACGACCATCCGGTTCCGTTGTAGGTGACGACGTTGCCGATCGAGTCGACTGCTACACAGAAGCTCGCTGTGGAGCAGGAGATGGACTCCAAATAGCCGCTCTGAAGGTTCTCGGGCGAGGACCACGAGCTGCCGTTGTAGGTGACGACGTTGCCGCTCCCGTCGACCGCGGCACAGAAGCTCGCGGTCGGGCAGGAAACGGGTGCAATGACGACGACGTCGCCGTTGTCGATGATCTCGGGCGAGGACCACGAGGTGCCGTTGTAGATGAAGGCGTCGGTGCCGTCGTTTCCGTCTCCCCCCACCGCAGCGCAGAAGCTCTCTGACACACATGAGACCGACCACAACGAGGTGCCAGCGCTGCCGATCGTGTCAGGCGACGACCAGGAGGTGCCGTTGTAGCTGACAACACCGTCGCCTACGGCGACACAGAAGGTCTCCGTCACGCAGGACACCGATTCCAGTCCGGACGTTCCACTGTCGACTCTGTTGGGCGGCGACCACGCGGTGCCGTTGTAGGTAAGAACGTCTCCTTCGTTGTCCACAGCTATGCAGAAGCTCGCCGAAACACAGGACACCGATTCCAGCGAGCCGTCCTCATCTGTCATCTCTGGCGTCGACCATGAGCTGCCGTCGTAGGTGACCGCATAGCCCTCGGCATCGACAGCTGCGCAGAAGCTGGGCGAGGGGCAGGAGATGTAATTCAAGAAGCCCTCTGCAGGCTCGACGACGTCGGGCGTCGACCACGAGGTGCCGTTGTAGGTAAAGAGGCTGGTGAAACTTAGTGCGACGCAAAAGCTCGCCGAGGGGCAGGATACGGACTGCAATACGGGGCCGACGCTGATCCTGTCGGGCGACGACCACGAGCTACCGTCGTAGGTCATCACGTCTCCCATCGCGTCAACGACGGTACAGAAGCTCGCTGAGGCACAGGAGACATTGGTGGGTTGAAGTCTCAAGACGTCGATGTTGGCGAGTGCCGACCACGAGCTACCGTCGTAGGTCGTCACGTCTCCCGACGAGTCAACGACAGCGCAAAAGCTCACCGTGGGGCAGGACACCGAGTCCAGATACAATTCTCTGCCGGCAACACTTTCGGGTGGCGACCACGCGCCCGCGTCGTAAATGAGGGCGTTCCCGGCGCTGTCCACTGCCATACAGAAGCTCGTTGTCGGACAGGATATGGACTTCAGGTAGCCGCCCACGTCGATGGCCTCGGGCGACGACCAGACACCGTTGTCGTAAAAGAGCGCGTTTGCCCCGCCGTCAACGGCCACGCAGGAGCCGCTCGTCGGACACGAGATGGAGTAGAGCTCCACGCCGTCCAAGCTCTCGGGCAACGACCATGAGACGCCGTCGTAGGTGAGGAGATCGCCGTTCCCGTCCACGGCCGCGCAGAAGCTCGTAGTTGGGCAGGAGACCGAGCTAATGCCGACGCTGTCGATGCTCTCGGGTGACGACCAGGAGCCACCCGAGTACATGAGGACGTTGCCGCTCCCGTCGACGGCGACACAGATGTTTGCCGAGGCGCACGAGACGGCGCCCAAGTCTCCCCTACTGGGGTCGATCACCGTCGGCGGGGACCACTCGCTGGACGGGCCGATAGCTGGCGAGGCCGTCGTCGGCGACGAAAGACCACCGGCCAACGTTGCTGAGGTCAGGGCAAGTATTAGGAGAAAGGCAGCGGACAGACGAAGAGGGGTTGGTCGTAGCATCCTGGCTCCTCAAGGTTTCGAACTTGGACAAGCGAAACTCGCGTGACAACGCGGTCCGCGTCGCGGCAGGATCGACCGACCAAGAAGAGATGGCACGGAAACGTTTGGATGCCGCACTTGCTACTCGCCATGCGACACCTCCCAATGTTCGGGTCAATCTGGACGCCCTCCCCTGGACCAGTAACGCCGAAGCACAGTAGAAGCACCAGAGGCAAAGGTCCTTTTCGCAACGTTTCGTCCGACTCGATGACAGATGTAGCCGCAGTGAGATCCCGACGGCTTTTCGGATCTGCTTCCTCCCCCCACGACTCAAAGATAAAGAAGGGGCCGAGCTTGGGCGATTTCGGGTAGGGAATGGCTCGCCGCAAGGTCGGTCGGGAAGCAGGCAGTCTTGATCGTCCCGATGGAGGAACCCGTTGTTGTCGGACGACCCGTCTGCACTGATTCGCTATGCCCCTCATACGTCAAGGATCACGACCGACGCCACGGGATCTCGATAAACGTGGAGACCTATGGTTCAATAGTCTTTCTGTCACGGTGCTTGCCGCCTTGTCGCCGATCACTTTTGATGTTCCACAGCGTTACCCAACAAACCCTAGGGGTGTAGGAGAATCGCGACCGCCACTAGCCACAGGGTCATGAACACGTAGAAGGATCGTTCGGCGAGTCCAAACAGTCCGCCCCCAGAACGCCGAGCTGCGCCCATCGCGAGAAAGCTCGCGAGCATCGCGACTGCGGCCAGCTCGCTCAGATGGGCCGCGACACTCGGGCCAGAATTGTTCGAACCACACTCGGGAGGCTCCCCGCCGCGACGTTTGCCGCAGCGAATGCCGCGAAGGCCAAGAGACCGTGCCGACGACCGGTGGCCGTTCGATCGGCCCCCGGCTCGTCCATGGGGAACCAGCTGATCACGGCTCGCGAGGCTGCGAAGATTACGCAGAGGCCACAGAAGGCGACGTCGGTCGTCCGCAACGAAGCGACGCCGATGGCCGCACCGATTCCCGCGGTTGCATAAGCGAGAGTCTGTGCGCGGTAGCCAGTCTTGTAGCTACTTATCCCGTACTGGCTGACGGCATTTTTCAGCGGTGCGAGTCCGGTGCCGACAAGATGCAACACCACGAGAGCAACGACGCCCACGCTGAGGCCGATCACGATTATCCAGAAGCCGACCTGACGGATCCCAAGATGCTCGACTGCCGCAATCACGATTCCATCTCCTACACGGCCCCTCATGAGCACGACGCTTCACCATGGTTTACCGATGGCACGACCTATGAGGCTTTCCTCAACGCCCGGTGCTCAGCAAATTCCGGGGGGGGGGGTGGATTGGCTCGTCGGTAGTGGGCCGCCGCGACGCTTGAGGCGGAGGTCGTCACCCGATGTGTCGTGCTCCGATCAATGCTTCGGCTAATATGCAATATGGTTGCATAAATCCGCGAACAGTGCAATAGGGTTGCATATGGCTTCGTCCAACAGACCGGATCCCTCGGAATGGCCGCCTCTATTCGGAGACCTCCTCGCGCTCGCTCGCGGAAGCTGGGTCCGTCAGATGGCCGATCGGCTAGACGAGCATGGATATGGCGACTATCGACGAACTGACGCGGCTGTCTGTCGCATCCTCCTGCGGGAACCTGTTGCCGTGGGACAGCTCGACAAGGTGCTGGGTGCAAGTCGGCAGGCCGCCCGCAAGGTCGTCACAGGACTCGAACAGCGTGGTTACGTGACGACCGAGA
Organism: uncultured Acidimicrobiaceae bacterium; assembly: GCA_963725355.1. GTDB lineage: Bacteria > Actinomycetota > Acidimicrobiia > Acidimicrobiales > Bog-793 > Fen-455. The sequence goes on from CAVRYE010000012.1 coordinate 536,639, forward strand.
ACGATCCCACGGACGGCCGTCGGCTGATCGTGTCTCTCACCTCGTTCGGGCAAACCTACGCGCGAGCAGTCGTAGACGTCATCGAAACCCTCAATCGACACCTCGTCGATGATGTGACGCCCGATGAGCTCGCTGCGGCCCGAAGGGTCCTTCACGCCGTGATCTCGCGAGAGGGCACAGGCCGAACCTTCGACAGCTGAGTCCGGCTGCGACCTGGTCTCGCCACCTCGGCTACCGCTGGGCTCATGGACCTTGGTGAGGGCGAACAGCAGAGTGATGCCTCGCGACTCGCTCCACCCGCTTGGAGATAGTGGCCTCCTTGCGCCCGTCCGGAGACGAGGGTGAGCTCGCGTCCACTCCAGAGGCGGTGCCCGCGTACCTGGTCGATCTCCCCGATCGGAGTGTTGTCGCCGAGTCAGCTCCGCTGGCGACCTAGAGGACCACGGGATCGGCCATCGGGGCCGAACGCAAGCGGAAGGCGAACAGGCTGGGCACGAAGACCATGGTGAACGAGTCAAAGGCGGTGCCGCTCGAGGAGCCGGAGACGCCGGTGATCTCCACGACGAACGAGCCGGCACCGAGTGCCAGATCGCTTGCCTCAATGGGCGTAGCAAGCCGGGCGATCAGCGTCTGTTCCTCGTTGGTTTCGCTGAGCCCGTAATCCCGAGCCAGCACCTCGTAGAGGCTCTGGTCCTCCTGGTCGAAGCGGGTGTCCAGATCAGGGGCGAGGATCCGTGGGACCACGGCCACTTCGCGCACGGCGCGGCGGTCGTCGACGAAGCGAACCCGGACGATCCGCCACACGGCAGCACCCGCCGGGATCGACAGGCGCGCGGCCACGTCCTTGTCGGCCGGCTCCTCGGCGAAGGACATCACCAACGTGCGCAGCGAGACGCCCTGCAGGGCCAGGGTCTGCTTGAGGCCGCCCATGATTGTGGACTCGGCGTGAATACGGGTGGACCGGACGAAGGTCCCTTTTCCCTGGACACGCTGCAGGGTCCCCGCGGCACCAAGCTCGGACATTGCCCGGCGTACTGTCATGAGGCTGACGCCCGCCATGGCGGCGATCTCGACCTCGCTGGGGAGCCGGTCACCCGGGCCCAACTTCTGGTCGGCGATCAGCCGCCGCACAAACTCGATCGTCTTCTCGTAGAGGGTGATGACGACTCCTCCCGGCTCAGCGATGCGGCTTCACGATACGGCGCTCAGGGGCTGAAAACCCTTGAGTAGGGGCAGCCGTCACGGGTGATGACGGCCACACTGTCGCGACGAAGCGGTCCGGCGACGAGGCGCTCTGGCAGCCAGGGATCGTCGCCGATGCGCCAGCAGCCATCGCCGAGCTCGACGAGCGCGAGCTCGTCGCCAGGCGCCTCCACGTCGTCGCCCGCAGCCAGGTAGAGGCGCCCGGAGCGACGATAGATACGCAATTCGCGGTACCAAGGCGAGTAGGAGCGGTAGTGGCCCTCGAGCGGATGCGGGGGGCCGTCGTCGACAGCTCGACCGTCGCGGCGCCACGAGCGGGGACCGCACGTCCACGCGTCGTCGTCCGGGTCATAGTCCAGCGGGAACGTACGCAAGGCGGGGTGGTCGGAGACAGGGCGGCCCTCGGGTGGGCAAAAAAGGGAGCCCCGCGAGTCGGCCAGATTTACCTGGGCACCGTCGGGCTCGGAGCACAACTCGAGCACGCCGCTTGGTCCGATGAAGCGACCCTCGCCCGCGAGCGGGCCGCGGACCCGGTTATCCAGGGTGATTGTCGGCACCGTGGCCGAGAGGTGCCCGACGACGGCAGCGTGCGTGGCCCGGGCCAAGAGATGAGCAGCCAGGCAGTTGCCGTTCGCGTTGGTAAGCACCGTGACTGCAAAGCCGCGCCCGACATCGACCAACCAGAAGGTCGAGTAGCCGACCATGCCCCCGCCGTGCGTCAAAAAGGTAGACCCGTCGACGACCTCCACGTTGATGCCGCGGCCGTAGCGGCTGCTCGAGGCGGGAGCGATGCCGGGGACCGTGTATACGGGCTCACCGCCGGGCGCGAGGTCGCTCACTGCGCGGACCAGCGACGCGGGGGTGAGCGCGCAACCAGCGGGCGCCGGTGCGCCTGCATGGGCCGCCAGTACCGCGGCGCCGAAGCGGTCCATGTCGGCCACTGTTGCTGTCACGTTGCCGCTCGCCGAGTCGAGCTCGAACCAGGGCGCCGTCTCCAGCGCGTCGCCGGGCACCCAGGGGCGGTCGGGGCGGGCTGACCAGTGGCCCGTGGCCATCGTCGCACGGTCGGCATGACTCGCCTGCGCGCGAGCAGTGTGCAGACCGAGCGGCGAGAGGAGGCGTGCTGCGACGTGATCAGCGGGAGGGCGCCCGGTGGCAACAAGGACGGCTTCGCCGAGCATCAGATAACCGAGGTTGGAGTAGTGGAAGCGCCTCGGGGCGCCTGCTCGGACCACGTTCCGGGCGACCGCGATCTCACCGGCGTCGTCGGGCAGGACGTCGCCGCCGAGCGGAAGGCCTCCCGTGTGGGTCAGCAGCGCGGCCAGCGGGATGTCGCCCAGCTCACGGGGCAAGTCTGCCCATGTGAGAAGCGACCCGACTGGATCGTCGAAGTGCAGCATTCCCTCCTGGACGACGGCGTCGACGACGAGGGCGGTGAAGAACTTGCTGATGGAACCGATCGCGAAGGCTCGGTCCGTGGTCATGGGGACACCGGCGACGTCCTCACCGAACGCCACCGTCCCGAGCGCTCCGTCGGGGCCGGCGATCGACACGACGCCTCCCGGGACGGGGTAGAACCGGCGCGCCTGTTCGAGGAGGGGAGCAAGCCAGTCCCGGGTTGCCGCCGCGGCGTCGCTGAGGAGGTTGGTGGTCACCCGAGGAGTTTCGCCGCGGCCGCTGTCACGAGGTCGACCGTGGTTACCACCTCCGGCAGGGACACCCACTCATGGGGGCTGTGGAAGTTACCACCCAAGGGGCCGAACATCACCGTTGGGGTGCCTGCAGACTGCAGGAGGGCAGCGTCGGTCCAGGCGTTCAGGCCCACCGGCTCGAGACGATTGCCCATCTGCTCCAGGGCGGCTTGATCGAGCGCCGCCAACAGCGCCTCGTGGCCAGCTGCCTTGAACGGCTCTCGGTCCAGGCGGACGAGGACTTCGCCGCGCAGCCCGGGCATCTCCGCGGCGACCTCGGCGATGAGGGCCTCGATCTCGGCTACGCGGATCGCCAGCGTCTCGCCTGGCTGGGTGCCGATCTCGACGCCCACCGTGGCTTCGCTCGGGTACGTGGCGTAGTCGGTCCCACCGCGCACGGCGCCTGTGTGGAAAACCGTCTTGCCGTTGCGCGGAATGGGGGGCGCGGCGAAGTGGTCGCGGTCCCAAGCCCGCAGCCGCGTCAGGACCTCGGCCAGTCCCAATATGGCGTCGACGCCTTCGTCGGGCGCCGAGCCGTGTGCCGCCCGTCCGTGCACGACGATGTCGAGCCAGCCGAAACCCTGATGTTCGACCACGACCCGCGGCAGCGCATCTGCCTCGAGCACGATCGCGTAGTCGAATCGCCGGTCGCGTGCTAACTGCTCCGAACCGAGGGAGACACCCTCCTCGTCGGCCACGCAGGCCACGACGAGGTCGCCGCGAAGCGACGGCCCTTCGAGAGCCAGGGCGCGCATGACCATGAGGGCGACGGCGCAGCACCCCTTGTCGTCGGCCGCACCGAGACCGTAGAGGCGGTCACCGTCGCGTCGGGGGACGAGTGCCTCGTCCGGCCATCCCGCATAACCCACGGTGTCGGTGTGGGCGTTGAGGCAAAGTGACGGGCCTCCGCCCTTGCCTCGCAGGGTCGCGAGCAGGTTGGGCCGGCCCGGTGCGACCTCTGTGATCTCAACCTCTACGGGGAGGTCGGCGAGCCAGTCGGCTAGGTAGGCGACGACGGCGCCTTCTCCGGCGCCTCCCGGTACCAGCCACGGGGTGACGGACTCGCGCTCGACTAGGTCACTGATCAGTCGGGCTGCGCTGTCGGGGGTAACAGTCATGGTGCTCCTTGGTGATCGGTGTCGGGGAAGTGGCAGGCCACGAGGTGCTCGCGCTCGCCAGACGTGGCCCCGCCCATTCCGCACAGGACCGGGTCTTGCGTGCGGCACACCTCCGGCTGGCCGCGCTCCGCGTAGCGTGGGCAGCGCGGATGAAAGCGGCAGCCTTCCGGCACGCGCGACGCCGAAGGCGTTTCACCGGCGAGCACGGCGCCATCGCCGATATCGTCGTCACCGCTGCTCACCTCCAGCAAGGCTCGGGTATAGGGATGAGCAGGGTTGGCCACGACCTCAGGCGAGGTACCGATCTCGACCACCCGGCCCAGGTAGAGCACCGCGAGCCGATCGGCCACCATCCAGGCGACGGCGAGCTCATGGGTGATGAACAGGTAGGAGACGCCCGTGCGGTCGCGCAGGTCCATCATCAGCCGCAGAATCCCGGCGCGGGCGGAAACATCGAGCATGGACACCGGCTCGTCGGCGATCACGAGCGCCGGTTCGAGCACCATCGCCGAGGCGATTGCCACCCTCTGGCGCTGGCCCCCGGAGAGCTCGTGGGGGTAGTTGGCGGCCAGGCGTTCGGGAGGGCGCAGGTGGGCCAGATCCAAGGCCGCTAGCACGCGCCGTCGCCGTTCCGCCCGCTCGCGGCCGAGTCCGTGGACGACAAGGGGTTCGGCCACTGATTCGTAGACCGTTTGCCGGCTGTCCAGCGAGCCGAAGGGATCCTGGAAGATCATTCTGGATCCGCCGCCGGGCCTGGCGAAGCTCTCGGCCCCGCAGCGATGCGAGGTCTCGACCCTCGACCAGGATGCGGCCGCTCGTAGGTGTCAAGAGGCGCATCACCGACATGGCGATCGTCGATTTGCCACAGCCCGACTCACCTACGAGAGCAAGGATCTCGCCCTGCGAGATGTCAAAGGAGACGCCGTCTACGGCGCGCACCGTCGTGTGCTGGCGAAAGCCGCGTCGGGTCTCGAAATGGACGACAAGGTCGCTCACCTCAAGAACGGGGGAGTCGCTCACGTTGCCTCCAGCAAATGACACGATGCGAGGTGGCCCGGCGCCAAGCTCACCGGTGTCGGCGCAATCGTGCGGCAGCGGTCCTCGGCCATCGGGCACCGATCGGCGAAGCGGCAGCCGACCAGTGGGCGCGACAGGTCAGGCGGGTGGCCAGTCAGGCCCTCTGCCAGTTGCCGCTCGCCTTGAAGGTCAGGATGGGACCGGATAAGAGCCTGGGTGTAGGGATGTGCGGCTTGGGCGTCGCGGATGCCGTGACCGAGCAGCAATCGGGTGGGGCCGGACTCGACGACGATGCCGGCGTACATGACCACGAGACGGCCGCATACTCGCTTGATGGCCGCGAGGTCGTGGGAAATCATCAGCAGACTGAGGGACTCGCGGCGTTGCAGCGATGCGAGGAGCGCCAGGATCTGGGCCTGACTTATCACGTCGAGAGCCGTGGTCGGCTCGTCGGCAATCAGCAGAGACGGTTGGCACGCAAGTGACATGGCGATCATGGCCCTTTGACGCATGCCACCAGAGAACTCGTGGGGATAGCTGCGAGCGCGCGAGGAGGCGATGCCGACAAGGTCCAAGAGGCTGAGCACCCGGGCGTCCGCCTCGTCCTTGGTCGTTGTTGGCTCGTGGACGCGGATGGCTTCGCGGATCTGACGGTCGACGCGCTGTACCGGGTTGAGGGCGTTCATCGCTCCCTGGAAGATGAAGGCGACATCGGTCCACCGATGGCGTCGCATCGCCTCCTCCGATAGCCCGACCAGCTCCTCGCCGTTCAGCTGGATCGAGCCCTCCGGGATTGTGGCATTGTCAGGCAGCAGCAGGGGGATGGCCAATCCGAGTGTGGTCTTGCCACAACCTGACTCGCCCACTACACCTACGGACTCGCCTTGCTCTACGTCCAAGCTGACCGAGTCGACGGCGCGCAGCGAGCCCCCGCCGAGCGCATAGTCAACGCTCAGCTCACGGATCGCCAAGAGACTCACCTCCGACCTCGTCGCAGAGGATTGAGCACGCGGTCCAAGGCGTGACCCATCAGCGAGAAGGCCAGCACCAGGGCAACGATGCCCGCACCGGGGGTGAGCACGTACCACCACGCCCCGGCGCTCATGGCTCCCGAGTCGAACGCGTTGTGCAACATCGTTCCCCAAGAGACCTGCACGGGGTCACCGAGTCCCAGGAAGGCCAGCGCCGCCTGAGCCAGGATCGAGCCCGAGAGAACGAGGACGAGGTTGGCCAGGATCAACGGGGCGACGTTGGGAAGGATGTGCTTGGCCATGATGCGTACGTCCCGTGCGCCCATGGATCGGATGCGCAACACGAGCGGTCGTTCGCGAAGCGAGAGCACCTGGGAACGGATGATGCGGGCGGTTTGCGGCCAGCTTGTGAGGCCGATGACCAGGCTGGTGACCAGAATGCTCTGCCCGAAAAGCGCCGCCAGCACGATGATCAAAGGCAGCGTCGGCAGGACGAGGAAGAAGTCGGTAAAGCGCATCAGCACGGTGTCGCGCCAGCCGCCGTAGTACCCCGAGATAAGACCGAGACCGGCGCCTAAGAAGATGGCGATGACCGTGGCCGACAGCCCGACGTACAAGGAGATGCGCCCGCCGACGAGGAACTGACGAAAGACGTCCTGGCCCAGCTCTGTCGTGCCTAGCCAGTCTGCGCGGGACGGCCCCTGGAGGATAGACGCCGCCGAGGTACCGAAGGCTTGGGCGTTGAAGGGGAATATCACGGGTCCGACGCCGATAATGAGCAGCATCACGACCGCCATGATGATGCCGGCGCGTCCCATGCGGTCGTGCCAAAGCTCCCGAGCGAGTCCTGGCCGCGGGCGTTGCGACTCGCCCTCTGTTTCCTGCACGATCTCGGTCACGCTCATCAGTTCCGCCTCACGCGTGCGTCGAGCATCTGGTAGATGACGTCGCTCAGAAAGTTCGTCAGGATCACCGCGAGGGCGAACAGGAGGAAACAGCCTTCAAGAACGGGGTAGTCGCGCTGCTCGACGGAGTCGTAGATGAGCAGACCCATGCCCGGCCATGAAAAGACCGTCTCCACCTGGATGGCCCCTCCAAGGATCATCCCGACGTAGAGCGCCGTCGCCGTCGTGACGGGCAGGAGAGCATTGCGCAGCGCGTGACGCCACACGATGGCTCGACGCGAGAGCCCCTTCGCCCGGGCCGTGAGGACGTAGTCCTCCGTCAGCGCGTCGACCAGGCTGTTTCGAGTAATGAGTGAGAACTCGGCGGCGTTGACCAGAACCAGGGTGAGGGCAGGCAACACAAGGTGGCGTGCCACGTCGAGAACGCGGTCCCAAGTGCCGGCGGCTAGTCCTGGTGTTTCGATGCCCGAGACGGGCAGAACGTGGGTCCAGACCCCGGCGATGAAGATGAGGATCATCCCGGTGAAAAAGTCGGGCATGGACCAAAGGCCGAGGCTGATGACCGTGATGGAAGCATCCGACATCGAGTTGGCGCGCTTGGCCGACACCACGCCGAACCACACGCCGATCACGATGGTGAGCAGCGTGGCGGTCCCAACGAGTAGGACCGTGTTGCCAATCGCCGAGCCCATCACCGTGGTCACCGGAAGGCGGTAGACGTAGGAGAAGCCGAGGTTGCCATGGACCATGTGGTTCAGATAGATGACGTACTGGGTCGCCAGCGAGTGGTTCAGCCCGAACAGCCTGACCAGCTGAGCCCGCGCGGCGGCCGTGTAGTGGCCGGAGCGGGCTAGCAGCTGGACGGGACTACCGGGCAGGACGTGGAAGAGGAGGAAGTTGGCCGTAACCGTCAGGTAGAGCGTCAACGCCAGCGTTGCGGTCTTGCGCAACAGATAGCGCGCGCTCACGGTTCTGACCGGAGGGGGGCGGACAGATTGACCGGATTAGACCGGTGTCACGCGGAGGTAGTTGTATCGCGTGAAGTTGTAGATCATGCCGCCGCGCGTGGGCCTCCAGCCCGTCCAGCTGCTGGTGTTGTAGGCCTGGAGCTTGCTCTGGTACCACATGATGCAGTAGGCGGCATCGTCGTAGTACATCTTCTGCATCTCGTGGACGAGCTCTTGGCGCTTGGTGGCGTTGATCGTCGTCGACTGCTCGACCCAAAGCCGGTCGTAGGTGGGATTGGAGTAGTAGACGTCATTGTTGCTGCCGATCTGGTCGGTCAAGTCGATGCCCATGAGGTAGTCAGGGTCGGGAACGTTCGAGTCCCAGCCCCAGATGAAGATGTCCCAGTTTGGCGCGGCTGCGTTGTAGACGATGTTGCTCAACGTCGTGGGGTCGAGTGTGTTGAAGGTCAGCTTGACCCCGATCGCGTCGGCAGCCTTCACGAAGACCTGTCCGGCTTCCACGTCCACATCTGTCGTCTCGATGGCGATCAGTCGGAAGCTGAGAGGCCGCCCGTGCTTGTCCTCTCGCACGCCGCTCGGTCCCATCTTGTAGCCCGCGGCGTCGAGGATCGACTTTGCCTTCTCGGGGTTTGCGTTGAACTGCTGGTCCGGCGGGATCTTCTCTTGCCACGCACCGAAGGAGGGCGGGAGCAGGACGCTGCCGGGACTGCCCCGGCCGGCGAGGCAGAGGGCCACCAGCTGTTCGCGGTTCAGCGAGTACTGGAGAGCCCGGCGAACCTCGACGTCGCGTAGCAGCGGGTTGCCACCGGACTTCGGGTTGGACGACACGTTGAAGCCAATGTGGTGGAAGGAGAAGGACTCCATCTCTACGGCCTTCACGCCGGTATCGTGCGTGAGTCCGTCGAAGAGGATGGGCGGCACCTCGGTCAAGATGTCGACTTGTCCGGAGGTAAGAGCCTGCACCATCACGTCGCTGTTGTCGTACTGGATCCAAATAATCGAGGCAGCGGCGGGGCGCGATCCCCACCATTTGTCGTAGCGGTCGACCTGGACGTACTGGCCGGCAACCCACTTGTTAAAGGTGAACGGGCCGCTTCCGACCGGGTGGGGGTTTGCGTAGCCAGAGATCTTGGAAGGCGACATCGAACCCCAGATGTGCTGAGGCACAATGGCGATGGCTAGGGCTGGGTCGAAAGCTTGCGGCGACTTGTACGTGATCTCGACGGTGTGGTCGTTGATGACGCGCGAGGAGTCATACTCGGCGACCGCCCAGGCTGCCTGGCCGATGTTGTGGTACGCCGTCATGTCGTAGGTGAACTTGACGTCGGCAGCTGTCACCGGCTTGCCGTCATGCCACGTCGCCTCAGGCCGGAGATGATAGGTGAACACCTTGCCGTCGGCGCTCACGTCTTCGCTGGCGGCCAGGCAGGGGACCGGCTTGAGCTCGAGGTCGTAGGTCATCAGCGTGTCGTAGATGAGCCACAGGATCTCGTTCGAGGCCGTCGAGGTGAAGGTGAATGGATTCATCACGTCTGGCGGCGACGTCCAGCCCACTCGCAGCGTCGCGGGGGAGCTGGCTTCAGCCACCGAGGAAGTGCCGAGGGTAGCAACCCCCACTGCACCGGCGGAAGCCGCAGTTAGGGAGAGGAAGCGCCGCCGGCTGAGAATCGGCTGCTGCGCGCCTACTTCGCGATTTCTCATGGTGTCCCCTTCTTCGGTTCCGCGCGGGGATCATCTGGAACCTTCGGGAAAGACATTATAACGATAGTAGGTCCTCGCCGCATGGGTCTCTCGCCCTAACGAGCAAGGCCCCTCGGCGGAATGGCCATCCCCGGTTACAGACGACAGGTTGCCTTCCCGAAGTCGATAGCGCCGTGCTCCCAGGCGTTGCTCAAGGGTGGATCTCCTCGAGACGGTCGGTACCGCGGCAGGGCCCGAGATGCCGAATGAGTACATCCGACAATTTGCCCACGCTCAGCTGAAGCAGGCCTCCGGCATGTGGACGGCCAGGACATTGCTCGACGTGAAACCTGTCACCTGGAGCGCCACGAGGACGTGGCCGACGAGAGCGATCGGCGTCCAGTTGGGCGCCTGCTTTGCTGTCCAATGCGCGCTCGCACGCAGCGATCCTGTCGTGGGCGCGACACAGGTCATGCCTCGGTAGCTCTCGAGCAGCAAGAAGGCTCCGAGGTTGTAGGCGGTGAAGCCTCGATAGGCGGTGGTGGAGGACGGATCGAATGGCAAGGCGTCTTGCGGCAGCTCTAACGGACGGAGGCCGTTCGAGCTCAGCAGGCTGACCGAGGGGAGGTAGCTCGTGACCCAGACGGCCCCCTCGACGGGCGTGAGCCCGGCTGTGCCTACCGACGAGAAAGGTCGGCGACGCGTCGCTAGCAGCTGGCCGGTGATGGCATTGAACTCCCTGACCAGGTCGCGCGGGTTGTTGGCTCCTAAGACAGAGCCGAGCGCATAGAGGACGCGCCCGTCGGGCGAGAGCGCCAGCGAGGCGCCTTCAGCCTGTGCGCTCTGTCGGTGGACGATCTTGCCGGTGGCTGTGTTCAAGAGCACGAGCACGCCGCCGTCATCGATCCACACGTCATCGGTACCGCTGACTCCGGAAGTCACCGAGAACCCGAAGCTGTCGCCGAGAAATGACAGCCGAACGGGAGGACCCAGATGCAGCGTCGACTCGTCCACGGCTCTCTCCGACCAGCCCCCAGTGACAGTTCCCTGGAGAGACACCTTCTCTGCCGTGAAGACGACCACACGCCCGTCAACCGTCTCGACAACTGAGTCCGCCGACATCACAGGTCCGAGCTTGAGTGCTCCTGAACGGAGATCGAGACGAGCAAGCGGTTCCGAACACGGTTCCATGCAGCCGTTGATAGAGAAACCGAAGGCGAATGGCATCGATGACGCAGTCGAGCCTGAGACCAAGACAAAATGCCTCGGGTCGATGTTTGCACGGGCGATGACATTCGTGGGCCACGGATTGTCAGAGACACGAGGGGGCTTCGCGAGAAGCATGACTTTGATCGGGGACGGAAGCTGTGTCCCGGGCGGCAGGCCAAAGGTGGCGACCTTCGTCGTGTATCTCCCCACAGGCAGGGGCGGCTCGGTCTTCTGCGGGCTGCAAGCTGGCAGCTGCGGTGTCGCTTCGCTGGCCGTCCCGGTGCAGCCCTGGAACCTGGTCGAGATCGAGACCGCGGACGCGGTTCACGCCCGGCCTCAAGTGGGCAGTCGGGCTACAGAGCACCAGGGCGCGTATAGGTTCGTAGCTCACCCGGCTGTTTCTCAGCCCTACAAAGAGCCATCCGTCGATGGCGCACGTGTTTACCGTGATCGTCCTGGAAGTCGTGTTCGTGAGCAGCGCCTCACCCCGGATCTGGGTGCCGGCAACCACGTGAGTCGTACTAAGGGCGAGCCGGATCTCGACTGGAGCTGGAGGCCGACTCGTTGATGTCGTGCAGGAACTGGCTACTAGGCAAAGTCCAACCAGTGCGACAAGAACGGACAGTTGTTTCATAGCCACGGCTTCAAGAAGTTTCCTCGTTCGCAGTCTCGCGCACGACCTCTGAAGTTTCACCTAGGTTCTCAGCACTCAGACCTGTCAGACGGCTCAGACCAGGGGAAATGCGCACCCGCGTTGGAAACGTCCTGGTCGGCGTCGGCGTGCCCCGGAGAGAAGGTTGAGCGATTTCCTGCCAGTTGGACGGCCTCTGCCGGTGTACGAGCGCGTCACCAACGGGAGCAACTCTTTCCCAGGCACACGTACCCATGAGACATATAGGACCTTCGGCCTTAGTTGACGCCCATGCTTGCATGAATGAAGCTCACCTAGCAGCGTCGCCGACCAGCTTGCGATAGGAATGGTGTGGGGTACTACCGACCTCGCCCCAGATCTCAAGCGAAGGCATGCGATGAACATTCTGATATTGAACTGCGGCAGTTCTTCCCAGAGCTTCAAGGTATACCGCGTCCTTGAGGAAGGCCCGCCCAAAGTGATCGCCTTCGGCAAGGCGAAGAGTGTCGCCACAAAGACCCAAGCCGTGCCACGGATCGAGTGGACGATTGCAGGAGAAGAGGGGGTGTTGGAGGTCGAGCTACCTACTCATCGCCGCGCCGCTGAACAGACTCTTCGCCTTCTAGGCGAGCACTCGGTCGACTTTGATGCAGTCGGTCACCGCTTTGTCCATGGAGGGGACTTGTTTCAAGAAACGACGCGGGTAACGCCTGGCAGCGCCGAGACTCTCAAGCAGTGCTTCCGTCTTGCGCCGATCCACAACCCCAATTCTTTCAGCGTTATCGAGGTCTGCACCGAAGAGCTGCGCGATGTTCCCCAGTTCGTCGTTTTCGACACCGCTTTTTATTCAAGGCTGCCTCTTGAGGCAGCTCGTTACGCATTGCCGCTTGAGCTCGCTCAGAAGCACGGTTTCCGAAAATACGGCTTCCATGGACTGTCGTACAGCTATGTTTCTCAACGCGCGGCAGCATTGCTCGACAAGCCCATTGGATCTATCAAGCTTGTTATGTGCCACCTTGGAACCGGTGGATCGAGCGTCACGGCCTTCAGGGACGGCCAATCCGTGGACACGTCAATGGGTTATTCTCCGCTGCCCGGCCTGGTCATGTCGACGCGCTGTGGGGACATCGATGCCGAGATCGTCCTAGAGCTAGTCCGTGAGGGACGAAGTGCTGACGAGGTGAGCGACATTCTCAATAACCGATCCGGGCTCATAGGGCTTTCTGGCTTCTCGTCCAACTTAGAAGAGGTCATCTCCGAAGGGGAACGTGGAAACGGGGACTGCCGTATTGCCGCCGATGTCTGTGCCAGCCGGCTCAGAACCTATCTCGGTGGCTACTTCTGGTCGCTCAATGGAGCAGATGCGATTGTCTTCACCGACTCGGTGGGCACCCAGTCCTGGAAGTTGCGAGAGAAGGTGTGCGGTGGCGTTGAGAATCTTGGCATCCTTCTAGGAGACTGCTGATTTAAGCCGTCTACCTCAGGATTCGCGATTTCGGCCTGGGTCTAGAAGAATTGTGGGATGCAAGGTTCTTCCCGGCCGGACCGCAAGCTCGTCGATGCCGCCTCGCTCTGCAGCCATCTCGTAAAGCAAGGTTCGGTGTACGCCTTCTTGGCCGAGCACCGCCAGAAGCTGTTTCCCGATGACATGTTCGCCGATCTGTTCCCCTCCGATCGAGGCAGGCCCTCGGTGCCGGCCGACGTTGTCGCCACGGTCATGGTGCTGCAGGCTCTGGAAGGGCTGTCCGATAGGGACGCCTGCCGCCAGCTCGAGACCAACATCTCTTGGAAAGTCGCCTGCGGCCTGGGCATCGGGGACGAGGCCTTCCACCCAACGGTGCTCGTGTTATGGCGCAACAAGCTGCGGTCATCAAAGCGCCCGCAGCGTATCTTCGAGGCAGTGCGGGAGGTGATCAGCACCTCGGGCGTGATCTCCAACAAGACGCGACGGGCCCTCGACTCGACCGTGCTCGAGGACGCCGTCCAGCGCCAGGACACGATCAGCCTCCTGCAGAGCCAGATCCGCCGGGTGAGAAAGCTCATCCCGGAGCTGGCCGAACGGGTCTACGTCCGCGAGCACAACCTCGGACCTGGGCGCCCGCCCTGCGACTTCGAGGACCGAGACGACATCGACCGGCTCATCTCCGAGCTCGTGGACGACGCCTACGAGCTCGTCTTCGCGGCCGAGGACCTCGCCTTGGTGCTCGACGAGCAACAACAAGACGCTCTCGCCCTCCTCGCTCTGGTGGCCGGCCAGGACGTCGAGCCCGGGAACCGCCCAGGCCGCTGGCGCATCGCCGAGCGCACGGCCCCGGACCGCATCGTCTCTGTCGTCGACCCCGAGTCACGCCATGCCCACAAGACCCAGCACTCCTACCGCGACGGCTACAAGGCCCACGTGGCTGCCGAGCCCGAGACGGGGCTCGTCACGGCCACCGATCTCGGCCCCGGCAACACCGGCGATGCCGAAGCCGCCCCCTTCCTCATAGAAGACGAGCCGGCCGGGACCGAGGTGCTGGGCGACACCGCCTACTCGGCCGGCGAGTTCCGCAAGCACCTGGAAGACAACGAGATGACAGCCGTCATCAAGCCCATGCCCCTCCGCCCGGCCGTGGACGGCGGCTACACCATCGAGGACTTCGAGATCGACATCGACGCCAGCACAGTCACCTGCCCGAACGGCGTCACGCTGAAGATCAACCCGAACGGCCGGGCCCGCTTCGGGAAGAACTGCGCCACCTGCCCGCTCCGAAGGCGCTGCACGAAGTCCAAGGCCGGGCGGACGATAGTGCTCAACGAGCACCACGACCTTTTGGTGGCTGCCCGGCATCTTGCCGCCACGGTCGAGTTCGACGAGACCTATCGCACTTACCGCCCCATGATCGAGCGCACGATCGCCTGGCTGGTGCGCGGCCCGAACCGCAAGCTTCGCTACCGCGGCATAGAGCGCAATCGCCTCTGGCTCTCCCACAGGGCGGCGGCCGTCAACCTGAAACGCCTCCTCGGCCTCGGCCTCGCTCACGACGGGGAGAGCTGGGTCATCGTCGCTGCCTGATAGCCGGAATGGCCAAAAACGGCCCGGAGGCTCGCTCCTTAGCCCCTCGAGGAAGCACTTTGCCTTGTAGTTCCGGCCCAATCGAGCTGTCGTTGTTCGATCTGCCCCGGCCCGTCTACAGCGCTCATTCCAGAACGGCGTTGATCAGCGGGCTCCTAGATTTGGAGAAGAACCGCTTTGCGTCAGCGGAGGCAGAGACCTTCATTAACCAGCCCCAGTCTCAAGCCGCGATCATCGTTATTCCCACAGACGAGGAAGTCGTCATCCTTCGAGAAGTTCTCGGGGCTCTCTCTCACCCAACCGCTCTATCTGGGCGATCATGACCCGGCAAGCCTCCTAAGGCCCGGAGGCGAACTAGGGCGCATGCCTGACTCGCTGGCTGTGGCTCGCGAGTAAGACAAGGCAACATGGACCAAGGTCAGACGTCTTGGTCCTTTTGAACAACCGAGTGATGCTCAGCTTGTGCCTGTTGTACAGGGCACGAGGCTACGCCAGGTCCCGGGTGGGCCGCGTACTTTGCCCGCGGGTGGCAGAACTCGGCGACCGGCGGCTCCCAGTGAGTGTGCGGATTAGGCCGGTCCGAGGACCGAGTCGAGAACGGCCTGCTCGCGGACGCCCACGAGACCCAGATCGGTGATCGCGTAGTCGGGTATGGAGGTGATCTCGAGGAACATCAGATAACCGAAGGCCGACGGCAGGTCGCAACCAAGGCCGCGGGCGGCAGCGTCGAGCCGTGCTTCGGCCGCGGCCATCTCTTCGACGTTGAGGTCGGCGACGATGCCGCCGACCTGCAGCGCCAGCGTTTCGAGCACTGTCCCGCCGTTGACCACCGCGAGGCCGCCTCCGAGCTTGATCACCTCGTTGATGGCGAGGGCCATATCCGACTGATCCGTGCCGACGCAGATGATGTTGTTGTCGTCTGGCGCAGCGCTCGTGGCGAGGGCACCCGAGGCGAGGCCAAAACCGCACACCACAGCGACTGGCACGTTCTCGGTCTTGCCGTACCGCTCGATGACTGTGACATAGAGCGCATCTTGGCCTACGTCGGGCTGCACAACTCCATCGACAACCGGCAGCACAACGTCGCGACGACTGCGGACGAAGGGCACCGTACGGTCCATCTCCATGGCAAGGACGCGCACCGGACCGTTGAGGTCCGTGCTCAAGCGGATCTCTGCGGGGCTGATCGGAGCTCGCTTCATGGTGCCGAGTAAGGCCGGCCCGCGCGCTGGCGCTTGGGGCGGCCGAGTGGTGCGCTGGGATTCGGCGACGAGGACTCCTTTGGATATCACCTGTTCCACGGCAAAGCTCGTTGGGTCGTCCACTACGAGCACGTCAGCCGCGTGCCCCGGGCTTATCGATCCCACCAGGTGGTCAATCCGGTACATCTGGGCCGTGTTGATCGTCGCCATCTGAATGGCGGTGATCGGCGGTACCCCGGCCTTCATGGCCATGCGCACGAGGCGGTCGAGGTGACCGCCACCGAGCAGGCTTGTCGCGGTCACGTCGTCTGTGCAGAAACCGACTCGGCCGGGATTGGCGCCTAGCCGTGTCACTACCTGAATGTTCTCCTCCATGAAATGGGCGACGGCCGATTCGCGGACCATCACGTACATGCCGGCCCGCATCTTTGCGAGGACCTCTTCGGCGCTGTAGCTCTCATGATCGAGCCGTAGGCCGGCGGCGGCGAGCACACCGATCGTCGCTTCGCTGGCCATCGGGGCGCAGCCGAAGACAGGCAAGCGGTTCCGGGCAGCCATCTCGAGCACCGCGAGCACCTCAGGGTCGCGGTTGGTTATGAACTCCGCGACCGTCTCCCAGACCCCGTAGCAGTCCTGCCACTGCTGGGCGAGCTCATGGGTGTCCGGGCCAAATCGGAACCCGACGTTCGACTCCGGAATCGTATAGGGCACCTTGTACGGTGCCGCCCAGAAGACTTTCATCGGGCTGGCGTCAGCTTCGGTGAGAGCGTCGCGGACGCCGTCCAGTCCTGCTACGGCGAAGGTCTGGTCGAGGCCGGAAACGACACTCGTCGTCCCGAAGCGGACGACGGCGTCGGCGAACATGGTGATCGATAGCTTGCTGCACTCGATGTGCAGGTGGCCGTCGATGAGCCCGGGCACGAGATAGCGGCCACTGACGTCGAGAACGGTCGTCTCTGGTCCCCTCTGAGGCGTAACGTCGCCCACGGCGGCGATCACGTCACCAGTTACCGCTACATCGGCGGGATAGATCTCGCCCGTCGCGACGTTGACCAACTGTCCGCCGCTCAGGACGATATCGGCCTTGCGAACGCCTTCGGCGGCGTCAATCCTGTCTCGAAGCTGCACGATCGCCTCCTTGGGCGACGTCCCGAACGGCTCGCGACGTCACCAGCTGACTGCACGGCGGATACTCCTTCGACCAGTCGTCTCAGGTCAAATCCCTGGACCGGGAGCGAACCTGCTTGACAACGACCTCATCTAGTATCGTGCGCCAAAACAAGCTGCCGGGTAACGGAGAAGGCACAGACTGGGTGAATGGTCGTGCTGTTCGCGGTCATGGTCGAGCCCTCTGCCGTCCAAGGACGGAGGACTACCGTGGGACAAGACAGGAATGCCGCAGGCGCGTCCGGCACGTCTATGGCCGGGGCCACGGCGACTGGGTCCGCCGGTTCGATGGGGATCGAACGGCGGGGAATCCAGCACGTGGAGGCCGAGGAGCGCTGGGGGACGCCGAGCGCGCTCTTTTGGATGTGGACCGGTGCCATCTGGAACGTCGAGTACGTCGTCTACGGCACGCTGCTCGTGGCGATTTTCGGCCTCTCGTTCGCGCAAGCGGTACCGATCATCATCATCGGAAACCTCGCCTCCTACTTCCTCACGGGTCTCACGAGCCTGCAGGGGCCACAAGCCGGTACGACGGCCTTCACGATCAGTCGGGCGTCCTTCGGCCCAACCGGCAACCGGGTGCCATCGCTGTTCAACTGGCTGACACAGGTCGGCTACGAGACCGAGGGCATCGCCCTCGTCGTGCTTGCCGGTCTGGCGCTCGCTGCCAAGGACCACGTCGCGGGAAGTACCGGGCTCAAGATCGGCCTGCTCGTGGGCGCAGTCCTCATTCAAGCGTTGCTCCCCTTCGTCGGTCACGCCGCAATGTTGAAGGTCTTGAAGTGGCTGGCCTTCCCCTTTGTCGCCCTCTTCGTCATCATGGCGATCATTACGGCCTCGAAGGTAAATCTGCACGTGACGATCCACGGCGCAGGTTGGGGCGGGCTGATGGTGGCGCTCGCCCTGATCATGTCGGCCGGAGGCCTCGGCTGGACAGAGAACGCCAACGACTACTCGCGGTACCTGCCGAGAAATACGAGCAGGGGAGGCATCATCGTGGCGGTGGCGCTCGGAGGGGCGATCCCCTCGATCCTTCTCGAGGTGCTCGGTGCCGCGGTGGCGACCGCCGTGCCTGCTGCTTCTGCCTACAGCGTCGCGTCAGTGACGGGTCTCGTTGGCGTTTTCCCCGGCTGGTTCGTCGTCCCATACCTCATCATCGCCATAGTCCAGATATTCGCCATTAACAGCGTCGACCTCTACTCCTCGGGTGTGACGTTGCAAAGCCTCGGGATCCACCTGAAGCGTTACCACTGCGTCATGATCGACACCGTGGTATCAGGAGGGTTTGCTGCCTATGTGATCTTCTCGCAGCACTTCAGCCAGCTGCTCTCTGACTTCCTCCTCTTCATTATCGTGTGGGTGGCTCCGTGGTGCGCGATCTACCTTGTCGACTACTGGCTCCGGGGAGGTCGGTACGACAGCCGGGCTCTTCAGGACGAGAAGGGTGGCATTTACTTCCGCAGCGGCGGCTTGAACTGGAGGGCGCTGACGGCGCTCGCCATAGGAATGATTGCTGCCGCGCTCTGGCTGAATGCCTACTCCCCTTACGTCTCACCTCTGTCGAGCAGGATAGGCGGGTCGGACTTCAGCATCTTCATGGGCTTGTTCTTCGGAGGCCTGTCCTATTACCTGCTCGCCCGCAAGTCCGTACCGATTGAAGCGGATCACACGCCGGTGACTCAGTAGGCCGGCCGGTGCCGATTTCATCTTCGGGCAAGCCAGAAATGACCTGCCCGCTTGGCACCCCTGTGGGCCGGTGATCGTACCTTCGCCAGAGCGTCAGTGACCTCCAACGGAGCCCTCGTGCCCCGGTCGGGTAGATAGAGCTCAAGGAGGCTAATTGAACAAGGCTGAGTTTTTGCGGAAAGTACCCAAGGTCGAGCTGCACTGCCATTTTGAGGGAACCGTGCGTGCTTCGACGTTCGCCGACCTCGCAGGAAAGCACGGGGTAAACCTGCCTAGCAGCGACGTGAGCAAGCTCTACTCCTACCAGACGATCGAGGAGTTCCTAGTCATCTTCGCCATGGTCTCCTCGACGATCATCGACCAGGAAGACTTCGCCCGCTGTGCCTACGAGTCCCTCGAGGATGGGGTCAACCTCGGCAACCTCAAGTACCGGGAGATGTTCTTCAATCCGACCCTGCACACTCGCCGTGGCATCGCGATGTCTACGGTCATGAACGGGCTTGTCGAGGGGATACACGCGGCCGAGAAGGATCTTGGCGTTGGCTGCAGGCTCATCGCGGACGTATACCGCCAGGACGACCCTCAAGTGGCGCGTCAGATGGTCGAGGATGTTCTCGCCAACCGAGTCGACGAGCTCATCGGGCTGGGCATGGACGGTGCCGAGGCGCCCGACCCGCCCGAGAAGTTCGCGGAGTCCTTCGCCCTTGCCAAGCGGGGTGGCCTGCGCCTCACGAGCCATGCATGTGAGGACGCCCCCCCGGTGAACATCACGACCTGCCTGGATGTGCTTGGCTGCGAGAGGATCGACCACGGCTACCACGTCCTCGAGGATGAGTCAGTGCTCTCGAGATGCCGCGACGAGGGGATCTTCTTCACCTGCTGTCCGACCTCGACGGCGGTCGTCTACGGCTGGCCAGACCTGAAGACGCACCCGATAGGCCGGATGGTCTCGCAAGGCCTCAACTGCATGCTCAACTCCGATGACCCGACCATGTTCCACACCGACATCGGCAAGGAGTACGTGGACCTTTGCGGCGCCCTCGACTACGGGCCGGAGACCGTCCGGCAGTTCTGCCTGAATGGGGTAGAGGCCACCTGGCTTGACGACGATGAGAAGCGGGCGATGGCCGGTGCTTTCTCCGAAGAGATCGAGCAACTCGAAAAGCAGCTCGGCTGAACCGATACGAGCTGTGGCGCTACCGCTGCCGCCCCGGCCACTGCTCGAACGCGGGTGCCGTGTTGAGTAGCCCACATGACTCAAAACGCCCCCCACCTGAGAGGTGGGGGGCGTTTTATTGCTGGTCCCATCGGGCGGACCGGAGGTCCTACCCGATGAAGAAGGTCGGCTAGCTAGTCGTGGTGGTGGTGGTCGAGACGGGCTTGGCGAAGTGGATCGAGTGCGTGCTTAGAGCGATGTCCTCGATCGCCTTGACGTCAGCCTTGGCAACCCGCAGGTCCTTAGCCACCTGGGCGAGCTGGTAGGTCCAGGTCTTGATCTGGCTCTTGTTGCCGGGGTAGCCGGCGGGGGTCAGGGCCAGGGCCTCAGCCGACACGCCGGAGGTGAGGCTGGTGGCGGCCGTCACATCGGAGGTGATGTCGCCAAGCAGTGCCGTGGCCTTGGCCGAGCCGAGTTCTGTCACGAAGGGCGTGAGCTCTGTGACGAGGTTCGCGTAGCCGCTCTCTGTGACCGTGTCGTTGTCGGCGGCGATCACGAGGCCCACTTGGCCGGTGACGACTGCGTACACGCGCTCGTCGCTGATGACGGCGGTGCGAATCGCGTCGAGCTCGGCAAAAGTTGTTGCGGCGGCCGCGTTGGTGGCATCGGTGCCTAGCGCGGTCTGCTCATTGGTGATGAGAGTGCTCAGGGCCGTGCGGTCCGAGGAAGTGAGGTTGGCAGCGTCGACAACCTCGGTTCCGAGCAGGGCAAGTTGCACCTGGCGGGCGATGATCTCGTGCTCGAGGGCCAGCTGTGCTTGCTGGAACTTGGTCGAGGAGGTGACAGAGGTGACAGGAGCGGGCTTGGGGAGGTGAACCCGGTGCACGCCGAGGGCTATGTCCTCGATCTGCTTGACCTCGGCCTTGGCGATCGAAAGGTCCTTGGCAACCTGGGAGAGCTGGTAGGTCCAGGTCCTGATCTGACTCTCGTTGCCGGGGTAGCCGGCCGGAGTCAGGGCGAGTGCCTCAGTGGACACGCCCGTCGTCAAGCTCGAGGCGGCCGTGACTCGTGAGGTGATGTCGCCGAGCAACGTCGTCGCCGTGGTCGAACCGAGCTCGGAGACGAGAGGCGTCAGCTCTGTGACGAGGCTCGTGTAGCCGGTCTCGGTCACCGTGTCGTTGTCGGCCGTGATCACCAGGTTCACCTGCGCCGTGACCACCACGTACACCCTTTCACCATTTATTACGGCTTGGTGTACTGCATCGAGCTGGGCGTAGGTGGTCGCTGCCGCCGCGTCATTGGCGTCTGTCACGAGCGCTGCCTGCTCGTCGGTGATGATGGTCGACAGTGCCGTGCGGTCTGCGGTCGCGACGTTGGGAGCGTCAACGACCTCGGTCCCGAGCAGGGTCAGCTGGACCTGTCGGGCGATTATCTGGTGTTCGAGAGCTTGCTGCGCTTGCTGGAACTTAGTCGAGGAGCCGGTTCGTAGCGGTTGGGCCTGGACCGCGGAAGCACAGATGAGAAGTATGCCTGCCGCGGCACCCAGGGCGATGACTGTGGCTTTGGTTGGATGTCTCATACACTGAGTGTAACGAAGTCGCAATGAAATTGTCAAGGACGAAACATTGCCGTCATTCCCGCAAGTGGTTTGTCATAACCGATGTCGCCTGAGACGTTGCTTTGAGCGAAGGGAGCATTCGTGACAAGCACAGCTCGGGGCCGCCTTTTAGGCCAACCACCTCCCTTTTGGCCTCAGGCCAGAGTCGTCCCAGGCTGTTGTGCCTGAAGGAGGTCGACGGTCCGGGTCCGCCGGAGGACTCTCAGCGTAGGCGGTGGCAGGGTTTGGACGATTGCGGAACTGTTGCGATCCTTCGACGGCGCTGGCGCCGGAGGGCAGTGGGCGCGGAGGCACTCGAGCGGACTGGTTGAAGGTGAGCGAGAATCGCACATGGCTCATCTGCTGATCGCCGGTCTCCCCGGCACGGGCAAGACCGAGTTCTCTCGCTGGCTCGAAGCTACTCACGGCTATCTGCACATCGATGTGGACACGGCGCTCGAGGACGACCCCGCGATTCAATTGCTTCTCCATCGCGACGTCTTCAACGTGCTCAAGGTGGCCGAGAACCTGAAAGCTCGGGGACCGGACGTCGTGCTCGACTGGGGGTTCGTGCCGTCGCTGCTGGGCAGGGTTCGTCAGCTGGTCCGTACAGGTTTCCAGCCGTGGTGGTTCACTGGCGATGAAGACGCCGCCCGTCGGTCGTTTCTCGAGGGGGGCAGAGCACCAGAACGGCTCTTCGACCTGCAGATCGCCGACATACACGAGTCTTGGGCGCGCATCGAGAAGGTCTTCGACGGCCACATCCTCAACGTCGTCCGCTCACGCCCGGACGGCTTTGCCCGTGTCGCGCCGGAGGAGATCTTCCAGATGATGGCAATGAGGCAGCCCGGTGGGTTCCCCGCCGTTTCAGCAAACTGAGGCCGGGGCTCTCTCGTAAAGAGCCGCGCGGAGGACCCCGATCACGGCCGCTTGATTGCTCACATGGCCAGAGGCGAACGCCAAAGGTCTATGGGTCGGGCCACGTCTGAAGAGTCGAAAGGCAGCTCGACGCGCCGTCCCGAGCCAGCCGACTGATAGCCAGCGTAGAGCAGCTCTTGAACTACGCGGCCGTCATGTCCGGTCGCCTGAGGCGCCTCCATTTCCCTTACGCAGCGCGCGCGAAGTGCTCCATCTCTTGCGGGAAGCCATAGTTCCATAGCTCCTCGTAGACGGGGTACGTCCAGCCCTGCGTGCTCGGCGCCTTCTCTACTGCGTAGCCGTAGCCGCTCTCTGAGTAGGTCGGCAAGGCATTGCCCATGTGCAAGTTGGCATAGGTGACACCTTTGTCGCCGTAGACCTCAACGCGGTCGTCCATGCCGCCCCGGCGGGCCCAGCTGTCCTCTATGTGCCCGAGTGCGCCGTTGGCGAACTCGACCACAGCGAATGAGTGGTCCTCTCCCGTGGTCTTGTCGCCGTGCACATAGGTGCCCATCTGGGCCGTGATCGCCACCGGTGCAGGCCTGCCGAGGAACCAGTAGCAAAAGGCGAGTCCGTGGCAGCCCATGTCCATGAACACGCCGCCCCCGGAGCGGTCCACGTCCCAGAACCAATCGGCATGAGGCCCGAAGTGCATCTCGGACTGCTTAACGAGATAGACCTCGCCGAAGGCACCCTGGTCGGCCATCTCCTTGGCTTTGACGTATTTCGGGGTGAAGTAGAGCTCTTCGGCGTAAAGAAGGTGCACGCCGTTATGGGCTGCCGCCTCGTTCATGCGGTCGCACTCGGCGACCGTCATCGCCATCGGCTTTTCCATCACGACGTGCTTGCCTGCCGCCACGGCGTTGAGGGCTATCTCGCAGTGCAGGTAGTTCGGTGCCGCCACTGTGACCATCTCGATGCTCGGGTCCTTCAGCATCTCGGTGTAGTCGGTGTAGCTCCGCTCGATGTCGTAGCGCTTCGCCATCTCCTCTGCGTGCCCCGGGGTCGGGGAGGCAACGGCGACGGCCACTCCGAGCCGCCCCATGGCGATGGAGGCTGCATGGATGTCGGCCTCGAACTGCGAGCCGATGATGCCGATTCGTACCGGTTTCTCAGACATGGCGCCTTCCTTGTTTGAACATGGCTTCTTAGGGGCCCACGCCCGGGGGCGTCGCCGTAACGGGACACATACTGTTGAGTAGTCGTCTTAAGAGGTCGCTGGCTCGGGCTAGGCATACATCGTCGGGCAGCTGCCATAGCGAATCGGGAAAATGGCTCCCGAAGGTGCCATCGTCGGAAAAGATCTCCACGTCGTAGCTGCCCTGGAACCCGGCGGCCTCGAGAACGTCAACGAATTCTCCGATGGGAAGGGTGCCCTCTCCTGGAAAGCGCCTATCGGCCCAGCCAGCGCGTCGGTGCGAGGGCGTCGGCGACGTGGACCCCCACTACGAGGTCGCTGTATTCGCGCAGCTGCGCGACAGCCTTGGGGCCTTGGCCCACGTGCCACATGTCGAAAAGGATCCCGAGAGCAGGTTGTCCGACGTCACCGACGAGATCTGCCGCGTCCGCCAGGCTGTCCACGAAACTGAAGTCATCCGCGGCGCAAGGGTGCATGGGCTCAAGCGCCAGCCTCATGCCCAGCTCGCCCGCTCGCTGGGCTACTCGTCGCAGCTCAGACACACAACGCCAGCGCAGCTCGGAGGAGTCCACACCTGGGACGTTGCCGGTGACTACGACAATGGTCTCCGGCTCGAGCAGGCCAAGAGTAGGCAGCTTGGCGATCAAGGTGTCAGTTCGTTCCCGGGGGTTCAAAGGTTCGCGGTCGAGGGCGTTGGGAAACACCGAGTTCCCCGTCGGCACGAGGTTGGTCACCTTGAGGCCGGCCTCCTCGAGGTGATCGGCCGTCTCTCGAAGGTCGCGGCCGTCGAGCTTGGACTCCCACACCCCGATGCCTCCAAGTCCGGCGGCGTGGTAGCTCGCCACGTCGGAGTCGAAACTGGAGTGCAGCGTGGTCACTTCGCTCACCGACAGGCGGTTGATCGTGCCCATGACTACCTCCTTGTGGCTAACTGACTTGGTCGGTCGAGGTCGTAACTGCCTGGCCCCCAGCCGCCGCTGCCGCGGTCGAGAGCCTTGGCGCATCCGACATGAGCCTGATCGTGTAGGGATCGCGGGGCCGCTCGAAGACATCCTCGACCGCGCCACGCTCAACGACCCTCCCGCCTGAGAGCACGACGACCGATTGGGCGATCCCGCGCACAAGGGCCAGGTTGTGAGTGATGAAGAGCATCGCCAGGTGGTGCTCTGCCTGTAGACGTCGCAGGAGTTCGATGATGACGGCCTGCACCGAGACGTCGAGTGCGGAGGACACCTCGTCACACACGAGCAGTTCCGGCTCGGCGGCGAGCGCCCGGGCGATGGCGGCACGCTGGCGCTCGCCTCCCGAGAGCTGGTCGGGGTAGCGGTTCAAGAAGGCGGAGGAAAGTGACACCTCCTCGAGCACCTCGATGACCCTTGCGTCCGCCTCGTCTCGTGCCAGCGAGTAGAAGTGGTCGATGGGCTGGGCGACGAGCTGACCGATCGTCCTCCGCGGGTTGAGCGCGGTGTAGGGGTCCTGGAACACGTACTGGATCCGTTTCAGGGTTTCCTTGCTGCGCTGGCGAGCACCGTGGGCAAGCGCCTCGCCCTTATATGAGATTGCCCCCTGCCAGTTCGTGTGCATCCCGACGATGCAGCGGGCAAGGGTCGTCTTGCCCGAACCGGACTCGCCGACAACGGCGACGCAGGTATTGGCAGGAAGGGCGAGGTCGACGTCGTGGAGCACTTCGTTCGTCCCGAACGAGGCCAGCAGGCCCCGGACCTCGAGCACAGCGGGCGCGGAAGCGGCCCGGTCTTCCAAGAGGACAGCCCGGCGGTCCACTGGTCGCTCGGCGCCCTGTTGAATCCTGGCGCAGCGGACGCGGTGGCGTTCTGAGACCTCCACCATCGCCGGCGGGAGCACGAGGCACTCCGGTCCCACGTCGGGACACCGTGGTGCGAACGAGCATCCCTCTGGGCGACTCGCCGGTCTCGGGGGCTGGCCCTCTATACCCTCCATCACCTCTGGCTTCTCGAGCGAAGGCACAGCCCGCATGAGCAGGCGGGTGTAAGGGTGCACCGGCTTCTCGAAGACTGTGGCGGTCGGTCCGAGCTCGACGATACGGCCCGAGTACATGACCGCTACGTCGCTTGCCACCTGACCTACGACGGCGAGGTCATGGGACACATACACCGCGGCGACTCCGCTCGTCGTGCACAGCTCCGCGATCAGCTCGAGGAAGTGCCGCTGTGTGGTCACGTCGAGCCCGGTTGTCGGCTCGTCAAACACGATCACCCCGGGGCGGCAGGCGAAAGCCATGGCGATGACTACCCGCTGTTGCTGGCCACCGGAGAGCTGATGGGGGAAACGGCGCAGGAAGGCGGCGTCGGTAGGCAGGTCGACCGCGGCGAGCACCTCGCGCACGCGCCCGGCGACGTCGGCGTGCTTGGAGCCTTCCCCTTCGTGGACGAGCAGGATCTCGGCGATCTGCTTGCCTACGCGGCGAACCGGGTTCAGTGCTGCCGACGGCTCCTGAGGGACGTAGGCGACCCGGCCCCCGCGCAGTCCCGGCAACTCCCGTTCCCCAAGTCCGAGGATGTTCTGGCCGTCGAGCACGACCTGGCCGCCAGTTATGTGCAGGCCTCTCCTCGCATAGCCGAGAAGAGCCAGAGCGACGGTCGTCTTGCCCGAGCCCGACTCGCCCACAAGGCCGAGCACTTCTCCTGGAGCTACCTGGAAGTCGACCTCGGAGACGACGTCGGTCCTCGTTCCCGCCAAGCACACCTGGAGGGCCCTGACCTCAAGGCTGATCCTGTCCGGAGGGGGCGTGCTCACTGAGCGCTCCTAGCGGTTTCGTTGCGGACGAAGGCCTGTTCGACCTGACGGTCAGCGCCGATGGCGACCCGGGCGAGCGCGTCAGCAAACAGGTTGGTGCCGATGGCCAGCATGGCGATGAGTGCGGCGGGGACTATTACGGCCCAGGGATTTGACTGAAGGCCGATCCTGTTCTCGCTGATCATGAGCCCCCAGCTCGCGGCGGGGGGCTGCTGGCCGAAGCCTAGGAAGGAGAGGCCGGCGATGATCACGATCGAGTACGTGAGGCGCAGCCCTAGCTCGACCATGAGCGGGCTGACGAGGTTCGGCAGAATCTCCTGGGTGATCACACGGGTCGGCTTGACGCCCTGCATCTCGACGGCTTTGACGAAGTCACGTTCCGATACGTCGAGAGCCGCCGCCCGCATGACGCGGGCCACCTGGGGCACGTGACCTAGACCCACGGCGAGCACGATCAGCCAGAGCTTCGGCCCGACGGTCCCGACAATCAGCAGAGCGAGGACGATCTGGGGAAAGGCTAGGAAGACGTCCATGCCGCGCATGATCATTGTGTCGGTCCGGCCACCGAGATAGGCAGCCTCGATGCCCTGAAAAGCGCCGAGGCTGACGCCGATGACCGTTGCCGCGGTTGCCATGACGAGCAGCACCCAGCCGCCGGCGAGCACACGTGACAAGACGTCACGCCCGAGGTAGTCCGAGCCCAGCAGCACA
The DNA here is from genome assembly GCA_963725355.1 of uncultured Acidimicrobiaceae bacterium. Classification (GTDB taxonomy): domain Bacteria; phylum Actinomycetota; class Acidimicrobiia; order Acidimicrobiales; family Bog-793; genus Fen-455. The sequence goes on from CAVRYE010000012.1 coordinate 563,437, forward strand.
TGGGCCGACGGTGCCTGGAAGGGCGCGTAAAGGAACGCCGTTGGCGTCTGGGGTGTCCAGATGGCCCCGACTATGGCGATGATCACGACAAGGGCGGCGAGCGACAGCCCGATGGCGCCACGGCGGCTTGCTGCCGCCCTGCGCAGCAGGCTCAGCCACTCGTGGCGCCGCAAACGCGCCGACGCTGCTGGCGCCACGCCTGGGGCAAGCGCGGTCACGTCGGGATCCTTCGTCTGGGCGAGGCAAGAAGGGCGAGGACGTCGGTCGTGATGTTGATGACGACGTAGAACCCAGCCAGGGCGATGACGATGAACTGGATGACCGGGATGTCGCGGTCGGTCACCGCGTTGACAAGGCCTTGGCCGATGCCCGGGAAGTCGAACACCTCCTCGACGAGGACTATGCCGCCTGCGAGGCGCAAGAAGGTGAGGCCCACCACCTGGATCGTGGGCGGCAAGGCGTTGGGAAGAGCGTGCTGAACGAGCACCCGCCAACGCGGGAGCCCCTTCAGGCGGGCCATCTCCACATAGGGCGACTCGAGCGCCTCGAGCGTGGCGGCTCTAGTCATCCGGTAGACGTAGGGGACCGTTACGACGACGAGACTGAGGGTCGGCAACACGAGCAGGCGGGGGGCCTGGAGGATGTTCTCGCCCGGCGTGAGGAGCGACACGCCCGGAAGGAGGTGGAAGACCACTGTCGAGAACAAGATGACCGCCCCGATGGCGATGACGAACTCGGGAACCGCGAGCAGGGCGAGGGCGACCACGGTCAAGACGTTGTCGAGAACGCTGCCGTGACGCAGCGCGGCCACGGCGCCGAGAATGATGCCGAGCAGGCAGCCGATGACGCCGCTCAGCGCCACCAGCACCGCCGAGTTCAACAGCCGTGGCTCGACGAGGCGCCAAACCGGCTCGCTGTTGGCGAGGCTCGAGCCGAGCCGCCCGACCGGTAGCCCCGAGAGCCATCCCCAATATTGCGACCACCAGCCCCTGTTGAGCCCCAGCTCCAGTTCGAGCGCCCGGATCCGTTGCGGGGTTGCTGAGAACCCGAGTATCGCCCGAGCGGCGTTTCCCGGCAGCAGCTGAGTGGCGGCGAACACGACGAGCGACACCAGCCAGAGCGTGATGATGCCCTGGCAGGTCCTCACCGCGACGAGCGAGACGAGAGGGTGAGCCCTCGCCCATGCCCGCCGCCGCACACGGGCGCGTGCGATCATCGCCTGCCGCCGGCGACCATCACGCCAGCAGATGTCGGCACCGCCGCCCCGAGCGGCCAGTGGCCGGCTCGGGGGCGGTCGCCGAAAATGGGCGCGGGTGTTGTCACTGTCGTGAACTTTTGTCGCGGGCTATGACAGCCACATCCGCTTGAAGCCGTACGCGCCGAGGGGAAGGCCGGTCTTGGACGAGACGACCCCGTGCACGCGCGAGGCGTAGCCGTCGATAACGGGGTTGAAGTAGGGGATGATGTAGCCGCTGGCTTCGCTCGAGTACTCCATTTCCTGCATCTCGTGGGCGATCTCGGCGCGCTTGGATTCGTCCAAAGTCGCCACGGCTTGGGTGTAGAGCTTGGTGTAGGTCGGGTTGTTCGTATGGCACTCATTGAACGGGGCCCCGGCGAGCGTGCCCTGCAGGACGTTGGAGAAGTACGGGTAGTAGTTCCAGTAGTCCTGAGCGAAGGTCCAGCTCAGGTAATTCGGTCCGAAGAACTCTGAGCTCGTCACGTTCTTCAGGTTCACCGTCACGCCAGCTGCTTGTGCCTGCTGCTTGAGCACCTGAGCGACCTGCACGGTTCCCGACCCGATGGCACTTGTCACCAAAGTCACGCTCAAGTTGGAATGCCCGGCCTTGGCGAGGAGCTTCTTGGCTTGTGCAATGTCCTGCTCACGTTGGGGAAGTGCGGTGTCGTACACGGCGTCCCACAAGCCGAACACGTCGTTGCCGAGCGTGCCGTAGCCGCTGAAGACGGTGTTGAGCATGGCTCGGCGGTCACAGATGAGGCGGAAGGCCTGGCGGACACGAACGTCGTTGAACGGCGGCTGGTCGACGCGCATCGTGAAGGGCGTGTAGCCGCCGCCCTTGGTGATGATCACGCTGCCACCGTTGGAACGAACCGGGGCGATCGAGTCCGCGGAGAGCAGGTCGATCACGTCGAGGGCACCGCTCCCCAGCCCGTTGACCTGGCTGACCTCATCCGGTAGGTCGCTGATCACCAGCTTGTCGATGTAGGGCAGGCCGCTTTCCCAGTAGTTCTCGTTGCGCACGAAGGTGCTCTGCTGTCCGGCGGTGAACGACTGGTACTTGAACGGTCCGGTCCCGACCGGGTTCTTCAGGTCGAAGCCGACCGGCACGATGAAAAAGTCGTAGGAGGCGAGTATGTCGGCGAGTGGAGAGAAAGGCGTGTGGCAGGGGATCTCGATCGTCAGTTTGTCGAGCTTCCTCGCGTTGGCGATGTCGAGCGCTTTGAGCGATATGGCACCAAGGGCAGGTGTCTTGGGGTTCACTATGCGTTGGAAGCTGAAGAGAACGTCATCGGCGCTGAGCGTCTTGCCGTTGTGGAACTCGATGTCCGGCTTCACCCTGATCGTCCACTTCATGGCGTTACTACTTGCTGTGAGCTCGTCGGCCAGGCTCAACACTGGTCGCACGTTGAGGTCGAAATCGACCAGCGGGTTGTACAACGCATAGACCCTGGCCCCGTCTACAAGGTTCACCCAGTTCTGCGGGTCGAGGGTGTCCGAGCTGCTTCCGCCGCTGAGACCTGCCTGCAGTGTCCCGCCACGCTTGATCTTGGTTGACGCCTCCGACCTCATCGCTGTGGAGGCGGTGGCGGCTCCGGAGGCGGCCGCGGAGAGCACGCTTCCGGCTCCGAGCACCACCGCGCCTTGTGCTGCGTACCTGAGCAGGTCCCTCCGGCTCATCTGGACTTCGCGTTCGGTCATTACCTTTCTCCCTATCTTCCGGGCCCGCTCACGGGCGGTTGTTTCACTTTCCTGACAGCGGCGCTGCCGCCGCTCTTACAGCTTTTTTGACTCTCTCGGCTTCAATCGCCGCCCCGAGGAGGGCAGCATCAGCCGCACATCGCCCGACTTGGGTGTCCAGGCGGGCGACGATCTCGGGAGAACCGACCCGGTGCATCTCGGCGCGTGCCGGAGTCAGTAGCAGCTCGCCGGCAAGTGACATCCCACCGGTCACGACGACGAGGTCCGGGAAGGTCATGGCAGCCCAAGAGGCGATGGCCCGACCAAGCGCCCGCCCTGCCTGTTCGACGAGGGTGAGGGCATGGCGATCAACGGCGCGTGCCGCATCGCACACGGCGGCTGCGTCAGGGAAGCCGAACTGGGCACCATCTCGGGCCATCGCCCGGCCCGAGCACACCGACTCGAGGCATCCTCGTCCACCACAAGTGCAACGCGGCCCGTCGGGGTCCACTACGACGTGGGCGGCATCGCCCTAGGCAGCCTCCCGCCAGGTTGACGACAGCCCCACCAGCGACGAGAGCGGCGTTGGCCCCAGTTCCGAGGCATATGCAGAGGAGCCGGCACTCAAAGCCAGTCGCGTTGGCCTCGGCCAGGGCGGCTGCGGCCACGTCGGGGAGGACAGCGATCGGGCGGTTTGTCATCAATGGCCCGAGCGGGTCGGCGAAGTCCATCCCGACGAAGCCGGGCAGGTAGATGCCGGGCAGGACACGGCCCATCGGGTCGAGGAAGCCTGGAAAGGCGACCCCGAGCGCACTATCTGCTGGAGTGGGCTCGAGTGAGCGAACGGCCTCCCGCAAGGTCTCTGCTGCTTCTGGGGCCGCCGCGCCTGGGACAAGGGCGAGACTTGCCCGACGCACGATCACTCCGTCCTCGACACGGGCCGCCCTCACGCCGCTGCCGCCGATGTCCAAAGCGATGACAGCCGACATCAGCCGGCCCTCCATGCAAGCCGTCCAGCCCGGAGACTCACGAAACCCTTATTCTCACTGGCGAGCTGTTGCCCACTATCTGATCCGTTTCTCGATCGACTGAATCCCGGCGAGCTCCTCGCCGAAGCTGCTACATCGCACGCTCCACCACCTGAACGTCCGCAAGGGCCGCCCTACAAGCAGCGAGCGCCGCCCCGGTCACTACACGGTCCTCGCCGAGAGAGGAGAACTGCATCGCGGGCATGCTCGGCACGAGTCGGCTGACCTGATCGACGATCCGGTCGAGCAGCGCCTGACCTGCGACCTCGATCCAGCCGGAGAGCAGGACGACCTCGGGGTCCAACAGCGCGATGGAAGAGGCCAGAGCTGCGGCGATCGTCCGGACGAGCTGCAAGGAGATGTCCTCGGAGAACGAGGCACCTTTTCTTGAACGTACGAGACTGTGCACAAGGCGAGCTGTTTGTTCTTCGTAGAGGCCGACATCGATGCCGTCTCGCCGAGCGTCTTCTGCCACCAGCTCGAAGAGCTGGCACTCGAACGTCCCGAGACCGCGGTAGTCGCCTTCTTGCCGTGCGGCATCAGTGACCACGAAGCCCATCTCGCCGGCTGCCCCACGACCGCGGTAGATCTTCCCGTCCAAGAGCACCGCTCCGCCGACGCCTTCGGCGAAGGTCACGAGGATGGCGTCTCGGGCATTGGTGGCCGCACCCCGGTCGACCTCTGCGGCCAGGGCGAAGGTGACGTCGTTGTCCACGTAGACGGGGATGCCGAGCGACCGGCTCATTGACTCGCCAAACTCGACGTTCTCCCACCCGAGAAGCGGAGCGATCTGGACGTGACCGGTAGCGGCGTCGACGACTCCCGGCACCCCGATGCCGGCCCCGACGATGCGGGCTCCTTTGATGCGCGACGTCGTCCGGGTCACGTACTCGGAGAGGAATCGGGCCACGCGCTCGGGGCTCGGGGCTCGGGCAGGGACCTCGACAACCTGGGACTCGACGAGTTCGCCAGACAGCCGCATGAGCCCGATGCGGAAGCCTTCCGCCGAGCCGAGGTCGCAACCGATGAGCAGTACCCGGTCCGCGAAGCGCACCAGCCGACCGGGACGGCCGACGTCACTTGGCGTCCGGCCCTGCTCGCGGTAAGAGCCCGTCCTTGATGAGGTCGGCCACGATCGCAGACACCGAGGCCGGGCTGATCGAGGTGAGGCGGACGAGATCGGCGCGAGTGAGAGTCCCGTGTTGACGGATTGCGTCGACGACGATGCTGCGATTGAGCCCCCTCATGAGTTCCGGGGTGCCTCGCCGGCGCGGCATTTCTTTACTATACGAAATAACCGCTGAGGTGTAAAACCGCAGCTCGTTTTCCAGAACGCCCTGTCCGTGAGACGAGAAGCTTGGGGAAGCTCGCCATGGCGACCTGACGCCGAGGACTGCGGCTATCGCGGGACAAACCTCCTCCCGACCTCCCCAACCTCGACCTCCTGGCCGTGTTCTCATTTGCGCACGAGAAGTCTCAGACCGGACAGCAATTACGGCGGTACCAAATCGGGGGCAATGGCGGCAGACCTGAGAGCGATCGGAGTGGAGGCTCTGTTCATGAACACGACTGGCTAGCTCAGGCCTGGTCTCACATCTCGGCGGTGCCAACGGCTGCCGGACCCTGAGCTCGATCGGGTCGAGCGGCCTCTCCCGCCCGTTGCATAAGGTGGAGGGCATGACGCCCCCACAGATCAAAAGTGCCTTCTCCAGTCCCGTCGAGTCGGCTCATCGGTGACGCGATGAGCAATTGGACCTCGCACCGTACGTGCACCGCATGGCAGCCAACTCTCCTGCAAAGGCTGGCCACAAGAAGCGGCCATGCGCATGCTGATGAACAACCTCGATCCCGACATTGCCGAGCACCCGGACCAGCTGATCGTCTACGGGGGCGGCGGCAAGGCGGCGCGGAGCTGGGCCGCCTACGACGCCATCATCGCGAGCCTGCGTGAGCTCGGCCCCGAAGAGACTCTTCTCGTTCAGTCAGGCAAGCCGGTCGGAGTCTTCCGCACCCACGAGTGGGCGCCGCGGGTGCTCATTGCCAATGCCAACCTCGTACCGGACTGGGCGACCTGGGAGGAGTTCCGCCGCCTCGACGCGCTCGGGCTCACCATGTTCGGCCAGATGACAGCTGGGTCGTGGATCTACATAGGGACCCAAGGCATCTTGCAGGGCACCTACGAGACCTTTGCGGCGATAGGGGAGAAGCGCTACGGCGGCACGCTCGCCGGAACGGTCACCCTCACCGCCGGCCTCGGCGGGATGGGAGGAGCTCAGCCCCTGGCGGTCACCATGAACGGGGGAGTGGCCCTGTGCGTCGAGGTCGACCAGTCCCGTATCGAGAGACGGCTCGAGTCTGGGTATCTCGACGTCGCCGCCGAGAGCGTCGACGACGCCGTCGAACGGGCAATGGTCGCAAAGCGCAGCCGGCAGCCCCTCTCAATTGGCGTGCTCGGCAACGTGGCCGACGTCGTGCCCCATCTCCTCTCGATGGGCGCCGAGATCGACGTCGTCACCGACCAGACCTCTGCACACGACCCGCTCATGTACGTGCCGAGCGGCGTAGCGGTCGAGGAGATGGCGGACCTGCGCGAGAAAGACCCAGTAGCGCTCACGAAGATGGCCCGGGAGTCGATGGCCCGCCACGTCGAGGCGATGGTCGGCTTCCTTGACGCCGGGGCCGAGGTGTTCGACTACGGCAACTCGATCCGCGCCGAGGCCAAGACCGCGGGATACACGCGCGCCTTCGACTTCCCGGGATTCGTCCCTGCTTATATCCGGCCCCTGTTCTGCCAGGGGAAGGGGCCGTTCCGCTGGGCAGCGCTGTCAGGTGACCCGAGCGACATCGCGGCCACGGACAAAGCTGTGCTGGAGGAGTTCCCGGAGAACGAGTCGCTCGGTCGCTGGATCAAGATGGCGTCCGAGCGGGTCCACTTCCAGGGCCTACCGGCGCGGATCTGCTGGCTCGGTTACGGCGAACGGGACAGGTTGGGGCTGCGCTTCAACGACATGGTTGCCAACGGCACCTTGAAGGCGCCGATCGTCATCGGGCGCG
>CAVRYE010000013.1:0-15007 GCA_963725355.1 uncultured Acidimicrobiaceae bacterium
AGGCAGCCTCCCGCCAGGTTGACGACAGCCCCACCAGCGACGAGAGCGGCGTTGGCCCCAGTTCCGAGGCATATGCAGAGGAGCCGGCACTCAAAGCCAGTCGCGTTGGCCTCGGCCAGGGCGGCTGCGGCCACGTCGGGGAGGACAGCGATCGGGCGGTTTGTCATCAATGGCCCGAGCGGGTCGGCGAAGTCCATCCCGACGAAGCCGGGCAGGTAGATGCCGGGCAGGACACGGCCCATCGGGTCGAGGAAGCCTGGAAAGGCGACCCCGAGCGCACTATCTGCTGGAGTGGGCTCGAGTGAGCGAACGGCCTCCCGCAAGGTCTCTGCTGCTTCTGGGGCCGCCGCGCCTGGGACAAGGGCGAGACTTGCCCGACGCACGATCACTCCGTCCTCGACACGGGCCGCCCTCACGCCGCTGCCGCCGATGTCCAAAGCGATGACAGCCGACATCAGCCGGCCCTCCATGCAAGCCGTCCAGCCCGGAGACTCACGAAACCCTTATTCTCACTGGCGAGCTGTTGCCCACTATCTGATCCGTTTCTCGATCGACTGAATCCCGGCGAGCTCCTCGCCGAAGCTGCTACATCGCACGCTCCACCACCTGAACGTCCGCAAGGGCCGCCCTACAAGCAGCGAGCGCCGCCCCGGTCACTACACGGTCCTCGCCGAGAGAGGAGAACTGCATCGCGGGCATGCTCGGCACGAGTCGGCTGACCTGATCGACGATCCGGTCGAGCAGCGCCTGACCTGCGACCTCGATCCAGCCGGAGAGCAGGACGACCTCGGGGTCCAACAGCGCGATGGAAGAGGCCAGAGCTGCGGCGATCGTCCGGACGAGCTGCAAGGAGATGTCCTCGGAGAACGAGGCACCTTTTCTTGAACGTACGAGACTGTGCACAAGGCGAGCTGTTTGTTCTTCGTAGAGGCCGACATCGATGCCGTCTCGCCGAGCGTCTTCTGCCACCAGCTCGAAGAGCTGGCACTCGAACGTCCCGAGACCGCGGTAGTCGCCTTCTTGCCGTGCGGCATCAGTGACCACGAAGCCCATCTCGCCGGCTGCCCCACGACCGCGGTAGATCTTCCCGTCCAAGAGCACCGCTCCGCCGACGCCTTCGGCGAAGGTCACGAGGATGGCGTCTCGGGCATTGGTGGCCGCACCCCGGTCGACCTCTGCGGCCAGGGCGAAGGTGACGTCGTTGTCCACGTAGACGGGGATGCCGAGCGACCGGCTCATTGACTCGCCAAACTCGACGTTCTCCCACCCGAGAAGCGGAGCGATCTGGACGTGACCGGTAGCGGCGTCGACGACTCCCGGCACCCCGATGCCGGCCCCGACGATGCGGGCTCCTTTGATGCGCGACGTCGTCCGGGTCACGTACTCGGAGAGGAATCGGGCCACGCGCTCGGGGCTCGGGGCTCGGGCAGGGACCTCGACAACCTGGGACTCGACGAGTTCGCCAGACAGCCGCATGAGCCCGATGCGGAAGCCTTCCGCCGAGCCGAGGTCGCAACCGATGAGCAGTACCCGGTCCGCGAAGCGCACCAGCCGACCGGGACGGCCGACGTCACTTGGCGTCCGGCCCTGCTCGCGTAAGAGCCCGTCCTTGATGAGGTCGGCCACGATCGCAGACACCGAGGCCGGGCTGATCGAGGTGAGGCGGACGAGATCGGCGCGAGTGAGAGTCCCGTGTTGACGGATTGCGTCGACGACGATGCTGCGATTGAGCCCCCTCATGAGTTCCGGGGTGCCTCGCCGGCGCGGCATTTCTTTACTATACGAAATAACCGCTGAGGTGTAAAACCGCAGCTCGTTTTCCAGAACGCCCTGTCCGTGAGACGAGAAGCTTGGGGAAGCTCGCCATGGCGACCTGACGCCGAGGACTGCGGCTATCGCGGGACAAACCTCCTCCCGACCTCCCCAACCTCGACCTCCTGGCCGTGTTCTCATTTGCGCACGAGAAGTCTCAGACCGGACAGCAATTACGGCGGTACCAAATCGGGGGCAATGGCGGCAGACCTGAGAGCGATCGGAGTGGAGGCTCTGTTCATGAACACGACTGGCTAGCTCAGGCCTGGTCTCACATCTCGGCGGTGCCAACGGCTGCCGGACCCTGAGCTCGATCGGGTCGAGCGGCCTCTCCCGCCCGTTGCATAAGGTGGAGGGCATGACGCCCCCACAGATCAAAAGTGCCTTCTCCAGTCCCGTCGAGTCGGCTCATCGGTGACGCGATGAGCAATTGGACCTCGCACCGTACGTGCACCGCATGGCAGCCAACTCTCCTGCAAAGGCTGGCCACAAGAAGCGGCCATGCGCATGCTGATGAACAACCTCGATCCCGACATTGCCGAGCACCCGGACCAGCTGATCGTCTACGGGGGCGGCGGCAAGGCGGCGCGCAGCTGGGCCGCCTACGACGCCATCATCGCGAGCCTGCGTGAGCTCGGCCCCGAAGAGACTCTTCTCGTTCAGTCAGGCAAGCCGGTCGGAGTCTTCCGCACCCACGAGTGGGCGCCGCGGGTGCTCATTGCCAATGCCAACCTCGTACCGGACTGGGCGACCTGGGAGGAGTTCCGCCGCCTCGACGCGCTCGGGCTCACCATGTTCGGCCAGATGACAGCTGGGTCGTGGATCTACATAGGGACCCAAGGCATCTTGCAGGGCACCTACGAGACCTTTGCGGCGATAGGGGAGAAGCGCTACGGCGGCACGCTCGCCGGAACGGTCACCCTCACCGCCGGCCTCGGCGGGATGGGAGGAGCTCAGCCCCTGGCGGTCACCATGAACGGGGGAGTGGCCCTGTGCGTCGAGGTCGACCAGTCCCGTATCGAGAGACGGCTCGAGTCTGGGTATCTCGACGTCGCCGCCGAGAGCGTCGACGACGCCGTCGAACGGGCAATGGTCGCAAAGCGCAGCCGGCAGCCCCTCTCAATTGGCGTGCTCGGCAACGCGGCCGACGTCGTGCCCCATCTCCTCTCGATGGGCGCCGAGATCGACGTCGTCACCGACCAGACCTCTGCACACGACCCGCTCATGTACGTGCCGAGCGGCGTAGCGGTCGAGGAGATGGCGGACCTGCGCGAGAAAGACCCAGTAGCGCTCACGAAGATGGCCCGGGAGTCGATGGCCCGCCACGTCGAGGCGATGGTCGGCTTCCTTGACGCCGGGGCCGAGGTGTTCGACTACGGCAACTCGATCCGCGCCGAGGCCAAGACCGCGGGATACACGCGCGCCTTCGACTTCCCGGGATTCGTCCCTGCTTATATCCGGCCCCTGTTCTGCCAGGGGAAGGGGCCGTTCCGCTGGGCAGCGCTGTCAGGTGACCCGAGCGACATCGCGGCCACGGACAAAGCTGTGCTGGAGGAGTTCCCGGAGAACGAGTCGCTCGGTCGCTGGATCAAGATGGCGTCCGAGCGGGTCCACTTCCAGGGCCTACCGGCGCGGATCTGCTGGCTCGGTTACGGCGAACGGGACAGGTTGGGGCTGCGCTTCAACGACATGGTTGCCAACGGCACCTTGAAGGCGCCGATCGTCATCGGGCGCGATCACCTTGACTGCGGGTCGGTCGCCTCTCCTTACCGCGAGACCGAGGACATGCTCGACGGCTCAGATGCCATCGCTGACTGGCCGCTATTGAATGCGATGTTGAACACCGCTTCGGGTGCTTCGTGGGTCTCGATCCACCACGGCGGCGGTGTAGGCATAGGTCGTTCCATCCATGCTGGCCAGGTCACAGTGGCCGACGGGACGAGCCTGGCCGCTGAGAAGCTCGAGCGCGTCCTCACCAACGACCCGGGTAGCGGTGTCATCCGACACGTGGATGCGGGCTACCCGGAGGCAGAGGCCGTCGCCGAGGCAAGTGGGCTCGCCATCCCAATGCGAGCGCACGTGAAGACCGAGTCCACGCCGTAAAGCGCAACGATGAGGCGCCCCGCCCTACAGGCGGCGCTTATGGGCAAGACGCCCACTGACGCCGACAAGGAGATCGTCACGCTGAGGTGACGTCGTACCACTCGCACCTTTGCAATGAAGCAGAACCGTGACTCCACCGGGAGTGTCATGTGCACCGGTGCTCCGAGCCGGGCGAGCTGACGGCCAAGGGCGGTTGAGAGCGAGTACGGGCCTGGCAGCTCTTTTCGCGCGGCTGGGCGGCCCATGCCTCTGCCGTCGGTGGGTGTGGCGCCGACGGCGTGCCGCCGGCAGTACCTCTACGAGCATGGCGGATGCCGGATCTGGGCGATCTCGTCATCGGCGGAGTGCCTGGCTTTCGAGGTCGACGAGGACGCCCGACTAGTCTCACCCTTGTCGGTGCGACTGAAGATTCTGGAGGTCTCCTGTGAGCTGGTTCGAATGTGTCCCAAACTTCTCCGAGGGTCGGGACGAGGCCAAGATCGCCAGCATCGTGGCCGAAGCTCAGGGGATCCCGGGTGTCACCGTGCTCGACTCCGAGCAGAACGCTGACCACAACCGTTGTGTCGTGACCCTTGTCGGGGAAGGGCCCGCTCTCTTGGAGGCGGTCAAGAAGATGATGCGGGCGGCCACCGAGCTCATCGACCTGACCAAGCATCAGGGTGAGCACCCACGCATGGGCGCCACTGACGTCGTGCCGTTCGTGCCCCTTGGTGATGCCACCACCGAGCAGGCGGTCGAGCTGGCCGTGGCCCTCGGCACATGGGCATGGCACGAGCTCGCGATACCTGTCTACCTCTACGGGCTCGCTGCGAGGCGACCGGAACGCCAGGACCTGGCAAAGGTGAGGGCCGGGCAGTTCGAGGGAATCAGGGACGCAATCACGACCGACCCTGCGCGGCTCCCAGACATCGGCGAGCCGCGGGTTCACCCAACCGCTGGCGCAGTGGCGATCGGGGCCAGGCCAGTGCTCATCGCCTACAACGCCTACCTGACTACTCCAGATGTCACTATTGCCAAGCGCGTGGCGAAGGCCGTCCGCTCACGCGACGGCGGGCTGGCCGAGGTCAAGGCGCTTGGCTTCGACATCCGCGAGCGTCAACGTGCGCAGGTTTCGATGAACCTGACCGACTACCGGCGCACGCCGATCCACCGCGCCGTGGAAGCGGTACGGCGAGAAGCCGCCCGCTATGGCGTCGGCATCGAGGAGACCGAGATCGTCGGCCTCGTGCCCGAAGATGCCCTGTTCGACGCGGCGGAGTACTACCTGCAGCTCAACAGCTTCGACCGTGGCACGATCCTCGAGCGCAAGGTGCGTGGCACCCAGTCGACCGAGTCGTTCGCCGAGTTCACCGCTCGCCTGGCGGCTCGGACGCCGACGCCTGGGGGCGGGAGCGCGGCCGCGGCGGCAGGCGCGATGGGAGCCGCGCTCGGCGAGATGGTGCTCGCCTACTCCGCTGCCAAGGACGAGGTCGCGCCCGACCCGGCCCGGGAGCGGTTCGAGGCCGCCCGGACCCGGTTCCTTGCCCTGGTCGAGCTCGACGCGCAGGCCTACGCTGACACCGTCGTGGCCCGGAGGGCGACGAAGAACGAACCCGGACCCGAGTCGGAACAGGCTTTCACCGCGGCCATCAGACACGCCGCCGACGTGCCGCTCGAGACGGCCCGCCTCGCCTTTGAGCGTGCGCAAGAGCTGAGGGATCTCGGCGGCAGGGTGCGGTCAGTCATGAAGAGTGACTGGTCAGTCGCCCTTGCCATGTTCAGCGCGGCCCGCGAGGGGGCCATCGCGAACGTCAACATCAACCTTGATGACCTCCGCGAGCGCGGCGCCGATATCGCGGACTTGGAAGCGGCGCTCGTAGAGCTCAGCTGAGCCGGGCCCTTAATCGGCCGGGTAGTCGGCTCGGCGGCCACGCAAGCGGCGGCCAGGCTCGCCCCCTGCTATCTCACGCCAGATACCGCCGGGCAACGTAGCTTGTCGCCCAAATCGCGACCGAGAAGTCGATAGCTCTTACCTTCTCGTGAGCTCGCCGCCTAGGCGCATGGCGAGGCCTTCTGGGGCGGTGTCACGAGCCCTGAGTTCTTCAATAGCTGGGAAATATCCCACCTGCTTAGCTCCCTAGGGCGGGGCCGCGCCCACAAATGTCGTGTGGCGCGGCCCCACTGGCCTAGTTGAGCGGGGTCATCACGTGCTTGATCTGGGTGTAGTCCTCGAGCGAGTACATCGACATGTCCTTGCCGTAGCCGCTTTCTTTGTAGCCACCGTGCGGCATCTCCGGCGTGATCCAAAAGTGGGTGTTGATCCACACGGCCCCGTACTGGAGCTTGCGCGAGACGCGCATGGCCCGGGAGATGTCCTTTGTCCACACAGAAGAGGCGAGCCCGTAGTCGACGTCATTGGCCCAGCGCACAGCCTCGTCCTCGTCACTGAAGCGCTGCACGGTGACGACAGGGCCGAAGACCTCGCGCTGGATGATCTCAGCACGCTGGTCGACGTCTGTGACAACTGTCGGCTTGTAGAAGAATCCCTCGCCGGAGATCTCCTCACCGCCGGTGAGCACCTTGCCCCCGGCGTGCTCGGCACGCTCCACAAAGCCCTTCACCGACTCCCGCTGGCGGGCAGACACGAGCGGGCCCATCTCGACTTCAGGATCGGTGGTCTTGCCGACCTTGATCGACTCGACCGCAGGCACGAGGGCCGAGAGGAGCTCGTCATAGATCCTCGGTCCGGCGACGACCCGGCACGAGGCCGTGCAGTCCTGGCCGGTGTTGGCATAGCCGGCGAACTTCAAGGTCTCGACCAAGGCCTCGACATCGGCGTCGTCGAAGACGACGACAGGGGCCTTGCCCCCGAGCTCGAGGTGGGCCCTTTTCACCGTCTCTGCACAAGCAGCCGCGATGAGCTTGCCCGTGGCGGTGTCACCGGTCACTGAGACAAGGCGCACAGCCGGGTGACGGGTGATGGCCTCGCCGATGACGGCCCCCCGCCCGGTCACGACGTTAAAGACGCCCGGAGGCAGGATCTCAGCTGCCAGCTCGGCCAGATAAAGCGTCGTCAAAGGGGTGATCTGGGCCGGCTTTATGATCGAGGTGTTCCCAGCTGCAAGAGCGGGCCCGATCTTCCAGGCGGCCATCATCAAGGGGTAGTTCCACGGGCAGATGCCGGCGGTGACGCCGAGCGGCTCACGGCGGATCATCGAGGTGAAGCCCCTCTCGTACTCACCGGTGGCCTTTCCCTCCTGGCAGCGGGCCGCGCCTGCGAAAAAGCGCAGGTTGTCGGTGATAAAGGGGATGTCACCTTTGGACAAGGTGATCGGCTTTCCCACGTCGATCGACTCGAGGCGGGCGAACTCGTCGCCATGGGCGTCGATGGCATCGGCGAGCTTTAAGAGCATGCCGGCGCGCTCTTTGGGCGGGGTGTCGAACCAGATCTCGTCATAGGCCTTCTGTGCCGCGGCGACGGCCCGGTTGATGTCTTCAGCATCGGCGACGGCGATCTTCGCGATCGTCTCGCCGGTGGCGGGATTGATGTCGTCCTGGGTCTCACCTTTTACCGGATCGACCCACTCCCCACCGATGAACAACGGGCGATACTTCTCCAAGTCCATTGAGCTACTCCTTTCGCAAAAGCGCCCCTGGTCGTCAGTGGCCAGGGTGTCAAGCAAGCTGCTATTGACTAGTCAGAAAGGTGTCCGGCTGCTCAGAGGCTCGCTGGGGTCTGCTCGGCGATTCCCTGGGTGTCGCCGCCATTTGCGGCGCAGGCAACGATTGTCAGCATCGCCACCTCCAAACGCACCATAGTTCCAATGGCCCCAGTCGCCAAGGGCCGAACGACCCTATCCGCAGGGAGGAGACGCACCCGCGCCGCGACGACTAGCGCATCTCGTGAGTGTGGCCATGACCGGCATTGTTGACAAACTAGATGACATCTGTCGCGTGCTAGACCAAAGACAACTTTCGGTATTTCAGGTGGGCGGCAGTGCCAGCCGGTGGTACCTTTCGTTTTGTGTTGCGTCCTGAGACTTGGGCCGCACGAGCGGTTAGAGGACCGGTCCGGGATCGTCGCCGGAGGCTCTCCTACAGGTGCGCGATCGCCAGCACCTTTAGCTCCTGCGGTCAAGAGTCCTCACGCGACAAGCTGACAGGGCGAGGCCTCAGCCGTCTTTGCACGTCAGTTCTTGGCGAAGCTCTGCGATCGCCGTGGGCTCTCAGAGAGCTCGCGATCTCGGTGTCGCCTCCAGTCTCGACAATGTCGAGGGCATCTTCATGAGCCGCAGGTGCCCAAGCGCCTGCACGAACAGAAAGGGGGACGGGGAGAAGCGTCCCTAACGCGGTCGCCGTACCCCTGACTTCCAATGTCAACAATTCAGCTGTCTTCGTTGGTCGGGGGCGAGTGGAGCTCGGGGGAGGTCAACGGTCTTGATCGCAATCCGACACGACCGGAGACGGTCGTGGCGGAGGTGAGCTTTGCTGACACGGCTTTGATGGCACAAGCCGTGGCGCAGGCCCAGGAGGCCTTTGCCGGTTGGCGCGACACCCCGGCACCGGCTCGCGGTGACATCCTCCGCAAGGCGGCGGATCTGTTGGAGGCTCGAGCCGACGAGATCGGTCGGGGCCTCGCTAGCGAAGAGGGCAAGGCAGTCGGTGAGAGCATTGGCGAGACGCGCAGGGCAGTAGCGGTGTTCCGCTATTTTGCGGGTCAGACATTGGAGCCTGACGGAGAGACCTATCCGAGCGCCAACGGGTCGACTTTCCTCTATGCGAGGCGTGAGCCAATCGGCGTCGTGGGGGTCATCACCCCCTGGAACTTCCCCATCGCCATACCGGCATGGAAGATCGCTCCCGCCCTCGCATATGGCAACGCCGTCGTATGGAAGCCAGCGGCAATCGTCCCCCTGACTGCTGTCAACCTGGCTCGTGCTTTGGCCGACGCCGGCCTTCCTCCAGGTGTCCTCAATCTCGTACTAGGACGCGGGGCACAGGTCGGCGACGTGCTCGTGTCTCATCCAGCTGTGGCGGCGGTGAGCTTCACCGGGTCGAACGATGTCGGGCGCAAGCTGCAGCAAACGGCAGTCCAGCACGGAAAGAAGGTGCAGCTCGAGCTTGGCGGGAAGAACCCCGCGGTCGTTCTCGCCGATGCCAACCTTGATCACGCGGCCGAGCATGTCGCGGCGCGGAGCCTTTCTCTCAACGGGCCAGAAGTGCACGGCGACGAGCCGGGTCATCGTCGATCAGGCCGTATTCGACGACTTCGCTGGACGACTCGCGCGACTTGCCTCATCCTGGCCTGTCGGCGACCCGCTGGACCTGTCGACCAAAGTGGGCCCCTTGTCGAGCGAGGAGCAGTTCGAGACCGTCACCGGGTACCTCGATATAGCGCGCCAGGACGGCGCGACCGTCCTGACAGGCGGAGACGCCGACAGGCCTGAGGGCGGATACTTCGTGCCCCCCACCGTACTTACAGGCCTGCCGCGCGAAAGCCGCGTCGTGCGCGAGGAGATCTTCGGTCCCGTCGCTGCTCTCCTCCCGGTGGCCTCTTACGAAGAGGCGGTCGCCGTCGCGAACGACACGCCGTTCGGGCTTTCCGCTGGTGTTTTCACGACCGATCTGGCTTCAGCGCTCCGCTTTGCCCGGGATATCCGCGCCGGGATCGTGAAGATCAACGACGAGACGGCGGGTGTCGAGTTCCAGGTGCCCTTCGGAGGTATGAAGGGATCCTCGAGCGGTTCTCGTGAGCAGGGCAAGGCCGCGGTGGAGTTCTTCACGGAGTGGAAGACCGTCTACGTCAATCCATCCAGTTGACGGCCTGGTAGTTCGCTGTATCTGTTGGCAAGCGTGCTCGGGCGGGGCAGTATCAGCGTCCGACGCCTGCCTATCGCTTGAGGCTCTCCAGCAGGGCTGGCACAAGTTCATAGATGTCGCCGACGATGCCGTAGTCGGCGAGCTGGAAGATAGGCGCTTCCTTGTCCTTGTTGACAGCCACGATCACCTTGGCCTGGCTGATACCCACCGTGTGCTGGATCTGACCGCTGATGCCGAGAGCCAGGTAGCACTCAGGTTTGGCCCTTGCCCCGGAGAGGCCGATGATGTGCTCTTCGGAAAGCCATTGGAAGTCGGCCAGGCTCTTGGTGCAGCCGAGCTGGGCTTCAAGTGCGATGGCCAGTGCCTGGGCCATGACCAAGTCCTCACGCTTGGCAAAACCTCGCCCGACGCCGACGATTCGAGGGGCGGATTCGAGGTTCACCGCCTGGGACTCACGGGAATGGCGACTGATGACCCTGACCAGGGAGGCTGACAAGGAGAGGTCTAACTCGCGCACTTCACCGGCGCCTGCCTCGAGAGCGCCGACTTCGAAGGTCTTCGGAACAACTCCGAACACCTTGACTGGGGTGTCGATGCGTTCCTCGGCCACGGTGTTGCCACCGAGGGCGTACCGCTTGCCGATCAGCTGTCCGTCCTCGACGACCATGGCGTTGGTGTCGCTGAGGGCCCCGGCGCCGAGCCTTTGCGCCACGCGGCCGGTGAGGTCCTTGCCCCGTCTCGTAGAAGAGATGAGCAGGTAAGTGGCGCCTGCGTGCTCGGCGATCTGCGCGATTGCTTCGGCCACGACTTCGGGTTGGAGTCCTTCCAGGGCAGCGTCTTCGCTCACGTAGATGTGGTCCGCGCCGAAGCCAGCGAGCTGTGTGGCGACCTCCTTGGCGCCGGGGCCCAGGGCTGCAGCCGACACGCCGAGACCGAGCGCGGCGGCGAACTTCCTGGCCTGGCAGACGAGCTCTCGACCGAGGTCCCACTTGTCGCTGTAAACGAGGATTTCCGACATCTTTACCTCCCGAGGACCCTTTCCTTGATGAGGGCGTCGACCAGGCTGGCCGCCTGTGAGGCGGCGTCGCCCTCCAGCATGATGTGCTTGCGGTCCTGCTCGTCAGCGAGATTGGACAAGACGGTCTTCTGCGGAGTGACCGAGCCAACCTCAAGTCCCAGGTCGGCGAGCGAGAGCTCGAGAACTGGCTTCTTGCTGGCTTTCATGATGTTCATGAGGCTCGGGATCCGTGGTTCGTTGATCTCGCTCACGACGGTGACTGCCACTGGCGAGGGTGCCTCCAGGGTCTCGACCATGTCGTCCATGATGCGCTCGGCGCGTACGGCGGACTCGGTGAGCTCGACCTTGCGGGCATAGCCGATCTGGGGCACGCCCAGGATCTGGGCCACGCCCTGCGCCGACCTGCCCGCTGTAGTTGTCCGTCGACCCTTCGCCGAAAAGGAGCAGGTCCGCCCCCCCTAGGTGCCTCACGGCCGCGGCGAGTGCTGTTGCCACCCCAGCCTGATCGGCTCGCAAAAGGCCGGGGTCAGAGACGATGACCGCCTCGTCGGCGCCGATGGCGAGCACCTCTTTCATGGTCTCTTTGATCCGGCCGTTAGCCTCGGCGACCGTCAGGGCCACCACGGTGACCTCGCCGCCGCCTTCTTTGATCGAGATGGCAGCCTCGAGGGCGTTCTTGTCAAGGTTGCCGACCTTGTACGGGATCGCCTCCAGAACCGGTGCGCGGTTCGCACGCGGACCATCTCGACGTCGAGGTTCGTCTTCACGCAGACGATTATCTTCACGCCCAATCACCCTTCCTCAAGTGACGCAGGCCCGAGGCAAATCAGCTCACGCGGTACTGCACACCGAACTGACCACGTGGGTAATGCCAGGCCAAAGCTCTGTCATCACAGCAGATCAGGCAGGTGCCGCACTCCAGGCAGCCCTCCCAGTTGACCACCACGTCACCTTTTTCGTTTAGCTCGTACAGATCCGCCGGGCACACTACGAGGCAGACCTTCTTCTTGCAGACGGTGCGGCAGATCTGGGCGTCAATGCGGATGTGCGGCTCTTTGTCCAGCTTGAACACGTTCCGGCCAAGCTTTGCTGTGATGCTCAACATGCCGTCACCGATTGGCTTGTCCCGCTCAAGGTCGTCCCGCCGGCCTTCTCAAGCTTGCCCAGCCTGCCGAGGTTCTCAGTTGCACAGGAGATGGCAAGAACCATGGCTCAGGTCCACCAGCTGCTTGCGGGCTCAGCCTCATCCTTGCAGCCGAACTCGCTAGTTGCGGCCATGGTCTTGGAGCCTAGGCAGTGAAGGGATTATGGCTGTCGCCCCACAAGTCCCTGGCAATGATGCCGCGGATGATGTTCAGACCGCCTTCGGCACCGACTTCGTAGCTCATAGCACCTCGGAGCAACATCTCGAGAGGTGTCTCTTTCGTGTAGCCGAAGGCCCCGTGATAGATCATCCCGTGGCGGGCGACATCGTGGCACAGAGTCGGAGCAAGGCACTTGCATGTTGCGATCACCTTGTTGATCTCTTTGCGACCGAAGCTGCCCGGGCTCTTGTTCTCCTCGCAGATCATCCAGGCACCACGTTGCAGGTTCAGCTTGAGCAGATCGAGCGTCATCCAGTCGTTGGCCATCTCGAAAGAGATCGCCTCCCATTTGCCGAGTGGCTTGCCGAAGGTGTGGCGCTGGCGCGTGTAGTCGGCGCTGATCTCGAGGGCCCTCTCGGCGCCTCCAGGCAGGCGGCGACGACAAGGACTCGAGCGGCGTTGAATCCGTCCATGTTGGCGTAGAAGCCCTTGCCTTCCTCACCTAGCAGGTACTTCCTGGGAAGCTCGACGTCTTTGTAGATCCAACCACCGGTGGACAGGCCCATGCGGCCCATGTCGCGGTATGTCGTCCAGCTGATCCCGGGCAGGTGGGCCGGCACCCAGATGAACGTCATACCCTTGTGGCCCGCGTTCGGATCGGTCTTGACTAAGGTGCAGTGGCCGCTCGGGGGACCTAGTTTGGCGCACTCTTTGGGTCCCGAGACGTATGCCTTTTCCCCATTCAAGACATAGACCTGCTTGGACTCGTCCCAGATGGCGGTCGTCTTGATGGCGGCAAGGTCGGAGCCGCCCCCGGGCTCGGTCGTATTTATCCCGGCGAAGGCCTTTCCGGCCGCTATGGCGGGGAGGACCTCTTGCTTGAGCTCGGCCGTGGCGTACTTGTTGATGATGTAGGACCAGCCGAGGGCGAGCAAGGTATAAACGGGGGTCGACATGGACAGGTCAGCACGGGCGATCTCGCTGATGGTGATCATGGCGTAGATCAACTCTTCGCCAGGCACGGCGCATCCGCCGTATTCCTCGGGAATGGTCACACCGAATATGCCCAGCTCCTGCATGCCCTCGACGATGTCGTCGGGGATCCCGTCCTCTGCCTCGTCGATGCTGCGAGCGCGTGGCTCGAGGTTCTTTACCAGCCACTCTCGGATCGACTGCCGGTAGAGGTCCTGCTCTGTCGTGTAACGGAAATCCATAGCCGCCTCCAGTCGTGCGGACATCAACGGTGCCTCTTGCTGTCAGAACACCGACAGCCATACGAGGCCTGCGATATGGAGCCCACCGCACGGAACTTTTCAGTTCAAGGCCGCTATTCATCAGGCAAGGCTCAGGTGACCACAATGGGGTGAGCTTGTCAATTCTCTTTCAGCCACATGTTTCGATCTGGGATGGTCGTGAGCCCCAACATTGCCCATGGGTCCTTGCTTAAAGCACCGGTTCTTTTCTTGTGGGCCTGCCTGCACCGACATCTGGGACCAGGCGAACCTCGTCCCAGATGTCGTGAGCTTGACCTGGCAGGCGTCGACCAGCCAGCTTTCGCCCGCCCGCAAAGGCCCTTACCAGCCCTGGCCCCTCGCCGTGTCGGCGAAGGAGGAGAGTCCTTGTCAGAGTGTCCGAAGGGCCTTCTCGAGAACCGAAAGTGCATCTTCCAGCAGGTCGTCGGAGATGACGAGTGGGGGCAGCAGGCGGACGATGTTGTCATGGGTGCCCCCCTTCAAGTAGGGAGATCAGCCCTTCGGCGTGGCAGGCAGCGAGGACCTTGTTGTCACCGCGCCCGGGTTGGGCTGCTTGCTCGTCTTGTCCGTGACGAACTCGATGGCCGCCATCGCACCGATGACTCGGACGTCTCCCACAACGGGCACGTCCTCGACCAAGCCCGAGAGCCGGCCCTTGAAGATCTCGCCAAGGTGCTGAGCACGCCCGACGAGGTCTCTCGACTCGATCTCCGACAGGGCGGCCAGAGCTGAGGCGCACGAGACGGGGTTGCCCCCTAAAGCTTCGACCCGAGGCCCCCGGGGTGGATGGCGTCCATGATGTCGGCCCGTCCCGTCACGCCACCGATGGGCATGCCGCCGCCGAGGCCCTTGGCCGTCGTGATCAGGTCGGGGACGAGGCCGAAGTGCTCACAGGAGAACATCTTGCCCGTGCGGGCCATGCCAGCTTGGACCTCGTCGGCGATAAAGACGATGCCGTGCTGCTTGCAGTACTCGGCGATGCGGGGCAAGAAGTTGTCCCCGGGGATGATGACCCCACCCTCGCCCTGGACCGGCTCGGCGAGCACACAAGCGATGCGGTTGCCGCCGATCTGCTTGTCCATGGCCTCAATGGCCAGGTCCGCGGAGGCGTCCCCGCAGTGCTCGGCGCTCGCTCCGGCCGCGTAGCGGTAGGGGTAGCTGAAGGGACCCGGTAGAAGTCAGGCAAAAGGCCCGAAGCCCGACTTGTAGGGCATGGCCTTGGCGGTAAGGGTCATGGTGAGAAGCGTCCGCCCATGAAAGGCGTGGTCGAAGACGACGACGGCCTGTCGTCCGGTGAAGGAACGAGCGATCTTGACGGCGTTCTCGTCTGCCTCGGCCCCCGAGTTGACGAAGAAGCTGCGCTTTGGCTCGCTGCCCGGGGCAAGGGCGTTGAGACGCTCGGCGAGAGTGACGTAGGACTCATAGCCAGTGACCTGGAAACAGGTGTGGGTGAAGCGCTTGACCTGCTCAGTCACCGCCTCTACGACCTTAGGGGCGCTCGAGCCGACGTTCAGCACGGCGATGCCGCCGCCCAGGTCTATGAACGAGTTGCCGTCTACGTCAACGACGATGCCGCCAGAGGCCCGCTCGGCGAAGATCGGCATCGTGGCCCCGACACCGGCCGGCAGCGCCGCCTTCCTACGGGCTGTGAGCTCCAATGATTTGGGCCCGGGAATGGCAGTCCTTATCGCGCGCGATTGAGGGATATCGACAGACTC
>CAVRYE010000014.1:0-22860 GCA_963725355.1 uncultured Acidimicrobiaceae bacterium
GTGGCGGTAGCCGCCGAAGAGTTTGAGGAGGTTGCTTTCACTGAACTCGAGAAGGCGTCCGGAGCGCTCACCTGGTCGGCCGCTGTCTGAAGTGCCTGCAGCTGCTGCTCGATCGCCTGGTAAGCCGAGACCTGGTTATTGACGGTGGTTTGCTGGTCTTCGAGCTGGGTGAGTGGCGCCTCGTCGATCTGCAGATAGGCGCTCATGATCTGCTCGGTGTCGAGCCCCGACTCGATCCCCGTGAAAGTGATCGGAGCGGTCGAACCAATATCGGTCATATTCTCTCCTCCGGCTCCTTAGTGAGCGAGCCGCCCCGGGCACACGGCCCGGGAGCGGCTCGGCTCACTATTTCCTTTCCGCTTCCGCCGTTACAGCAGCTTGAGAGCCAATTGCGGGAGCTGTTGGGCCTGGGACAGGACCGAGATGCCGGACTGCTCGAGGATCTGCAGGGACGTGAACTGGGATGTCGCGGCAGCGACGTTCACATCGACCAGGTCAGCGTGCGCCGAGGTCAGGTTCTGCTGAGCCACGGTGACGTTGTTGGACAGGGCCTGGATCTGGTTCTGCGAGGAACCAAGGGCCGCTGCCGCCGACGCCAAGGTGTTGATGGCCGACTGGACAGCAGTCATGGCCGCTGTGGCGCTCGCCACACTGTTCAGGCTCAAGGTTGCAGCACCGAGCAGGGCCGTGGCCGCGGTGTTAGCAAGAGCGACACTGACGCTGTCGGCCGTGGTGACACTCGGGCCTACCTGGAACGTGAGCGTGCTGCCGGTGTTGAGCAGGCTCACCCCGGCGTACGTGGTCGACTGGGCAATCTGGTCGAGCTGCGCGACGAGGGAGGTGAACTCCTGGGTGTCGGCTGCGCTGGCGGTGCCGTTGTCGTCGATCGTGTTTGCCGCCTGAGTCGCGATCGTGTTCGCCTGCTGGAGGATGGCCTCCTGCTGGTTCATGGCGCCTTGGGCGGTCTGCAGCACCGAGACAGCGGTCTGGGCGTTGGACTCGGCAGCGCCGTAGCCGTTGATCTCTGACTGAAGCGACTGGGCGATCGAGTAACCGGCCGGGTTGTCTGCCGCGGTATTGATCTGCAGACCGGAGCTCAACTGACCGACGACGTTCTGCATCGCGGTGTCAGTGGCGTCGAGGTTGTTCTCGGCACCGAGGGCGGCAACGTTGTCGTTGATTAGCAGCATTTCTATGTCCTCCTTGACTGTCGCGGACCGGCAACAGCACCGGTCCTCGGAAGGCCTTCCTTGGCCCGTCTGTGCAAACGGCACGATCCCTGGATTTCTTGCCTGATTCCGCGGAGATCTTTTTTCTGGGGCCCTGAGGTGATAGTTCTGTCGGTGGCAGTGAGGTCCGGTACTGGGCCGTTAAGAGGACAACCGGCACCGGCGAGCGGTCCCGGCATCGGAGGACGTCTCGTGCTTGTCTCGCTGTGCATGATCATGAAGAACGAGGAGGAAGAGCTACCGCTCGTCCTCGCCTCGGTGGCAGGCCTCGCCGACGAGATGGTTATCTACGACACCGGCTCGACCGACCGATCCGTGGCGCTCGCCCGCGAGCTCGGGGCGAAGGTCATAGAGGGTTATTGGGACGATGACTTCTCACGGGCACGAAACGAGGCGCTCGCGCACTGTCAAGGCGAGTGGATCCTCTGGCTGGATGCCGACGAGGCCGTCAACGGTGACAAGGTTGGATTCCGTGCCCGTCTTGCTCGGGAACGGACCTTCGATTCCTACTCGGTGTCGATCGAGTGCCTGGAAGGGGCCGGGCTCAGTGGCCGGATGGCGTTTGTCGCCGCGCGAGTGTTTCGTCGCCAGCGCTGCCGCTGGTTCGGGCCGGTGCACGAGCAGGTGGGAGTAATTGACAGCGAGATCTCGCCGGCTACGACGAGCTGCTCAGAACTGAGGATCCTCCATCGCGGCTACACGAACCTGAAGGCGCAATCGAAGGACCTGATCGAGCGCAACTTGCGCCTTGCCCGCCAAGCTCTCGATGACCCGGACGTCGATCGCGCGCGGGCCCTCTACGACTACGGGCGCACCCTCGCCCAGAGCGAAGACCCGTCCGCCTGCATCGCTCCGCTCCGGGAAGCAGCAGGCTTGACGAAGGTCCCGATGGTGCAGCGGTCGGCGCTACGGACGATCTTCGATGTCCATCTTGCTCTCGGCCAGCTTGACGAGGCGTCCACCGTGATCGCAGAACTTCGCCCGGTGCTGCAAAAGCCGCTCATCGCCGACGTCATGGAGGTTCGCCTCTTCCTCGCCAGGAGGGACTTCGAGGCATGTGTCGAAGCCGTCGAACGCCTTCCTTTCGCCGACACTGACGAGGACGGCTTCGAGGTGGGGCGCGCCTCTCTCGCCTGGGCCAAGGCGCAGGCTCTCGAGGCGCTCGGTCGTCCCAGTGAGGCAGCCGATGCACTCCTCGATGCCCTGCGCACTCATGGGCAGATCGACCTTGGACTGTCGCGTCTTGTGAGCCTGCTCGAGAAGGCTGGCCGGAGCGCGGCCGAGATTGCCGACAAGGCCCGGCCCGAGACCGTGCCCGTGCTAGTGGCAGCCGCCAGCCTTCTCGAGCCCGAGCAGGCCGACGATGTGCTGGCCTCCTTTGCCGAGCTGTACCCCGAACGCCTCGAGCCACTCGCGGCTGCCCGCGATGTGGCCGCGAAGCTGAGCGTGCCGAGGGCAATGTGGTGGTCGAACCGCCTGCGCCGAGCGGGGCTCGCCGAAATGTGCCCGCTCGTTGCGATCGCGCGCGACGAAACACTCGAACCGATGTTCAAACTACTGACAGCCGCTGGCGGCTACTTGTCTTTCAAGGACCAGCGCCTCGTCCCCGCCTCACGAGCGGCTCTCGCGGCTCTACCGCCGGCGGAGCGGCCAGTAGCGCTCGAGCAGGTACGGGGGATATCGCCCGAGCTCGCAAAGCTTTTGCGGGTGAGCACTCATGGCGTGCAGCTCTCGAGGAGCGGGACTGCCCTCGACGGCTACCTCGCTTACTCGACGAGGCCTGGAGCAACCGGAGGACCTGTCGACGTCGTCGCCCTACCCCTGGGCGACGCCGTCGTGCACGATCTCGTCGCCGAAGATGTGCTCTGCTCGGTGCCCCACGACCGGGCCGGTGCCGCGCTGGCCGAGTGGGCCAGAGTCACCTGTGACGGGGCTCGCCTGCGCTTCAGTGTGCCGAACCTCGCTGCGATCGGGAGCCTTGTCGCCGAGGGCGCCCTCGACGAGGCGCGCCGGCTCCTTTTCGGGGGGCGTCGTTATGGCGAACTGGGTGCGGACGAGGCAAATGCCGACGCCTGGCTGCCCGAAGAGCTCGAGGCGAGCCTCGCCCGTGTCGGCTTTGTCGCCGAGGAGATCGAAGCCGGTCCCATGATCACTGTCTCCGCTCGTCGCGGAGCGGTGGTCTCTCGCCAGGCGGCCACGCCCGTGCTGCCCGTAAGTCTCGTCGTGACTGCCAGCGACGGCTCCGAAGACCTCCTCACCCGGTTGCAGGCGCTGTCTTCGACCGAGTCCGGGGTCGACTTCGAGACCGTCGTGCTCGTCAACGGACCGGACGACGCGTCACTGGCGCTTTGCGCGGCCCTGGGCGGCGACGTCACCACTGCTGCCAGTCCCCTCAGCCTCGACAGCCAGGTTGCTGTCGACGAGGCGGCCCGGCTCGCCCGCTCAGAGACCGTCGTCG
The DNA here is from genome assembly GCA_963725355.1 of uncultured Acidimicrobiaceae bacterium. GTDB lineage: Bacteria > Actinomycetota > Acidimicrobiia > Acidimicrobiales > Bog-793 > Fen-455. The sequence goes on from CAVRYE010000014.1 coordinate 3,688, forward strand.
TCGTCTCCCCCCGCGCTCGTCCTGTCGACGGCTGGCTGGCACGTCTCGTCGCCCCGCTCAGCGATCCGTCGATCGGCCTTAGCTGTGCGGCCGTCGTTGACGAGGGAGGACTTGTCGTCCACGCCGGCTTCGACCTCGTCGGGGACGCCGCGACGCCGAGGCTTGGGACGCTCGCCCGCTCCGCCTATTTGCGTGCGGAGACGGCCCTGTCAGAGCAGGCCGACGTCGATGCCGTCGGGGCGGAGGCCTTCGCCATGAGACGTGAGCTGTGGGAGGAACTGCACGGCCTTTGCCCGGGGTGGTCCGAGCAGGACGCGGTGATCGATCTTTCCCTGCGGGTACGGGCGCGGGGGCTGCGTTGTGTCGTGGCTGCCCGTTGTGCGGTGACATGCGAGCCGCCGGACGAGGATGTGAGTAGCCGGGAGCGCCTGGCGTGGCACTGGGCTGGGCGCACGACGCTCCGGTCAGCACCGGTGGCTCGGGTCTCGGCCTCGAGCCTCATGCCGTCCTCGACGCTCATCGAGCGTGTCTCGACCGTCATGCCTGTTCCGAGCGACCCACGTCCTGGGGGCGTGAACCTCGTCGGGGACTTCGGCGACTCCCGTGTGCGCGCTGATGGCGCCGCACTGTCGGGGGCCGGCATAGCCACCTCGCGTCTCGCCTGGTCGGGCGGTGTCCCTGCCCCCTTGGAGCAGGACACGCCTTTTGTCTACGCGAACACGCTCCTTGCTCTCGACGGAGACCAGCTCGTCGACTACGTGAGCGAGGTCGGGCTCGACACCTTGCGCGGCCGTCGCACGATCATCGCCTGGGAGTGGCCCATCGGCCAGCCTTTGCCCGGCGCCGGCGGCGAGGCGTCCATGGTCGGTGAGATCTGGGTACCGAGCTCTTTTGCCGAAAGGGCATTGAAGCCGGTCGCGGCACGGCCCCTCTTTTTGATACCACCACCCGTAGTGGCCCCACGAGACGCCTCGCGCTCGGACGCCGGCCTACCCGGAGGTTTCGTCTTCACGGCCGTCGCACGCCTCGGGCAGTGCCGTCCCGGAGACGAAGCGCTCACGAACCCTATTGCCGCCATCGAGGCTTTCGAGAGCGCCTTTACTTCCAGCTCAGGTCCGGTTTTGTGCGTCGTCCTCCATGGCCGAAAGACCGCTGCCACAGCTGAAGCGTGCCGGTTGGCGGCCAAGGGTCGCCCGGACGTTGTTGTCATCGAGACCGACGACTACAAGGTCGCCGACGCGGCGAGCGTCACGGCGGACTGCCTTGTCTCGCTCCACCGCTCGAGCTCGTTCGGGTCAGACATCGCCCGGGCCGTCCTCGTGGGATGCCCTGTAGTGGCAACCAGCTACGGCGGCCCCATGGACTTTCTCTCCGAGGAGTACGCCGAGCTCGTTCCTTACGCCCTTACCTCAAGCAAAGAGCGGGCTTTCCCCTTCCCGGCTGGCACCGAGTGGGCCGAGCCGGATATCGATGCCGCCGCGTCCGCCTTGCGGCTCGTCTACGACGACCTTGACCAGGCCCGGCGCAGGGCTTGGCTCGGTCGGACGGCCGTCATACGTCGTTGTAGCCCGAAGGCCGCCTCGCGGGCGCTGTGCAGGCGTCTCGGCGAGTCGCCCTTCGCCCCTCCCCAGGCTTCCGAGCACAACAGGCTGGGAGCCGCTCGCTAGGCCCAGCTGGTAGCTGCAGGGTCTAAAGACCCTATTTGCAGATTTCAGCTTTTGTTCACTTATTTCGTCACTGAGAGTGACGATGCTACTACTATTCGCGCGAAAGGAGTGCTATAAGTACTCCTAGGGTTCGCAATCCGTCTGGCTGGCGGCTTGTGAACCCGAGGTTCGCTCGGCAGAAAAGGCTCAGCCACCTGGTGGCAGAAACAAAGGAGGAGCCTGAGATGGTGGTGCTGCGTTCGCGATCGACGTGCTCTAGGCACAAGACACTCGATCAGATTTGGTCCCGGTACGCCGAGGAAAAGAGTCTTCTCTACCGCAACGAGCTCGTCGTCGCCTACCAGGCGCTTGTGAACGAAACCGTTCAGCGCCTTCCTGCCTACATTGCCTCCTACTGGGACCTCGACGACCTGCGCAGCTTCGGTCAGGACGGCCTCGTGCGCGCCATCATGCGCTGGAACGGCCCGGACAACTCCAAATTCGAGCCCTACGCCCGCCGCTGCATAAGGGGCGCCATCTTCGACGAGCTCCGCCGGCTCGACTGGATGCCCCGTTCGGCTCGCCGTCGCGTCATCTCTTACAGGACGACCTATGACTCGCTAGTCGTCGAGCTCGGGCGGAACCCGAGCTCGACGGAGGTCTGCTCGGTGATGGGGCTGACCGAACGCCAGGCCAACGACTTGATGAGCGAGCTCAACGCATCTCAGCTGCTCCACCTAGAGGGCAAGGCGACCCCGCAGTCGCGCAACGAAAGTGGCTTTGTCGACGTCATCAGCGACGAGTCGGGCGAGCCGGAGGCTGAGCTAATGGCCTCGGCCGAGGTACAGGCCCTCAACGACGCCATGGAGAGGCTCGGTTCTCGCGAGCACACGGTGCTCTTCCTCACCTTTTTCGGCGGCCTCACTCAAGAGCAGATCGGCCGCATCATCGGTGTCGGCGGCCCGCAGGTGTGCAAGATCCACGCCTCGGCGCTGCGCAAGCTCCGTTCGACCCTCGGTCCCAGCCGGACCGGGCTGGAACAGGCTCTGGCAAGTTGACCGCCCTAGCCGAAGACCGCAGTTACACCCACGACCTCCAAGGTGGCCGGCGATGATGGCTCTTGCTGAAACTCCCCTCCGATCCTCCTACCTGTCGGAGTGCACGCGCTACCGGTACTCGCTCACCGAGGCGCTCGGCCGCGGGACCCGTGCCATCACCTGGGTCATGTTGAACCCGCCCACGCTCGACGAGGTGGCTGACCGAACGGCGCGCCACGCTGCCAACTTCTCTCGGCGCTGGGGCTACGACCAGATGACGATCGTCAACCTGTTCGCCTGCAGGGCGGCCAAACCTCAGGACCTGGCCTTGGTTGAGGACCCGGTGGGCCCGGAGAACCGCTGGTTCGTCCATCAGGCGGTGACCGACGCCGAGCTTGTCGTCGTCGGATGGGGCGATGGGATCGGCTGTGTCGGCACACGGCCGAAGACGCTCGAGGATCTAATCGATCTGCGCCGCGCCAATGCCGCCATGCTGTGCTTCGGCCTCACGGACTCGGGCAACCCGGTGCACCCGGCCTGTGTCCCTGACTCGACGATTCCGATCGTCTGGACGGCCCGTTAGGACCCCCGCTCGACGCGGGTATCGATCGCGGGCCCGGTAGCGCGGGCCCACGATCGCCAATTTCGGGCTCGTGTCTCTAGTAGCTGCTCACGCGTCTTCGGGGCCAGGGTGTGCTCGGCTGGCCAGCTCCCCGGTCATCTGGTGGATCTTCTGGGCGAGCTCGTGGACCTGGCGGGTCAGCTCGGTGTTCGACCCGAGCAGCTCGTCGATCTTGTGGGTCTCGTCGTAGTGGTGAGTGGCGAGGATCTCGTCGCGCGCTGCGGCACGGTTCTGGCTCATCATGATGATCGGTGCCTGGATGCCGGCGAGGCCCGACAGGACGAGGTTGAGGGCGATGTAGGGGTAGGGGTCAAAGGCGCGGTGGCCGAGGACGTGCTGAAGCAGCACCGAGTTGATCACGATCCAGACGAGGATCATCCCGAGGAAGATGAAGATGAAGGGCCACGATCCGCCGAAGCTCGCTATCTGGTCGGCCACACGTTCGCCGAGGGTCCGCTCGTCGTGAGCCTCCTGCAGGGCGGGGTGCCCGTGGCGCTCGGGGTGGCGCCAGGGGAACCAGTTGCTGGCGGGCCGGCTCGGGAAGTTCTCGGTGCTTTTCGCGGTCATCGTGTCTTCCTCTCGCGCCGTCTCGAAGACGATCTCGTCGTCTAGTGATCGAAGCATGCTCACGGGCCGCGTGGGTTGGCAACGAGAGGGTGCCAGACTCGCCTTTGGCGGAGCGCGCGTGCAACGATCTCTTCACGGACGATAGAAAACAGCTTGTCGAGAGCATCGGACCGGGCGTACGGCAGGCGTCATGCGACGAGGCGGCGGCGCTTGCGGCCCTGTTGGCCCGGGCTTTCGCCGAGGAGCCGATCGAGCAGTGGTGTCTGGCCTGTGACGATCTTTTCGCCCTCATCGAGCTCGAGTTCGCCGAGGCAGTCGCCCAGCTCGTCGTCGCCGGGTCATTGTGGGTCTCAGAAGACCTCTCCGGTGCGGCCGCGTGGATCCCGCCCGGCGCTGACTACGACGACGCCGCCATTGACGCAGTCGTCGGCCCGGTGCTCGCCGCCCACGGAGGCAGCCCCGAACGGCGGGCCGCGTTCTGGGAATGGGTTGAGGAGCATCGTCCGGGCACGGGTCACTTCTACCTGGACCTCGTCGGCGTCGATCCTTCTCGGCGCGAGGCCGGCATCGGGACGCGCCTTTTGACCGAGGGGCTTGCGCGTGTAGACGAGGCCGGTGAGCCGGCCTTCCTCATCACCAGTGATGCCGGCCATGCCGCCTGGTACGCCCGCCACGGTTTCCTCGTCCGATCAGACGAGGATCCGCCGGCTGGGGGTCCTCGGGTCTGGTTCATGGAGCGGCCGTCGGTCACCTCGCGCATCTGGAAGTAACCTTGGCCAATGCACCACCGCGCCCGGACGGCGATCCTGGCCGTAGCGCTGTCTGGCCGTGACCATGCCACGGTCGTGGACGGCCGGTCGGGGCGCCAGAGCGGGCTCGCCTCGAGCGCCCGCAGCGCGACGCATCTCGCCACCTGGCCTCGCGAGCGTTGAAAGCGACCGCCTCTTCAAGCATCGACAGCCAAGCCCGTTCCAGACGGCGGTGGCTCGTCGTTGGCATCCTCGCGGTCTGGGGCCCCGGCCTTGTGGTGATGCTCGCCGACACAGACGCCGGCAGCCTGATCACCGCCGCCCAGTCGGGCTCGGAGTGGGGCTACAAGATGGTCCTGCCCCAGCTGCTGTTAATCCCGGTGCTCTATGTGGTCCAGGAGATGACAGTCCGCCTCGGGATCCTCACCAACATGGGCCATGGCGCCCTCATCCGCCAGACCTTCGGCCGCAACTGGGCGATGTTGGCGGGCCTACCCCTTTTCGTCTCGGGGGTCGGGGCGCTTTTCACCGAGTACGCCGGTATCGCCGGAGTGGGCGAGATCTTCGGCCTCTCGCGCACGGTGACGGTCCCCGTCGCCGCCGCCTTCTTGATCGGCGTCGCCATGACGGGGAGCTACCGGCGAGCCGAGCGCATCGGGATCGCCCTCGGGCTCGCCGAGCTGGTCTTCATCCCTGCGGTTGTGATGGCCCACCCGAACCTGGGCGCCGTCGCGCGTGGCCTCGGGGACATCCCACTTCGCAACAGCTCGTACGTCTTCCTGCTCGCCGCCAACGTCGGGGCCGTAATCATGCCCTGGATGGTCTTCTACCAGCAGGGTGCCGTCTTGGACAAGGGCCTCAAGCCTGAGAACGTCACGAGCGAGCGGCGCGACACCGCTGTCGGCGCCGTTCTCACCCAGCTGATCATGATCTCGGTCGTGCTCACCTTTGCCGCCACGGTCGGCCGGTCGCATCTGGGCGCGACCCTCCACACGGTGACGGACATGTCCTCGGCGCTGCGTCCCTTCGTGGGCGCGGTGGGTGGGAAGGTCCTTTTGTCCATCGCCGTCCTAGGGGCTGCTCTCGTGGCTGCCCTGGTGGCCTCGCTGGCGGGAGCCTGGGGGATTGCCGAGGTCTTCGGGTGGGCCCACACTCTCAACGAGCGCCCGGACCGCAACACGGCGAAGTTCTACGTCACCTACGGCCTCGCTCACGTCCTTGGCGCCGTCATCGTCCTTTGCAGCTTGAACCTCGTGCACCTCGTGATCGACGTCGAGGTGATGAACGCCATCTTGTTGCCGGTCGTGCTCGGCTTCCTGCTCGTCTTGGAGGCCCGAGCCCTGCCGAACGAGCAGCGCATGCACGGGGCGCGGCGGCTCATCGCGACCACTTTGTGCTTCATCGTCATGGGCTTCGGGCTCTACCTGGTGCCGGCGACACTCGGCTGGATTTAGGCCCGATGATGGCCGCCCGCAGGCGGGAGGAGCGTGCTTGGTTGGTAGCGTCCTTCGCATGCCGATAGCGGTCTCTGTCTTCGTGCTCGACTCCTTCGAGGAGGAGCCGCCTTTTTTGGAGGATCCCGGCGTGCAGTACTCCCGGATCCAGATCGGAAAGACCTTCCGGGGCGACATCGAGGCCAAGAGCACCGTCGAGATGCTCTCGGTCCGAGCAGACAGCGGCAGTGCCGGTTACGTGGCCGTCGAGCGGCTCTCGGGGACGGTGCACGGCCATGCGGGCAGCTTCGCCCTCTTGCATGTCGGGACGATGGCCGGCGAGAGCCAATGGGCGAGATGGCCCGTCGTTCCAGGTTCGGGCACCGGGGAGCTCGCCCGCATCGCCGGAGAGGCGAGGATCGAGATCGGGGCCGAGGGCGAGCACCAGCTCCACCTCGACTACGAGATCTCCTGACTGAGCCAGGCCGGCGCTGTCCGACGTTGTGAGAGAACTGGCCCTATCTTCAGACAATCGCGGATGGCGCGATGACTAGGGAGGTCGACAGGGACATGACGGACTCGCTTCGGGCAGAGACGATCAGCTTTGCTGGCTACGGGGGCGAAGAGATCGAGGGTTACCTAGCCCAGCCGCTCGACCAGGGCGGCTTCGGGGCCGTGGTCGTGATCCACCACATGCCCGGCTACGACGAGGGGACGAAAGAGATCACGCGCAAGTTCGCCGCTCATGGCTATCTTGCCCTTTGCCCGAACCTCTACAGCCGCGAGGCCACGCCGGGTGCCTCGCCTGACGATGTCGCGGCCGTCGCCCGGGCCAAGGGGGGAGTGCCCGATGAGCGGCTCGTTGGCGACGTCAAAGGGGCCGTCGATCATCTCTACGGGCTCGGGTCCTCGAACGGGCGCGTCGCCACCATCGGTTACTGCTCGGGTGGGCGCCAGTCGTTCCTCGCCGCCTGCAGCCTGCAGCTCGACGCCGCCGTCGACTGTTACGGCGCCTTCATCGTCGGCACCCCGCCCGAGGGCTCGCCGCTAAAGATCGGGCCTATCGACCATATGGCGAAGGACCTCTCCTGCCCGCTGCTCGGCCTGTTCGGTGCCGAGGACCAGCATCCCTCGCCCGCGGAGGTCGCCGAGCTCGAGAAGGCCTTGAAACAGGCCGGCAAGACCTACGAGTTCCACAGTTACGAAGGCGCCGGCCACGCCTTTTTCGCCACCAACCGCCCGAGCTACAGGCCTGAGGCAGCAAACGACGGCTGGGAGCGGATCTGGACGTTCTTCGGGCGCTACCTGGTCGGGAACTGAGGCGGGCCCGTGTGCACCTATCATACGCAGTCAGTTGAGCTCCGGGGATCGGGCAAAGGCCAAGCGGGGTGGTTCTCGCTTTCGAGTGCCAGTGTCTACTTCGACCACCCGGCGCACTATTCCGCCGAGCACGCTTTGAACATCGACTTTCTCAACCTGGACGGGCCAACGCCGTCACGCGTCGCGGTCGAGCTCGACCCAATTTCAGCGGGCCATCTGGCCCGCGCCATCCTCGAGGCCATCAAGGCAACAGAGCCGGTCGACTCTCGTTAACCGGCGCGGCTGGTACCCGACGCCCTCTCGCCCGGGATCAGTCGACGGCGTAGATGTCGATGCCTCCGCAGTGCTCGAAACCAAGGCGCCCGTAGAGGCGGGCCGCCCTCTCAGAGTCGGTCTGGAGGTGGGCGAAGGCGGCGCCACGGTCCAGGCCGGCGGTGAGCAGATAGGTGACAAGGGCGGCGGCGACACCCCGGCGCCGGGCGGAGGGGACGACCCCTATCCCGCCGATGTAAAGCGTCGTCCCGGCCTCACCCGTCGCCATTGTGGCGTAGCCCGCCGCCACCGGCAGGCCGTCGAGCACCCCGAGGGCGACGTTTACCTCCTGAAGGCAACAGAGCCGTCCGAGCCAGGCGTGGGCGGCTGCGGGGCTCGATCCGAAAGCGGCGTTGTCGATGGCGACGACCTCGCCGGCGTCCTCGGTCCGCGCACGGCGCAGGGCGAGGCCGGCAGGCCGCGGTGCTGGCGAGAGGCTCGCCGGCTCGAGGGCCATGAGGTCTTGTGTCAACAGGTGACGCCCATGCGGCCAGTTGGAGCCCGAGGCGGCGATGGCTCCCCAGCTGAGGCCGCGGCTTGAGTACCAGGCACGAGCAAGCCCCGGGTCAGCAACGGCCGGATCGGTGACGCAGGCAGAGTTGAGGTAGGCGTAGGGAAGACCGCTCGCCATGAGCCTCCAGCCGGGGAGCTCGCCGGTCGCGCCGCCGTAGGGGGTGAAGAGCCGCCCGTGGGCCTGCCAGGCATCGGCGTGGGCTGCAAAGACCCTGGCCGGGTCGATGGCCGCCAATTCGGCCGCCGCCTAGAAAGCCCGGTCTGGCCTGCGGGCGCCCAGGCTGACGACCGCCTCGTCGGGCACCTCGAGGTCGCCCGTGCCCGATCCGATGAGCAGGTCGGGCTTGAAAGAGCCGTGGAAGTCCGAGCCCCCGGTCGCGACGAGGCCGTGGCTCTTTGCCATCTGGGCAAGCCAGGTCCGTTCCTCGGGCGAGTAGCGACCGTAGTAGCACTCGAGGCCCACAAGGCCTACCTCGGCGAGCTCGCCGAGGAGGCGGTCGAGCTCTGAGGGCTCCACCCCTAATGAGAAGGGGTGGGCGAGCGAGGTGACCGCCCCGGAGCCCCGCGCGGCGGCGATAAGGCTGGCGGCTTCGACGCGGGCCTTGGGGACATATCCGGGAGCTCCCTTTGCGAGCCAGCGCGCAAAGGCGTCATCGATGCTCGTGGCAGCGCCGTTGGCGACAAGCACCGAGGCGAAGTGTGGCCTGCCAATGACAGAGCTGCCGGCGGCCGAGCGGACCTCGTCGAAACTGACGGGAAGGCCGAGATCCCTCAGGCGCTGCACGAGCCTTTCGTTTCGTTGCGCCCTGTCATCTCGCAGGCGGGCGAGTTCGGCCTGCAGGGGTCCTTCGCCCGCCTCGACGAAGTAGCTGAGCACGTGCATCGCACCGGGCGAGAAGACGCAGGAGACCTCGCAACCGGGCACGAAGGAGATTCCCATCTCTCGGGCGCGCCCACGGGCGCGATCGAGTCCCTCGAGGCCGTCGTGATCGGTGAGCGCCACCGCCGAGCACCCGGCGGCGAAGGCCAGCTCGACGATGCGCTCGGGCGTCTCCGACCCGTCCGAGCAGTTCGAGTGCACGTGCAGGTCGATCACCTTTCGAGCGTAGCGTCAGCCCGGCTTTCGGCCCGTGCCCGGGGGGCCGGTAGGTTGGAGCACGACGAGGAGGATCGCGCGGATGGGAGTCTTCGCCGTTCGAACCGAGGGCCTGTCCAAGCACTATGGCGCTGTCCATGCGCTTCATGGGCTCAACCTCGAAGTCTCACAGGGCGAGGTCGTGGGCTACCTCGGGCCGAACGGCGCCGGCAAGACGACCACGATCCGACTCCTTTTGGGGCTGATCCGTCCTACGGCCGGGCACGCCGAGATCTTCGGCCTCGACTGCGAGCGCCAGCTCGTCGACGCTCATCGCCACCTGGCTTACGTTGCCGGCGAGGCGAGCCTGTGGCCCTCATTGACCGGAGCCGAGACGCTCCACTTGCTCGCACACGTGCAGGCAAGGCGCGACGACGCCTACCGTGACGAGCTCATCTCGCGATTCGACCTCGATCCCTCGAAGAAGGTCCGCGCCTACTCCAAAGGCAACAGGCAAAAGCTGATCCTCATCGCGGCCCTCATGACCAGACCCGCCTTGCTCTTGTTGGACGAGCCGACGAGCGGGCTCGACCCTCTCATGGAGCAGGCTTTCCGACTCTGCGTGCACGAGGCACGAGAGCGTGGCCAGACCGTGTTCTTGTCATCCCACATCTTGAGCGAGGTCGAGGCGCTCTGCGACCGGGTGGGGATCTTGCGCCAGGGGCTGCTCGTCGAGATGGGGACCCTGGCCGAGATGCGCCACCTCTCGGCGCTCAGCGTCGAGGCCACCTTTGCAGGCGAGGTTCCCGATTTGTCGCGCGTGCCCGGCGTCGCCTCGCTCGAGGTGGTCGGCCATGTCGCCCGCTGCCAGGTACGAGGCAGCATCGAGCCGCTCTTGAAGGTGCTGGCAGTAGCAGGAGTTACCGAGCTCTTGAGCCGTGAGCCGTCGCTCGAAGAGCTCTTCCTTGCCCTCTACGGGGCCGTCGATGCGGGTGGTGCCGCAAGCGATAGCGCCTTAGACCATGCAGGCTGAGCTCGCCCTTGGCGGTGTCGCTGCGAAGGACCGCTCCGCTGCCACCTTGATCGCCCGCCAAACCGCGCGCCGGGCCGTGCGCTCGGGGGCGGTCTGGGGCTACGTCTTTGGTGCATACCTCGCCACCCAGGCTCTCGCCTACGCCTCGAGTTACAAGACGCCGGCCAGCCGAGCCCGTCTCGCGGCCGAGTTCGGCGCCAACGCAGGGATCAGTGCCCTCGTTGGCCCCGCACGAGACATACAGACCGTGGCTGGTTTCACCGTCTGGAAGTGCCTGGCGGTGCTGGCCGTCGTCGGTGCGGTCTGGGGCCTGCTGCTTGGCACCAAGGCGTTGAGGGGGGAAGAGGATGCTGGTCGCTGGGAGCTGCTCCTCGCCGGTCAGACGACGCCGAGGGCGGCTGCCGGCCAGGCGCTGGCCGGGCTCGGCTGCGGGGTTGTCGTCCTCTTCTCTCTCACCGCCGTCATCACCGTCGTGGTCGGTCACTCCTCCAAGGTCAGCATCGGTCCCGGCGGGGCGATCTTCCTTGCCCTTGCCGTCGTGGCGGCGGCGGCGATGTTCCTCGCCGTCGGGGCATTCGCGAGCCAGCTGGCGGCGACTCGTCACCAGGCTTCGGCCTACGCGGGCGGCTTTCTCGCCGTCGCCTATGCCCTGCGCATGGTGGCCGACTCGGGCACCGGCCTCGGCTGGTTGCGCTGGGCCTCGCCCTTAGGCTGGGTGGAGGAGCTCCATCCCCTCACGGGGGCGAGCCCGCTGGCCCTCCTGCCGATGGTGGGTCTCATATCGGTGCTGAGCTACTTCACGCTCAGACTCGCTGGGCGGCGCGACCTTAGGGCGAGCACTTTTGCCGACCGGGCCAGTGCTGTTCCCCGCACCAGGCTCTTGTCGGGGCCCACCGGCCTCAACTTGCGCTTGGCCCGCCCTGGGCTTACCGCCTGGGGCGTTGGCATCGCCGCCTACGGGCTCGTGCTCGGCCTCGTCGCCAAATCCGCCGGGAGTGCCATCTCGGGCTCTTCCAGCTTGACCCGTGCCTTTTCCCGCCTCGGGGCTGTCGGTGCTGAGGCCTACCTGGCGGTGGCCTTTTTGTTGATGGCGATACTCGTGTCCTTCGTCGGTGCGGGCCAGCTGAGCGCCACGCGGTCCGAAGAGGCCGAGGGCCGGCTCGACAACTTGCTCGTTCGGCCTGTTTCCCGCTCGCGCTGGTACGCCGGGCGCCTCTTGGTGGCCAGCGCCGCCCTCATCGCCGGGGGCCTCATCGCCGGCATCTTCGCCTGGCTCGGCGCTGCTAGCCAGCACAGCGGGGTGGACTTCTCGAGCGTGCTCGAAGCCGGGCTCAACGTCGTGCCCCCCGGGCTGTGCATCCTCGGCATCGGTGCCCTCGTCTTTGGCGTCGCCCCCCGGGCCACGACGATGGCCACCTACGGCCTGCTCGTCTGGTCCTTCCTCGTTGAGCTCGTGGGCAGCGTGGTCGGGCTCAACCACTTCGTGCTCGACACTTCGGTGTTCCACCAAATGGCCGCCGCACCGGCGGTGGCTCCGGACTGGGTGACCGGGGGCGCTCTCGTCGGCGTCGGTATGGCGGCGGCCCTGGCCGGCGGTGTCGCCTTACGCCTTCGTGACCTCAAGTCCGAGTAAACGGGCCGCTCCGGGCCTCGGGAGGGGGGATCTAGCCGAGCGCCTCGGCGACGATGGCCCCGACGGCCTCGTGCTCGACTAGGAAACCGTCATGGCCTACGCCCGACTCGACGATTCGCACCTCGCCCGTGCCGAGGAGCTGGGCCAGCTCGTGTTGCAGCCTGAGTGGGTAGAGGCGGTCCGATGAGATCCCGGCCACGGTGACCTCGGCTTGCACCCTTGAGAGAGCAGCCCTTGGCCCGCCGTAGCCGCGGCCGAGGTCGTAATGGTTCATCGACTCGCTCAGCACGAGGTAGCTGTTGGCGTCGAAACGACCGATCATCTTGTCGCCGTGATGCTCGAGGTAGGACTCGACGGCGTACCGGCCGCCGCGGAGGGGCACCTCGTCGTCCTGGGCCCTGTTGGCAAAGCGTTGCTGGAGCTCGGTCTCGCTCCTGTAGCTCACATGCCCGATACCCCGGGCGAGGGCGACCCCGGCCGTGGGACCCTCCGGGGCGTCGTAGTAGTCGCCGCCCCGAAAGTTCGGGTCGAGGTGGATCGCTCTTTCTTGTAACCAGCAAAGGGCGATCTGCTCGGCGCTCGCCGCCACGCCTGTGGCGAGCACGACGGCGCGCTCGACCTGGGTGGGGAAGTCAACCGCCCACTGCAGGGCGCGCATGCCTCCCATAGAACCGCCGACAACGGCGTGCCAGGTGTCGATGCCGAGTGCGAAGGCGAGGGCGCGTTCGACGGCGACCTGGTCCTTGACGGTGACGACGGGGAAGCGGGACCCGTAGGCCATGCCGTCGTCAGCCCACGAGCTCGGCCCGGTCGTCCCCTGGCATCCTCCGAGCACGTTCGGGCACACGACGAAGAAGCGGTTGGTGTCGATCGGCGCGCCAGGCCCGACGAGCGGTCCCCACCACCCGGGGCTCGGATGGCCGGGCTCGACCGGTCCGACCACGTGCGAGTCACCGCTCAAGGCGTGCAGGACCAAGATCGCGTTGGAGGAGAGCGCGTTGAGCTCGCCCCAGGTCTCATAGGCGACCGTCACGCCGTTGAGGCGACCGCCTGCCTCGAGCTCCAGGGGGGACTGTCCCGGTGCCCTACCGAAAAGCGAGACGAACTTTCGACGGCCGGGGTCGTCGCCCGGCCGCCAGGCCCCGGTGACCGGGGCATAGGTCATGGATGTTGTCAGCTCAGGCGCCCTTGGCGGAGCGGAAGCCCGCCTCGAGGTCGGCGAGGATGTCCGAGAGAGTCTCGAGGCCAATGCAGAGCCGGACCAGGTCCGGGGTTACGCCGGTTGAGACCTGCTCTGTCTCGCTGAGCTGGGAGTGGGTGGTCGTCGCGGGGTGGATCGCCAGGCTACGGACGTCGCCGACGTTGGCGAGGTGGCTGAACAGCTCGAGACCCTCGATGAAGCGGCTCCCCGCCTCGGCTCCTCCCTTGATGCCGAAGGTCAAGATGGCGCCTCCGCCATTTGGCAGGTACTTGACCTGGCGGGCGTGCCACGGGCTCGACTCGAGGCCGGGATAGCTAACCCACTCGACCTCGTCGCGCGCCTCCAGCCACTTTGCGACGGCCAGGGCGTTGCTCACGTGACGCTCCATACGCACGCTCAGGGTCTCGAGACCTTGGAGGAACAGGAACGAGTTCAAGGGGGCGATGGCGGCGCCGACGTCGCGCAGGTACTGGAGGCGAGCTTTCAATATGTACTGTGCAGGGCGCAGCGGCTCTGGAAGCTCGGAGAAGATGAGACCGTGGTAGCTCGGGTCGGGCTCGGTGAAATTGGCGAACCGGCCGCTCTTGACGTAATCGAACTTGCCTCCGTCGACGATGATGCCGCCGATCGAGGTGCCGTGGCCGCCGATGAACTTGGTCGCCGAGTAAACGGCGATGTCGGCACCGTGGAGGAACGGTTGGCACAAGTACGGCGTGGCGACTGTGTTGTCGACGACGAGCGGTATCCCGTGCTCGTGAGCGACCGAGGAGACACCCTCGAAGTCGAGTATGTCGCCTTTCGGGTTGCCGATCGTCTCGGCGTAGAACGCCCGCGTGTTAGGCCGGATCGCTGCTTGCCAGGCATCGAGGTCGTCGGGGTTGTCCACGAAGCTCACCTCGACCCCGAGCTTGGGGAAGGTGTAGTGGAGCAGGTTGTAGGTACCCCCGTAAAGAGAGGCCGACGAGACGATATGGCCGCCGTTCTCGGCCAGATTGAGCAGGGCGATCGTCTCGGCCGCCTGTCCGCTCGCCACTGCCAGGCCGCCCACGCCCCCGTCGAGAGCTGCCATGCGGTCTTCGAAGACCGCCTGGGTCGGGTTCATGATGCGGGTGTATATGTTGCCGAGCTCGGCGAGCCCGAAAAGGGCTGCCGCGTGCGCCGTGTCGCGGAACACGTAGCTCGTCGTCTGGTAGATCGGCACCGCCCGGGCGCCCGTTGTCGGGTCGGCCACAGCTCCCGCATGAATCTGGCGGGTCTCGAAACCCCAGTCGGCCATCTCCACGGTCTCCTTGTCCTCGGCCAGCAACGGGTCTCGTTGACCTCGCTCTTATGCATCAAAATAGTGTCCGAAATCTTGACTGGTCAAGTCATGTTTGGTACTGGCATCGTCTTGCCATGATTATCAGGTCTGCGACTGAGGACGACTGCGGCTGGATAGCGGTTACTCTGCTCGAGCGATGGGGCGCGACAGTGATTGTCACGGGGTCGAGGGCAACGGACGCCGCGATCTTGCCGGCTCTGGTCGCCCTCGACGCGTCGGACGAGCGTGTTGGCCTGTTGACATATCGCCTCGCTCCGGACGGGCTCGAGGTGGTGACTATCGACTCGCTCAGACCCGGGGAGGGCATCGGCACGGCCCTTATGTCTCGGGCGGCGGACCTGGCGCGCGCCGCGGGCGTCTTGCGCTTGTGGTTGATCACGACGAACGACAACTTGAAGGCGCTTGGGTTCTACCAGCGTCGCGGGCTGCGGATCGTCGCCGTTCGCCGAGGGGCGGTCGACGAGGCGAGGGCTCTCAAAGCCTCGATCCCCTTCGTCGGCGAGAGTGGCATCGAGCTGCACGACGAGATAGAGCTCGAGCTCAATTTCGTCGTGAAATAGCAACGGTGCCGGAACGCGTTTACAGTCATCGTGCGTACTGGTGAGGAAGATCGAGCGTCCGGAGGGATGTGTGCTGCCTGGAACCCTGATTCCGAAGCGACCTGAGCGCGGCCTGAGGGCCGCTTTCCGGCTCCTTGTGGTCGGTGGCCTCGCTCTGGCCGTGCTCGCCCCTGCCGCAGCAGGCGCCACGACTTCTCTGCAACGTGCCGTGCGTGCCCGTGGAGGAAAGCCCGACGTCTTCTCGACGCTGCCTTCGGGCGCGACCCTCTTTGACGGACAATCCCTCGTCTCGCCCAACGGCAAATTCACATTGGACATGCAAGGTGACGGGAACCTCGTCCTCTACGGTGCCGGGTTGGTCCTTTGGGACTCGGGCACGGTCCATGACGCGGGCGACTACGCCACCATGCAAAGCGACGGGAACTTCGTCATATACAAGGCCGGTGCGGCCATTTGGAGCTCGGTGACCGACCAGACAGCGCGCGGCGTCTACACCTTGACCGTCCAAGACGACGGCAACGTCGTCATCTACTCCCCGTCCGGCAAGGCGCTCTGGAACACCTACACAGAGGCAGGCGTGGGACTGCAGTATGGCGACTCGGGTCCGGCGGTGCGCGCCCTCCAGGTGCATCTCATAGCCCTCGGATACTGGCTGGGTGCGCCGAATGGCTACTTCGGCGATTCGACCCAGCAGGCCGTCTGGGCACTGCAGAAGGCGGCTGAGCTGCCTCGCAGCGGCTTCATCACGGGAGCGACGGCTGTCGCGATCGCAGACGGAGTCCAACCCAAGCCGGCACCGGCGACGGGCAACCTCGTCGAGGTCGACCTGCACGACGATCTCGTGATGATCCTCGTGAACGGCAAGCTCACCTGGACCCTCAACACCTCGACCGGTGGCGGCTACACCTACAGCGACAAGACCGGGACCTCGGTCGCCATCACCCCGACAGGTGTTTTCCATATCTTTGCCACCATCGACGGTCTCGACGTCGACTCCCTCGGGGCTCTTTGGCGCCCCAGGTTCTTCACCGACGGTGGCATCGCCATCCACGGCGACTCCTACGTGCCGCCCGTACCGGTTTCCCACGGCTGTGTGCGCGTGAGCGACGAGGCGATCAACTGGATCTGGGCGAACAACATCATGCCGATAGGCGAGGAAGTCTGGGTCTTCTGACCGCACCCTCCCGCTCGGTCCCGGCGGTGTCGGGCGCTAAGCGGTGTGCTTGGCGTCTTGGTCTTGTCCGGCGACCTGCGGCCGCCGAGCTCGGCCGCCCGGCAGCAGGGCGAGGGCCAGCATGCTGCCGCCGAGGGCGACCCCGGCTCCGACGGTGAGCGACACCTCGTTGCCGTTCATGAAAGCGGTGCGGGCGATTCCGGCCAAGGCGGCTCCTGTGCTGCCGCCGACGATCTTGGCGACGGCGAGTGCACCTCCGAGCGAGCCGAGGATGGCATGGGTGGCAGCCGCCGGAACGTGGCGCCCCGCCAGGGTGGCCGACATTCGGTCCTGGTAGCGAGTCGACAAAACGCTCCCGATCACGGCGACACCGAGGGCTCCGCCGACTTGGAGGGCGACCGCATTGGACGCCGAGCCGACTCCGGAGTCGTCTTGAGCGACAGAGCCCACAACCGAGTTCGTCGCCGTGGGCAGCAACAGACCAGCGCCGAGACCGATGAGCAGCATGCCCGGGACGAAGTCCATGTAGGTAGCAGTCGCGTGCTCGAGACGAGCGAACTCCAGCACAAGCCGGCGGCGATGGCCGCCAGCGCGCCGGCGACGGTCGCCTTGACTCCGACAAGGCGCGCCAGGACAGGTGACAAGGGCGCGCTCACGACGAGGAGCAAGGCCACGGGAAGGATCCTCAGCCCAGCCTGGAGAGCTGAATAACCGAGGTCGAACTGCAGCACCTGGGTCTGCAGGAACAATGCTCCCAAGAGACCGAAGGTGCCGAAGCTCTCGGTCGCGGCCGCGATAGCAAAACGGCGGTCGCGAAACAGCCCCAGCTTCAACATCGGGTGGCCGATGCGGGCCTCCCAGGCGATAAAGACGCCAAGGACGAGAAAGCTGCCGAGGCCGACGCCGATTACCGCGCCACTGGTCCAGCCCCTGAGCGGCGCTTCGATGATCGCCCAGAGAAGCAGGCCGAGGCCTGCTATCGACCACAGCGCTCCTCCCGGGTCGGGAGACTCGCCCAGTGTGGACTTGGAGTCGGGCACGAGCACCATGGCACAGACGAAGGCACAGAGCGCGATGGGGACGTTGACTATGAAGATCGAGCCCCACCAGAACCGGGCGAGGAGCAAGCCGCCGGCTATCGGGCCTACGGCGATGCCGAGCCCGATCGTGCCCCCCCAGGCACCGATGGCGCGAGCCCGCCCAGCCGGGTCGCGAAAGATGTCGTTGATGATCGACAAAGAAGCCGGGATCGTCAAGGCTGCCCCGGCACCCATGACACCCCGGTAAGCGATGAGCACCTGGACAGAGCCGGAAAAGGCGGCCCCCACCGACCCCGCGGCAAAGATGGTGAGCCCAAGCAGGAAGAACCGCTTGCGCCCGAAGCGGTCGGCCAGGCTACCGCCGACGAGCAGGAGGCCGGCGAAGACCATGGCGTAGCAGTCGACGATCCATTGCAGGTCCGATGACGTCGCCTTGAGCTGTCTCACCAGGGTGGGCAGTGCCACATTGAGGATCGTGTTGTCGACATTGATGATCAGGGCTGAGGCGCATACGACCACGAGCGCGGCTCGGTGGTGGCTCTTCAAGGCCGGTTCCCTTTTAATTTGCATACCGGGCAGTATTGAATACCGGTTAGTATGCTGTGAGAGATGAGCCCTGTCAACTCGGCCAGAGCGCCGGGCGCCTCTGAAGGGGGCAAGCCTGCTGCCCGGGCACGTCGCCCCCGTCGAGACGCCGTCCGCCGCCGGCTGTTGGACGCCGCCTTGGCGGTGTTCGCGGAGCGCGGCTTCAACGGCGCCAGCCTCGACGAGGTCGCGGCCGCCGCTGGGCTCACAAAGGGTGCCATCTACTCCAACTTCGCCAGCAAGGACGAGCTCTTCTTCGCCATGATGAGCGACCAGGCCATGACGCGTATCGAGACGATCCGCCAGGTCCTCGCCGCCACGCCCAAAGATGGCGAGCTCGATCTTGCTCTCTTGGAGGTCGGGCGAACATTGACCGAGGCCTTCACCGAGCAGCGTGAGTGGGAGCTCGTGCTCTTGGACTACTGGCATCGCGCTGTCGCCGACGACGAGGTGCGCCTCCAGTTCCTGGCCCACCGGCGGGCCCTGCGATCAGCGATAGCCGACAGCGTCGAACTGGTGCTTGGCAGGTCCCCCGAGGTCGGCGGGCTCAGCCTTGACGAGATCGTCACCGTCGTGCTCGCCCTTTTCAATGGGCTCGCCATCGAGCAGTACGTGGACACCGAGCTCGTCAGTGGCGACCTGTTCAGCAGGGTGCTCGCGCTACTTGGCCGCCGGGCCTGAGCAGCATCAGGGCCTTAACTGGGCACGGCCAGAGCCTTGGCAAGGGCGAGGCGTGAGAAGCGAGATCGAAGCAATGCGGTGGACGACCTTTTGGCTGGTCGAGGCTACGGACCCGGGGCGGCATTTCGATTGCTACCCCGGGGTGTGACACAGCCTCTCGAGCGTGCAAAGGTTGGACGGCGCGGTGCTTGAGGGAAGGTCACAGCCGGTTGCGACAGGGCCGTGATGTGGCTGGTGGATGCTTGGAGGGGTGTGTCGTGCTCAAGGTGGAGTTCGAAAGTTCGCTCAACGCGGCGATGGCCGAGGCTAAACGGTGGCTGGCATCTTTGGACCAGCGCCCGGTTCGTCCCCAGGCGAGCACAAAAGAGATGCTCAAGGCGTTCGACGAGGAACTCCCGGCAAAAGGTGAGCCACCCGATCTTGTGGTCTCCATGCTGGCGGAAAGAGCCGGGCCGGGTCTCATGGCGACGGGCTCGGGCCGCTTTCATGGCTGGGTCATCGGGGGAGCACTTCCCGCGTCAGTGGGGGCCGACTGGGTCGTGAGCGCCTGGGACCAGAACGCCGGCATGGCGGACATCTCTCCTGCGGCTGCAGCGATCGAGCAGGTCACCGCCCGCTGGGTCGTCGAGCTACTCGGGCTGCCGGCGACGTGCTCGGTCGGCTTTGTCACC
>CAVRYE010000015.1:0-62116 GCA_963725355.1 uncultured Acidimicrobiaceae bacterium
CCACCACGACAGGGGCCACGACGGGCTCGACCACCTTTATTGTCAATCAGCTCGCCGCGGCCGACACCCTCGTCTCGAGCGGCACGGTTGCTTCGGTCAACGATGTCGTCGCGAGCGGAGACCTTCTCCTGGCCTCGGGCGGCTCCGGGCTCGGTATCGGGTCGGTCTCTGGCACAGGGCTCTCCTCGGGTGCCCACACAATCGCAGTCACCCAAGCTTCGGCGGGTGCCAGCATTGCCGGCACGAGCGCCCTCGCTGACTCGACGCAGATCACCTCGGCCAACGATGCGCTAAGCGTCTCGATCGACGGCGCTGCAAGCTCGTTCACGATCGCCAATGGGACCTACACCGCCAGCCAGCTCGCCTCGGCAGTCGAGACGGCCTCGGGTGGTCTTCTCAGCGCCACGACGAACAACTCCGGGCAACTCGTTCTCTCGACGGCCGAGCAGGGATCACAGGCGACCCTGCAGGTTGGCTCCGGTTCGGCTAACACCGCTCTTGGCCTCTCGGCGGGCAGCGCCGTCAGTGGGACTGACGGCATCATCACCGTCGACGGCCAGGCCAACACAGTAAGCGACATCGCGGCCACAGGCTCGGCTGTCACGCTCAACTCGGGGACGGGGGGCACTGTCCAGGCCGACCTCGCCGCCGGCGGTCTGAGCCTTGGGACCATGGCCGCTCAGAACGTCTCTGTCGGCAACGGGTCTCTGGCCTCGGTCGTATCCGCGATCAACGCGTCCCGGCCTCGGAATGAGCGCTGAGGCGCTCGATGTGGGCGAGAACCAGTACGCCTTATCCGTGAGCTCAGACAAGACCGGGGCAGCCAACGATGTCTCCATCGACCCGTCGGCGTTCTCCGGGTCCGGGCTCGGCTCTCTCGCCACGACGACGGCTGGCCAGGACGCTGTCATCAGTCTCGGAGGCAGCGGCGGCTACGAGGTGCGGTCGGCTTCGAACACCTTGACCGGCGTCATGCCGGGAGTGAGCATCAACTTGCAGTCGGTCACCTCGTCGCCTGTGACAGTCTCTGTTAGCGCGGATGGCCAGGCGGCATCGAGCCTCGTCCAGACCTTCGTCACCGCAGCCAATACCGTTCTGCAGTCCATCTCGACTGACACCGCCTACGACGAAACCACCAACACCGCCGGGACCTTGAACGGCGACTTCGCCTTGCAGGGTCTCGCCCAGCAGGTCCTGGCCGTCGTCGGGCAGGCCATCGGCACCTCTACAGCCGTCGACACCGGAACCGCCGGAAGCGCGGCGGGTCTTTCGATCGACGCCAAGACGGGCCAGATAGATTTCGATGCCTCGACATTCGCCTCCGACTTCGAGAACGATCCGTCGGCTGTCTCGCAGCTGTTCACCCAACAGGGAACCTTCGCACCAGCATCCGGCTCGCCGGCGGGCGACGGTGATGTCAGCCTTATCTATGCCAATGACAACACAGTCCCTGGCAGCTACGGCGTCGTCGTGAGCCAGTCCGCCACCCAGGCCACCGATACGGGCGCGGCGAGCTTCGCCCCATCTAGCGCGACGGTAGATGCGCCGGAGACCTACACGGTCAGCTCCGGAGGCGACACGACCACGTACACGATGACAGCTGGCGAGTCCCTTGCCCAGGTCGCCTCCGGGCTCGACACCGCTTTTGCCCAAGGCGGACTCGGACTGTCCGCCCAGGTCGTGGCGAACGGTTCGGGGTCCTCGCTGCAGATCACCTCGGCCGACTACGGCTCGGCGGCCTCGTTCTCGGTGAGCTCATCTGGCTCCGACCAGCTCGGCCTCGTCGGCTCGTCGTTCACCGGCACCGACGTGGCCGGCACGATCAACGGCGTCGCCGCTTCGGGCGACGGCCAAGTGCTCTCGGCGCCCACCACCGACCCGACACTCGCCGGGTTGTCCCTGCTCGTCACGACGCCAGGCATCGCCTCGACGACCTCGCTCGGCAACTTCGTCTACCAAGCCGGGCTCGCCGGCGGCCTCGCCAACTTGATGGCGAGCGCGGCAGCCGCCCCGAACGGAGAGCTGCCGGCAAAGATCACCGCCATGCAGAACACCTCGAAACAGCTCGGCACGCAGATTACGACTGAGCAGCAGATCGTCGTCCAGCAGCAGCAGGAGCTCGAGACGGAGTTCAACAATCTCGAGTCGACGCTCACGACCCTCAAGTCCCAGTCGTCTTACCTGACGAGCCTGTATGGCACCTCGTCGGACTCCTTCGGCTCTTTGACGGGGTCCTCGTCCAGTTCGTCCAGCAGCAGCAGTACTGACTAGCGGAGAGTGATGGAATGGCACTGACCGAACAAGACGTTGCGAACGCCTATTCCGAGACCGCGGCCAAGACGGTGAACACCGGGCCGACTCTCGTCGTACGCCTCTACGACAGGTTGGTACACGACCTCGACTTCGCCAAGCGCTACATTGCGGCCGACGATTATGAGAACGCCAACGGCTGCCTACAACATGCCCAGAAGATAGTGATCGTCCTGCGATCCGGGCTCAAGGCCGACGGTTTCGAGGGTGGCGAGAACCTTCGCCGCCTTTACAACACCCTCATAGACCTTCTCGTGAAGGCAAACCTCTACAAGGACACGCGGGTGATCGAGCAGTGCCAAGAGATTGTCAACCCGCTCCACAACGCCTGGACTGAGGCTGTGGCGATCGAACTAGAGAAAGGTGCGACCAGTGGAGCAGCAGCCGGGATGGCCTGAGTACCTAGACGCCCTCGAGACCTACCTCGGACGAGTCACCGATCTGCTTGGGCGGAAGAGCCTCGCCTCTGTGCCCACCTTGGTCGTCACCCAGCCTAGGGGGCCGATCCCTGCTGAGCAGTCAGATCGCGTGGCGAGCTTGCTCGCCGAGAGCGAGCGGGTAGAGACCCTGATGAGCAGCTGGATGGAAGACGTGCTCTCCTCCATGCGTTCGATCGAGGCCCGCCGCCGCCTCGAGCCGTGCCGGACCAATTCATTCGTCGACTCGATGCTCTGATGAACCTGCCGGGCCCAGCCGAGGCCGCCGCCGCCGGGCGTGTCACTGAGTTCTCCGCCCTCACCCAGGTAAGTGCCGAGGTCCTTCCCCCTCTGTTTCGCGTGGGTCTGCCCCCGGCATCGTTGCGAATCGTGTACCTCGTGCCCCGTACAGGCCCTGGCGGTGGAGCCCGCGTCCTGCTCGAGCATGCCAACCACCTGCATCGCCTTGGCTCGCAGGTGACCGTTCTCTCGCACTTCCCCCAGCCGGACTGGTTCGAGCTCGAAGCCACCTTTGTGGAGGTCCCCTTCGGCCGAGCACTGTGTGATTCGGTGCCGCCCTGCGACGTGATCGTCGCGGGCTACTGGGACAAGATCCTTCCACCGCGGCGTCTCGGGATCGCCCCTGTGGTGCATTTCGAACAGGGAGACTTTCACCTCTATGACGAGGTTCCCGAGCAGCACCGGGCCGTCATCGAGTCCTCGCTGGCGGCGGCCGACTGGACGATCACCGTCGGGGAAGCGGCTGAGAACGCTCTCGCCGAGCGCTACGGGATCTTCGCCCACCGCATAGACAACGCAGTCGACACAGAGGTGTTCTGTCCCGCAGACGCCAAGCCCGAGCACCGCAGCGTCGTCTTCGTCGGTTCGGACGCGTCGGCTTTCAAAGGCATAGACGTCGCCCGGCAGGTAGCGGCACGCCTTCATGAGAGCCACCCCGAGGTGGGCATCGTCTGGATAACTCCCAACGCCCCGGTGGGGCCCGAGCTCGGGCACACCGTCGTCGCCCCGCCCCAAGAGATGCTCGCTCGGTACTTGCGCGAGGCCGCGGTCTACGTCGGCACGTCGCGCTATGAGTCCTTCCCCCTCCCGCCGCTCGAGGCCATGGCCTCGGGCACGCCTGTCGTGTCCACCGACAATGGGGGCATCTTCGCTTACGGCTTGGACGGTGAGAACTGCCTGCTCGCCCCGGTCGACGACGTCGATGCGCTTGTCGCCGCCGTAAGACAGGTCCTCGACGACGCCGACCTCGCCGCCAGTCTTCGCACAGCCGGGCTCCGCACGGCGCGTTCGCACAACTGGCCTTCGATCGCCTCCCAGTTGCTGGAGGACTTCCGAACCTTGGTGGAGGACCTCCCCCTTGCCGCCCCAGCCGATGTCCTGATAGACGCCGACGACATCGAGTTCGAGGACGAGGAGGACAGAGCGGTTTTGGTCGAGCTCGCCTACGCCTCCCCGTATCAGCAATTCGCGATCCCGGTCTCACAGCCTTTGCACGACGACTACCGCCTCGTGCGCTGGAAGGTCGTGGCGCGAAAGCTAGGCGGCTTTCCTGGGACCGGACGCGCTTATCTCCCAGCTGCCAGCGGGTCCCCGATCGAAGACGCCACCTACCAGTTCGGTATCGACTTGATGCGCGAGGGCCTCGACGACCCCGCCTTCTCCTGGTTCGTCAGCCAGTGCCAGCAGTGCTCAGAGGCTGCCCAGACTGTGCTCGGCCGTTGGGTGCTCATGTCGCTCATCGAGGCTGGGCGCGCCTCTGAGGCACTCGACCTGGCGCTCACCTTCGCCCCAGCGCACGCCGCCCATCCGGACTACTACCTGCTGGCGCTGCTCGCCGCGATGGATGCCCGGCGGCCGATCGACATCGGTGGGGCAATAGAGGCCGTCCGGCTGCTCGGCAGCGGGGCGCACTTCGACGAATGGCTGGAAAACCCCGGCGAGCTGCTCATGCAGCGGCTCAAGGCACAGGCTGGCCCTATACGGTAAGCCTCAGTGTTGGGCGACCGTTCTTCGCGCCTTATATCTAGGAAGGCGAGACGAGGGGAAGACGGGCGTGGATGGGCCACACGCCCGGCTCGTCCGGGCCCCTCATGGGCACTACCTGACGGGCGAGGCGCTTACGGACGTTGAAAACGAGGGGGGCGAACAAGTTCGCCGTGGAGTTCTCGATCGAGTCACCCAGGGTGACGACGACGAGGGCCGCCGCGTCGCTCGCCTCCTCCAGCTCAAGCAAGGCCTCGGTGGCGTCGTCGATCTCGACGGTGTAGTCGGGCCAGAGCAGGCCGGGTGCCGCCACGATGAGGCGAACCCCCTCGGCAAGCGAGCCGTCGGCGAGGACGACGGTGTCGAGGGCGACTAGCCGGCCGAAGGGGTTGAGCGACATGCCGTCGCCGAGAGGCTCGAGGCGAAAGCGGCGGGCGTCCTTGAAACCGGGGAGGCCGGCGGGGAAGGTCAGCTCCAAAGCGGGCAGGACACGCAGCTCTGTTGCGACTGGCATGGGGCGCTTCCTTTCGAAGCCCTTGTGACGTGACTACTTGAGGAACTGAGCCAGCGTCTCGGGTACGGTCTGCGAAACAGCGTAGAGCGCGGCCTGGTAGGTGGTGAGGTCCGACTGCAAAGCGGCTGTGACGGTGGGGACATCGGTCGACTCGGTCGTGGCGAGGATCTTTTGCACCTGCGTCGAGGTGTTCGACGCCGCCGTCGAGGCCGCCGTCACCTGCTGAGTCGACTCGCCGAGGGTCGTGGCGGCCGACTCGGCCTGGGTCAAATTGGCGGTGAGGGCGGTCATGTCGCTCTGCAGGCTCGACGTAGAGGCTGACCCCGGGCCTTGTTGGAGGTGGGTGACGATGTTCTGCAGCGTCGTGAAGACGCTCTGAACCCCCGATGTGCCGCCGCCGAAGAGCTGGTCGCCCGGGACCGAGCAGGCGATCGGCGCCCCGCTGCCCACCTTTATGGTGAAGGCCTGCGAGTTCCCGCTGTAGGCGCCTGAGGACGAGTAGGGCTGCGCCACGGCCGCCGTGCCCGAGAAGATCGCCGTCGAGCCGTACTGAGTGTTGGCGAGACCGACGAGGGTGGAGATC
This sequence comes from uncultured Acidimicrobiaceae bacterium, assembly GCA_963725355.1. Classification (GTDB taxonomy): domain Bacteria; phylum Actinomycetota; class Acidimicrobiia; order Acidimicrobiales; family Bog-793; genus Fen-455. The sequence goes on from CAVRYE010000015.1 coordinate 5,828, forward strand.
TCGCCTTGGACCTGCTGAGCCAACGCGTTGTAGCTCGTGGTGTTCTGCGCACCGGAGTTGAGCGCCTGCAGGACCGTCGTGTTCACCGACTGGAGCGTGTTTATGACCTGGTTGGCCGTTTGGTTGCCGATGCCGAGCAACGACTGGGCATAGCTGGCACTTGTCTGGTCGGAGGCCGCCTGGGCGACCTGGCGGTTGTAGGACATGGTGTCGGCGACCGCCACCGGGTTGTCGGAGGGCTGCTGCAGGGCGTTGCCCGAGGACAGCTCCTCGTTGAGGTTGGTGATCGTCGCCTGCTGGCTCTCGAGGTCGCCCGATAGCTGGTCGGCCAGCGTGCTGTCGGTGATCCTCATGTCACATCGCCTCCAATAGCGCGTTCAGCGCCGTCGTTGCCGAGTTGATGACCGCCGCCACAGCCTGGTAGTCCTGCTGTGCCGAGAGCATGGAGACCGTCGCCTGATTGGTATCGACGCCCTCCACGCCCGACAACTGGGCCGTGGTCGAGTCCGAGAGCGCCTGGGCCGAGCTCTGGTCGTTGTTGGCGGCGGAGGTCTGCGCCCCGACGAGACTCACGAGGGACTGGTACAGGTCGTCCGGGCCACTGCTCGACTGGCCGACGGCCGCCATCGCCTGGGCGGTGGTTGGGTCGATCGTGGCCGTCCCGGCCGTCGAGGAACCCGATGCCGTCGCGATGAGCGAGGGGTCCGCGAGCAGGCTCGGGTTGACGGCTATCGACGCGGCCGAGCCCGCGCCGGTGGTGTAGGTCGTGGCGCTGGAGTTGTTCACGAAGATCGAGGGCAGGAACGCGCCGGCGTAGGGTGGCGCCCCCGAAGCCGAAGTGGCTCCCGGGACCCCTGAGGCACTCACGCCGTTGGCTTGCAGGGTATTGAGACTCGTCGCGAGGGAGTCGGCCACAGTAGACAACTGCGACTGGTAGGTCGGGATCGTCGTGTTGACCCCGGTCAAGATCGCCCCGATCTGCCCACCAGCGGGGAGGATGTCCCCCGCCGTAGTCTCGACGCTCAGATCTCCGGACGTCGTGCTGCCGGTGGCCTGCAGATCGACGGCATTGGTGGAGCTCACCAGCTGGATGCCGCCGGACGTCACCGTCATCGTGCCGTTCGCCTCTGTCGTGGTGCGCACGCCGAGCAGCGTCCCGAGCTGGTCAACGGCCTCCCTGCGCTGGTCGACGAGCGAGTTGACATTGGACCCGCCGTTCTGGCCGGCGAGGATGCTGCCGTTGAGTGAGGCGATCTGGTTGATGAGCTGGTTCGCCTGTCCCACGTAGCCGCCGTTGGTCGTGCCCTCGCCCTCGAAGTCGTTCGAGAGCTGCTGGGCAACGTCGGAGAGCTGCGAGTACGAGCCATTCAGGGTCTGCGCGACCTGGCTCGCGTCCTGTACGACCGCCCCCTGGGCAGCCGTGGACGAGGGTTGGGTGGCGAGGGTGGACAGATCGGTCCAGAGTTGGCTCAGCTGGGAGGACAGCCCCGTCGTGCTCGGCTCGGGGAATGCGTTCTGGGCAAGGCTCTGGATCGAGGCACTCTCGTTCGCCGCGCCGAGCTGGCCCTGGGAGACAAGGTTCAGCTGGTCGTAGAGCGAGGAGCTGCCCTCGCTGACCGAAGTGATCGTGACACCCTGTCCGACACCTGTCGTCGCCGAAGGCGTGTTGTTGGCGAGGTTGACGATCTCCTGGGCGTAGCCGGGGGTGCTGACGTTGGAGAGGTTCTGGGCGGCAGTGTCAAGCTCGGCCTCGTCGGCCTCGATGCCAGACGCCGCGATCTGAAGGGTCAGGTCGCTCATAGCACTCCGCTCACCAACCTCGGTCGCGGTCGGTGTTCGCGCCCGTATGTGGACTCAAGAGCGCTGCCCGGCACGGTGAGCGCCTCCACGATGCGCGTGATGCGGCGCCCGAGGATGTCCTCGGCGTTACCGCGCAGGATCTCGATCCGGTCGCGGGCTGCAATGAGCTCGGCCCTGGCGTCGGTGAGCAGGCTGCGGATCGGCCCGGGAGCGACGTCAAGAAGCTCGTCCAGCGTCGTCACGGCCGGGTGCCCGAGAGCAGACGTGGCCTTGGTCAAAGCCGCGCGGCGCCTCTCCTCGATGACTGCCAACCGGTCGCTGGCAGTTTGCAGCTCGATAGTGGCCCGCTGTGCGTAGCGAGTCCCGAACTTCTCCGTGAGCGCGGCAACCGCCGCCAAACGGTACTCAACGGCGAGCACACCTTCTACAAGCTGGCGCGTCGTCGCCAGCAGCCTGTCAACCGCATCCTGTTCGACGTCATCGATGAACGCGAACGACTGACTCACTTCCATACCTCCTTAACGATCAACTTCGCCTCTCACTTGCACGTCAGAGGATCTGTGCCCCCCGGAGACCGCTTCCCCCGCTCGGTCCCGTATCCCCCCTGTGCGGCGTTTTTGACCGCGTACCGCAAAAGAACAGATGTGACCACCTTCACCCCGAAATAGGAGAAGACGAAAGCGGCGCAGTAGCGCCCGAGCATCGAAGTCATGGCCAGCCGACCCGAGAGGAACTCGGCCAGGCTGGGCAGGCACATAGCCGTCGCCAGGGAGACGACAGCAAGGGGCCCGAAGCGGGTCACATCGGCTGCGAAGACCGAAAGCCTCTCGCGCATCACATGTCCTCCCGTGCCTCGCCGGTTCTTGAGGGTGCGCCGACGCCGAGCGAACCAGGTGGCGGGAACTGCTCGCGCGCCTCTGGCTTGCTCGCGACTTGGCAGTCGCCTGATTCATCGCCATCCTCGGCGACTTCGACGGCCGCGACGAGCCGGGCCGCGATCGACAACGGGCTCGCCTCCCACCTGTCGATGTAGGCCACCGGCCAGCCGCGGCCGATCAGTCCCGCCGGGTGGGCCGTCGATAGCATCCCGTAGAGGACGAGGGCGTCGAGGCGCCCGACGAGCCCCTCGAGCCTCCGGGCGCGCCGTTCGTCCCAGGAGGCTTCCACGACCGCCCAGATCGCCTCGGGCCTCAAGGCGGTGACGGTGCGGGGCACGAAGTCGTTACGGCAGCCCAAGTCGAGCACGATTATTGTCACAAGACCTGCCAGGCGCCGCTCGAGGACCTTGGCACCGGCTTCGACGGGGCTGTGGGCACGCGCCCTGGCGCCAAGCGGCCCGAGGCGCCGGTGAGAGACGACGATGACCGTGTCGTCCTCGTCGATCCTGCGCTCCAGATCTTCAGCGGTCACGAGCGCCTCCTCCACGTCGCCGACGAGGACGAGCACGTCTCCCGGGTTCAAGAGAACCGCCGCGGCCGGAGCGATGGTGCCGAGGCGCAGAGGAAGCGCGAGCGCCGGGTGGGAGAAGAGGGGGTCAGGGAGGTACTCCTCGCAAAGGCCGGCCGCGCGAAGCCGGTCCCTGAAACCTTCGCCCAGAGCCTCGGCGGCCCCGAACGAGATCGTGGGCGGTGCCAAGTCATCGGGCGGCAGAACGTAGCGACCCGGGTCGTTGAGAGAAAAGCTCGCCTGGCCGGCGGCGTCTGACACGACAGCCTCGGCGTCCTCGAGCACGCCTCGCAGCTCTTTGTCGAACGAGACCCCGACGGTGTCGTTCGTGCCCTCCGCGAGGGCGGCGAGCCGGTCGGACAACGACGACTCGCCTGGTACGCGAGGCGACGGGGAGAGCATCTCGAGCGCCTTCAGGCGGGCGTCTATCGAAGGGCCAGTCTCCTCGTGGCTCTGTCGTGAAGGGGGCTGGGACACCGCCTCCGGCTCGGCGAGCTCGATCACAAAGCGCTCGCGTTGGAAGAACCCCAAGAGGCCGCCCGACAGCTCCCTGCCGTGGCGGACGACGCTCAGCCCGGACACGTCGGTCCCGAGGCTCTCTTGGGCCTTCCGCCGGGCCGCATCCATAGTCTTTCCCTCAAAGCGCAGCGGCCTGGACACGGCGCACCACTCCTATCGTGTTGATCCTGGCGTTTGACGAGATCTCCGGGGCGGCCACGACTGCTGTGTGCGGGAGCCGGGCCCGGATGAGGCGGCGTATCGCTGGGCGTACCTTGCTGGAACAGACCAAGATGGGCTGCTTGCCGGCCGCTTCCGCTTCGCTCACGACGCTCGCCAGCGATGAGACGAGGTGCTCTAGCTCGTCGGCTGGGTTGCCGAGCTGACGCCCTCGCTCGGACAGTTGCAGTGAGGCTGCCAAAGACTGTTCGAGGGCGGGCTCGAGGGTGATCACGTCCGCGGTGCCTGAGCGAGCGAACATTGCGGCTATCTGGGGGGCGAGGGCGATCCGGGCGGCCTCGAGAAGGCTGTCGGCGTCCTTGGAGGCTGTCGCCGCCTGATCGGTCATGGCTTCGATGATCCGGACTAGGTCCTTCACGGGCACGCCTTCTTCGAGCAGGCCTCGCAGCACGCCCTGCACCGATCCGAGCGTAAGGCCAGCCGAGGTCATCTCCTCTAAGACGACGGCGTTCTCGGCTTTGACCGAGTCGAGCAGCAGGCGCACGTCCTGGCGCGACAAGAGCTCGCCGGCGTGGCGCCGTACCACCTCGGACAAGTGCGTCGTCACCACGGCCGAGCGCTCGACGACCGTCGCCCCGGCGACGGTTGCCCGGTAGCGCATCTCGTTGGTGATCCACTTGGCCGGTCCCCCGTAGGCGGGGTCTCGAGTCGGCTCGCCCTCGATGCGGTCGAGCCCCTTGCCCACCGCGAGCAGGAACCGCTGCGGCGCCTCGCCCTCTGCCACCTGCACGCCGTGGACCCTGAAGGCATAGTGAGTCGGCTGCAGGCGCTCGTTGTCGCGGGCATGCACAGGGGGGATGACGATGCCGAGCTCCTGGGCGATCGTGCGTCGCAACGCCTTGACTCTGTCCAGCAGATCACCATGGCGCTTGGGATCGACAAGATCGATGATCTCCATGCCGAGCTCGAGCTCCAATGGCATGACGCCTGTCTCCTTGGCGAGCTGGGCGGGGGCGTCCGGTTCCGGCGGCGGCGGCACAGAAGCCTGGGGGTGCTCGTCGGCGGCCACATCGGCCACATCGAGGGGCAGGCGGCCCCCGAGCACGAAGAGCACGACGCCGACGAGCAGGAAGGGCAGCTTGGGTAGCCCAGGCAAGACGCCCAGGACGAAGATGACGACGGCGACGGTCCTCACCACTCTGCGGTACTGGGAAAGCTGAGCGAGAACGTTTCCGCCGAGGTCATCCTCAGAAGCCGCCCGGGTGACGACGATGCCCGTCGAAAGTGACATCAAAAGCGCCGGGATCTGGCTGACGAGGCCATCTCCTACCGAGAGAAGGCTGTATGTGTCGCCCGCTGTGGCAAACGAGTCGTGGTGCTGGATGATGCCGACGGCGAGGCCGCCGAGGAGGTTCACCGCCGTGATGACGATGGCGGCGATGGCATCGCCACGGACGAACTTGGAGGCACCGTCCATCGCCCCGTAGAAGTCGGCTTCGTCGGCGATCTCACGACGGCGTGCCCTCGCCTGCTCCGCGGTGATGAGCTGGCTGGAGAGCTCGCTGTCAACGGCCATCTGCTTGCCAGGCATGGCATCGAGAGTGAAGCGTGCCGCCACCTCGGCCACCCGGCCAGCACCGTTGGTGATGACGACGAACTGGATGACGATGAGGATCAAGAACACGACGAGGCCGACAAGGACCGAGCCGCCTATGACGAAGTGGCCGAAGCTCTCGATGACCATGCCGGCATAGGCGTGCAGCAGGACAAGGCGCGTGGCGCTCACGTTCAAGGCCAGGCGGAAAACGGTCATGACGAGGAGCAGGGTTGGGAAGACGGAGAACTCTAGGGGCCGCTTGACGTGCATCGCCGTCAACAAGACGAGCATCGAGGCCGAGATGTTGAGGGTGATCAAAATGTCGAGAACGAAGCTCGGCAGCGGGATGACGAGCATTACCACGACCGCCACGACCGCGAGAGGCAGGGCGAGCATCCCGAATGTGGTAGCTCGGGGGATCGCTCTCGTCTTAGGCATAGGGGCCAAGGGACTGCCTCTTAATGACGGTTAAACCGTCTGTCCGGGTCAATCCCTGACCGGGGCGGCGGCCATCCTGGCTTGCCGTTCTAACGGCCGAGTGAACGGGAAACCTGCCTCCTCATGCGGCCATCTTGTGGATGTCGACAAGGGCTTTCTGGGCAGGCGTGAGGCGGTACAAGAAGGCGAGCAGGCGGGCCACAACCTGGTACAGGTAGGCGGGCACCTCGTCGCCGATCTCGCAGGCCTCATAGAGCGAGCGCGCCACGGGAGGGTTCTCGATGACAGGTACGCCCTTTTCGAGGGCCACTTCCCTTATGGCGAGGGCGTCTTCGTCGTCACCTTTGGTGACGACCCGGGGAGCTTTGTCCCTCGATTTGTCATAACGCAGGCCGACGGCGAAGTGGGTCGGGTTAACCACGACTACGTCAGCTCGGGCCACGGCCGCGAGGATCTGCATCCGGGACAGGCGTCGACGACGGCGGCGCTGGGCCCGGCGGATCTCCGGATTGCCTTCGGTCTCGCGCATCTCCCGGCGCACTTGCTCACGTGTCATCTTCATGGAGTCGTTGAACTGGCGGCGCTGGAAGGCATAGTCGGCGATTGCCAGCACAAGTGCTGCCCCCGCGATGTCGCGGACAAGGCCCAAAAGGGAGGTCGATGCGGTCGAGAGCGTCGATTGCAGGGGCAAGGTCCCCGGCCCGAGGAGGGCTTGGATCAAGTGACGGTCGACCGTGTAGCCGATCCCGATAAGGATCATCAAGCGCGAGCACATCTTGGTGAGCTCCCAGGCGCCTCGCACGGAAAAGACGCGCTTTATCCCGGTCACGGGCGAGACCTTGTTCCACTTGAACCCGAGCGCACCTGGAGCAAAGCGCAGCCCCACCTGAGCGTAGGAGGCGAATGCCGCCGCGCACCCGGCCGCGAGAAGGACGGGGAAGATGGCCTCGATCACCGTCCACAGCCCACGGCCGAGCAGCGAGACCGACTGAGCCGGGTCGGCGGAGGCCATCGCCGTGGTGGCAAAGCTCATGTACCCGGACACCTCTGACATGGCGTGCTCGCCGAGCAAAGGCATCAACATCACGACCGCTCCGAGCGAGAACCAGGACCCGATCTCCGCAGATCTGGCGACGCGACCTTCGTTGCGCGCCTCCCGCTTGGCCTTGTGAGTTGGCTTCTCGGTCTTCTGGCTCTTGTCCTCGCCCGGCATCACCCACCCCCGAACAGCTGGGAGACGCCGCGGCCGACGAGGTTGGTGACATCTGACGGCAGGGCGATCATGGCGAGGCCGAGTCCTCCGAGGACGAGAAGGATCTGGAGGGGAAAGCCGAGCATGTAGACGTTCGCCTGGGGTGCGGACTTGGCGAGCAGGCCGAGCAGGATCTGGGTGACGAACACCACGGCCACCAAGGGGGCGGCGATTTCGACTGCGGCAGCGAAGAAGCTGACGAGGTCGGAGCTCAAGAATCCTGGCACCTGCTGAACGTCGCGCTCAGGGATTGTCATCCCAACTGCGCTGAAGCTGTGAATGAAACCCTGGGCCAAGAGCAGATAGGCGCCCGAGACGAAGATGAGCACCGTCGCCATCCACTCATACAGCTGGGCCAGGATCGGCGACTGGTTCATGTTCAACGGGTCGACCGCCGGTGGCAGGTTGAGCCCAGAGAATTGGTCGACGATCGCCCCCGCGCCCTGCACGGCGCCGACGAAGAGTTGCACGACGAAACCCATGAGCGCTCCGACGATTATCTGGACGACGAGAGCCTCGATGAGCGTCGGCGTAGTGAGGGGCAGAGCCTGGTGCGACAGCGCCGGCACGGCCGAGACCGCCAGCCCGGCGGCGATGGCGGTCTTGGCAACAAAAGGGATCATGTTGTTGGAAAAAGGTGGGCAGAAGTACAAAAAGGCAGTCCCCCGCAACAGGGCGATGAAAAAGGCCATCCCGGCCGCGAGCTGCAGGTGGATCACGTTGATGCCTAACTCAAAAGCTGTGGGATCGTGCCGTAGAGCTGCTGGACGTAGTCAGTCAGCTGGCTGATCATCCAGTGTCCGGCAAGTGCGAGGATCGCCGCCGTCACGATGAGCTTCGGCAGGAAGGTGAGGGTGAATTCCTGCACTGTCGTTACTGCTTGGAAAAGCGAGACGGTGAGGCCGACCACGAGCGTGGCGACAAGAATCGGCCCGGCGAGCTTGGCGACAAGGATGATGGCCTGACCCATAAGGGTGACGACGGTGTTCGAGTCCATGGCGTCAGTGGAAGCTCACGAGCAGGGAGTGGACGACGAGGGCCCAGCCGTCTACGAGCACGAAGAGCAGGATCTTGAAGGGGAGCGAGACGAGCGTCGGCGGGAGCATGAACATGCCCATCGACATGAGCACCGAAGAGACGACGAGGTCTATGACGAGAAACGGGATAAAGATCACAAAGCCGATCGTGAAGGCGCTCTGTATCTGAGAGATGGCGAAAGACGGGACGATGACCGTCATCGGCAGGTTGGCCGGGTTGGCGACACTCTCGTGCTGGTCGGTGGCGAACATGTCCAGCTCGGTCTTGCCAGTCTGTTTTAGCATCCAGGTCTTCACGGGCACCTCTCCGGTCTTTATGGCCTGGCTGGCTGTGATCCTGCCGTGCAGGTAGGGCTGGAGCGCGTCGTGGTCGATCTGGTTCATCACTGGGGCCATGACAAAAAGGGCGATGAAGAGGGCTATGCCGGCAAGCACCTGGTTCGGCGGCGTGTTCTGCAGCCCGAGGCCACTTCTCGTGAGGCCGAGGACGATGAAGATCCGGGTGAAGCCCGTGAACAGGATCAGGATCGACGGGGCGATGGACAGGATCGTCAGTGCGGCGATGATCACGACCGAGGTCGAAGGGCTGTGCAGGCCGCCAAGGCTGATGTTGACCGACGGGCTGGCCCCGGCGATCAAGGAAGGGTTCATCTGGCCGACCGCGTCAAGAGAAGCGGACCTGCGGTGGAACAGTTCTTGGTTGTCACGTGACGCTCCGTCAAGGACATGCCACGGAAGCTCAGCGTCTGACGGTCAGCTCCCGCAGCTTGGAGATGGTGGCGTCCCATGCCATAGGCGTTTGCCTCGACTCCGCCCTCCATGGCGTGTCGACTAGCAATTCCCCGCCGGCGGGCTCCGGCTCGGGTGTCTGGACCTCGCTGATGAGGGTGACAGATTGTGGCGTGACGCCGACAACAAGGTCGCGCCCGCCCACACGGACAATGGCGACAGAGGCCGTCCGCGACAATGACTTGCGTCCGAGCACCTCTAGTCGCGTCCTCTCCGGGGCACCGTCGCGCTTCGACAGGCCGCCCGCCTGCCCGCGTCGGGCCAGGCGAGAGAGAGCCCAGACGAGGAACAGCACCACGCAGAGCGCGAGGAGCATCCGGCCGAAGAGCAGGGCGAAGCCCATCTAATCAAGCGCTCCGTGAACGACCTCTGTGATGCGCACGCCGTACTCGTCGTCGACTTCGACCACCTCGCCGCGAGCTATGACAACGTCGTTGTTGGCGATGATGTCGATCGGCGCGCCGACCTGGCGGTCGAGCTCGATGACCTGGCCGACGCCTAGCTCGAGCACGGCCCTGATCGGAAGTCGCGTTCGCCCTATCTGGGCGCTGATCTCGAGTGGCACGTCCCGCAAGCGGGCAGCTTTCTTGGACCAGGCGTCCCCACGCGGGGCAACAAGGTTCGGCTCCGGCGCCGGATCGACTTGATCAATTGTCATCGTTGGATACCTCCTCGAGGATCGAGCACACGACCTTGGAGCCGACCGCGCCCTGAGCCGCACGGGCGACGAGAACTCCCTCGGCACGAAGGTCGAGCGGTTGGCGCAAGGGGTGGAACAAGCGGATCACGTCGCCCACCTTGAGCTCGGAGACCTCGGTCGAGGTCAGCTTTACGGAGGGGAACTCGAGCCAGATGTCAATGGCCGCCTGGGTTACAACCGTCTCGTCGACGAGCGAGGCGGCGGCATCGCGTGTGCGAGCACCCGCGCGCATCGCCTCGGTGATCTGGCGCACGAGTGGGAAGGGCAGGGCAACGGTCATCTCGACGGGAGCATCCTCGCCGACGCTGAGCTGGAAGACCGTGACGAGGAACATCTCGTTCGGCCCGGCGAGCTGTACGAACTGGATGCTCGACTCCTGGGTCACTGGGACCGCAGACAGCACTTTGACCCGCGAGAGGCTGTCGGCTAGCTCGTCCAGCAACGGAGTGATGACGCTCCCGAGGACGGCGAAGTCGGTGTCGGTCAGGTCGGTGTGACCGGCGAAGGTGGGCTGAGTGCCTCCGCCGAGACGGACCTCGAGGATCCTCACCACGGTCTCGATAGAGAGGGCGAGCATCGCCGTGCCGTTCAGCGGCTCGAGACGAAACGTCGCCAGGTAGGGCCGCTCACCGAGGCGCTCTGTCATCTCGCGCCATGACAGCTCTTGGGAGGACAGCACCGACATCTGGGTCGAGCGGCGAAGCGATGTCGACAGCTCCACCGAGCCCCGGCGGGCAAAGGCGTCCCAGGCCGCGTTGAGAGCCGGGACGTACTGCCGGTCGAGTGTCTCTGTCCGGTGGAAGTCGTGGGTGCGGACAACTGTCAAGGCAGGCCCACCTTCTGGCCCGGCATGGTAATGACGATGTTCACGCGCCTGTTCTCGGCCTGGTTCGCCTTCGAGGTGTTGGGCACGATCGGGTGGTACTGCCCGAAGCCGACGAGGTAGAGCTGGGAAGGGCTCACATGAGCGACATTCTGCAGACGCTCGACGACGACTACCGCCCGTTCGGCCGAGAGCTGCCAATTGTCCCTGTAAGGGCCTCCTGTGATGGGCTCGTTGTCGGTGTAGCCCTCCACGTTCACTGGGTTCGTGTGCTTGTTTATGACGGCGCCGGTGATGTCGACGACCTCAGCGCCGGTGGGAGAAAGCGCAGCCGAGTCGATCCCGTAGTAGGTCTTGCCTGTGATGAGCCCGACAACGAGTCCCCCGGGACCGCTCGTCAGCTCCACGTTCTTGATTACCCCGGCGAGAGTGAGCGCCTCGCGCAGCTGGAGCTCCAGGGTCGAAAGCGCCGCCGGCGTGCCGACGATGTCCTTGCCGTGCTTTTTGCTGGGCTGGGTGCGCGCAGAGGAGGGCTGTGAATTCCCGTTGTTGAACGACACGTCCATGCCCTTTGCGAAAGCGGAGTACTTGACGTGGTTCAAGCTGGAGAGGGCGTAGAGCACCACGAACAATGCCAGCAACAAGGTGATCATGTCGGAGTAGGTGAGCAGCCAGCGCTCCATGCCGCCGGCCGCCTCTTCCTCCTCTCCGGAGTGCACCGCCCGGTGGGGTTGCCCGTTTTTCATGCCGCCGACTCCTCAGCCTGCCCCTTCTTGCCCTGATCGCCGCGCTCGTGCGGAGCGAGGAAGGGGTCAAGCCGGTCACGAAGCTGTGGGCCCGTCAAGCCCTCCTGAACGGCGAGAAGGCCTTCAATGACGAGCTCCTTACGACGAACCTCGTCGTCGGAGAGACGCTTGAGCTTGTTCGATATCGGGATCCAGAAGATGTTCGCCGTCATGACGCCCCACAACGTCGCAGTGAAGGCACTCGCGATCGCGGGGCCTAGCAAGCCCGGCGAGGAGAGGTTGCCGAGCACCCTGACAAGGCCGATAACCGTCCCGAGGATTCCGATGGTTGGGGCGAAGCCACCCATGTCCTGGAAGAACTTGATGCCGACGCGGTGGCGGGCCCGCATGCCGACGATCTCGGCGTCGAGGACGCTCCGCACCCGTTCGGGGTCAGAGGTCGTTGTGATGAGCTCGACGCCCGAGCGCACGAAAGGGTCCAGTTTCGCCTCGGGAAGGTCGTTCTCCAGCGCCAGGAGGCCCATGGTGCGGGCCTCCTTGGCCGCCGCCATCAGGTGCTGGTTGAAGTCGCTCGCGTGCCAGGTCACCTTGTTCTTGATCGCCGTGCGCAGCGCCCCGCGCACTGGCTTTAAGTCGTGCTTGTTGACACCGGCCATGGAGACGCCGATCGTGCCCCCGAACACCAAGACCATCGAAGGAATGCTGATCAAAGTCATCGGCTTGCCGTGATCCATGATCATCGACATCATGATCGCGGCGAGTGCGAGGACGATGCCAGCAGGGGTCATTCCTCATCGCCTCCAACGGGCACAACGCGAAGCACGGGGCCCGGGGGGTCGGTGGGCACTGCCCACTCCCGCTCTGGCATGGCGAAGGCGCGGGCGGTCACTCGAGCCTTGGCCTCCACTATCTGGTCGATGACGACCTCTGGCGGTTCCTCGACGACAAGGTGCGCTCCGCCCACGAAGAAGACGTTCGACTCGTGACCTTGCGAGACGTTGTTGGCCTCGACTCGCTCGATACGGTCGACGTTGAGAGCGGTCGTCGTGCCGTCCTTCTTGGTGACCAGGATCACCGCGTCTCCTTTCGGGGCCCTCGGTTCGCCGGCCTCTGCAAATACGTCAAACCAAAGCGCGTTGAGCAGGGCCGCTGTGGCACCCCACTCTCCTGCTGAGCTACTAACGGCGCGAACCCGCCGCCGCTTGCCGGTCGGTGATCGCTCCGTCAGGCCGAAGTGCCCCAACATGGCTATGCGTTGGTGACGAGCGCCTGGAGGGCGGTCTCGGTGCTCGACACCACCTTGGTGTCAGCCTCGTAGTCCGTCTGAGCTTCGATCAGGCTCGTCAGCTGGTTGGCAAGGTCAACATTGGACTGTTCGAGCGCCCCACCGAGCAGAGTTCCCCGTCCGGCCGAGCCGGGCGTGCCCGTCTGGGGCTGGCCCGAGGCGGCCGTTGTCTGGTACTGGAGGTCGCCCATGTTCTCGAGCCCGCCCGGGTTCGAGAAGTTGGCGAGGGCGATCGTGCCGAGCTGCTGGGACTGCCCGTTGGTGAAGGTCCCCGTTATCACCCCGCTCTGGCCGATCGACCAGGACTGCAGGCTTCCCTGGGTGTAGCCGTCCTGGGTGCTGACACCGACTGTCTGGTCGGTCGTGTACTGAGTAACGCCATCGCTCGAGCTGGGCGCCGGGAAGTCGAAATCGATCGCCTTCTCGTTCCAGTTGAAGCCGGTCGGGAGCGCCTGGGTGGTCGCAATAGTCGCGGCCTTGGTCGTCACGTCCGTCGCCGCGCCGCCGTCAACCGAGTAGCTCTCCAGTTGGCCACTTGAGTTGAAGGTAAGGGTGACGCCCGAGCTGAACAGGTTCGAGCCATTGACGCTCGCCTGCATGGTCCACTGGTTCGCTGTGGCGGTCGGGGTGTAGGTCATCGTCAGCGGCACCTCGTTGCCCTGGGCGTCGTAGACGGTCGCCGTGGTCGTAAAGGCGGCCCCTCCGGAGGGGATGTTGCCCCCCATGGTGATGTTGGCTGTCTCCTGGGGGGCGATGGTCATGCTGCTCGGGATTGTGATCGCCCCAGTCGGCCCTGTCGTCGAGGTCGTCCCGGCCCACCCCTGGACGATGCCCCCAGAGGCGGTGGAAAGGGTGCCGTTCACGTCGAGCTGAAAGTTCCCAGCCCGCGTGTAGTAGGTGTTCCCACCCTGGTCGACGACGAAGAACCCGTTGCCTTGGATGGCGGCGTCGGTCGGGACTCCTGTCTGGACGATGGCGCCCTGGTTGAAGTTGGTCTGCATGGCCGAGACCTGCGAGCCCGCACCTATAGAGGACGGGTCCGTGCTCGCGAGGTTCGTCGAAGATCCGCTGCCCGGTGCCAGCTGCTGGGTGAGGATGTCGGAGAATTGGACGTCGGCCTCCTGGTAGCCGTCGCTGTCGGCGTTGGCGACGTTGTTACCTATGGTGTCGATCTGGGTCTGCATCGTGCTGATGCCTGAGTCGGCGGCGGCAAGTGAAATGACGGGCATTCTTGTGTCCCTTTCTGGTCGGTTGGAGTTCTTCTCGGTTCTTTCTGACTTAGCGTTCTCAGCTTGAGGTTCCGGACGTTGATGAACTAGCGGCAACGGAACTGACATCTCCGAGTGAGACCGAGTCCTTGCCCACTTCGAGCGTCGGGCCGCTCGAGGTGAGCGAGAAGCCGGTCACCGCCCCGGTGACCGGGGCCCCGGCGGCGTCGCTTCCTGTGATGGTGTCGCCGATCAAGTTGGCGGCGGCGGAGGTCTCGTCGGTCTCGGCTATCTGCTGTTGGGTCTGCACCTGCGACAAGGAGGCGAGCTGGGTGAGCAGGTCAGCGCTGCTCGTCGGATCCAGCGGGTCCTGGTACTTGAGGTTGTCCACGAGCAGGTTCAAGAACTCGTTCGGGGCGAGCAGGCTGTTCATGCCCGAGGCAGTCGCAGCGTCGGAGCCCGACGAGGAGCTCGAGGAGGTGCTCGGTGTGCTCGTATAGACGCTGGCCGCAGTTCCCGCTGTGGCCGAAGTGACAGATTCGATCATCAGACCTCCTAGAGGATCACGTGGAGCGAATTGCCGGTGTTGGGCGTGACAACGCTGAGGAGTGGGCTGTCGGCTTCGTCGAGGTCCTCGACAAGAGCCGGCGCGGACGCGGTCTCGTCTTGTTGGCGCCCTCTGCTCCCACCGTCGGAGAGGGACAGCTGCACGTCTCCGCCCTGTGTCTGCAGCTCGTGGACGAGCTCGTCGAGATGGCCGGCGATCGCCTTGTGGCCCTCCGGGCTGTGGGCGACGAGAGAAATATTGGCAGTGGTCCCGTCGACTCTCACGACGGCCTGAACGTGGCCGAGCGACGGCGGGTTGAGCAGTGCCGTCACGCTGTAAACGCCGTTGCCCTCGTTCTGCAAGCGTGACAATGAGGCCGTGAGCCCGCCGTTGGAGGCGAGGAAGTCCGACCGGGGCTGCATATCAGCAGTGTCCGAGCCGACCTTGTCGAGGTGGGCGGCGAACTCGCCGGTCGAGGTGCTGGACACTGGGGGCAGTGCCGGTGGGTTCGAGACTTGGTCCTCGATAGCCGCCAGCGTGGACTGGGGGCGCACCGGCGCCGATGGGACGCCGTTCTTGGCGACACCTTGGCCGTGTTGCTCGCTCCTCGGCGCTGGTGGCTCATCCTGCACGCGCGAGCCTATGACGGCCAGCCGGGACGGGAAGTCCGTCGCCCACTGAGTGGGGCCGTCCGGCCTCGGAGCTGGGGACGGCTCAGTCTCGTTGGCTCCGGTGTCAGGGCTGCTCGGCCGGACCAAGGTGTCGGCGCCGGTCGGTTGGCCCGCGGTCTCGCCCTGGGCAACCTCGCTGCCGGCTATGTGTGCTTCGGCTTTGGACGGTTCTGCGACCTCTGCTTGACCGAGGCGGTCCGCCGCCATGCTTCGCACGTCCGCGGTGGCAAGAGCCTCTGCTGTCGTCTCCGCGGGGGCGGGCTTGTTCCCGGCCGGATCGGCTACAAGAGCGCGGGCGTCGGAGCGCTCGACCCTCTGGCTCTCCGAGGCTGTCGACCCCTCGGCACGCACTGTTGGCGCCGCCGAGCTGGTGCTCGAGGCTGGCTCGGGCGACCGGGCTCCCACCGGGTCCGGTACCGGCAGGACCGGGACGGTGATCGGGCACGCCGGGCTCGTGACTGTCTCGCGTTGAGACTCGTGGCGATCCTCGTCCCCGTCCTTGGTGGGAGCCTTGTGTCGCAGCGAGTCGGCGTCGTGCAACATCTGGGCGAAAGACGAGCCGTCCCCGGACGAAGAGGCCTGTTGGGCACCGTTCTCGGTCGTTGCCTTGGCGGCAGTGGTGGCGCGAGCGGGCGCGAGATCGGCGAGCGTGACGGTCCTGGTCATGATCCTTGTGCCATCCCTGCCTCGGCAAGGGTCTTTGCCACATAGGCAGGCGTGCTCCCGTCTTCCGGCACGCCGCCCGCGACTTGGACAGCGCCGCCCCCCGCCGCATAGGCCGCTATGGCGTCAGTCCACGAACCGAATGCCTTGTGGAACCCGGCGAGCAGGTTGGCGGCCCCAGGGATCGCCGATGAAGGGTTGAACGGGTCAACGCCGTTCGCCGCCGCAGTCGAAGGCATGAACTGGGCGATGCCCTCAGCGCCAGCCGAGGAGACGACGTCGGGCTGGAAACGCGACTCGTTGTAGAGGATGGCGGCAAGCAGCGGGGCCGGCGTGCCGCTTTTGGCCGAGGCCTGCTCGACGAGGCCCGCATACTGCTCAGGAACGGTGACATTGCCCATCTGGACGCCGTTGCTCCCCGTCCCGAGGGCTCCTGAGGAGGTGCTCGTCGAGGTGGCGGCCGTCGTGCTCGCTGGGCTCGGGGCCGTGGCGTCCGCGGCACTCGAAGTGACGGTGGGCACCGCGATGCGCCGGATGGCGATCGGAGTGCAGGGGACCGCCTGAACTTGCACCGTCTCGCCCGTCTCTGGGGCATCGATCATCTTGTCGTCGCCGATGTAGATGCCGACGTGGCCTGGCTTGCCGGGAGGAGCCCCGTTCTGGCCCGGCTCGAAGAACAGCAGGTCCCCCGGCTGTGCTTGGGCGAGGCTCGCGACGGGCCTCCCGACCTCGGACTGGTCCACAGAACCCCGGGGCAACTCCACGCCGAGCTGGGAGAAGACGTACTGCACCAGACCCGAGCAGTCAAAGCCGCTCGGCGAGGAGCCGCCCCAAACATATGGCACACCGAGGAATTTCGAGGCTTCGCCAACGATCGCCGAGCCCGAGGCGCTGGCGTCGCTCAAGCTGGCGGTGGCCGAGGACGCCGCGGAAGTGCTCGCCAGCGAGACGATCTGCGGGTCTACCGAAGAAGTTGTCAACCCGGTGCCATCCGAGGAGCCCGAAGCGGTCGAGGTTGAAGTAGTCGAGGTCGAGGACGGGTCGCTGACGGCATCAAGGAGTACAGAGAACGGGTCGCTAGGCGCTGGCAGCCCGGACGACGAGACTGGGCCGAGCTCGGCGAACTGGGCCTGGAGCTGGGCGACGACAGGCGGTACGTAGGAGACGGCGTCAATCTGCACCGCCGGCCTCCCTCGCTGGGGGCGGAGTGGCCACCTTGATCGCCCCGGCAGCAGCCCGGACTGTGGCGAAGTCGTCCAGCACCGCGACGTCCTCGTGCTGGACGGCGATCAGCCACTCACGACGGCGGCGCTCGTCCAGCCGCTCCAGCACGGCGACTCGCCTTTCAGACTGCAGTGCCGCCAGGCGTTGCGCGCCGAGACGGCGCTCGCTCGCGGCCCGCTCAGACGCAGACGCCGCCATCATCGCCGAGAGGCGGTCCCCTTGCTGCTGGGCGGCGAGGAAGGCCGGCCCCTCGAGCTCGCCGGTGCGACCAACGGCGACTTGGTACGTAGCCGTCGCCGCTCGCTCATGGCCCACCGCCGTTGCGAGTGACCGTGCCGCTACGCCGACGCGCTCGCGGGCGAGGAGAGCCTCGACGCGCCTCACGCGCAGCACTGTGCCGAGCCGGAACGAATAGCTCTTCATGCCGCCGCCCCCGAGCTCATCGAGGCGCTGTCGCGTGGCGAGGCGGAGGTGACGAGCCCCAGAAGCCCTTCGCGAGTCGCCGCGAGTGGTGACAGCTCCATCATCGCCTGGCGGGTGTAGGCGTCGATCGAGGGCTTGAGGGCGATGGCCCTGTCGACGACCGGGTTCGTACCGGGAACGTAGGCGTCGATCTCGATCAGGTCCCTGGCGTCGCGCCAGGCTGCTAGGAGCCGGCGGACGTCACCGGCGGCCGCGAGCAGGCTCGAGTCGGTGATGGCGGGGGCCAGGCGGGAGATCGAGCCGAGGACGTCGACTGCTGGATAGTGGTTCGCCTCGGCGAGCTGACGCGAGAGCTGAACGTGGCCGTCCAGGATCGAGCGCGCCGTGTCTGCGATGGGCTCGTTCATGTCGTCGCCTTCGACCAGGACCGTGTAAAGGCCCGTGATCGAACCGCGCTCGGCCATGCCGGCACGCTCTAAGAGCCGGGGAAGCAGGCCGAAAACGCTTGGCGGGTAGCCCCTCGTCGCCGGCGGCTCACCGGCGCTCAGGCCTACCTCGCGTTGGGCCATCGCGAATCGGGTCAGTGAGTCCATGAGCAACAAGACGTGACGGTCCTGGTCCCGGAACCACTCTGCGATCCGGGTGGCGAGAAAAGCGGCCCGGATGCGGACAAGGGCGGGGGCGTCAGAGGTGGCCACGACGACGACTGACCGGCGGCGGCCCTCCTCGCCCAGCACCCGTCCGACGAACTCGGCGACCTCCCGGCCGCGTTCGCCGACGAGGGCGATGACCGACACGTCTGCCGCGGTTCCCCTCGTGATCATCGACATGAGCGACGACTTGCCCACTCCGGACCCGGCGAAGATCCCGAGGCGTTGGCCCCGCCCGCAGGGGATGAGGCCGTCAAGCACGCGCACGCCAAGCTCGAGCTGGTCGACGACAAGACCGCGGCGCAGCGGGTGGGGAGGGGTGCCGTCAATGCTGACCTCCTCCAGCCCGACGAGGGACGGCCCGTCGTCGATCGGCCGACCGAGGCCGTCGAGGACGCGACCGAGCAGCTCCTCACCGACGCGCACCGGGAGCGGGCCGCGGGCGTCCTCGACGAGGGCGCCGACGCTGAGGCCCGTCGTGTCGCCGTAGGGAAGGCACGTCACGCGGTCACCGCTCAAGGCCACCACCTCGGCGAGCACAGGATCGCCGTCGCGAAGCAACAGGCATCCGTCGCCGATGGCCAGGCCCATCCCGACCACCTCGATGGACATGCCGACCATGCGCGCGACACGGCCGTAGCGCCGCGGGTGGGCGGCAGCGACTGCGCGATCTCGAACGGCGGTAAGCAGCTCGGTCATTGATTGCCCATCGCCTCGTCTAGGACCTTTCGCACCCGCGCGAGCGAGGCCTCGATCCGGGCGTCGACAAGGGCGGCTCCCACCTCGAGGACGCATCCGCCGGGCCCGACGGAAGGATCAGGGACGATCGTCAAGTTGTCGGGTAGCTCCGAGGACTGTCCGACGGACTGCGCGTCGACCGGGTTCAGGCGGAGAACGGCTCCCTCGGTCTCGCGGGACTCGGCGAGGGCGCGGCGCACAGCTTCTAGGCCGGGGGAGGCGGCGAGCTGCAGTTCGCGGGTGAGCACCGCCTCTGCAATTTGGAACGCCAGCTCGGCGGCCGCGTGCTGAAGTCGGTCCCGCTCGGTCTCGAGAACGGCGAAGGCCTGGCTGACAGCTGTGTTGAGCGCCTGCAGGACCGAGTCCTGGGCGAGGCGCGCCTGTTCGGCTGCGGCCTGCATCTCGCCTTGGGCCTCGGCGAGGCCTCTCGCGTAGCCGGCGGAGCGCCCTTCGCGCTCGGCCCCTTCGCGCACCGAGATGACGGCGCCGTCATCGAAGAGCAGAGCCTCGGGTCGCACGACGGACAAGGCCGCCGTGTCCTCGCGCATTACCGCCGATCGCGAGGTCACAGCAGCTGGTCCGTCTGCCTGGCGATCACGATCTCGCCGCTGGCTTCGAGCTCGCGCACGACGCGGACGATGTTCGACTGGGCGGTGTCGACCATTGACATGCGCACAGGACCCATGACCTCGATCTCTTCTGTGAGCTCGGCCTGGGCCCGGTCGGAGAGGTTGCGCTTGATCTTGTCCATGACCTCCGGGTCGTCGCTCGAGCCCTTGATGGCCAGTGCCAGGTCCGGGATCTTGATCCCTCTGAGCACGAGCTGCAGGGTCCTGTCCTCCATGGCGAGGACGTCCTCGAAGGTGAACATGCGCGCCCGCACTGCCTCTGCGAGCTCCGGGTCTCGAGTCTCCAAGCTGGCGAGGACTTGCTTTTCCGTGGAGCCCTCCGCCCGGTTGAGCAACTCGACGAGAGCGGGGACGCCGCCCGGCACCGACGCGCTGGCGACGCCACGGCCTCGGAGCTTGTCGGCCAGCTGCTGGGCGGCCGTGCTTATCGCCTCGGGCGACACGGGCCCCATGGTGGCGATCCTGACTGCGACCTCGGCCCGGAAGTCGGCCGGCATGGCATCAAGAAGGCGGGAGCCCTCATTCGGCGCCATGTTGGCGAGGATCACGGCAACGGTCTGGGGATGCTCGTCGACGAGCAGAGGCACGACGTCGGTGGGGTCCGCCTGGGAGAGCGAGGCGAGCGGTCCCGCGGCGGCATTGCCCTGCAGGTGCGGCATCACCTGGGCGGCGCGTTCCTCGCCCATTGCCCCGGCGAGCATGCGGCGCGCCTGAGCGAGGCCGCCCTGGCCGATCGACCTGGTCGTGTTGACCTTGCCGACGAACTCGTCGAGCACACGGCCCACGACCTCACGGTCCAACGGGGGCATGTTCGCGATCTCCGTGGCCAGCGCCACAGCCTCTTCGTAGCCCACCGCCTTCAACAGCATCGTCGAGGTGTCCTCGCGTAGCTGGGTCAAGACAATGGCGACCTTTTGCTGACCGGTCAGGTTCTCGTAGCGGATCTTGCGCGCAGGCGCGTTGCCGCGCTGGACGACGAGCTGGCCCTCGCTGACATCGGCCAGAGCCGTCTCGGTGGTGGGAACGTCAATGGTCATCTAGTCACGACCCCGACCTTGCCGGCCGCTCCTGGGACCACGAGCGCATCAGCTGGGCCACTTCGTCGGAGCTGTTGGTGATGTAGGCGTCGACCTCGCGCGTGACCGGCGACCCAGGTGAGGCGAGAGTCGCAGCCGTCAGCGGCGACACCACCGGGATCTCACCTGTGTCCACCTGCATCGCCGGCAGCGCGCCACCGTAGGCGACCATGGGGATGTCTTCGAAGACCGGGCGCCGCTTCTTCGCGCTGCGCATGGCAAGGAAGAACAGGGCCATTATGAGCAGCAAGAGCGCTAGATCGGGTGCGTAGCCCTCGATCTTGGAGACCATCGTCGGCAGCTTGACCTTGGGTGCCTGCGCCGCAGGGGAGAACGGGAGTGCGGTCAACACGATGCTGTCACCGGTCTTCACATCGAGGCCGGCCGCTGTCGAGACGAGGCTCTGCAACGCGGGCAGCTGCGACTTCTTCACGGCGCTCGCGTTGACAAGGACAGCCACCGCCGTCTTGATCACCTGGCCCGGAGCCTGCTGCACGGTCTGGGTCACCTGGCCGACAGCGGTCTGGGTCTGGGTCTCGGTCGAGCTGTAGTTTCCGGACTGAGTCGTCCCGCTTGACGAGGTTGACCCGAGGGCGCCGGCTGCCTGGCCGCCGTCGCCGGTGTAGGTCTCCTTCGTCGTGGTCTGGCTCGTAGGAGTCGAGATCGGCTTGCCGTTCTTGCCGACCTCAAAGCCGTTGCTCGTCGTTGTCTGCTGGTCGAAGTTCAAGACGGCGTGCACTTCGACAGCGGCGTTATCCGGGCCGACGACGCGGGTCAAAAGGGCGGTCAGGGAAGCAGCGAGCTGGTTGTCATAAGAGGATGTCTCCGCGCTCGTCGTGCTGGCTGAGGCGTCGACTCCCGGTGCCGACAGAACGTCGCCATTGTTGTCAACGACAGTGACGTTGTCGGCGTCAAGGCTCGGGACCGAGGACGCCACGAGGTGGGCGATCCCCTGCACCTGCTCGCTCGTGAGCTCGGTCCCATCTGTCAGGTCGACTAGGACCGAGGCGGTCGGCGTCTGGGTGTTGGCGATGGCAAAGCTGCTCGTGTCGGGCATCACGAGAGACACTTGGGCGCTTTGCACCCCCTGGATCGACTCGATGGTCGAGGCGAGCTGGCCCTCGAGCGCCTCTTGGTAGTCGACGTTCTGCACGAACTGCGAAGAGGTGATCCCCGTGGCGGCGAGAGTCTGGAAGGTGATCGTCCCCCCGGCGGGTAGTCCCGCCTCGGCGAGGCTGATGCGCTCCTGGTTGACGTCGGCAGCGGGGACGAGCACCGTCGCCCCGCCGTCCTCGAGCTCATAGGGGACCCGGTCGGAGGTGAGCTTCTGGGTGACCTGGCCAGCCTGGGAAGACTGGAGGTTTGAGTAAAGGACCGTATAGCTCGGCCCCGACGCCCGCGAGACGAACAAGGCCCCCCCGGCTACAAGGCCAATAGCGGCGATGACGGTCATCGCCTTCTGTCCCGAAGTGAAGCCGCCAAGGAACTGGCGCGTCCTTGAGACGGCGCCGTTCAGCTTGGACGAGTCAAAGGCGACGACGGCCATCTCAGCCAGCCTGCATCGACATGATCGAGTTGAGCGCCGTCACACCCTCGTTGCGCACCGTCGTGGCGAGCTGGACGGCGAGCTGGGCCTCGGTGGCCGCCACCGTGACGTCGGCGACGTTGGCCTGGCCGGTGGCTCCTTCGATGGCCAGGGTCTCCGCGTTTGAAGTGGTGGCGTTGAGGTCGTCGAGGGCGCTTCCGAGGACGTTGGCAAAGCCGTCGTTCCCGGTCGCGGCCGTTGCGGCCGTTGCGGCCGGTGTGGCCGAAACGGGCGAGGCGCCGGCAAGGGCGGTGATGGGGGTTATGGCAGGGATCATCTTCCTTAGGCCTTGATCTGGAGGATGGCGTTGTAAGCGTCCGTGCTGTTCTGCATGACCTTGGCATCGACCTCGTAAGAGACCTGCGCCTCGACAAGGGAGGTCATCTCGTGGCCGATGTTGACATCCGGGTAGGTGACATAGCCCTTGGCGTTGGCGAGGGGGCTGTCCGGCTCGTAGGTGAGGACGCCTTGGGCGGAGCCGAGGGCGACACCCTTGAGCTCGACGCCATCGCCCACGGGGTTGGAGCCTGCCGGGGCGGCCTGGGCGACTATCTCCTCATCCCGGTAGACGGGCTGGCCAGGGGTGACGGCGTCCTCGGCATTGGCGACGTTGCCACCGATGGCGTCGATCCATGACTGGTCGACCTCAAGACCGGTGCCGGCGATGCTGATCGAGGGGAACATCGACATGTGAATTCGCCTCCCTTATCAGCTGACGGCCGAGGACAAGATGGCGAACTGGGCGTTGAGCGAGTCCGCCACGGACTGGTTCTCGAGATTTGTCTGCGACTCGAGGGCGAGCTCGGCCGGCAAGCTCACGTTGTTGCCGTCGGTGCCCGAGGGCAGGCCCTCGGGGGTGACCGTCGCAACCGCAGTGCCGCCGTTGGCGACGGCGTCGGCCAACGACGTCTCGAAATTCACGACTTTTGCCTGGTAGTTAGGCGTGTTCTCGTTCGCGATGTTGTTCGCGATTACCTGCTGACGCTGCTGGATCGCGTCCAGCGCGAAGGTTAGGACGTTGACCGCCTCGATCGCGTCTGCCATGGCTTACCTTGCTCTCGAACTCGAAAGCCGTCCGTGGCCTACGGTCCTGCGGTCCGGGCTATCCCTGCCCTACCGGTGCTACTTACGGCGCGATCGATCCGGATCTTTCCTGACAGCTGGCAACTACGCTTGAGCCATCGGCCCAGCCAGCGACAGCTGAGGAGGACCATGACCGGCCCCAACAGCCCAGTTCTCTCGATCCTTGAGACAGCGCATGACCCTTACTTCGTCCAACGCGTCAAGGTCAACCGCCACGTCACCAAGTACACGAGCTGGTCGGTCACAGACACGGTGTTGTTCTTCAATGGCATCTCTTTGATGCTCTTTGCAGACAAGGAGAGATGATGGCACTGGTGCTCACCCGCGGCGTCGGCGAGCGGATACTCATCGGCGACGACATAGTGATCGAGGTCCGCGCCATCGTGGACGGCCGCCACGTGCGCATCGCCATCGAGGCACCCCGCCAGGTGCCGATCCACCGCTCAGAGGTCTACGACGCGGTCTCAGCCGCCAACGCCGCCTCGACCCTCTCTCAAGAGTCGCTCCTCGAGCAGGGAGCCCTAGCGCCTGCCGAAGCCCCAAAGACCGTCTGATACGAGCCCGGCCGCGGCGCAGTCCCGACCGGCCCAAGAAGATATCTCGGCTTGGCCGGAACGACCCGCCGGGCAAGGTCTGTTTCAAGATTTGGAGCTAAGAACCCGGTGGGGGGCATTTCCTTTCACGGTGCCGCAAAGCCGTTTATCATTTGGCCTGTAGGTCCGCCCGTCCGCAACTGCCTATTGCGGCGAAGCGGATAGCGCGATGGTCTGACTGCCGAAGTTGAGGGTCATGCCGCACCTAGCAGGGTGGCGGCCAGAAAATGCGAGGAGGGCGGTCGCTATCGAAATGACGACAGATCGGCCCGAGCCCGCCGACGCCGGCCTTGGGGGGCTACTAGCCGAGATCCCCGATGTGGTCATCGTCCTTGACACCGAAGGTCGCCTGCAGTGGGGCAACCACGCCGCCGAGCGCCTGTTCGGGCGCCTGCTGCAAGAGTCGATCGGCCTGCCCGCCCTCGAGCTCGTGCATCCCGACGACCTCGAGCTCGTCCTCCGCTCGCTGGCGAGCGTGCAGGGCAAAGAGGTGGGCACCCTTATCGAGGTCCGTGCCAGGGCAGTCACGGGGTGGCGGCTTCTCGAAGTCCTGGGCGCGCCTGTCGACTGGCACGGCACACCCGCCGTGCTGTTCAGCCTGCGCGACCTGACCGAACGACGGCGCTTCGAGGTGGCCAGAAGCGAGGAGGCACGTTTTCGCTCGCTCGTGCACAACGCCGCCACCGTCACGGTCCTCGTATCGCCCACTGGGCTCGTCGAAGCGATATCGGGCGCCTTGAGCCGGCTCCTCGGCCAGCTCAAAGACGCGGAGAGCTTCCAGAACAAGGTTGCCGAGCTCTACGCCAACCCGAGTGCCGAGAGCAACGACGTCATCGAGTTCAAAGATGGCCGCATCTACGAGCGCTACTCACAGCCCCAGCGCGTCGACGGCACCATCGTCGGACGTGTGTGGAGCTTTCGCGACATCACCGAGGCCAAGCAGACCGAAGCAGAGCTTCGCGAGAGCGAGCAGAGGTTCCGCCAGGTCTTCAACCAGGGCCCTCTCGGTATCGCGCTTGTCGACCTCGACGCCCGAATATCCAACGCCAACCGCGCACTTTGCCGCCTCCTCGGGCGCAGGAAGACCGAGGTCGTCTCGTCGCGGTTGGAAGAGTTCCTCCATGCCAGCGACGTGGAGAAGGACCGGGAGCTAGACCGGAGAATGGCTGAGGGGCTGATCCCGAGCTATCAGACCGAGTCGCGTTTTGTAACTCAGCGAGGTGACGTGGTCTTCGGGAACGTGACCGCCTCGGTAATCCGAAACGAGCTCGGAACCGCCCTTTACGGCTTGCGCATCGTAGAAGACATCACCAAGCGCAAGCGTCTCGAGCACGAGCTCACCTCGCACGCCACGACCGCTAGCAAGCTGCTGGCGAGCCTGACACCGCGTGAAACCGAGGTACTCGAGCTGCTTTCGACCTCGGCTACCGCCGCCAAGATGGCGGAGCATCTGTCAGTATCGGTCCGCACCGTCGAGACCCATCTCGCGAATGCCTACCGCAAGCTCGGCGTCCGCTCGAAAGAAGATGCCGCCGCCGAATTCGAGCGCCTCACCGCTGCCGTCACCGGCCTGCAACAAGGCTTCGAGAAATAGCCGCCTAGCAGCAAAAATAGGCGATCGGGCGGTTCCTCACGCCGAAGGACCGGCGTGGTCGTCGAACCACCAGCAGTCAGATACGTAGACAAATTCAGTACTGTACTGACCAAAGACCCGTACCTAGGTGCCTAAAGACGCTGGTGCTCCTGCC
Source organism: uncultured Acidimicrobiaceae bacterium (assembly GCA_963725355.1). GTDB lineage: Bacteria > Actinomycetota > Acidimicrobiia > Acidimicrobiales > Bog-793 > Fen-455. Next base: position 31,257 of record CAVRYE010000015.1, read on the forward strand.
GAAACCTGAGTGTCGCGCGCTTCGACAGGAAGCGCGCGCCGAAGATCGGCCAAACAGGAGGGCTTCGATGTCGATGCTGCATTCGAGCGGGAGGCGCCACGGGCGCGGCACCGGTGGGGAGGATGGCGAGACCCCGGTGCGCAGAAGGTCGCTCAAGCTCAAAGCGCTGACGGCTTTGCTCGGCGCCGCCCTGGCGGGCGGCGGTGCCTACGCGGCGACGAACTGGGTCGTGGGCCTAAGCGCCGGCTCGAGTGGTTTGGCGCAGTCGGGCACGGTGTCCAACCTCACGATCACTGCCATCTCCACTCCTTCTCCGGCCAACGTGCTCTATCCGGGCGGGGTCGGTGACGTCGTGCTGACGATCTCCAACCCGAACGCCTTCCCTGTCACGGTCACAGCAGTCAACCTGCCCACGAGCGCAACCTATGCCACGGGCTACACCACAAGCGCCCTCACGACGACCCAGACCGGTTGTCTAGCTGCCACTCCGAGCGGGGTCACATGGAGCTACGCGACGGGCACCTCGGGAAGCTCACACTCCCTTACGACCGCTCTCGTGGTGGGAGCCAGCGGCAATCCGAACAACCCGCTGACAGTCACGCTCACCAATGACGCCGCCATGGCGACGACAGCCCCGGCAGCTTGCGAGAACACGTTCTTCTCGATGCCCTCGCTGACCGGCGTCACCGCCACAGGTGGTTCGGGCACCGTCACGACCTCGCCAGCTACCGACGGCTGGACGAGCTGATCGACTAGCAGGCAGCGGCGCGAGCGAGGACCACGAATGTTGGCCCCAAGGCCACTCGCGTCGCTGTCTGCGGTCGTGGTAATGGTGGCTTTGTTCGCCACCTGCCTGCCCGCTTCCGGGTCGAACTGGGTGCTGTCACTTGCCGCAGGCAGCAAGGGCGAGTCCAAGGCCACAGCGGCACCCGCGGCGCCGAGCGGTGTGTCGGCCGCTTGTGTCTCGTCGAGCCTCAAGGAGGTGACCGTCTCTTGGAGCGCGGTCACTGACGCCACGACCTACACGATCCTCAAATCCACAACGAGTGCCACCGGCACCTTTTCGAGCACCGCAACCGGGGTAACCACCACGACGTGGACCACCACCCTCACCGCCAGCAATGACTGGTTCAAGGTGGAGGCCTATGTGGGCACTCACTGGGTCGGCGCCCAGTCCACAGCAACCGGGGAGACGACCATCAGTGCCAGCGGGTGTATCCAGCCCTAGACCCGGAATCGGGAGGTGACAGCAGTGGGCACATCAGGGCCTGACCACTCTCCTCGCCAGCACGACGAGCTGGCCGTCACTCGCGCCGAGCGGGACATCTGCCTGGCGCGGCTTCGCCAGACCGAGGCCGAGCGCGACCGCCTGCGCACCGAGCTCGCCGAAGCACTCGGCCAGGCCGAGTATTGGCGCACCCTCGCCGAGTACCGGGAGAGGCGGCTCGTGGAGAGGAACGAGGGGCTCGAACCGGCAGGCCAGGCGCGCCCCGCGTAGCACTCGATACAGACCTGCCCAGGGAAGGACTCGACGACCGCCACGAGCCTCCCGGGACGCCCGCACCACCGTCTCTCTATTTCTCCGCTGCCAGCTCGGGGCCCCATCGTCTCGGAAAGGGCTCATCAGGGACCTTGCGACCGCCGGGGCGTTCGTCCCGCCTTGGTCTATGGCCCTGGCCTAAGACCTCGGCCCGGTCCGGGCCGTTCGACGGCGTCCAGGTCGTTGAAGACCAACGGCGTCGCCTGTCGCCATCTTGTTCCTGGCTTTGCCTGTTCGCCTCGAGAGCGCGGGACCATCGAGTAGATGCATGCCCGGGTGGCGGGAGCGTGCCCGTCAACGGTCGGAGATGACGACCTGTCCTCGATGCGCTCCGCTTGGAAGCGGCGGCACCAGGGCCCGATGTGCCAGACCCATTAGGCTGTGGCGGTTGCCAACGGCGGATCGGCTTTCGACGGCGTGACACGATGGCCAAAGTGAGCCCAGGTGTGAGCGTGTCGCAATTCGAGGATCATCCCCAAGGAGCGGATCGGCCGGGACCGGCGGTGAAGTCCGCCACCTGGCACCTCGGCTGGTCCTTGCCAGCCCTAGGCCTGGCCGGGTCGCTCCTCATGACCCTGAGTGGACCCCGCCTCACAGACACGGGAACGGCCAACTGGTGGTTCATCGTAAATTTCCCGCCCGCTCGGGCGACCAACGTGGCGGTCTTCTACCTCGGCCTGGTTGCCCTCTGCCTAGCGTGGCTCGGTATCGGCCGTCGCCTCGGGCGCGAGCCAGCCGCCCGTCCCGGCGAGCTGTTGATCCTCGGCGCGGGCTGGGGCCTGCCCCTCGCCCTCGGACCCGCCCTTTTCAGTGGCGACATGTACAGCTATCTCGCCCAAGGGACGATCCTGCACCTAGGTCTCGACCCCTACCACGTGGCACCGGCAGTGCTCGGCCACCTGGGGCGGTCTCGGGTGCTCGACGCCGTGTCGCCCTTTTGGAAGCACACGACGGCGCCGTACGGACCGTTGTTCCTCGGCCTCGTGAGCGTCATCGCCGGGGCGACCGGCCAGCACCTCGTCGCCGGGATCATCCTCCTGCGGGCCGTCGAGATCGCCGGTGTCGTCCTGCTCGCTGTCTTCGTGCCCAGACTGGCGAGGAGCTTCGGCACCGACGCCTGCCGCGCCACGTGGCTGGCTGTCATCAGCCCTCTCGTACTGGTCGAACTGGTCGCTGCGGGTCACAACGACGCCCTCATGGCCGGCCTCATGGTGGCCGGCGTCACATTGGCGCGAGAACGACGCCCTCTCGCCGGCATCCTGCTTTGCACCCTGGCGGCGACCATCAAGGTCCCCGCTGGGCTCGCAGTAGCTTTCATATTGGTCTCGGTCGCACGTGATCTGCCCACGCGACCGGCCAGGATCCGTTTTGTGTCTGAGGCAGTCGCCGTGGTGCTCGCTGTGGCCGCTGCGGTGAGCGCGGCGACCGGCCTCGGCGTCGGTTGGATATCGACGACAACGCTCTCGACTCCGGCCAAGGTCCACCTCGCCATAACCCCGGTCACCGAGATCGGTTGGACGTTGTCCAAGGCTCTGCACCTGGTGGGCGTCACCGTCAGCGCGACGAGGCTCGAGTCGGGCGTCGGCGACCTCGCCCTCCTTGCCACAGCCGTGCTCGGCCTGGTCCTCCTGTGGCGTGCCCGATCCGACAATTTCGTCGTCTACCTCGCCGTCGTGCTCCTCGTCGCCGCCTTCGCCGGTCCCGCCGCCTGGCCGTGGTACTTCTCCTGGGGCCTGGTCCTTTGCGCCGGGCTGGCTCTCGCCCAAAAGAGCCAATGGCTGCCGGTCGTCCTTGCTGGCTCGGTGTTCCTGGTCAAAGCGGACGGAATCCTCGTGCTGCCTGTGCAGGCGGCGCCAGGCTGTCTAGCCGCCTATGTCGTGTTCGCCGCCTTGGCCGTCCACCGGTGGCGCCACCGTCCGGAGCGACTGGCCACGGCCGGCACGGCAGGGGGATAGGACGACGGCCGCGGAAGACCCACAGCGGCGAGCAACTCTGGTTTCGCCAGCGCGCAGCCGGAGTCCTGGCCGTGCTCGGGCCGAGCGCGCTGGCGGCCGGGCTCTGTTTCTACGGCCTCGGCTCGCGCAGCATCTGGCTCGACGAGTCGGCGAGCATCTCGATCGCGAGCCAGCACGGCGCCGCCCTCGGTGCGGCCATGGCGCACGACGGCGGCAACATGATCGTCTACTACGCCCTCTTGCACGTTCTGATTGGCGCTTTCGGCAACGGGATAGTCGTCATCCGCGCTCCATCTGCCATCGCCTCGGCCTGCACGGTCGCCCTCACCTCGCTTTTCGCCAAGCGGTTCTTCGGCAACGGCGTCGCAGCCGCGACGGGCCTGTTGAGCGCCGTGAGCCTTCCCCTCGTCTTTTGGGGTCAGGACGCCCGTGCCTATGCGATCATGACCGCCCTCGTCGCGGCCTCATTCTTGGCCTTTGTGACACTCGTCGAGGCCGAGCCCAGCACTAGAGCGCGAATGTGGGCATTCGCCGCTTATGTGGCCGCCACGACCCTCTCGATGTACATGAGCTTTATAGCCGTGCTCGTCGTGCCCGCCCAACTCCTGGCACTCAGGTTCCACAGGCGGCGGTTGTGGCCTGTCCTGTCGGCATTGGCGCTGTCGGCGCTGTTGTGTGTGCCCCTGGCCGTGCTCGCGACCGGGCGGGGCGCCGGCCAGCTGTTCTGGGTGCCGAGACCGAACTTCTCCGGACTCGTGAGCGCGCTGGAAGAGCTCACCTCCTCGGGCCTGCAGCCGCAGTTCGCCCTCACAGCGACGAGCTACGCCCTGCTGGGGCTGAGCCTGATACTGCTAACCGCGGCCGGGGTCGGCGCGGTCCGGGCGTGGTCACGCCGCCGCGACGACCGAGCGGCGTTCGCACAGGTTCTAGTGGTCTGTTGGCTGGTCATCCCCTTCCTCCTCGCCCTCGTCGAGTCGGAGGTCGGTCAGTCGGTCTTCGTCCCCCGCAACCTGCTCATCTCCCTACCTGCAGCCGGGATCGTGCTCGCCCTTGTTGCCTCGAGGCTCCCCCGGCTCAAAGCCGAAGGGTGGGCTAACAAACGGACCTTCAACCTCGGCGCGCTCCTGGTCGTGGTACTCATCGCCTTGCGCGCTCTGCAGCTCGCACCCAGCTACGGGACCAGCCCGGAGGACTGGCACTCAGCCGTCGTGCACGTGCTCGCCCGGGATAAGCCGGGCGACTGCGTCGCCTTTTACCCCTCCGACGGCCGCATGGCCTTCGAGTACTACATCGGCCAGATTCCGCATGCGCTTAGGTCTGCTCCCCGGCCCGTGCTTCCCACAGCACCCTGGGGCAGGGTCGTCGCCTACGTGGAGGACTACGCGACCCTCTCGCCGGCGGCGGTGGCGAAGCTCACGGCAAGCTGCCCGCGTTTGTGGTTCGTGGCGAGCCACCAGGGCATGTCGACCGGCACGGCGGGAGCGGTGGCCCATTGGTCCGCCTACCGTCAGCTCCGCCGCGGCTCTCGAGGCCCGTTACAGGTTCCACGAGACGACCAGTTTCGGCTACGCGGATCCTGTCGCGGTCGAGCTGCTGGCTCGTTGAGCCCGCCGTTTCAGCTCAAGGACGCAGGGCGAAGCCGACATAGGTGATGGCGCTCATCACCACAAGCAAGATCGTGCTCACCGCAATGAGTCGGGCAAAGCCGCGATCTTTGACATAGCAGGCGACGACAAGCACGACAGGGAAGGCAGTGATGAGCAGACGGGGGTTAGGAGGCGTGAACTCTGAAGTTACGGCCAGGAACCCGATGCCGAGTGACCAGGTGATGGCCACCCCGGGCGGGCGGTAGGCCCTTTTCAACATCAGCACGACACCGACGACGAGAAAGATGGCGCCGAGGGTCCCCACGACGAGGTTCAAGTTGATGGCGTGGTAGTCGAAGTGGGGCAGGCGAATCTCGTCGAATAGCGTCTTCGCCTGGTTCCAAAGCGCGAGGGCGTCGGTCTTCTCGCCCCACGCGTAGTGCTGGGCGTCAAAGCACGCCAAAGGGGTGCCGTTCCAGGCCCACAGGAAAGCGCCGAAGGCGCACAGACCCACCGGCGAGAGCGCCGGGGCGATGAGGCTTCGCCAGGCGTCGCGGTCCCGCCAGCCACACCGGCGCAGCTCCAAGAGGGCCGCTACGGCGCACACGGGGATGATGGCGATGGCGTCTGGCCCGATGGCTGTCGCGAAGCCGGCAAGGACGCCTGCAAGCAGCCATCGATGCCGTTGGAGGGCAATCAGACATCCAGCTGCGAGCGGTATGAGCAGCCCCTCGGAGTAGACCATCGAGAACACGACCGAGCCCGGGAACAAACAGAAGAACAGCACGGCGCGCCGGCCGTTGGCCTCCCCCCACCATCCGGCGCACAGGCGCTGGACGAGCACCGTGGCCACCAAGCCCCCTATGCCGGAAATGAGAAGCCCCGCCATGACATAGGAGCAGAAGAGCACGTGGGCGACGAGCCACATGCACATCGAGTAAAGGGGGAAGAAACCGAGGGTCGAGTAGACGTGCGGGATGCTCCTCGGATAGCCCTGGGTGGCGAGCTTTATGTACCAAAAGCCGTCCCAGTTGCCGAGCTCGGAGGTGAGCGAGCGGTGGAACAGGGGGAGGTCGACAAGAGCGACGACAAGAAGCAGCACACGCGAGCCGAGATAGACCGCCAGGGTCCACCGCAGTTGACGAAACAGCGGCGTTACTCGCGCGACAAAGGCCCGGGCGCCAGCGAACCTCGGAGAGGGGCCCGCGGGCTCCTCGAGCGTCCTTGTCGCAGGGCCGGTCTGGTCGATGACAGAGGTTGCCACCTCACCCGAGGACTCTCGGTACTCGGGAGCCGGATTCATGCTGGTCAAGTCTACGATGCCTTCCAATTCTCCAGGGACAGATCTCATCCCAGCTCAGGTTGCCCGGGCCACCAGAGCCTCAAAGAGCGCTCCGGGGGCACTGCCCGCGCCGCTAGTCCCGGGTCAGCGTGCCGACAGGCGAAGGCCTGGCGGTGGTGGGCGACAAACTGGCCGCGGCGTCGCTCGGGTTAGATCTCGCTTTTTTGGTGACGAGCACATCCCAAAGCGACACGACAAGAGCGATGGCAATGGCGCTCAGGCGAAAGCCGCGCTCTTGGTAAAAGACGCGGTACATCCACCACCCATAGGCGTGCGAATTTGTCTTCGACAGGTACAAGGTGGTGAAAGAGCTCGAGAAGTCCGCTAAGCCGGCGGCACTGATCAGTCCCACCATCAGCGAGGACCAACCGGCGAGGATGGCATAGGCGAGCACCCAGAGCATGTACTGGGGCGAGAACACCTTGTTGAATAGCATCCACCAGGCGAAGGCGGCTGCGGCCGCGAAACTCAGCTCCGCCGTTTCGCGCAACGTAGCCGGCTAAGGCAAGCATCCCGCAGATCACGATGCCTGCGATCAGCGCGTTGGCAGCCCCATGGCTCCAGTGCGAGACGATGCGCAGCTCGAACAGGACGCCGTCGCCACCGCGGCGGGTCACGTTGAGCTTGAAAAACTCGCTCCAGCCCTTCAGGTTCACGAGGGCAAAGGGCAGGTTGATGACAAGAGTTGTCACCGCAGCCGCCGAGAGCAGCCGGACCACCCCGGACGTCCCGAGCTCGCGCCGCCTTCGCCACGAGTCGATGGCGCAATAGATGAAGAGGACACCGGGAAAGAGCTTCGCCCACACCGCCATGGCAAACATGACCCCGGCGGCAATGTGGCGGTCGGCACGCCAGGCGGTCCAGGCGGCCACCATGAGAAATATGCCGAACAGGTCCCAGTTGAGAAGGGAGTAGACGAGCAGCAGCGGGTTGAGGGCGAACGCCCAGGCGGCCCACGGTGTGGCGCGGTGCAACAGATAGACCGTGCCAAGCCCACAAAGCCCGAGGCCGACAGAGCTGGCGAGAAAGTAACCCTGCACGCCGTGGAACCAGGCCGCGGTCCACATGAACAGCCCGGTCAGGACCGGGTACTCGATGGTCGTGTGCACATAGGGCGCGGCGTGGTTGGCGAGGTGGTGGACGCGATAGAGCAAGAGCACGTCTGAGTAGGAAAAGCGCTTGATCGACCACAGCCCGTAGTAGCGGAGGAGCACTCCTCCCTTGACGGCGGCACCGCGCGGATAGCTCCGCAAATATGCCCAGACCATCCAGGCGGCAAGGACTACCCCCGGGGCGACCCAGGAACCGGTCAAGCGCCGAAACAAGCCGTTCAGACGATCGCTCATTCGCGCGCCGGGCCGGCCGCCCGCGAGCCGGGCGATGCGAACATGACACGAAGTTAGCCCGACTCGGGCGTTGCCAGACAGCAGCCGGGCGGCTGCAAAGGCTTGCCAGCGCGCCCGGCCTTCGGCCTACCATGTGGGCATCCAACATCTAGGCCCGTTGACTGCGCGCCTGAGACGCGTGTGGCCGACCTGGGCAGTGTTGCTCGTCGCTGTGGCGGCCTGGGTGGTCGCCGCGCTGTTGACCTTGCACTGGGGCGGCTCTTCGAATTTCGACCTTCGCATATACCGCGACGCCGAGCGCACCCTTTCGGGCAACCACACCTACTCGATCCACTTCTCGAGGGCGCACCTGCGCTTCACCTATCCGCCGTTCGCTCTCTTGCTGCTCAGCCCACTGGCATCTGTACCCGTCGTTGCCCTCGAGGTGGCGTGGTGGCTGCTGAGCTCGGCCGCCCTCGTCACGCTCAGCTATCTCGCACTCACTGGGGCCACGCAACTTCGTGGCCGAACGCGCCGTCGCCCTGGCCGCGTTGCTCGCCGGGATAGCCCAGTGCGCCCTGGAACCGCTGCGAAGCAACGCCGACTACGGCCAGATCAACGTCTTTTTGATGCTGCTCGTCGTCACCGACATCACGCGGGTACCGAGGCCCTGGCGTGGCCTGCTCGTCGGCCTGGCAGCGGCCATCAAGCTGACACCGCTTTTGTATCTCGTCTATTTCCTCGTAGAACGTGACCTTCGCTCAGCCTTGCGGGCCGGAGGGGCCTTCCTCGGCAGCGTGGCACTTGCGTGGGCCGTCATCCCCTCCGACTCGGCGTACTACTGGCTGCACCAGGTCGCCCAGCCACAGCACACGGGCAATGTGAACTACGTCAGCAACCAGTCCTGGCTCGGCTTTGCCCACCGCGCCCCGTTCAACGCCGACCACCTGGGGATCGCGTTGTGGTGCGTCCTCGAACTCGCCACGCTCGCGGCCGGGATCATCGCCGCCGACCGGCTCGTCCGCCTCGGGCGCAAGATCGACGCTCTCCTCGCCCTCGCGCTCACCGAGCTTTTGGTGAGCCCGATCTCATGGTCGCACCACTGGTCCTGGCTCATCCTCGTCCCGGTTGTCGTGCTGGCCCGTCTAGGTGAGCACCGGCGCCTGCCGGCGGCGATGGTCTTGGTACTGGTGATCGCGATCGCGGAGCCTTACTGGTGGGGCCTCTCGGGTTGGCTCGGCGATGTCGCTGACGACTCCCTCCTTCTTTGCGGAGCGCTGCTGCTCGCCTCGATGACGCGCATGGGCAGCCTCGGGGAAAAAGCGATGGCTACTGGGTAACAACGAAACGAGAGCCGCTACGGGCACGAGCGCTGAGGACGACGCCTCACGAGGCTGCGAAGTGCCGACCGTCAGGATCCTCCAAACCCGACCCTGGACTGGTCCGCACATGTCTCGAGGCCACCTCGTCCCACCTCGCGTCGGCGATCCGGCAGAGCTGTTGCAACTGGCGGCGCTCGCGGCTTCGAAACGGTGGCCCGTCGCGTCCTGTCACGACGACCAGGTCGGAGAGCTCGAGGGGAGCCCAAGCGACGTCGCGGGGCCCGACAAGCCCGGCTTGGCCGGTGGACATGGCCAAACCTGCCCGTGCGCCTGATACGAACGCCCCGAGCCAGGCGTCACTGGGAGGGCTTCCGACCTGCGCCAGTGTGCTCACGCCCTCGTCGCCGGCGCCGAGCAGCGTGCACCACTCGCAGGTGAACGCGGTGCACACGCCTTGGGTGAGCACGCTCGAGAGCGCCGTCGGGCCACTTGCCTCGGCGAGGAGAACGGCGGCATCGAGGGGATCGCGGCTCGCGTAGGGGGCCCGGGAGACGAGGTGGCGAACGTCCTCCACCTCTACGCCTGATAGCTGCGACAACACGGCGACGAGATCGTCGGGCGCGTAGTCCGGGGCGAGCTCTACCGTCAGCTCGTCCACGGCTCGGGCGCCGTCTCGCTCGAGGATGTCGATCCCGACGAGATCGCCGCCAACCTCGCCGATCTTGGTGGCGATCTGACCGAGCGAGCCTGGCCTGTCCGAAAGCCAGAGCCGGACGACCGCGTAACGGGCCATGTCTCAAGTTAGGCGACTGGTGTGAACGGACTGTTTCCGCAGTGCGAACAGCTGGAGAAACCGGGTCTCTAATCGTAAGTCGCTGGCTTGGCCCGTCTCCTACGGCTCTGCCCTCAAGCACAAGAGCGGGCGGATCGGTCCTTCAGCCCAATCGACAGATTTTCCAGGGCCTTTTTCCTCACGGTACCCGTCCGTGGTCAATGGCGCAGCGAGAAGATCGTCAGCCGCCCATGTTCACGGCGTTGACGCGCGTCGGGTGGATCCTGGCGACGACTCGGCGGTCGCCAGGCCCGTCGTGATCGCGAAGGTCCGCTCCGTATTTGGCCCCGACCTGATCGGCAAAGACGTAGTCGTCGTCTGCGACCAACTCGGCGTCACCGCGCAGCTCCAAGTACCTAAAGGGATTCCCAGGATCCAGGATGAACAACGAGCAGGCAGGTCGCTTGGACAGGTTCTTCGTCTTCTGCCTCGAGGTGTTGAGCGAGATGCCGACAGCGTCGTCTTTGAAGAGGAACCAGACCTCGGTGAGCTGCGGACGGCCATCGGGTCCGAGCGTGGCCAACGTGGCGAATTTGGTGTTCAGCAAGTCAATGTGCGATTGCGGAATCGAAGTCATGCCCTACGTTCTAGAGGATCGTGCCAACCGACCCGCCGCGGTGGGATTGCTCTCTCGGCGAGATACAGCTCGCGAACTCTTTGCTGTCCTGCGCTCTGGTGCGCCACTGGCGGCTCGCCAGCTGTAGGGAGCTGTCTCTGACCGAGCCGATCGAACAGCCCTGTTGCGCCTCGAGGTCGGCAGGCACGCCGCGGGAGCGGCTCGTGGCGCGATGCCGACCGAGACGGGGGTGGCACCGCTTAGCTGAAGATATGTCTGCCTCTGTGTCGCTACAGCTCATGGATGCCGGGATCTCGCAGTTCGTCCCCGGGACATCTCATGAGGTCGCATCTGAAATCACCGTTTGATCCTGCCGGCGAGAAAGCCGATACTGAACTTGGTGCTGTTCATCGCGCTCGTTGTTGCCCCCTTGCTCATGGTCACTGCGACCGTTGTGGAGAATCGCTTCGGACCGGCGGTGGCTGGCTGGGTAGCAGCGGCTCCGATCACGATTTCAGTCGCGAGCCTCGTCGTCGGCATCGAGTACGGACGGCACGCCGCCTCCGCGCTCACCGAGAGCTCAGCCGAGCACGTGACCGCGCAGGTTGCCTTCGCGATCGCTTTCGCCTTCGTGGTGCGGCGCCATGGTGGCCTGGCGGCGATGGTGTCGGGCACGGCCGTCTATGTCACCGTCTCCTTGGCGATCGTATGGATGCCGGCTCCGGTGGCGATCGCTGCATCGCTCCTGGCGCTGGTCCTTGGCCCCCGACTCCTGCTCGGCAACCGAACGCCGGGCCCTGCCGGCAACCACAACGCTGCCACGACTTTCACTCGAGCAGCAGTCGGAACAGCCGCGGTGGGCCTCACGCTGCTCATCGCCAGACTGGCTGGGCCTGCTACCGCCGGAGCCACCGCCGCTTACCCGATTGTGAGCGCCACGCTTGCCTTGCTCATCCTTCGCTCAAGGGACAATAACGCGGCCGCCCTGGCGCTAAGTGGCCTCTGCAGAGGTCTTCCCGGGTACTTCAGTTTCTGTTTCACGATGGCGCTGGCAACGCCCTTTGTCGGTGTCGTCCTCGCCGTGCCGTTGTCTTTCACTGTCTGTCTCGCCACCTACCGGATCACCTGGCAAACGGTTCGCCCGAGCCCGGCCCCGTTGCCGGTTGCCGACACAGTCTGAAAAGACACCGTCCAAGGAAGACCCGTCACTCGCACGCCTTGACGACCACACGCAGGCCTACAAGGGCCCGGTCCCCTCGAAGCCGTGCCTGCCTTTCAAAGCACCGCCCGTGCCCCAACTGCTTTGCCAGACGGCCGTAGGGTTCTTGCGCGCTCCGATCCCGATTCTGGCCCTGCGCACGACTGGCAGAGCGGACACGCTCGGGTTTCTCGCCCTCGGTTGCCCGCAGTCAGCTAGCAGCGGCCCGAGAGTACACAGCGGAGCGAGCTCTTGGATAAGGCCTGGTCAGGTACTCGCCAGGACCCAGGAGCTCAACGCCTGGCGAAGGTTCTCGACCCGTTCTGCGTCCCACTCGATACTTGGGTCCGGCTCAAGGAAGGCCGTGGCGATGCTGGCGATACCAAGGCCCGCCAGTGACCACTCGGCCGGCGCCGTCGTTCCGAACGGGCTCGCTTGGGCGCTGAACGCCGCCACCTCGGGCAGGGACATGGCGATGACGATGAGTCCGTGCATCGAGGCGCTCAGAAGCGTGGCGAGGGTCTCGAAGCTCGCTCCGAGTTCGGGGCGCAGGCGATAGCCGAAGACTCCCGCCAACTGCTCCCAGGCGATTGCGACCCGCGCCAATCGGCCCCGCTCAGAGTCGGCGAGAGCCGCCTGGACCTGGTCGCGTAGCTCGCCGTCGGCCAGGCTGACGACGGTCGCGTGCAAGGCGATGTAGGTGCGCCACCGCGGGGAACCGTACATAGCCTGATAGTCGATGAGCGCGAGTTGGCGAAAGAGCTCGATGCCAAGGCGGTGGCGATTCTCCGCCGTCTCGAGCCAGTCCAGGTGCTCGGCCACGATCCGCCTCATCAGCTCCGTTTCGTCTTTCATGATCGTGGTTGGCGTGGCGTCCTTGGCGAGCTCTTTGACTAGGTCAAAAAGGAACAAGTCCTTGTAGGGCCAACGGCGATAGGCGGCGCTCCTGGATACGTCGGCCTCGTGGATGATCTCCTCGAAACTGATGTGGTCGAGGCCCACGGTCAGCCCTGTCCGGCTGACCATGGCGATAGCCGCCTCGAGCATCTTCTCCTCGGTCTCCTGGTCGGTCAGCCGACGACCCCGTCGGGCAAGTCCCGTCGCCACCCCGTGATTCTGCACTTTGCCCCTTTCCACTGAGATACTATATTCCAAATCTTGTATTTAACGTATCTTCACCTGCAGGTCCCTTCGGGTGGCACTAGGAAAAGAGTCGGAGATGGGCATCTGGGCCAAGCGGCTGCGAGCCATGTATGCCGGGGGCCGGGCCGGGCCGGGTGCCCGCATGTACTCGCGCCTGTGGGGGGTCGTCTTCGGCCTCGGACTTGCCCCGAAACGCTGGGTAACTCTCGAAGTGACCGGTCGCCGCTCCGGGCGGGTCACGAACTTTCCGATCGGTATGGCCGACTGGCATGACGAGTGGTACCTGGTGCCGATGCTCGGCGCGCAATGTAACTGGGTCCGCAATGTCCGTGCGGCCGGCGGGCAGGCGACTCTGAGGCGCCGAGGCAGTCTTACTTGCTGTCTCGTCGAGGTACCGGAGAACGAGCGGGCGCCCATCATCAAGCGCTACCTCGAGAAGGTGCCCGGTGGCCGGCCCCACATCCCGGTCGACTGCCACGCCGTCCGCAATGTCCGTGCGGCCGGCGGGCAGGCGACTCTGAGGCGCCGAGGCAGTCTTACTTGCTGTCTCGTCGAGGTACCGGAGAACGAGCGGGCGCCCATCATCAAGCGCTACCTCGAGAAGGTGCCCGGTGGCCGGCCCCACATCCCGGTCGACTGCCACGCCCCCCTGGCCGAGTTCTCGGCCATCGCCGCGCGTTACCCGGTCTTTCGGGTCGTCCCCGGTACCGCTTCGCGCGGCGACGCCGACAGCCCACGTGATCCGACTCCGCGCGGCGCTTAAGGGGTTGTCAGCCTGGGAACGGCTTCAGGCGAAAACGCGCCTTTCGGAACGGGGCCGGCCAACAGCCACTAGAGCGCCTCGCAAAGAGTCGGCCCCCGCCCATCTGCAGCCCTCTTCTAGCTCGGCTTGGTCCGCCAGGGAGAAAAGCCTGAGTTGGCGCGAACTTCTCGTGCCGGATGGCTTGCGGCAAAGTCGGCAGGGAAAGTGATCGGACTATGTTCGAACCCCAAGCCGAACCCCATCCCGGCGGTCGGGATGCTCAGGTTGCAGTAGTGACACCCGCGATGAGTTTTCAGCGGACGCCGAGTCTGACGGTGTGATCCTGCGAGCACGAAGGGGCCGACGAAAGGAACCAGCACCGATGGGCACGATCCGAGCACACGAGTTCACCAGCCTTGACGGCGTGATCGACGCGCCGACCTGGACCTTCGCTTTCGGCTTCGAGCCGGCTATGGGGCAGGACATCGGCAATCTCATGGCGAGCTGTCGTGCGATCCTGCTGGGCCGCCACACCTACGAGATGTTTGTCCAGGCGTGGCCTGCCCGCACCGCCGCCGACGATCCCGGGGCACCGTTCATGAACGAGTCGACAAAGTACGTCGTGTCGTCCACCTTGAAGCAAGCTGCCTGGCAGAACTCGAAGATCGTCGGCCCGTACACAGCTGAAGCCATCCGCCAAGTCAAGGACGAAGTCGACGGTGGCATCTACGTGAGCGGCAGTTCCAAGCTCGTACGGGCCCTCATCGCCGACGGGCTGCTCGACGAGCTGCACCTGTTCGTCTACCCCATCACCCGAGGCACCGGACCGCGCCTGTTCCCCGACAACTTGGCGAACAATTGGTCGCTGCTTCACAGTTCGACCTATGGCAACGGAGTGCTTTACCTGGCATATCGGGCTTCTGCCTCATAGCGATCGCCATCCTGTAATCGACATGCCCGAGGGAGGGGACGATCCCGAAGGCCCATCAGGCGTCCCGCCCGCGAGCTTGCGCAGCCGATCAGAGTTGGGAGTCTGGCTCCGCGGTGTTGCCCGCAAGTGTCCACCCGACGAGCGCATTCGCGTGACCATGCCCCATTGCGTAATCCGACTTGAGATATCCGACGATCTCCATGTGCTTCTCTAGCCCACAGCCCGCAATGACCTTCTGCCACTCAGCGATGGAGCGGCCGTACTTCTTCTCGATTGACGGGAAGTAGGACGCCGGTCCTTGCTTGGGCCACGGCGCTGATTGGTCAGCCAAGGTGCATTCCTCCCCGGCTCTCGATGGGTGTCGTGCTCTCCACGGTCACAGTGAATCTCTTCCTCATCAGCCTGCGGTGATGTTTATCTGCCAACCGATTCCGTACCGGTCGACGAGGCCGCCGAAGATGTCACCCCAGAACATCTTTTCCAAGTGAGCCTTCACGGTGCCACCGTCACTCAAGGCATCGAAGATCTGACGCAGCTTGGTCTCGTCGGCGCCAACGACCGTCAACTCAATCCTGGTCTGGGCGTCGAGCGTCGCGTCGCCCCGGTCACTTGCGCGCAGCATGAACGTCCCGGCATCAAGTGCTGCGTTGATGACCAGATGCTTCTCGCTCTCCGAGGCCGAAGGATCGACGTCGCCGCGCCGCGTGATTGTCAGATCCCCTCCGAAGACGTCGCGGTAAAAGGTCATGGCTTCCTCGGTGTTGCCGGGGAAGAAGAGGTAGGCCTCCAATTTCATGGTTGAACTCCTGTGTTAGGCGGATGTAGAACTAGACGGTATAGTACTACAACAAGAACTAGTCTGTCTAGTACTCTATGAAGAGTGACAGCGATGCCTTCGTCTGAGGAACTCGAACGAAACTCGGATCGACGCCACCGCGAGATCCGTGAAGCTGCCATCGGAATCTTTCTCGACAACGGTTACGAGGGCGCCACCATGGAGGACATCGCCGTGCGTGCCGGTGTCTCCAAACAGACCGTCTACAAGCACTTCACCGACAAGCAGAGCCTCTTTGCCGACATCATCTTGTCGACGACCTACGAGATGAGCACTCTTGTGGGTCTCATCGCCGACAGCCTGGGCGACACCCGCGATCTCGAGCACGATCTGGAACACCTCGCCAAGACGTTCCTCGTGGCACTGATGCAGCCCCGAGTCTTGCGACTTCGCCGCCTGGTGATCTCCTGTGCTAATCGCTTTCCCGACATTGCGACGGCGTGGTACAAGCAGGGCTTCGAACAAGCACTCAGCGCGCTCGCGACTGCATTCCGATCACTGGCTGATCGCGATCTTCTCGTCGTCGACGACTCAGGGGCGGCCGCCGAGCACTTCGTCGGCATGCTGTTATGGATCCCGGTGAACAAGGCCATGTTCACCGGTGACGACGACTACATGGCTACCCACGACCTCGCGCCGGTTGCGAAGTCTGCAGCAACGGTGTTCCTGAATGGTTACGGCTTCCGCCGCAACAAGCCCCAGAATGGTGGCCAGGACTGAGGTCAGTGAAACCTCACTGGTCCGACGCGAACCAGGCTGCGCCTGCCTTGTTGGACGCTTTGCATCGACGGAAGTGACCGAGGGTCGTAGACATCTGCAGTTTGAGGGTGCTGTTACAGGGCACGCAACCGCCCCGGGGCATAGGCGCCAACGCCGACGAGCTTGCCGGTGCGCGACCTGTGACATCTCAAGCTCCGGCGGCAACTGCCTGTTCGCGGGTTGTAGCACCACACAGTAAAACTCAACCCACGAGCGCGGCGACTGCCTCCGGCAACAGTGGGCGAGCCAAGAGGAACCCTTGACCCTGGTCGCATTCCAGACCGGCGAGTGTGTCGAGTTGATGGCTCGTTTCGATGCCCTCGCCCACCACGGTAATGCCGAGCGCGTGGGACATCGCTGTCACCGCAGCGACGATCTCGCGGTCGCGCGGGCTTCGGCCGATCTGCGCCACGAAGCTCCGGTCGATCTTCAAGATGTCAACCCTCAGTCGCTGGAGGTGGGTAAGCGAGGAGTAGCCGGTTCCGAAGTCGTCGAGGGCAACGCGCACGCCGAGCCTTGACAGAGCTGACAACGTCTCCTGGAGGTCGCCCCATTCGCCTACGAACGCGGTCTCGGTCAGCTCTAGACAGAGCTGCGCCGCTGGGACGCCGTGGCGACGGATCACATCGGCGACATACCCGGCGAACTCGGGGTCAGACAGTTCAGCGCCCGACACATTGACGGCCATGGTGAACTCGCTTGGCCAACCTTCGCGGGCCACCCATTCGGCGAGCTGGCGGCAGGCCTCGTTCAAGACGAACGAGTCGATCTTGTCGATGAGCCCGTGTTGCTCGGCGAAGGGGATGAAATCGTCGGGTGACACGATCCCGCGCTCTGGATGACGCCAGCGCACTAGCGCCTCGACGCCCATCAACGATCTGTCCTCTAGGGAGAACAGTGGTTGGTAGAGAAGGAACAGTTCCTCGTTCTCTACAGCCCGGTTCAGCTCGGCCTGGAGGCGGCTCGCCCCGGTGAGGATGCGCTGGGCAGAGTCGAAGACCCGATATCGGTTCCGCCCGGCCTCCTTTGCCTCGTACATCACTCCGTCGGCGTCGCGAATGAGCTGCTCGGGTTCGGCGAGGGGATCGCTCGTGACGACGATGCCGACGCTGCAGGTGATGGAGAGGTCGCGCCCTTCCTCGACATAGGGGGAGCCGATCCCCTGAACGATGCGGTCGGCGATGAGACCGACGTCATCGTCATCTCGCAGAGCCCCGCACAGTACGACGAACTCGTCGCCGCCGAGTCGGGCAACGGTATCGGCATTCCGGGACAGGAGCGAGAGCCTGCGCCCGACCTCGGCGAGCACCTGGTCGCCGGCGTCGTGACCAAACGAGTCGTTGATCTCTTTGAAGTGGTCCAAGTCGACGAACAGAATCGCAAGCCGACCCGGCTGGCGTTCAAAGGTAGCAAGAGCCTGGGACAGCCGGTCCATCAGGGCGACCCGGTTCGCCAAACCAGTCACCGGATCGTGCAGGACCTGGTAAGCCAGAGCCTTCTCCGCCTTGATCTGCGCCGTGATGTCGCGGGTGATCCCGAACGTGCCGATGATCTCGCCGTGCTTATCGCGAAGCGGCATCTTGCTGGTCGAGACCCAGGCATCGGCTCGGTCGTGGAAGGTCTCCCGCTCCAACTTGCCCACCATCGGCTCGCCGGTGCGGATGATCTGCTGCTCGTCCTCGAAAGCAGCAGCAGCGTGTTCCTCGCTGTAGAAGTCGAAGTCGGTCTTCCCGATCAGTTCCTCCACGGCATTGCCCGGGGTCGGCGTGGCGATGCAACCTGCGCTTACCAAGAGGAACCGGCTGTGCAGGTCCTTGAAGTACACGCGCGCCTCGGGCGTGCCCAGTAGGTTGTCCATGCAGGCGAGCTTGAGCTCGCGCAGCGCTTCGTTCTCTTGCGACGACTGTAGGTCGAGCTCCGTCTTGGCCATCGCAACTCCTGCTCAGGGACCGATGAGTACTATCGACCGATTCGCCGAGAATGCTTAGCGCGGGTCACTGGCTTGTCCTCGAATAGGGCAGAATTGTTCCGAAGAAGCTGACGAGTCCTTGAACTGCCATGACTTCACCCAACCGTCAGCGCCTGCACAGGAATCCGAAGTGTTCACGCGCCCGGCTGTCCGGGATCGCCGGCCACGTTTACGCCCAGCACTGCGCAAACTCGGCGAGTGGTCGGGATGCGATGACAAGATTGGCTGGGCTGGTCGTTCTTGCTCCAGAGGAGATCGACGAGCTGATGGGGAGGATCGACGCGCAGCGCGCCGCTCGAGAGCGTCAATGCGAGGACAGTCCCGCTCGTGCAGGGATGCACCACCACGCTTGGCGACTTGCCCACGCTGAGGGCCTCTTCTGTGATCCTGCCCCGCCACCACGGCAGCCAGTCGGTCACGATCGAACCCAGCAAGATCCCCGCGGGTGACACCGTCGTGCTTGCGGTCGTGCAGAGCACCGGCGTCCTTCAAGTGCTCGGTGGGATAGTTCGGGGGACGGCCCCAAGGTGCCTGTCACTATTTGCACAGTCGCCGCCTTCTACCGCTACGCGGTCGAGAACAAGCTTGTCGAGCACTCACCAGGGGACCTTGCCCGCCGGCCTCGCCTCGACCACGAGTCGCACGTCACAAGCGTCTATCGCCATGAATTTCAGCGCACGATTTGGGGGCGCCTCTACCCGCACCTCGAGCCTAGGTATAACTGAAGAGAAGATTGCCGACCGAGACTGATGCGAACCACTCGAACCAACAAGCTTCGTTCCTCCGGGGTCGCGCTGGCCCTTGCCGCTGTGGCCCTGCTCTTTGTCGCCTGCGGAAGCGGTTCGGCGTCGCCGGGAGTCGCGAGCATTGGATCGACGACGACGACGGCTCAGTCGGCCCCTGCTGGCACGAGTGGCGGTGATGGTGGGGGGGATGCTGCAAACGCAGGTGGCGGTCCACACTCAGTCATGGTCATGAGCGGCGGCGACAATGCCGACATGCTCAAGTTCGCCCAGTGCATGCGCTCCCACGGTGTGGTCGACTTCCCCAACCCAAGCTCCAGTGGCACGATCTCGGTTAACGGGGCCGTTTCCCAATCCCCGCAGTACCCGGCGGCAGACGAGACGTGCCGCAAACTACTCCCCAACGGGGGCGTGCCCACCGCAGCGCAGATCGCAACGGGCCTCGCTCAGTTGCTCAAGGTCTCAGTGTGCATGCGCGCCCATGGCATCAAAGACTTCCCCGACCCCACTGCGAGCGGAATCCGGATCCCGATCCGACCGGGCATGCCGAGCGACTTGGACCCGAACAATCTGCGGTTCCAGTCCGCGGAGAAGGCCTGCCAGCACCTCGCACCTGGGTAACCACTCGGCCCTTGAACGCAAATCACGTGAGGGATACCGAACTCGGTTGCCTCCTGGAGCGAGGCGCACAAGATCCATCTCTTCGAGGCGAGTCGCGCGGACATCGAGTGTTTCGGCCCTGACCTCGGGGGGCGTGGCCGCGCTGGCATGACGATTGCCCGGAGGCTATTGAGCCGAAACCGACAGAAGGCGCTTCCGTGATGAGCGGGCAGCTGCTGTATGCAGTTGCGCAGAATCACTAATCTGCGCCTACCCTGTCGTCCTTTTCCGGCCCACAAGGTGTTCTCATAACGATGGATAGGGCGCGTCCACGACCGGTTTCGCGTCGCCCCGCGAATCTGTAAACCTGAGATTGCGAGCCGCTTCGCCAGGAGGAGAAGGAGTGCCAAAGGTGCTCGGTAAAATCGCCGAACCGGGAGTTAACGATGGGGGCAAGCGATGTCGACGGACTCACGGCTAGCACCAAAACAGCAGCGGCACATCCCCCTTTACCGCCTCAAGGTAACGCGGATCCCCCAGGCCCGTGGAGCGGTGCTCGCGGCGGTCGTGATCGCGCTGGCCACTCTGCTGGTCGCTGCTTCCGACGCGGCCGGCGTGACCGCTGGGGCCACGGTCACGATTAATCCTGCCACTCAGTACCAGCACATCGCCGGGTTTGGCGTGTCCGAGGGGTTCGGGCAGGCGAAGACCGTGATGAACGCGCCGGCCTCGGTCCAGGAGCAAGTACTGAGCTTGCTCTACAGCCCGACGCATGGGGCGGGCCTGACGATCTTGCGCAACGAGATCAGCGCCGACGCCGGCTTCACGATCGAGCCAAAAGCGCCGAGCAGCCCAAACGCGAAGCCGCCGTATCTGAGCCTCGCCGAGGTCGACCAGGACCAAGGCCAACTGTGGTTCGCGAAGCAGATTAAGGCCGACTATGGCGTCAACGACGTGTTCGCCGATGCCTGGAGCGCTCCGGCATTCATGAAGACCAACGACTCGGCAATCGACGGCGGCACCGTGTGCGGGTCCCCGGGCGCGAGCTGCAAGAGCGGTGATTGGCGCCAAGCGTATGCCAACTACCTCGTGCAGTACGCAAAGGATTACGCCGCTGCGGGCGTACCGCTCACCTACATAGGCCCGGAGAACGAGACGACGATCGCGCCTCCCCAGGACAGCATGATCATGAGCCCGGCTCAGACTGCAAACCTGATGGAGGTCCTCGGCGCAACTCTCGCGGCGTCCGGGCTTTCTACGCAGGCCGAATGCTGCGCCAGCGTCGGCTGGAACTACGCGCAGCAGTTCGCCGCAGCGATCGAGACCGACAAGGCGGCGAACATGGCAACGGCGCTGTTTACCAGCCACGGCTACTTCTTCCCGCCCGATTCGCCTCTGAAGGGTTGGAGCAAGCCGGTCTGGGAGACCGAGTGGGCGCCGTTCGACGCCGGGCCGTTTGACCCGGCCTGGGACGACGGCACCCTTTTGTCTGGGTTCACTTGGGCGCAGAACATCTACACGGGCTTGACCAAAGCGAGCCTGGGCGCGTTCCTCTACTTGTGGGGCGCGAACACGAGCACCACGACCATCACCGGTCCCAACACTGGGCTGGTTGAGGTCAAGGGCAACACCGTCGCCACCTCTGGCCGGCTGTGGGCGTTCGCGAGCTACAGCCGCTTCATCCGTCCCGGCGCCGTCCGCATCGGCACGACCACGAGCGACGCGGCTCTCGAGGTGAGCGCATTCCGCAACAGCGACGGGTCGATCGCGGTCGTCGTCTTGAACAGCGCCCATAGCCAAAAGGTCGCGACCTTTTCGCTGCGCGGGCTCAACAGAGCGCACGTCACGCTGTACCTGACCGACGCTTCTCACGACCTCTCCGAACAAACCCCGATCACGGTGACGCACGGTGCCCTGACCGCGACCCTGCCGCCGCGGTCGCTCGTTAGCTACGACATCCGATTGTGAGCGTCGCTGCAAGAGCGGACAAAGGATCATTTGGCGCCATCACAAGGTCACGAACAGGGCCCTAGTAACTTGGCCTCTGCGGCCTTCGGTGAACCCGAAGGCCGACTTCGGTGATGACGCCTGGGTGGGGATAAGAGAGAGGGAGGGTACAAACCCGACCAGGAGCCAGCCAGCCAGCCAGGAGCGTGAGCCAGCCAGCCGGGGGGGGATGCAAGCCGGCCCGGCGAGGACGGCGATCGAAGTCTGGCCAGCCAAGGGCGATCACCGGTGGAAATCAAACCCGAGATTGGCAGGCATGCAAACGTCGCTGACGCGAGTTACTAGCCGATCGCGGAAGGGGACGTGCTTGAGTGCGACTTGCCTGACTTGGCTGGTGACACCGTCTCGGGGTTGACAGGTCCACTGCACGAAGACGCCCATCCGGGAGCACCCGGGTACCTCGCTCGGACGGCCGTACTGGCGCTGGCCATTTCCTTAAAGGTGAGAATGACGTAGCCAGCGACACCACCCGAGCAACGATCTGGCGATGTCGCGTGGACCGTCTCGCGTGAAGCCGTAACTGTGTCAGTGAAGGTGCACTCGTCAGGGTTGGTCACCGAGGCGGTGAAGGTGGCCAGCACCTTGCCGCCAGAGGTCAGGGTGAATGTCACGGGTCGAGCCATCGGCGCAGCCGCCGCCGCCCTGACCGTGGCCAGCCAGTCCTGGACATCGACGCTGTTACCCAAGTCGGCCTGGCTGATGGTGAGAACCGTTTTGGTGGACTTCAACTTGGAACTGGCGGAGGCATTGGCAAGCGGGGCCAGCAAGGTCAGAACGACAACACCAATCGCAAGCGCCCAGCGGCGGTGATTTGTCATGACTCCAGGTCTAGCCTCGCCATGATGGCGAAGGGTGGAACTAGACACCCAGGGCTTGGGGAAGCCAGCCAGCCAGCCGTCGGAGCCAGCCAGCCCAAAGGACGGGCGGTTGGGGGGGAGCCGGCCAGGCGGGAGATCGGGGGGGGGGGGGGGGGAGAAGAAGTGCCCGATGACGCGGAGCTGAATTTGTCGCCCAGTGGAACCCGATCCGACGTTGGCCCGCGAGGTTAGAGGCCACAACAATAGAGCCATCGGTGCCTGACCCGATCAGGCGAGGGCTGAGTCGCCTTGTCACACCTGGTGCTGCGTTCGTCTTTTCGTTCTTCTTTTTGTTCGTCGGCGCCGGCCTAGCTGCGGCAAACGTCGTGACACACGACGAAGGGCTCGGTCTAGCGGCGTTCGGCTGTCTCTTGCTCCTTCTACTGCTGGGATGGGCGTTCTTATGGCCCGAGAGACCTCAAGTCAAGAGTCTTTCGGTCCCGATCTCCGCTGGGGCAGAAGTGGCGACTGACGCGCAAAGAACGGAGACCGTTCAGATCTCTCCGGAAGCCAAGGTGATTTTCGATGCGATTGAGGAAATGCGCTCCGAGCATCAGCGGACAAACCCCGTTCACAGTCCTTTCACGCCCCGCTACTTCCTACCAAAGGACAGGGCTAGGTGATGGTGTGCCTCTTCAACCACGACACGCTCGCTAAAAATGGACGATCGAATGTTGCTTTCAGGCCAGGAGCGTCGCCACGAGCGGCCGCGAAGAGCGGCTGAACCCTCGTACGCGGTGCGGTCTTGCCGTCGCCAATCCCGAGGCAGGCTCGAATCGGTGAGCACTCCAAATGGCGACTCGCTTAGGCAAAGGCCGGAGGTATCTTGTACCACTCGCAGCGCGACATAGCCTTTTTAACCGAACCAGTCTTCTTTCCGATGACCTCCACATGCGCATCGTTGCACGGGTGGTCAAAATCGTCGCCGATGGTCGGAACCACCTTTTGAGGCAACCGATGTGAGGTAAGCAGAACAACGGGGATCGCGATGAGTCCGAAGTCCTCATAGCGGAAAACGACGTCATCTGGAGTCAAGGTCAAGCTCTCGAGGAGAAACTTCGAGAAGCAGGACATTGAGTTGCTGGCTGAATCGTCATCAAAACATCCAGTCGAGGGACGGTAGCGACCTAAGCCGTGGTCGTACTTCACGTCCCCAGGCGGAATCCGTCTATAGAGAATGTCATCACTGTCGCCTGCAGCTGACACAGAGTCTCCCGCTTGGGACGCGCCGACCGTCCTATTTAGACCGACCTATTGAGCACCGCGCCTCACAAACGAGCCAGCTCGCGGCGTGCCCTATCCATGGCGGCTCTTGGATCGAACTCCTGCTCACCAACTACCTCATCATCGACAAATAGATACGCCTCGCCGGAAGGATCGATATGTAGCTCTATCGTCAGCGAGGACGAACTCCATTCAAACTGGATTCCGCCGCTCGCCGTTGGAAACACCTCCGGAATCGCAGTCGACGGCGACGAGAGTGACCAAAGGAGAGTAAGGCCCGTGCTCATAGTGGACAAATCGATCGGTGGAGAGCCATGGGAGTTCCAGTTCTTTTCCAACGACAATAAGGAGGGTGCTTTCCTGAGCACGGCTTGAAACCATGGTGCGCTTACTTGTTCGTGTACGCGGAGATCATCGGACCGCGCGAACACATGCATTACGGATAGCACCTGTGATACCCAACCAAGTCGTCTGGTTTCAGCAAGCAAGGGTAAGTCTGGCGCTGCTATCCACTTGAGCTGAACATCCACCACCGTTGGTGCCGACTTGTCGGGATCCAGCGTAGTCAGCGGCGAGTTAGTGATCGGCGAGCCAGGAAATATCTCACGTGTCAAGGCCAAAGTCACCGTGTTCTCCCCCATCGTTCGTGCATTTCAGGAGTGGTAAGAGACGTGAAGCTTCGTACGATCCATTCATGTGCGACATCGAAGAATGCGAACGCGCCGTCGACGTCAGGCGAGAAAGGCGCCCCCCGTGCCGCCAGCGTGAGGATGTAGACAACCTGCCTGTCCTCGGTTCTGGTGGCCGGCTCCAAGGAAACTGTGAGGCGGCCAAGCGATCGGCCCCCAGAGCGAATCAAATGTCGCTCCATCAGCCGCACATCTTCGGGACAGGTCAGGAAGTCGTCGCTGTAGTTCGACGAATAGTGACTAAACAGATGAGTCGGACTATCTCGGAGAGCTGGGGCCTCCCCTGCGAGAAACTCGTTGACGTATATCAGCTCAACCAAGTCCGGCGCCCATGGTCCCAACTGCTCATCGTGGAGGAAGTCCAAGAATACGCCGAGTTCCTTACGATAGGCTGCAATAATAGGATCAAAACGAGGGTAGGTCTCCTGGCCTAGCTGCTTCCGCCAGTTGTGACCAAATCGATCAGGCTGTACCTGAACGAGTTGGCAACCATCAGCGCTCACAAAGAGTACCCGGGGGCTGAATGGAGCATTCAGCAGCTGGAATTTAATCTGCGGTAACTGCATCGGAGCGTCGTCGAGTGGCTCAATGATCGTCGGAAGAGGATTCTGATCCTCCAACTTCGGAAAAGCATCCTTGAAGCGCTGCCAGAGCAGGCCGAAGTGAACAGTTCGAAATCCCTCTAGTGGTCGGAACTGGATTGTGGCCGCGACTTCTCGGACAGGTGGCCGGTCATACTCAGGAAGCAGGACGGGCGACTTTGTCACGGCTACGCCGTAGTGGACACGCACTGAGCGGCCGATCCCCACTCGATGTGTTCCATCATTGCTTCGAAGGGGCGCGACACAACCAACAGTCCTTGGTCCATCTCGCCGCCTACACCTCCGGTCTTTTGCTGTCTTACCAGACTATACGGCCAGCTCGCGGGGCGGAGTGATCGCGTCACGCCAGGAGACAGCGTAGCGGAAGGGTCATCTTGCGTCTTCGTTCTTCCGGCACGCGGCAAGGTATGCGGCCATAACCGCGTTGGCGCCCTGAGGACACGGCGACAGACCCCAACCGAGGTTCGCGGCTGCCCAGATGGCGATCGTTCCGGTAAGGAGCTCCCGAGTGGCCGGGCGCGATAACGACCGTTCTCGGAAGACGTCGATGAGCTGACTGCGATCGAGGCCCGTCTCTCGGGCAAGCCGCCGGATGCCCATCAGGCGGCCGATGGGAACGACGAGCTGCTGCCACCCATCGTCGCCGTAATCCGTGAGCACCTCGTCAGGATCGATGACTTCCCCGACAGCCACCTCTTCGAGTCTGTTGCCCTCCTTGCCCACCAGGTGAACGGCCGCAACGCAGACCGGTCGCGGTGTGAGCAACCCTCTCGTAGATGCCTTGCACGAACCACGGTCCGGTCCGAGCATCTTCGACTCTGGATGGAGCACAAGCCGCACCAACTCACCGCCGTAGGACAGCGATCTCGACATTTGGTCCTGTTTCTCCTCCTGGCCGCCGACCGGGCGTTGCCAACGTGATCGGCTCGCCGGATGGGACCTCCATCCATCGCACTGAAGCCGGGTCGTCGCCTGCCGGGGCGATGAGCCGGACCGGCTCACCCCCGAAGATGCCGACTCCGCGTCGTGCCCGACGGGCGCCCATCGCGAACCCGTACGGCGACCCCTGCTCGCCGAGCGAGCGAACCTTGCTCGGCGTGCCCATCGGGAGCTCCGTCGTCGCCGGAATAGGGAACCATGTCGGAGCCACCGGATGCTCGTCCAACAGGTAGGAGAGCATCCACTCGGCGCTCTCGTCGACGAAGGCCCGACTGGTGCCCCGACCGAGGGGACTGCGCAGGTCGCCGAGCGCCACCTCCGAGCGCTTTACGACGAGCCGACCCAATGGCCCGTCGAGATAGAGGATCACCCTGGACCCGGCCACGCCGACGGCATGGAGCTGACGCCGTTCGCTGCCGTCGAAGTTCTCGGAGGTCAGTCTGAGCTCGACACCCAGCGACGAGAACCGCTCCCGGACCGCGTCGAGCGCCGCCCATGAGATCGCCTGGACCGCGGCAGTTCCGTCGTCGAGATGCTCAGTACCACCGGGGCAGGCGACAAGCCCGCCGTCTCGCGTCGAGAGGACAGTCGCCGAGTCGGTGTTGGCGCTCGCGAACAGGCCTCCGTCGTCGGTGAGTAGGCGCTCCAAGGCGGCCATGAGAAGGCGTCCTCCGGCCGTCACGGCCGACGCGAAGGGCGGGAAGGCCCACGGCCCGGGGTCTTCCGGACGGTCGACACGTCGGCGTTCTCTGCGCCCGTCGAGCCGCTGCACGCTCACGTAGCCGGCTTGCACCTGCTGGTCGAGGCGAATCCAGTCGCCGTAGGCGGTGCCGTTGCCGATCGTTTTCATCCCCGTTGCCATGGAGCTTTCGCCGAGAGCAGTCCGGGCGCGCTGGCAGGCCGCCCACCAGTCATCGGCGTACGGGTCGAAGCGGACCCGACCGCCGAGGCGCACGACCCGGAGCCCGGACTCGGTTCCGCAGCCTTCGAGCCGCCAGGCGGAAGCGACCTCTGGGATCTTGCCGGTCAGCACCTTGGCGGCGACGAGGTCGGCGAGCGTGTACGGCGACAGCCGATCACACCAGATCGGCCCGAGGCCGACGCGGGGCACGTCACCGCGCCCGGCGAACCAGGCTCTCGTCGGCAGCACGTCGCCGTCGGGCCGGAGGAGGGCGACACCGACCAACTGTGGCCACAGGTCAGGGTCGAGGACGTCGGCCAGTTCGACCCGTCCCAGCAGCTCGCGTACCTCGTCCGTGGCGTCGACGGCCACGATGCGCTCCGAAGTGAGGAGCGGCCAGAGACCCGAGAGCCGGGCGACGTTCGAGTACTGGCTCGCGAAATCGACCAAGCTCACCGGAACCTGGACGTGGCGGATCCGGACCTCGACCC
This sequence comes from uncultured Acidimicrobiaceae bacterium, assembly GCA_963725355.1. Lineage (GTDB taxonomy): Bacteria > Actinomycetota > Acidimicrobiia > Acidimicrobiales > Bog-793 > Fen-455. The sequence continues at coordinate 58,345 of CAVRYE010000015.1, forward strand.
GAGGTCCGTAGAAGGCGCCCATCGACTGTGCCAGCTGGGCGTCTGAGATCTCGGCTCGCTCCAGCGGCGGGCGAATCCCGATACGCCTGAAGTAGGCGGTGCCGATAGCTGGCGAGGAGTAGGCCCGGTCCGCCGAGAGTGGCACGGGGTGGCGGTGGAACTCTCCAAGCGCCGCACCGGCAAGCGCGGAGGTGGCGGCGACGTCCTCTCGCACATAATCGAGCAGGTCTTCGGCGAGCACGCCGAGGGCCACGTCTCGTTTCTTGTAGTCGAGGCCAAAGACTGCGCTCCCTGATTCCAACGAATGAGCCTGGTTGGTGAGCGCGAAGAGCAGCGTGCGGAGGTCGAGAAAGTGGTCGTCGCTCGACGTGTGCTCGTCGCCGTCGTCGGGAGCATCTCGCACACCGCTCCACGCAAGGAGCGTGCGCTTGTTGTCGAGCCGTCGGGCGATGACGTTGGGCCGGTACCGGTGGTCCTTTCCCTCCCACTCCCACAAACGCAGCACGAAGGCCCCGTTGTAGAGCCCCCGTCCTTCGTGCCAAGAGAGCCGGAGCCGTGAGATGTCGAAACCCAGGTTGAAGCCGACGAGCGTGGCCCGATTGCGCCAGCACGCTCCCCACAGCATCCGCTCGCAGAACTCGTGACGGGTGAGCACCTGGAGCGACCGGTTGGCGTCCCGTTGGCTCAGGTCCACGTCGGCTCTTGCCCGTGCCGCGTAGGCGCGTATCTTCTCCAGCTGGGCGGGGTCACGAGCAAAGAGGTCGTCGGGGTGAAAGAGCCCTTCCTCGGCGCAGCGGAGCGTCGGTCTGCTCCCTTTCCACTCGACCCGGACATAGCGGTAGGCGCCGACGATCAGGTCCTGCGAGCCGCCCAGCTCTGTCTCGGTGTCGAAGACGACGAAGGCCTTGGGCCTATGCCGGCGCTTCTTCCCGCTCCCGGTCTTTCGTCTCTTCTCGGGCACGGCCCAGGCGCGAAGGGCGATGTCCATCGCCTCGGGGAGCGCGGTCATGTCTCGCCCCCGATCATGCCTATGGCATAGGCGCCGAGCAGGCCGCCCGAGCCGAGACAAAAGAGCCCACCGAGAAACCAGTGCCAAGCCTTGTAGCCCTCGGGCTGCTCCGCCGGGTCTGCGGTCTTCGCGTGGCGAAGGATCAAGAATCCTGCGGCGATGAGGAGCACTGCGAAGACGCCCGCCGGCATGCGGGAGCCATCGTGCTCGCCGTCAAAGCCCGACCACTCCGTCTCGACATGGGAGCGTGGGACCGACACTGCCTTTCCGCAAGAGCTACACCGGCTCCGCGACTTAGCGCTTGACTCCCACGCATAACCGCAGGTCGGACATGTCAGCCACATGGCTCCTCCTCTCTTGGCTCAAGGTGACCCTTCATGGCATCGCTCCCGTCGATGCCTTGTAGACGTTCAAGGGTCACCTCGACTGCTCCAGGGTCGACGTCGCAACCGACAAAGCGCCGGCCGCCTTGTTGAGCTGCGACCGCAGTAGTGCCCCCTCCGAGGAACGGGTCGCAGACAAGCTCGCCCGGCTCGGAGAAGCGCTCCAGGTAGTAGGCGACGTTGCCGAGAGGCTTCTGCCAAGGATGGGCGTCCTTCTCTGCCCCCGGCGACGAGAGGGCATTTATGAACCAGTGCCGTGGCTCGTAACGGCCCTTGGAGAAGAACACGATCGGCGTCGAAGCGTCGTGGGCCATGACCGTGTGGACCTCGTTGTGGCGGCCCGGGAGGATCAGCGCCCCGGCCCAGACGTAGTCGAGGTGGCGCGAGAGCCGGTCGATCGCAGCCGCCAGGCAGCCGGAACCGGAATAGGCGATGAGCGCCCGGCCGGGGCGGAGGACGCGCTTCGCGAACGCCCCGAGGTCGTCCCACAGGTCCAGGGTTTCGACGTCCCACTGCCAGGGAGGGTCGGTGAGGAGCAGGTCGACCGAGTCGTCCTCGACATAGACCAGCACCTCCTGGAAGGGACCGTGGAGTATGTCGATGCCGTCGGCCAGGCTCGTCATTGGCGGTGGCGATGCCTCGGCACGGCGCTGCTCGAAGGCCCGCTCACGCGCAAGCGTCTCGGCTCTCGTGGCGTCGAGGTCTCCTCGGTCCACGTGTGCCGCGAGGTCGGGATGGCCTGCGAGGCGGTCGGCAAGACGCAGGCGGCGACGGGCCGTCCGGGGCGAGACTCCTAGCTCGGCGGCGAAAACGGCCACGCTGTCCGTTTTCCCGCCCTGGCGACCCTGGCTGCCGAGCCGGATGCCGCGGACCTCGGCGAGCCTTCGGAAGGCATGTGCCCACTCGACCGGGCCGAGACGGCGGCGGAGAAGGTTCAGCCGGAGGGCGTGCACGACCCGCTCCGTCTCGCTCAGGCCCGCACGCACGACGACCGGGTAGTCAATGCCCAGCTCTGCGGCCAGCTCGACGCGGTGGTGCCCGTCGAGGACGTTGCCCTCCTCGTCCACCTCGACGGCGACGAGGACGCCGTGGCGCCTGATGTCCTCGGCAAGGGCCTGGCGTGCCTCGGGCGCGAGCGGCGGCAGCACCTGGTAACGGCCGGCCATCAGGAGACCTCCCGGTGGCTCGGGTCGGCAAAGCGCATCCGTTTCGGCAGCCACACGAGCCTCACCAGCCCGGTCGGGCCGTTGCGGTGCTTAGCGACGAGGACGTGCGCCTCGCCGGGGTCGGCGCCCTCGTCATAGACGACGGGCCGGTGGAGGAACAGCACGGCGTCGGCGTCCTGTTCGAGCTGCCCGGACTCTCTCAGGTCAGCGAGGCGAGGGACCTTGTCCTCTCGCGCCTCCAAGTTGCGCGAGAGCTGGGAGACGGCGACGACCGGGACGGAAAGCTCATGCGCCAAGCGCTTCAGTTCCCGGCTGATCTCGGCCACTTGGGTCTGGCGGTTCTCGGTCTCGCGGTGCGACATCAGCTGGAGGTAGTCGACGATCACGAGGCCAAGGCCCTGTCGCGACGCCATGCGGCGGGCTCTTGACCGGACCGTGAGAACGGTCGCCGCCGCGTCGTCGTCGACGCGAAGAGGCCAGGTCCGCAGCTTCTCCCGTGCCTGTTGGGCGCGGGCCCAGACCGCGTTCTGGGAGGCCGGCGGCCTGTACGTCGGTCGACACTCCCTCCATGGCGAGAAAGCGCTCTGCTACTTCGGCCCGGCTCATCTCGAGCGAGCAGTACAGCGTCGGCACGTCTCTCTGCGCCGCTGCGACAGCCATGCCGAGGACGAGGGCGGTCTTTCCCATCGACGGTCGTGCCCCGAGCACGACGAGTTGGCCGGCTCGAAAACCTCCGTGCAGCTGGCGGTCGAGGTCCACCGACCCGGTGCTCACCGGGAGCGGGGCGGTACCTGCTCCGGCGGCACGCAGTTCTCCCAGCAGCGCGCGACCATCTCGACGGCTAGGGACGAGCCGGCGTCCTCTCGTCCTGTGCCGGTTGCTTCAAGCACGATCCGTTCTGCCTCGCCGAGCACTGCCTCCACGTCAGAAGCCGGCTTCATGCCCAGCTCGACCAGCTCCCGGCCCGCCGCAGGCGACCGCGCAGCTGTGCGAGCCCACGGGATGCGCCTCGCATATGAGGGGAGATGCGAAGCGACTGGTGCGTTCGTCATCGACGCGACGAGGTCAGCAGCTGACGGCCCGGCCGGCCCGAGCGCCCGAAGCTCGCCGGCGACCGTCAGGTTGTCAACGGGCTCACCGCGCCGCGCGAGGGAGCAGATCGCTGCGAAGGCGTTGGCGTGAGACGGAACGTAGAAGTCCTCTGGAACGAGGCC
>CAVRYE010000016.1:0-355254 GCA_963725355.1 uncultured Acidimicrobiaceae bacterium
AGGCCGTCCCCCATCGAAGCCGCCCCCGCCCGCCGCGTGAGCAAGCCACCCTCCGGCAAGCCGCGCTGGATCGTCGCCGGCCAACAGCCTGAGAACGGCGGCATCTATCCGGAAAAATGGATCCCAGCAATATGAGCACCGAGCAGTGGGGGGACGAACCGACACAGGGAGGAGGAGCCGAATTCCTCAGAGTTTGGCGGGCCCGACCGAGATCAGATCAGACCCCTTGAGAACCGCACTTCGCCTTTGCCGCTGGTTCTCAGCGTCCCACAAGCTGCAGCCATCCTCGGCATTTCGAAGGACCTCGCGTACGACCTCACTGCCCGGGGCGAACTGCCGTCGCTGCGCTTCGGCGACGCGTTGTCGTGCCAACAAAGCCCTTGCTCACGCTCCTGAACGGTGAAGGCGCCGTTTCTCCCTTCAAAGGTCAGCCTGATCCCGGCGTCCCGAACACCTTCGGCAACTTTCTCCCGACGATTCCGATCGCCCCGAGACTCCCGTCGTTCTCTTACCGTACGGAAGTTAACAAGATAGTCGGTGAATCGCCGATTATCTTGCTATTCTCTGTACGTGCCCCTAATCGAAGATCGGGTACTCGTCGAACTGCATCGAGCCGCCGCTTTGGCCGGGCGGCCAGGCATAGTCGTGCCGTCAGTGGACCTCGAAGTCGCAGACCAGCAGACCGGCAGCCGCGCTCGCACGAAGGACGCGATCGCGACTTGCAAAGGCGAACAAGATCTTGGCAGTTCGCAAGGATCTTCTGGTACTGCCGGACGCAACCGGGAGAGCCACTGTCAGTGTTCCAGAGCTCGTCGATGTTTCGCGCCGCCGCCGTACCTCATCACGGGCGGGAGGGCTCTTCAACATCACCACCTGACCGACCAGCACTTCTTCTCTGTCGCCGTGCTCGTGCCGAGGCGTGTGTCCACGTTCATGTATCGAGGCGAACGTGCGGTGTTCCTAGCCACCGACCCGAAGCAGATCTGGGGATGGCAGGGTGAAGAACGCCCCCGATTTGCGACTCCCGAGCGCGTGATCCTCGACGTGCTGAGCAGTACTCGCTACGGCGTCTCGTTCTCGCAAATGTTGTCCGCCTTGAGCCTGGCGGTCCAGCGCGATCCGGAGTTTCTCGTGCCTTGGTTGCGAGCGTGCGCCGCTTCGAATCGGATGCCGCCACGCGACGTGTCGGATTGCTGGTTGATCGGCTCTTCGGACCAGACTCGGCCGCGCCGTTTCGCGAGCTGATAGGAAAGAGCAGAACGCCCGTGCTCCTGCGGCGCGGAGGAAACACCGAAGGACAGGTCGACTTCACGTGGCGGGTCGTCGTGAATGCCAGCACAGAGCCAGAGGGACGTGAGCCATGAACGAGCCGGCGGGACCACGGCGACTCTGGGGTAGCGCGTACCAACTGTCCGACCTGCTCGACCGAAGCCCCGGTGGCCTGGAGTTCGCAGCGCGAGACTTCGCTCTCCTCACGCTCGCTGCGCACCTCTCGTTTCGTTTCCTCGCCAACTCGTCTTCAAGGGCGGGTTCGTCCTGCGTCACGTCCACGGCATTCTCCGCTTCAGCCAGGACGTCGATGCCACCCGTCACGATCCGGCACAGCACAAGCTCGACGCTCTCGAGGTGGCCGAGACAATCCGACAAGCCAGCATCGGTGACGCCATCCGCTTCCATCCCCAGGAACCCCCGACCACCGACAGCGCTCGCAGTCTCGACTTCGACCACGTCCGGGTCACCGGATCGCTGCTGCCGGACAGTGAGGTTCAGGTCGAGATCAGCTATCGCGAGGCCGTCGTCGACGAACCAGAACGGGCCTACATCGGCGCCCCGTTCTACGCGAACTTCGAAATCCTCACCATGACGGTGGCGGAGATGGCAGCCGAGAAGCTGCGGGCCATTGCGCAGCGCATCAGGGCGACCGATCTCGCCGACCTGGCCGAGATGCTTACCAGTCACAACGTTCGCGACGACGACATCGCTCGTCTTGCGCTCGCGAGGTTCGAGCTCGTCAAACAAGGCGCCACGAATCGCTCCGAGCACGTCGAGCGAAACCTGCGAGAGATGGGCACCGAGTACGACGACGTGGTCCCGGCGCTGTTCCCGGAGGCGCGTCGCTATAGCGAAGCCCTGGAGATCGTCTGGCCGCGCGTCAAGTCCCTGATCCCCTAATGCCGGCCGAGTATCTCGCCCTCAGGACTCCGGTCAGGGAGAAGCAGCGGGAGGCAGCTCAGCCGTGGGTGGCGCCAAGACTCGGCCCATTACCGCAGCGGCCGCCCGGTCCCTCTCCTCCAGCGCATGGCTGTACACGCGCAGGGTCATTGAGGGATCTGTGTGTCCGAGACGTCCGGCTACCGTGCGGACGTCGACGCCGGCGCCGATCAGCTGCGTGGCCGTGAAGTGCCTCAGGTCATGTAACCGCACGTCCGGGAGCTTGAGCTCGTCCCTGACTCTGGTGAAAAAGTTGGTCACGTTGTCTGGCCGGAACGGCAGTGAGCCGTCGACGTAAGGGGAGAAGATGAAGGCATCGGGCCTCAGTTCCTCGTCGGCCAGACGTGCCCACTCTTCGACTCGTGCCCGATGAGTCCTGAGCACGCTGAGTCCGACTTCGTCGAGCGCCACACGCCGCGTCCGGTTCGTCTTCGTCGTCTTCTCTCCGAGTCCCCCCGGGACGAGCACGACCGACCGGGCTACCTCAATCTGACCCTCGTCGAGATCAAGGTCGGACCAGCGGAGCGCACATAGCTCACCCCGGCGCATCCCGGTCAGCGCCGCCATCATCAACAGCGGCGCCAAGCGCGGGTCACGCTCTTCAGCGGCAACCACGAGTTGTCGCACGGCGTCAACCGAAGGCGGCCGGACGACACGCTGCGTGACACGTGGCGGTTTGGCCATCTCAGCCACGTTTCTCCGGACCCACCCCCACCGTACGGCCTGGTGGAGCGCAGCCGCGAGGAGCGCGTGGTGATTACGGACGGTCTTCGGCGACGAGCCCTTTTCCTTCATCGCCCGGTACAGGTCGTCGAGGTCCTTCGCCCCCAGGCGCTGGACCTTGATCGAGCCCAGGGCCGGCCGGATCGTGTGCTCTATCTGTGTCCTGTAGACACGCAGGGTCGTGGGCGACAGGTCCATGCGCTCGCACTCCGACAACCAGGCGTCGAGGAGCTGGCCGAGCGTGGCCCCTGCCCCATCGGAGCGCCCGGGAACCTGCTGCTCGATCAGGTCGCGCAGAGCCTCGTCCGCCTCACGGGCGCTCCCGCGAAAGGTCTTCGACACCTGTCTGGGATTACCGGTGACAGGATCGCGCCCGACGTAGGCCCGCAGCTCCCAGACTCCCTCGCCCCGTTTCCTCTTGGTCCCACGCATGGATCCCAAACCTCAGCCACAAATTCCTGGAGTAGGGATAGGAGTAGGGATGACACCGGAAAAACAAGAAGAGCCGGTGCTTTCGCACCGGCTCTGACCTGCACTTTCTTTGGTGGCGGGGGAAGGATTTGAACCTTCGACCTTCGGGTTATGAGCCCGACGAGCTACCTGACTGCTCCACCCCGCGATGGCAAAACCGAAGTTTACAGCCTTGTCGGCGCGGCCGCCCGTCCGCCGGTTTGACTCGAGCTGCCAGGCCGGTTCGTCACAGCCCAGCCGTCGCCCCCGCCAAAGCCAAGTCCTGTGCCGCCACTCCGCGTCGAGGCGTAATGATGTCGTCGATCAGTCCGTAGGCAAGCGCCTCCCGGGCGGTCATGAAGTAGTCCCGGTCGATGTCGTGCTCAACCTCCTCGACGCTGCGCCCGCTGTGAAAGGCGATGATCTCCGCCATGCGCCGTGTCGTCGCCAGCACCTCACGCAGCTGGATCTCCATGTCCCTCGGAGCCCCGCGCGCGCCGGCGCTGCCCTGATGGATCATGATCTTGGCATTTGGCAGGGCAAGACGCTTGCCGGCCGCCCCACCGGCCAGGATCATCGCCGCCGCCGACATCCCCATTCCCACGCAGATCGTTGATACCTCCGGCCGGACGTGTTGCATGACATCGTAGATCGCCATGCCGGCATATCCGAGACCGCCAGGCGAGTTGATGTAGAGCGAGATGTCCTTTTCTGGATCATCAGCCTCGAGATAGAGGATCTGGGCCACGATGAGGTTGGCAATCTGGTCATCGACCTCCTGGCCCAGGAACACAATCCGCTCTCGCAACAAGAGCGAGTAGAGGTCATAAGCACGGTCTCCCCGGCTCGTCTGGTCGAGCACCGTCGGGATAAGCGACTGGTTCAAGGAGCTTGCTGCCCACACTTCACTACCCCCTGGCTTCTGTCTGTTATATCATTTTCAAGATACCACCTACGCTATGAGAGGTCGGCAGCGAGTGTGACCGAGCCAATGCACAAGCCCGTGTTCCCTGGATTTGACGACATGGCCCGTAAGAGACGTGAACTCGTCGAGGACCTGGCGGCGAGGCGCCGAGCCATCGGCCTCAGCCAAACCGAGGTCGCCGCAATGATGCGGACCTCCCAATCCGCTGTCGCCCGTCTCGAGTCGGGGCATAGCGACGTCAGGTTCTCGACCTTGGAGCGCTATGCCGCCGCCCTCGACCAGCACCTCGACTGGCGCCGCGCTTTAGGGCCCGACAGCGAGTTCGAATGAGCAACGAACCCGATGCCACCTGGCTGCAAGAGCGCCTCTTCGAGCGCCGCATAGTGCTGTGCCGCGGCCTCCTCGATGATGGCCTCGCCGCTCGCGTAGCAGCCGAGCTCATGACACTTGACGCCTTGGGCGACGCCTCGATCGAACTGCAGATGGACTGCCAGGGTGCTTCGCTCGAGTCCGCCTGGACGCTCATCGACGTCATCGACCTACTCGGCGTGCCGGTGAATATCGTCTGCTCCGGCCGTGTCGAAGGCGCTGCGGTAGGGGTGCTTGCCGCCGGCGCAAGGCGGACAGCGCTGCCACACGCCAGGTTTCGCCTCACAGACCCCGAGCTCGAGATCTCCGGAAGGGCGAGCGAGCTAACTGGACTGCTGGAGCATCACGCCAGGCGCATCGGACTCTTGCACGAGAGGGTCGCAGCCTCGACAGGGCGAGGTAAGCACCAGGTGACGGATGACTTTCGCTCCGGGCTCTACCTCGACGCGACCGAGGCGGTTCGCTACCGGCTCGTGGACGAGATTGCCGGGGGCCAGCCAATCCGGGCCATCGGCGACACGCGGCGACACTCCTCGCACACCAGGAGGCCGAGTGGCAACGGGCCGCTCGGGTTCAGGCCCGGAGGAAGACCAAGAAGCTGACCGGGGCCTAGACCGTCGACTAGGCAGGCGCGCTCGTCACCGCGGCGGGCTTCATCTCGACCCGCAATGCTTTCACCACGGCAGACTTGGTGGACTTCTTCAGTTCCTTCTCGGCCTGAGCAATGAGGTTGCCGACGATCTTCATGTCCGCCGAGTAAGTGCTCAGGTCCTCGGTCTTGAGTGCCGCGACGCCCTGGTTGTAATAGCTCTGGGCACTGGCGATAAGGGCTCTGACCGTAGCCGGTATCTCGCCGTTGCCGCCCCCGATGCTGGACGTGATCGCTCCGAAGACTCCCGAGAGGGCGGCTCCGAGGCTTGTTCCCATCTGCACCTGGTTGCCGTAGACGACGATGTAACGGGTCAGCTGCGGGTAGGCGTTCTGCGACGAGCTCACATAGAGGGGGCGGACATAGATGAGCGAGTCGTCGATGGGGATGATGAGCGTCGTCCCGAGCGTGACAGTCGAGCCGGCCCGGCCGAGCAGCGTCACGTACTGAGAGACCGTTGTGTTCGACTGGATCCTCGAGTTGACCACCGCCGGTCCGGCCGTCGCGCTTCTCGTCGGAGTCTCGTAGGCGCTGAGCTCGCCGTAGTGCGAGTAACTGCACGAGGCTGTCATCAAAGCCGCCAGGGTCTGGATACGGTCGCCCTGCGAAAGTGGGTCCAAGGGCTCGATGGCCGTGAACCCCGTCTGGCTCGCACCGGGAAGCTGCAAGATCTCGTACTCGGGCACAAAGCGCAGGGTGTTCCCGTAGGCGTCGGTAGGCAGGGGGGAGTCAGGCGAGCCGGTGCCGGAGGTGGGGGCGAGCTCCCAGGCATTGTTGGCGATGTAGAACGACGACGGATTCGTCAAGTGGTAGCGCCCGAACATCTGGGATTGCACCATCAGCATGGCCTCGGGATAGCGAAGGTGCGCCCGCAGCACGTCGTCCATTGCGCTCAAGGGCTTGAACATGCCCGGGAAGATCGATTCCCAGGTGTTCAAGATCGGCTCGTTCTTCGTCGTGGCGTAAAAGGTCATGTTGCCGGTGTACGCGTTTACGACCACCTTGACCGAGTTGCGCACATAGTTGAAACTCGCGTTGACGAGTCCGCTACCACCAGGCAGCTCTGAAGTGGCGGCCTGCTGGGCGTAGGGGTAGTAGCTCGTTGTCGTGTAGGCATCGACTATCCAGTCGATCTGGCCCTTGTCAATGACCGGATACGGGTTGTCGTCGACGGTCAGGAACGGTGCGACCTTGGCCACCCGGACCCGCACGTCCTGGTTGAACATCAAACGCGACTTGGAGCCGACGTCGCTCGAGATGAGGAGGTTCAGGTCGTGGAAGCGAAGAGCGAAGGCAGCCTTGGTCCAGAACGAGCCGACCGGGATGCCACCCGAGCCTGTGTAATGGCTGGAGGTGATGTTCCCATTTGCGTCTGAGAAGTCCACTTCCTTCTGGGACGTGTCGGCGACAACGTAGCCAGTCTCGCCAAGCCCGAAGTAAACCGCTGAACCCGTCTGGGAGAGCTTGGGAGCACCAGCGCTGGACTGAGGCGGGACCCCTGATATGTCGAAGACGGGGTTGCCCCCATTCTGCTGGTTGGCCGGCGACAAGATTGCCCCGAAGCCGTGGGTGTACTGCAGGTGGGTATTGACCCAGGACTGGGTGGGCAGGTCGCCCGCGTTGACCTCGCGCACGCCGATCACGAACGGGGTCAAGCTGCCCCCGATCCGGTAGCGGTCGAGCGAGAGCCCGGCGATGGTGAACCCGGTCCCATTCTGCTGCAGCTTCTGGTAGGTCTGAGAGGTGATCGAGGGCTCCCACAGCGGGAGATTGTCCAGCGTCGCGGAGGCTCCCGCCACGACTCCCCCGGTCAGGTTCGAGACGCCCGCGAAAGAGTGCTCCTCGACGCTGTCAAGGCCGAGAGCGGCCCGGGTCGCGTCGATATTGCGAGTGATGTAGGGAACCTCCAGCGTGCTCTGTGCCGGCGTGACCTTGAGAGCCTGCACGAGGGCGGGAACAATGACACCTGCGGTGAGCGCGACTAGCACCCAGAGGGCCAACCCGATAGCCGGCAGCGTCAAGCTGCGCTGATAGACGTTGAACACCATCAGCACAAACACGGCCAGGGCCACGACCGCCAGCAGCTCGATCGCGGGCAGACGCACATGTACATCGGTGTAGAAGGCACCGTTGAAGATGCTGTCCTTCGCGAACACGAGGTTGTACCGGTCGACGTAGAAGTAGCCAGCCGACCGCACGAGCGCCATGGCAGCGAGAATCACCGACAGATGAGCGATAGCGCGCGGGTTCCACGCGAGGAGAGGGGCCCTGGAACCTGAGCCCGCCGTTCAGATAGTGGCTGACGCTCGTGACTATCAGAAGCAGCAGGAGCGAGACGAGCGTCCAGTCCACGAGGAACGATAAGAACGGCAGTTTGAAAACATAAAAACCGACAGCCTTGTGAAATTGCGGGTCGCTCGTTCCAAAGGCCTTGCCGCTTTGGAACATGAGCCAGTGCTGCCACTGGCCGTCTGTCGATACGCCGAGGATGAGGGCCAGGATCAAAGACACGACCGTGCGCAGGGCAAAGGTGTGGCCCGCGACTATCTGCTGGTAGCGCCGGACGATCTCGAGCTCCGGTGAGACCAGCAGCGCGCGAGGCGCGATGCGGTCGACCACCCACAGGCTCGCCCAACAGGCCACGAAGAACACGCCGACGAAAACTGCGGCGAGCTCGAGCTTGGTCTCGGTCATGAGACGCCAGACGGCTGTGTAGTGAACAGAGCGGTACCAGAGGTAGTTCGTGTAGAAGTTCGCCAGGCCCTGAACGACGATCACGGCGATGATTAGGAAGACCACCGCCCCGAGCACCCAGAGCTGGTACCGCCGCACCGGGCGCGGCCGGGACGGCACATCTGTGGGAACTCGCATCGGGTGGAGCCTACGACCGAACGGGCACTAAGAGGCAACGGCAGCCGGGGTGCACCGGCGGATGGGAGTGCCCGGTCGGAAAGGCAGCTCCCGGCGGGATCGGTCCGGCGAGCGAATTGTCGTCGCAATCTGGGCAGGACCCGCCGCCGTCATCGTCCTCAACTGCCCAGCGCACAAGGGGGGCATCAGCGTTGCTGACCGCCTCGAGCACCGCCAGCTCGCCGACGGCGAAGGCACGCGTAGTGAAGTCTCCGGCGAGGCCTTCCACCCGTGAACCTTTCCACTCCCGATAGGCGATCCCGGCAGCGTCCGCCGAGCCCTCCAAAGACCCGTCCAGCTCGGAAAGGGCCTCCTCGATCCTTAGACGGAGAACCAAGGACAGATCTGCTGCCAACTCCGCCGCAAGGGCGGAGCCTGCTTCGAAGGCACTCATTTCGCTTGGTGGTGGTGCGCTCACAGACGGCCCTTCCACCGCGTCACCGGTCACGAGGAAGGCAGCGCCCGCTTCGTAAGCACGAGCCAACTGGTCGCTCGACGCCTTCACGAACCTTTCTCGTTGCGTGTCCGGTGGCACTAGCTCGTCGAGCACCGGTTTGCGGGAAGTCTGGCGAAGAGCGTTCAAGAGCTCGTTCTGGTCGTCTTGGAGTGCCCGCTTGAGCGCCCGGCCCAGCTTCGCCGTCACGGCTCCAAGGAGATGGTCTCTCCTCGCGAGCGACTCGACGTCTGGCTCGGTGATCGCGTCCGCGTCGAGAGCGTTGACTTCGAAAACTGCCTTGTCTTCTAGGACAGGCGCGACCTCGAACGGCGGTCCGGCCTCAACACCGGCTCCGACAGGGGTTAGTTCGGTCGCGGTGGCTCCAAGAAGGGGCCCGTTCGTCTCCAACGCCGAATCCGCACCGGCCTCGGCGGCTCCCTCGGTTTCACCGGACCCGACCACGGTCGCCTCCGGCAAAGCCGCCTCGGTGCCGGCAACGTGGATCTGGACCTCAGCGGTGCGCTCGGACGCGTCGGCCGCCTCTACTGCTACCTGATCAGTCGAGCCTCCTGGTACCTCCGCCTGGAGCGGCTCGCTAGACCCGCCGCCGGGGAACTCCTCCTCGCCTTTCGGCTCAGCAGGTTCCTCAGCTCCGACAGGCTCCAAAGGAGGTACCTCGGCGGCCGCCACCTCCGCATCCGCGCGGCTCGCGCGTATGCGGGCAAATAGCTCGTCGACGCTTCGGCGGCTGGCACTCGTGCCCTTTCCCGGAGAACCGCTTTCCGGGGCGGCCTCTTCGGCGGGCGACGTGGTGATCTCGTCCTTGTCTGCGTGCTCGCCTCCCTCCGCCGAAGGCACGCTCGGCGGTGACTCGTCGCCCACGGCGAAGACGGTGACATCGGCGAGTGCGCTGGCCGTGGCAGCAAGTTCTGCTTCGAGCTCGACAAGCTCGTCATGACCAGGCTGCAGTTCGACGCGCTCGCCGGCTTCCTCGGCAGCGATGCGCGCCTGGTCCTCTGCAAAAGCAAGCCGTTCGCGCAAGGTGTCGACGGCGCTCGCCACCGACTCGATGACGCCGAGCAAGGAGTCCTTGCCACCCCGGAGCTCCTCGAGCTGGACCCGCAGAGCGCTGCGCCGGGACACAAGGTCGGCCAGGGTGCGATTTCGGAGGTCGCGGGCCTCGGCAACCATGCGCCGGCACTCTTCCTTGGTCGCGTCGAGAAGCTCGACAGCGTCGTTGTGCGCCTCGTCGGTCAGGGCATCGGCTTGCGCGTGGGCGTGGGCGGCGTACTCCTCGGCCTCCTGCTCGGCCGCCGAGCGGATAGCTGACGCCTCTGCCTCGGCAAGTGCCACCTGTTCGCCGAGGACCCGCTCGGACTCTCCGATCAGCTCAGCCGCCCTCTCCTCGGCCTTGGCTACCACGTTGTTAGCCGCCTCGTGGGCCGTCGAGAGAATCCTGGCCGTCTCAATGCCAATTGCCCGCGTGAGCGTCGCCTCATCGAGCACGGGCTCTGCTGCACGGCGCTCGGCTTCGGCGAGCTGCTCGCGCAACAGCGCTTCGCGCCCGAGCACCTCGCGCAGCTCAGTGGCCACCTTTGTGAGAAACACCCGCACCGCCTCACCGTCGACACCCTTGCGGGTGGCGGGAAAAGACTTGCGGGCTATCTCGTCAGGGCTCAGCGAGGCACTTGAGGAGATTGACACAACCTGAGGTTCCTCCGACATTGATCAACAGACTACGACGCTGCTCCCCTCAGGCGGGGTTGTGCGAGATCCGGCCGCCGAGCGACTCGAGGATCTTGATCGCTTGACCGATTGTGTCCACCGCGTAGACCTTCAGGTGGGATCCGGCGTGCGCCTTCGCGACGGCGTACTCGGGCGAGGGCACGAGAAAGACGCTCGCCCCTGCCCCGCGCACGGCGATGGTCTTTTGAGCGACCCCGCCCACGTCTCCGACCGTCCCGTCGATCGACATCGTCCCGGTGGCGGCGATCTTGTGGCCACCGGTCAAGTCCGCCCGGTCAAGTTCTTCCATGAGTCCGAGGGTGAAGGCGAGGCCAGCCGAGGGGCCGACGATGCCTTCTGAGGAAAGGTCGACTTTCACCGGCAAGGGCCCGACTTTGAAGGCGGTCCCGTCGATTGCCAGTCCACCGCTTCCCTGGGGGTATATGCCCATGCATGCCACGGGGCGGGGCTTTCCGCCCGCGGACATGACGAACTGGGTGATCTTGTACCTCGTGCCCTTGCCCTCAGCGAAGCAGTCGTAGCTCCCCGCGCCCGTCGTGCGGAACACGCCCAGCTTCATCGTGACAGAGTGCGCCTTGCCGGCCGGATAGGAACTCACGACGAGGTGGACAGAGGCTCCCGGCGCCAGGTTCTCTAAGGTCTTGGAGAGGGCGAGGTAGGTGGGCACTTTGTGCCCGTCGACCTCACTGATCACGTCGCCCACTTGGAGCGACGCCGCGGCCGGGGTGGCGGGCAGGATTCCGTAGACGAGAGCTCCGAGCTCTTTAACCGGCACTTTGTAGCCGAGCTGTTCCAAGGCAACTACGGTCGCCGCCTGTTGGGCCGTCGCCATGTCGATCTCACCCTCGGTGGCGTACTGCGCTGTGGACTCAGTGCCGAGGATCTCGCCACTCGGGTAGATGGCGGCGTTGGAGTCGAGCCAAAAGAACGGGTAATAGAGGGCACGCATCTGGGTCAGCTCCACATAAACGAGCAGGACCGACCCCTTATGGGCGTGGTGGCTGGCAGGTGGGACCTTGATGAGAGTGCTCACCTCGGGTGCCGCACCAGGCGTCAAGGCGTAGTAGGGCAGCTGGATGAACCAGGCCACGACCGCTGCAAGAGCGATGAAGGCGATAACCGCCATAACGCTGTGGCGCCAGGACCAATGAAGCGCGTCGCGTGCGCCCCGGACGGGGCCGGCTCCGCTCGGCTGGGCGTAGGTGAGGCCCTCATCTCCGGGCGCGCTCGAGGGCGGGCCGACCCCTAGGCTCGACGAGTCGTGTACCGAATCCACGGAGCCGTAGCCTGCCATGGCGCCGTGGCACGGCGGGCGCCGCCTGTGAGCGAGTCCCCCGCGCCTGATTTGGATGCAGCCCGTCGGCGCACCGAAGCGGCCCTAGCCGGCCATGCCGGTGACGAGGCCGCTGCCCGCTCGTTGCTCGTTGATCCCGACCCTCAGGTCCGGGCGAGCGCGCTCGGGGCGCTCGTGCGCATGGGGGCGGCGACCGAGGCCGACGCCGCTGCCGGCCTCGGGGACCCTGATCCGATCGCCCGCCGCTGCGCTTGCGAGCTCGGGGCCGCCCTTGTGGGAGCCAAGTTCGTCGCCTTGCTGGACGATGATGACGCCATGGTGGTCGAGGCCGCCTGTTATGCCGTGGGCGAGGTCGGCGACCGAACTGCCGTCCCGGCTCTCATCGCAATCGCATCAGGCCACGACGACACACTTTGCCGAGAGTCGGCCGTGGCCGCAATCGGGGCGATCGGCGACCCGAGAGGCCTTCCCGCTGTCGTTGCCGCCCTGGAGGACAAACCGCAGATAAGGCGACGGGCTGCGGTGGCACTGGCTGCCTTCGAGAGCCCTGAGGCCGACTCCGCCCTCAACAGGTGCCTGACCGATACGGACTGGCAGGTCCGCCAGGTGGCCGAGGACGTACTCGGGATCAGCGACGGGGGCGGCTGAGCGACTCAGTGCTGTGGCGCATCTCGGCCAAGCACACCACGGCCCCGGCAATGGCGCAACGCTCGGGCGCCTCGACCAGGTGAACGGGTATCCCCGTCGCGCTCGCCAGGCGCTGAGCAAGACCGGTGAGGAGGGCTCCTCCCCCGGCCAGGTAAAGCCCGCGGTTCAACAAGTCGTTCGCGAGGTCAGGAGGCGCCGAGGAGATGCACGCCACAGCAGCGCCGAGGATGCGGTCGACAACCGGGGCGATGGCATCGGCCACCTCGGTGCGTGACAGGACGACAGAGCGCACGATCCCGTTGGCGGCGTCACGACCACGCACCTCGACCTTGTCGTCGTCTTCCACCCAGGCGCTTCCGATCGTGCACTTGACTCCCTCAGCGGTAGGCGCATCGATGACGAGATCAAGATGACGGGCACAAAAGCGCCTTATGGCGTCGTCGAAGTCCCGACCCCCTAACAACACCGAGGCGTAGGTGACAAGCCCCCCGAGGGCGAGCACGCCGATCTCAGTCGTGCCCGCGCCTATGTCGACGACCATGGAGGCGACCGGTTCCTCGATGCGCAACCCCGAACCAAGAGCCACGGCGACGGGGAGCTCGACAAAACGGACCCTCTCCGCCCCAGCCTGCTTGAAAGCGCGGTCGATAGCCCGTCGTTGGACACCTGTAGCTGATCCCGAGGCGCAGCACAGCACAGTCGGCTGACTGACCGACCCGGCCCGTGCCAGGCGCAACAACTGCCTTGCGACAGCAGAGGTCAAGTCGAGGTCGGCGAGCTGACCATGACTGACGGGGCTCACAATGGCTATCTCGCCCGCGCAGCGGCCGCGTAGACCAGCCGCCTCGCGGCCGAACGCGATGAGGCGATTGCGGGGAAGATCGACTGCGGCGATGGTCGGCTCGTCGACAACTATGCCCTTGCCGCGCACGGCGACGAGAGTCCGCGCCGTGCCGAAGTCGACTGCGATATCGGCGCTCACTTGCCGGCGGTCCCGGGGGGCGGTTCGACGGGCCGGGAGGCGAGGCTCCAGTCGGTCCCACCATCCCAGGTCTCGTGCTTCCAAATAGGTGCGGTGGCCTTCAAGGTATCGATCAGGTAACGGCAGGCTTCAAAGGCCTCGGACCTGTGCGGGCTCGAGACCACGACGACGACTGAGGCCTCGCCGAGCTGTATGTGGCCGAGCCGGTGCCACACGACGATCGCCCCGAGCTCCGCCCAGCGCTCGCGCGCCGTGGCGGCTAGCGCCTCGAAACGAGGCAACACCTGGGCGACATAAGCCTCGTAGTCGATGGCCGTGACACCAGTGTGCCCCTCGGCGTTGTCGCGTACGGTCCCGACAAAGCATGCCACGGCACCACAACTCGGCCGCTGCACCCATGTGAGGGCGCGCTCGGTCGAAAGGGGCTCGGAGGTCAGCTCGAGCCAGTCGTCGCCTCGCGCCGGGGCCAGCACACCGGCCATGGTACGCGACCCGCCTTAGCTGGGAGGCCGCCCCACCCGGACCCCGACACCCCGCGCGAGGCATGTTTGGAATAACCTCACACACGTGGTCGAACCGGCAGACGACTTCGACAACGCCGCCGATGAAGGATGGTGTGGCCCCCTCCTTCCGCCGGACGACCGCCTCTGGCGCCATCCGTCAGAACTCGGCGAGCACGCTGTTCCCGTCAGCCCGGAAGCACTTTCAGCGCGTCGCAGCTGGATGGCTGCCACGCCGACACGCGCCGGAGCCTGGTCGGCCGGCATAGTCGGCGCCCTGCTCGCAACTGGCGTCGTGCTCATCGGCGGCCATCTGACCCACCTGCTCAGCCCGCCGGCAACCAAAGGGACGACCCTGAGCGTCACCCCAAGGATCGCCTCACCAGGCGTCGGCTCCGACTCGACCCTGATGGCAACCACGACCACGTTGCTCGGGGCCGACCCTGACGTCTACACGATGGCAGCCAAGATCGCTCCGGCCATGGCAATGGTCTTCGTCGACCACAAGCCGAGCGGCGTCGGGGTCGTTGTCAGCTCCAAGGGCTTCGTGCTCCTACCCTCCTCGCTTGTCACCGACACCGACGACCTTGGGCTGTTCATCGACGGCCAGCAGCTTCCCGCCACCGTTGTCGGAGTCGACGCAGGCACTGGCCTTGCCGTCGTGCGCGTGCACGCGATGAACACCTTGACGTCCATCAGTTTCGTGCCAGACACAGGCATCGGCGACGGGTCTTTCGTCGCCCTCGTCTGGGTCGACGGCAATGGGACGCACACATGCTGGGGAAGCGTGTCCTCCCTCGACGTCAGCTTGACCTCGAGCGGCGACAGTCCACCCATCCTCGAAGCGCTGTCCACGCTCGACTCGCCCAGTGGAGTCGCGAACGGAGGCGTCATAATCGACGGCGCGGGACAACTGGCGGGGATGATTACAGGCAGCTCTGGAAAGGCCCTCATCGCGACTCCGGGCTGGCTCGCCAAGGTCGTGTCGGGGGACCTCATCGCCGCCGGACGAGTCATCCACGGATGGCTGGGCATCACGGGCGAGACCGCTTCTCTCTCTGCTTACGGCACGGCCGTCAAGGTCGTCTCGGTCAGCCCGGGCGGTGCGGCCGCCAAGGCCGGCGTGAAACAGGGCGACATGATTGAGGCCGTCAACGGTGAGCCGACCAGGACCATGTCCGACATGGTGGCGGCGCTCTACTCGCTGGCTCCGGACCAGGCAGTAGTGCTCAACATCGACCGGCACGGCCACACGTGGGACGCGAGGGCCCGCCTCACAGCCGCAGCCTGAGGCGCACCCTGCCCGGGCTGGGCAGCCCATTAGCATCTGTCGCGTGAGCGATCCCCTGGCACCGGGTGGTGGTGACTTCCTTCGCAACATGCTGGGCGACTTGCTCCGCTTGATCCGCACCGAGGGGCCCCTGCAATGGGAGCTCGCCTTCCAGCTGGCGACGAGCGTGGCCGCGGGAGACGAGCCAGATCCCAACCCGGACCCGATGGCCAGGATCCGTCTTGAGGAGCTCAGCGCGATTGCCGAGCTGCACGTGGCTGATGTCACGGGCATGGTCCTAGGTCCGGGCCTCAAGCTCGTCCCGACCACGCGAGTCGAGTGGGCGCGACGCAGCCTCGAGGCCTGGCGCCCGTTGCTGGACCGCCTCGCCAGGGCCCTGACATCTCCGCCTGAACCGACCGACCCCTCCGGTCCGCTCGGATTCGCCCCGCCGCCCAACCCGCCAGGGACCGTACGCGACGTCGGCGCGGACCTAGCCTCTGGGGCCTATCCACTTGATGAGGCCTTGCCGCCTGACCCCTTTCTCGGGGAGCCGGATCCCTCGGCCGATAGCGAACCAGCTCGCAATGAGGAAAGCGAGGAGCTGGATCTCGCGGAAATGATCGGCCGCTGGACATCGGCCATGGCGCCCGCTATGGCAGCGATGCAAGTCGGTTCAGTTGTAGGTCATCTCGCCCGCCGCTCCCTCGGCCAATACGACTTGCCCCTTCCACGCACCGCATCGGGGGAGATCATCGTCGCTGTCTGCAACCTGGACCGCTTCGCCGAGCAGTGGAGCCTCCCCCTCGACGACTTGAGGCTATGGCTGTGCGCCCACGAGATGGCCTTCCACGCCGTGCTGTCTCGTCCTCACGTGGCCAGGCGCCTCGAAGAGCTCGTGGTCGCCCACGTCCGCCTCGTCCGCCCCGATCCCCGTGACCTCGAGGGGCTGTTGCAGGGCATCGACCCCGGGAGCATCCCCGGGCTTTCGCAGATAATGGGCGACCCGGCCTTTTCGGGTGAGAGCGACCGTGATCCTTCTCCTGAGCTCGAGAAAGTCCGCGCCCAGCTGGCAGCGTTGACGGCAGCTATCGCCGGCTACGCCGAGTACGTCACCTCGGTCGTCGCCTCCCGCCTCATCGGCGGGAACGCCCCCATTGGCGAGGCGATGCGCCGGCGCCGGGTTGGGCGGGGAGAAGGTGAGCGCGTGGCCGAATCCCTGTTCGGCCTCCGCCTCGACCAAGAGGACATCGACCGGGGCGGGGCGTTCGTGACTGGAGTGCTCGAGCGGGCCGGGGAGGGCGACCTGGCGAGGCTTTGGACAGACGAGGCGCACCTGCCTACGCCGGCGGAGATCGACGCTCCCGGGCTCTGGCTGGCCCGCATCAACCTCGACTCGGGCGACTCCGACAAGTCCACCTGATCGTTCAGGCGAGCACTACCTCTTCCTCGGGCACACCAAAGTCCCACTCCAAGATGAGGTTCTCCCTCTCGGCGTCGCGGACGATGCGCTCCCGATTCCGGCGAAACTGCGGGTCATGGGGAGGCAGGAGCACCAGGCGGGCAAGAGCGCGCTGGCGGAACTCTTCTATGACGGCCCGGTCTCCGAACTCAGATTCCACCTCCCAGTGGGGCGCGACTGGTCCGAGGTAGACCATACGCACGTGACCCCGCGGCGGCTCGGCCGGCGGGGTTTCATCTGGACTGACAAAGGTCATCGTCTCTCCTTGACCGAACAACATCGCAACTGTACCGGCCGGCGTTGCCTGGAGGTCGTGGCGCAACGCCGCTTGCGAGCTCAGGGCCTGATCGGGTGGTGGAGGATCTGCGCAACGACAGTGCGAATCTCGTCGACCGCGATCGCAAAGCCGACATTCTGGGCTGGGGCGTTGCCCTGTGAGCTCGTCGCCACGGCGGTGTTCATTGCCACCACCTCTCCCGAGGCATTAACGAGCGGCCCGCCCGAATTGCCCGGATTGATGGGGGCATCGGTCTGAATCAGGCCGCTGAGGTTCTCGGTCGTGCCCGCGTCGGTCGTGGCGGTGAGGGATCTGTTCAGCGCGGAGACGATTCCCTCGGTCACCGTCTCGCCCCCCGCCAGGGCCAGAGCATTGCCGATGGCGAGGACGGCGTCTCCTTGCTGGGCGGCGTCGGAGTTGCCTAGGTGGACGACGGGCAGGGAGTCACCCGCTCCCTCGACCTGCACAAGAGCGATGTCTTTTTGGGGCTCCCCACCAATTACCTTGGCCGGGAATCTCTTTGTCTGGCCATAGAAGGTGACCGTGACCGTCTGGGCTCCGGCAATTACGTGGTTGTTGGTGAGGATGACCCCGCTCGGCTCGATGATCATGCCGGTGCCAGCGCCTTGCACGAAGCCACCTCCAGCGACACCTCGGATGTCGCTCGTGTCGATGGAGACGACTGCGGGCAGGACCGAGGCGAGAACCGACTGGATGTCGCCGACTTGAACCTTGCCTGCTTTGAAGGGGAAGTACTCCCGAACGATCGTCCTAGGCGCGCGACTGGCGACCAGGGCAACGACTCCCCCTCCCACCACCGCCCCTAGAACGGCGGCGATGAGCACCACGCCCAACCAACCCGGAAGGGTGCGCGGCGGCCGCTTGGGCGGGCGCAAGACGGAAGGCTCCGTGCGGTCCCATTCGTAGGACCACTGCGTCTGGCCGGGTTCCGGCGCCGTCCAGGTGGGCAGGTCATAGCGCACAGGCCCGTAGCCCTGTTGGACATACGGGATCTGACCATAGCTGGACCAGCTAGTTCCCTTCTGTTCGACACCCCCTGGAGCCTGTTGCTCGGGTGGCGGGGGCTTGTCCGAGCCGGGCTCGGCGACCATCTCGCCAGGAGCCTCAACCCCGCCATTTGATGGCACGAGGCCTTGTCCCTGCTGCACACCGGGGAGCTGGCTTGTGGGCTCGTCAACGGTGCCTTCGGCAGGATCGACATCGCTGGCAGATGCCGAGTCGGCACCGGTACTGGCCTGACGGTCGCCGTTGTCTCCCGGGACGTGCGCGGATTCGGTTCCTCCCGGCTCGTCCAGCTCTCCCCAAGCCAGAAGCTGGCTGAGCGGGTCCGGGCCAGTCTCGCCGTGACTTGACGGGCTGTCTGGCACGCTGCCCAATCTATCGGCCGTGTGGGACCTCGATTTTGTGCTGATCCCACTCTGAGCACCCGAGGGCAAAGAATTTTCTTAGGATTAGCTGGGAATACACCCAAAGTCGTGGCGTTTTTCATCCGGACCAGTCACAATGGAGCCGTGGACACTTCGTGGATGGGGCGGGGGAAGTGCCGGGACATGCCACCGGACACTTTCTTTCCAAGTGATGGTGTGGGTGTGGAAGTCGCGCGGCGGATCTGCGCGGACTGTCTAGTCAAGGAACCGTGCCTTGAATACGCGATGGTCAACCACATCGACCACGGCGTCTGGGGCGGAACCTCCGAGCGCGAACGCAGGCGTATAGCCCGCCACCGCAGGCTGCTCACCGTCCGCTCGCGCTGAGCAGCTGAGCGCGGCAAACTAGATCTTGGGGGCCGGAGAAGTCGCGCCCCTCGAGTGCATTGTCCATGTAAGCGAGGGCCGGAGTGCTTCGCGTATCGAGGCGGTCGCCCTCGCTGCGGGTCGGTGCCTGCTCGACGTGCACACAGATCCGTTTCACAACCGAAGTGTGCTCACTATTGCCGGAGCCGACGTACAGCGCTCCGCACAAGCAGTGGCCGCGACGGGTGTCAGCCTCCTCGACCTGAACGACCAAGCCGACGCCGATCCGCGACTCGGGGTAATCGACGTGGTGGCCTTCGTGCCAATCCCGACGGGGCCCTCCGGGCGTGATCTCAGCATGGCGAGAGAGAGAACCGACCTCTCGGCCGCGCGCGCCGCCGCGCGCGATGGTTTCGCCGCCTATGCGTCCAACGAGCTTGGTGTCCCCTGCTTCCTCTATGGGCCGGAACGTCCCCTGGCCGAGGTGCGCCGGCGCGCCTTTAGGGAATGGAAACCCGACACCGGGCCACAGGCTCCGCACCCGATGGCTGGAGCGATCTGCGTGGGCGCATGCGCGACGTCGTTGTCGCTTACAACCTGTGGCTCGCTCTCGGAGACCTTGACATAGCTCAAAGCATCGCCCGGGCGATGAGAGGCACGAAGGTCAGAGCAGTCGGGCTCGAAGTCGGCGGCAGAGCCCAGGTCTCGTGCAACCTCGTGGAACCCTTCTTGTTCGGCCCCACGGAGGCTTTCGACTTCGTCTCCCAGCGGGCCCCGGTCGCACGGGCGGAACTCATAGGTCTTGTACCCGCCATGCTGCTCGAGGAGATTCCAGCCGACCGTTGGCCAGAACTCGACCTCGGCGAAGAGCGAACCATCGAAGCCCGCCTAGCAGAACGGGCCCATCGCCTCTGATCGGAAGGGAAGTGCTGCCTTTAGGCGTTGCCGCCCCAACCGGGGGCTAGGAAGCTGTGCTCGCCGCCTGGGCGAGAACGCGGGCGCGGCGAACCCTGCGCCGCTCACGCTCGCTCATGCCCCCCCAGATACCGAACTTCTCGCTGTTGGCGATCGCGAACTCGAGGCAGTCCTCGCGGACGACGCAGCCGCGGCAGACCTCCTTGGCCTCACGGGTCGAAGCGCCCCGTTCTGGGAAGAAAAGCTCTGGATCGACGCCCATACAGTTAGCGCGACGCTGCCAGGTTCGATCCAGACCATCTTCGAACAATGCTTGGAGTGCCATTTGGGCGCCCCCTCCCCTAACGACTCGCAACCGTGTAGTTACAAGATGGTGATTATCATGATCCCTGCAGCGCCTCGATGCAAGAGGCAGTTTTGGCTCGCGCTCAGAAAGACAGGCCAAGCTGCGGAATCTCGCCGTGCAGCTGGGCTTTGCTTTCAGCCTTTAGCAGTGATTCGCCAGTCTTGAAGGGGCTACGCGCAGGGCCAAAGCGGGGTGATAGAGGGCGAACGATACGCCCCGCAGTGCGCGGTCGTGCCGACGTACATGGCGTCGCCGTGGCCCATATACGGCTACGGTCCCCGCGACATCCTTTCCTGCTGTGAGCTGTGTTGCTACTCGCGCCACGCCGCAAGGGAGGCCGTACCCGATGGGCGGCTCGTGTGGGCGACGGGTTCAGGCGCCCCGCGAATGCCTGCGCGCTAACTGGCGCCTGTTCTCGATGAAGTCGACGAGGACATAGTCGCCGAGAGTGTCGGGCGTAGTGAAAAAGGCCCGGCCCCGGTTGAGCTGAGTGACCTTCTCAACGAAGGTGCGTAGATGACCCGTCGCGTCGAGGGCGAAGGTGTTTATACGGATACCTTCTCGCGAACAGCGCAGCACCTCTTGCAGCGTCGCCTCGACTGTCGCCGGAACGGGAGGGTACTTGAAGAAGACCTCACCGTCCTCGAGCAGGTGAGCCGTCGGCTCACCGTCGGTGATCATGACGATCTGGCGCGTGCCGTGGTGGCGACCGAGCATCCGGCGAGCGAGGAGAAGTGCGTGCTGGATGTTCGTGCCGTAGACGTAGTCCCAAGAGACAGCCGGCAGTTCCTCGGGGCGTATCTCCCGAGCACGCTCGGAGAATCCGACTATGCCCAGGAAGTCCCTAGGGAACTGCCCCGAGATGAGGGCCTGCATGGCGAGAGCGACCTTCTTCGCGGCAAGGAAGTTGTCTCGCAACGGCATGGAAAGTGACAAGTCGACAAGGAGCACCGTGGCGCACTGGGTCTGGTGCTCGGTGCGCTCGATCTCGAAGTCGTCGGGGGCGAGCTGCACGGGAATTCCACCCTCGGCTTGGCCAACGCGCCCGCTCGCGCACCGGGCAAACCGAGGTCGGCGGCGGCCACTTGCCGGCTCAGCGCGTTGCGCAAGGTCCTTTCGATGTGCAAGTTGAACGGGTCGCCGAGCTCGTAAGCCTTGGTGTCCTCGGCGCGCTCGTGGCCTACGCCGGCTCGGGCGATCCCGTGCCCACCGAGGCGGTCCTTGGACAGGTGCTTGAAAAGGTCTTCGAGCGCTCGCTGGCCGATGCGGCGAAGCCCTTTCGGCGTGAGCTCGAGCCGGCCCTCGCGTTGCTCGACGAGGCCGGACTCCTCGAGCCGCTGAGCAAGCCTTTGCAGCTGCGCCAGAGAGGCGGCGGTCTCTTCGCCCACGAGCTCCCGCACCCGATCGAGGTCGATCTCTGCCAGCGCACCGGGTTGCGGGGCGCCCGAGAGCATCTGCTCGAGCTGGTCGAGCTCGCCGAGGCGCTGGAACATGTCTGTCGTCTCGGCAAGCCCAAGACCGTCGGCGCCACTGAAGGACAGGCGCCGGTCCCACTGTTCGCCCGGGAAGGCCGCCCGAAGGTTGCCGGCCAGACGGTCGATCTGCCAGGAAAGGTCCATGTCGCCCAGCAGCTCGTCCATGAGCCCCTGAAGCTGGGCCCGCTGACCGGGGGTCATGGAGGCGAGCATTGCCGAGGCCGCCGCCATTCGCTGGGCGAGCTGCTCGAGCAGCTCTTCGAGATCTTGGGGGTCCCCTCCGAACAGGTCGCCATAGGCCTCCATGAACTGCTCGAAGCTCGGATCCACGGTTTCACCTGTGGACTGCTGCTCGATCATCTTGTTCAACGCGTCGAGGGCGTTGCGGATGCGCTCTCGCTCCTCGGGACCGATCGTCGAGGCTGCTCCCGCCACCTGGTCCAAGTAGGACTGCACCACCTGTTCACGCAATCGTTCGACGAGCTGCTCGAAGCGCTCCCTCGCCTCGCTAGAGGTAAAGCCGTAGCTCGATAGCCCCCGTACCCGTCCGGCGAGGTCTTCTGGCAGTAGGCCGAGCTCGGCGCGCCGCTCGCCCACGACCTCTTCTGTGACCTCTCGTCGCCTCTCGTCGCCTGACGAGCGTGCCTCCTCCGCGAGGTCGTCGAGAGCGCGGCGCTCGAGGCCCAAGATCTCGTTGAGCTCGTCGGCAATCTCTTCGTATGGGCCCCCGAGGTCGTGCTGATCGCGCTCTTGGCGTCTTGCTTCGCGAACCCGCTCGATCAGCTCCTGCAGACCCTCAATATGGCGACCATTGCGATCCGAAAAGCCATGTTGCAGCATGCGACGCAGGGCGTATCCGACGTCGCCGTGGTACATGAGATCGTCCTTGATCTCCGACAAGATGTCGTCGGCGTCAAGGTCGAACCCGGCCTGGGAGCCGTCCCAACGCGAGTAGCTATAGATCGCCAACTCCGGGCTATCGGGACCGGTAGATCGCCCGGGCTCCGCTCGACTCTTTGTTGAGTCGCTTGGAGAGGTGAAGCCCCTCAAGCACGAGCTCGAGCGCGCTTGCAACAGCGGCGGGGCTCTCCGACTCGGGCGTGAGCACCTTGACTGAAGTGGAAAGGGCCGGCACCTCCTCGAGGATGCGCAGGTAGTCCTGCGATGCCAGATCCGGTCCGACGTGAACCACCTTGCCCTGCTCAAAGCCGCTGATCACCTGACCGAAGGTCTCAGGCGGGCAGTGTTCCCGGAACGTCTGCAAGACGGCGGCCTTTATGAGCTTGTCGACGACCTCCTCGTCCTCTCCCTCCTCGAGCGACTCAATCTCGAGCTTTCCCAGCGTGGAGGAGACAAGAGACCCGAGATCGCTCACGCGAGGGACCGCCTCGGTGTCGCCCTGGCGCAGTGCCCGCCTTATGGCCGCTGCCGCCAGTGTCTCTTCGTTGGTGACGCTCAGTCGGACCGAAACGCCCGAGTGCTGGCTCACTCGCGGGTTGCGACGGGCTAGCTGGCTGACCCTCGCCACGATCTCGGACATGTACTCGGGAACGTGCAGGCGCACAGGAGCGCTATCGAACCCGCGAGCCTCCTGGAAGATAATTGTGAGCTCGGTCTCGAGATCCTGAGGGTAGTGCGTGCGGATGCGGGCTCCGAAACGGTCCTTGAGGGGCGTGATGATTCGACCCCGGTTGGTGTAGTCCTCAGGGTTGGCCGAGGCGACCAGGAGGACGTCGAGCGGCAGGCGCACCTTGTGACCGCGGATCTGCACATCGCGCTCCTCGAGCACGTCGAGAAGCCCTACTTGGATCCGCTCGGCGAGGTCGGGCAGCTCGTTGATGGCGAAGATCCCCCTGTTGGTGCGAGGCACGAGCCCGTAGTGCAACGTCAGCTCGTCGGACAGATAGCGACCCTCGGCCACCTTTATGGGGTCCACCTCACCGATCAGGTCGGCCATGGAGGTGTCCGGTGTGGCGAGCTTCTCGCCGTAGCGGTCGCTGCGATGCACCCAGGCGATCGGGGTGTCCTCGCCGGCGTCTGCGACAAGATCGCGAGCCATGCGCGAGACCGGGTGGTAGGGGTCGTCGTTGATCTCCGAGCCGGCAACAATCGGCAGCCACTCGTCCAGCAGGTTGACCAGCGAGCGGATCATCCGGCTCTTGGCCTGGCCACGCTCACCGAGGAAGATGACGTCATGGCCGGCAATGAGGGCGTTCTCGAGCGCAGGCAGCACGCTGTCGGAATAACCGAGGACGCCCTCGACCACGGGCTTTGCCTGCGACACTCTTTCGAGCACATTGCGCCGGATCTCTTCTTTCACGGGCACCGATCTCCAACCCGAGGCGCGAAGTTCGCCGAGAGTCGACGGGCGCGACACAGCACCGACGCCTCTTTCGACTAGGGAGGAGCGCGCCGTGGCGGGAGAGGGCGGCTCTTGCGGGTCCAGCAATTCGCTCACTTGGCGAGACTAGGCGGAACGCATCGCGCCATGGGCCGCGCGGGTGCAATGATGCTTGCCGAGACATAGGGACCAGGTGGGGTTGCGCCCGCCTACAGTCGGACGGAGTAGAGCCCACGGAGGCAACTGTTGAGCATCGAGGAACTGCCACTGCCAACCGCTCAGCCGATCCCTGTGAAGATCGGCGCCCCTCGGGCAGGGCCTTCGAGGGCCGTCGTGCTCCGCAAGGACAGCTGGTGGGTGCAACCATTGTTTTCAGGTCTCGGCCTGCTCGTTTTCGTCGTCTACGCCACCTGGGCGGCGTTCCGCAACGGTCACTACTTCGTCGGCCTCGACCTCGGTCGTAACTACCTATCCCCGTTCTACTCGCCGTGCCTGGCCAACAGCTGCCCGGCCGACATCAGGTGGGGACCAGTCATCCCCTCTAGCTGGTCAGTCAGCCCGGCGATCCTGATCCTCATCTTCCCGCTCGGCTTCCGCCTCACCTGCTACTACTACCGCAAGACCTATTACCGCTCCTTCTGGCTGAGCCCGCCCACGTGCGCGGTGGCCGATGCCGGCTCCACCAAGGCCACAGGCCTGCGCACGCGCTACAGCGGCGAGACGCGCTTCCCGCTCGTGATGCAGAACATCCATCGCTACTTTTGGTACTTCACCCTGGTCTTTGCGGCCCTGTTGACTTACGACGCCATCGAGGCGTTCCGCTTCCCGGGCGGCATAGGGATGGGCGTCGGCACACTGATCCTCGTCGCCAACGCCGTGCTCATCTGGTCCTACCAGCTCGGCTGTCATGCCTGCCGGCACCTTACGGGGGGCAACTTGAAGGCCTTCTCCAAATCCCCAGTCCGCTTCTGGCTGTGGGTCAACCTCACGACGCCGTTGAACAAACATCACCAGCTCTTCGCCTGGTTGTCCCTCACCTCGATCATGGTGTCGGACATCTACATCTACTTGGTGTCTTCCGGCGCCTTCTCCGACCCGAGGATCTTCTGATGACTGACAGCGAACGACACGACTTCGACGTAGTCGTCATCGGGGCCGGGGGAGCCGGGCTCCGAGCTGCGATCGAGGCGCGCGAGATGGGCGCACGTACTGCCCTCGTCTGCAAATCTCTCCTCGGCAAGGCGCACACCGTCATGGCCGAGGGGGGCATTGCAGCTGCCCTCGGCAACGTATGGGCCGAAGACAACTGGCGGGTGCACTTCCGCGACACCATGCGCGGCGGCAAGATGCTGAACAACTGGCGCATGGCACAGATCCACGCCCAAGAGGCGCCCGATCGCGTGCTCGAGCTCGAGGAATGGGGGGCCTTGTTCGACCGCACCCCAGACGGTCGCATCCTGCAACGCGACTTCGGCGGTCATCGGTACGCCCGGCTCGCCCACGTCGGCGACCGTACTGGCCTGGAAATGATCCGTGCATTACAGCACCGCGCCGTCTCGATCGGGATCGACGTCTTCATGGAGTGCAAGATCGTCCGTCTCTTACAGGCCGACTCTGGTGAGGTGAACGGGGCGGTCGGCTTCTGGCGCGAGTCGGGCAGCTTTGTCACCTTCGGCGCCAAAGCTGTCGTGATCGCCACTGGCGGGCTCGGCAAGGCCTGGAAGTTCACCTCGAACTCATGGGAGTGCACAGGCGACGGGATGGCACTAGCGCTGTGGGCCGGCGCAGACCTCATCGACATGGAGGCCGTCCAGTTCCACCCGACAGGCATGATCTGGCCCACGTCGGCCCGGGGACTGCTCGTCACCGAAGGCGTGCGTGGCGATGGCGGGGTTTTAAAGAATCGGGACGGCGAGCGCTTCATGTTCAACTACATCTCGCCTTTCTTTGCCGCCGAGACGGCCGACACGATCGAGGAAGCCGACCAGTGGTACAAGAACAAGGTCGACTTCCGCCGGCCCCCCGAGCTGCTCCCTCGAGACGAGGTCGCGCGAGCCATCAACTCCGAGGTCAAAGCGGGCCGAGGAAGCCCGCACGGCGGCGTCTTCTTGGATATCGCTAGTCGCCGCACGCCCGAGGAGATCCGTCGGCTCCTGCCTTCCATGTACCACCAGTTCAAGCAGCTGGCCGATGTCGACATCACAACGACGGCCATGGAGGTCGGTCCGACCTGCCACTACGCCATGGGTGGGATCCGCGTAGAGGCCGACACCGAGGCCACGACGGTTGCCGGCCTCTACGCCGCCGGTGAGGCGGCGGGAGGCATGCACGGCTCAAACCGTCTCGGCGGCAACTCGCTCTCGGATCTGGTCGTGTTCGGCAGACGAGCGGGCATGTCGGCCGCGCGAGCGCGCCCTCGACGGTCCGGACGCACCAGTTGTCTCCGAAACCCAGGTGGCCGACGTCACGAGGCACGCGGTGTCTTACTTCGACAACGAAGGCACCGAGAACGCCTACGCCGTGCACCGGGACCTGCAAGAGACGATGCAAGACCTCGTCGGCATCATCCGGGTCGAGTCCGAGCTCATCGAGGCGAAGGAGAAGCTTGCGGAGCTCGAGATACGCGCCGCCGGCTGCGTGGTCGAGGGGGGCCTGCGCTTCAACCCCGGCTGGCACCTGGCTCTGGACCTCGAGTCGATGCTGGCCGTCTCCAACTGCACGACGCTCAGCGCAATCGAGCGGCGCGAGTCGAGAGGTGGCCATACGCGGGAGGACTTCCCAGGCTTTCGACCAGAGTACGAGAACGTCAACATGATCACCCGCTTTGTTGACGGCAAGTTCATAGTCGCCCAGGAGCCCAAGCCCCAGATGCCTGAGGAGCTCGCGAAGCTGTTCGCGGAGGAGGCGCACTGATGGCCATCGACACAGAGCCGACCACCGCGCCGCAACCTCTCCCGGCACCAGAGCCGGCCACGACAGAGCTCGTGATGCGCCTGTGGCGAGGCGACTCGAGCGGCGGCGCGTTCACCGAGTACCGCCTCCCGCAACAAGAGGGCGAGGTGGTGCTCGATGTCGTCCACCGCATCCAAGCGACGCAGGCACCAGACCTTGCCGTGCGGTGGAACTGCAAGGCAGGCAAGTGCGGCTCGTGCAGTGCAGAGATCAACGGCAAGCCTGCGCTGATGTGCATGACTCGGATGAGCACGCTGCGCACCGACGAGCCGATCACGATCTCGCCGATGCGTGCCTTCCCGACCATGCGCGACCTTGTGACCGACGTTTCGTACAACTTCGAGGTCGCAAAGCTCATCCCAGCTTTCAGGCCAAAGCCGAGGGACCCTGATGGCCTCTATCGCATGGCCCAGGTCGACATCGACCGGGGCCAGGAGTTCCATAAGTGCATCGAGTGCTTCCTTTGTCAGAACGTCTGTCATGTCATCAGGGATCACGAGGAGAACAAGGCCCGCTACGCAGGTCCCCGTTTCTTCGTACGCCTGGCGGAGCTCGAGATGCACCCCCTCGACACCTTGGACCGCCGCGATTACATACGCCGGAACATGGGCATCGGCTACTGCAACATCACAAAGTGCTGCACCGAGGTGTGCCCCGAGGAGATCCACATCACCGACAACGCCATCATTCCGTTGAAGGAACGCCTCGTCGATGCCCACTACGACCCGATCGCTTGGTTAGGGCGCAAGTTGACGGGACGTCCGGACCCGCTCCCTGCAGCAGAAGCCCGCAAGTTCACCGGAGCTGAGCATGCGCAGGTATCCGCGGCCGCGCCCCGGCGAAGGGCCACAGACTCCTCAGCACCTCCCGAGCCCGGCTCTGGTGCCTGAGTTCCTCACCGAGGAGTGGTTCGAGACATTAGCCGCGGCCCTCGCGAGCCTCCCGGCTAAGACCGCCCCGGTGGAGGCGCTTGCCCGTGGCCTTCGTGTCGGACAAGTCGTCACCGGGGTACCTGGATCAGCTGGTGCATCAGGTGTTCTCGGCAGCGAGGTCCACTACATAGTCGAGCTCTGCCCGGACGGCTCTGTAAGTGTCGTGCGCGGGTCGACCGAGGACGCCGATGTCACCATCGTGGAGGACTTCGCCACTGCCAAAGCCATCGCGGCCGGCACGTCATCGGTTTCCGACATGCTTAACGCGGGCAAGGTCAAACTGCGAGGTGACACGCGGGCGCTACTCGCAGCGGCTGAATTGCTCGCCGTGATCACACCCTTGCTAGCCGAGGCCCTCGCGCGCGGCTGAGCCAGGGCTCGGCGGGGCGTTACGCACTGGCTGTTTCGGCAAAGCCGCAGACCTCGGTTCAGTGCGAACACTCGGGCATCGGGGCAGTGCGGCCTTCTCTTGTCGAATGAGCGATGTGTCCCCTGCTGCTGTCTGAAATCATTGAGGTGTGCAGGCACCGCTCGGCTCTCCAGACTGGCTGGGCGTCTTCACCGCCGCGGAGAGGCCGGACCTGTGGCATTTGGCACGCGATGAAAAGGTATTCAATGGGCTGTGGCCCGAATACAACATGCACGGGAACCACACGGCGAGCTACTTCGGTTCTCTGTTTCCTGAGCATGCCAACCTCCAGGTTCTCCTGGTCGACACTCGCACCGACCGCCTAGTCGCCCGAGGCCGGACGATCGCCTTGCGATGGGACGGCACAATGCAAGATCTGCCTCCCGGGATCGACGCCGCCGGATTGAGGGCGGTTAACGAGCCAGGACAGGCGACGGCCTTGTCGGCGCTGGCTGCTGAGGTCGATTCCGCCTACCAGGGCCAGCACTTGAGCTGCCTCGTCGTAAAGGCGATGGGCGATGTGGCGCGCGCCGCGGGTCTGGCACCTTTGCTCGCGCCAGTGCGCCCATCGTGGAAGGACCGTTACCCGCTTATACCTATCGAGCAATACGCCAGCTGGCAAGATGACAGCGGATTCCCCTTCGACCCATGGATGCGAGTACATGCTCGCCTGGGTGCCCGAATCGTGAGCGTTGCGCCACGTTCGCTACAGATCTCGGCTCCGGCGTCGGACTGGGAGGCTTGGACCAAGATGACGTTTCCCGGTGATGGTCAGTACGTCTTCCCCGGTGGCCTTGCACCCATGACGATGAGTCGGGGCGTTGGCACGTATTTTGAGCCCAACGTCTGGATGCTGCACGAGCTGTAGGCCCGAAAGCCGGTCGCGAAGGCCTTTGCACTGTGCGCGGTCGCGCAAGGTCGGTGCAGTTGAAGATCGCTCTCCAAAGCGCCCACCAGGAGATCCTGTACTCATTGGAAGCAGCGTGGCTACCGCGCACATCTACTCTTGGGCGCATGGAAAGCACCTTTGTCGCCGCGGACCGCTTCTTGCTCAACCAGGCACGCCTGCTGGAACGTAGGTTGTTCGCCTCCTGCTTCCTCGGTGCTCCGGGCAGCGGGGTCGTCGACGCACTTCGCGGTTACCAGAACGAGGACGGTGGATTCGGCCAGGCCCTAGAACCCGATACGCGCTGTCCTGCCAGCCTCCCTGTCTATGTGGAGACCGCCTTCCAGGCACTCGCCGCTGCCCGTGTCGTGGACCTCCCGATGGTGCTTGGCGCGTGCGAGTTCCTGGCACGCTCGGCCGAGGACGCGAACGCCAAAGGTGCGGTGCCGTTGGCTTTCCCTCTTATCGAGTCGTTTCCGAGGGCGGCCCACTGGACCGAGTGGACTTACGAACCCGCCCTCAACCCAACTGCTGGCCTCGTAGGTCTGCTCTACGAGCTCGGGGTCGAGCACCCCTGGCGCAACCAGGCGGCTCGCTACTGCTGGGACGTTATCGAGTCCGGCGCGCCCCTCGAGGGAGTGCACACTGTCCTCGAAGCACTCGTGTTCCTCGAGCACGTCCCCGAAAAGGAGCGGGCCGATGACTTGGCCATGCGAATCGCCAGCCGCTTCGATGAGGTTGAGGGCTTGCTCTTGGATCCGGCAACACCGGGCTACGGGCTTTCACCCCTGCATTTCGCCCCAACGCCAACCTCGCGCTGGCGCAAGCTGTTCACCGGGTCCCAGATCAGTACAGCCCTCGACCACCTGCAAAACAGCCAGCAAACAGATGGTGGGTGGCCCCTCAACTGGGAACCCCCGAGCGAGGCCGCTGCCTTGGAATGGCGCGGTGTCGTCACCTTGGAGTCCTTGCGCTTCCTCGTCTCTTATGGCCGCATCACGCCAGAGTTCTAAGAACCGAGCAGTTGTCTGCGAGCATGACGCCGGGGACTAGTGACCGATGCGGTAGGGGTCGTTTCCCATCTCTCGCTCTGGATTGGTGGGCAAGACGGCTGTGCCAGCTGAATCGGTCCCTTGTGCTCACCGCATATGTGGCGACGTCATCGCCCGAGCGCCGCAGGGCGAACATTGTCCGTCTAGCGACACGACTTGGCAGCCTAGGGTCTAGTAACCACTAACGGGCCTCCCTAGGGTTCTCCAGATGATCGAGAACGAGCGACACTGTGCTCAGCCCGGGGCAGGCAAAGATGCTCGGGGTAGGGCCTGGCCCGAGCACCAGGACCGACGACTGGCGCACAAGGTGAAGAGTCTGTCGCCCTCGAGCAGGCCGGCACAGCCGTGTTGGCCGCAGCAGCAGGCACAGGGCGGACACCTCCACAGTCGCCGTCGGCGATGTCACGGACATGGAGTCTCCCAACGGGTAAGTCGACTCCGTCGCTCCACCCCCTCGCGACCATTGCCTCTTTCGCGACAGCGCTCTCCGTGATGTTGCGCGTGCTGCGGGCGGACGCGGTCTTCTTCTTGCTTCGGGCGGCTTGCGAGTAACTTGCGCCGCCACTGTCACATCGATGTCACTTGAGGCGCGGTCGACCGGCGTCGCTTTTCGTGAACGTGCCGGCCCTTGGCCCAAGGAACTCCGACTGAGGATCGAGTCCTCGTCGAGTCTCATCACCGAAGAGCTATTGAACGTCCACCGGCCTAGATAGGGCGTGTGGCTTGCCTGGTCTGCGGAGACATGTTCTCTGGAAAGGATCAATTACGATGAACTACCCACAGCAGCTACGCACCGCAGTCGTAGGCCTCCTGGCCTTCGCGGCAAGTGAGGAGGAGGTGCTCCTCGCGAACAGCCAAGAGGAGGAGCCCGGCACCGCTGACAAGTGGGCGGCGCGACCTATCGTCGCCCACAACACCGAGTTCAAGCGCCAGCAGGTGCAGCGCCTAGAAGCCGTCCGCAACGGCGAGACACCTCCTTTGTTCTCAGAGATCGACCACACCTCGGGCACCGTCTACGCGAGCTACTGCGCGCGAGGGATCGAGGCGGTAAGAGAAACCTGTCACCTTGTGGCCCGATCCCTCATCGAGGAGATGACGCTTGCCTCCGACGATGACCTTCTCGACCCGTCCCGCAACAGCTGGCTGTCGGGAAGGCAACTGTGGCTGCAGGTGGTCGTTCGCGGGTTTTGGCATCCAGCAGGACATTTGGGTGAGTACTACATCGCTCACGGTCGAGCTGGTTCTGCCCTCGATATGCAAGAGCGCGCCCTGCGACTCGCCGAGCTGTTGGCTGTACCCGACTTGGCGCGCGCCATGGCCTGCTACAACCTGGCTTGCGCGAATGCCCGGGCGGGAATGGAGGCTGATGCACTGTCGATTCTCGACATGGCGATTCGCCTCAATCCTGAGTTGCGCGCCAACGCGGTACGCGACGCAGACTTTGCGGCCCTGCGCTCGCAGGGCCGCCTGGGCGGAGTGCTCGGCGCCTCGTGAGAGTCGCCGTCGGCGCGGAAGCTTACCGAGGAACCGGTTAGCGAGGCCGGCGGCTCGGGAGGTCCGAAACGGCGTGCGCAGCTTCGCGCGCGCTAGCGCGCAGAGTGGGGTAAGGGCTGCTGAACTGGACATTCACCGGTTCACACGATCGTCACGCGAGCGCGATCTGAGGCACAGACGGGCGGGAGTACGCTGACTAAACGGCGTCACGAGAGGGAGATGAAGAATGACCTTGACAGGCGTGGTCGACGATCACATGCTGAGCCAGTACCGCGTGCTGCTCGACCGGGAAGATGAGGCCTTCGACGAACTCGAGCATGCCTACGAGGACGGAGACCGCGACCACTTCGAGGCCGACTTCAACGACTGGATCCAGGCCATGAGCCGTCGGCTCGCTTATCTGAGGCGTCTTGGCATCGAGATGGGCGTTGAGATAAGCGCCTGAGCCTCGGTCCCCCTTCAGGGTCCCACAGCTCGAGAGGTGACCTGCTCCGAGCAGCCGCTGCGTGAGCAGCGCCTAGTTTTTGGTGAGGTCGCGGACATTTATGACAGGCGCCGCCCCTCTTATCCATCGGCTGTGGTCGACGCTGTCTTGGACTTCGCCGACATAGGGGACAAGTCACCCGTCCCCGTCGCCGAGGTCGGTGCCGGCACCGGCAAGGCGAGCGTCTTGTTCGCCGCCCGGGGCTTGAAGCTCACCTGCCTGGAGCCGAGTCCGGCCATGGCGGCCATCGCTCGGCGCAACCTTGCCCCCTTCCCTGAGGCCGAGGTGGAGGAGACTGCCTTCGAGGACTGGCGACCGCCCGCCAACTGCTACGGCCTTCTCTACGCGGCGCAAGCCTGGCACTGGATCTCGGCCGAGGCCCGTTACGTGCAAGCCGATCGGGCACTCCGGCCGGGCGGCACCCTTGCGCTCTTTTGGAACGTTCAGGTCAGCTCCGGAAGCGAAGGCCTGCAGCGCGATTTGAGCGTCGCCTACGGCGAGCTCATGAGCGCGCGCTTAAACGGCATGGGGAGCCGGGCCGAACGCGTCGAGGTCAACAACTGGGTCATAGGCGAAGTTGCAGCCTCAGGGCTGTTCGAGCGGGGCAGCCCTACCATCGTGCAAGAGCCGTGGCAGCGCGTCTATGACACCGAAAGCTGGCTGGAGCTGCTGTCCACCCAGTCGGACCACCGCATGCTCGACAAGGAGACACGCGAGGGACTGTTCGACCGGGTGGGCTCGGCCATCGAGGCAAACGGCGGTCAGGTGGAGGTCGACTACGTGACGGTCTGTTACCTCGCCCGCGCGCTGGCTAGGCGATGATGGACGCGGGCGAGATCCCGACCGGGACGGACGTCCCGCTCGCCAGCTGGGGAGCAAGAGCCGTCGGTGCGCTCGCAGACGGGGTGATCATCGGCGTGCCCACCTACTTCATGGCCCTGGGCCTCGACGTGCGGAGCAGGATCGGCTACGTATACCTCGACCTCGTCGTGAGCTTCGTGTACTCGTTCTTCCTCGTTGGCTTTTTCGGCCACACTCTCGGCATGGGTGTCCTGCGCCTTCAAGCTGTCGAGGCGCGTGAGGGTCGAACACCGATCGGGGCGGTGCGGGCGGCCATTCGCTCTGCCACGGCCGGGCTCTTGAGCATCATCCCCTTCGGCGGGCTGGTCGACCTCCTCTGGCCGCTTTGGGACCCACGCAACCAGACGATCCACGACAAGGCAGCCGGCACCGTGGTGCTCAGCCGGAAAGCTCAGGTGCTAGCGCCCAAGCAGTTCTGAGACGTCGGCGCTTTCGGCGACGAGCTCGTCTGTCGTCGCCTGTATCTGGCCGGTGGCAAACGGGCTGTGGTGGTAGTCGGCGACGATCTCCCACGAGTGCCCGTCGCTGCGCACGGGAAAGCCGAACTGCAAGCCCTCGGGCACGCCGTACTCGCCTCGGGAGACCACAGCCAACGAAACCGCTTCGCCGGGCGGGGTCGCCCGCACGATGCTGTGCACGGAGTCGATGACGGCGTTGGCTGCGCTTGCGGCCGACGAGAGTCCGCGGGCCTCGATGACGGCGGCGCCGCGCTTTTTCACACTCTCGAGGAAATCGCCCTGCAACCAGGACAGCTCAGAGACGACCTCCAGAACAGGGCGGCCGTCGATTGTGGTGTTCTCGTAGTCGGGGAACTGGCTCGAGGAGTGGTTGCCGTAGACGACGAGATTCCTCACTGCGCCGTTTGCGACGCCGGCCCGCTTGGCAAGAATGCTCTGGGCGCGGTTCTGGTCAAGTCGCATCATGGCGAACCACCGTTCCTCTGGCACCTCGGGGGCGTTCGACCGGGCGATCAGGCAGTTGGTGTTGCATGGGTTCCCGACCACGAGCACGCGCACGTCGGCGGCGGCGTGCTCGGCGATGGCGCGCCCTTGCGGTTTGAACGTCGCGCCGTTTATGCCGAGCAGGTCCTTTCGCTCCATGCCCGCCTTGCGGGGCACCGCTCCCACCAAGAGCGCATAGGAGGTCCCGGAAAAGGCAGTGGCGAGGTCGCTCGTTGCCTCGATGCCGGCAAGGAGGGGAAAGGCACAGTCGTCGAGCTCCATGACGACACCCTCGAGCGCCTTCATGGCGGGCTCGATCTCGAGCAGGCGAAGCACGACGGGCTGATCAGCGCCCAGCATCTCGCCCGAGGCGATGCGGAACAAGAGCGCATAGCCAACCTGGCCCGCGGCGCCGGTGACGGTGACGTGCACGGGTCGGCGAATCGAGTCCGTCGCGGAAAAAGCGGGCGTGGACATGGGAGCAGCGGCGGTGTCAGTCACGGGACCGAAGGTTACCCGGCGCAGTCGCACGCGCCACGGAGCCAAGGTCCGGGCGCGCCCGCGGCCTTAGAGGCGGTCGACGATGGCCTGGGCGAACTCGCTGCAGCGGACCTCGTGCGCACCTTGCATCAAGCGGGCAAAGTCGTAGGTGACGATCTTGTCGGCGATCGTCCGCTCGAGCGCCGTGATGATGTCGTCGGCCGCCTGCTGCCATCCGAAGTGCTCGAACATCAGCACGCCCGACAGCAACAGCGAGCCTGGGTTCACCTTGTCCTGGCCGGCATACTTCGGGGCCGTGCCGTGAGTGGCCTCGAACACACCGTGCCCGGTCACGTAGTTTATGTTTCCGCCCGGAGCAATCCCGATGCCGCCTACCTGGGCCGCCAGCGCGTCGGAGAGGTAGTCGCCGTTCAGGTTCGTCGCCGCGATGACGTCGAACTCGTCCGGGCGGGTGAGAACCTGCTGAAAGGTGATGTCGGCAATGGCGTCCTTCACGAGGATCTTGTCACCCGGCTTCCCGCCGCAGTCGTCCCAGCCGACGGCCACATCGGCGAACTCGTCGCGTGTGAGCTCGTAGCCCCAGTTGCGGAACGCCCCCTCGGTGAACTTTTGGATGTTCCCCTTGTGCATGAGCGTGACGCTGCGCCGGTGGCGCCGGACCGCGTACTGCAAAGCGGCCCGGATGAGGCGCTTGGAACCCGTCTCCGAGATCGGCTTTATTCCTATGCCCGAGTCGGGCCGGATCGTCCAGCCAAACTGTTCCTCTAGAAACGAGATGAGCCGCCGGGCCTCCTCGGTGCCCTCTTGCAGCTCGAGGCCGGCATAGACATCCTCGGTGTTCTCCCGGAAAATGACCATGTCGACCTTTTCGGGATGGACCACGGGCGAGGGCACGCCGGTGAACCAGCGCACGGGCCTCAGGCAGACATAGAGGTCGAGCAGCTGGCGCAGCGCCACGTTCAGGGAGCGAAAGCCGCCGCCCACCGGTGTGGTGAGGGGCCCCTTGATTCCGATCAGGTGGTCGCGGAAAGCCTCAACGGTCTCCTCAGGGAGCCACTGACCAGTGGCGTTGAAGGCCTTCTCGCCAGCGAGCACTTCCATCCAGGAAATGGTCTTGGAGTACTTGGCGGCGGCGGCGTCCAGCACGTGCTGGGCGGCGGGCCAGATGTCGACCCCGATCCCGTCACCTTCGATGTAGGGGACGATGGGCTCGTCTGGGACCTGGAGCACCCCGTCCTCGGTCATCGTGATCTTCGTGGGCAAGGCTCAGGCCCCTCCTATCGCGTGGGCCCGCCGCTCGGCGGCGAGCACGGCATTGCGCAACAACATTGCCCGTGTCATAGGGCCGACGCCACCGATGCGAGGCGTGATCCAGCCCGCGACCTCGGCCGCTGACTCCTCCACGTCTGACAAAAGGCGCTTACCTTCGCGCGACACCCCGGCGCCCACGACCGCCGCGCCCGGCTTGATCATGTCGCGGGTCACGAGGTTCGCAAAACCCGCTGCGGCCACGACAATGTCACCCTGGCGGACATAGTCGCCGAGGTCCGGGACACCTGTGTGCACGACAGTGACGGCCGCATTCAGACCCGGGCGCTTGAGAGCAAAGAGGAGGGCGAGGGGTCGTCCGATCGTGAGCCCTCGGCCGACGATCACCACGTGCCGGCCGCTCACCGGGACGTCGTAGGCATGGAGCAGCTCGACGATCCCCGCCGGGGTGCAGGGAAGCGGCCCGGGCGCGCCCATCACGAGCCTCCCGAGGTTCACCGGGTGAAGCCCGTCGACGTCCTTGTCGGGGTTGACGGCCAAAAGGGCCCTTTCCTCGTTCAAGTGCTTGGGCAACGGCAGCTGGATGAGGAGGGCGTCCACATCAGGGTTCTCGCTGACCGCACGCACCACGGACTCGAGCTGGGCCTGGGAGATGTCTCCGGGCAGCTCCTCGTGCACGGACTCGACACCGATCTCGGCGCAGTCCTGGTGCTTCATCGCCACATAGCGGGCACTCGGCCCGTCGTCACCGACGAGGATCGTCCCGAGACCCGGTGTCACGCCGACTGACTTGAGGTCGGCGACACGCTTTGCCAACTCGGCGCGCTCCTTAGCGGCGAGCGCCTCTCCGTCCAGCACTATGGCGGCCATCAGTGGCGGAAGTGGCGTTCGCCAGTAAAGACCATGGCGATCCCACGCTCGTTGGCGGCCTGTGTCACTTCGTCGTCGCGCAGGGATCCCCCCGGCTGCACGACAGCTGTCACTCCCACGTCGATCATTGCGTCCAACCCGTCTCGAAAGGGAAAGAATGCGTCACTTGCGCCTGCTCCTCCTTGTGCCCGGCCGGCAGCCTTGCTGCCGGCGAGCCGGGCCGCGTCGACGCGGCTCTGCTGTCCACATCCGACACCCACGACCTGCCCACCGTAGGCCAAAACAATGGCGTTTGACGAGGTGAGGCCACAGACTCTCCAAGCGAGCTCCAAGTCCCGCCACTGCTGGTCGCTCGGCGCCAGTCTCGTCGCCACCTGCCAGCTCGCAGGGGCCGAACGGAAGGCGTCGCGCTCTTGGACGAGGAATCCACCGTCGGTCTGGCGAAGGCTCAGGTTCAACCTCGCGGGGGGCTGGGCCTCGATCAAGCGCATGTTCTTTCGCTTCTCGGCAAAGCGGGCAAGGGCCTCCTCGTCGAAGGAAGGCGCCACGAGGACATCCGCGAGCGGGCTCTCCACGATCTTGGCCCCGAGTGCTCCGTCTATGTGCCCACTCAGGGCGACTATGCCGCCGAAGGCAGCGACACGGTCCCCTTCGAGCGCCCTCTGGTAGGCGGTGGCGAGGTCATCAGCTACCGCCGCGCCACAGGCGTTGGTGTGCTTGACGATCACTGCCGCCGCCAGATTCTCGGAAAAACTGAGCCCGTGCGGACCGACAAGCTCGTGCACGAGTTGCCAAGCGGCGTCGGCATCGAGCAGGTTCAGATACGACATTGCGCGTCCGCCGTGCTGTACGGCGCTCTCCCACCAGCCGCTCGGGTGGCCCCGGGCACGGTAGTGCGCAGCGCGCTGGTGCGGGTTCTCCCCATAGCGAAGATCCCTGGCGCGCTCGAGCACGAGGTGCAGCGTCGCCGGCAAGGCGTCGCCCCCCTCCTCGTCGCTGGGCGCGCTCTCGTCCATCCATGACACGATCGCCGCGTCATAGGCCGCGGTATGGGTAAAAGCGGCCCGGGCCAACCTACGGCGTGTGAAGTCGCTCACGACACCGTCGCGGCGCAGCTCCTCGAGGACCGGTGCGTAGTCTTCGGGATGGACAAGCACCGTCACATGCGAGGAATTCTTCGCCGCGGCCCTGATCATCGCCGGGCCACCTATGTCCATCGTCTCGACCGAGGGGTGAGCCTCGAACGGGTAGAGGTTGCACACGACAAGGTCGATCGTCTTGATGTCCTGGGCGGCGAGGTCCTCGAGGTGGGAGCGGATGGATCTATCAGCGAGAATACCGGCATGGACCGCCGGATGGAGGGTCTTCACCCGTCCATCCAGCATCTCGGGGACGCCCGTGATCTCGGCCACCTCGGTGTGCTCGACGCCGGCCGCTTCGAGGACCTTGGCCGTTCCCCACTCGCGACCAGCTCGACTCCGAGGGCCCTAAGTCCTCTTGCGAGCTCCTCGAGACCGGTCTTGTCGTATACAGACAGCAGAGCTCGCACCAATGAGAGACGGTACCAGGGCCTCGCGCGGGCAGCTCCTGGCGCCAAAGGAACGGCCCTCGCACCTACAAGGCGGGTGGTCCGAAGTCCTGGCCTAGGCGGAGTAATGTTTGAATCGCCCCGGAGGGGTAGTGGAGATGCGAGGGCTCCGTCTTAAGGCATCGTCGTCAGTCCTCGTAGCTACGCTCGATCAGGTCATGTCGGGACAATGAGGAGTGTTTTGAGCGAGGACCTCCAAGGCAACCGATGGTGGCTTGCCTCAGACGGCCGGTGGTATCCCCCTGACCTCCACCCGAACTTCCGCGCCGGGACCCCCGACGAGCACGACCGCAACAAGGCTCTCTTGAACGCCACCATCGGCGTTGCCCGGGTCCGCGAACGCGTCTTCGCCGAGGTCCGCGGCGAGCACAGGCGGGAGCACCTTGCTGATCGAGCCGAGGAGGGCCGCCGAGACACGTCGAGCGCCATCGGACGCCGTGGCCTCGAGAAGACGAATCCGATGCGACGCGAGGCCGAACCGGTCCCCCGTTTCCGGGCGCGAGAGGGGCCAGGCGCGCCCCGCGAGTCCCGCGAACTATCCCAGCCCCTCGCCTCTGGTCCCGAGCGGCGCTGGAGCCCGACGAAGTGGGATCCGCGCCAGGCCCCAGTCCGGGGATCGTCTTGGCACGGGCGCGCCGAGCCGGTTCACCCCTCGCCACCTGCAGAGGCCTCCGGTCGGCCGGCTCCGCCCCCTCCCGCGATCTCACGCCACCTGTCCGATGTCGCGGCCGAGCGTCATTGGCCGCCTGGCCGCCAAGCGGTTTCGCCTGCCGCTCCAATCGCCCCGCCACCGGCACCGCTGGTGGCACCGCCCACC
This sequence comes from uncultured Acidimicrobiaceae bacterium, assembly GCA_963725355.1. Taxonomy (GTDB): domain Bacteria; phylum Actinomycetota; class Acidimicrobiia; order Acidimicrobiales; family Bog-793; genus Fen-455. Next base: position 38,740 of record CAVRYE010000016.1, read on the forward strand.
CCGGTGATCCTCCCGCCTCCCCCCCTGCCACCGCAGCCAACCTCGCTGGCTCATCTGCTCCCTCCGCCTCCTGCACGGCCGGCGGCCAGCCTTCTTGAGCCTGTGCAGGCTCTCGCCGGGGACGCGCCGCCCACGACTCCCCCGCCACCACCCAGCACGGACTTGCTCGAGGGACGCTTCCTGGTCCCGAGCGCGAGGCGTCGGCCGACCCGCGTGCGGTCGACATCGGATCTGCGCGACGCGGTCGCAGGTGCTGTGGCCCGCGCCGCGGCGCAGGGGCCCCTCGTCCCGCGGCCGCAAGAAAACGAGCAGAGCTCGGACGACCCGGCCGAGTCGGAGGCTGCAGCTGTCGCTCTCGATACACCACAGGCCGATTCCGACGCGGAGGCGTTGACGGCCCCAGGCGACTCGGCCCGAGAACGGGACACGCAATCCGAAACGCTTGTTCCGCCTACGGCTAGCAGCCCACATGATCCCTATGAGGAGCTCGCCCAGCTGGCAGACGAGCTCGCCGCAGCCGACGACGGCGTGCTCGCCGCAGACAGGACTGACTCGGGCGTGGTCGGCGCCGCCGTCGTCGAAGAGGGCCAAACTATGACCGAGGCCGAGCCGGCTTTGGTCGCCGGCCTTGCAGACGAGCTCGTGGAAGCCCAGCTCAGAGACGACGTTCTGGGCTCTGAGGAGACGAGCGCCGCGCAGGTTGGGGACATCGCCGAGAGCCTGGGGGCCGCTCAGGAGGTTTTCGAAGAGGCGACAGGCGACGAGCCCGCTGCCGCAGCTCTCGAGAACTCGCCGGCAATCGCAGAGACTGCAGACGAGGCCAGTGCCGACATGGTCGTGCCGGAGATGGACTTCGAAGCAGCGGCACCGGCTGAGCTGGCCCCGACACCACCTGCACCCGGCGGGCCCCAGTCGCAAGAGAGCGGGCTTTCCTCGACTCCACCCGAGCAAGACCCGGTTGAGGTCTCGGGCGAACAGCTGAGACCGGAGCCTTCTTCGCCCGAGCCGGAAGCACCCGAGCCCTCCGAAGCGGTCACTGGCGAGACGTGGCTCTTCGGGGAACGGCGCTCTGCCGCCCGGCAGGCCCGCAAGCCGCTGCCCGCTGCCCTCCAGGAGGCGGTCGCGGCCGGCGCCGCACAAGATGAGTCGGCCTCGCAGGCGGGTTCGGGATCTTCGACGCAGGCCCAGAGGCAGCAGGGCGGCGGCAAGGAGGCCGACTCGAGCACAGGCCAGGACAGCCCCAAGAAGCCGGGCGTCATCCGCCGCTACGGATCGGCCATCGCCATCGTCGTGCTCTTCCTCGCCGCAGGAGGTGCGGCGGCGGGCATCGCGGCGGTTCGAGGCCCTGTCACAGCTCCGCTGCCATCGACAGCCCCCCAGGACCGGGCCGCGGCGGGCCGCTCGGTCCTCATGGCTAGCGACTTCCCGAGCGGCTGGCACTTCAGCACCGGCTATTCCGCGACTTCCTACGGGCTCGGTTCTGCTCTCGTCTGGCCGTCAGCCATCTCGTCCTGGCTCTCCTCCCACCCCGGCTGCTCGGCAGACTTGAACGCCGTCAGCACAGCCATGACGCCGGCAGCGGGCCAGGTGACCGCTGTCACCTATTCGCAGGCGACGACGACTAACCCCCTCGGGGGGCCCTGGCAGATCGCCGACGCGGTCGCCTTCCACACGAGCGCCTCCAGCGTGCGTGCGGAAATGACAAGGATCCAGTCCCTCCTCGGCACCGCCAACGCGCAGCGCTGTGTGGCCGGCTACTGGGCTACGGCGCTGCGAGGCGAACTGGGTGCGGGCTCGTTTGTGATGATGGACGTCTCACCGCGGGTCTCGAACCTGCCGGGTCGCCCGTTGGGCTGGGGGATGGAGATGGTCGGCATCGCCGTGTTCAAAGGGCAATCGCTTCCCCTGCGCTTCCAAATCAGCGTCTTCGCGGCGGGTCGTGCCGAGGTCTTCTTCGTCGTTTCCTCCAAAGGCGCCGCTCTCCCTGGCAATCTCGCCGGGAGGCTGCTCATGGACCTTGCTGTCCGGTCGGGACGGCTGGCGGCCCCGACCGCCTGAGGCAGGGCGCGGCCTTCGGCCCGCCAGTCAGGCGAGGTAAGGGTAAAGGGGCATTGTCTTTGTCAGATCAGTGACTCTCTTCACGATGAGAGGCCGGCTGGCCTCCCCCCCGAGAGCCAGGGCGTCGGCGAGGATCTCGCCCACCTCGACGAACTCTTCATGGGCAAAGCCCCGACAGGCAAGGGCTGTCGCCCCGAATCGCAGTCCCGAGCATTGCGGCGCCACGCGCGGGTCGTAGGCAAGGCTGATGGCGTTGGCGGAGATGCCGAGCTCGTTGAGCCTGCCGAGCGTGGCCCACGCCTCCCGCCCGCCCGGTGCGAGGTCTACGAGGAACTGGTGGACATCGGTCCCGCCCGTGACAACGTGGGCACGGGTGCGGGGCTCGGCGGCGGCGAGCATGCCCGCCATGGTCGCGGCTCCCTGCAAAGTGCGCCCCATCCTCTCCCGAAAGGCCTCGGTGCCGGCAAGCTTGAAGGTCACCGCCTTGGCTGCGATGACGTGCGGGAGTGGACAGCCCTGCTCGCCGGGATAGACGGCGGCGTCGACGAGCTCGGCCAGCCCGGCACGGCAGACTATGGCCCCTCCCCGGGCACCGCCAAGGGTTTTATGGGTGGTCATCGTGCAGGCGTCGGCCAGACCGACCGGGTCCGGGTGCAGCCTGGCGGCCACCAGGCCTGCAAAATGGGCCATGTCGACCACGAGGGCGGCCCCCACCTCGTCGGCTATCGCGCGAAAGGCCGGAAAGTCGAGATGCCGGCTGTAACACGACCAGCCGGCGAATATCACCTTGGGGTGGTGACGGCGAGCGAGCGACTCGACCTCGTCGAGGTCGACGAGGCGATCGGTCTCGCGCACGTGGTAGGAGAGGACCTTGTAGTTGCGCCCGGCGAAGGTCTCGTCCCCGCACTGAGTCGGGTGGCCGCCGTGGGCGAAGTCGAAGCCGAGCACGCAGTCACCCGGGTCGCACAAGGCATGGAGCACGGCCGCGTTCGCGCTCGCCCCCGAATAGGGCTGGACATTGGCGTGCTCGGCCCCGAAAAGGGCCTTGGCCCGCTCGATGGCGAGCGACTCCACCTCGTCGACCCACTCACAGGTGTCGTAGTCACGCCTCTTCGGGTAGCCGTCGGCGTACTTGGCGCTGAGCACCGAGCCCTGCGCCTCGAGCACCGATCGAGGCGGCAGGCTCTCGGAGGCCACCAGGTCGAGCATGGCGCGCTGGCGGTTTAGCTCGCCACCGATGGCCGCGCTCAGCTCAGGGTCTAGGTCGGCGAGGCTTTCCTCAAAAGGTCGATCGTCACACGAAGGTGCCATCAGCGCCAAGCTAGTTGCCGGCCGGCACTGGCATCGGGCCTCTCACAGACTCCGACCGGTATTCGTCGCGTGCAGCTGCCCTCTTCAAGATGACGACCAGGGCGACCAAGCCTGCCAGGATGCTCACGGCCCCTCCACCGATGATCCCCCAGCGGGCGCCGAACTCCTGGGATATCCAACCCACCAAGGGCGCCCCGAGCGGCGTGCCGCCCACGAACACCAGCATGTAGATGCCCATCACACGGCCGCGCATCTCGGGTGCAGAGGCGAGCTGCACGCCCGAGTTCGCCGCTGTAGAGAAGGTTAGGTTGGCAAGCCCCAGGGGAACGAGGGCAATCGCCAGCATGGTGAAGCTGGGCATGAGGCCGGCGCCCACTTCGAGCAACCCGAAGGCGATCGCCCCGAGGACGACGAGAACGCGTCGTGGGGTGGGTCCTCCTCGCGGCCAGCAGCGCCCCCAGCAAGGCACCTCCGGCGAGCATCGAGCTGAGCAGACCGAACGATGCCGCGCCTTTGTGGAACACGACCTTGTCGACAAGGGCGAGGGTTATCTGGAAGTTGATCCCGAAGGTACCCACGACTCCGACGAGGGCGATGGGGACGAGCAGCTCCTTGTTGTGTCGAACATAGGACAGGCCTTCGCGCAAGTTGCCCGACTGGCGGACAAGGCGCGGGGCTGAGATGAGCTCGGCCGGACGCATCATCAATAGGCCGGTGATGACAGCAACAAAGGATGCTGCATTGGCGAGGAAGACCCACGCCGTCCCGACGCCGTCGATCATGAGCCCGGCCACGGCGGGACCGAAGATGCGGGCCGCGTTGAACGTGGCGCTGTTGAGCCCGACGGCGTTCGGAAGCTCGGCGCTTCCCACGAGCTCGGAGACAAAGGCCTGGCGCGTGGGGTTGTCGACCGCCGTCGCCATGCCGAGCAGGAAAGCGAAGACGTAAACGTCGTACAGGCTGACAGCTCCGAAAAGGTCCAACAGGCCTAGGCCAAGGGCGAGCAGTCCCATCGTCACCTGGGTGGCCAAGATCAGCTTGCGCTTGGAGAAGCGGTCGGCGATGACGCCGCCTTGCAGGCCGAACAGCAGGATCGGGAGGAACTGAAGGCCGGTCGTAATGCCGATCGCTGTCCCGCTGTTGTGAGACAGGCGCAGCACGAGCCAGTCCTGGCCTACGCGCTGCATCCAAGTGCCCGTGAGCGACACGAGCTGGCCGGCGGCAAATAGGCGGTAGTTGCGGACCCTTAACGAGGAGAAAGTACGGCTCAAGACTCGGCGAGCCTCTCCATTATCGGGACGGCGGCGACGAGCACGTCGCGCTCTTCGTCTGACAGCTCCTCCAGGCGATGGGCCAGCCAGGCCTGCCTCCGGCTCCGGTTCTCGGCGAGCAGGGCGCGCCCGGCCGGGGACAGGCCGATCATGCTCTGGCGCCCGTCGCTTTCGTGACAGTGGCGCTCCACCAGGTCCTTCTGCTCTAGCACGGCGACGACCCGGGTCACCGACGGCGGTTGCACGCGTTCTTTGGCGGCAAGCTGTGTCGGAGAAAGTGGCCCTTTTCGCTCGAGGACTTCGAGCACAGAGAGCTGGCTGGCGGTGAGGGCATCGGGTGTCCGCTCGCTCCTCAGCCGGCGCGACAGGCGCATCACGCAGATGGCCAGGGTGTTCTCGAGCTCCGCGTCCTCGAGCCGCGCCAATGTGGTCCCTTGTCCCGCGCCGTGTCTCACATCCTTAGCATAGCTTCTTAGCTGTGCTAATCAGTTCGCGCCTACATGATCAGCTAGCGGACTGGCTGGCGGGACGGACGTTGAATCCCGCCTGCCTGGCGGCGTCCAGCACGGCCTTGGCGTGCTCGCGGTTTCGCGTCTCAAGCACGATGTGGGCGGCCGTCTCGCGCACCTCGAGGTCGTAGCCCTCGCGCAGGTGGGCGACGGTGACGAGGTTGGCACCGCTTTGGCCTATGCAGGTGAGCAAGGCCGCCAGGCTGCCGGGTCGGTCAGGTATGCGGGCGAAAAGGACCACCCTTCGCCCTGCATTTGTCTCGTGGCGACGGATGACCGGGGCGAGCAGGCCGGTGTCGACGTTGCCGCCCGAGAGCACGACCACCGTCGTGCCCGAGGCTGGCGGCGTGACAAGGCCCGTCATCAACGCAGCCGCGCCGACGGCTCCCGCCCCCTCCACGACGAGCTTGGACCGCATCATGAGCATGACCATGGCATCGGCGATCTCGTTCTCGCCGACGGCCACGATCTCATCGACATGGCGTTCGATGAGGCCAAGGGTCATCCCGCTGGGTCTCTTCACAGCGATGCCGTCGGCCAGGGTCGTCGAGCCTGCTGTCAGGCCGGCTGTTGTGTGCTCGTGGGCGGCAAGAAACGGAGCGCAAACGGCGGCTTGGACCGCGACGACACGCACCTGCGGGGCGAGGGCGTCGATGGCACAGCTGATCCCCGAGACGAGGCCTCCCCCGCCGAGGGGGACTATCACCATGGCAAGGTCGTCGACGTCCTCTACGAGCTCGAGGCCCAATGTCCCTTGCCCTGCCACAATGGCCGGGTCGTTGAAGGGGTGGACGAAGTGCAGGCCGGCCTCGAGAGCTCGGGCTTCGGCGAGCACGACACAGTCGTCGAGCGAATCGCCTTCGAGATGCAGCGAGGCGCCATAACCGATCGTCGCCTCGGCCTTGGAAATCGAAGCCTCGGCCGGCATGTAGACCTCGCAGGGCACGCCTGCGCTACGGGCGGCTAGGGCCGCCGCCTGGGCATGGTTGCCGGCCGAGGCGACCACGATGCCGGGCACTGCCCCGTCGCCCAAGAAGGCGAGCTTGGCCGAAGCGCCGCGTATCTTGAACGAGCCGGTGGGCTGCAGGTTCTCCGCCTTCAGCACGACCCGTGATCCGCTCAGTTCGCTCAGATCGCGCGACTTGAAGATCGGCGATCGCACCGCCGTCTTCTCCACCGCTACCCGGGCGGCTCGTATCTCATCTAGCCCGACCTCCGCGGGCTCAATCGGGTCCCCCCCCACCTGATCGCCTAAAGAGCCCGGACGAGCTCGACCATGAGCTCCCCGGCTTCGGTTGGGTTCTTGGCCACGCGCACTCCTGCAGCCGACAGCGCGTCCATCTTGGCCTTGGCCGTGCCCTTGGAGCCCGAGATGATGGCGCCAGCATGACCCATCTTGCGGCCGGGAGGTGCTGTCACCCCGGCGATGTAGGCAACCACCGGCTTGTCCATCGAAGCAGCGATGAACTCAGCCGCCCGCTCCTCGCCGTCGCCGCCGATCTCGCCGATCATCAGGACCGCACGCGTCTCCGGGTCGGCCTGGAATGCGGTGAGGACATCGACGAAGCTCGAGCCCGGCACTGGATCGCCTCCGATGCCGACACAGGTGGTCTGGCCGACGCCCTGCTGCGAGAGCTCGTGCAGGGCCTGGTAGGTCAAGGTGCCCGAGCGGCTGACGACCCCGACGGGACCTCCCGGCAGGGCGATGTCGCCCGAGGTGATGCCGATGTTGCACTTTCCCGGCGAGATGATCCCTGGGCAGTTCGGGCCGATCAGCCTGACGCCGGGGAAGTCGCGCACTAGGCGGGCATTCACCAACGCCTCGTCCTTTGCCGGAATGTGCTCGGTGATGCAGACGATCACGCCTATTCCGGCCTCGGCGGCGTCGATGACCGCTCCCGGAGCCGCCCGGGGCGGCACAGCGACGAAACTCGCCGTGGCACCTGTTGCCTCCACCGCTTCGGCGACCGAGTCGAACACGGGAATACCATCGACGTCCTGGCCACCTTTGCCTGGGGTCACCCCGGCCACGACGAGGGTGCCGTAATCGCGGTTGCGCAAGCCGTGAAAGCGGCCCTGGCTCCCGGTGAGTCCCTGCACGACCACGCGGGTCGTCTCGTCCACGAAGATGCTCACAGCTTTGATCCTCCTTCTGGCCGGGCCGCAGCCGCGAGCTCGACCGCACGCCGCGCGGCACCGAGCATGGTCCTCTCACTGACGATCTTCTCCGAGGCCGCCTCGTCAATGATCCTGTGGGCCTCTACGGCATTGGTGCCATCCAGCCTGAGCACGATCTGGGCGCCGATGTCGACACGGTCGAGTGCGCTAACGATGCCGCGGGCGACCTCGTCGCAGCGGACGATCCCGCCAAAGATGTTGACGAGGATCGAGCGCACGCTCGGATCGAGGTTGATCACCTCGAGGGCGTTGACCATCACGTCTTCGTCGGCGCCGCCGCCCACGTCCAAGAAGTTGGCAGCCTTACCGCCGACCTGGCTCACCACATCGACGGTGCTCATGGCGAGGCCGGCCCCGTTGGCGATGATCCCGACCGAGCCGTCGAGCGGTATGTAGGAAAGGCCTTTGGACTTCGCGAGCTGCTCGCGCTCGCTCATCACGGCCATGTTGTCGAATTCGGACCACTCAGGATGGCGGAAGGCGGCATCGTCGTCGAGGGTCACCTTGGCATCGAGGGCGCGCACCTCGCCGTCGGTGGTCAACACGAGCGGGTTGATCTCGACGAGATCGGCGTCGCCGGCGATGTAGCAGTCGTAGAGCTGCAAGAGGATCTGGGCGGCACCCTCTCGCGCTTGGTCGTCGAGCCCTGCTCGCTCGACCAGGGCGCGAGCGGCCTCGAGGCTCAGCCCGTCGAGCGGGTTGACGTGCAGCCTGGCGACTGCATCAGGGTCTTCATCGGCGACCTTTTCGATCTCGACTCCGCCTTTTGCCGACACCATGGCGAGGTGCAGCTTGGCAGAGCGGTCGAGGGTGAAGCTGGCGTAGTACTCCTTGGCGATGTCGGTCGCTTTTTCGATCCAAAGGCGCCTTACGACGTGACCTTTTATGTCCAAGCCCAAGATGTTGCCGGCATGCTCGGTGACCTCGGCCAACGAGTCGGCGAGTTTCACGCCCCCGGCTTTGCCCCGGCCACCGGTCTGGACCTGGGCCTTGACGACAACGGGGTAGCCGAGGCGCTCGGCGGCGGCCTCGGCCTCGGCCACGGTGTCGGCTACTTCTCCGGGGGAAACGGGAATCCCGTAACGCGCGAAGTACTGCTTTCCTTGATACTCAACTAGGTCCACCGGTCACCTTCCTGTCGGTCGCTTCGGTCGCTCGAAGATGCGCAGCTTCAGCTCACCACGCTGCTGTCCCCCGGCAACCCGGCACCCGCCGCGCTCACGGGTGTCCAGCGCCTCCTCGAGCCAGGAGGCGATCTGGGGCAGATGAGCCCCGGGTGTAAACACGGCGCTGACGCCAACAGAGCGCAGGGTCTCGATGTCGCGCTCGGGGATGATCCCGCCCACGACGACGATGACATTCGAAAGCCCCTCAGCCTTGAGGCCCTCGAGCACCTTTGGAACAAGCGTCAAATGGGCCCCCGAGAGCAGGGAGAGGCCGACGGCATCTGCGTCTTCTTGCATGGCCGTGCGCACCACCTGCTCGGGCGTCTGGTGCAGGCCCGTGTAAATGACCTCGAAGCCAGCGTCGCGCAGGGCCCGGGCAATTATTTTGGCGCCCCGATCATGCCCGTCGAGGCCGGGTTTGGCGACGACGATGCGGTAACGACGGTCCATTTCACCCCGATCCTAGGCGGCATCAGGTACCCGGAGCCCAATCGTGAGCTCAGGAGTTGAGGGCTGGCAGCACGACCAAGGCGATCAAACTCAAGTGAATGGCGGCAGCGACAACTACGCAGGCGTGGAAGACCTCATGGAAGCCGAACACCCTTGGCCAAGGGTCAGGGCGCTTGAGGGCATAGACGACCGCGCCGACGGTGTAGAGCAGGCCTCCAGCCATCATCAAAGAGAAGCCCTCCACACCGAGGTAGTGGAAGAACTCCGGCATTGCCCCGACGGCGATCCACCCGGCTGCTATGTAGGGCACGGCGACGGCCCATCTCGGTGCCTCGAGCCAGGCAAAGCGCATGACGATCCCGATGATGCAGGCTCCCCACACGAGCCCGAGGACGATCTCGGCGTCGGTGTCGGGAAGCGACAGGCCGGCCACTGCGGTGAAGGTGCCCACGATGGCGATGAAGATCATCGAGTGGTCGGCATGGCGCATGCGGCGGCGGGCGGCGTCGGACCAGTGCACCCGGTGGTAGAGGGCGCTCGTGGTGAGCATGGCCCAGACCGCGAAACAGGCCACAGCAGAGCACAGCTCGGCCTTGGTCCCGCTCGCTTCCAGGCCGATGAGCGGGCCCGCTACGAGCATGGCGAGCGATCCGACGAGATGGAACCAGCCGCGCAACAACGGCTTGGGCTTCCCCGCCGTCGCCGGCAGCTGGGTTTGGGCAACCTGCGCCACGGCTGCCACTCTACCTACTGGTCGGTCAGGGCGCGCCAGGCGCGCTTTTAGGCCGAGCCGGCTCCGGCGGCCGGGGGCCGCTCGAGTGGGCTCAAGGCCAACAAGAACCGCTTCTCGCCATGTTTGGGGAAGCAGATCGTCGCCCGGGCGTCCTCGCCCTCGCCTTCGACCTCGATCACGACACCCTCCCCGAAGCGGGCATGCAGGACCGCGTCGCCCGGAACGAGTCCGAGCAGCTCTGCGCCGCTGCTGGCCGGAGCGGACTTGGTGGCGCTTGTCACTGGGCGCTCACCACTTGAGACGGTGGCCTTAAATCCGGTCCCGCCGCCGCGGTAGTCCCCCCAGCTGCGCCCGCTCACGAGCGCTCTCCCGCTGCCGATGACGGCTCCTTCTCCCACGTCTTCTACGAGGTCTTCGGGGATCTCCTTCAAGAACCGGCTCGGAAAGCTCTGCTGGATGCTGCCGAAGAGCAGGCGGCTCCAAGAGTGTGTGAGGTAGAGCCGTTCCCGGGCGCGGGTCACCCCGACATAGCAGAGCCGTCGCTCCTCTTCGAGCTCGTCGGGCTCGCCCAGGCTCTGGTTGTGAGGGAAGAGCCCCTCTTCCATGCCGGTGAGGAACACGACGCGGAACTCGAGGCCCTTGGCCGAGTGCAGGGTCATGAGCGACACGCTCGAGCCATCGTCGGCGACGTCGGTGGCCGCGACGAGTGCTGTCGACTCGAGGAAGGACTCGAGATCGAGATGCTCGGAGGCTGTGCTCATGAGCTCAGCGAGGTTCTCCACACGTCCCTCGGCACCGACCGCCCGGCTGCCCCCGATCTCGATCTCGGCCTCGAGAGACTCCCGGTAGCCAGTGCGGTCCAAGACGACCTCGATGAGCTTGTCGGGGGGGTTCTCGACGAGCTCGGGCGCTCGCAGCTCGTCGAGCAGTGAGAGGAAGCCCCGCACTCCTGTGAGGGCCTTGCCAGACACTCCAGCCTCCTCGGCACGTTGAAGCGCGCCGGCAAAGCCGACTCCGCTCTCGGCCCCGAAGGCGACGAGGCGCCCGACGGTCGTGTCGCCGATGCCGCGCCGGGGCGTGTTGATGATCCGACGCAGCGACACCTCGTCACCCGGATTGGCAACGGCGCGCAGGTAGGCAAGGACGTCGCGGATCTCGCGCCGGTCGAAAAAGCGCGTCCCCCCGATCACGCTGTAGGCGATCCCACGGTCGGCGAGCGCCGTCTCTAAGGCGCGGCTTTGGGCATTGGTCCTGTAAAACACGGCGATGTCGCTGTAGCTCACAGCTTCGTCGCGGTGCAGCGTGGCGATCTCGCTTGTCACGAACCAGGCCTCGTCCCGGTCGTCTGGAGCCCGATAGCGACGGATGCGCTCGCCCTTTCCGAGGGCGCTCCACAGGTCTTTTTTCTGGCGGATCAGGTTGTTGCCGATGACGGCGTTGGCGGCGTCGAGGATCGTCTGGCTGGAGCGGTAGTTTTGGTCGAGCACGACGAGCCGGGCATCGGGGAAGGCCCGCTCGAACTCGAGCAGGTTGCGCATCTCGGCGCCCCGGAACCTGTAAATGCTCTGGTCGGTGTCCCCGACGACGCAGACGTTGCGCCGTTGCTCGCCGAGCTGTATCACGAGCTCGTTCTGGACCACGTTGGTGTCCTGGTACTCGTCGACGAGCACGTGCTCGAAGCGCTCGGAGTACTGCTCGAGCACGTCCGGATGGTCGCGGAACATGCGCACCGTGCGCACCAAGAGGTCGTCGAAGTCCATGGCGTTGGCCGCCACCAAGCGCCGCTCGTACTCGTTGTAGGCCTCGGCGATCTTGCGCTCGTAGATGGTCCCAGCCCGCTCCGCGTAGGCGTAGGCGTCGACGAGGTCGGACTTGGCCGTGCTGATGGCCCCGAGGACGGCACGGGGTGGAAAGCGTTTGTGGTCGATGCCGAGGTCATCGAGCACGTGCTCGACGAGGCGGCGGGAGTCGCCGTCGTCATAGATGCTGAACCCGGGCCGATAGCCGATGCGCTCGATGTTGCGCCGAAGCATTCGTACACAGGCAGCGTGGAAGGTCGAGACCCACATCCTCTCCGCGTCGGGGCCGACGAGCTCGACGACACGCCTTCGCATCTCGTCGGCTGCCTTGTTGGTGAAGGTGATCGCCAGTATCCGCCATGGAGCCACGCCCGAAGCGACGAGGCGGGCTATGCGCCTCGTAAGGACGCGGGTCTTGCCGGACCCGGCGCCGGCAACGACGACGAGGGGCCCGCCGTCGTAGAGGACCGCCTCACGCTGGGGCGGGTTCAGGTCTGCGACGAGGGCCGCGATCACATCCTCGCCAGATGAAGTGGCCCGAAGGGCGCCGCCGTCAAGGCCCTCTTCGGGATCTGCCCCGGCGTCAGGCAGGGCGGGCAGCTTCTCAGCCCGGGCGCGACCGCCTATAGGGGGAAGATCACCGAGAAGGTCCCACTCCTCGTCTCCCCAGCTCGCGGGAGACCGCGGAGGTACATACGACATCAGACGCGACACTACCGGCGGCCGGCACGCCGCAAGGGCGACTTTCAAAAAGGCCCGCTTGGCTCGGAGCCCTATGTTCTCGTACTTGGATTGCTCACCGAAGCCATCGACACGGCCGAACTCCCCGCCGCCTCATGAGGCCCGGCCATAGCCAACAGGCCCGCGAATCAGGCTCGACGGGCCTTCGCCCCGGTCACGAGACGCTCGCGGTCGAACATCGAAGAGACGAATCGCAACACCGCTGCGTCGATCACGGCGAGCCCGAGGGCAAAGAGAACCGCCACCGTGAAACTCGGAGTGATGATGCCAACGCCGAAGAGCACGACCACGCCGAGAGGCGGGAAACTTGCGATCATCCCGAGCTGTTGGGCGACTCTGACCTCGCTCGCCCTCACAGAAAACACCATGCCTACCAGGACCGCCCATCCTGCCAGCAGGGGGGTGAAGATCGCGAGGGCGAGGAGAATAGGTCCCTCTGCGAACACTGCCGAGGCGGTCACCTGATTGGCGAAAAGCGCAACGGCGCCGAGAAACACCCCGAACACCGAGTAGGAGAGTGCCAAAGTCGGCAGCAAGACAGCCGCCGCTTTGCCCAAGATGAACTCTTGGCTTCGAATTGGCGTGGTCAACAAAGGCTCGAGCGTGCCCTGCTCGCGCTCGCCGACGACGCAGTACGCGGCGAGCGTCGAAGGCGTGATCACCGGGATCAAGAGCAGGAGGAGCAGAGGAAGGTTGTAGAAGGTGCCAACTGGCTGGGGCGGCGAGGTGGCAAAGACGGCAAGAGCGGGCTGGAGCAGGAAGATGGCGGGCAGGATGACCATGGCGACAACGATGGACCGCTTGCGCCGGTAGTCCCTCAGCTCCTTTCGCACGACGGCGCGGACCCGCTTGGCGTCGATCCGCGTCATCACCTGCGAGCCTCGACATCGTCGTCGATCAGCTCCAAGTAGACATCTTCGAGCGAATGTCGGGCCTCGCTGATGGAAAGGACGTCAGCGCCGGCGCCGACGAGGGCGCGGGTGACCTGAGGTGCGGCGAGCCTCGGATCAGAAACAGAGAGCATGTAAGAGCCGGGCTTCTCGCTCCGCCATGCCTCGACGGCCGCGGCCTTGGCGAAGACACCCCCGGGATCGCTGAGAGGCTCGATCGTCGTTACTAAGAGCGCGCTCTCGAACAGTGCCGCCCGCAGCTCCTCAGGGCGGCCGACGGTTCGAAGCGTGGTGTTCAAGATGGCGACCCGGTCGCAGAGCTTCTCGGCCTCCTCGAGCCGGTGGGTGGTAAGGAAGATCGTCACACCCTTGTCTCGCATCCCCATGATCAGCTCATGCACTTCACGAGCCGCCACCGGATCGAGGCCCGAGGTCGGTTCGTCGAGGAACATGATCGCCGGTTCGCTCAGGAGGGTTCGCGCCAGCCCTACCCGTTGTCGCAGGCCCTTGGACAGTCCCCCGCAGAGGTCCCCCGCACGGTCGCTGAGGTTCACGGCCTCAAGGGCGTCTCGGATCCGAGCTTCGGGTCGGCTCAGACCGTAGAGGCCAGCAAAATACTCCAGGTTCTCCGAGACGGTCAGTCGGAGATAAAGACCTGGCGACTCGGGCATGATCGCGATGCGCTGACGTATCTCGACTCCGTTCTCGGGACTTAAGGGGATCCCGGCCACTGTCGCCGTGCCCGAGGTAGGGGTGATCAAGGTGCCGAGAGCGCGGACAGTTGTCGTCTTGCCGGCGCCGTTGGGGCCAAGGAAGCCGAAGACCTCGCCGTGCGCGACCTCGAAGGAGACCTCGGAGAAGGCGGTGCGCCCGCCGAAACGCTTGGTCAGCTGGCTGACGACGAGCGCGAGATCGGCTTTTTGGCCATCGTTGCTCAGGATTCCTGTGATTTCTGGACCCTTGTCCGCACGCTCTGGTGTCCTCAGCATCGGCCCGTCCGACCCGAGGTTGGTCACCCTGACGGGACGCGCCGCTCCGGCGTTCAAGCCGCGGCCTGTTGTCTCGTCGGACTGGTCCGCCCTCAGGGCTATCCAGACGTCGTGCTTGAGGAGGCCGACGAGCAGCAAGATCAGCGAGCGCTGCACGACAAAGGGGCTGCGTGCTCGTGCTTGGCACGAGAACCCCAGGACCTGGCCGGCTACTGGCTCGACGCGTCTTTCGGGACTGAGCAGGTATCTCCTCGAACGCACCCGCAGCACATGTGGCCCAGGTTCGACTCGAATCTCGACCGTCTCTAGTTCGGAAAGGCTCTCTACGACGCTGCCGTCGACGAGAACCTGCCAGGGTCGCCCTGTGACAGACGCCCTTGATCCCGGGCCTTTTCGCGTGAGCCTGAGCGTCGCCGCTTCGGTCATGACCTCACGCCCCTCACGCCGAAGGCCTCGAGAACATGCCGGCACCCGCCTCAGTATCGATGAGGCCAAGCCGGCGTACCCACCAAGGCGAGCAACCACCTTCGTCGCTGGTCTTACAGACGCGACCTCTCAAGAGCCCTCCCCAGATAGAGGCAAGTCTAAGGTCGCCGGCCTGCCCGTCCGGGTGCCGCAGCGTTCTCGAGATCGACGAGGCCGCTCGCTTTGTTGTCTCGGCTCGTCTGCACTGAACGCGACGGCCCGGGAAGAAGTCGCGTCTTCTCGCCAATCCGCTCTTGGCCACAAAGCCTTGAGCGCCTCTTTGAGAGATGACAAGAGTCGTTGATGCTACGACCGCGCCGGGCGCCGTCCCCGGTCGGTACCCACGGGCGGCATTCTCATTCCCACTCGATCGTCCCTGGGGGCTTCGAGGTCACGTCGTATGCGACGCGGTTGACACCCGGAACCTCGTTGATGATCCGGCTGGAGATCCGCTCGAGCACCTCGTAGGGGAGCCTGGCCCAGTCGGCTGTCATGGCGTCCTCGCTAGTGACGGCCCGGACGACGATCGGGTAGCCATAGGTACGCTCGTCGCCCATCACTCCGACCGAGCGCACGGCGGGCAGGACAGCGAACCACTGCCAGAGTTCGCTTTCCAGCCGGCGCGTCGGATCTCTTCGAGGACTACGTCGTCGGCCTGTCGCACTATCTCGACACGCTCGGGCGTCACCTCGCCGACGACGCGCACCGCCAACCCGGGCCCGGGGAAGGGCTGACGCCAGACGATCTCCGGCGGCAGGCCGAGCTCCTCGCCGATGGCGCGCACCTCGTCTTTGAACAAGAGCCGAAGCGGCTCGATGAGGTCGAGGTCCATGTCTTCGGGCAGGCCGCCGACGTTGTGGTGCGACTTGATCGTCGCCGCCTGGGAGGTGCCCGACTCGATCACGTCGGGATACAAGGTCCCCTGCACCAGAAATTTGGCGTCTTTGTGCTCGAGGGCGACCTCCTCGAAGATCCGGATGAACAGCCGCCCGATCGCCTTTCGCTTCTCCTCGGGGTCGCTCAGGCCCGCCAAGGCCTCAAAAAATCGGTCTGCCGCCTTCACGTGCACGAGATCGAGGGCGAACTGGCCCAAAAATGTTGCCTCCACCTGTTCGCCCTCACCGGCGCGCATGAGGCCGGTGTCGACGAACACCGCCGTCAGCTGGTCACCGATGGCCTTGTGCACAAGGGCGGCCGCCACGGCCGAGTCGACTCCCCCGGAAAGGGCGACCAGGGCGTGGCCGGATCCGACCTGGGTGCGGACCGCCTCGCACTGTGTCTCGATGACCGAGGCGTGTGTCCAAAGCGGGCGACAACCGCAGATATCGAACAGGAAATGGTCGAGCAGCTCGCGTCCCCGTTCGGTGTGCACCACCTCGGGGTGGAACTGCACCCCGTAAACAGCCCGCGCCAGGTCCTCGAGGGCGGCGACGGGCACCTCGGCGGTGGCCGCTGTCACGGCGAACCCGGGCGGAGCCTGGATGATCGAGTCGGAGTGGCTCATCCAGACCACGCTCGAGGCGGGCCAGTCCTCCATGAGGACGGAGGCCTCCCGGGTGAAAAGCGGGGTGCGGCCGAACTCAGCAGTACCGGTGCGGGCGACCTGTCCGCCGAGCACCTGGGTGAGCAGCTGGGCCCCGTAGCAGATCCCGAGAACGGGCAGGCCCACGCTGAACAGAGCTGGGTCGACCGAGGGCGCGGATGGGACATAAACCGAGCTCGGCCCGCCGGAGAGGATGACCCCTCGGGGCTTGCGGGCGAGCATCTCGGTCGCCGACATCGATGCTGGGACGATCTCTGAGTAGACCTGGGCCTCGCGGACCCGTCTCGCTATCAGCTGGGCGTACTGAGCACCGAAGTCGACGACGAGGACGGTGTCGTAGGTAGGCGTCATCTCCTGCCTAGGCGCCCATGCCGACCGACTGCGCACGCTGCAACTGCTTGCCCTCGGTCTGCAAGGACGGGGCGATCATGACCTCTGCCTTGTGGAACTCACGGATCGTCTCGTAGCCACAGGTCGCCATCGAAGTGCGCAGCGCCCCGAAGAGGTTCAGGCGGCCGTCGTTCTCGTGCGCTGGGCCGAGGAGAACCTCGCGGATCGTCCCACGCTGGTCCACTTTCACCCGGGCCCCCCGGGGCAGAGTTGGATGGAACGTGGCCATGCCCCAGTGCCACCCACGCCCGGGCGCCCCGTGTGCTGCCGCGAGGGGCGACCCGATCATGACGGCGTCGGCCCCGCAGGCGATGGCCTTGGCGATGTCACCACCTCGGCTCATGCCACCGTCAGCGATCACCTGCACATAGACACCGGTCTCCTCCAAGTGGCACGAACGCGCGCCCGCCACGTCCGCGATGGCCGTGGCCTGGGGCACCCCGATGCCGAGCACGCCCCGGGTCGTGCAGGCGTTTCCCGGCCCGATCCCGGCTAGGACGCCAGCGGCCCCGGTCCGCATCAGATGCAGGGCCGCCTGGTAGGAGGCGCAACCACCCACAACGACGGGGATGTCGAGCTCACGGATGAACTTCTTTAGGTTGAGCGGCTCACTCTGTTTGGAAACGTGCTCTGCCGAGACGACTGTCCCCTGGATCACGAGCAGGTCGAGCTCGGCCTTAAGCATCAATGGAGCGAGACGAGCCGCTCTCGACGGCGTGACGGCCGCGCAAGCGGTGACGCCGCCGTCTTTGATCTCGCGGATGCGCTGTCCTACGAGCTCGGGCTTTATCTCCTCGAGGTAGATCTGCTGCATGCGGGCGGTGGCCTTCTCGGCGGCAAGCTCGGCGATCTCGGCGAACAAGGGGCCGGGG
Source organism: uncultured Acidimicrobiaceae bacterium (assembly GCA_963725355.1). Classification (GTDB taxonomy): domain Bacteria; phylum Actinomycetota; class Acidimicrobiia; order Acidimicrobiales; family Bog-793; genus Fen-455. Next base: position 56,105 of record CAVRYE010000016.1, read on the forward strand.
TCCTCGTAACGTGTCCACAGGCCTTCTAAGTTGAGCACTCCCACCCCACCTAAGCGGCCGATCTCGATGGCGGTCGCCGGGCTCACGACCCCATCCATAGCCGAGGCCATCAAAGGCAGCTCGAAGTCGTAGGCATCGATGTTCCAGGAGATGTCGACGTCTTCTGGGTCCCGTGTGCGTCGCGAGGGCACGATCGCGATGTCATCGAAGCCGTAGGCCTGTCGCCCAGACTTCCCGATCCCGATCTCGATCTCGCCCACCTTTGCCTCCTGACAGCTGTGACCAGTCCCATCAACCTAATGCGGCGACCGCTGGCGCCATTAGAACCCGGTGCGTACCTTCGCCAACGCGAGGGCGGCATCGGCCAAGGCACCCTCGGCGTCGATGGGCGCGACCTCGAGAACGCTAAGGCCGCCGGTCCCGAACAGAGCGACGAGGCCCCACTCGGGCCTGTGATAGGACCACCAGGCGATGCCCGACCACTTGCCCTCTTCGAAAATGGAAGCCGCCATCATCTGGGTACGGACGCGGTCTCGGATGACGACATGGGTCGGGCGGATGCCCCTTTCGAAAAGGACGCCGGCGTCGTCCAGGTCGATGATTGGGCTCACCTCCTCGTCGAAGCTGTAAGTGCCGAGCTGCCGCTCGGCGCCTTTCAGGCCTGGCGAGGCGAACATGGCCGGCGTCCAGGTGAGGAGGTTCCCGAAGGCCTCTGCTATCGCCGCCTCGGGGCTCTTGGCCAGGTAGAAGGCGCGATAAAGCGACGGGTTGTCCCACCTGCCGGCGCCCTGCACAGGCTGGGAGTAGAGGGGATGTCCCAGCTCGCCTGGCCGTGAGCCGGCGAGGTGGGGAAAGACCCGGTAACAAAGCACCTAGGCGTAAGCGCCGGCGGACTCCGCCTCGATCGCTTCCATCACCTGGGCGGCCCCTTTCATGGCGAGAACGTCGATGGGCCGGGCGCCGCCCAAAAAAGCGTTGCGGCCCAAAAGCCAGTCACCGATGACCGACTTGTCCCAGACGAGCAGCAGGCGACCTACGACGTGGTCGAGATCAACGAGCAATGGAGCGACCTTGGCGGAAGGAACCTCCTCTGAGCGCCGCCAGCGGCTCGGCTGGCTCTCCGCGACCCCGAGCAGGTTCGCCAGCACCTTGTTGCCCAAGGTGTCGACGAGGAACTGGGCACGGCGGCTCGGCTCCCAGGCCGGGGCGAAACCGGCCCCCGGCTCAGACACCGTGTGATGGCCCGCCCCCGCCTTCGGCGCCCTCGGACGCGGTGGCACCGGCCGGCGTGTCGTTACCGTCGAGGACCCCGAGACCTGGCTGACAACTCCGCCGCTGCTGCGCACAACGGCACTTCGTGAGGTCCTTGCCCGGGCCGGCGCGGGCGTCGTTTGCTCTTCTTTGCCCTCGGGCGCACTGGTGGAAAGCGTCGTCGTCTCCAAGGACCGAACAGGTTTCGAAGGGCGAGCCACGACCACACCCTATCGCCCAAGAAACCTCTTGGGTGCTACCTGCGGCCTCTCCCCCGCCCGGCTCCGGCTCAGGTCACGATCAGGCGGGCGGCGATGGCGAAGGGAAGCGCGGCCACAGCGAGCACGACGAAGCGAAGCCACACGGGCGAGGCGGCGCTCTGGAAGATCGCCTGGTTCAAGACACTGACCGGAACGTTGGGAAGGGTGCTGTGGCTGGCGATTATGCGAGGAAGAAAGCTCGTTCCGATGAGGGCGGCGATGGCTGCGAGCGGCGCGGCGACTATCGGTCCCGTGGCGGCGACGGCGATCCCTGCTGCAGCCAGCGCCAGGACCGCGACGCCGATGGCAATGCCGTGGGGCAGGTAGAAAAAAGACGCCACGCCAAGGGCCGCGACGAGAAGGGCGATCAGGGCCCGCAGGCGCAGCGTGGTGCGGGCGGCAAAGATGAGCAGCAAGGCCGTCACCCCGGGCACGAGCACGGAGACGAACGCCGTCGCCCCGTCGATGGCACGCCGCGAGGCGCCGTGCTTGGCCGCCGAGTGAAGCAGGCTGTGCCCGGCAGAGCCGACCACGCGCAGTGCTGTGTCCGACAGCGACAGCGCCGCCCCGCTGAAGTAGGGCAGTTTGCCTATGCCGATGGCGATCCCGGCTGCGACCCCGAGCACAAGCCAGATCCGGCCTTTTAGCATCGCAGCTCATCATGTACCCGCCAGCAGGTGCACGCGTGTCATTGGCCCAGTAGCGTCGACTATTCGGGGGCTAACCATCGAGACTGCCCCGCGGCCCGCCGGAGTGCGGCGCCACGACGCGGAAAGGCCACTTCCATGCAGGTGACGCGCTTCGGCTTGCAGATTCCGAGTTTCACCTTCCCGGGCGTCGAGGACGGGGAGCTGTTCGAGAAGGTCGCCCAGATCGCGGTCACAGCTGAGGAGTCCGGCTTCGACTCGCTTTGGGTGATGGACCACTTCTACCAGATCCATAATGTGGGCCCCCGCACCGACCCGATGTTCGAGGCCTACACGACCCTCGGGGCCATCGCGGCTCGTACGAGAAGGGCGAGCCTGGGCACGATGGTCACCGGCGTCACCTACCGGAACCCGGCCCTTTTGGCCAAGATGATCACGACTCTCGATGTCATCTCCGCCGGCCGGGCCATCTTGGGCATCGGCGCCGCCTGGAACGACGACGAGCACGCCGGCTACGGCTTCGAGTTCCCGCCCGTGGCAGAACGCATGGAGCGGCTCGAAGAAGCCCTGCAGATATGCCGGGCCATGTTCACACAAAAGGCGCCCAGCTTCGCCGGCAAGCACTACTCGATCTCCGAGGCGCTCAACGAGCCCCGCCCGATCCGGCCCGGGGGCATCCCGATCCTCGTCGGGGGCAGCGGTGAGCGCAAGACCTTGCGCCTTGTCGCCAAGTACGCCGATGCCTGCAACATCTTCGGCGACATCGAGATGATCCGCCACAAGCTCGAAGTGCTCGACGCCCATTGCGAACAGATCGGACACGACCCGGCTGAGATCACCCGGACCCGGCTGGGCACCCTCATCGTCGCCGAGACGCAGGCCGGGGCAGAGGCCAAGGCAGCCGCTATGGCTGGGGAAAGCGGCGTCGATCCGGAGACGCTGCGCGGCTTTGTGTTCGTGGGCGATCCCGACTCGATCTGCGAGCAGGTCTCGGGCTATCTCGATGCCGGCCTCGACGGCATGATCTTCAACTTCCCTGACGGCCAGGACATCGAGCCCGTGCGCCTGGCGGGGAAGGCCCTCAGCACGGCCTTCGGCTGAGGCGCGAAACCGGGGAGATCGAGAGGCGGGCCGTCACTTCCCCGGCACGAGGAGGCTGAGCGCAACCTCGCGCAGCATGGCACGCATGTCTTCGGTCGCCACGTCGGCGAACACGTCGCCGGCAAAGAGGATCCCCCCCATGACCGCCCCGAGGGCGCAGGCGATGCGGACCCGGTCCCGGACCGGGATCTCCTTGTTCTCGAGAACCTGGCGGAACAAGACCTGCACATCCTCGTGGGCGGCCTCGTGGCGCTCGCGGTGCATTTCGTCCAAAGCAGCGGGATTGCGTTGAAAGAGAACAAACAGAGCCCGGTGCCCGAGTATCTGGTCGATCACTCGGTCGAGTATCCCTGCCGACATCTCGAGGGTCATGTGCGTCGGGTCGATGCCGGCCAGCACCTCGCGCCCGAACTCGTGCAAGCGCAGGTGCAGCTCGAAGAGGATGTCTTCCTTGCTGGCAAAGTGGTAGTAGATCGCCGCCTTGGAGAACCCCAAGCGCTCGGCTATCTGGCGTAGGGAGGTCTTCTCGTAGCCCTGCTCGGTGAACAGCTCCAGGGAGATGTCGAGGATTCGCTGGCGGGTGCTCGCCTTCTCCTCGCCTTGCTCGGGCGCCGCCGTGACCCGCTCTTTGACCTCGCTGCCCGTCGTGCTCCTCGCCATGGGTCCCATTCTACTTGACAACCGGTAAGTAGTTCACTTACCATACGGCAAGTTAGTGAAGCGGGGAACAGGTTGGAGGTGAACCGATGCCAGCGGACTCCATGATCCAGGCGGTGGGGCTCAAGAAACACTACGGCGACACCGTCGCTTTGGCCGGGGTCGATCTCGACGTAGCGAGGGGTGCCATCCTCGGGATGCTCGGGCCGAACGGTGCCGGTAAGACGACCGCCGTCCGCATCCTCACCACACTCGCCCGCCCCGACGGCGGGCATGCCCGTGTCGCTGGCTATGACGTCGTCAAAGAGGCACCCCAGGTGCGCCGCAACATCGGCGTGACCGCCCAGGACGCCACTTTGGATGAGATGCTGACCGGGCGCCAGAACCTCACCATGATCGGGCGGCTCTGTGGGCTGCACCGGTCCGAGGCCAAGGCGAGGGCGGTCGAGCTGCTCGCCCAGTTCGAGCTCTCGGAGGCATCCGACAGGGTGCTGAAGGGCTATTCGGGTGGCATGCGAAGGCGCCTCGACCTTGCCGCCGGCCTCGTCACCCGCCCACCGGTGCTCTTCTTGGACGAGCCGACGACCGGTCTCGACCCGACGAGCCGGATGCGAATGTGGGGCGTGATCCGCTCTCTCGTCGCCGACGGCGTGACCCTGCTCTTGACCACCCAGTACCTGGACGAGGCCGACGAGCTCGCCGACAGGATCGTCGTCGTCGACCACGGCTCGGTCATCGCCGCCGGCACCGCGGCGGAGCTCAAGACAAAGGTCGGCGGCGCCCGCCTCGAGGTGACCCTGCACGCCGCGGAACCGGCCGCGGCCGGTGTGCTCAGCCCCTTTGTCGCCGGTGACATCCAGGTGAGCCACGACGGCCGGCGTCTCAGGGCACCTGTGCGCAGCGGAGACGGCCTGGCCACCATCATCGTGCGCGCCCTTGATGCGGCCGGCGTCACCGTCGACGACGTGGCCCTGCGCCAACCGTCCCTCGACGACGTGTTCTTCGCCCTCACCGGCCACGTGGCCGCCGAAGAGACCGCGGATCTTCAACCAGACGAGGAGCCGGTCGGCACCGAGAGAGAGGTCGCCCTCAGATGACAACCGTTGCCGTTCGCCTCACCCCACAGGGCGCGCCATGGCTGCAGCGGGCCGTGCGCCAGGTGAGCAACGTCGCCGTGCTCACGGTCCGCAACCTTGTCCACATCTCCCGCGAACCCTTGCAGCTCTCCGACGTCACGATCCAGCCGGTGCTCTTCACGGCCCTGTTCGTCTACGTGTTCGGTGCCGGCATGGTCCTGCCGGGCGGGGGGACCTACGCTCGCTTCGCCATCGCCGGCATGTTGGCGCTCAACTTGACGACCTCGTCCATGGGCACAGCGGTCGGTCTGAGCAACGACTTGAACGGTGGGATTATCGACCGCTTCCGGTCGCTTCCCATGTGGCGTCCCGCCGTGCTTGTGGCACGCTCGGTGACGGACCTGTTGACGGCCATGATGTGCACCTTCTTCGTCCTCGTCACCGGCCTGCTCGTCGGTTGGCGCCCGCAGTCGGGCGTGGGCTCGACGGTGGGAGGCATCGCCATCTTCCTCCTCTTCAGCTACGCGGTTTCCTGGGGCTGTGCCTGTCTCGGGATCGTGAGCAAGGGACCAGAGTCCGCCCAGGGGGTCGGCCTCGTCATCCTCTTCCCGCTCGCCGTGGTCTCCAACGCACTCGTCCCGACCGCCCACATGCCAGCCGCTTTGCGCTTTGTCGCAGACTGGAACCCCGTAAGCGCCGTGACGGCGGCGGCTCGTCAGCTGTTCGGGAACCCCAATCCCTCGGCCGCCATGCACGTCTGGCCGATGCAGCACCCCGTTGTCACGACGCTGCTGTGGTCGGTCGGGATGCTGGTCGTCTTCGCCCCCCTGGCGGCGCATCTGTTCGCCCGCCGGACCCGAGGCTGACAAGGCGCAGGTACAGCTCGTAAAGCATGCGGGCGGTGGCGCCCCAGACCACGTCGTCGCCCAGGTCGAAAAAGTGCATGACCCAGGCCGGGTCGCCGGCCGGGTCCCACTGTTCTTGCCAGTAGCGGCCCGGGGCGACGAGCTCCCGCAGCGGCACCACGAGCACACCGTCGACCTCGTCGGGGCAAGCTTTGAGCTCCGGCAGGACCCTTGCCATGGCCACGAAAGGCAGCACCGTGACCGAGCGCCGTGAGGCGTGCACGACCGGGAGCTCACCCAGGATCTCGACGTCGCCCGCCTCGAGGGCGACTTCCTCGAGGGCCTCGCGAAGCGCTGCTTGAAGCGGTGCCTCGCCCGGCTCGATGCGCCCTCCGGGAAAGGCGATCTCGCCCGGGTTCGCCCGCAAATGGCTGGCACGGCGGATGAGCACGACCGAGCTCGCCACCTCGGTCTCAGATCGCTCGGAAGGACAAGACGGCACTAACAAGACAAGCACCGCCGCCCTCGCCTGCTCGGCTGTGACCGGACCTTGTGCTGGTTGCGTACGGGCGGCAAAAGGCGCGGCGCACAGCACCCATGTTCAGGTCCCAAGCGGGATCGGCGATGTCAGGGGCGTACTTCGATGGGTCGATCCGCCGGGCCCAATCGGGCCGGGGGATCGCTTGTCGGGCCACTGGGGAGAGTCTAAGACGGCTGCGCGCCGTGGCTTCCTCGGCCCAGGTGGGGCTAGACGCGTCGGCAGCCGGGCCTAAGCCCGGCTGCCGTCGTGACCTCTTATGTATCGCGTTAAGGGACTACATCATCCCCATGCCGCCGCCACCCATGGCTGCAGCTGCTGCAGCCGAGTTGGCGTCGGCCTTCTCGGGCTTGTCGGCGATGAGCGCCTCGGTGGTCAGCAGCAAAGCGGCAATGGAGGCCGCGTTCTGCAACGCGGACCGGGTCACCTTCGCCGGATCGATGATGCCGGACTTCACGAGATCCTCGATCTTGCCCGTCAGAGCGTTCAGGCCGTTCGAGCCCTTGGCGTTCTCCACCTCGCGGACCATGACAGCGCCCTCGAAACCGGCGTTGATGGCGATCCACTTGAGCGGCTCGGCCAGAGCCCGTCCGACGATGGACGCCCCGGTGGCCTCGTCACCTTCGAGGCCGGCGATGACCTTGTTCACAGCCGCCCGGCTGCGCACAAGCGCCGTGCCTCCGCCGGCGACGATGCCCTCTTCGATGGCGGCACGTGTCGCCGAGAGAGCGTCCTCGATGCGGTGCTTCTTCTCTTTGAGCTCGACCTCTGTCGTGGCACCCACCTTGACGATGGCGACGCCGCCGGCGAGCTTGGCGAGACGCTCTTGCAGCTTTTCGCGGTCCCAGTCCGAATCGGTCTCTTCGATCTCCCGCTTGATCTGGGAGATGCGGCCCTTCACGTCGTCCTCGGAGCCTGCCCCGTCGACGACGGTCGTGTCGTCCTTTGTGACAACGACGTGCCGGGCACGGCCCAACAGGTCGAGTGTCGTGTTCTCAAGCTTGAGGCCGACCTCCTCGGAGATGAGCTGCGCCCCGGTCAAGGTGGCGATGTCACCCAGCATGGCCTTGCGCCGCTCCCCGAAACCGGGGGCCTTTACGGCAACGGACTGGAACAGGCCGCGGATCTTGTTGACCACGAGGGTGGCGAGCGCCTCGCCCTCGACGTCCTCGGCGATGATCAAAAGGGGCTTGCCCGTCTGCATGACCTTTTCGAGCACGGGGACGAGATCGTGGACCGAGGAGACCTTGCCGTTAACGATGAGCAGGTACGGGTCTTCCAAGATCGCCTCTTGGCGCTCGGGGTCGGTGACGAAGTACGGGGACAAAAAGCCCTTGTCGAACTGCATGCCCTCGGTGAACTCGAGCTCGAGACCGAAGGTGTTCGACTCCTCCACCGTCACGGTCCCGTCCTTGCCCACCTTGTCGATGGCCTCGGCGAGCACCTCGCCGATGGAAGCGTCAGCTGCCGAGATGGCGGCGACCTGGGCGATCTCTTGGCGGCCGCCGACCTCTTTGGCCTGCGAGCCGATCGAGGCGACGGCGGCGGCGACGGCCTTCTCGATGCCCTTCTTCAGCGACATCGGGTTGGCACCGGCAGCGACGTTGCGCAGACCCTCGCGCACCAGCGCCTGGGCGAGCACAGTCGCAGTCGTGGTGCCGTCACCGGCGACGTCGTTTGTCTTGGTGGCGACTTCCTTAACGAGCTGGGCGCCCATGTTCTCGAAATGGTCCTCAAGCTCGATGTCGCGGGCGATCGTGACACCGTCGTTGGTGATCGTCGGTGCCCCGAACTTCTTGTCGAGGACGACGTTGCGGCCCTTCGGGCCGAGCGTGACCTTGACCGTGTCCGCGAGCTTGTTGACTCCGGTCTCGAGCCTTCGCCGGGCGTTCTCGTCAAAGACGAGCGTCTTGGCCATCAGGCACTTACCTTTGCCAGCACGTCACGACTCGAGAGGATAAGCAGCTCCTCGCCGTCGATTGTGATCTCCGTACCTCCGTACTTCGAGTAGACGACCTTGTCACCAACGGCCACGTCCAAGGGGACGAGGTCACCGGTGTTCTCGGTACGCCTACCCGGGCCTACCGCAAGAACCTCACCCTGCTGGGGCTTCTCCTTCGCCGTGTCAGGGATGACAAGGCCGGATGCGGTTGTCTCTTCGGACTCGCTCGGCCGAACGACGATGCGGTCGTCCAGGGGCTGCAACTTCATTTCAGGGGCCTCCTGTCTGGCTCCGTTAGCACTCTCGACTTACGAGTGCTAACGATACCGTCAGCTGGCGCCGCTGGCAACCTCGCCTCCAGAGTGCTACCCGGAGCCGGAAAGCCGCAGGTCGGGGATGGCACCGGTGTCAAGAGCGCTCGGACCGGACCGTGCCAGCTGGTAATAGCCAGCGGCGGCGATCATGGCGGCGTTGTCGGTGCACATGGCCCGGCTCGGCAGGTACGAGGCGAGGCCCCTCTCGGCGAAGGAACGAGAGAAGCGCTCGCGCAACAGGCTGTTCGCCGCTACCCCCCCGGCCAAGCAGGCGCCACGGGCCCCGATGGCTTCGGCGGCGGCGAGCGACTTGGCCACGAGGACGTCGACAGCTGCGGCCTGGAAGGAGGCGGCGACGTCGGCGTTCGTCACCTCGGGATGGGCCCGCACATAGCTCACCACGGCCGTCTTGAGCCCGGAAAAGGAGAAGTCGAACACCCCCGCGGTCGTCGCCCTCGGGAAGCGGACGGCGCTGGGGTCACCGGAGTTGGCCAGCCGGTCTATCTCCGGGCCGCCCGGGTAACCGAGACCGAGATAGCGGGCCACCTTGTCGAAGGCCTCCCCGGCCGCGTCGTCCACCGTCGCCCCCAAGACCTTGTAGCGCCCGGGCGCTTCGAGCGAGACGAGCAGGGTGTGCCCGCCTGAGACGAGCAGAACGACGACGGGGAGCTCGATCTCGGGCGCCTCGAGCATGGCTGCGTAGAGGTGGCCTTCGAGGTGGTTGACGCCGACGAAGGGCACGTCCCAGGCGAGGGCAAGGGCTTTGGCGGTGCTGACGCCGACGAGGAGGGCACCGATCAGCCCGGGGCCGATCGTCGCGGCCACGGCGTCGATCTCGACAGGGCCGTCTGGCCGCTCAGCGCTACGAGCGCGCCGATCGAGGCCGGCGAGGGCGAGGGCGTCGCTCACCACAGGCAGGGCGAGCTCGACATGGGCGCGCCCGGCGAGCTCGGGCACGACCCCGCCGTAGCGGGCGTGCAGGTCCACTTGACTCGAGACGACTGAGCTCAATACGACGCGTCCGTTCTCGACCACGGCTGCCGCCGTCTCGTCACATGAGGTCTCGATGCCGAGAATGCGGCCCCCGCCGGTCGCTCCGACCGTTCCCGAGCTCACGTCTCGGGCGCGCCCGGGCCGGGGGCGGGGCCCCACCGCGCCGGGCCGAGGGGGCGCAGCCGTGCTTCGATGGCATCGAGGCGCCGTCGGTAGACGTCGGTATCGATGTCGTGCGCCCACATGACGATGGCGTCCTCGTTCACCTCGGCGTAGTAGTTCTTGCGAATGCCGGCGGGGACGAACCCGAACTCGTGGTAGAGGGTCTGCGCCCCGATGTTGCTCACCCGCACCTCCAAGGTCAGGTGCTGGGCGGCGCGCGCCCGAGCCTCGCGGGCAAGCTCAAGCAAGAGGCGGCGGCCGACCCCGTGGCGCTGCCACTCGGGGGCGACACCGATGTTGGTGACGTGCGCTTCTCCGACCACGACCATCATGCCGGCATAGCCGACGAGCTCAGTTCCGACATAAGCGACGTAGTAGGCCCGCGTCGCGGGCTGGGCGATCTCGCTCATGTAGAGCCCGATCGACCACGGGCTCGGGAAGATACGCCGCTCAATGGCTATGAGCGCCTTCAGGTCGCGCCGGCGCATGGGGACGATCTCAAGCATCGGCCCGGCGGCCGCGGCCTCGGCGTCCTTCGCTGCACTGCGCGACCTTGCCGAGTGGAGCCGGAACATCGAGCGCACGCTCGTCATCGGCCCACCGCCTGGCGGGCCTCGCGTGAGCTCCAGTTGATGCGGGCATCGGCCTCTCGGCCGTAAAGGGGGCGGACGTCGGCCGGATCGCCTTGGCGCCCGAGACTCATCGCTTCCATCGCCAGCACGACAAGCGAGGCTACCGGTGCGGCAGCCAGCTCTGTACCGCCGAAGACGGTGCCGGGCACGGCCCGGGCGGCCAGCAGGTCGCGGTGGCGCAGCGCCCCGTCGCCGACGAGGAGCACGGGCCTGGCGAGGCCGGCGAGATCGTCGGCCAGTAAGGCCGGGCTGGCGACGCGGAAGGACCCGGGGGGACTGTTCGGCATGACCCAGGCCACCTCGCTTCGGCGCATGTCGATGACGGGGACGACCGAAGCGAATGCCCCGGGGCAGGCCGAGACGAGGATCTCGAGGCTCGTGGCGCTAACGATGGGGATCCCGAGGCCGCCGGCGAGCGCCTTAGCGGCCGCGATGCCGACCCTCAAGCCCGTGAAGAGCCCCGGGCCGATGTCGACGGCGATGGCGTCCATGTCGCAAAGAGCGACCCCCGCCGTGCGGCATACCTCGGCAATCGCAGGATGGAGCGTCTCGGCCTGGCGCCGGCCCGGTCGCGCCGTCAAGGTGGCGAGAAGACCCGTCTCGTCTGCGACGGCGACGCCGACCTCGATCGTCGCCGTCTCGATGGCGAGGATCCTCATCCCTGGCCCGCCATCTCGTCGGGCACAGGCGTAGAGTCCACGGCGATGTCGCCGAGGCGGTCGGCGCGTGTCCGCCAGGCCTCTCCCCTCGCCTCGAAAGAGACGATGCGCTCGTCTTGCCCATCCCCCCACGCGATGCGGACGACAAGGGCGTCGGAGCCGAAGAGCGGCTCGGCCGCCTCCCCCCACTCGACCACGACGGCGCCGCCCTCTTCGAGCTCCTCGTCCAGAGCCAGGTCTATGACCTCTTGCAGGTGCTCGAGACGCCACAAGTCGACATGGGTGACCGGCGGCGTCGTCCTGTAAAGGTGGGCGAGGGTGAAGGTCGGGCTCGTCACAGCCTCGGTGCCGCCGAGGGACTCGACCAGGCCCTTGACAAAGGTGGTCTTGCCCGCCCCGAGCGAGCCGACGAGGAGCACGACGTCTCCGGGCGCGAGCAAGGAGGCGACGGCAGCCCCGATCGCCCGGGTCTGGCTCGGATTGGTGCTCGAGAGCGTCGTCACGTCAAGAACCGCTTGGCCCGTACGAGGTCGGCCCGCATCTCGGCCACGATTACGGCTCCTCCCCGTAAGGCGTAGGCGGGGTGGAAGGTCGGCACGACAAAGATGGCGCCGAAGGGATGGGCCTTGCCGCGAAGAGACGTCACTCCCAAAGGGGAATCGAGCAGGGTCCTGGTGGCGAAGTTGCCGAGCGAGACGATCACCTTCGGAGAGACGAGCTTCACCTGTGACTCCAAGAAGTGCCTACAGGTGGCGACCTCGACAGGGAGCGGGTCGCGGTTGGCGGGCGGGCGGCACTTGACGACGTTGGCGATATAGCAGCCGGTCCGGTCTATGGCGAGCTCCTCGGCGAGCAGCTTGTCCAGCAGCTGGCCGGAGCGCCCGACGAAGGGCTCACCGGCCAGGTCCTCGTCATGGCCCGGCGCCTCACCGACGAGCATCAGGTCGGCGGCCGGGTTGCCGGCGGAGAAGACCACCTTGGTCCGGCTCGAGGCGAGAGGGCAGGCAACGCAACCAAGCGCCTCCGTTTCCAACTCGGCAAGCGTCGTCACTAGGGATGATCGTAGCCAACCGGTTGCTGCGGGCTCGGGGCTCCGGCGCCCGCTAAGCCCGCCCCGAAAGGTGGCTGGGCACCGCGCCCCGCAGCTTTCGCCTGGCCCGGTCGGCCCAAAAGGACATCAGGAGCCGTCGTCATGTGCGCTGTGGAATGCCTCTTTTCGCCCGGTAGAGGACGTGAGGACCCAACCGGTGCCCGGGTGGTATCCGTGGGTGGTCGAAGTCGTCGGTCGGCTCACGCACCATCGCCAGCCGTTCCATCACTCGCCGGGAGGCGACATTGACCGCCGCCGTGAAAGACACGATCTCGTCAAGGCCGAGATCGTCGAACCCGAAGCGCAGCGCTCGGGCCCCAGCCTCGGTTGCATAACCGTGCCCCCAGGCCTTCTGCTCGAGGCGCCAACCGACCTCAACCGCCGGTGCGAAGGCCATCTCGGCTGAAACCGAGTGCAGGCCGAGGAAGCCTAGGAAGCTCCCCTCACCGCGGCAGGCCGACCACAAATGGGCAAAAGCCGGACTGTTCGAACTCGGCCTGGAACTCGTCGACGAGGGCGTCGCTCTCTTGAGGCTCGAGGGTGCGAGGGAAGAACTTCATCACCTCGACATCGGCGTTCATGGCGGCGAAAGGTCCCCGGTCGGCGTCACGCCATTGGCGAAGCACGAGCCGACTGGTTCGCAGCTCGAAGCCGTCCACGCACCCACGCTACGGCGCTGCGCCGATGCGATTTGCTGGCTGGCGAGTCACGTCGAAGATGGGGTCGAAGTCGCCACCGCCAGCGCCGCACCCGTGTGCGGGCAGGCAGCCTCGTCTTTCGCGCCGTATTGACTAGGTTGCTCGGGGACCCAAAGGCTCAAGACGGGCGGCGGACTCGGAGGAGGTCAGGTGCGGGCACTCGTGTTCCAACACAACCTCGCAAGGGAAGCGGCGGCGGTCATCGGCGGCCGCTTCGACAAGAAGGCCTTCGTCTCGGGCTGGTCGCCGGTCAGCCTCGAAGAGGTCCCCGAGCCGATCGCCCCGGCGGCGGGCTGGGTCAAGTGCGAGACCATGATGAGCGGCATCTGCGGCTCGGATGCGAAACAGATCTTCATGAACGGGCGGAGGGACAACCCGCTCACAGCCCTCGTCTCGTTCCCCCACGTCCTCGGCCACGAGGCGGTGGCGCGCCGCTTGGACGACGGGCGGCGGGTCGTGCTCAATCCCTGGCTGTGGTGCACGCCGCGTGGGATCGAGCCGCTCTGTGAGGCCTGCGCCGCCGGGCGCTATCCGGCCTGTCGGAACTTCCGCAATGGCACTCTCCCCGTCGCCATCCACCTCGGCAACTGCGCCGGGGCGGCCGGTGTTCACGCCGAACGCTTCTTTGCCCATGAGAGCCAGCTCTTCGAGGTGCCGGAGGACCTGAGCAGCCACGCTGCCGTGCTCGCCGATCCGGTCAGCGTCTCGCTGCGCTCGATCCTTTTGAGCCCGCCTGATGCCGGTCTGCCGGCCCTCGTCTACGGCTCGGGCACGCTCGCTTACGCCGCCATCGGCCTGCTGCGCCACCTCCATCCGAGCCTGGAGATCTGGGCGGCGACGCGGCCGGGGCTGCGCGCCTCGCTCGCGAGGCGCCTCGGAGCCGACGCCGTGTTGAGCTCGTCGCCAGACGAGCTTGTCCACGAGGTCGCCATCCGCACGAACAAGCGCCCCTTGCGGCCGTGGAGCGCCAAGGAGTGGCTCCAGGACGGACCCGGCGTCGTCTACGACACGATCGGCAGCACCGAGACCGTAGAGACGTCCCTTCGCCTCCTCCAAAGCGGCGGAAGCCTCGTCGTGAGCGGGGTCGAGCCGCCCAAGCGCTTCGAGTGGACGCCCATGTACTTCAAGGAGCTTCGGGTCATCGGCTCCAACGGCTTCGGCCTAGAAGAGGTGAACGGAGTCAAAAAGCACGCCTTCGAGCACTACTTCGACTTCGCCCGGGCCGGCTTGGACCTGACGCCCGTCGTGACCCATCGCTACCCGCTCGAGGCCTGGCGCGAGGCGGTGCTCGCCCTCGCCGACGCCAGGGTCACCGGGGCCGTCAAAGTGCTCTTGGAGCCCGGAGGCTGATCCGTCCCGGCGAGCTCGCAGAGGTGCGCCAAAAGCTGGTCGACCTGCTCGCGCCGCTCGTACATGAGCATGTGACCGGCGCCGGGGTACTCCACGAGATCCGCCTTATCGAAGCCCGCCGCCATCCTTCGGGCGTAAAGGGGCGGCGTCAGGTGGTCGCTCGTCCCGACGGCGACGACCACGGGCACGCCGAGGCCGGGAAATGGGGCACTTTCCTCGAAGCCGAGCACCTCGCCGACGAGCTTTCCGAAGACCTGCGGCTCGACCGCACGCAGCATGCGCAAGGTCCATGCCACCTCCGCCGGACGTGGGCGGCGGCCAAAGCCCACCCGGGAGGCCAAGTAGCCCGTGTCGGTCGCAGGCAGGCCCTGGCCGGGCCGCCAGATCCCCACCCCGGCGCCGGCGACGAGGCTGACGGCGCTGGCGAGCCGGCCCCAGCTCAAAACGGGCAGGCCTATGCCGGCGCTGGTCGAGACGAGAGCGAGCGCCCCCACAGCGGTGTTGAACACCCCGGGCTCAAGACGCGCCAGGCGCAGGCACACCATGCCCCCCATGGAGTGGCCGACCAGCACCGCCCGCTCGATCCCGAGGGCGGCGAGCACCTCGGCAACGTCCATGGCCATGGCCGAGATAGTGACGTCGTCCTTCCCCGGGCGCGAGAGCCCATGGCCGCGCAGGTCCATGGCGATGACGCGGTGGTCCGGGTAAAGGTCGCGCAGCTGATAGCTCCACACCTCGGCGGAAAGATTCGCCCCGTGCAGCAAGAAGATGGCGGGCCCGTCGCCCATCTCGACCAGGTGGGCTGTCCCGCCGTCCCTGAGCTCCAGCTCGTGGTGAACTACCTCGGCGGGCAGAACGAGCTCGGGGTCCTCGGGCTCCGCCGAGCGCCGGAGCCGCTTTGTGTACTCGTGGCTGACGGCTAAGGCCACACCCGCCGCGCTGAACGCGCCTGCGGCCACATAGGCCACGGCGCGCTTTGCGCTCGGCGCCACTAGGCCGGCCCGCCGTGGCCGCGCACGTGCCGGCGGGGAAGCCGTGGTCCGATACGACAGAGGACCTCGTAGGAGATAGTCCCAAGGCGGTCGGCCCACTCCTGGGCGCTCACTGTCTCTGTGCCCTGCGAGCCGATGAGGATGACCTCGTCGCCCCGACGGACACCTGAGTCCGGGCCGCAGTCGACAAGGAGCTGGTCCATCGTCACGGCCCCGGCTACAGGACGGCGTATGCCACCGATGAGAAGCTCGGCGCCCCCCTTGAACAGCCCCCTCGGCACCCCGTCGGCATAACCGACAGGAATTGTGGCGATGTCGGTGCGGCGCGCGATCTCATAGGCGAGCCCGTAGCTCGTGCGCTCACCCGGCTCGAGCTCGCGCACGTAGCTGACCTGGGTCTTCCAGCTGAGCGCCGGACGCAGGCTGCCCGCCCCGGCACCATCGACGAGGCGTGGGTCCACAGCCGGCGAGGGCAGATAGCCATAAAGCGAGATGCCGCAGCGCACCAGGTCGTAACGCGAGCTCGGATGGGCTATCGCCCCGGCCGAGTTGGCGGCGTGCACAAAGCGCGGGCCGGGGATGCCGGAGTCGGCCAGTGCCTTGCGCACTTGTTCAAAGCGGGAGAGCTGCTCGGCCGTGAAAGGGTCGTCGGGCTCGTCGGCGACGGCGAAATGAGTCCAAAGCCCGGCATAGCTGAGCTCGGGCGTGGCGACGACCGTTTCGACAAGAGCGATGGCCTCCTCCGGCGAGGCTCCGACTCGGTGCATGCCGGTGTCAACCTTGACCTCGACCTCGACGCGGCGAGCAGCGCCTGCTGCCGCCCGGCGCAGGGCCTCGAGGCCGCTTGGCGAGTAGACGGTCGGGAGCAGATCACGGGCCACTACCTCCGCCATGGCCTCCCCGGCGGGTTCAGAGAGGATACGGATCGGGACTTCGAAACCGGCCTCGCGCAGCACCACGCCCTCTTCGACTAGGGCGACGGCGAGCGAAGTCGCCCCGCCGGCGAGGGCGGCGGCCGCCACCGGGACGGCGCCATGGCCGTAGGCGTCCGCCTTGACGACCGCGCAAAGCTCGGCCGGGGCGACAAGGGCGCTCAGCACGGCCGCGTTGGACGAGATGGCTTCGAGGTCCACCTCTGCAAAGGCGCGCCTGTGCCAGGTCTCAGTCACGGGCGCTCGAGAGCACGCTGGCGACGAGCACGGGCAGATCCCCAGCTACGAGACCTTCGGAGAAGCCGAGGGACGCCGCCCGACCATGGACGTGCGCGGCCAAGCCGGCCGCCCTCAAGGGGTCGAGGCCTCTCGCCAAGAAGGCGCCCACGATCCCAGACAAGACGTCACCTGTCCCGGCCGTTGCGAGACGGGGCGAGCCCGCCGCAGCCAGCAGGCTCTCGCCTCCCGGTGCGGCGACGACCGTCGTGGAACCCTTCAACAGCACGACGGCGCCGAGGTGATCGGCGAGCAGGCGGGCTGAGGCGATCCGGTCGGTCCCGGGGTGGCCGTCCGAGCCTTTGAGGCCGGCGGCGAGGCGGGCGTACTCGCCGTCATGGGGAGTCAGCACCGCCGGCACGGCGCGCCCGGCCAGCACCTCGCGGGCCGAATCCGCGCCCCCGAGCGCCCCGAGGCCGTCGGCATCGACGACGACGGGCACGGCAGCTCTTTCCACGAGGTCTCTCACCGAGGAGACGACGGAGGCCTTGGAGCCGAGGCCGGGCCCGACGACGAGGGCCTGGCAGCGGGCAAGCTCGCTCAGCACGGCGTCGGCGAACTCGCCATCGGGCAGCGCCACGGCCACCGCCTCGCTGGCAGGCAAAGACTCGGGCGACGCTCCGGGCACGCACCAGCGGACCATGCCGGCCCCTGCGCGCTGGGCGCCGGCTGTAGAAAAGCGGCCCGCACCCAACATGCCGGGCGAGCCCGCCACGATCGCCACGGCCGAGCGCCACTTGTTTGTGTCGGGCGGCCGCGGGGCGAGCCAGGCGGCGATGTCCTCGTCCTCGACGAGCCACAGCCGGGACGCGGGGACGGCGATGCCGATGGGCGCCAGCTCCACCTGGCCGGCCAACTGACGGCCGTCGCCCATGAGCAGGCCGGGCTTGAGCGCAGCCATAGTCACTGTCACGCTCGCACGAACCGCCCCTTCACAAGCCACCCCGGTGTCGCAGTCGAGCCCGGATGGGATGTCGATCGCGAGGACTGCCGTTCCGGCCGGGACACTCGGGGCGTGGTACTCGCCGCGAAAGCCTGTGCCGTAGGCGGCGTCGATCACGAGCTCGCAGTAAGGAAGCTGCGCAGGAAGCGACGTCGGGTCGAGCTCGATGACGCTCACGCCCCGCTTGCGGAGCATCGCCGCGGCCACGCGGCCGTCGTCCCCGTTGTGACCACGGCCCGCCACGACCACGACGCTCCTGCCGTATGTGCCCTTCAAGAGCCTGAGAGCGGCTTGGGCCACGGCCGCCCCGGCCCGGCCGACGAGGGTCTCGAGGCCGACCTCGGCTATGGCCACCTCGTCGGCGGCCCGCAGCTCGTCGCGGGTGTGGACCGGTTTCACTGTCGCCTAATCGGCCACGACGATCGCCGCCGCGAGCGTGTCGGTGTGGGTGAGCGAGACGTGCCAGCTGACGACTCCGAGAGCCTCGGCACGACTTTGGGCAAGGCCGTGCACCTCGAGACGAGGCGCGCCCGTTGGCCCTCCGACGACTTCGACTTCGACAAAGCGCATGGCGCCGATCCCGCCGCCGAGAGCCTTCATGGCCGCCTCCTTGGCGGCAAAGCGCGCCGCCAGGCCCGGCACCGGGTCGAGGCGGGCCGAGACGAAAGCACGCTCCTGCTCGGTGAAGATCCGCTGGGCGAGCCCGGGCCGGCGAATGAGCAGGCGCCGGAAGCGCTCGACGTCCACGGCATCGACGCCCATCCCGATCACAGCCGGGCTGCGCCCGGTCGGGGGCATGCCACGGGATCGGGGACGCCGCTCACTCGACGGTGACGACCTTGGCCAGGTTGCGCGGCCGGTCGACGTCGTTGCCGCGCACGCGGGCCACTCCATAGGCGAGCGCCTGCAGGGGCACGATGGCCACCACCGGCGAGAGCAGCTCAGCTACCTCGGGGATCTCGAGCACGTGGTCGGCCACAGCTTCGGTCGCCTGGTCATGTTGCGTGCAAAGCGCCACGACGGTCGCGCCCCGTGCCTTCACCTCGGCAATATTGGCCATGACCTTGTCCCAAAGGTGGCCCCGGGTGGCGACGGCGACGACCACGGCGCGCTCGTCGATGAGGGCGATCGGTCCGTGCTTGAGCTCCCCGGCCGGGTAGGCCTCCGCACGGACATAGGCGAGCTCTTTCAACTTGAGCGCTCCCTCGAGAGCGACCGGGTAACCGATACCGCGGCCGAGGAAGTAGACGTCTTGCACCTCGGCAAGTCGTCTGGCGAGCTCAAGGTAGACCTCCATCTGCCCGATTGCCTGCTCCACGAGCCCGGGCAGCTCGAGCAGCCCCTTGGCGATTGCCCGGTAGTCGTCGATGGCGAGCGTGCCCCGCCGCCGAGCAAGGTGGAGGGCGAAGAGCTGGAGCATGGCGATCTGGGTCGCATGGCTCTTGGTGGAGGCGACGCCTATCTCAGGCCCGGCCCTCGTATAGAGAACTCCGTCGGCCTCACGGGCAAGCAGCGAGTCGACGACGTTCGTTAGAGCGATCGTGCGCGCCCCGCTCCGCTTGGCTTCGCGCAGCGCGTGCAAGGTGTCGACCGTCTCGCCTGACTGGCTCACGGCTACGACGAGGGTCCTCTCGCTCAAGAGCGCGTCCCGGTAGCGGAACTCACTCGCGATCTCGACCTCGGCCGGCACCCTCGCCCAGTGCTCGAGGGCGATGCGGCCGCTCAAGCAGGCGTAGTAGGCAGATCCGCAACCAACGAAGACGACCCGGTCGATCTCGTCGAGCTCGGCGTCAGTGAGGCTCAGCTCCTCGAGCTCGCTCGAGCCGTCGGCGTGCAGCCTGCCCATGAGCGTGTCACGCAGAGCCCTCGGCTGCTCGTGGATCTCTTTCGACATGAAGTCGTCGTAGCCGTCGCGCCGTGCAGCGACGATGTCCCAGGCCACCTCGAGCGGCTCGAGCTCGTGTGCATGCCCGTCGAGGCCGACGACCGATATCGAGCCCGGCCTCACCTCGGCTATCTCGTCGTCGGCGAGCTGGAACAAGGTCCTCGTCGTCCCGAGCAGGGCGGCGATGTCGGAGGCGACCAGGCCCGTGCCGTCGACGAGGCCAACGATGAGGGGCGAGGTCCGCCTCGCTGCCGCGATCACCTCGGGTTCGGACGTGGACACCGCCGCCAGGGCGAAGTCACCGCGCAGCTCGCCCACACAGCGCCTCAGGGCCTCTGCGAGGCCGGCACCGGTGGCGATCTCGCGCTCGAGCATGTGGGCGACAACCTCGGAGTCAGTCTCAGAAGAGCGCGTGTGGCCCTCCGCTTTGAGCTTGTCCCAGAGCTCCTGGTAGTTCTCGATGATGCCGTTGTGGACGATCGCGACCGCTCCCGAGCAATCGCAGTGAGGATGAGCGTTGCGCTCGACGGCCGCCCCGTGGGTGGCCCAACGCGTGTGGCCGACGCCTGCGGTCATGCCCGAGGGCGCCTCGCCGGCGGCCGCGCGCAAGGTGTCGAGGGAGTGTCCCCGCAACGCGTCTCGCTTTCGCCACATCGAGCCTTTGTTTACTAGGGCCACACCGGCAGAGTCATAACCGCGGTACTCGAGGAGGGCCAGCGCGTCCAGCAGCACCTGCATCGGGTCGGGCGCGCCAGTAACTCCGATGATTCCGCACATGTCTTCGATGCTAACAGCCACTAATGCTTTCTGACCTGGCGTTATTCCGGCTGTACGGCGACTGAAACGAGACACCTACAGCTCCAGGTCAGCGCCCTTATCTCAAAGCTCCACGGCCTCGTCGCCTGCCCCGCGAGCCGCGCCTTCGTATTCGGTCCTCGTGCTGGCTGTCACGGTTCCCGGACACGCACTACGCGAGCTGGTCTCGATCGGCCTGGCGGGTAAGGGTGCCGTGGCGCGTACCGTCTTGTACTCGCTGCGTCCGGCTTAGAAGCGACCGGCGAGAGCCGGCTCAGGCCAAAGGGGTGTCGAGCTCGCGGCTCACGACGGTGACGAGGCGTTCGACGACCTCGAGGGCGAGCTCGTGGGTCGGAGCCTCGGCCATGACCCGAACGAGGGCTTCTGTCCCAGAGGCGCGCAGCAGCACGCGGCCAGCGTCTCCGAGCTCGGATTGCACGCGGTCGACTTCGTCCCAGATGGCCGAGGCGTCAGCGAGATGGGCGGGGTCGGTGACATGCACGTTGCGCAGCACCTGGGGAAGACGCGTCATCGCCCCCTTGGCCAGCTCTGCGAGGGGGCGGGCCTTGCGGGCGAGGAGCTCGAGCAATAACAGCGCCGTCAAGATGCCGTCGCCGGTGCCGGCGTGTTGGCGGAACACGAGGTGACCCGACTGCTCTCCTCCGAGCTGGAAGCCGTTGGCCTCGAGGGCGTCGCTCACATACCGGTCCCCGACGGCCGTCTCGACGACGCCGATGCCTCGGGCAGTCAAGGCCTGACGAAGGCCGAGGTTGCTCATCACCGTTACCACGATGGAGCCGCCCGTCAACAGGCCCCGCTCCATTAGGTCGAAGGCAAAAAGCGCCATCAGCTGGTCCCCGTCGACTAGCTCGCCCGTGTGGTCGACGGCGAGCACCCGGTCGGCGTCGCCGTCGAAGGCCACTCCTAGGCCAGCCCCGCTGGCAACGACGGCTTCTTGCAGGGGGCCGAGATGGGTCGAGCCACAGCCGGCGTTGATGTTGAGCCCGTCCGGCTCGGCCGAGAGCACCTTGTGGGCGATGCCAAGGCGCCTCAACACCTCGGGGGCGATGGTACCGGCGGCACCGTTGGCGCAGTCGATCACGACCTCGCCGGAAAAGCGCGCCCCGTCCTTCACAATGCTGATGAGGTGATCGGCATAGGCATTGCGGGCGTCGAGGTCCTCGCTGAGGGTGCCGAGCTCCGCCCCGGTGCGCGCCGGGCGGTCGCGCGGGTCGCCAGCGAGAAAGAGATCGAGCTCGTCCTGGATGGCGACCTCGACCTCGGTGGCGAGCTTGGTACCCCCGGCACCGAGCAGCTTGATGCCGTTGTCGTCGAAGGGGTTGTGGGAAGCCGAGACCATCGCGGCCGGGACCCCGCGGTCATAGGCGAGCCAGGCGAGTCCCGGGGTCGGGATGACACCGGCGTCGACGGCGTCGACTCCTTGTGCTGTGAGCCCGGCGGCCAGAGCTGCCTGGATCATCGTTCCCGAGCGGCGAGTATCGCGTCCGAGCAGGAAAGGCGAGCCGGGCACGATCAGGGCCGCGGCCCGCCCGAGGGCCAGCGCGAGCTCGGCTGTCAGGTCAGAACCGGCGACACCTCGTATCCCGTCGGTGCCGAACCGCGGCGCCATCGGGGATCAGCGCTTCGAGTACTGAGGAGCCTTGCGGGCCTTCTTGAGGCCGTACTTCTTGCTCTCCTTCTCACGGGCGTCACGCGTGAGCATGCCCGCCTTCTTAAGGCTGGGCCGCAGCTCGGAGTCGACCTCAATGAGGCCACGGGCGATTCCGAGACGAAGTGCCCCCGCTTGACCGGCGATCCCGCCCCCGTCGATGGTGGCGTCGATGTCGTAGCGGTCGGTCGCAGCGGCGATGCGCAATGGCTCGGTGGCCGCCATGCGGTGGGTCTCAGAGGGAAAATAGTCCTCGAAGGCCCTCTTGTTGATGGTGATGGCACCTTCCCCGCTGCGCAGGCGCACGCGGGCGACGGCACGCTTGCGGCGGCCGGTCGACTGGACAAGTGGCTTTGCCATGAAGCGTCGGTCCTTCGGGGTCAAGAAGCCACCCGCCGCGCGGCGGGCAGGTCGAGGGGAATGGGCATCTGCGCGGCGTGCGGGTGGTCGGGGCCGGCGTAGACCTTCAACTTGGTGATCATCTTGTGGCCGAGCGGGCCATGAGGGAGCATGCCCTTTATGGCACGCCGCACGACTTCCTCCGGCCGCGTCTCGAGCTCTGAGGCATAGCTCGTCGTCCGCAGCCCGCCGGGATAGCCGCTGTGACGGTACGAGAAGGAGCGCTCCGACTTTCCCGCTGTCATGACGATCCTGGCGGCGTTGACGACGATGACGTGGTCTCCGGTGTCGATGTGAGGAGCGAAGATCGGGCGGTGCTTGCCGCGAAGAACACTGGCGACCTCGGTCGCGAGCCGACCGAGCACAAGGCCGTCGGCGTCGACGACGCGCCAGACGCGCTGCAGTTCGCTCGGCTTGGGGGAATACGTGCGCACATCCGTCCTTTGTTTGATGCCAAACCTATTGCCCGCCCGCCGCGAGCCTCAAACCACCGCTCAAAGGGCGCGAACTCCAAGCTCAGCGGGCAAGAGCCAAAGAACAACGATAGAAGACTGTCACGGTATCGGCAAGCCGGGCCAGCTCGTCCCCGCTGGCGCCCTCACGAGCTAGCCACGGCCCAGTCTCCCCCTCCGGGCTGCCAGGTCCCGCCCGGCACGAGATCGGGCGGATAGCTCACCTCGACAAGACACAGGCCCCTCGACGGTGCCGGCTGGGCGGCACGGGAGCGGTCGGCGCCGCGGAGAATCTCGAGGAGGTCGCCGGCGCGCACACGGCCCTGACCGACGGCGACGAGCGTACCGACCAGGGAGCGGACCATCTGATGGCAAAAAGCGTTCGCCTCGATGCGAAAGCTCAAAAGCCTGTCGTCGCCTGGTGCGGGCGTAAAGCTCGTGTTGAGCACACGACGCACGATGGGTCCGCTTTGACCCGGGCTCTGGCGGCAAAAGGCCGAGAAGTCGTGCTCACCCAGCACCGCGTCGGCCCCGATGCGCATGGCGGCCAGGTCGAGGGGACCGGGGACGTGCCAGGACGAGTGGCGCAGGAGCGGGTCGGCCCAACTTGTGCGCAAGATGTCGTAGCGGTAGCGCCTGGACAGGGCGCAGTGCCGGGCGTCGAAGCCATCGGGGGCGACGCGGGCCTCGACGACGACGATGGCGCCGGCGAGCTGATGGCTGAGCGACAGCCCCAGGCGCTCGAGCAGCATCCCTGGACGCGGCTCGCACCCGGCAAGCTTGGCGAGGACCTCGGCGTCGACGTCGGCGTGCACGACCTGGCCGAGGGCGTGCACGCCGGCATCGGTCCGGCCGGCACAGGTGAGGCTCACCTCGTGGCCCAGCATCGAGGCCAGCTTGTCTTGAAGGGCTCCCCCGATGGTCGCCTGGCCGGGCTGGGCGGCAAAGCCGTGCAGGGACGTCCCGTCGTAGGCGACAAGCAGCATTACGCGACGAAGCGGCCCACTTGGGGCCGCTTCAGTCCCGGGCTCGAAGAGCCTCACACGAGCTCTACCGCGCCATGGGCGCGTTGTCGCCCTGGCGTGGGCCGAGCTTGAGGATGCGGACGTAGCCACCGGGACGGTCGGCATAACGCGGTCCGATCTCGGAGAAGAGCTTGTGGGCCATGTCCTTGTCACGGATGAAGGCAACCACCTGGCGCTGGTTGTGAACACCACCTTTGCGGGCCTTTGTGATCATCTTCTCGGCGACCGGGCGCATTGCCTTTGCCTTGGTCTCGGTCGTGACGATCCAGCGCGGGTCGGCTGCGATAAGCGAAGCGACGAGGTTGCCCAGCATCGCCTTTTGGTGAGCGGCGTCGCCGCCGAGGCGGCGTCCTTTCTTCGGGGTGGCCGGCATCTCAGACACTCGCCTCTCTAAGCGACAAGCCCCGCTCGTCGAGGCGCTCGAGCACCTCGTCGAGGGACTTCTGACCGAAGTTGGTTATTGCGAGCAGGTCTTCGGCGGTGCGCTCGATGAGCTCGCCGACGGTGTTGATCTGGGCCCGCTTCAGGCAATTGCGGGGGCGTTCGGGCAGGTCCAGGTCCTCGATGGGGAGATCGAGATCGGGCGAGCCGGTGGCGGCGATGCCGACCTCGCCGAGCTCGAGGCCCCGTCCCTCGCCCGCAAGCTGGGCGACGATCGAGAGCAGACCGCGAAGGGTCTGACCGGCCGAGGCGAGCGCCTCACGAGGTGAGATGGAGCCGTCGGTCTCGATGTCGAGCACGAGGCGGTCGAAGTCTGTGGAGACCTCGACCCGGGTTGGCTCGACGACATAGGCGACACGGCGAACTGGTGAGTAGATGGCGTCGACCGGGATCACACCGATGGCCGAGGACTGCTTGCGCTCGGCCGCGGCGTAGCCCTTGCCCCGCTCGACGGTGACGTCGATAGCGAGGCGGCCCTTGGCGTTCACCGTGGCGATGTGGGTCTCGGGGTTCAATACCTCCACATCGGAGGTGGCCCGCAGGTCAGCACCGGTGACGTCGGCCGGGCCGCGCACGTCGATGCGCATCGTGACGGGGGTGTCCGACTCGCTGCGCAGCACGAGGTCCTTCAGGTTCAAGATGATGTCGCTCACATCCTCTTTGACACCGGGGAGGAAGGTGAACTCGTGCAGGGCGTCGTCGAAACGCACCTGGGTGACAGCCGCGCCAGGGATCGACGACAAGAGCGTGCGCCGAAGCGACGCCCCAAGGCTGTGGCCGAAGCCCGGGTCGAGCGGGCCGACGGCGAAGCGCTGGTGGAACTGGTCCGGCTCGCCGATCGGCTCGACGGTGGGACGCTGGATGATGAGCATGTGGTTATCGGGCTCCTGTATGGGTTGCCGAGCTGGCTACTTGGAGTACAGCTCGACGATGAGCTGCTCGCGCACCTGGGTGTCGATCTGCTCCCTGAGCGGGAGCGACAGCACGCGCACAGCGCTTCCGCTGTCTTCGACCTCGAGCCAGGCGGGCGGTCGGCGGTCGATCGTGTCGAGGTTGTGGCGCACGACGATGAACTCACGCGCCTTGTCGCTGAGCTCGACGCGGTCGTTCTGGCGAACCCTGTAGCTGGGGATGGTCACCCGGCGGCCGTTCACCTTCACATGGCCGTGGCGGGCGAGCTGGCGGGCCTGGCTGCGAGATGATCCCCAGCCGGCGCGGAACACGACGTTGTCGAGGCGCGACTCGAGCATCCTCAACAAATTGTCGCCGGTCACGCCGGACTGCCGGTTCGCTTCTTCGTACATGTTGCGGAACTGGGTCTCGAGCACGCCGTAGATGCGGCGCGCCTTCTGCTTCTCGCGAAGCTGGGTGTTGTACTCAGACGGCTGGCGCAGGCGGTCGCGGCCGTGCTCGCCGGGCGGGCTTGGGCGCCGCTCGATCGGGCAGCGGACCGTCTCGCACTTGGGGCCTTTCAAAAAGAGCTTGACCTTCTCACGCCGGCAGAGGCGGCAGACAGGTCCTGTGTATCGAGCCATTCGTCGTCTCCTCGCCTAGACCCGGCGCCGCTTCTTCGGGCGGCAGCCGTTGTGCGGTATCGGCGTCACGTCCTTTATCCCGGTCACCTCTATGCCGGCGCTCGAAAGCGAGCGGATGGCCGTCTCGCGACCCGAGCCCGGGCCCCGCACCAACACATCGACGCGCCGCACGCCGTGCTCCATGGCTCGGCGGGCGCACTGCTCCGCGGCCATCTGAGCGGCGAAGGGGGTCGACTTGCGCGAGCCCTTGAAACCGACGTTGCCCGCCGACGCCCAGGCGATGACGTTGCCCTCCTGGTCGGATATCGACACGATCGTGTTGTTGAACGAGCTCTTTATGTGGGCGACGCCGTAAGTGACGTTCTTGCGTTCCTTGCGCCGCGGCCGCCGGCCGCCTGGCTTGGTGGTCTTTGCCATCGTTACTTGCGCACCTTCTTCTTGCCGGCGACGGTCTTCTTCGGTCCCTTACGAGTGCGGGCGTTGGTGTGGGTGCGCTGGCCGTGCACCGGAAGCCCCTTACGGTGACGGATGCCCTGGTAGCAGCCGATCTCCATCTTCCGCTTGATGTCCTGCTGGACGTCTCGGCGAAGGTCGCCCTCGACCTTCAAATTGGCGTCGATCCAGGTCCTCAGGCGGGCAACCTCCTCGTCTGTGAGGTCACGCACCCGCGTGTTCGGGCTGATCCCCGTCTCGGCGCAGGTCTGCTGCGCCTTGGTCAGGCCGATCCCGTAGATGTAGGTGAGGGCGATCTCAAGGCGCTTTTCGCGCGGGATGTCGACGCCGGATATTCGGGCCACGTGTTAACCCTGCCTCTGCTTGTGCCGCGGGTTGGTGCAGATCACCATCACGCGGCCGTGCCGTCGGATGATCTTGCACTTCTCGCACATTGTCTTGACGCTCGGTCGAACCTTCACGATCCATTGCTCCACTCGACAAAGCCGGCTCGCCGGCCCACTCCTCGCCAGGCGGCGCTTGCCGCCGGCCCAATGCCTTTCCGCCTTAGCCGGGGCCGGTCTTAACCGGCGCCGCCTTACTTGTAGCGATAGGTGATTCGCCCCCGTGCAAGGTCATATGGCGTTATCTCGACCTGGACGCGGTCGCCCGGCAAGATGCGGATCCGGTGCATCCGCATCTTGCCCGAGGAGTGAGCGAGCACCTTGTGCCCGTTCTCGAGCTCGACACGGAACATGGCGTTGGGAAGCGGCTCGACAACCGTTCCCTCCAGCACGATCGCATCTTCTTTGGGCTTGGGCAGGTGAACCTCCTACGACTGATTCCGACTTTTCTGAGACCTATTCGAGTCCCGGCGCGACGACCGCCAACTAGAAGAACAGACGACGGCTCTTGCACGGACGCCGCGAAATGCCCGCCGGCACACGGCACAAGAAAGCATAGCCGCCGGCCACCGGACCCGAGGCAGGCCAATGATAGCCGCTCAGTCCGCGGTGAGCACCTCCGGCCCCTCCTCGGTGACGGCGATGGTGTGCTCGAAGTGGGCCGAGAGGCTGCCATCGGCGGTGACGACGCTCCATCCGTCGTCCAGCTCCACGGTATCGAAGGTGCCCACGTTCACCATCGGCTCGATGGCAAAGACGTTGCCGACCTTTACGCGCGGCCCCGGCGTGCCGGGCCAGTAGTTCGGCACCTGGGGCTCCTCGTGCATGGCCGTGCCGATGGCGTGCCCGACGTACTTGCGCACGACCGAGTAGCCAGCTGCCTCGGCCACATCTTGCACGGCGCGGCCGACGTCATGAAGGCGGTTGCCGTCCCGAAGCTGCGCGATGCCCGCCCAAAGGCTCTTCTCAGTCACCTGCAAGAGGCGCTTGGCGAGAGGGGAGACCTCGCCGACGGGGGCCGTGTAGGCGGCGTCGCCGTGGTAGCCCTCGATGATCGCCCCGCAGTCGATCGAGATGATGTCGCCGTCCTCGAGCACGTAATCACCCGGGATGCCGTGCACGATCATGTTGTTCGGAGATGTGCAGATCACAGCCGGAAAGCCGTGGTAGTTGAGGAAGTTCGAACGCGCCCCGCGGCGCTCGAGCACCTCGCGGGCGACCCGGTCGAGGTCGCGGGTGGTGATCCCGGGCTTGATGGCCTGACGCGTCTCAGAGAGCATCTCTGCGACGACCTTGCCGGCCCGGCGCATCTTGTCGATCTCTTCAGGCGAGCGTCTCAAAACCTCTCCTCGGCCGGCACGGGCGGGAAGAAACCGCCCCCATGCTGATAAGCGTCTATGACCGAGGTTAGGCAGGCCTGCACCTCGTCCGGGCTGCCCACGCCCGAAACGTCGACGAGCTTGCCCTGGCTCGCGTAGCGGGCGACAAGCGGGGCGGTCGAGGACTCGTAGAGGTGGAGACGGTTCTTGATCGCCTCTTCGGTGTCGTCCTCGCGCTGGACAACCTCGCCCCCGCACACGTCGCAGCTCCAGTTGAACTTGGGCGGGGTGGCGGTGGAGTAGATCGCTCCGCAGTCCTCGCAAACCCTCCGGCTCACCAGGCGTGCAAGCACGAGCTCAGTAGGGATGACCAGGTTCAAGACAAGGTCGATCTCGGCGGGCTTGAGCAGGTCCTCGAAGCCCTCCGCCTGGGCGACTGTGCGGGGAAAGCCGTCGAGCACAAAACCGCGCGTACGCGTGTCGTCTCGGTCGAGGCGCGCGGCGACCATGGCAAGCATCACCTCGTCGGGGATGAGATCACCAGCGTCGAGGTAGCGGCGCGCCTCAAGGCCGAGCGGGGTCTTGGACTTCACCTCGGCGCGGAGCATGTCGCCTGTCGAGATGTGAGGGATCACATAGCGGTGCGAGAGACGCACGCACTGCGTGCCCTTGCCAGAGCCTTGCTTGCCGAGGACTATGAGCCTCGCTCCCGGTACCACTTACTGGAGGAAACCCTCGTAGTTACGCATCATCAACTGGCTGTCTATCTGCTTCATCGTCTCGAGCGCCACTCCGACGCTGATTAGCAGCGTCGTTCCCGCGAAGGGGATGGTCGTGATGTTCCAAGCAGAGAGGAAGATCGACGGCGTAAGCGCCACTGCGGCGAGGAAAAGGCTGCCCGGGAGGGTGATCCTGTTCAAGATGCGGGCGAGGTAGTGCTCTGTCGCAGGGCCGGGGCGAAAGCCCGGTATGTAGCCGCCCTGCTTGCGGATCGTGTCCGCCTGCTGGAACGGGTCAAAGGTCACGTGCACGTAGAAGAAGGTGAAAAGGACGATGAAGACCCCGTAGAAGACGATGTACCAGCCGTCGGTCGGGTTCAAGAGATTGTGCTGCACCCAGTTGCGCAGAGAGGTCCAGGGCAGCACGTTCGACATGAGCACCGGGATGTACAAAAGCGAGCTGGCGAAGATGATCGGGATGACGCCCGCCTGGTTCACCTTCAAGGGGATGTAGGTGCTCTGGCCACCGTACATGCGCCGGCCCTGAACCCGTTTGGCAAAGGTGACCGGGATACGGCGCTGGCCCTGTTCGACAAAGACGATGGCGACGAGAATCACGAGCACGAGGGCGAGGATCACCGCGACACCGAACCAGCCCTTGTCCTGCTCGATCTCCCGGCCGTAGATGGGCAGTGCCGCCACGACGTTGGAGAAGATCAGGATCGACATGCCGTTGCCGATGCCGCGTTGGGTGATGAGCTCGGCGAGCCACATGACCACGGACGTGCCGGCGGTGAACACGAGGATGATGAACAGCACCCGGGGGGCGGTGAAGTCCGGGATGAGGTCGATATTGCTGCCGCTGCCGAAGAGCTGGCCGCTGTGGAACAAGAAGACCAGACCCGAGCTCTGCATGACAGCCAGGGCGACGGTGAGGTAGCGCGTCGCCTGGGTGAGCTTGCGCTGACCGACCGCTCCCTGCTCACGCCACTGCTCGAACTTGGGGATCACCGTCTGCAGGAGCTGGATGATGATCGACGAGGTGATGTAGGGCATGATGCCGAGCCCGAAGATCGCCGCTCTTGCGAGCGCCCCGCCGGAGAACAAGTTGAGGAAGCCGATCACCCCGCCCGACTTGTCAGCAGTCGTGAGGTTCTGGATCTCGTTGAAGCTGACGCCGGGCACGACGATGTTGGCGCCCATCAGGTAGACACCGATGATGAGGAGGGTGAAAAGGACCTTGTTGCGCAGGTCGGGGACCTTGAACATGTTCCGCAAGCTTGCGAGCATCAGATCCCTTCCTGTCTTGTTGCACCGACGGGCGCAGCGCCGACCGCGAGATTTCGCCGCCGCCGAAGAACCCTAGCGGTTGGCGAGGGCATTTCCCTTGGCAGGGGGACGGCGGTCCCCGTAGGGGGGCGCTACGACTGTCACGGTTCCACCTGCGGCCTCAATGGCGGCCACGGCCGAGCGGGAGAAGCCGTGCGCCGAAACGTTCACGGCCCGGTGCAGCTCGCCACGACCGAGGATCTTCACGAGTCCCTTGTGGTGGACGATGCCCCCCTGTTCCAGGCTCTCGGGTGTCACCTCGTCAAGCCCGAGCTCCTCGAGCACGTCGAGGTTGACGACGTTGTACTCCACCCGGAACGGGTTGGCGAAGCCGCGCAGCTTCGGGATGCGCTGGGTAAGGGGCAGCTGGCCGCCCTCGAAGCCGGGCTTGATGTTGTTGCGGGCCTTCTGGCCCTTTGTGCCGCGTCCGGCAGTCTTGCCGCCCTTGCCGCCGGTCCCCCGGCCCACGCGGCGCTTGGGCCGGTTGGAGCCGGGCGAGGGTGCTAGCTCGTGCAGCTTCATGCGGTCTGCTCCTCGGAGACGGAGATGAGATGGGGAACGCGGGCGATCATCCCACGGATCTCGGGCCGGTCAGGCAGAAGGTTCGACTGCCCGATACGGCCGAGGCCGAGGGCGCGCAAAGTCCCGCGGTGCTTGGGCTTGGTGCCTATCCCAGAGCGGACCTGGGTTATCAAAAGGCGCGGCTTCGCCTTGTCGGTTTCCTGTGCGGCCTTGTCGGCCTTAGATGGGGCCATCTCAGCCCGCCTCGCCCGAGACGCGGCCGAGGCGGCGGCGCTCCTCATAGGCGCGCAGCACACCGGTCGGGGTGACCTCGTCGGGCGCCTTGCCCCTCAAGCGGGCGACCTCGTCCGGCCGGCGCAGGCTCGAGAGCCCGGCGATGGTGGCGTGCGCCACGTTGATGGCATTCGAGGTTCCGAGCGACTTGGCCACGACGTCGCGGATGCCCGCCATCTCGAAGATGGCCCGGGCAGCCCCGCCGGCGATAACGCCGGTGCCTGGGGCGGCCGGCTTCAAGATGATCCTGCCGGCTCCGGCGTGCCCGATCACGGGGTGGACGATCGTCGAGCCTGCGAGGGGGACGTCGAACATGTTCTTGCGCGCCTCTTCGATGCCCTTTTGCACGGCCAGGCCGGCTTCTTTCGCCTTGCCGTAGCCGAGCCCGACTCGACCGTTGCCGTCGCCGATGACCATGAGGGCGGTGAAGGAGAAGCGTCGGCCGCCCTTTACGACCTTGGCGACACGGTTCACCTTGATCGTGCGCTCTTCGTACTGCGACTCGGGCATTACAGCTCCAATCCGGCTTCGCGGGCGGCTTCTGCGAGCGCCGCCACCCTGCCGTGGTACCGGGACCCGCCCCGGTCGAACACGACCTTGGTCAGTCCATTGGACTTCGCCCGGCTGGCGATCAACTTGCCTATCTCGGTCGCAGCCGCGATGTTGCCAGTCGCTCCGGCACGTTGTCCTGCCTCGAGGGTCGAGGCGGCGACGAGGGTCCGCCCGGCCGTGTCGTCAATGATCTGGGCGGCGATGTGCTTGTTCGATCTGAAGACGGCGAGGCGGGGGCGCTCGGGCGTGCCGATCACGTTCTTGCGCACACGGCGGTGGCGCCGCAGGCGCAACTCGTGGGTCTTGAGTGTCTTGCTCATGGCTACTTAGCCGCCTTCCCAGCCTTGCGCTGCACGACCTCGCCCGCGTAGCGCACACCCTTGCCCTTGTAGGGCTCTGGCTTGCGGACGCGGCGGATGTCGGCCGCGACTTGACCGACCGCCTCTTTGTCGATCCCCTTCACGATGATGCGCAGCGGGCTCGGCACCTCGAAGCTGACTCCTTCGGGGGCGTCCACTATGACGGGGTGGCTAAAGCCGAGTGCCAGCTCGATCTGCTGGGGGCTCTTGAGCGTCGCTCGGTAGCCGACGCCGACGATCTCGAGCTCCTTGGTGAAACCGGAGGTCACCCCAGTCACCATGTTCTGGATGAGGCTGCGCGTGAGACCGTGCAGCGCCCTGTTGTTGCGCTCGTCGTCCGGCCGCTCGACGAGGAGCTGGGCATCGGCACGTCGCACGGTGATGGCGCCTGGCAGGTCACGCTGCAGGCGTCCCTGTGGACCCGAGACGGCGACATTGCCCTCGCTCAGGGTCACCTCGACCCCGGCGGGCACCTCGATCGGGCTCCTTCCGATTCGCGACATCAGCTCATCACCTCAAGATCACCAGACATAACAAAGAACCTCGCCACCGACACGCTGCTGGCGTGCCTCCCGGTCGGTCATGAGTCCCTTGCTCGTCGAGAGCACGGCCACACCGAGGCCGCCGAGCACGCGGGGCAGGCCGTCAGCGCGGCAGTAGATGCGAAGGCCCGGCTTGGACACACGCTTCAGCCCGCCGATCACCCGTGCCCTGTCGGGGGTGTACTTGAGGGAGATCTCGAGCATCTCGCCGGGGCGACCCTCTTTGGGCACGGTCTTGTACCCGGCGATGTAGCCCTCGCGCTCCAAGATGACGGCGAGTGCCTCTTTAAGCCTCGAGCTGGGCATGCGAACCGTGTCGTGCATGGCCACGTTCGCGTTGCGAACGCGCGTCAGCATGTCCGCGATGGGGTCAGTCATTGTCATGGACGGTCCCCTCCTCTCACCAGCTGGCCTTTGTGACGCCGGGCACTTCGCCGGCATGCACGAGCTCGCGCAGGCAGATGCGGCAGAGCCCGAACTTGCGGTACACCGACCTCGGCCGGCCACAGCGCCGGCAACGCGTGTAGCCACGCACCTTGAACTTGGGCTTGGCCTGTTGCTTTTCTATCAATGCCTTCTTGGCCATGGCTCGGCTCTACTGCCCTTCACGTCGGAACGGGAACCCGAAGGCGGCGAGCAAGGCCCGGCCTTCGGCATCGGTGCGGGCGGACGTCACGATCGTGATGTCCATGCCGCGCGGGGTGTCGACCTTGTCGTAGTCGATCTCGGGGAAAATAAGCTGCTCGGTGACTCCGAAGGTGTAGTTCCCCCGGCCGTCGAACAACTTGGACGACAATCCGCGGAAGTCACGTATACGGGGGATGGCAACGCTGATCAGCCTGTCGAAGAACTCCCACATGCGATCGCCCCGAAGCGTCACCATGCAACCGATCGACATCCCCTCGCGAAGCTTGAAGGCCGCGATCGAGCGGCACGCCTTTGTCACCACGGGGCGCTGGCCGGCGATCAGCTGCAGGTCGGTGACGGCGCCCTCGAGCAGCGACTGCTGCTGAGTGGCCCTGCCAACGCCCATGTTGATCACGATCTTTTGGAGGCGGGGCACCTCCATGACATTGGAGACACCCAGCTCTTCTAGGAGTGCCTGGCGGACCTCGGTGTCATAGCGCTGGCGCAGACGAGGCCGCTCGATCACCGCCGGGCTCACAGGTCACCTCCGCACTTGCGGCAGACACGGACCTTGCGACCCTGGTCGTCGATCCTGTAGCCGACCCGGGTCGGGCCGCACTGAGCGCAGATGATGGCGACAGTAGAGGCGTCGATGGGCATGTCCTTGTCGATGATGCCGCCCTGCATGGTGCCGCGCTTGGCCCTCGTGGAGCGCTTGGCGACGTTGACGCCGTCGACGATCACCCGGTTGCGGGCAGGCAGGACGTGCATCACCTCGCCCGACTTGCCCCGGTCCTTGCCCGTGAGCACCTGGACCCGGTCCCCCTTTTTGATACGCACTCAGATCACCTCTGGAGCAAGCGAGACGATGCGCATGAAGCGCTTGTCGCGGAGTTCGCGCCCGACCGGGCCGAAGATGCGCGTGCCGCGTGGCTGCAACTGGTCGTTGATCAGCACTGCGGCATTCTCGTCAAAACGGATGTAACTGCCATCGGGCCTGCGGTTCTCCTTCTTTGTCCGCACGACCACGCAGCGCACGACGTCGCCCTTTTTGACAGCCGCCCCAGGGACGGCGTCCTTGACTGTCGCAATGAAGACATCTCCGATCGAGGCGTAACGGCGGCGCGTGCCGCCGAGCACCTTGATGCAGAGCACCTCTTTGGCGCCGGAGTTGTCGGCGACACGTAAACGGGATTCTTGCTGGATCACCGCGCACGCTCCAGGACCTCGACGAGCCGCCACCGCTTCAGCTTTGAGAATGGACGCGTCTCGGCCACCCGCACACGGTCACCCGTGGCGGCGTCGTTGTTCTCGTCGTGCACGTAAAGGTGGCGGGTACGTTGCACGGTCTTTGAGTACTTGGCGTGCCGGACACGCTCGACGACCGCTACGACCGCCGTTTTGTCCATACGGTTCTCGACGACGGTCCCCTCGCGGACCCGGCGCCTGTTGACGCGCTTTTCCGTCTCCTGCTCACCGGCAGGGCTCGAAGTGCCCGGTTGGGCTTGGTTGTCGGCCATCACTTCTCCTTCGTCCCTGCCTGGATAGCGGCCGCTTGGGCGAGCTCGGCGGCGTCGATCTCGCGGGCGCGCCGCACCGTGAGCAGCCGGGCGATGTCCCTGCGCACCTGGGTCACCCGGGCGTTGTTGTCCAGCCGGCCGGTGGCTGCCTGAAAGCGGAGGTTGAACAGCTCCTTGCGGGCCTCGACAAGCTTGTTGTCGAGCTCCTCGTCGTCGAGCTCTCGAATTTCGACTGCGTCGGCCATCAGATGAGCACCTCCGCGTTGTCGCCGAGACCCGGTCGCGCCACGACGCGCGCCTTGATAGGCAGCTTCTGGATCGCCCGCTCGAGGGCGGAGTGGGCGAGGGCCTCGTCTACACCGCTCAGCTCGAACAAGATGCGCCCGGGTCGGACGACGGCGACCCAGTGCTCCGGGTTGCCCTTGCCCGAGCCCATGCGTGTCTCGGCGGGCTTTTGAGTGACGGGCTTGTCTGGGAAGACCCGGATCCAAACCTTGCCACCACGCTTTATGTGGCGTGTCATGGCGATTCGGGCAGCCTCGATCTGTCGGGCGGTGAGCCATGCCGGTTCAAGGGCCTGTATCCCGTAGTCGCCGAAGTTGATCGTGGCGCCGCCCTTTGTCATGCCGGACGTCCGCCCGCGCTGCTGCTTGCGGTGCTTGACCCTGCGGGGCATCAACATCTCAATCGGCCTCCCTACGGAAATGAGGCACGTCGTGGTGCTGCTCGCGGGTGCGACGCTCTATCTCTTCCTCTTCGGCGAGGAGCTTCTCGAGCGGGTCGTCGGAGGTAGCTGGCGCAGCAACCGGCTCGACGGCGGCCTCGGCGACTGGCTCTGGCTCGGCCTCAGGCACGACTTCCTGCTCGACCTCCAGCTCGGGCACCTGCTCGGGCGCGACCGACCCGGGCTCGCCGAGCTCAGGCCTGCGGCGGCCGCCGCCAGCGGTG
Source organism: uncultured Acidimicrobiaceae bacterium (assembly GCA_963725355.1). Taxonomy (GTDB): domain Bacteria; phylum Actinomycetota; class Acidimicrobiia; order Acidimicrobiales; family Bog-793; genus Fen-455. The sequence goes on from CAVRYE010000016.1 coordinate 91,210, forward strand.
ACGATGCGCCTCGGGCGCGCCTGGCCGGAGGTCTCGCCGACGGCCATGGCCGCCTCACGGGAGATCTTCTCCTCAGCCGAGGTCTTGTAGGGCAAGATGTCGCCCTTGTAGATCCAGACCTTGATCCCGATGCGCCCGGTCGAAGTACCGCGCCTCGCGAAAGCCGAAGTCGATGTCGGCACGCAGGGTGTGCAGAGGCACGCGGCCCTCGCGGTAGGACTCCTTGCGCGCCATCTCCGAGCCGCCAAGGCGGCCCGAGCACTGCACGCGTACGCCCTGGGCCCCTGCCTTTTGCACCGTCTGGATCGCACGCTTCATGGCCCGGCGGAAGCTGATGCGACGCTGGAGCTGGTCGGCGATGCCCTGGGCGATAAGGGCCGCGTCGAGCTCGGGCTGCTTGATTTCCTGGATGTTGAGCTGCACGTTGGCGTTGTGGGTTATCCGCGCGAGCTGACGACGCAGCCTGTCAGCCTCGGCACCCCGCCGACCGATGACGATGCCCGGCCGGGCGGTATGGACGTCGATGCGCAGGCGGTCGCGTGTGCGCTCGATCTCGATACGGCTTACGGCCGCAGCCTCGAGCTGGGTCATCAGGTAGTCGCGGACCTTCCAGTCCTCGACCACTGAGTCCTGGTAGTTGCGATCGTCGAACCAGCGGGACTTCCAGTCGGTCGTGACACCGAGGCGGAAACCGTAGGGGTTGACCTTTTGGCCCATCAGTCGCTCGTCTCCTCGTCGCCTGCGGCATCGTCGGCCTCGGCGTCGTCTTCGTCGCCGTCGGCAGCCTCGCCATCGCCCTCGGCCTCGTCTTCTGCTTCGGCGGCAGAGCCGTCGTCTTCCTCGAGCTCCTCGTCGGCCCCGGCATCGTCTTCGGAGGAAAGGGCGTCCTCCACAGCCGCGTCGAGATCGGTCGCCTCGGTGGTCTCACCCGCGGCCACAATCTCGAGAACTTCCTCGTCGACAGGCTCCTCGGCGGTCGTCGAGGCCGCAGCCTCGGCTCGCGCGGCCCGGCCCTGGCGGCGCGCTCCGGCAACGCGCCTGGCTCGCCTGTCGGCGGCCTCTGCCGCGATTCGGGCACGGCGGCGAGCTAGATCTTCCTCGTTCATACGCGAGACGATCACCGTCACGTGGCACGTGCGCTTGCGAATGCGCGTGGCCCGGCCACACGCACGCGGCCGCCAGCGCTTGAGCGTCGTGCCCTCGTCCGCGTAGCAGGCGGAAACGAACAGCTCCTCGGGGTCGAGACCTTCGTTGTGGAAGGCGTTGGAGGCAGCCGAGTGGAGCACCTTGCCGATGACGGAGGCGACCTCACGGTCGCGGTATTCGAGGATCTCCGAGGCGCGTTGGTAGTCCTTGCCCCGGATCAGGTCGAGCACCTCACGGGCCTTGAAGGCGGACACACCCGAATGCTTGAGCACGGCGCGGGTCCCTGGCCGCTCGTTGGTCTTCAAACCGGTCATGTCAGCGCCTCGCCGCCCGTTCCTGGCCGGCGTGGTAGCGGAAGGTGCGCGTGGGGGCGAACTCACCAAGCTTGTGGCCGACCATCGACTCGGTCACGTACACGGGCACGTGCTTACGCCCGTCATGGACGGCGATCGTGTGCCCGACCATGTCGGGGATGATCGTGGAACGGCGCGACCAGGTCTTGATGACGCGCTTTTCGTTCGAGAGGTTCAAGGTGTCGACCTTGCGGAGCAGATGGTCGTCCACAAATGGACCCTTTTTTAAGCTACGAGGCATGTTGGCTCCGCTCGGCTCTAGCGGCGGGCGCCGCGGCTGCGGCGACGACGGATGATGAGTTGATCTGACGGCTTGTGGCGCGGACGGGTCCTGCCCTCGGGCTGGCCCCATGGCGAAACTGGATGGCGTCCACCTGAGGTCTTGCCCTCCCCACCGCCGAGTGGGTGGTCGACGGGGTTCATGGCCACGCCACGGGTCTGGGGCCGGATGCCCTTCCAGCGGTTGCGGCCAGCCTTTCCGATCGAGATCAGCTCGGCCTCGGAGTTGCCTACCTCGCCCAGTGTCCCCCGGCAGTCGATCGGCACGCGCCTCATCTCGGTCGATGGCAAGCGCAAGGTGGCGAAAGTGCCTTCCTTTGCGACGAGCTGCACGCTCATGCCGGCGCCTCGGGCGAGCTTGCCGCCACCACCGGGCCGCAGCTCGACGTTGTGGATCACAGAACCGACCGGGATGTAGCGAAGCGGCAGGGCGTTGCCGGGGCGGATTTCGGCCGTCGGCCCGGACATGAGCATGTCGCCGACTTCGACGCGGGCGGGGGCGATGATGTAGCGCTTCTCGCCGTCCAGATAGTGCAAAAGGGCGATGCGGGCATTGCGGTTCGGGTCGTACTCGATGGCCGCCACCTTGGCGGGGATGTCGTCCTTGTCCCTGCGGAAGTCGACGAGGCGGTACTGCTGCTTGTGGCCCGCGCCCCGGTGGCGGGCGGTCTTGCGGCCGTGATTGTTCCGCCCACCCGTGCCCGACTGAGGGACGAGGAGGGTCTTTTCGGGTCGGGACTTGGTGATCTCAGAGAAGTCCGAGACCGACTGGAAGCGCCGCCCGGCGCTGGTCGGCTTACGTTTGCGCAGTGCCATGACGATGCTCCTCAGCCCTCGAACAGCTCGATGCGGTCATCACCGATGAGTCGCACGATGGCCCGCTTTTGGTCCGGTCGCTTGCCGAAGCCACCGGAGCGGCGCTGGCGCTTGCGCTTGCCCTTGCGCACCAAGGTGTTCACGCTCGCGACGCGGACGCCGAAGGCGTCCTCAACGGCAGTCCGGATCTCGACCTTGCTCGCCTTGGGGTCGACGACAAACACGTAGGTGTGCTCGTCCATCAAGGCATACGACTTCTCCGAGACGACAGGGCGCAACAAGATGGATCGGTCGCCGCTCACTTGCCCTCTTCCTTGTCCTCGGTCTCGGCCGGCTCGGAGACGACGGGCTTGCGCGTGCGCGTCCGCGCCTTCGGCTTGGGTGCCTCGGCAGGCTCCTCCTCGACAACGCCTTGTTCCGGCTCCGTGCTGAGCTCTAGCTCGGGGATCTCAGGCTCGGCGACGGCGTCGGTCTCGACGGGCTCCGCGTCCTGCACCGGTTCCTCGTCCATGTCTGCGACCGTCTCTTCGTCCTCGCCCAGAACGGCTGTGGCCTCAGCGGCGTCCTCGTCTGGCTCGCTCACAGCTGGGCGGGCCGAGGTATAGGCCACAGTGCCCTCTGGGGCGTCGGAGGCCTGACCCGGCAGGGTGTCGTCGCTGAAGACGACCCAGTCCGAGACGACGACGTCGTAGGCGGTGAGCTGCGCGGCCTCGACGATGTCGACCTGGGGCAGGTTCGCGAAGGAGCGCTCGGCGAGAACGTCCTCGCTGCCGAGGACGAGCAGGATACGGCCGTCGAGGCCGAGGGCCTCGAGCGAGGCCTTGGCCGCCTTTGTCTTCGGCTCCTCGTAGGACCAGTGGTCTACGAGGCAGATCCTGCCCTCGATCGCCCTGTCCGAGAGGGCGGCGCGCAGCGCCTGGCGGACCATTTTGCGGGGTGTGGCCTGGGAGTAGTCGCGCGGCTTTGGGCCAAAGGCGATCCCACCTCCGGTGAACTGGGGGCGCGCGCGTCGTTCCCTGGCGGGCACGACCGGTGCCCTTTTGCTTGTAGGGCTTGGCGCCTCCACCGGAGACCTCGGCCCGCGTCTTGGTGCTGTGGGTGCCGGAGCGCTTGGCCGCTAGCTGGGCGGTGACGACTTGGTGCAAGAGGGGCACGTTGACGAGAGCCCCGAAGTACTCCTCATCGAGCTGGACGACGCCCAGGAGCTCGCCTGAGTCGTTGCAACGCTCGACGAACAGCCACGGGGGCGCTTGGACCATGGTGTCGGTCATGACTGGGCCCCCTTGATGGCGTTGCGGATGAGGACCATGGCACCTTTGGGCCCCGGGACAGCGCCTTTTATGAGGATGATCTCGCGCTCGGGATCGGCCATGACGACTTCTAAGTTGAGCGTCGTCACACGCTCAGAACCCATGTGGCCCGCCATCCGGGTGCCCTTGAACACCCGGGCCGGGGTCGCGCACGCCCCGACCGAGCCGGGGGCCCGGTGGTGCTTGTGGTTGCCGTGGGCGCCACCTTGGCCCTTGAAATTGTGGCGTTTCATGCCACCGGCAAATCCCTTGCCCTTGGAGACGGCGGTGACGTCGATCCTGTCGCCCGCGGTGAGGATGCCGGCGTCGATCTCCTGGCCGACCGAGTAACCGCTCGTGTCGTCGAGGCGCAGCTCGATGAGCTTCACGCCCGGCTCGACGCCCGCAGCCGCGAAGTGGCCGGCCTCCGGCTTGTTGAGCTTGCTGGCCTTCCGCACGCCGTAGGTCACCTGCAGGGCGGAGTAGCCCTCTTGGGCCGGGGTCTTCACAGCAACTACGCGGACAGGCGCGACCTTGACCATCGTCACGGGGACGACGCGCTGCGCCTCATCCCAAACCTGTGTCATGCCGACTTTCTCGCCGACGATCGCCTTGGTGGCCATGCTCTCTCTGCTTCTGTTCGTGATCGCGACGGGGCTCGCGGACAGAACGGATGGTGTGTCACCCGTTGTCGCCGTTCGCGCCCGACTGGCTGTGGATGACAGCCCCTTGTCGTGCGGACGCTCCGCCCGGGCATCCCGAACGGAGCGCACATCATGTCTGCCGGAAGGTCCCCCCTTATGGTGCCGGGGGCGCTTTCGGACTTCGTGCTGGTAACTGCGACGGACAACGTGCCCGCCGAGTGAAAGAGCATAGCACCGGACCGCCAGGCGGCCCAAGGGCGCTTTGGCGGTCGGCGGCTATGCGGTCTGGATCTTGATCTCTATGTCTACGCCGGCGGGCAGGTCGAGGCGTTGCAGCGAGTCCACCGTTTTCGGCGTGTGCTCGACGATGTCGACGAGGCGCTTGTGGATCCGCATCTCGAAGTGCTCGCGGCTGTCCTTGTGCTTGTGCGGGGACCGGATCACCGTGTAGCGGTGCATCTCGGTCGGCAGCGGGACCGGGCCGCGTACCTTGGCCTGGGTGCGCAGCACCGTCTCGACGATCTTCTTCGTCGACTGGTCGATGATCTCGTGGTCGTAAGCCTTGAGCCGGATACGGATCCGTTGACGGGGGCCCTCTGCCATGTCGCCTCTCCTACTTGAGGATCTTGGTCACGGCGCCGGCACCGACCGTGCGGCCACCCTCGCGGATGGCAAAACGGAGGCCCTCGGTCATCGCGATCGGCTTGCCCAGCTCCACGGTCATGACGGTGTTGTCACCCGGCATGACCATCTCGGTGCCCTCGGCGAGCTCGATCGTGCCGGTGACGTCGGTGGTGCGGAAATAGAACTGCGGCCGGTAGTTGCTGAAGAAGGGCTTGTGGCGGCCACCCTCTTCCTTCTTGAGCACGTAGACGTTGGCCTCGAAGGTGGTGTGGGGAGTGATGGAGCCCGGCTTGCAGACCACCTGGCCGCGCTCGACGTCCTCCTTCTTCGTGCCACGCAGCAGCAGGCCGACGTTGTCGCCCGCCTGGCCCTGGTCGAGCAGCTTGTGGAACATCTCCACGCCGGTGCAGACCGTCTTCTGGGTCGGGCGCAGGCCGACTATCTCGACGTCGTCTCCGACCTTGACGATGCCCTGCTCGATACGGCCGGTCACGACAGTCCCTCGGCCAGTGATGGTCATGACGTCCTCGACCGACATCAAGAAGGGCTTGTCGATCTCACGTGCCGGCTCGGGGATGAAGTCGTCCACAGCCTCCATGAGCCTGATGACGCCCTCGGCTGCCTCTGGGTCGCCGTCGAGCGCTTTGAGGGCGCTCACGCGGATGACCGGGGTGTCGTCGCCCGGAAACTCGTAGTCGGTGAGCAGCTCGCGCACCTCGAGCTCGACGAGGTCCAAGAGCTCCTCGTCGTCGACCATGTCGACCTTGTTGAGGGCGACCACTATCGAGGGCACGTTCACCTGGCGGGCGAGCAGCACGTGCTCGCGCGTCTGGGGCATGGGGCCGTCAGCGGCCGAGACGACGAGGATGGCGCCGTCGACCTGGGCAGCGCCCGTGATCATGTTCTTGATGTAGTCGGCGTGGCCCGGCATGTCGACGTGCGCGTAATGGCGCTTGTCGGTCTCATACTCGACGTGGGCGATGGCGATGGTGATGCCGCGCGCCTTTTCCTCGGGGGCCTTGTCGATCTGATCGAACGCCGTGAAGGCGACGTTCGGGTTCTTCTCGTGGAGGACCTTTGTGATCGCCGCGGTGAGGGTCGTCTTACCGTGGTCGATGTGCCCCATCGTTCCGACGTTGACGTGAGGCTTCGTCCGCTCGAACTTCTTCTTGGCCATTGTTGCCGACCGCTCCGTTTGATCAGGGCTGCGCCGCCTGGGCGCCTCCATGTTGGTGGACTGCTTGTTGATTCTGACGCGAACTGTTGCTCAGGGCCAACGGCCGGGGCTCTCCCGGTTCGAGGGCTCTGTTCAGTGGCGCACCGGGGCGATAAAGCTCGCTTCGGTGTTGACCCCGTCCCCGCTCATTCGCCGGTCACCCGGGCGACAATCTCCCGGGACACCGACTCTGGAACCTCCTGGTAGGAGTCGAACTGCATCGTGTACGTCGCGCGACCCTGGGTGCGGGAACGCAGGTCGGTAGCGTAGCCGAACATATCGGACAGTGGGACCTGGGCCCTCACGACATGGCTCGTACCACGTTGTTCCATGCCCTCGATGCGTCCCCGGCGCGAGGAGAGGTCGCCGATGACGTCACCGAGGTTGTCCTCGGGCGCCACCACCTCGACGCCCATGATCGGCTCGAGCAATACGGGGTGCGCCGCCCGCACAGCCTTCTTGAACGCCATCGATCCGGCGATCTTGAAGGCCATTTCGGAGGAGTCGACGTCGTGGTACGAACCGTAGGTCAGCGTTACTCGGACGTCGACGATCGGGAACCCGGCGAGCACGCCAGAGTTCATCGCCTCCTGGATGCCAGCGTCGACGGCGGGGATGTACTCCTTTGGGATCACACCGCCCGTGATCTTGTCGACGAACTCGAAACCGCCCCCGGGCCCTGTCGGCTCGAGGTCGATGACGACGTGGCCGTACTGTCCACGGCCACCGGTCTGGCGGATGTAGCGCTCCTCGATCTTGTGCACCGCGTTGCGGATCGTCTCGCGGTAGGCGACCTGGGGCTTGCCGACGTTGGCGTCGACCTTGAACTCGCGCAGCATCCGGTCGACGAGAACCTCGAGATGGAGCTCGCCCATGCCGGAGATGACCGTCTGGCCGGTCTCTTGGTCCGAGCGCACCCGGAATGTCGGGTCCTCCTCGCTCAAGGCGAACAGGGCGCGGGAGAGCTTGTCCTGGTCTGCCTTTGTCTTGGGCTCGACGGCGACGTGGATCACCGGCTCGGGGAACTCGAGCGACTCGAGCACGATCGGGTGGGCGAGGTCGCACAACGTGTCGCCCGTCGTGGTCGCCTTGAGGCCGACGACAGCGACGATGTCGCCGGTGTAGACCGCCTCTCGGTCCTCCCTGTGGTTGGCGTGCATCTGCAAGATGCGCCCGATCCGCTCTTTCTTGTCCCGCGACGAGTTGAGGACCGTGGTGCCCTTTTCGAGAGTGCCGGAGTAGACGCGCAGATAAGTGAGCTTGCCTACGAAGGGATCGCTCATGATCTTGAAAGCGAGCGAGGAGAAGGGCTCGTCATCGCGGTGGTCGCGGGTGATCTCCTTGTCGGTGCGGGGCTCGAGGCCCGCTGTGGGCGGCACGTCGAGCGGGCTCGGCAGGTAGTCGACGACGGCGTCGAGCATCGGCTGGACGGCTTTGTTCTTGAACGCCGAGCCGCAGAGCACGGGCACAACCTCGCTGGCGATAGTCGCCCTTCTCAGCGCCTTGCGCAGATCGTCGGCGGTGATCTCCTGGTCCGCGACGTACCGCTCCATGATGTTGTCGTCGAAGTTCGACAAGACGTCTACGAGTCCGTGGCGGGCTTGCTCGGCACCGACGAGAAGGTGGGCGGGGATCTCGCGGGTCTCCCAGGTCTCGCCCATTCCCTCACCCCAGACGAGCGCCTTCATCTTCAACAGGTCGATGACGCCCTCGAAGTTGCCCTCGGCGCCTATCGGGAGCTGTATGACGGCCGGGTTGGCCTCGAGGCGGTCGCGGATCATGGCAACGGTACGGTCGAAGTCGGCACCGACCCGGTCCATCTTGTTGACAAAGCACATACGGGGCACGCGGTACTTGTTCGCCTGGCGCCAGACGGTCTCGGTCTGGGGCTCGACTCCGGCGACGGCGTCGAACACGGCGACAGCCCCGTCTAGGACGCGCAAGGACCGCTCCACCTCAACGGTGAAGTCCACGTGACCGGGCGTGTCGATGATGTTGATCCAGGTGTCGCGCCAACGGCAGGTCGTAGCGGCGGAGGTGATGGTGATCCCGCGCTCTTGCTCTTGGATCATCCAGTCCATGACGGTGCCGCCCTCGTGAACCTCGCCGATCTTGTAGGTGCGCCCCGTGTAGTACAAGATGCGCTCGGTCGTGGTGGTCTTGCCCGCGTCGATGTGGGCCATGATCCCGATGTTGCGGGTCTTGGCTAGAGGGAACTCTCGGATGGTTGATGGATTGGCCATCGACTTGCTTCGTTTCTTTCAGTTGTAGGGATCGGGGCGGGACGTCTTTCGGCACGGTGCTGCGCGCAGGCGTCGCCGCACCGTAACCGCGGGCGCGCCCTGGCGAGAAGCCGGGGCCACCAGCTCACCCCGAGTCGGGGCGCCGTGGGCTACTACCAGCGGTAGTGGGCGAACGCCTTGTTTGACTCTGCCATCTTGTGGAGGTCCTCCTTGCGCTTCACGGTCGCGCCGACGCCGTTGGAAGCGTCGAGGATCTCGTTCGCGAGCCTGAGGGCCATTGTGCGCTCGCGGCGCTGGCGAGAGTAGTTGACGAGCCAGCGGATCGATAGCGTCGTCGCCCGCCGGGGCCGCAGCTCCACGGGGACCTGGTAGGTGGCGCCACCGACGCGCCTGGACCGCACCTCGAGCTCGGGCCGGGCATTGTCGAGCGCCCGCTTCAACAGCTGGAGCGGGTCACCGCCCGTCTTCTCCTTGACGACGTCAAGGGCGTCGTAGACGATGCGCTCGGCTAGGGAACGCTTGCCCCTCGACAGCACCTTGTTGCACAGCTGGGTGACGAGCACCGAGCGGTAAACCGGGTCGGGGACGAGCTCACGACGAGCGGGGGGGCCGTTGCGAGGCAAATCAGGACTCCTTCTTGGCGCCGTAGCGGCTACGGGCCTGGGCGCGGTCGCGCACGCCCGAGGTGTCCAAAGTGCCACGCACGATCTTGTAGCGGACGCCCGGGAGGTCCTTCACACGACCGCCGCGCACGAGCACGATCGAGTGCTCCTGAAGGTTGTGACCCACTCCGGGGATATAGGCGGTGACCTCCGACCCGCTCGTGAGCCGCACGCGGGCGACCTTGCGAAGGGCGGAGTTCGGCTTCTTCGGCGTCGTGGTGTAGACGCGCGTGCACACGCCGCGACGCTGCGGCGCCCCCTTGAGGGCGGGGGTCTTCGTCTTCGACCGCTTGGACGAACGGCCCTTGCGGACGAGCTGAGCGATAGTGGGCACACGAACCTCTCTGGGATTGCATTGAAGTGCCGTGGACGCTGTGGCACGCCCACACGACGGAACGATGATAGGAGCGGTCACCGCTCCCGGCAAACAGCAGTCTAGGTCCTTGTCAAGCGGAACCTTCCTCGGCCGGCCCCAGGTCGGCGAGCGGGTCGGCGGCGGCGGCCACGTCGAGGTCATCTGTCGGGCCGAAGCTGGCGTAAGCGCCCCCGGCCGCTGCGTAGGGGTCTTCTGACTCATAGGGGCCCCCGAAGGCCGAACGCCCGACGTCGCGGAGCCACGAAGCCAGGTTGTCGGTGCTCGGCTCGCCGGTGTCGCCGGCATCGAGGTCGGAGGACCAGAACGACATGCGCTCGGCGTCCGGCGTCGAAACCTCCACGCTGCGGTAGTGGGTCATGCCCGTTCCCGCAGGTATCAGCTTGCCGATGATGATGTTCTCCTTGAGGCCGAACAGCTGGTCCGACTTCGACTCGATGGCGGCTTCGGTGAGCACCCGTGTGGTCTCCTGGAACGACGCCGCCGAGAGCCACGAATCGGTCGCGAGCGACGCCTTGGTGATTCCCATCAGCTCGGGGCGTCCCTCGGCGGCACGCTTGCCCGCCTGGACCAGGTCGCGGTTGACCGCCGCGTAGCGCTGGTTGTCGACACGCTCCCCCGGTAGGAAGGGCGCGTCGCCCGGTTCGGCAACGAGCACACGGCGCAGCATCTGGCGAACGATGAGCTCGATGTGCTTGTCGTGGATCGACACGCCTTGGTCCCGGTAGACCTTCTGTACCTCTTCGACGAGATACTGCTGGGTCTCGCGAATGCCCTTGATCTCGAGCAGCTCCTTGGGGTCCTTCGGGCCGTCGACGAGAGCATCGCCGGGGCTGACCTCCTGGCCGGCCACGACCTCAAGGTGCGCCCTCGCCGAGACCGAGACCGTCTCCTCGGTGCCGTCGTCTGCGACGACGACCACACGCCGGCCCGTCTCGTCCTCGTCGATACGGATCACGCCCGAGGTCCGAGCGAGCACCGCTGCCCCCTTCGGGGTGCGGGCCTCGAACAGCTCGACGACACGCGGCAGTCCGTGGGTGATGTCCTCACCGACGATGCCACCAGTGTGGAACGTACGCATCGTCAGCTGGGTGCCGGGCTCACCGATCGACTGGGCGGCGATCACGCCAACGGCTTCGCCGAGCTCGATCTCGCGCCCTGTGGCCAGCGACTGGCCGTAGCAGGCGGCGCACACGCCGTGGGTGGCCTCGCATGTGAGAACCGATCGCGTTCGCACCCGGTCGATCTCGGGGTCGGCGGAGAGCTGCTGTACCTCGAGATCGCGAAGCACACGACCGGCCTCGAAGACCGTCCCGTCGGAAAGCTTCACGGGCTCGACGAGAACACGCCCGTAAAGGCGCGTCTCGAGATAGCTCCGCTTGCCTGCCTGGTCCGGCCCTATCCCCTCGATCCAGATGCCCCTCGTGCTTCCGCAGTCGGGCTCGCGGATGATGAGCTCCTGGGCGACGTCGACCAGGCGACGGGTGAGGTAGCCGGAGTCAGCCGTGCGCAGAGCTGTGTCAGCGAGGCCCTTGCGGGCGCCGTGGGTCGAGATGAAGTACTCGAGCACCGAGAGGCCTTCGCGGAAGGAGGACTTGATTGGCCGGGGGATCATCTCACCACGCGGGTTGGAGACAAGGCCCTTCATGCCGGCGATCTGACGGACCTGCTGAGGGTTGCCTCGAGCGCCTGAGTCCACCATCATGTCGAGCGGGTTGAAACCGATCGTGGCGAGGGTCTTCTCCATCGCTCGACCTACCTCGGAGTTAGCCGACGTCCAGATCTCGATTTCCTTCTGGCGGCGCTCGTCGTCAGTGATGATGCCGCGGCGGAACTGGGTCTCGGCCTTTTCCGCCTCCTTCTCGTAGCGATCGAGAATCGTCTGCTTGTCGGGCGGCGTCTTCACGTCATCGATCGAGATCGTAAGACCCGAGCGGGTGGCGAAACGGAAGCCCAGGTCCTTGATCCGGTCAAGGCTCTCGGCCACGCGGACCTTGGAGTAATGCGCCGCGATCTGCTCGACGATGGTCGCGAGCGAAGTGTTCCGCTTGCCAACAACGTCGTTGACAAAGCCGAAGCCGGCCGGCAGAGCCTGGTTGAAGAAAAGCCGGCCAGCGGTCGTCTCGACCTCGGCGGGCTCTTCGACCTCGGCCGTGTCTCCGTGACGCAGGCCCCGCAGCGGGAGCTCGTAGCCGTCCGGTCCCGGGCGGATCCTGATCTTGGCGTGAAGGGCGATGCTGCCGTTCTCCCAAGCCTGCTCGACGTCGTACAAACGGCGGAAGACGCTGCCCTCGCCCTTGTCACCGTCGACCATGAGGGTCAGGTAGTAAGCACCGAACACCATGTCCTGGCCGGGCACTGTGATCGGGCGGCCCGTAGCCGGCGAGAGGATGTTGTTAGCCGAGAGCATGAGCACGCGCGCCTCGGCCTGGGCCTCGGCCGACAGGGGGAGGTGGACAGCCATCTGGTCACCGTCGAAGTCGGCGTTGAAGGCGGTGCACACGAGGGGGTGGATCTGGATCGCCTTGCCTTCGACCAGGATCGGCTCGAAGGCCTGGATGCCGAGGCGGTGCAGGGTGGGCGCCCTGTTCAAAAAGACAGGGTGCTCCTTTATGACCTCGTCGAGCACGTCCCAGACCTGGATGCGCCGGCGCTCGACCATCCGCTTGGCGGACTTGATGTTCTGGGCGATCTCAGTGTCGACGAGACGCTTCATGACGAACGGCTTGAAGAGCTCGAGCGCCATGAGCTTGGGTAGTCCGCACTGATGGAGCTTGAGCGTCGGGCCGACGACGATGACCGAGCGGCCCGAGTAGTCGACGCGCTTGCCGAGCAGGTTCTGACGGAAACGTCCCTGCTTGCCCTTCAACATGTCCGACAGGCTCTTCAAGGGCCGGTTGCCGGGCCCTGTCACGGGCCGGCCGCGCCGGCCGTTGTCGAACAGGGCGTCCACTGCCTCTTGCAGCATGCGCTTTTCGTTGTTGATGATGATCTCGGGCACGCCGAGGTCCAAGAGGCGCTTCAGCCTGTTGTTGCGGTTGATGACGCGCCGGTAGAGGTCGTTAAGGTCCGAGGTCGCAAAGCGCCCACCGTCCAGCTGCACCATCGGGCGCAGGTCGGGCGGGATCACCGGCACGGCGTCGAGGATCATTGCCCGGGGGTCGTTGACCCGCCGGCCCGTCTCGTCGCGGCGGTTGAAGGCCGAGACGATCTTGAGTCGCTTGATCGCCTTCTGCTTGCGCTGGGCCGAGAGGGGACGTCGACCGTCGGTGGGCTCAATCGCCTCGCGCAGCTTCAGCTCTTCTTCGTCGAGGTCGAGACGGTCGATGAGACGGGCGATCGCCTCGGCCCCCATCCCGCCCTCGAAGTAGTCGCCGTAGCGACTGCGAAGCTCGCGCCACAACAGCTCGTCCTCGATGATCTTGCGCCCGTGCAGGCCCGAGATCTCGTCAAAGGCACGCCGGGCGAGGACGATCTCCTCGTTCGCACGGTCGCGCACAGCCGTGATCTCCTTCTCGACGGCGCGCTGGCGGGCACGGATCTCGGTCTCTTTGGCACCGGAGCTCTCGAGCTCGGCGAGCTCGTGCTCGAGCTCTGTGAGGCGGCGCTCGGCCTCGAGGTCCCTGGCGCGCTCGATCTCACCTATCTCGGTGTTGAGCTCGGCCTCAAGGTTGGGCAGGTCAACATGACGGCGCTCCTCGTCCACATGGGTGACGAGATAGGCGGCGAAGTAGATGACCTTCTCGAGCTGCTTGGCCTTGAGCTCCTCACGAGCCTCGGTGCCCATGAGCAGGTAGGCGAGCCAGGAGCGGGTGCCGCGCAGATACCAGATGTGCACGACAGAGGCCGCCAGCTCGATGTGCCCCATCCGCTCGCGACGCACCTTCGAACGGGTCACCTCGACTCCGCAGCGCTCGCAGATGATGCCGCGGAACCGGACGCGCTTGTACTTACCGCAGTAGCACTCCCAGTCCTTTGTCGGGCCGAAGATCTTCTCGCAGAACAACCCGTCCTTTTCCGGACGCAGCGTGCGGTAGTTGATCGTCTCGGGCTTGCGGACCTCGCCGTGAGACCAGGTCCTGATGTCGTCGGCGGTGGCGAGACCTATACGAAGCTGGTCGAAATCGTTGACATCGAGCACCTAGAAACTCCTCTCCGCCGGCGCGGCGCGCGTCCTCCTCGTCGGACCCCCGCTCGGGACGGCTGATGTCGATCCCCAGCTCCTCTGCGGTCCGGTAAACGTCCTCGTCCAACTCGCGCATCTCGATCTCCTCGCCGGTGGTCGACAGCACCTCGACGTCCAGGCAGAGGGACTGCATCTCTTTGATGAGAACCTTGAAGCTCTCGGGGATGCCGGGCTCGGGGATGTTCTCGCCCTTGACGATTGCCTCGTAGACCTTCACGCGGCCCAACACGTCGTCAGACTTGATCGTGAGCAGCTCCTGCAGGGCGTAGGCGGCGCCGTATGCCTCGAGCGCCCATACCTCCATCTCGCCGAAACGCTGGCCACCGAACTGGGCCTTACCACCAAGGGGCTGCTGAGTGATCATCGAGTACGGGCCCGTGGAACGGGCGTGGATCTTGTCGTCGACAAGGTGGGCCAGCTTCAAGATGTAGACGTAGCCGACACAGACCGTGTTGTCGTAGGGCTCGCCGGTGCGGCCGTTGTACAAGGTGACCTTGCCGTCGGTACCGATCATCTTGCTGCTCTCGTCGACGGTGTCGGGCAACAACGTCTCGAAGAGGTGTTGGATCGTCGGGTGACGACCGGCCTCCTCGCGCTCGTCCCAGTGAGCGCCGTCGAAGACAGGGGTCGAGACCCAGATAGCCGGGTCCGTGCTCGGGCGGGTCTTGGTCTCGGTGCCACGGACGATGTTCTGGGCGAGAACCTTCTTGTCGGCGCCCTGCCAGCCCCAGCGGGCGGCGTAACCGAGGTGCGCCTCGAGCACCTGGCCGACGTTCATCCGGCTCGGGACACCCAGCGGGTTCAAGATGATGTCGACCGGCGTGCCGTCCGCGAGATGCGGCATGTCGGCGATGGGGAGGATCCTCGAGATGACGCCCTTGTTGCCATGGCGGCCCGCGAGCTTGTCGCCCTCGGAGATCTTGCGCTTTTGCGCCACGTAGACACGTACCAGCTGGTTGACCCCGGGGGGCAATTGGTGCGAATCGTCACGCGAGAACACACGCACGTCGATGACCTTGCCCGACTCGCCGTGGGGGACCTTGAGGCTCGTGTCACGCACGTCGCGCGCCTTCTCGCCGAAGATCGCCCTCAGCAGCCTCTCTTCTGGGGTCAGCTCGGTCTCGCCCTTCGGGGTGACCTTGCCGACCAGGATGTCGCCCGCGTCAACCTCGGCCCCGATGCGGATGATCCCCCGCTCGTCGAGGTCAGCGAGAATGTCGTCGGACAGGTTCGGGATGTCCCGGGTGATCTCCTCCGCGCCGAGCTTGGTGTCGCGGGCGTCGACCTCGTGCTCCTCGATGTGGATCGAGGTGAGCACGTCGTCGCGCACGAGACGCTCGGACAGGATGATGGCGTCCTCGTAGTTGTAGCCCTCCCAGGGCATGAAGGCCACGAGGAGGTTCTTGCCGAGGGCGAGCTCGCCGTTGTGGGTCGACGGCCCGTCGGCAAGGACGTCGCCGAGGCGGACGTCTTGGCCCTCAGAGACGATCGGCTTTTGATTGACGCAGGTGTTCTGGTTGGACCGGCGGAACTTGGCGACCGGGTAGATCTTCCTGCCGAGCTCTTGGTGCAGCCTGTCCTTCTCGCCCGGCTTGTACTCGACGATGACGTAGTCGCCGGCAACCTCGACCACTTTTCCGGTGCCCTCGGCAAGCACGACCTCACCCGCGTCGCGGGCGGCTCTCGCCTCGACACCGGTACCGATGTAGGGAGCCTCCGGCACTAGCAGAGGAACAGCCTGCTTTTGCATGTTGGCGCCCATGAGGGCCCGGTTGGCGTCGTCGTGCTCGACGAAGGGGATCAGCGCCGTCGAGACCGAGAGGATCTGCTTGGGGGAGACGTCCATCAAGTCGACCTCGGAAGGCGGGACGTAGTCGACCTCGCTCGCGGTCCCATAGGAGGTGGAGGTCGCTCCCACGCGCACTCCGGCACCTTGGGGGCCGCGGCGGACAAGGACGCGGTCGCCTACGAAACGGCCCTCGTCGTCGAGGGCGGCCGAGGCCTGGGCTATGACGTACTCCTCTTCCTCGTCAGCCGCGTAGTAAACGATCTCGTCGGTGACGCGGCTGTCGACGACCTTGCGGTAGGGAGTCTCGATGAAGCCGTGGTCGTTAACCCGGGCGTAGCTGGCGAGGTGACCGATGAGGCCGATGTTCGGCCCCTCCGGGGTCTCGATCGGGCACATGCGACCGTAGTGGGACGTGTGCACGTCTCGGACCTCGAAGCCGGCACGTTCGCGCGAAAGGCCACCTGGGCCGAGGGCCGAGAGGCGACGCTTGTGGGCCAGGCCCGACAAGGGGTTGTGCTGGTCCATGAACTGCGACAGCTGGCTCGTGCCAAAGAACTCCTTGATGGCAGCGACCACTGGACGGATGTTGATCAGCGTCTGGGGCGTGATCGCCTCGACGTCCTGGGTCGTCATGCGCTCACGGACGACACGCTCCATGCGAGACAAGCCGATGCGAACCTGGTTCTGGATCAACTCGCCTACAGAACGAATGCGCCGGTTGGCGAAGTGGTCCTGGTCGTCGAGACGGTAACCCGCCTCGCCGTTGGCGAGATGGAGCATGTAGGTCGAAGCGGCCAGCACCTCGGCTGGGCTGAGCACGCCTGAGTGCTCGTCGGGGTGCTCGAGCGGGATGTCGAGCAACTGGGAGATGCGCTCGATCTCCGGTCCCAGCTTGCGGTTCAGCTTGTAGCGGCCGACCCGCGTGAGGTCGTAGCGCCGCGGGTTGAAAAACGCGTTCTCGAAATAGACGCGGGCGGCGTCGAGAGATAGGGGCTCGCCGGGGCGGGCACGCTTGTAGATCTCGAGCAACGCCTCGTCGCGCGTCGGGATGAGCTCGCGCTCGCGTTCCCACTGCGCCTCGAGGAAGTCGAAGTGGCGCACGAAGCGGTTCAAGAACGCCTCGTCCTCGTAACCGAGGGCGCGCAGCACGACGAACAGCGACAGGCGGCGCTTACGAGCGACGCGGGCGCCGGCGCTCACGTCGCGGTTTGGCTTCGCCTCTACGTCGAACTCGATCCACTCCCCACGGTAGGGGTGGATCGTCCCGGTGACGATCGTCTTCTGGTCACGTCCGGGCTGGAAGATCACCCCGGGCGAGCGGACGAGCTGGCTGACCACCACGCGCTCGGTCCCGTTGATGATGAAAGTGCCGCGGCTCGTCATCATCGGGAAGTCCCCCATGAAGACGGTCTGCTCTTTGATCTCGCCGGTGGAACGGTTCATGAACGATGCCCGCACGAAGATCGGGGCAGCGTAGGTGATGTCCTTGGCTTTGCACTCGTCGATGGAGAACTTTGGCGGTGGCCGAAGGTCCGGGTCGGTCGGGTCGAAATCGAGCTTCAGGCTCAGCTGATCGGTGAAGTCTGCGATCGGGCTGATGTCGCTGAATGTCTCGGCGAGGCCCGTCTCGAGGAACCAGTCGAAGGAGTCGCGCTGAACGGCAATTAAGTCAGGAAGCGGAAGTACCTCGTCGATGTTGGCGAACGAGTAACGCTCCGGGGTGCGGGAACGTAAAGGCAAGGGTCTACTCCTCGCGGGTGCTGATCGACCGGGAAACAGGGCTGAGCGATGCGTGGGCGCGCGTCAAGGAACTAAAGGTGGAGCGGTCACTTGACGGAAGGGCACGGCAACCGTTTATGTTACACGCGCAAGGACGCGCGAGCAACCGGCAAGCAGCGTCGCCACGCGAAGGGTACGGGAACCGTGCCCTTAGGTCAAGGTGGCTGGTTGCCGCCGAGCGGCGGCGCCCCGATTTGGCTTCGGGGCGCGGGCGCCCCAGCGGGGCACTACTTGAGCTCGACGGTGGCGCCGGCCTCTTCGAGCTGTGCCTTTGCCTTCTCCGCGTCCTCCTTCGATACCTTTTCGAGGACAGCTTTGGGGGCACCGTCGACGAGGTCCTTGGCCTCTTTGAGGCCCAGGCTCGTGAGCGAGCGCACCTCTTTGATCACCTGGATCTTCTTCTCGCCGGCCGAGACGAGGACGACGTCGAACTCGTCCTGCTCCTCCTCGACGGGAGCGGCCTCGCCGCCACCGGACGGGGAGGCGGCGGCTACGGCCACAGGAGCTGCCGCGGTGACGCCGAACTTCTCCTCGAACTCCTTCAAAAGCTCGCTCAGCTCGAGCACGGTCATGCCCGCGATGCCCTCGAGGATCTCTTCTTTGGTTGCCATGTCTCCTCCTGTTTTACGAATGGTTGTCGTTGTCGATCGTGCCTGTGCCCGGTTCGCCCGGGACTACTCCTCGGTGGCCTCCGCCACCGGTGACGCCTCAGCACCTTCGGCCTCGGCCGCACGTGCCTGTGGCGCGAGTGAAGTCTCTTCCTCGGCGTCCGCGGGCTCGCCTGACGCGGGCTCGGCGGCCTCCTGCGAGGCCGTCTCGGTTGGTGCATCCGACTGGGCGGCGTCGACGACTGGTGCGTCTTGAGGCTCTGGGGTCTCTGTCGCGATCACCTCGGCGGTCTCCGCCGGCGCGGCCTCCTGCGAGGCCGTCTCTCCGGCCGGCGCTTCCGCCTCGGTGGCTGCAGCCGGCTCCAAAGTGATGCCTCCGCGCTTGTCGATGAGGGCGGACAGACCGTAAGCGAAGCTGCGCGGCAATGCCTGAAGCAGGCCGGCGAACTGACGCATCGGTGCGGCCATGGCGCCCGCCAGCTGAGCCAAGAGCAGCTCGCGAGAGGGGAGGTCGGCGAGAGCGCCCGCGCCCTGGGCGTCCACCAGCTTGGTGCCGAGCAGCCCGCCCTTGACGATGAGCTCTGGGTGCACGCGGCTGAAGTCGCGCAGAACCTTCGCGACAGCTCCGACGTCATCGCGGACAAAGGCGATAGCCGTCGGCCCTTCAAGGTAGGGATCGAGGACAGCCCGGTCCGTGCCTGCTGTGGCACGTTTCACCAAGGTGTTCTTGAACACCTTGTAATCGGCGCCGGCGGTGCGCAGCTGGCGGCGCAAGGTGGCGAGGTCGCCGACTTTGAGGCCGCGGTACTCGGTGAGAATGGCCGCGTCGGAGTTCGCGAGATGCTCGCGTACCTCTTCGACGACTGCGACCTTCTCAGGTCTCGGACCTGCCATGAGCGCTCCTTTGATCACATCTTCCGGCCCGGGGCCTGTACTACGGCTCCGCCGGGACCGCGGCGCTGCACGACGTGAGAAGCGCTTAGCACTTCGCCTCGTCGGGCGGGTCGGGAACCCTTTGAGCGCCTTTCGGCGCACCGGAGATCTACGGCGAGATTTTCAGTTGTAGGCCAACAGTAGCCGACCTGCGCCGGAGGGCCAGCCGGCGCCGGTCATCGAAAGCTCAGGCCGTCGCAGCCAGCGCCAGCTGTTCTGCCGCGAGAGAGTCGTCGGTGAGGCGCGCCCTGGCCGGGTCGATCTTGACGCCTGGGCCCATGGTCGAGCTGACGGTCACCGAGCGCAGGTAACGGCCCTTGGCTGCAGCCGGCTTGGCCCGGACGAGCTCGTCAACGGCGGCACGGAAATTGCCGGTCAACTGGGCACGATCAAAAGAGGCCTTGCCAATGGGGATGTGAATGTTGCCAACCCGGTCGGTGCGGTACTCGACGCGGCCGGCCTTGTACTCGGCGACGGCCTTGGCGATGTCTGTCGTGACCGTACCGGTCTTCGGGTTCGGCATAAGGCCGCGGGGACCAAGCACCCGACCGAGACGTCCCACCTGGCCCATCATGTCGGGCGTGGCGATGGCGACGTCGAAGGCCAAGAAGCCCTCCTTCTCGATGCGTTGCACGAGGTCGTCCGACCCGACGACGTCGGCGCCGGCCGCGCGGGCCTCCGCCGCTTGCTCGCCGGCGGCAAAGACGGCGACGCGCACCGAGCGACCGGTGCCGAAGGGCAGCGAGAGCGAGCCGCGGACGATCTGGTCGGCGCGGCGCGGGTCTACTCCAAGGCGCACGGCCAGCTCAATGGTCTCGTCGAAACGCGCCTTGGCGAGGTTCTTCACGAGTTCGATCGCCTCGACTGGTCCATAGAGGCGGTCGCGGTCGTACCCCTTGATGGCTTCGGCGTACCGCTTTCCCCTTTTCATCTCCACAGCTCCCTTCGGTGTGGCAGGCCGCTCGACAGCGGGGCGGTGATCACTTCGTCACCGTCACACCCATGGAGCGGGCGGTGCCGGCCACCTGACGCTTGGCAGCTTCCAGGTCGTTGGCGTTGAGGTCCGGCATCTTCTTGTTGGCGATGTCCGCTAGCTGATCGTCTGTGATCGAGCCGGCGGACTCCCGCCCGGCGAGCTTGCTCCCCTTCTCAAGGCCGGCGGCCTCACGGATGAGGAACGGCGTCGGGGGCGTCTTCAGCACAAAGGTGAAGGAGCGGTCCTCGTAGATGGTTATCTCTACGGGCACGATCGTGCCCCTCTGGTTCTCTGTGGCGGCGTTGTACTGCTTGCAGAACTCCATCGTCTGCACGCCGTGTGGTCCGAGGGCCGTCCCGACAGGCGGAGCGGGCGTGGCTGCTCCCGCGGGCAGTTGGATCTTTACTATGGCGGCGACGCGGCGACGTGCCATGAAGGTTGTTCCTCTTTCTTTTCCTGCCAGGCGCTAGAGCTTGGCGACCTGGCTGAACTCGAGCTCGACCGGCGTCTCGCGGCCGAAGATGTTGACGAGGACCTTGAGCTTGAGCTGGTCCTCGTTTATTTCCGCGATCTGGCCGGAGAAGTCCGCGAACGGACCCTCCTTGACCCGGACCGTGTCACCGACCTGGTGCTCGAGGCGCGGCTTGGTACGGTGCTTTTGACCCTCCACGCCCTCCGGGCGCACCTGCAAGATGGCCTCGACCTCGGCACGAGGCAGCGGCGTGGGCTTGGTGCCCGGGCCTACGAATCCAGTCACACCGGGTGTCTGGCGAATGACCGACCATGAGTCGTCGTCGAGATCGCAGCGACAGAGCAGGTAGCCGGGGAAGACCTTGCGCTGCACGAAGACGCGCTTTCCTCCCTTGATCTCGGCGACCTCCTCCATGGGGATCACCACCTCGAAGATCCTGTCCTCCATGTTCATCGAAGAGATACGGCTCTCGAGGTTCGACTTCACTTTGTTCTCGTAACCGGCGTAGGTGTGCACGACGTACCACTGCCCCGGCCTGTCATAGGGACTGGGCTCGTGGACTACGGGCTCGTCGTCCTCCTGGCCGGGCAGCTCGTACTCGAGCAGGTCGAAGGTCGCGACCTTCTGCTCCTCGGCCGGTGTCTCCTCGGGGGTTGCAGACTTCGATTCCGAAGCCGTCTCGTTTGAGGCGTCGTCTGGGAAAATGGCGCTCACTTCTTCGTCTCCTAAGTCCGTCTTCGTCACTCAGTAGCCGAAGAGGAAGAGGACGCCCTTGGCGAACCCCGAGTCGAGGCCGAAGACGAGGCTCGTCATGAACACGAGGGTCACGAACACCACGATGGTGTACTTGACGACCTCCTTGCGGTTCGGCCAGGCGACCTTGGCGAGCTCGTTGCGGACCTCGCGGGCGAACTCGACAACGCGCGCGGGCAGGCTGGGGCGGTCGGGCGCCTGGGGCCTGCGCTGGGTACTCGGGGGCGGCCGCCTATTGCCGGCGGCTGGAGCGCCTTCCTCGTCTAACTGGCCCTGTCGCTGCAGGAGACGCTTTGTCTGTCGATTCACGAAACAATCCTCGGCTCGAAAGAGCGGTGAGCAGGGCAGGAGGGACTCGAACCCCCAACCGCCGGTTTTGGAGACCGGTGCTCTACCAATTGAGCTACTGCCCTCCGGACCGGGGTCGTGGCCCGACTGAGCACCGGTCGCCCCGGGTCGGCATCACGATAGCACCACCGGCCGGACCCTCCGCAGGCGGCCACGGCGGGCGATGGTCACCGCCACCATGGCAGTGGCCCCCGCGAGTGCCCCGGCGCAGACGAGGCGGCGCCCAGCCAGCGCCGAACGAATGGCGTGGCGTTGGGCGGCTTGCTCGAGGGCGCCGAACACGTCACTCACCGTTCCCGCTGGCGGCTCCACCCGAACCGCGCGTAGCTGGTCGAGCAGACGCAGCATCTTGCGGTACTTGGCGAGCTCGCACTGACAGCGCAAACACTCGCCGACGTGGTCGACGACCGCCTCGTCGGCAGCCGAGCCGGCGTCAAGGATCGCCGGCAGGGCGACGGCGACCTCTGCGCAGGTCACCTCGGGCCCTTCGCGCCCCTTGGAGGCTCTCGCCAGGGGAACCTGCAAAGCCGCCAGTCGCGCCATCAGCCCGTGGTCAAACCGCAGCTGCATGCCTGTCCGCCCCTTTGAGGCCCGACTCCGCGACGCTCGCCGCCTCAGCCCTCAGCGCGACGACAGCGCCAGACACGGGGGCGGAACGTGCTACTGGCAAAAGGGAACGCTGCTTTGCCGGCTTTGTGCCAGCCACGGGCGAAGTGGCCGGGAACAGCTGCTCACGCAGCCTCCGGCGAGCGCGGTGGAGACGGACCTTGGCCGCGGTCTGGCTTATGCCCAGCTCCCGGGCGATCTCTTCGTGTGGCAAGTCGTACACGTCCCGCAAAACCACGACCATGCGCATCTGGGCGGGCAGCCCGGCCAGCGCCTCAACAAGGCGCTGGCGGTCGTCGGCCGTACCGGCGACCGACTCCGGGTCGCTCTCGGCGCGCATCTCGGGCACCTCTGCAGCATCATCGAGGGCGACATGGGTGCTCTTCCGGCGCTTGGCGACAAAGCTCGCCGAGCAGTTCACAGTTATGCGGTACAGCCAGGTCCCAAAAGCCGAGTCGCCGCGGAACTTACGCAGGGAGCGGAAGGCTCGCAGGTAGGCGTCCTGGAGGACGTCGCGGGCGTCGTGCTCGTTTCCCACAAGGCGCAGCGCCAGGGCATAGCAGTCGGCCGACGTGGCGCGTACGAGGTGTTCAAAGGCAGACCTGTCCCCGTTCCTGGCGAGCTCTACAAGAGGGGCGAGGTCGTCTGCCTCGCGCTTCAGCGCGTCTCCTTGTGGAGGGTGTGCTGCCGGTCGTGCTGGCAGTACTTCTTCATCTCGATGCGCTCACGATCGTTCTGCTTGTTCTTCATCGTGATGTAGTTCCGGCGCTTGCACACCTCGCAGGCAAGAGTCACCTTCACTCGCTTTTCGTTCTTAGCCACGCTCTTGCTCCTCTGCTCCAACTCCCGGTAGCGGCGGCCGGACTCGAACCGGCGACCCCACGATTATGAGCCGTGTGCTCTTACCAACTGAGCTACGCCGCCGCGGAGCCCCCTGTCGGAATCGAACCGACGACACCAGCCTTACCATGGCTGTGCTCTGCCGACTGAGCTAAGGGGGCGGTACCAGCCAGCACCGCTGGCTCTGCCGCGTCGGCCGATCATATCCGCGTCTAGCCGAAGAACCCAACGGTGCCGCGTTTACGATGATCCGGTGACCATTCGCCACGCGACGATGGCCGACGCCGAGGCCATCCGGGAGATCTACAACATTGAGGTCACCGGCTCCACTGCCACCTTGGACCTTGTTCCCCGGTCGGTCGCCGAGCAGGTGGGGTGGATGGTCGCCCATTCGGGCGTCTACCCCGCCATCGTCGCAGACAAGGGAGGGGTCACCGTCGGCTTCGCCTCCGTCTCGCCGTATCGGCCCCGCCCCGGCTATGCGACCGCCGTCGAGGACTCGATCTATGTCGCGGCGGATCATCGCGGCCAGGGGATCGGCCGCGAGCTGCTCGTCGGAGCAGTCGACATGGCTCGCACACACGGCTTTCACTCCGTCGTCGCCCGGGTGAGCGCCACCCAGCAGGCTTCGGTGGCACTCCATCAGGCGTGCGGTTTCGATTTCGTCGGTGTCGAACGAGAGATCGGGCGCAAGTTCGGGCGCTGGATCGACGTCGCCATCTTGCAACTGCTGCTCTGAGCGACCGGTACGAGGGTCGGACCAGGCCCGTCTAGCTCCTCGGCAGTGCTAGGGCCTTCTCCGCCTCTCCGGCCTGGATGGCTCTTCGCACCCTCATGACGATCGGCACGGCGAGCAGCACGATCATCGCCGTCGAGGCGAGGACGATGAGGATCGGGTTGGCCTCGCCGAACTGGAGGACGAGCTTGCGGGCCCCGGGCAGACCGAAAAAGCAGGACACGCACGAAAGCACTATCACCAGCACCCGCAAGCGGTGCTCGGCGATGGTAGAGAGGATCACGACCGACCAGGCCAGGTACCAGGGCTGCACTGACGGCCCGAGAAAAACGACCGCCAGCATCGTCAGGCCCATCGCCCGCATCATGTCGGCTCCCTTTGCCCTCCACAGCAGGCGCACTCCGATGACGGCGGCGGTCGCCAGTCCGAGGTCCCTCACGCCGTCGAGGAACAAGCCCTGGTGATAGCCGAGCCCCGCGTAGGAGACAAACCTCGCCAACCACAAGCCGATGGCTGTCGGTGGGTCTATCCATGACCTGACCGTCCCAGGGTTGGACAGAGCTGAGACCCAGCCCCAGCCGAGACCGACCATCTGGGACACCCCCGTCATGACGACGAGGGCAAGCAAGCCCGAGAGGACTGTCGGCTTGACTCGGGACCTCCAGGGCGCCTCGTCGCCGAGCCAGCCCCAGCCGATGTAGACGACACCTATGACGGCGGGGACCTTGATCATTGCCCCGGCCGTGCACAACAGCACTCCCAGCACAGGGCGCCCCTCACGGGCGAGCGCGAGCCCGGCCACGAGGAAGCCGATCATCAAGGCATCGTTGTGCGCCCCGGCCACCAAGTGGAAGAGGATGACGGGGTTGAGAACGGCGAGGGTGAATGCAACCGAAGGGTCCCGGCCGTAGGAACGGGCAAGGCGAGGGACGAAGACAGCGATCAGGATCACGCCCACCACTGCCAGGACGCGAAAGCCGACGACGGCGAGAAGCTCGTTGTGGTGGACCACGGTCGCGTTGACCCCGGCGAGCCAGAGGAACAGTGGCCCGTAGGGCGAGGTGGCGTTCGCCCAGAGCTTGTCGACGAGCCCGGAGAAGGCGTTGACCCCGAGCACCGCCGGCCCGAACAGATACGGACTTATGCCTCGGCTCATCATCTCGCCCTGGGCCGCATAGCTATAGGCGTCACGGCTGAAAAGCGGTGCCACCACACAAAGCGGAGCCGTCCAGGCGGCAAAGACTGCGCCGAAGATGCGCACGGGCACGCCCCGATGGCGCCTCGCCAATCGTATGAGGGCGATCCAGGCCTGCATCATCAAGACCATGCCTCCGTAGACCGCTACGAGGCCGATGAACAGGTTCCTGTCAGCGGGCAACGGTGCCCCGGGCACGACTGGTGGTGGAGGGATCCCGAAGAACCAGGGATGACACACCGTGACAGAGCCGGGAAGGATCCCTGAACAGCTCTTCCAGGTAAACGGCGAGCTCGGTTGGGAGGCCCCCCAGGCGATGGCAATGGCGCTCAGGAACCCGAACAGGGCGGGCACGGCCAGCGACCGGGCGAATTGGGCGTCGCCGGGCACATAGGGACGCACCTCCCCGAGCGGGGTACGCATTCGGGCGAGAAAGCCGACGGCGCGATCAGCGAGACGTCGCGCCTCGTCGATCCCTTTACTCGCCCCCCCGAGCAGTGCGCGGGCATGCCCAAAGCGCTGGCTTGGCGCCTCGGGCTCACCCTCTAAGGGCGTCGACGCTGTCATCGCGTCCTCTTGGTGTCCGATGCGCCGATCCTACCCAGCGGTCCCAGAGCCGGTCGGCAGGGCGACGGCCGCCTCGGGCCGGCGCCAACTACCTCAAAGACCGGGGACGCTGTGCCCCGGGGGCACCACCTCCTCCAAGCGAGGAGGACCCGGCGGGCTGCCCGACCCGAAGGGACGTCCCCCGAGCAGCTCCCTGCCGTGAGGCTCGAGCCAGCCAGAGAGGTCAGGTCCAAGAGGGACTATGCCCGTCGGGTTGATATCGCGATGCACCTGGTAGTAGTGGCGCTTTATGTGGTCAAAGTCGATGGTGTCGCCAAAGCCCGGGGTCTGGAACAGGTCCCTTGCGTAAGCCCACAGCACGGGCATCTCGCTCAGCTTCTCCCGGTTGCACTTGAAGTGCCCGTGGTAGACGGCATCGAAGCGGACGAGGGTAGTGAACAAGCGCACGTCCGCCTCGGTGATCGTGTCTCCGACGAGGTATCGCTTATGGCTCAGGCGCTCGCTCAGCCAGTCCAGGCGGTCGAACAAGCGCCTGAAGGCGAGGTCGTAGGCACGCTGAGATCCGGCGAAGCCACAGCGGTAGACGCCGTTGTTGACGTCGTTGAAGACGAGCTCCGTGACCTCGTCGATCTCTTCGCGCGCCGCTTGGGGGTAAAGCTCGGACGCCCCGGGGCGATGGTACACGCGCCACTCGGTGGAAAAGTCGAGGGTGAGCTGGGCGTAGTCGTTCGTCACGACCTGGCCCGTTGGGACCTCGACCATGGCGGGGACGGTGATGCCCCGGTCATAGCCAGGAAAGCGGGCGAAGTAGGCCTCCTGGAGCCTTTCGATGCCGAGAACCGGGTCGCGCCCACCCTGGTCGAGGTCGAACGTCCAGCTGCGCGCGCGTCGTGGGTCGGTCCGGCGATGCCCATGGAGATCACGTCCTCGAGCCCGAGGAGCCGGCGCACGATGATGGCCCTGTTCGCCCAAGGGCAGGCCCGGCTGACTATCAATCGGTAGCGGCCGGGCTCGACCGGATAGCCGTCCCTGCCGTCCGCGGTAATCCTCGTGTTGATGTAGCGCATGTCACGGGAGAACTCTCCCCCGGTGCTGACATAGCCGCCCTTGGCGGACGAGGCGCTGGTCTCAGACGACATAGCGACGCTCCCCTCCCCTAGGCGGCACGAAGCGGGACCGGCCCAGCCACACGTTAACAGCGACGAAGCTAATGGACTGCTCCGGGCCCGCCTAACACAACGCTTCGGCACCGAAGGCCTTTGCGGGCGGGGCGGGTCCCCGAGGCCACTGGCCGGACCTACCGGTGAGCTTGGGCCTCGGATGCCTTGTGAACCTGCACGCGCTCTTTTCCGCGGGCGCGTTCTCGGAGTGACCCCCGCGCAGCGCTATGTCCGCGAGGCGATCCGCACACCCTTGATGGGCGGGCGTGGGCTGTCAGGGAAGGGCGACCCTCTGCCAGCTCCAGCCGTTGGTGCTCTCCGCCAGGCGCAGGCCGGCGCTGGTCGGGCCGAGCGCGAGCATCCAGACAGCATCTGAGCCCTGCGACAAGGTGACGAAGGTCGCCGCCGAGCGGGCGACGACCTTCCAGGTTCGACCGCCGTCGAGCGAGGCCTCGACGGCGCCGAGGGGATAGCCCACCGCCAAGACGAGCACTCCGTCGCCCATGACAGCCACCATGCCCGGATAGCCGAAGCCCGGGCATCGGCCCACCGCCCGCAGGATCCCGGGCGGCCCGTTGTTGCAACGCTCGGTCCAAGTTGCGCCACCGTCGCTCGATGTGACGACTTCCATCGGGGCATAGCCGGCGCTCGAGCCATTGAGGCACAGCGCCACGAGGTCCTCTCCACTGGCCCCGACAAATCCGGCCAAGCGGTCCGTCGGACAGGGAAGAGTGCTCGCCTGCCAGCTTCGGCCGGCGTCAACGGTGCGCCCCACCTCGAGCGGGCCGCCCTCGCGCGGCTTGGTGCCGACCAGCCATGCTTTCTCCGGGCCCTCCACCGCCAGGCTGTCGGGAGGAACGGCGGCGATCAGGCTGGATGCGTCCAGCGAGCCGAAAGGCACGGTAAGAGATCTCGCCCAGGTTGCCCCGTCGTCGGTGGAAACCAGAACGACGGCTTGTCCCCACAGGCCGCAGCCGTCGGCAAGAACGAGCCACACCGAAGCGGCCGCGGCCGCGACCGAACAGACGGTTTCCCCGACCGTGGGCACGAAGTGACCGGCTTGAACCAGCGCGGAGCTGTGCTGGCCGACACGGCCTTCGAACAGGCCTTGGGGCGTGGCAAGGAACCAGGCGCCGTCGGCGCTTATCGCCATGGCATCGCTAGAGCCACCGGCGTCACAGCCGGCGCGCCGGGTCAGCACTATGGGCGCGGCCCAGGTGGCACCGCCGTCCGAGGTCGCGTACAAGCCAAGCTCGCAGTGGACGCCTTGTTCGACTCCGCTCCCCTCTACCACGGCCCCGATCTCGCGGTTGGCAAAGCCAAGGGCGACCCACCAGTGGGCAACGGGCGCTGCCGCCACCTCTGTCCCCGTGAACGAGGCGACGAGAAGTGCCATCGCCAGACCGAACGAGGCGAATGTGCGCAGCTTCACAAGCTTGATTCTCCCAGCGCGTCCTTCGCTGCGCAGGACGGCTGGGAGGTTCTCGAGCCGCCGGCTGCGGCTTTGACGGTGGGCCGGGAAGGATTCGAACCTTCGAAGGCGTTGCCAGCAGATTTACAGTCTGCCCCCGTTGGCCACTTGGGTACCGACCCGTCGGCGGACACGATAGTGGCCACGCTCGCCCTGTTCCAAGGCGACGCCACGGGCACCTTGGTAGCGTGCATTTGTGCCGAGTTTCGATGTCACATCAGAGGTCGACCTACAAGAGGTGCGCAACGCCGTGGACCAGGCGAGCCGTGAGGTGGCGACTCGCTTCGACTTCAAGAACACCGGTGCGAGCGTCGAGCTCAAGGACAAAGAGATTGAGCTGAACGCACCGACAGAGGACCGCCGGCACGCCCTCGTGCAGGTCCTCGAGGAGAAGCTCGTCCGTCGCCAGGTGTCGCTCAAGGCCCTCTCCTACGGCAAGATCGAAGAGGCGTCCAAAGGTGCGCTTCGCCAGACCATCACGCTCAACGCAGGCATCTCGAGCGACCACGCCAAGAAGATCAACAAGCTGGTCAAAGACCTTGGCTTAAAGGGCGTCCAGTCCCAGACCCAAGGTGACCAGGTCCGTGTCACAGGCAAAAAGCGCGACGAGCTGCAAGCTGTGATAGCTGCCCTTAAGGAACAGGACCTCGACATCCCCCTGCAGTTCGGCAACTTCCGCGACTGAGCCGCCCGGGCTCACGCTCATTCGTCCCCAGCCGCCGAGCTCGCCCGCCGGCGAAGCTCTGTGACGATGGCGGGATCGGCGAGCGTCGTCGTATCGCCCACGTCGCGGCCTTCGGCGACGTCGCGCAACAGCCGACGCATGATCTTGCCCGAACGAGTCTTCGGCAGGTCGTCGGTGAAGATGATCACCCGCGGTCGGGCTATGCCCCCGATCTTCTCGGCGACATGAGCCCGTAGTACCTCCCCGTGCTCGCTGCCCACCTCGAAGCCCTGGCGAAGGGTGACAAAGGCGACGATGGACTGGCCCGTCGTGGCGTCACTCGCCCCGATGACGGCCGCCTCGGCCACGCTCGGGTGGTCGACCAGGGCGGATTCGACCTCGGTCGTAGACACCCTGTGGCCGGAGACATTCATGACGTCGTCGACGCGTCCGAGGAGCCACAGATAGCCGTCGTCGTCGACCTTGGCCCCGTCACCGGCGAAGTAGCGTCCCGGGAAACGGCTCCAATAGGTCTGGCGGTAGCGGTCCGGGTCACCGTAGATGCCACGCAGCATCGAAGGCCACGGTCTTGTCAAGGTGAGGTACCCACCCCCGCGCTCGACCGTCTCGCCCGCGTCGTCGACCACCTCGGCTCCTATGCCCGGCAGGGGGAAAGTGGCGCTCCCCGGTTTGAGGGTGGTGAGCCCGGGCAGGGGCGAGATCATGATCGCCCCTGTCTCTGTTTGCCACCAGGTGTCGACTATCGGGCAACGGCCCCCGCCAATCTCGGTCCAGTACCAGACCCAGGCCTCAGGGTTGATCGGCTCGCCCACCGAGCCGAGTAGGCGCAAGCTGGACAGGTCGTGGCCGGCCGGGTAAGAGGCCCCCCACTTCATGAAGGTGCGGATGGCTGTCGGGGCGGTGTAGAGGGTTGTCACCCCGTAGCGCTCGATGATCGACCACCAGCGGTCCCGGTCGGGGAAGTCGGGCGTCCCCTCGTACATGACGCTCGTGGCCCCGTTCGCGAGCGGCCCGTAGACGATGTAGCTGTGGCCGGTCACCCAGCCGATGTCGGCCGCGCACCAGTAGACGTCGCTCTCGGGCTTCAAGTCGAAGACCGTCTTGTGGGTGAAAGCGACCTGGGTCAGATATCCCCCGGTCGTATGCATGATCCCCTTCGGGCGTGCCGTGGTACCGGAGGTGTACAGCAAGAAGAGGAGGTCCTCTGAGTCCATCGCCTCGGGCGGGCTGTGCGGGTGCTGTGCGGCCACCAGCTCGTGCCACCAATGGTCGCGACCCTCGAGCATGGTGAGGTTCTTGGCGGCCTCGCCCAGGCGCCTTACGACGAGCACGTTCTCGATCGAAGCGGCCCCGCCCGAAAGGGCATGGTCGGCGTTGGGCTTGAGCTCCACCGCATGCCCGCGCCGCCAGCCACCGTCGGCGGTGATGAGCAGGCGTGCGCTAGCGTCCTCGATCCGGTCGCGCAGCGCATCGGCAGAAAAGCCGCCGAAAACGACCGAGTGAGGGGCACCGATCCGGGCACAAGCGAGCATGGCGACGGCCAGCTCAGGGATCATGGGCATGTAGATGGCCACACGATCGCCCCGCTCGATGCCGAGCGAGCGCAAGGCGTTGGCGCAGCGCCCGACCTCGTCGAGAAGCTCGGCGTAGGTGATCGTGCGGCGGTCGCCCGGCTCGCCCTCGAAGAAGTAGGCGACCTTGTCACCGCGGCCGGCCTCGACATGGCGGTCGAGGCAATTAAAGGCGATGTTCAGCTTGCCCCCGAGGAACCACCTCGCAAATGGCGGTTGCCAGTCGAGCACCTCCTCGAAGGGCTCGAACCAGCTCAGTGCCCTGGCCTGCTCTGCCCAGAAACCCTCGGGATCGAGCGTGGCCTGATCGAACATCGCCCGGTCGCGCACGACCGCGGAACGGGAAAACCCGTCCGGGGGAGGGAACGTCCTCAGTTCAGCAAGGTAGTCCTCAATCGCCGCCCCTTGCGGCCGCAACCCGTCCTCGGCCCCGTCGTTCATCATCCCCTCCGTCATCGCTCGCCGGGCAACCAGCCCTGACCAGGTGTAGGCCTCGTTCTCACCTTGTTACAACTGGCTCACGCTACCGACCCTGAGGCCTGGGTGACTGTAACAATGGGGGGCACATGCCCGAATACACGCCGGTCGCCTGCCTGGAGGTACCTGTCGGCTGGCGGGTGATAGTCGTAAGCGACCTCTTCCTCAGTGCCAAGCGGACCGAGGCCTCGGCGGCGGCGGCGAAGGCGCTTGCTGAGGAGCTGGAACGCTCC
Organism: uncultured Acidimicrobiaceae bacterium; assembly: GCA_963725355.1. Classification (GTDB taxonomy): domain Bacteria; phylum Actinomycetota; class Acidimicrobiia; order Acidimicrobiales; family Bog-793; genus Fen-455. The sequence goes on from CAVRYE010000016.1 coordinate 122,240, forward strand.
GAAGCCCCAGGCGCCCTCGTCGTCGCCGGGAATGCCTTCGACATGCTCGTCCCGCCCGGGGGGGACCCCGCCGCCGCCCTCGGGGCGCACGAGGAGCTCCGACTGGCCATCGCCAGCTACCTGGCCGCCGACTGCGGTCGCCGGGCGATCCTGTTGCCGGGCAACCGCGACAGGGCCGTGCTGTACGACGAGGTGGCGAACGCCGCGGTGCGCGCGGCTGGATTCGAGGTAGCCCTTAGAGCCGAGCTGGCCGTGGCCACGGCCTCCGGCTCCAAGCAGGTACGCGTCGAGCCCGGCTGGCGCTACGACGAACGCAACGCTTTCGTCAACCCGGCCGACGAGCACGACACGCCCCTCGGCCAGCACGCGGTGGCTGAGATCCTTCCCGCCCTCGCCGGGGCCGGCTCTTCCTGGCTCGAGGGCATGGACAGGTTGGCCGACCCCTCCGGGCTACCCCGATTCGTCGCCTCGCGCCTCACCTACCGCCGCGTCGTGCGCTGGCTGTGGTGGCTGCTCGTCCCGATCGCTGTCGCCTTGTTGGCGAGGCTCCCCGACTACTGGCTGTTCGGGGTGCCGCGAAAGCTCGAGCCCTTCTCTTCGCGCCTTTTGGGCATAGGTCTCACGATCGTGGCCGAGGTCGTCGTGGCAGGCGTAGTCCTCGCTGTGGTGAACCACCGCATCTGGCACTCGGCGGGACGGTCCCTGCTCGGGCCGCCGGCGCATCGGGCCAACGACCAAGCACGCGAGGCGGCCCGCCCGATTCTCGCCGCGGGCGGAGTCGGCCTCGTCACCGGACACACGCTCCAGCCCGAGCTGACGAGGGTCGGCACCGGCTTTTACGCCAACTCAGGTGCGTGCGGGGAGGTCGTCGAAGAGCGCGGCTCACGCCTCGGCCTGCCCCCCGTGTTCCTCCATGTCCAGCAGCTCTCCTGGGTCGAGATCGAAGGGGGTGCCGAGGTACACGCCCGGCTCCTGCTCACCCGCCGCTACCTCCGGCCGGTGACGGTGCTGGAACGTTTCGCAGCCGGGCGTATGCCCCGCGACGCTGGCACCCCGGCCGTCGTTGCCTCCTTCCCGGGGGGCCTCGTCTGGCCACGGGTCAGCGATCCGGCGCGAAGTCTGCGTCGAGTGCGCCGGTTGGCGGCTGCGGGAATCGCCGTGCTGGGCCTGGCCGACCTCGTCTCAGCTGTCGTCCCACCCCAGGTGAGGGGCCGGCTTCACCCCCTGTTCGGCTACATCCCCCTTGGTGTGAGCGAAGCGGCGGGCGCCCTTGTCGCCTTTGCGGGCGTGACGCTCTTGGCCCTCGCCAGAGGCGTAAGACGGGGCCAGCGCTCTGCGTGGCTCGTCTCGGTACTTCTCCTTGGCGGGACCGTCGCCCTCCACCTCATACGCCACGGCGACGTCGTCCAGTCCATCGCGGCCCTCGCGCTCATGACGGTGCTCTGGCTGACGCGCAAATCCTTCCGGGCCCGCTTCGACCTGCCCTCGCTGCGCACTGGCCTCACAACCTTGGCCGTCGGCGTGCTCGGGATCAGCTTCATCGGGGCGACGGTGCTTTGGAGCGTCGTCCCGGCCCATCGCGGCGGCCAGCCCATGTCCTGGTCAGAGGCCTGGTGGGCCACCACGGGGCGCCTCATCGGCATCCGCACGGTCGCCCTCAACCCCCGTGTGGACGCCTTTTTGAACCCCGCCCTGCTCGCCATCGGCCTTGGCCTTGCCTGCGTGGCGCTCGTGCTGTTGTTCCGGCCCGTGGTCGACCGGCACCGCTCGAGCGCGCCGAGCGCGACGGCCGAGCGGGCGGCCGACATCGTGCGCCGCCGTGGCATGGGGACGCTTGACTACTTCGCGCTCCGCAGCGACAAGCAGGCTTTCTTAGAACGCGACGGCCTCGTCGCGTATGCGATCTACGGCGGCATCTGCCTCGTTTCGCCGGACCCGATCTGTGCGCCCGAAGAGCGTGACGAGCTCTGGTCGGCTTTCCGCCGATTCGCCGACGACCACGGCTGGTCCGTCGCCGTGCTGGGGGCGGGCGAGGAGTGGCTCGGCGCCTACCGCCGCTCGGGCATGCACGAGCGTTACATCGGAGACGAGGGCGTCGTGGACGTGCGCACCTTCTCCTTGGAGGGCGGGGCTCGCAAGGGCCTGCGCCAGGCGGTGAACCGCATCGCCAAGTACGGCTACACGATCTCGTTCCACGACCCGAACGACATGGACGAGGACGCCATGGACGGCGTTCGGGCGATCCTCGTCAAAAGGCCCCGGGGCGAGGTCGAGCGCGGTTTTTCCATGACCCTCGGGCGCATCTTCGATCCCCGCGACGAGGGCCTGCTACTGGCCGTGGCGCACGGCCCCGATGGTGCCGCTGTGGCTTTTTGCCAATTCGTCCCTGCTCCGGGCATCAACGGCTTGTCGCTCGACCTCATGCGCCGCGACGACGCCGAACACCCGAACGGCTTGCTCGACTTCATCCTCGTGCGCACGATCGAGCGCCTAAGGGCCTCAGGTGGCGAGTTCCTGGGTCTCAACTTTGCCGCCATGCGGGCCGTTCTCGCCGGCGAGGAAGGAGGCGGAATCCAACGATGGCTGCTCCGGCGGATGTCGGACTCGATGCAGATCGAATCGCTCTGGCGCTTCAACGCCAAGTTTGGGCCGGAGTGGCTGCCTCGCTACGTCGTCTGGGACGGTGCTGAGAACACCTTGCCCATGGCGCTCGCCATCGCACGGGCAGAGTCCTTCTGGGAGCTGCCCTTGATCGGCAGGTTCTTCCAGCCTCCCGAAACGAGCGATGTCAACGAGCAGACGGCGGCGCCAGCCGCCTCCGGACCGCCCCAGCCGGCCGAGCACCGCTCGGCCTGAGCTCTCCCGGGGCTAGAAGAGGAAGCCCGCCGCCTTCACGAAGTCGACGAGCGGCGCGGGCCAGATGCCGAGCACGACCGTAACGGCGACTGTGACGAAGATCGCCACGGCCGTCGCGGCGGGGACGGCCACCGGGCCGAGGCCCAGGGTCAAAGGTGTGCCGTCGTCGGGCTCGAGGTCCGCGTCAGGCGCGCTCGAGGCGGGTAGCGAGATCGAGCCCCTGTCGCTCGAGGTGCCGACCGGGAGCCCCACGCCGTACATGTAGAACACGACGCGCAGGTAGAAGGCGGCCGCTATGGCGGCCGACAACATGGCGATGACGGCGAGCGCGTAGGAGTGCGCCTTGACCGCGGCGGAGATGACGTAGAACTTGGCGAGGAACCCGGTTGTGAAGGGGACGCCGGTCTGGCCAAGGAGCAGGACCGTGAAGGCGAGCGCCAGGGCGGGCTGGCGACGGCCGAGGCCCCTGTAGGCGTCGAGGTCGTGGTGAGCGTCCCCCCGCCCCCCGACGAGGGTGATGACGGCGAAGCTGCCCATCACCAAGATCGCGTAGGCGAACACGTAGTAGACGCTCCCCGAGATTCCTGTGCTCGTCGCCGCCGCCAGTCCGACAAGGATGAAACCGGCGTGGTTGATCGAGGAGTAGGCGAGCATGCGCTTCACGTCTCTCTGCACGAGGCCGAGCACGGCTCCGAGAAGCAGGGTGATGATGGCCACCACCCAGAGCACCGGCTGCCAGTCGGTGCGCAAGGTGCCGAAGGTCGAGAAGAAGACCCTGAGCAGGGCGGCGAAGCCTCCTGCCTTGGCAAGAGCGGTCATGAACCCCGTCACGGGCGTGGGAGCGCCCTGGTAGACGTCCGGGGTCCACATGTGGAACGGGACAGCGGACACCTTAAAGCCGAAGCCGACGAGAAGCAGGCCCATACCGGCCAGCAAGACTCCGTTGGACGTAATGAAGTTCGTGCTCAAGTAGCCGGCGATCTGGGGAAGGTTCGTCGAGCCCGTCGCTCCGTAGACGAGGGCGATGCCGTAGACGAAGATGGCCGAGGAGAAGGCCCCGAGGACGAAGTACTTCATGGCTGCCTCGCCAGATGCCCGCCGCCGCAGGTCCATCCCGGCCAGGACATAGAGCGGGATCGACATGATCTCGAGGGCGACGAAGATCAAGATGAGGTCGTTGGCGGCCGCCATCAGCATCGCCCCCGACCCGGCAAGCAGGGCCAGGACGTGGTACTCCGGTCCATCCATCTTCTCGCGCCGCAAGAAGTCGTTGCCGACCGCGGCAGCGATTATCAAGATGCACGAGACGAGGACGAGAAAGACGATGGCGAAGCCGTCGACGGCGACCGAGTTGGCGATGGCGGTGAACGGACCGCGCGCCTGCACGTCGTGCCAGAGCACGAGCGAGGCGACGAGGGCCGCGGTGGAGATCGCGGCCGTTCCGGCCGAGTAAAAGGCCACCGGCACCTTGGAGAAGACGAGCTGGCCGCTGACCAGGAGCATGAGGGCTCCCCCGATCAGGATCAGCTCGGGCAAGATGGCGACGTAATTGACCTGCGGGGTGACGAAGCTGGCGGCGAGGATGCCCGCGAGAAGGCTCATGGCTTTGCTCCTGGGCCCTGTCGCAGGGCTACGCCGGGCGCCCCGACCACGGGCGGGCGCTGGTGGGCGACGGCCTCGACGTGGGTGACGACCCGGGACACCGACGGACCGATCCGGTTCAGCAATGGCCCGGGGAAGATGCCGAGGAGGACGATCAAGATCACGAGGGGGGCCAGCACGAGGCCCTCACGCCAGCTGAGGTCCTTGACGGCGCCGGTCTCGGCCCTGGGCTTTCCGTGGAAGGCCTGTTGGTAGGCCCAGAGCAGATAGACGGCGGCGAGCACGACCCCGCCGGTGGCCACGACCGCCCACCAGCGGTGGGTGAGGAAGGTGCCGGCGAGGATCAAGAACTCGCCCACGAATCCGTTGAGGCCGGGCACCCCGATCGAAGCGAGCATGACGAGGGTGAAGACGCCGGCCAGCACCGGCACACGCCTTTGCAGGCCGCGCATGTCGCGAAGCGAAAACGTGCCGAGGCGCCGGTAGAGGATGGCGATGAGGATGAATAGCGCCGCGGTGTAAAGACCATGATTGACCATCTGGAGCACGGCACCGGTGAGCGACTCGCGCGTGAGGGCGAAGGCACCGACGACGATGAAGCCGAGGTGTGCGAGCGACGAGTAGGCGACGAGGCGCTTGAGGTCCCGCTCGACGGCTGCCACGACCGCCCCGTAGATGATACCGATCGCTCCCAAGGTGAGAAGAAGCGGCGCGAGGGTGACGACCGCACGCGGGAACAGGGCGAGGTCGAATCGGATGATGCCGTAGGTGCCGAGCTTGGCCATGACCCCGGCCAGCAGCAGCGAGCCGGCGGCGGGGGCCTCGCGATAGGCGTCGGGCGACCAGGTGTGGAAGGGGAAGATCGGCGTCTTGACGGCGAAGGCGGCCGTGAAGGCCAGAAAGAGAAGGACACCGGCGGTGCCGGAAAGGTGCGTATTGGCGAGCGCTCGTACGTCGAAGGTGGTGACGCCCGTCTGCGAGGCGTGGATCGAGACCAGGGCCAAAATACCGACGAACAAGAAGGCGGAGGCGCCGAGGGTGTAGAGGAAGAACTTGCCCGCCGCGTAGCCGCGCCGCTCGTGTCCCCAGCCGGCGATCAAGAAGTAGACCGGGACCAAGGTGAGCTCGAAGAAGAGGAAGAACAAGAGCAGGTCCAAGGCGAGGAAGCTCCCGACGCAACCGGCCTCGAGGAGCAAGATCCAGGCGACGAATGACTTGTCGCCGGAGCGCTCGCCCGACGCGGCCAGCGCGATCGGGAACAAGAGCGCCGTCATCAGGACCAAGAAGAGCGATATCCCGTCCATCCCGAGGCTCCACGAGATCCCGAAAGCGGAGATCCAGGCGTGACTCGAGACGAACTGGTACCCGCCGTTACCGGCGGTGAATGCCACCGTCGCGGCGGCGGCGATGCCGAGCACGGCGAGGGAGGCGACAAGGCCGATCACCTGCACGGCACGACGCTTGGCAGCGGGGATGACAGCAGTGAGCAGGGTCGCCCCCGCCGGGACGAGGACGAGGGTCGTGAGGTACGGGAACGAGCTCGTCATGACGCCCTCGTCAAGACGTAGGCGAGCACAATGACAAGGCCGGCGGTAAAGCCTAGGGCGTAGTTGCGGACATACCCGGTCTGAACCTTGCGCAGCTTCTGGCCACCGGCGCGAACGAGGAAGGCAAAGCCGTTCACGGCGCCGTCGATGACCTCGGCCTCGACTACCGAGGCGGTCTCGGCGGCGAGCTCTGTCGAGGGCCTGGCGAGAAAGCGGTCATAAGCCCAGTCGATGTACCAGGCACGGCGCAACACGACCGGCTCGAGGGCCGGTCGCTCAGAGGTCCGGCCCCACATGGCGACAGCGAGAGCGACGCCGAGAAGGGCAAGGGCGGCGTCTATGAGGGCGAAGGTCCAAACGCCCCCGATGCCCCACTGGTGGGTGAAAAGCCGCGAGGCGAAAACCGGGCTCAGCCAGCGATCGAGGAAGTCGAAATCGGGATGGATGGGCAAGTTGATGAGCCCGCCAACTGCCGACAGGGCTCCGAGCACGACAAGGGGCATCGACATCACCCAGGACGGGTCATGCGGGTGCAGCGCGGGGCTGACGGCGACCGGCTCGGTCTTCGCGGCTGTCGCCCTCGCCTTGGCGCTGACTGACTTCGCCTTGGTTCCTGCCGGGCGCGCCTCGACCCAGCGCTGTTCGCCACGGAACACGAGCAGATAGGCGCGCCCGAGGTAATACGCCGTGAGCACGGCCGTCACCGCACCCACGGCCCAAAGCGCCGGGCTGAAGGCGAAGCCGTTCAAGAGCACGTCGCCCTTGGACCAAAAGCCCGAGAGCACGGGGACGCCGCCGATCGAGAGCCAGCCGATGAAGAAGGTCACCGCAGTGATCGGCATCACCCGGGCGAGGGCACCCATCGTCTTTACGTCCTGCTCGTCGTTCATGGCGTGGATGACAGAGCCGGCGCCGAGGAACAAGAGCGCCTTGTAGAAGGCATGGGTGAGCATCAAGAAGATGGCGGCGTCATAGGCACCGATACCAGCCGCGAGGAACATGTAGCCGAGCTGGGAGATCGTCGAATAGGCGAGGATCTTCTTGATGTCGTCCTGGGCGCAGGCGATCGTCGCCCCTAAAAGCGCCGTTGCCGCGCCGACGATAGCGATGACGTGCGCCGCGTCCGGGGCTCGGTACAGGATCGGGTTGATCCGGCACATCAGGTAAACGCCCGCGGTCACCATCGTGGCGGCGTGGATCAGGGCCGAGACGGGCGTCGGGCCCTCCATGGCGTCGGCCAGCCACGGGTAGAGGGGGATCTGGGCCGACTTGCCAACCGCTCCACCGAAAAGGAGGAGTCCGATCGCCACGAGCGACGGCTCGCCGACAGAGGAAAGGTGGGTGAAGACTGTGTGGTACTCGAGGCTGCCCGTGCGCTCATAGATGAGGAACAGGGCGATCAGGAAAGCGGCGTCGCCGATGCGGTTGAAGATCATCGCCTTCTTGGCGGCACTCGAGGCGCTGTCGCGCTCGAACCAGAAGCCGATGAGGAAGTAGGAGCAGACGCCCACCCCCTCCCAGCCGAGGAACAGCAGCAGGAAATTGTCAGCCAGGACAAGGATCAACATGGCGGCCACGAACAGGTTCAAGTAGACGAAGAATTTCGAGAAGTCCTCGTCGTGCTCCATGTAGCCAATCGAGTAGAGGTGGATGAGGGCGCTCACCCCAGTGATGAAGGCGGCCATCGTCATCGACAAAGGGTCGATCAAAAGGCCCATGTCGACATGCAGGTGCCCAGAGGAGATCCAGGTGAACCAGCTCTGGGTGTAAGAGCGCCCCCCAACGGGGAGGCGGAACAGGCCGGCGAAGACGACGACGGTTACGACGAAGGACGCCGCCACCATGAAGGTGGCCAGCCAGCCGGCAAGCGGGTTGCCGAGCTTGCGCCCCAAAAGCACCAGGATGAGGAACCCGGCGAGGGGCAGCAGGGGCACGAGGAAGGCGACGCGCAACACGGCCTCAGCCCTTCAGCTCATGGATGTCATCCGCCGTCGCCCCAAGGCGGCGCCGGTAGATCGAGACGATGATCCCGAGGCCGACGACGACCTCGGCCGCGGCGACCACGAGGACGAAAAAGACCGCCGTCTGTCCCGCGATGTCGTTCAGCTTGCGGGCAAAGCTCACAAAGGTGAGGTTCGCAGCGTTCAACATGAGCTCAACGCACATGAACATCACGAGCACGTTGCGGCGCACCAGGAGGCCGACGGCGCCGATTGTGAACAAAATTGCAGCAAGGGTGAGGTACCAGGAGGCCGAGATGCTCATGGCCCGGTCACCTCCGACCCGGCGAGCTCGGCCCCGGTGGCGTCGGGCTCCTCGCCCTGTGCCGGCCCGGCGTCGACTGTGACCTCATCGGGACCGGCCTCCGGTCCGCCGCCGGTCACCTCGTCCCCATCTGTGGCGTCACCTTCTGGCACGGTGTCCTCCCGGGCGCGCCGCGGCCGTCGTGCCAGCACGACCGCGCCCACGACGGCGACAACGAGCAGGGCCGAGGTCACCTCGAACGCGAGCAGATAGGTCGTGAAGACCGACTGGCCGATAAGGCGCACGTTGTTGGCCGGGCTGCCGAGGGCCCCGCTCACAGAGCGCGCCCCTGTGGGCCAGCTGCCGCGGGCGAGGAGAAGGACCTCGAGGAGGCCGAGGATCCCGAGACATATGGCAACCGGCCGCTGGCCGGGGAGGGGCTCTTTGGCTATCACCTCGCTGCGGTCGACCCCGAGCAGCATGATGACGAAGAGGAAGAGCACGACGATGGCCCCGGCGTAGACGATCACCTGCACGGCGGCGAGGAACTGGGCGTTCTCCTCGACAAAAAGCACGGCTACGCCGAACAGCGTCATGACGAGCATGAGGGCCGAGTGCACGGGATTGCGGGCGAGCACGACGCCAAGGGCGCCGACGACACAGATCGCCGCCGCCAGAGCGAAGGTGATGGCGTCGGGGATCGTGGCGGAAAGAAGCAGGCTCGTCATGTGCCGCGCACCTTGCCCCCGAAACGGCGGGAGATCTTGTCCCGCTCCACGGTTCGCACCGAGATGTTCCCGGTAGAGATGTCGTTGCGACTGTCGCTCTGGCCCCCCTCTGCCGGGCGGACGCCGTAGCCGAGCTCAGCGGACCACTGCGGCGTGCCCTCGTACTCGACGGCGCCCGAAGGCGAGGTCGCCCGCATCCAGCCGGAGCTGTGCTCGTCTTCGCCCGGTCGCCAGTCCTCCCAGGCCAGCTGCTGGGGCATGCCGTCGTCGTCGACGACGAGCTCTTTTTTCGTGTATATCGCATCGGAGCGGTTCGTGAAGGAGAACTCGAACATCTTCGACTCGGTGATCGCCTCGGTCGGGCAGGCCTCGACGCAAAGGTCGCAGTGGATGCAGCGAAGGTAGTTGATCTCATAGACGAACCCGTAGCGCTCCCCGGGCGACACCGGGGCATCCGGCGGGTTGTCGAGACCGCGCACATAGATGCAGTCGGCCGGGCACACCGCAGCGCACAGCTCGCAGCCGATGCACTTCTCCATGCCGTCCTCGTAGCGGTTAAGGACGTGGCGGCCGTGCAGGCGCGGGGGCTTTGCCCCCTTCTCCTTCGGGTACGACGTCGTGACCCGCGGCTCGGCGACCTGCTTCAAGGTGACGGCGAACCCGCCGAAGAAACCTAGTGACCTCTTCTTGGGCTCTTTTGGCTCTTTGTCTGCCATCAGCCGCCTCCGTCCGGTTCAGGGACGGCCCGCAGGTGTGCCTCTGCCGCAGGCCTGTTTCGCCAGCGCGGCGAGCTTTCCTCCAGTGCCTCAAGGCGGGCCCTGGCTACCCGGATGGCCTGGTAGAGCACACCGCCTGCCAGGGCGCAACCGACGAAGACACCGAAGCCCCAGACCGTACCGATCCTGAAGGCGGCTACGACGAGCAGCCAGGCGAGGGAGAAGGGGATGAGCACCTTCCAGCCGATGTTCATCAGCTGGTCGTACCGCAGTCTCGGCAGGGCGGCGCGGATCCAGACATAGACGTACAAGAACACCACGGTCTTGCCGACGAACCAGAGGATCGGCCACAGCCAGCGCACGAAATGGAAGCCGGGGCCGTCCGGGCCCCCGAAGAACAGGGTCACCATCACGGCCGACATCGTGATCGTGTTCATGAACTCGGCCAGGTAGAACAAGGCGAAACGGAGCGAGGAGTACTCGGTGTTGAAGCCACCCACGAGCTCCTGCTCACCCTCTGTCAGGTCGAACGGCGGCCGGTTGAGCTCAGCGGTGACCGCCACGAGGAAGATGGGGAAGGGCAAGATGCCAAGGCGGAAGATGTTCCAATGGAAGAAGCTGACCGCCTGCGCGTCGACGATCGCCCTCGTCGACAGCGAGTGGGTGACGATGACGACCGTGGCGATCGTGAGGCCCATGGCGGCCTCGTAGGAGATCATCTGCGCCGAGGCTCGGATCGACCCGAGCAGCGGGTACTTCGAGCCTGACGCCCAGCCAGCCAGCATCGTGCCGTACACCGAGACCGACGACAGGGCGAGGAGAAACAAGATGCCGATCGGGGGGTCGGCAACCTGCAGCTCGACCGTGTGATGGGCAATGGTGACAACCCCACCGATAGGAACGATGGTGAAGATCAGCAGCGCCGGCAACAGGGCCAAGTAGGGAGCCAGCTTGAACACGAAGCTGTCCGCTTGGGCCGGGAGCAGGTCCTCTTTGAAAAAGAGCTTGATCCCGTCCGCGAGGGTCTGCAGCAGGCCGAAGGGCCCAGCGCGGTTGGGTCCGATCCGGTTCTGCATGTCGGAGATGACCTTGCGCTCGAACCAGATCATCAGCATCACGGCGACCAGCAGCACGCCGAACATGACGAGGACCTTGATAACGGAGATAAGAATCACGGCGAGCCCCACGCCGGCTGAAAAGAGAGGATCGGGCATCAGCTGACCTTTTCCACGGTGACTTCCAGGACCTCGGCGTCGTAGGCGATGAGGGCGGAAGCGCTCGTCTCGTAGATGGGGGCGGCGTTGAAATGCACCAAGCCCACCCCGCTCGGGACGGCGGCGTCGGCGACAAGGGCCAGGACTAGAGAGCCCCGCGGCGAGCTCAAGCGAACCTTTTCACCGGGCACGGCACCGAGCCTTTCGATCTCGGGCGCGGACAGGCGCAGCTCCTGGGAACGGGCGAGCGCCCCGAGGGACGGGGCGGACTGGACCGCGGTGCCCTGGTCGAAAAGGGTCCGCCTGACTACCAGGCGCAAGCTCCCCTCCGCCGCAGCGGGCGCGAGCCGGGGCGACGCCCACTCGGCAGGGTCAAAGCGCAAGAGCGAGGGAGCGGTCATGGCCCGCTTCGTACTGGCCGGCGGCGGCGCCGGCGCGGGCTCCTCGCCCTTGTCCTTTGGCGGGGCCTCGTCATCACCGACGCCTTCGAGCGCGACCTCCGGCTCACTTCCCGGAGCCATGGCAGCCCCGGCAGCGAGCGGGGCACCTTGCTCCTCGACTGACTCGATGCCGGGAGTGGCGATCGGGTCGATCCGCCGGGGGCGCAGCTCCACAGAAGAAGCCCTGATGGGCACGACGATGCCGTCGCCGGCCGCGGAGCTAGCGAGGGCTCCAAGCGTGCAACCCGAGTAAGCGGGCGCCAACTGCTCGATCTCGGACCAGATGCCGTCCAGGGACTCAAAACCTAGGTCAGCATCGAGGCGCTCGGCCAGCTCGGTTGCTATGACCCAGTCGGCTCTGGCCACGCCTGGGGGCACGACCTTGGCCGCAAGTCGCGAGACCCGCCCTTCGATGTTCGTCGTCGTGCCCGCCCGCTCGGCGTAGCCAGCGGCAGGCAGGACGACGTCGGCGAGCATGGAAGAGGCGTTAAGGGTCGTGTCCACCGCCACGAGGAACTCGACTCGTTCGAGCGCTCGCGTGGCAAGGTCGCGGTCGGGAAAGTCCGAGAGCGGGTCGGCCCCGAGCAGTACGAGGGTGCCGAGGTCCCCGGACGCCGCAGCCTCGAGCATCGCCGTTGTGTCAAGGCCCGACGCCGCGGGCACCGCACCCCATTTCTCGGTGAAAAAGGCGCCTCCCTCCTCGAGCGACACCCGCCCCGGCAACAGCCCGGGGGCACAGCCAAGGTCGATGGCTCCGTGCACGTTGCCCCGGCGCAAGGCCGGGAGGAAACGGGCTTTCGGCCAGGCTGCAGCGAACACGGCGGCGGCGGCCGCGATCTCGCCCGCAGGCTCGGCGAGCGAAGGGCGACCGAGGACGACCACGACGCCTTCCCCGCTCTCCTCGGCGACGAGGCTTTGTGCCAGCTCCACAGCCTCCCCGGGGCGGTAGGGACGCCAGCTGGCGACCTTGGCCAGGGCACTGGCCACCGGCGAGCAGTCGATGATGCGCAGCCCATCGTTGGCAGCAGCCTGGCGCAGCCTCAGGTGCAGCACCGGGAGGTCCTCGCGCAGGTCGCCGGCGAGGACTATGACCGTGCTCGCGGCGATGGTCTGTTCGATTGTTGCCCGAGGTAGGCAAGCGACGAGGCCGGCGGGCAGGCCGTCGCCGAGCTGAGCGTCAAAGTTGTCTGTGCCGATGACGCCCTTGGTGAGCCTCACCCATGCATAGGCGTCCTCGTTGGCGAGACGGGCACCGCCGATGACTCCGACGCTCGCCGCGCCCGGGCCCTCGACGGCGCGACCAAGGGCGTCGGCGACTCGGCTCAAGGCCTCGTGCCAGGTGGTCGGGACCAGGTCGTCCTCGGTGCGCACGAGGGGCTGGGCAAGGCGCCCGGGCGCCTGCACGGCCTCGAAGCCGAAACGGCCCCGGTCGCACAGCCAGCTCTGGTTGACGGGCTCGGAGTCGACACCGAGGTAGCGCACGAGGGATCCAGCCGAGGACTGGGCGACCATGCGGCAGCCGACGGCGCACGTGGTGCATGTCGTCTCGACCTGCTCGAGGTCCCACGGGCGGGACTTGAAGCGGTAGGGAACCGAGGTGAGGGCACCCACCGGGCAGATCTGCACAGTGTTGCCCGCGAAATACGAGTCGAAGCCTTGGCCGGGGAATATCGCCACCTCGATGCGGTCCCCGCGCTCGGCGAAGTCGATGAAGGCCTCCCCGGCCACTTCCTCGGCAAATCGGGTGCAGCGGGCGCACTGGATGCACCGCTCCCGGTCCAAGAGAACGAGAGGGCCAATCTCGATCGGTTTGGCCCAGTGCCGCTTCTCCTCGTCGAAGCGGCTCTCCCCCGGGCCATGCGAGACCGACTGGTCCTGGAGCGGGCACTCGCCGCCCTTGTCGCATACCGGGCAGTCGAGCGGGTGGTTCAAGAGCAGGTACTCGATGACGCCTTCTTGAGCCTTCCTGGCGGCATATGAGTCGGTGACGATCTCCTGACCGTCGGCGACTTCGACAAAGCATGCCGGCTGCAGGCTCGGGCCCCTCGGGCTGGAGACCTCGACGAGGCACATACGGCACATGCCGACCGACTTCATGCGCGGGTGGTAGCAAAAGCGAGGGATGAAAACTCCGGCCCGCTCGGCCGCGGCAATGATGAGCTCGCCCTTTTCCACCTCGACGGTGCGCCCGTCGATGGTGACCGAAATGGCGGTTTGGGCCGCTGCGAGGTCAGTCATGGCGCACCGAATCGGCCGGGAAGGGGCAAGCCCCGTCTTTCACGTGCACGAGCAGCTCGTCGCGAAACATCTTTGCCACCGAGACGATCGCAGAAGGAATGGAGGGGCCGAGCACGCAGATAGTGGTCTGCTTGGGCGGCCATGACAGCCCGGGCGAGATGTTGTCGCAGGCGTCGAGGACGAGGTCGATGTCCTTCTCCCGACCGAGGCCCTGCTCGATGCGGAACATGATCTTCTCGATCCAGCCACTGCCCTCTCGGCACGGGGTGCACTGGCCGCAGGACTCGCGGTGGAAGAACTGGGCGATGCGCCAAGCGGCACGCACCGGGCAGGTGTCGGAGTCCATCACTACGACCGATCCAGAGCCGAGCATCGAGCCCGCCTTGCCGACCTCGTCCTGGTTCAGGCCCATGTCGAGCTGATCAGGCCCGAACCACGGGGCCGAGACACCGCCCGGGATGAAGGCTCGCAGTTGCTTGCCGCCCGGAATACCGCCACCCAGGGAGGGGTCGAAGATGAGGTCGCGGAAAGTCGTCTTCGACATCTCGATCTCGAACCAGCCTGGGTGCGCGACCCGCCCCGAGAGGGCGAAGAGCCTCGTCCCAGAAGACGAACCCTCTCCGAGAGCGGTGAAGGCATCCGCCCCGTTCGAGATGATCCAGGGAAGATTGGAGACCGTCTCCACATTGTTGACAACCGTCGGCTCGCCGTACAGCCCGACCGCAGCAGGAAAGAACGGGGGCTTGATGCGCGGAAAGCCGCGCTTTCCCTCGAGGCTTTCGAGCAGCGCCGTCTCCTCGCCGCAGATGTAGGCGCCAGCTCCGGGGTGGATCACGATGTCGAGTCCGTACCCGGTGCCGAAGATGTCGGCGCCAAGCGCGCCATATTCGTAGGCCTCGTTGCACGCCTGCTGAAGGCGCTCGAGCCCGAGGGCGAACTCCCCCCGGCAGTAGATAAAGGCCTGCTCGACCCCCGTTGCGTAGGCGGCGATGGCCGTCCCCTCGATTATCTGATGAGGGTCCCGCTCGATCAGCATGTGGTCCTTGAAGGTCGCCGGCTCGCTCTCGTCACCGTTGACCACCAGGTATCGCATGGGCGCCTGGCGCAACATCGACCACTTGCGCCCCGCCGGGAAGCCGGCTCCCCCACGCCCGAGCAGGCTCGCCTTGTTGACCTCGGCCGCCACATCGCCCGGCGACATCGCCAAGGCCTTGCGGAGTGCCTCGTAGCCCCCTGTCGCCAGGTAGCGCTCCAAGGTGAAGGAGTCCTCGAGATGGACCCGTGAGGTGACGATGCGGGGAGCCTTCGTGATCACGCCGGCACCGGTCCCGAGATCGGGCCAGGTGCGGTGCCCGAGCCCTGGCTCTTCGCGGCGAGCGCGGGCAGCCCGACGCTGCGGGAGACCCGGCTCAGCGTGCCGTGTGCGGGCACGGTGTCGTCGAGGCGACCGGCACGCAGGTCCTCGATGAGGCGATCGAAGCCGTCCGGGCCGAGCGGCCCGAAAAAGCGATGGTTCACCTGTACACACGGAGCCTTGTCGCACCCGGCGAGGCACTCGGCCTCCTCCAGTGTGAACTCCCCGTCAGCAGTCGTCTGGCCGACAGAGATCCCGAGCGAGGCCTCGGCAAGGTCGAGCACCTCGTAGGCGCCGGCGAGCATGCAGGCGATGTTGGTGCAGATGCTGAGCACGTGCCTGCCGACGGGCTCGGTGTGGAGCATGTCATAGAAGGTTGCCGTGCCCCGGACCTCGGCCGGCGTGCAGTCCACGAGCTCAGCGATCTCTTCCATCGCCTCGCAGGTGAGGAAGCCGTCTTGGGACTGGGCAAGGTGGCAAAGAGGGATGAGGGCCGATCGCGGCCGCGGGTAGCAAGCCACGATCGCCTCAGCACGGGCGCGATTGTCGGCCGACAGGTGGCCCATCAGCGGTCCACCTCGCCCATGACCGGGTCGACCGAGGAGATGACGGCGATGGCGTCCGCGATAAGGCCGCCCCTAAGCAAGGGCGGGAGCGTCTGCAGGTTCACGAAGCTCGGGCCCCTTATATGCATCCGGTAGGGCTTGTTCGACCCATCGGCGACGAGATAGCAACCGAGCTCGCCCCGGGGCGACTCGATCGCCGCGTACACCTCGCCCGCAGGGACCTCAAAGCCGCGGGTGAAGATCTTGAAGTGGTGGATGAGGGCCTCCATCGACTCGTTGATGCGGGCCCTGGGCGGAGGTGTCACCTTCTTGTCCTGAGTTCGGTAATCGCCGCGGGGCATCTTCTCGAGACACTGACGGACGATCTTGCACGACTCGCGGATCTCGTTGAGGCGCACGGCGTAGCGGTCGTATGTGTCTCCGACGGTGCCGACGATGACGTCGAAGTCGACCTCGTCGTAGGCGAGATAGGGCATGTCGCGCCTCAGGTCCCAGGCGACGCCCGAGGCACGGAGGATAGGCCCGGTCGCAGACATGGCCACGGCGAGCTCAGGCGAGATGATGCCCACACCCTCTGTTCGCTGCTTGAAGATCGGCTGGCCCGTGAGCATGTCGTCGTACTCGTCCACACGCCCGGGGATCGTCTCGACGATCGCCATGACGTCGTCCTCCCAGCCGTCAGGAAGGTCGGCCGCAACCCCACCGGGCCTTATGTAGTCGTGGTTCATGCGCAGGCCCGTGGTCTTCTCGAAAAACGAGAGCACCATCTCACGGTCCCTGAAGCCGTAGATCATCATCGAGGTCGAAGCCAGGTCCATGCCGTTGGTCGCCATCCACATCACGTGCGACGAGATGCGGTTGAGCTCGGTCATGAGCATGCGGATCCACGTCGCCCGGGGCGGGATCTCGATCCCCAAGAGCGCCTCGACGGCGAGTGAGTAGACGAGTTCGTTGTGCAGTGGAGACAGGTAGTCCATGCGGGTGACGTTCGTCGCCCCTTGGACATAGGTGAGCTGCTCGCCAGTCTTTTCCATCCCCGTGTGCAGGTAGCCGACGATGGGCTTGGACCTGAGCACCGTCTCGCCCTCGAGCTCGAGCATGATGCGCAGCACCCCGTGAGTTGAGGGATGCTGCGGGCCCATGTTGATGATCATCGTCTCGTCGGCACCGAACTCGACGTCGATGTCCTCGGGGTCGAACACGAGCCCCTCGGGCAGGCGCAGGACCTCCCCTGTCTCGATCGCCCGCTCCTGCGGGCTCGTCGCGTCGAGGTCCTGCATCTCCTGGGGGCCTTCGAATGTCTCGGCGATCAGCTCGTCGTCCAGCTCGTCGTCGCTCACCGCGGGCCTGGCGCTTCCTTGAATTGCACCGGCACCCGGCCCACCGAGTAGTCCTTGCGGAGCGGGTGGCCCTCCCAGTCATCGGGCATGAGGATGCGGGTGTGATCAGGGTGGCCCTCGAAACGGACCCCGAAGAGGTCGTAGGCCTCCCTCTCCATGTTCTCCGTGCCGGGGTAGAGGTGGAAGAGCGTGGGCACGACCGGATCTGACTCTGGGACCTGCACGCGAATGCGCACCCTTTTGTGGCGGCTCAACGAGAGCAGGTTGACGACGATCTCGAAGCGCTCCGGCGCGACAGGCTCGGGAAGGGCTCTGTCCATGTGGCGCAGGTAGTCGACGGCGCACAAGTCGGCACACATCTCAAAGCCGTTCTCCCGAAGCAGGGACACCACCTCGAGGTACCGCTCCCGAGAGACATGCAGCACCTCTTGGCCGACGGCACCAGACGCGCCGGTAGCCAGCTCACCGACCAGACCGGCTGCGGTGGTCGTCACGTCGGACATCAACGAGGCGTCCCGAGGCGTACCCCCGAAGGTGGGGCCACCCATCCGGGCGGAGTCGGTTCGGCCGCGAGGTCGATACCCGCCCCAGTCTCGCCCGGGCGTCGCTTGGTCAGCTCGCCGAGGCGGATCTTCTCGTGCAGGGTCAATATGGCGTGAATGAGCGTCTCCGGGTTGGGCGGGCAGCCTGGGGCGTAGACGTCCACGGGGACGATCTGGTCGACCCCCTGCACGATGGCGTAATTGTCGAACATGCCACCCGTGGAGGCGCACACGCCCATCGAGATGACCCACTTGGGCTCGACCATCTGGTCGTAGACCTGGCGCAGCACCGGAGCCATCTTCTGGGAAACCCGCCCAGCTACGACCATGAGGTCAGCCTGGCGGGGCGAGCTGCGGAAGACCTCCATCCCGAACCGGGCGAGGTCGAAGTCGGCCGCCCCGGTCGCCATCATCTCGATCGCGCAGCAAGCGAGGCCGAAGGTCGCCGGCCAGACGCTCGAGCGGCGCGCCCACTTCACTAGCTCCTCCAAAGAACCGGTGAGGAAATTGTGGTTGAGATCCTGAAGGCCCACGATTCCCCCTACGCGGCTTCACCGCTCGAAGGCCCGATGCGGCGGACCGTTGAGGATGAGGTTCGTACGGACTCCGGCTCGACGGGCCGCACGCGCTTTAAGGGGCCCCAGTCGAGGGCACCATTGGCCACGAGGTAGACGAGCGGGACGAAGACCGAAGCCGCGAACACCAGGATCTCGATCAGCCCGAAACGACCGAGGCTCTCCGAGACGACGGCCCAAGGGAAGATGAAGATGATCTCGATGTCGACCACGACGAAAATCATCGCGATCAAGTAGAAGCGCACCGGGAAGCGCCTGGCGGGCTCGTGGTCGGGCACGATGCCGCACTCATAGGGCGCCTCCTTGGCTGCTGTGGGGCGCTGGGGCGCGAGCAGCTTGGACGCGACAAAAGAAAGGCTCGCAAAAGCGATCCCGAGAACGATCATGAAAAAGATTGGGAGATAACTGTCCAGGCTGCCCATTTGTCCTCGGCGGTTTTTAGCACGCAGGCTACTGGCGAGCACATCGGGTCCGGTCGCCGGCCGGCGCTCCTATCATGCTCGCATGACTGCAGCCACCGGCGCCGCGGCTGATCTGCAGCCCCCTCGCCCGAAAGAGTGGGATTGTGACGTCCTAGTCGTCGGGGGCGGGCCAGCCGGATCCGCCGCGGCCTACTGGCTCGCCACCTCGGGCGTAGACGTGCTCGTCGTCGAAAAAAAGCACTACCCGCGGGCGAAGACCTGCGGCGACGGCCTCACTCCGCGCTCTGTCCACCAGCTAGAGGAGATGGGGATAGGCGACGAACTCGCTCCTCATCACCGTTACCTGGGGCTACGCGCCAACGCCTACGGGCGCACTGTCACGATGAGCTGGCCCGAGCACCCAGAGCTGCCCGGCTACGGCTACGTCATCACCCGGGCAGACCTGGACGGAATTGTCTCCGCCCGAGCCGAAAAGGCTGGGGCCACTGTCTGGCAGGGAGTCGAGGCGCTAGGGCCCCTGCCCACGACGCAGTCCCCGGGCGCGCTCTCCGAGCGGGTCCGCGACCAAGTGCCGGCGGCCGGGGGTGCTCTCGTCAAGGACCTGGCCCGTTCGAGGACTACGGAGGTGCGCGCCAAGTACGTGATCGTCGCCGACGGCTCCCTCTCGCGCTTTGGCCGGGCCCTCGGTACCTCTCGACAACGGGACTGGCCCCAGGGCATGGCGCTTCGCGGCTACTACCGCTCACCTCGCCACGCGGAGTCGTACATCGATTCCTTCCTCGACATCCGCGACTCGAACGGCAAAGTGGTGCCTGGCTACGGCTGGATATTCCCTCTCGGAGACGGCCGGGTGAACGTCGGCGTCGGCCTGCTTTCGACCAAGGGGCGATGGAAGAACGTCAACACCAGCAAACTCATGGATGCCTTCGTCGCCCAGGCCCCTGCCTCGTGGTGCCTTAGCCCGGAGACCTCCCTCGGCGCCCCGACCGGCGGGCGACTGCCGATGGGACTCGCAGTCGGGCCTCGAGTCGGTCCGGACTGGATCGCGGCCGGGGACGCCGCTGGAATGATCAACCCGTTCAACGGGGAAGGAATCGCCTACGGCTACGAGACGGGCCGTCTCGCCGCGGCCGCTGTAGCAGACGCCCTCGCAGCTGGTGATGCTGGCCTGTTGGCTGCCTACGAGGAGTCGCTTCAGAACATCTACGGCCTCTACTACCGCGTGGCCAGGGCCTTCATCGGGGTGCTCTCACGACCAGGTCTAATGCGCCTTTTCGTCAATACAGGCATGTACAGCCAGTCGGCCATGGAGTGGCTTTTGCGCCTCATGGGCAACTTCCTGCGCCCCGACGAGGTCGGGCCGGCCGAGGCGGCTTACAAGGCCCTGGCCGCCCTGGCGCGTCAGGTCCCCGAGCGCTGAGCGCCGCCACCGAGCAGCTCTGCGACCTCGGCGGCAAAATAGGTGAGGATCACGTCGGCCCCTGCCCGCTTGATCGCGCCCAGGTGCTCGAAGGCCACGGCCTCGCGATCGATCCAGCCCCTCTCGGCAGCGGCGACGATCATCGAGTACTCGCCGCTCACCTGGTAAGCGGCCAGGGGCACATCGACAGCTGCTCGCACCGCAGAGATGACATCGAGGTAGGCGAGGGCCGGCTTGACCATGACGATGTCGGCCCCCTCCTCTAGGTCGAGGCGCACCTCCTCGAGCGCCTCGCGGCGGTTGCGCGGGTCTTGTTGGTAGCCACGCCGGTCGCCTCCGCCCGCTATCGACACCTCAACCGCATCGCGGAACGGGCCGTAAAGCGCCGAGGCGTACTTGGCCGCGTAGGCGAGGATCCCGACCTCACCGTGGCCGGCGGCGTCGAGGGCCGCCCTTATTGCCGCCACCTGGCCATCCATCATCCCGCTCGGAGCGACAAGGTGGGCGCCCGCGTCTGCTTGAGCGACAGCGACCTGCCCATAGCGGACGAGCGTCGCGTCGTTGTCGACCTCGCCCCGTTCGTCCAACACCCCGCAATGACCGTGATCGGTGTACTCGTCCAGGCACAGGTCAGGAATCAGCAACATCTCGTCGCCGAGCTCGTCGCGCAAGGCGGCGAGGGCAAGCTGGACGATCCCGTCACGATCGGAGGCACCAGAGCCAACGGCGTCCTTGCGGCCCGGCACACCGAAAAGGACGATGGCTCCGATGCCGAGTGATGCGAGCCTTCGGGCCTCTTTGACGAGAGAGGCGACGCTGTGCTGGGCCACCCCCGGCATGGCGCCAATGGGCACAGGGGCGTCGATCCCCTCCCTGACGAAAAGGGGTGCGACGAGGTCGTCCACGCTCAAGGACGACTCGGCGACAATGCGGCGCGTGACGGACAGTCGCCGCAAACGTCGCAACCTCCGCGTCGGGAACCCCATCATTGCGAGACTACTGTCCCGCGTCTCGGGCGGCCCGGGCGGCCACGACCCAATCGACGAGGGCCTGAACGAGCCCGGCGGTGGTGTGCTCGCTCGCCACGATGTGGACCTCGAGGCCGGCTTCGCGCGCCGTGCGGGCCGTGACCGGCCCGATGCAGGCCACCACCGGCGGCACGTTGTCTCGCCCGGCAAGCTCGAGATAGCCGGTCACCGCCGATGACGAGGCGAAAGTGATGACGTCACAGCCGGCTGCGAGCGCGATGGCGCCGCGGTCTAGCGAGGGCCGCAGCGTGCGATAGGCCTCGACAACTTTCACCTGCCAGCCCTTGTCCGCAAGGCCCTTGGCCAGCACATCGCCGGCCCCGGCCGCGCACGGAAGCAGTACCGAGCCGGCCCCGGGCGCAACCGGCGGCGGGAACGCCTGGACAAGTGCGTCGGCGAGGTAGCGATCAGGGACGAGGTCAACAGAGACACCGTTGCTCGCGAGCTCTCGCGCGGTGGCGACGCCGACGGCGGCCACCTTGGCCCAGCCGAGCCAAGGGTCCGGTCCGAGCAGGCGCAAGCATCTCCCTACGGCGTTTGTCGATGTGAAAACGATCCAGTCGAAACTCCCGATTCTCCCGAGCACCTCTGCGAGTTCGGCGCCCTCGTCAGCTGGATCGCAGATCTCGATTACAGGGACCTCGACGGCCAGTGCCCCAGCTTGTGACAGCCCTTCCGCGAGGTCAAAGGCCTGGGCAGCGGCCCGGGTGACAACCACCCGCAGTCCGGACAGCGCCATGCCGGAAGGGCCCGACTCGTCATGGGTCAGCCCGCCAGTCACGCCTGCTCGCCAGTCACGCCGTCCCCAACAAGATCTCGGCCCCGCCACATCGCTCGAGCAGCTCTTTGGCAAGCGCCCTGCCAATCTCAACTGGCTCGGTGCCTTGGAGGGCTCTCCTCAAGAGCACGAGGCCGTCGGGGCTGGCAACTAGGCCCTCCAGTTCCAGTGACCCGTCGGCGACGACGACGCCGTGGGCCCCAACGGGAAGCTCGCACCCCCCGCCGAGCTCGGCAAGGAAGGCCCGCTCGGCATCGAGGCAGCGGTGCGAGTCCTCGTGGTCGATGAGGGCGATCACCTCTGCTGTAAACGAGTCCCCCGCGCGGCATTGGACGGCCAGGGCGCCCTGGCCCACCTGGGGCATCATCGTCGACAGGGACAGCACTTCAGCCGCCATCTCGGCGAGGCCCAACCGTTGCAGCGCGGCGTAGGCCACTACCACAGCGCCACCTTCTGGCACCTTGGCGAGGCGGGTTGCGATGTTGCCCCGCAGCTCTTGAAACCGCAGGTCCGGCCTTAGCCACGCCAGTTGGGCGCGCCGACGCGGGGCCCCGCTCGCGACACGAGCACCGGGGCCGAGCTCGCCCATCGGCAGTCCCACCAGGGCGTCTCGTGGGTCCCCCCTCTCTGGTACGGCCACGATGCAAAGGCCGTCGGCGCCAGAGACCGAAGGAAGGTCCTTAGCGGAGTGAACGGCGAGATCAGCCCGCTCTTCGAGAAGGGCCTGCTCCACCTCCTTGACGAAGACACCCTGGCCTCCGATCTCCCCGATCGGACGCTCCCGCTGGACATCACCGGCAGTCTCGACCACGACGAGCTCGAAGCTGATGGCCGACGGGCGCGCTGACAAGGTGACGGCTTCAGCCACGAGTGCCGCCTGGACGAGCGCGAGCTCACTGCCACGGGTGGCGATTCGCAGCCTTGTCATCATGCGCCTTTCAGCACAGCCCAGATTAAGGAGTTCCCTCCGGGCCGCTGACGGCTTCGGGGTGCACCACGTAAAAGGCCAGCGTCTGCAGCTCGACGGCGAAGTCGACATTTCGGAGCAGGACCGGAGAGTTCACGGTCAGTATTGCCGGGGCGAAGTTCAAGATCGCCCCGACTCCGACCTGCACGAGACGGTTGCAGACGTCTTGGGCGGAGGTAGCGGGACAGGCGATGACGCCGATCATCCTGCTCGTGCCACCGAGGGATGACAGCTCGGAAAGATGGCAGATCTTGATGCCGTCCACATCCTCGCCCACCTTTACGGGATCGACGTCGAAAAGCGCGACCGTGTGGAAGTTCTGGGTCGAGAACCTCTGGGAATGAGCAAGGGCGTGACCTAGATTGCCCATGCCGACGATCACGACCTGCCACTCCCGGTCGAGACCTAGCTCGTGACGCACCTGGCCGAGAAGGAAGTTGACGTCGTAGCCGGTGCCCGGAGTGCCGTAGGTGCCAAGGTGCGAAAGGTCCTTGCGCACCTTGGCGGCGTTGACACCGGCCGCGTCAGCCAACTCGGCGGAGGAAACCGTCGCAATGCCGCCCGCGGAGAGTTCGCGCGCAAGGCGCGCTGATATATGGGCAGCCGTACGACGGTGGGCTCCGGTATCCGCCTGGCGAAGCGTTCAACCATCTGCCGCGAATCGTAACTACTTTGTGCACTCGCTCACAAGCTGTGGCCCCGAGGGGCGGCGGTGCGTACCTCAGCCGGCTTCGGTGAAACGCTCCGCCAGGTACCGGTCGACGTCCTCGTCGCGCAGGCGGAAGGACTTGCCGACGCGCACCGCTGGAAGCTGCCCAGACTTGATGAGCCGGTAAACAGTCATGTTGGAGACTCGAAGCGCCTGGGCTACTTCTGCGACTGTGGAGAACCTTGCCTTGGCGTACTCGATGTTTGACAGTTGCATCACCCCTCTCCGCCAGTCACGAATGTACGCCAATGGGGCTGAAGTTCAAAGTGGAGGTCTCGAACAGCACGCCGGGGCCGGCCGCCGCGAGGGAATTCAGTCCCTTCGGCCGAGCTCGCGAGAGCGGTTCGCCGCCGCCGAGACTGCCTCCAGCACGGCGGAACGAAAGCCATGTGCCTCGAGAACACGCAGGGCGGCAGCCGTCGTTCCACCTGGAGAAGTCACACCGGCCCTCAGCACCTCGGGCGAGTCACCTGTCTCGGTGAGAAGTCGGGCCGAGCCCAGCAGGGTCTGGACGGCGAACATCCGGCTCACCTCGCGTTCGAGGCCCTCGTTGACTCCGGCCTCGACGAGTGCCTCGGCCAGCAAGAAGACATAGGCCGGGCCGGAGCCGGACAGCCCTGTTACCGCGTCCAGCTGGTACTCGGGAAAACGAGCCACGACGCCGAGGGAGGAAAGAACGCCCTCTGCCCAGGTGAGGTCCGACTCGGTGACTGATGGCGCGCCCGCGAGGGCGGAGGCACCGGCGCCAATGAGGGCAGGCGTGTTCGGCATGGCGCGCAGGATCACCACGTCGCGGCCGAGCCAGTTCCCGAGCTGGGCGAGAGTGACCCCCGCCGCGATGGAAAGCACCCGGCGAGCACCCGAGGCGGCGATTGTTCGGCAAGCTGCCTGAGCGTCCGCGGGCTTGACGGCGAGCACGGCGGCTTCGGCGGCGCACCCGCTGTCACATACGACGACGCCCGGGTAACGCTGCTCGAGCTCGTCGCGGGCCGAGGCGACCGGCTCGACAACGGCTAGCTCGCCGGGGTCGGCCCAAGCCGAGCGGAGGAGACCGCCGAGGAAGGCGTGGCCCATGCGTCCCCCGCCAACGACCACGAGGCGCGTCACCATTTCCGGATCAGCACTCGACCAGGGTGCGTGAGGTCAGGTGGTCGTAGAGGCGGCGCAACCGGGCCGCGGTGATCGACCAGCTGTAGTCCGAGGCCATCTGGACGCCCCCGGCTCCGAGACCAGCCTGCAAGAACGGCTCTGTGCAGATCTCAGCGGCGAAGCGGGCGTAGGCGTCTGCGTCGCCGTCCTCGACCAAGTAGCCGGTCCGGCCGTGCTTGACGAGGGTGGTAAGGCCACCGACGGCGGCGGCGACCACCGGCGTCCCGCAGGCGGCGGCCTCGAGGGCGACGAGCCCGAACGACTCCGAACGGCTGGGAACCAGGCAGCAATCGGCCGCTCGGTAGAAAGTCGAAAGCAGCTCGTGGGGCTGGGGGGGCACAAAGTGCACGCTCTCGACAAGACCCAGCTCCTCGACGGTTTTGTGCAGTGTCGCCACCTCGGCTTCACCTCTTGGGCCGCTGGGACCACCGACCACGAGCAGCTTGGCGCTCGGAATCGACCTCGACAAGATGGAGAAAGCCCGCACTGCGACGTCGGCGCCCTTTAGAGGCTGGATCCGGCCTACGAACAACAGGAGCGGGTCGGCGCCGCCCAAGCCGAGCGCCCGACGCGCGTGCCGCGCGGTCTCCGGGCGAGAAAAAGGCATGGTCGACGCCTAGGGGGACGACCTCGACTCGAGTCGGATCGGCGCCGTACAGCTCCACGAGCTGGTCGACCTCGACAGAGCACGACGCCAAGAGGGCGTCCGAGCAGCCGATGATCTCAGACTCCGCCCGGGCGCGACGGCCCGGCTCGGCGCTTTCCACCTCCTCGGGGCTCGCTTCGGCCTTCACGCGGTCGAGGGTGTGGAAGGTCGAGACGAGCGGCAGTCCGAGGCGGTGTTTTATCGCGTGCCCGGCAAGACCCGAAAGCCAGTAGTTGGCGTGAATCGCCTGGGCGCCGGCCTCGCCGTCGACACCAGCTTGGCGCGGGTCGGTCATCTTCTCGATGACTGACTCGGTGAACTCGGCCACGTGGTCCTGCAGAGTTTCTTTGGCGACCGGGCAGGGGGGACCAGCATCGACGTGGTGGACGGCGAAGCCTGGCTCGATCATGACGACGTCGGGAAGCTCCAAAGACCAGCGACGTGTGTAGACGTCGCAGGTGACGCCCTTGCGGGCAAGCGCCGAGGAGAGCTCACGGACATAGACGTTCATGCCCCCACCGTCCCCGGTGCCCGGTTGGGCAAGGGGGGAGGTGTGCATGGAGAGAACTGCCAGCCTGCGCATCGCGGGCCAGCCTACTGAGCGAGCCTGCCGGGTCAGGTTCCTGACGCGTCGGCCCCGGTCCACGCGGGACTGGGGTCCGCCTCCCCTGGGCTGTTCTCCCTCCGGAACGACATGTACACGCGCACAAGCGCCTGGCGCTGCTCTTCGACCAGGTGGGGGTCGGTGAGGATGTGCCGAACGAGGTCGTCCTCGCCACCGTCGTCCTCCAGGATCCCCGCACGGACATAGAGGGTCTCGGCCGAGATGCGAAGCGCCTTTGCGATCTGCTGGAGGATCTCGGCTGACGGCTTACGCAGACCTCGTTCGATCTGGCTCAGATAGGGGTTCGAGATGCCCGCGATCTCTGAGAGCCGGCGCAACGAGAGCCTGGCGGTGCTCCTCTGCTGGCGGATGAACTCACCAAGGTCGGCCCAACGGTCAGAAGACTGGCTGGCGGTCATCCAGAGGTCAATTGAGCAGGCTGTCGGTGTCTGCGGCCCCGACCTTGTACCGGTCGACGATCTCGGCCTGGAGGCGGTCGATCTGGTCGTGCAGCACCCGGCGCCTCGACGACACGTTCGTCTCCGCCGCGAGCAACGACTCGGCGAGTGCCCGGAGCTCCTCGTCACCAAAAGCCCCGAGATTCGCGCCAGGCAGCAATGGCTGGCGGGCGGGGTCGTCCTTCATCTCGGCCGACAGCAGCTCGACGGCGAGCTCTTCTAAGTCGAGCTCGTTCTGCTCGCTCCAGCCTTCGGAGACTCCCACGATCGTCAGCCGGGGCTCATGCGCACGTTGTGGGGCGGGTGTTACGACGCCCGAGCCGGACAGGATCGCCGGCAGGTCCTCGATGAGGCGGCCAGTGTCGCCCCTCACCCCGCGGCTTCGTGCGGCCAGTTCCGCGGCGACAATGTCGAGCTCTCCTTGGAGAACGCGCCGAACATAGGAGAGAGCTCCCTCCGCCTGGTCGCAGGCCGCGCGACGCGCCCGCAGCTCCGCGAGAGGAACCCCCCCAAGCTCGCTCGTCAGCTCGGGTTCCAACAGGTGGTCTATGTCCTTTTCATGCAGGCCCATCAAGGTCGAGCGTACCGCCGCTCGCGCCGAATTGCCGTGAGAAGCCGGTACGACCTGGTGGGAAGTAGCGGTACAGGGCCACACCGACAATGCTTGACGGGGCGACAGGCCCGAACCTGCGGCTGTCCCGGCTGAAAAGCTCGTTGTCCCCCCGCACTTGCACGCCTGCGGGTCCGACCGAGGCCACCCTCTTCACTAAGAGGCGACTGGGCTCCTGCGGGTCGTGCAGGGCCACGATGTCGCCCGGCCTCAGTCTTCTGAGCCTCGCCACGATCAGTCGGTCACCGGGAGCGAGCGCCGACAGCATGCTCGGGCCTTCTACCTCCACCCTTCGGGGTCGAGCCGCGATCACCGTCAAGACCACGGCCGCCGTGGCCACGGCGCCACATCTGGCCAGCGCTTTCAGAGCTCCCACCGCCTCTTGGAGGCTGCCCGGATCGCGAACGACCGAGGATAAGGTGAGCGGGACTTAGACACCAAAACCCGAAAAAGGAGCTGCACCATGCAAGTCACCTCGCGTTTGCTCACGGCCCTCGACCGCTTGGTCAGCCCCGCGATCGTTCACGCCCACTGCGACTTGCCCTGCGGTGTTTACGACCCGGCCCAGGCACGGATAGAGGCCGAGTCGGTCAAGGCGACCATGGAGAAGTACAACGCCTCCAGTGACGAGGTCTTCAAGCAGCGCGCCATCTTGATCAAAGAGCAGCGGGCCGACCTGGTCAAGCACCACCTCTGGGTGCTGTGGACCGACTACTTCAAGCCCGAGCACCTCGAGAAGCACCCCGACTTGCACAGCCTGTTCTGGAGCGCCACGAAGACAGCCGGCGAGACCAAGAAGACGACCGACGTCGCCGTCGGCCAGAAGCTCCTCGACCAGATCGCCGAGATCGACCGGATCTTCTGGGAGACGAAGAAGGCCTGAGCCGAGGGCGCCGGGGCGGCACCGGCAGGCGGGGCTCACCCCCAGAGACGGGCGGCAGCACCGCGACCTCGTCGCTCTCGCCCACCTGGTCCTCACGGTTGGCGGTGTCGCCGTTGACCCAGACCGCGCTCGTAGCTAACACAGCGGCAAAGTGGGGGCCGAACCGCTCCACAGCGGCGTCGAGGACCTCGCCGAGCGAGGCGCCGTCGACACTGGCTTCGCCCGTGCCGGCCGACTCGCGTGCCTGGGCGAAGAGGCGCAGCTTTGCCAAGGCTCAGATCTCGGTCGCCTGATGCGGGGCGGGCGAGGAGGTGTGTTCGGCGCAGCGGCGGGTGAGAGGCCACTCGGATAGTCGGTGCGCGCCTATGGTCCCTCCGCACGCCTCACAGGTGGCGTAGGTGCCGTCGTCCAAGCGTGCGAGGGCACGTTCCACGTCCTCCAGCTCACTCTCGACGCGAGCCAGCACCGAGACGTCGTCTCCCGGTCGCTCGTCCATGCCGGAATCGTACCGAACCGGAGCTGCTCCAAAGTGTGACCGAAGGTACCTCGAATGCCCTCGGGCGGTCTCAGTCGTCCTCCAGCCACCTGCGCGTCGTGCCCAGCACCTCGAGGCCGGGAAGGGACCAAATGAAGCGCTCGACCGCGTCGAGTGTCTCGATGACGACGCTCTCGTTGGCGGCTGCCGCCGCCACCTCGACGAGCGCCCGCTGATGCAGGTCCTGGTAGCCGGCCTCGGCGACGGCGACACCGAAACGGGCCCTCGCCCCTTCGATGACGGGTCGCAGCACGGCTCGCTTGTCTTTAAGAGAGCGGCAAGCCGGAAAATGGAGCTCGACAATGAGGGCGCCGATCACGCGCCAAGCATGCCTGAACCCGATGCGTCACAAGCTCGATGACGTGCCCATGGCCCCAAGCGCCCGACCTGACCGCGTCTTCCAGGCCAGGTAGAGTCCTGCGCACAGGAGGCACCCCTGCCGCGCAAGGCGCGGTACCGACGAGGAGAGCACGCCGCAATGGCACAAAGTGGCAACCGTCCCCCCCGGCGTGGCCAACCCACGAAGGGCGGAGGGCCGACTAACGGCGCCTCCACCACCGGTAACGGGAATGATGAATCGGCCGCCGAGCGGGCGCGCGAGCGCCTCGCCCAGCGGAGCACCTCGGGGCAACGCCAGACGGCCTCACAGCGGGCGCGCTCGGCCGCCCCGGCGAGCCCTCGGGCCAAGCAGCAAGCGGCCGCCGCGCAAAGGGCACGGGCTGGCGGCCCCAACTCGCGCCGTGGCACGGCTGGTCGGCCGCAAAAGCGTTCGACGGCCTTGACCGTGACGATCTTCGGGACTGTCCTCGTCGTCCTCGTCGTCCTCGTCATCGTCCTCGTCTCGGTGACCGGCGGCAAGACCAAGAACTCGGGCGGCGGGACCAAGGGCTATCAATCGGCACCCGCCAGCGTCGTCAACGCGGTTACCGGTGTCTCCACGTCTGCTTTCGCGGCCGCCGGATCCACGCCCACGTCCTACGGGCCGTTCTCCCAGGGCCTCATCTTCCCCAAGAAGCAGCCTGCCCTCACCATGAACGGCAAGCCCCTCGTGATCTATGTGGGCTCCAACTTCTGCCCGTACTGTGCCGCTACCCGCTGGCCGCTGACCGTCGCCCTCGCCCGCTTCGGCACCTTCAAGCACCTCAAGATCACCTCCTCGGGCCCGAGTCCGGAGGTCTACCCGAGCACGAACACCTTGAGCTTTTACGGCTCGAGCTACACGAGCCCGTACATATCGTTCCTGCCCACCGAGCAGTGCACCGACATCCCCTCTTCCAGCACCTCAACGGCGGTGCAGGAATGCAACGGCTATCTGCCGCTCGAGAACCTCACGGGGACGTCGCTAAAGACCTTCACCAAGTACGACTTTCCTCCTTTCCAGACGACCGCCAACAAAGGCGGGATCCCCTTTGTCGACTTAGGCAACAAGGTCGTGGAGGATGGCGCCTTTATTGACCCAACTGTCCTCGCCGGCTACAGCCACGCGCAGATCGCCCAGAGCCTCATCAACAACCCGACGGCGGCGCCCGCCAGCACAATCCTCGTCGCGGCCAACTACTACTCGGCGATGATTTGCAAGTTGACCAACGGCAAGCCGGGCTCGGTCTGCAAGACAGCGGCGGTCAAGCAGGCGGCCACCGCTCTCAAGCTGTGAGCAACCAGAAGGCCTCACAGCGGGCGCGCCGCCCCGCTGGCCAGGCGAGCTCACGCCCCCAGGGGAAACCGACGCGGTCTCCCGCCGCGGCGCCGGCACCGGGACCTGTCACCGCTGGGGTCGGGGGACGACCCTGGCGTCCATACGCCCTCGGTGCGATCTGCCTGGCCGGGATCGGCATCTCGATCTACTTGCTCATCGTGCACTACGCGCCTAGTGCCCTCATCTGCTCGAACTCCGGCGTCGTCGACTGCTCCTCGGTGCTGAAGAGCCCCTCGTCGGAGATCTTCAGCATCCCGGTCCCTTATTTCGGCCTTGCTTATTTCATCGCGATGGGGGTGATCTGCCTGCCTGCGGCCTGGCGCTCAGAAGCCGCCTGGCTCGCCTGGGGGCGCATAGCCGGCGTGGTCGCCGGTATCGGCATGGTCGTCTACCTCGTGTACCAAGAGGCCATCGTCCTGCACAAGATCTGCCTGTGGTGCACAGGCGTGCACGTACTCACCTTCATCATGTTCCTCGTCGTCGTCTCGGGCTGGGAGACGACCGGCTACGCGCTTTCCCGCTGGGAAGACTGAACCGCGGCGAGGAGTCGCACAGATCGGCCAGGCGCCCCGCGAGGATCTGGCCCACGCCAAATCTGAGCCAGGCGCACCCGCCTGTGCGAGCTTGCTCCGGGGGGAGGGCTCGAACCTCCAACATCCGGCTCCAAAGGCCGACGTTCTGCCGATTGAACTACCCCGGAAGGAATCCTCCGCCCGCATTTTTACAACAGTGAGCGCTCAAGGCTCGCGCCACGTGTCCAAAGAGGAGACTTGGGGCACGCGCCGGCAGCCTCGAGATGGCTCCGATGGGCAAGTCGCGCCCATCTTCGGCTAGCGTTCCGCCAGCCATGGGATCACTGATCAAAAAGCGCCGCAAGCGGATGCGCAAGAAGAAGCACAAGAAGATGTTGAAGCGCACCCGCTGGCAGCGACGCGCCGCCGGCAAGTAGCCACCCTCCCGAACCAGCCGTCGAACGCGCCAAGTCCCGTCTCGTCGTCAGGCCGTCCGTTTGTCGCGCCACTCGACGCGCTCAACCCGCCCGCAGGCTCGAGGCAACGGTCACGAGCGCTCGGGCCTTTTCGGCCCGGACAGCCGTGACCAGCTCAGACGCCAAGGCGCCGGCCTCCTCGAGACCGCGCTCGAGGTACCACGTGCCCCCGCTGCCCGCGAGACGGGGCCTCTCTCCAACAACGCCAGCGATGAAATCGCACCACCACGACAGCTGCGGCTCGACAGCAAGCGCGGCCGGCTCGAGGTCGTTGCCGTGCTCACCTCTTGGAGCACCGAGAGCGTCCCAGGCCTGGTAAACCTCGGGAGTCGAGACCGCGAGCGCTGGGGCGACAAGGACGACGGTGAAGTCCTCGAAGCCGAGTGGCTCGACCAGCTCACCGATGCCTGTGACGAGCGCCCGCCCCCCGACTAAGCAAAAGGGAACGTCCGCGCCGAGCCTGACGGCGGTGCCCGGGTCGGACCTGCCCGCCCAACGCAGCACGGCGGCCGCGTCGGACGAGCCTCCTCCGAGGCCAGCCCCGGAAGGGATGCGCTTTGTGAGCCTCACCCGCGCCTGGCGGCCGACGGCGCTGAGGGCCTTGAGGACGAGGTTGTCTCCGCCCGACGGGACAGTCACGGGCGCGGGCCCCTCGCCGGTGAAGGCCACCTCGTCGATCACCTCGAAGCCCTCCGCCTCGTCTTCGAGCTCGATCTCGTCCGACAGGTCCAGGGCTACCATTTCCGCCTCGAGGAGGTGGTAGCCGTCGTCGCGAACTCCGACGACCCGAAGGCCGCGGGTCAACTTGGCAGGTGCTAGGAGGTGCTGGACCGGCGACATGCGACCAGCTTGCCCCACTTCTCTAGGCTGAGCTCCTCTGCCCGGCTCCGGCCGTCTATGCCGGAAGCGGCGAAGGCCGACTCGTCGACGAGCCCCTCGAGCGAACGCCTGAGCATCTTGCGCCGGGCACCGAAGCCGGCCCGCAGAAGTAGGTCGATCTCCGCGTAGCTCGCCTGGCCGACTTCGACGGGAGGCCCGGCCCGTCGCTCGATGCCGACGAGCACCGACTCGACCTTCGGGCGGGGCAGGAAGACGCCAGCGGGCACTCGGCCCAAGACAGCGGCCTCGGCAAAGTAGGCGACTCGCACCGACACCGCGCCAAAGGCGCGCTCTCCCGGCTTGGCAACGAGGCGTTCACCGGCCTCGCGTTGCACCATCACGAGCATGCGGGTGATCACCGGTGCTCGGACGAGGAGGTCCAAGACAAGGGGTGTGGCAACGTTGTAGGGCAGGTTCGCCACGAGCACCCATCGGGGCGACGGCGCGAGCAGGCTGTCCCAGTCGCATGTCATCGCGTCCGCCTCGACCACCTGCACCCCGAGCGGCTCGACAATCTGGCGAAGGACCGGCACGATGCCCCTGTCGACCTCGACGGCGGTGACCTTTGCTCCGGTGGCGGCCAGGGCAACGGTCAAGGACCCGAGGCCGGCGCCGATCTCGATGACACGCTCGCCCGGTGAAAGCCGGGCGAGGCGCGCGATCCGCTCGGTGGTGTTCGGGTCGACGACGAAGTGCTGGCCGAGTGCCTTGGAGGGATGAAGACCGTGCTCAGCGAGCAGACGGGCGACCTCGCCTCGCCCAGGCGGCCGCCGGAACGACGGCGAGGGCGGGCCGCCCTGGGCCTCGGCGATCTCAGCTCCCGATGCCGAATGCCTTGTCGGCGTTCATCCAGGTGACAGCAGCCAGCACTTCGGGCTCGAAGCTCTTAAGGTCCGCGATGGTCTGTCCGACGAGGACCACGTTGCTCGGGCTGTTGCGCCGCCCGCGGTGTGGCACCGGCGTGAGAAATGGGGAGTCGGTCTCAATGAGCATGCTGTCGAGAGGGCAGTGGACGGCCACCTGGCGCAGCTCATCGGCATTGGCGAAAGTCACGATGCCGCTGAAGGACAAGAACCCACCCACGCGCAGGCACTGCCTGGCCTCCTGCTCGCCCCCGCTGAAGCAATGGAAGATGGTCCGGCTCGGGACGCCCTCCTGCTCGAGGATGGAGAAAGTCTCGTCCCAGGCCTCCCGGGTGTGGATGACAAGGGCGAGGCTGTGCTGGTGGGCAAGGGCGACCTGGGCGGCGAACACGTCGCGCTGGACCTCTCGAGGCGAGTTGTCGTAGTGGAAGTCGAGCCCGCACTCGCCGATGGCCACGACGCGGGACCGCCCGAGACCCCCCGCCGCCGACAGCTCGCCGATCATCTCCTTCAGCGGCTCAAGACCGACCTTGGCGTCGTGTGGATGCAGCCCGACGGTGGCGAAGACCTCCGCCGGCCGCCCGACGGCGCCCTGAAGGGGGGCAGCGAGCGCGGAGGAGGCCGGTGAGAACTCGGCCGCAAGGGCCACGGCCCGGCGCGAGGAGATCTCATCTGTCCCCACACACACCATCCGACCGACCCTGGCGGCCCTGGCCCTCGAAACGGTCTCGGCTGGGTCTGGGTCGTCTTGCAGGTGGCAATGGCTGTCGGTCCAAAGGGCGGTCGGCAAGGAACCGACTCCGGGCGGCGCCACTTGGTCGCCCGCGGCCTTGGCGTTGCCCACATCGCCCTTAGCCTGGTCTCCACCTGAAGAGCGGCGACCACCGAGTCGCCGCAACCAGGAGCCCTCCCGCTGGTCGCCCCGCGCGTCGGGATCGCTCGACTCGTCCACGTCTCCTCTTTCCCTCAATGTTCCCCGGCGCGCCGCGGGAACAGCGGCTCGCCCTTAGTCACGCTCCGTCCCCCCGGGTAGACGCCCCAGCGGAGGTCCCCCGCCTCGCCTCCACTTGCCGGCTCGTCCGGCCGGCCGGCGAGCCCGATGCGCCGCCAGAGTTCCCCCGCCGCGCTCGGCATCACGGGCGAGACGAGCACGGCAACGATCCGCAAGGCCTCGAGGGCGTCGCCGAGGACGGCTTCGACGGCCTCGCCCGGCTCGAGCTTCCAGGGCTCGGCTGCCTCGAGCTCACCATTGGCCGCCCGGACAAGACGCCACGTCGCCTCCAGGGCCTCGTGGCCGGCAAAGCCGGACCATGCCTCGCGCCAGGCGGTGACGACCTTGGCCGCGACCTCGCTCAGGCGAACATCGGGCCCGGCGGCTCTCGGAGCGGGACCGATCCCCCCGCACTTGCTCGCGACAACGGCTGCCACTCGTGCAAGGAGGTTCCCGAGGTTGTTCGCCAAGTCGGCGTTGTACCTGGCTATGAGCCCCTCGTAGGTGAAATCACCGTCAGCGCCAAGGGTCACCTCGCGCACGAGGTGGTAGCGGAGGGCATCGACGCCGACATCATGGGCCAGCTCGACGGGGTCGATCTGGTTCAGCTTGGTCTTGGACATCTTCTCTCCGCCCACGAGCAGCCACCCGTGCACGATGAAATGCGCGGGCGGCTCTATGCCTGCTGCGAGGCACATCGCCGGCCACCAGACGCAATGGAAGCGGATTATGTCCTTGCCGAGCAGATGGTGGACCGAGGGCCACCAGTCTGCAAAGCGCCCGGGGTCCTCGCCGTAGCCGATGGCGGTTATGTAGTTGATGAGGGCGTCGTACCAGACATAGACGACATGGGCGCTGTCCCAAGGCACAGGTATGCCCCAGTCGATCGACGTCCTTGTGATCGAGATGTCCTGCAGGCCGCCCTTTATGATCCCGAGCGCCTCGTTGCGGCGCGAGGCCGGGAAGATGGCGTCCTCGTGTTTCTCGTACCACTCGAGCAGGGGCTGTTCGAAGCGGGAGAGCTCGAAGAACCAATTCTCCTCGGTGAGCCACTCGACCGGCCGCTCGTGCAGCGGGCACAAGTTGCCGCCTATGAGGTCGGACTCCGGGTAGTACGCCTCGCACGAAACGCAGTACCAGCCCTCGTAAAGACCCTTATGCATGTACCCGTTGTCGTATATCGCCTGCATGAAGCGCTGTACGGCCTCGATGTGGCGGGGCTCGGTCGTGCGGATGAAGTCGTCGTTGGAGATCTCGAGGCCAGACCAGGCCTCGAGGTAACGGCGGCTCATCTTGTCGACCCACTCGATCGGGGTCACGCCCTGGTCCTGAGCGGCCCGGGCCATCTTCAAGCCATGCTCGTCGGTCCCGGTGAGGAACCAGGTGTCGTCCCCGATTAGGCGGTGCCAACGAGCGAGGGCGTCAGCGTTGACCGTCGAGTACGCCGTGCCGAGATGGGGCGCGTCGTTGACGTAATAAATGGGAGTCGTGAGAAAAAAGCGGCCGGCCACGCCCCCAAGTTACTGGTCGCTGCGCGCCAGCGAAGTCTCGTAGGCAAAGCGCTTGGACACACCGAAGTCTGCCGCCACCTCGATCGCGGCCTGGCGGCGGCTCAAACCGGCCGACATCTTGGCCGCGACCGCCGCTGTCACCTCCTCCGCGCCGGGAAGGCACACCGCCGAGGGCGGGGCGCCGGCGACGACGAGGACGTGCTCGCCCCGTGGCTCGGCCGAAGCCGTGTGCTCGCGCGCCTCGAGCAGAGTCCCATGCCATGTCTCCTCGAATCGCTTGGTGAGCTCGCGGCAGACCGCCACTCTCCGGTCCTGTCCGCACGCCTGAGCGAGGTCGCCGAGCGTGGCGCTCACGCGACCGGGGGCCTCATAGATGACACTTGGGTGGGGCGCGGCTGCGATGTCACCGAGTCGGGCGGTGCGCTGCGGCCCCCGCCTGGGCAAGAAGCCCTCGAAGCGCCATCGCGCCGTGCCGAGCCCGGCGACGACGATGGCGCTCAGAGCAGCCGACGGCCCGGGCACAGTCGTGACCTTGTGGCCGGCTTCGATGGCGGCGCTGATAACGATCTCGCCCGGGTCGGAGATGGCAGGCGTCCCTGCGTCGCTCACGAGGGCGACGATGGCACCTCGCTCGAGCAGGTCGAGCACCTCGGCCAGGCGCTCTCGCTCGTTGTGGGAGTGCAAAGAGACAAGTCGCGTCGCACGAAGCCCAAGGCGCGCGAGCAACATGCCGGTATGGCGCGTGTCCTCGCAACACACGACATCGGCCTCCTGGATCCGAGCTGCGGCACGAGGCGAGAGGTCGCCGAGGTTGCCGATCGGGGTTGCGACGACGACGAGCTCGCCGGCTTTGGGAGCTTGTCCCCCGCCGAGCGCCGGGGATTGATCGGCCTTGGCCCGCTTGGCGGGCCTCATCCCTTGATCTCCAGCTGGTCCCCCGCCTTAAGCTCCCAACGCGAAAAGGCGCCGGCCTCGGCCTCGAGCACGCAGCGACCACCCCTTCGAGGAAGGGCGAACCTCTGTCGAGCGAGAGTGGTAACGGCCACCACAACCAAGTCGTCGGTCAAAAAGGCAACGTCGATGGCAAAGCGCATCCCGAGGGTGTGCACCGAACGCGTGTGGCGCAACAACAGGGCTCCCTCGTAGCCCTTCTTCCCGAGCAGGCCGCGCGACCTTGCCACGAGCGACGAGGCGACCTCGACGCTCGCGAGCACCTCGCCGTCACGCAAGAGCCATGCCATGTGACCCGTCTCCCTAACGCCCCGAACACCGAGCGCCTGCCACGCTACCGAACAGCTACGGGACCGTGACAAAAAAGGGCCAGCTCGTAAGCCACTACACTGTCCCGCTTGTGTCCAAGCGAACCGTCAAGCGCAAGCTGCGCAAGAAGAAGAAGGCAAACCACGGCAAGAAGCCGAACTGCGGTCGCGGCTGACCTTCACCTCTTCCAGCTCGCCCCAAGGCGGTAGAGCTCGGCCGCCAGCACGCTCGGCTTGTCGGAGATGATTCCGTCGACGCCGAGGCCCACGAGATGCTCCATCTCGGCCGGTTCGTCGATCGTCCACACGTGGACGGCGAGGCCGCATGCGTGCGCCGCTGTCACGAAGCTCTCATCTACGACGGTGAGTGGCCCGAAGCGCGCCGGAGGTTGCAAAGCCACGTAACGCCCGATGCCTGGTGGAGGTCTGTCTCCGGCCTTGAGGCGGCTGTAGAACTCGGTTGTCGCGGTCGTACCGGCGGCGAGCCCGACGGCGGGGGCAAACTTGGCGAAGGCCTCGGTCGCCGCGTCCGAGAACGAGGCGACGATGACGTCGTTTTCGCGACCGTGCTCGGCAAGCTCGTGGGCGAGCGCCTCTTCGTAAGGGGCGACATCGGGGGCGGTGCGCTTGATGTCGAGGTTCAGCACGACACCCGGGAAGGCCTCGAGCACCTCGGTGAGCGTGGCGATGCCGAGCTCACGGTTCGCGGGCGCCCTTCCCCTCAGCACGTAGTCCTCCTCGGGATGGTTCCTCGAGACGTCCTCGCCAGGACAGAACCAATAGGCGTTGTCGAGCTCGCGTAGCTCTCTCAGGCTGAGGGCGGCGATCTCGCCAGTGGCGTTGGTTGTGCGGTCGACGGTGGGGTCGTGGCACACGACGATGTGGCCATCGCGTGTGGCGTGCACGTCGAGCTCGATGGCCGTAGCTCCGTGCTTGAGCGCCTGCCGGATCGCGAACAGGGTGCTGGAAGGCGCCTCCTTTGCGCCCCCCTGGTGGGCGAAGGCCATAACCCGGCGTTCCAGCCATGGATTGTCGGTCACTATCGGGTGTCTACCAGCTGAATGCGCCCGACGCCCGACATGGCGGTAGCCTCGGCTGGCGATGATCGATCACATACTCCTCGACGTGATCGCAGCCCTGCGCGAAGCCTTTGACGGAGCTTTGCTGGAACAGCAGGCAGTCGAGGAGCGATTCCAGATCGACGTGTTCTTGGGGGACGTCTCCTTCGAGACCTCTTACAGCCTGCCCGGTGAGGACAGCCCTCCTCGCGTGAGGGCCGACCTGAGCCTCGACTGGCCGACTTGGAGCCAGAGTGCCTATAGGTCGTGGTCGATCGGAGAGCCGCCGGCCGAGCCGCCCGAGCTCATCGTGGAGATAGCGCTTCGCGTGCAACGCCTCGCCGACCCGCCGAACCCGGCCCTAGTGCTCGGCGCGCTCGCCGGCGAGGCACCCGAGTTCGGCTCCGACCGCCTCGAACAGTCCGGGCCAATGATCGAGCAGCTCTATGAGCCGGCTTCGCCGAGCCCGGCATGTGCCATCGAGATCGCCTACCAGGGCAGCATCCGCCTCGAAGAGCCCCTCTTGGACGACCCGACCAAGCTCGACGGCCAGGTCACCGGCCTGGCCCGCTGGGTCGCGTCCGCACTTGTCCGCCTCGCGGACCTCGACCTCGCCTTCCTGCCACCCGACGAGGACGCGGACCGGGTCTGATAGCCCGGCCGACGAGTGCTCCTAGAAGGGGCCCGCAAGACCGGTTCGCGAGGCCAGCTCGCGAAGCGAGATCCTCGGCTGAGCCCCGAGGTGGGAAACGATCTCGGCCGCCGCCAAAGCACCGAGCCTGCCTGCGACCTCGAGCCGGGCCCCGTGCACGAGACCGTGGAGGACGCCGGCGGCGAACAGGTCGCCCGCTCCGGTCGTGTCGTCGACTGGGCCCACCGACCAGGCCTTCACCTCGGCGCGTTCGGTCCCGTTCAAGAGGACGGCGCCCTCCGGGCCGAGCGTGACCGCGGTCAGAAGACCAGGGCGCTCAAGGGCTCTTAGGGCACCGGAGAGGTCCTCGGCCCCGGTGAAGCGCCGCGCCTCCTCCTCGTTGGCGAAGAGCACGTCGACGTCGGCCTCGACAAGTCTCTTCAATGCCTCGCCGTGACGCTCCACGAGGAACGGGTCCGACAAACTGAGAGCAACGAGTCCCCCCGACGCCCTGGCGAGCTCGACGGCCCGCCGCATGGCCACAAGGGTCCCCGGAGAGTCGAGCAGGTAGCCCTCTATGTACACAGCGGCCGCTTGTGCGACATCAGCCCGCTCGACGGCCTCGAGGTCGATCACCACGCCGGCGCCCAGGTTCGTCGCCATCGTGCGGGCGGGCTCGGTCGTGACGAGCACGAGGCACTGGCCCGTCCCTCGACCGGCTGCATCGCGCCCCAGCACGCACTCAACCCCGACGCCGGTGAGGTCAGCCTCGTAGCTGTCACCGAGCGCGTCTGCGCCCACAGAGCCGACAAAGCGCGGCCGGTCGCCCAAAGACGCCAGGCCGGCTGCGGTGTTGGCGGCGGATCCGCCGGCGACTTGGACCCACTCGGCCACGAGACGGACGATCTTGGAGATCTGCGACTCGTCGACGAGTGTCATAGAGCCCGGCTCGACACCGGAGGCGAGCACGGTGGCCGCGTCGACGTGGGCTAGGCGGTCGACGATGGCATGTCCGATGCACACGACCTCCCGGCGACGAGGTGGCCCCTCTGCTGGACCGGGAGAGCTAAGCGCTGTGGTTACGAGCTTCGGCACGAGCCCTGACCGTAGCTTGTACGGGGCCAGGGGCGACTAATCTTCGGTGTTCGTGACTGCGAACACAGACGAACGAGACTTCCGGCTCCCCCGCGACGTGGTTCCGACCCGCTACGAGCTCACCATCGCCCCCGACCTGGACGCGGCGAGCTTCGTCGGCCAGGAGCGGATCGAGCTCGAGGTCGTGGCTCCGACGAGCTCCATCGTCTGCAACGCCGCCGAACTTGAGGTGACCAAGGCCACGCTGAGCTGGCCCGGCGGTTCGCCCCAGGCAGTTGACCTCACCATCTCGCTCGATGAGCAGCTCGAGCGGGTGACCTTCACGCCGCCGCGCCAGGTGCTAACCGGCCCGTGCGTTCTCGAATGCGAATTCTCCGGAGTGCTCAACGACAAGCTGCGAGGCTTTTACCGCAGCACGTTCAAGGACGAGAGCGGCCAAGAGCGCGTGCTGGCGGTGACCCAGTTCGAGTCGACCGATGCGAGGAGGGCCTTTCCCTGCTGGGACGAGCCGGACCGCAAAGCCGTCTTCTCGGTCACCCTCGAAGTTGAGTCCGGCCTGCTCGCGATCTCGAACGCGGCCGAGCGCCGTTCGAGCGAGCTCGCCGGCAACAAGCGACGAGTCGAGTTCGTCGACACGATTCCGATGTCGCCCTATCTCGTGGCTTTCGTCGTCGGCCCCCTCGAAGTGACAGAGCCCGTCAACGTGGACGGGACGGCCTTGCGGGTGGTGCACACCGCCGGCAAGGCCGGCCTCACGGGCTTCGCCCTGGAGGCGGCGGCGCACTCGCTGCGCTTTTACACCGAGTACTTTGCCCAGCCCTACCCGGGTGACAAGCTCGACCTCGTAGCAATACCCGACTTCGCCTTCGGCGCCATGGAGAATCTCGGCTGCATCACCTTCCGCGAGGTCGAGCTGCTCACCGACCCGGCTCGCTCGGCCCGCAACGAGCTCCAGAACGTCGCCTCGGTGATCGGCCACGAGATCGCCCACATGTGGTTCGGTGACCTCGTCACGATGAGCTGGTGGAACGGTGTCTGGCTGAACGAGTCGTTCGCGACGTACATGTCATTTTGCTGCCTCGACGACTTCAGGCCCGAGTACCGATGCTGGGTGGGCTTCAGCCGCGACCGCGAGATGGCGCTCTCCCTCGACGGCCTACACACAACGTGGCCCATCGAGTTCGACGTGCACACCCCGGGCGAGGTCGAGGCCATGTTCGACGTCCTCACCTACGAAAAGGGCGCCAGCTTGTTGCGCATGCTCGAGCAGTACCTCGGAACTGACCGCTTCCGTGACGGCGTCCGCCGGTACCTTGCAGCCCACCGTTACGGCAACACTGAGACGACCGACCTGTGGGACGCCATCGAGGAGTCGGCCGAGGGACGCCCGATCCGCGCCCTCATGGACTCGTGGATCCGCCAGGGCGGCCATCCCCTCGTCACGGCCCGGGCCCAAGGACACGAGGTCATGCTCGCCCAGGAGCCCTTTTCCTACCTGCCCGACGCCGAGAGGCCGGCGGGCTCTCCGCCGAGCGCTGTCGGCTCGAACTGGCTCGTCCCAGTCGCCCTCGAACGCCGACCGGCCCGTGACCAGGGCCCGGCCACGCCCTGCTGGTACGAGCTGTTGCGTGAACGACCGCTGCGCGTGCCCGGCGGCGACGGCATGCTCGTGGTCAATGTGGGCGGGAGCGGCGTCTACCGTCTGCGCTACGACGACGTCTTATTGGACGACATCCTCGCCGGCTTCGACCGCCTCGAGCCGCTGGAGCGCTTCAAGCTCGTCGCCGACACCTGGGCCTGCTCCCTGGCGGGGTCCGTGCATCTGGAGCAGTTCCTCGTCCTCGTGCGCCACCTCGAAGCCGAGAGCGACCCGAGCGTGTGGTCAATGGTCACCGGCGCCCTCAGCTTGATCGACCTCGCCGTCGCCGAGGCCGACCGGGAGCCGCTCGAAGCTTTCGTCCGGTCGCTGCTCGGGCCTGAGCTCGAGCGCGTCGGCTGGGACAAAAGACCGGACGAGGACAACGACGCCCCGCGACGCCGGGCCCTCCTCATCGCAGCCTTGGGCACCCTCGGGGCCGACACCGCAGTTCGCGAACAGAGCCGTAAGCGTTTTGCCGAGATGCAAGATGGCGAGCTCCTCGACGTGGACATCGCCTCGGCCGTCTTGCAGGTCGTGGCGACAACGGCAGGTCGAGCCGACTACGAAGCGCTGCTGGCTGGTTTTCGCAACCCCGCCGACCCGCTTGAGGAACAGCGCTACCTCGACTCGCTCGGTTACCTGCGTGACGCGAGCCTGGCGGCAGAGGTCTGTGAGCTGTGCCTCAGCGAGATCCGCACCCAGGACGCCCCTTACCTGTTGCGCAAGCTCCTCATGAACCGGGTCGTTGGCCCGCAGGTCTGGGACTTCGTCACCGCCCAATGGGACAGGCTGCTAGCGCTCTATCCCGAGAACTCGATCACGAGAATGGTCGAGGTCTCGCGCCTTTGTCAGCTCGCCGATGACGGCACGCCCAGGCTCGCCCGCGAGGTCGTCGACTTCCTCGCCTCACACAGCCTCGGAGGCCAGCAACGACCGGTCGATCAGAGCCTGGAACGACTCGAGGTCAACGTCCGGTTCGTGCTAGATCAAAGTCCCCACCTTCGGGCGCTCCTCCTCAAGGCATGAGCCTGAAGGACGCCTGTGAACCTCGCCGTCGCGGCGACGACGTTCGCTCTCGTCATCCCGGCGGAGCTACCTGACAAGACCTTCATCTCCTGCCTCGTCCTCTCTTCGCGCCACCGCCCCCTGCCGGTCTGGATCGGTGCCGCGTCGGCCCTCGTCGTGCAGGCCGGCATCGCCGTTGTGGCGGGCGGTCTGCTCGCCCTTCTTCCCAAGCTCGCCGTCCGATCGGTCGTCACGGCGTTGTTCCTCGCCGGCGCGATATACCTGCTGGCGGTCACCGAGCACGCCGAACAGGAACGAGGTGAACGCCTCGCCTCAGATGAGGACCGCGCCCTCACCAGGCCCGAGAGCTTTTGGCGTGTCACCGCCATAACCTTCGGTGTTGTCGCCCTGGCCGAGTTCGGCGACATCACCCAGGTGCTGATAGCCAACTTGACCGCTCACTATCGTGACGGGCCGGCTGTTTTCACAGGCGCGGCACTCGGATTCGCCCTCGTCTCGGTGGCCGGCGTGCTCGCCGGGCGCACGATCACGCGCTTGGTCCCTATGGCGGTCGTCCGGCGCCTCTCGGGACTGGCTCTGTTGGGCTTCGGGATCTATTCGGCCGTGACGCTCGCCACGAGCTGAAGGCGCGAGCACGCTCTGTCGCCGTGGCTGCCACGATGTTCGCATGGTGATCCGCGCCGTCATCTTCGACATCGGCGGCGTGCTCGAGATCACCGAGCCCACTGGCTGGGGCGAGAGCTGGGCGAGACGCCTGGACCTCAGCTGGGCGGAGATCGTGGCACGGCTCGCAGCGACATGGGAGGCCGGCGAGCTCGGAGCAATCGATCTCGCCGGAGTCGAGTGCGAGACCATGGCCCTCCTCGGCATAAGCGAGATCGAGATGCGCCAATTCATGTCAGGGCTGTGGACCGAGTACCTCGGTCGCTTGAACCGGGAACTTGCTGACTACTTCGCCTCGCTCCGTCCCCGCT
Source organism: uncultured Acidimicrobiaceae bacterium (assembly GCA_963725355.1). Classification (GTDB taxonomy): domain Bacteria; phylum Actinomycetota; class Acidimicrobiia; order Acidimicrobiales; family Bog-793; genus Fen-455. The sequence continues at coordinate 165,021 of CAVRYE010000016.1, forward strand.
ACCGGACGGGCATCTTGTCGAACAGCTTCGTCGGCGCACGCGAGCTCGAGGGCGAAGCGTACGGGTTCGAGGAGCTCTGCGACGTCGTGGTGTACTCCCACGAGGAAGGTCTGAAAAAGCCCGATCCTCGCTTCTACGAGGTGGTCCTCGAACGGCTCGGCGTCTTAGCGAACGAGGCGGTGTTCGTCGACGACTCGCCAGTTTTCGTCGAGGCGGCCCGCAAGCTCGCCATGTCCGGCGTGGTCTACATCGACAACCGGCAGGTGTTGGCCGAGCTGGAGGACTGCCTCGGCCGAGCACGCGGAGGGACGCGATGGACGACTTGAACGGCGCTAGGCCAAAGTCTCGACCTCTCTTGTTGGACACCTACGGTCACGACCAGCTCAGGGGACCAGTTGAGCGCGTCTGAAAGAAGCCAGCTCCTCTTGGCAGCAGCACGCGAGGCCAAGGGGTTCATGCCCGACGAGGAGGGCCTGGCTCTAAGTGCGCTGGCCGGTCGCGTCACTCGGGCGGGGTTCTCCTCAATCGTCGAGATCGGTTCTTACTGCGGGCGCTCGACTCTGTATCTCGCCTCAGGCGTGGCCGCCGCGATGAGCACCGGGGCACCCCCGGCGCTCATTTTCAGCGTCGACCACCATCGCGGCTCGGAGGAGAACCAGGCCGGCTGGGAGCACCACGACGAGACGCTTGTCGACGAGAAGACGGGCCTGATCGACACCCTGCCCTTTTTCAGGAGCGCGATCCACTCCGCCGGGGCCGAGGACCTCGTCGTCGCCGTCGTCGGTGACTCGGCCTCTGTCGCCGCCCGCTGGCAGCTCGAGGCAGGCCTGGTCTTTGTCGACGGGGGCCACGGCGAACAGCCGGCCTGGGCCGACTACATGGGCTGGGCCCCGCGCGTGGCCCTCGATGGCTTCCTCGCCATCCACGACGTCTTCCCCGAGGAGAAAGACGGCGGGCGCCCACCTTTCGAGATCTACAGACGCGCCCTTTTGTCTGGTGAGTTCACCGAGGATCTCGCGGCCGGCAGGGGCAGCCTGCGAGTGCTGAGACGCGTGAGCCGAGCCGACTCGCCGACATCTAGCCCCCGGGGGAGCGACCCACCCATGAACAGCTGAGCAGCCGGGCTCAGCTTCGAGAGGGCGTCTAGGGCCAGCACCATGGCGGCCGCGGTGTAGCTCGAGCGCTCCTCGGGAGGGAAACTCGACTCGTGCGGGTAGACGAGGCCCGTTAGGTAGGAGCCGTCCGGGCAACGCTGCCGGCCTACCCAGGCCAGCAGGTCGCCAGCTTGCTGGTGGCGTCCGAGCGAGGCGAGGGCAATGGCGCACTCGGCCGTCTCGGCGGGCGTCACCCACGCCTTGTCCGACACGCAGCGCACCCCGCGACCCTCGAGTACGAACTCGGGCCAGCGCGCCTCGATGCGCGCCGCGGCCGAGTCTTTGTCGAGCGCCCCCACGAGCACCGGGTAATACCAGTCCATAGCAAACTCGTCCTTGCGGGCCAAGCCTTGGGAGCCGTGGGCGATCGCGCGGCGCAACAGGCCGGCGGCGAGTTCCCACTCCGGGCGTTCGAGGCCGAGCTGAAGGGCGCAGGCAAGAGCACAGCGCAGGCTGAAGTAGGCCGAGGAGGACCCGGTCAAAAGGCCGTAGCTCGCTGGGGTCCCCTCCGCGTCGACAGACCAGGCAAGCTCGCCCCCCGGCCTTTGCAGAGACAGGGCGAACTCGACGGCCCTCTCTGTCACAGGCCAGAGGTCCTCTAAAAAGCCGGAGTCGCCCGTCAAGAGGAAGTGGTGCCACACGCCTGTGGCGACATAAGCGCAGACGTTGGTATCAAGGCGCGGCTCTTCGACCTGCGCGCCGGCAAGGTAGTAGGTGTGCCAGGCACCGTCGGGACGCTGCGTAGAGGCCAGCCACTCAAAGGCTCGCTCGGCCTCCTCCAAGGCCCCACCGACGCCGAGGGCCATGGCGGCTTCGATGTGGTTCCAGGGGTCGGCGTGACCACCGGGGAACCAGGGGATCATCCCGTCGTCGAGCTGGACGGCGCGGATCGACTCGACCGTCTCGGCCACGTCCAGGCCGAGAGAACCACGGGTCTCTATCGTCATGGCTCGGCGTGGCGCAGGTAGACGACGAGGCTCTTTCCCAGCAACGGGTTGAGGAGGTGCTCGGGGACCCCTGTGAGCGGACTGTGGGTGGTGATGTCCCACACCAAGACCCTGTGGTACCCGCGCACGGCGAGGCAGTCCTCCTTGTCGACGCCGACCAGGCAGCGCAGCCACCAGTAGGGGCTGTGCAGAGCGTGAGCATGGTGGGCGGCCACCGGCTCAAGGCCCACCGCCTCGAAGCGCTCGAAGAGCTGGCGGCGGCGGTAGATGCGGACATGGCCACCGGGCACGCTGTGGTAGCGCTCCGACAGGGCCCAGTTGACGAGCTCGGGACCGTAGCGGGGCACGCTCACGCCGAGCAGCCCGCCCGGGCGCAGCACACGGGCCAGCTCGGCCATAGCTGCCGAGTCCTCCACAAGGTGCTCGAGCACCTCGGCACAGATGACCTTGTCGAAGGTCGCGTCACCAAAGGGCAGTCTCGTGGCATCGCCCCTCACGGCTGCGCCCGACCCGGGTTCAGGCACCTCGCCCGCCTCGGCCATCGCCGCCATGAGGCCTGTCACGACCTTGAGCTCACCAACATCGGTGTCGAGGGCGACGACGCTCGCCCCGCGGCGCAAGCACTCGAAGGCGTGACGGCCCGCCCCGCAGCCAAGGTCGAGCACGCGCTCGCCGGGGAGGAGGCCCAGGCGGTCGAAGTCGACGGTCAGCACGCGAGGAGCTCGAAGTACTGCTCTGCGGTTGACCGGGCGGTCACAGCCCAGGTGAACCGCTCCACAACGCGCCTTCGACCCGCCTCACCGAGACGACGGCGCAGCGCCTCGTCCGAGAGCGTCTCAGCCATAGCCGCCGCCAGCGCGCCCGAGTCGCCCGGGGTGACGAGCAGCGCCGACACCCCACTCGGGCCGACGACCTCGGGAATGGCACCACCGGTTGTGGCGACGAGGGGTACGCCACAGGCCATCGCCTCAATGGCGGGAAGGGAGAAGCCCTCATAGAGCGAGGGAACGACAGCGAGCTCAGCGGCGGCGTAAAGCTCGACAATCTCCTGGTCGCTCAAGCCCGACTGAAAGCGGACCGCGCCGCGAAGCCCGAGCCGGTCGAGGACGGCTGGGACCGTGCTGCCTTCGCGCAGGCGACCGACGACTACAAGGTGGGCATCCTCCCGCTCCGTGCGGAGCTTGGCGAGCGCTTCGAGGAGCGGAATTAGCCCCTTCATCGGTACGTCCGAGCTGGTGGTCGTCATGATCCGGCCGGGCACGCGAGCCATGTCGGGCAGCGGACGGAAGACTGAGCTGTCCACGCCCACAGGGACGACGGCGATGCGGTCGAGGGCGACTCCAAACTGCTCGGCGATGTCGCGGCGCGACGACTCCGAGACCGTGACGACGCGGGGAACCTGGCGGGCGACACGGGTCTGCATCCCGACAAAGCCGTACCAGCGCCTGAGGCTGAGACGCCGTTTCCACCCCTCGGCATGGGCCAGGTCGAGCTCGCGGTCAACGGTGATCGGGTGGTGGATCGTGGCCAGCACCGGCCAGCCGTCACGCATCATCCCGGTGATGCCCCGCCCCAGGCTCTGGTCGTCGTGGACGAGGTCGAAGTCGCCTCTTCGGGACTTAAGGAGCCGGCGCGCCCTCAATGAGAACGTGAGCGGCTCTGGAAAGCCCGCCGTGCACATGAGGGCGAATTCGAGGACGTCGGTCGGAGAGGTGAACTCGTCCAGCCGCGGGACCCGGAAGGGATCAGGCTCCCGGTAGAGGTCCAAGCTCGCCACCTTGACGAGCTCCACGGGCTCCTCGATCTCTGGATAAGGCGGACCGGAGAAGACCGTAACGGCATGGCCGAGCTCGACGAGCTCACGGGTCAGGTGACGGGTGTAAACCCCCTGGCCACCACAGCGCGGGTTGCCTCTGTAGACGAGGAAAGCGATCCGAAGGCGCCGGCTCGGCTCAGGCATAGCGGTACAGCCTTTCCGCAACGGCTGCGATAAGCAAGGCCGCGCCTACGATGCTCCCTCACCTCCGAGGCGCAAAGGGCCTTTCCAGTCCGGCGGAGTCTTCACTACTATGAGTCACGTGCGGATCGCCGTGTGCCGATCGCGCTGGGCTTGAGCCTCGATGGCAACCGACATCATTCACTTATCCAGCGTCGTCCGCAGTCCCCTGCTGGGCAGCGACGGCGAGCGCATTGGCCGTGTGGAAGACGTCATCGCCCGTCCCGGCGAACAGGCTCATCCGCCCGTGACCGGGATCGTCGCCACGATCGGCCGCCGCGAGCTCTTCGTGCCGATGGCACTGGTCGGCACGGTCCGCCCGGGATGCGTCCAGCTCCAAGGTGAGACGCTCAACCTCGCCCGTTTCGAGCGCCGTCCCGGCGAGCTGCTTCTTGCCAAGGACCTGTCGGCGAGGCACCTGATCAACATCGTCGGGGCACGCCTCATCCGGGCGAACGAGATCGAGTTGGCGCTCGTCGACGGCACCTTGGAGGTGATAGGCGTCGACCCGACCAGCCGACCGGTTCTGCGCAGATTGCTGCCGCGGGCACTTGCCCAGCGCATCGGGGCGAAGGCCATCGTCGACTGGGAGAGCATCCAGCCTTTCGTCGCCCATGTCCCAACGAGCGGGCTGCGCATCCCCTACCGCAAGCTCGCCCGTCTGCACCCGGCCCAGATCGCCGACCTCGTCGAGGCCGCCTCGCACGAGGAGGGGGAGGAGATCATCAACGCCGTCGGTCAGGACCTCGAGCTCGAAGCCGACGTCTTCGAGGAGCTCGACACCGAGCACCAGCTTGAGTTCTTGAGCACCCGATCCGACAAAGAGGCGGCCCGGCTGCTCGCTACCATGGCCCCCGACGATGCCGCCGACCTCATTGCCGACCTCGACCAGGAGCGCCGGCTCTCGGTCCTAGAGGCGCTGCCCCAGCCGGACCAGGCCAAAGTCCGAGCCTTGCTCAGCTACAACCCGGAGACGGCCGGCGGCCTCATGAGCCCCGAGTTCCTTTCGCTCCCCGCCAACACCCTCGTTTCGGAGGCGCTCGAGGAGATCCGCCGCAGCCCCGTGGCACCCGAGGCGCTCGGGGTGATCTACACCACCGACGAGGAAGGCCAGTTGACCGGCACCGCCTCTGTCGTCCGGCTGTTGAAGAGCCCGTCGGCGGCCCGCATCGGTGAGATCGGCGACCTCGACCCGCCCACCGTGCGTCCCGACGCCGACCTCCATGCCATCGTGCGGAGGATGTCGGACTTCAACCTGTCAGCGGCGCCGGTGGTCGACGACGATCACAAGATGATCGGCGTCGTCACAGTCGACGATGTGCTCGAACTCCTGTTGCCCCAGGGGTGGCGCCGTGACTTCGGGATGACTACCGCCGACGAATGAGCCCAGGGTCGCTTGTCCCCAAGAAGGTGCCTCGGAGTAGCGCGCCCGGCTAGGATTATGGCCGCAAGCAGCCACGCCTTGTCCAACAAAGGTGAGCGAGTGCACCCCGGCCGTGCCGGGTTGAAGCTGGTACCCGCCGGCGTCACACGTTCAGAGGAAGGCTGACAATGGGTCAGGAAACGGAGCAACCCTGAGTACCGACGGTTGGTTACCCGGCCAACTTCCTGCGCGCGCAGCCGAGGAGCGACATCTCCGCTGAGGCCTGATTGACCTCTGGTGTGCGTGCGCAACAAGCCACGCCCACGCACACCCACTACGCCGACGACGGCGCGAGAGGTCACCATGGTCGAAAACCTGATACCAGGCGACGACGAGGAGCCGAAGGGCACTGCCCCCGGCGACCAAGACGTGCCCGCACCAGAGCAGCGTCAGCGCGGTCTTGGACAGTGCGCACGTGGGCGACATCCAAGGTGCCTTCGGCACTATCCGCGAGCATGACCTCGCTGCCCGGCGCTCTTTCGCCAAAAAGCTCCTCACCCTGCTCGCCATCATCGGCCCGGGCCTGATCGTGATGGTGGGCGACAACGATGCCGGCGGCGTGTCCACCTACGCCCAGGCGGGCCAGAACTTCGGGACCTCGCTGCTTTGGACGCTCCCGCTCCTCATCCCGGTCCTGATCGTGAACCAGGAGATGGTCGTGCGCCTCGGGGCGGTGACCGGCGTCGGCCACGCCCGGCTCATCAACGAGCGCTTCGGCAAGTTCTGGGGGGCCTTCTCGGTCGGAGACCTGTTCTTGTTGAACTTCCTCACCATCGTGACCGAGTTCATCGGCGTCGGCCTCGCCCTCGGCTATTTCGGCATCTCGCCCTACATTTCGGTCCCCATCGCGGCTGTCGGGCTGGTCGCGATAACCGCCAGCGGCAGCTTTCGCCGCTGGGAGCGCTTCATGTTCATCTTCGTGGCGGTGAACTTCCTTGCCATCCCCCTCGTCATCCTCGTCCACCCTCATGCCGGCCCTATTCTGCACGGCTTCTTCGTCCCCGGCGCGAAGGGCGGCATGAACTCGACAGCCGTCCTTTTGATAATCGCCATCGTCGGCACGACCGTGGCGCCATGGCAGCTCTTCTTCCAGCAGTCCAACATCGTCGACAAGCGGATCACCCCACGCTGGATCAACTATGAGCGAGCAGACACCGTCATCGGCTCGGTCGTAGTCGTCGTGGCGGCGACGGCCCTGCTCGTGACGGCCGCCTTCGCCTTTAAGGGCACGGCCCTCGCCGGCCACTTCGTCAACGCCGAGCAGGTCGCCCGTGGCCTCGACCGTTTTGTCGGCAACGGCACGGGGCCGCTGTTCGCCCTCGTGCTTCTCAACGCCTCCGTCATCGGTGCCGCCGCGGTCACACTCTCGACCTCATACGCCTTCGGCGACGTGTTCGGCCTGCGCCACTCGCTGCACCGCAGCTTCGCTGACGCGAAGCAGTTCTACGTCCTGTTCACCGCCCAGGTCTTCCTCGCCGCCGGCATCGTCCTCATCCCTCACGCCCCCCTGGGACTGATCACGACCTCGGTGCAGGCCCTGGCTGGGGTGCTGCTCCCGAGCGCGACGGTCTTCCTGCTGCTGCTCTGCAACGACAAGGAGGTCCTCGGGCCCTGGGTGAACCGGCCCTGGCTCAACGTGCTCGCAGGTTTCATCGTCGCCGTCTTGCTGGCACTGTCTTTGATCCTCATGGCGACGACGGTCTTCACGAACCTCAACGTGGACCTCGTCGCCCTGGTCCTCGGGGGCATCATCGTGCTCGCGTTCGTTGCCCTCGGTGCCTGGTCGTCCCTGCCCCCTCAACGGCAAAGGCGCCGGGCGACGGCCGAACGCCTCGCCGCCGAGGCGCCCCGACATGCCGTTCGCCGAGAGACCTGGCGCATGCCACAACTTGCCCTCCTCGAGCGACCCGTCTGGTCGCGCGGGCGCACCTATGCCATGTGGACCCTTCGCATCTACCTCGTCGGTGCCGTCGTCCTACTCGTGGTAAAGGCCGTCCAGCTCGGCACGGTCCACTGAGGTTCCTCGGTCGCGGGGCCGGCCCGCTAACCTCGCCCGGGTGAGTTTCCCGAACGACGAAAAAGGATCGCCTCCCGGGCACCTAAAGGCGGTCCCGGGCCTCTCAGCAGATGACCTGGCCGAGATCGAAACCCTGGCCGATGCCTGCATCCGCGCTGACGGAGGGCGCCTCAAGCTGGAGTGGCGCACGCTTAAGACCAGGCCGGCCGACCAGGTGAACGACTTCTTGTGGATTGACCGGGACGGCAAGCTGGTCGGCTTCCTCGGCCTGTATGGCTTTCGCGCGGACCAGGTCGAGCTGTGCGGCATGGTGCACCCCGCTCGACGCCGCCGCGGGATCTTCTCGCACCTGTACGAGGCCGCCGTCGCCGAGGCGGCAGATCGCGGAGCTCCGCAGGCCCTCTTGGTCGTCGACCGGCTCTACGGGCCCGGAACCGCCTTCGCGCTATCGGTCGGTGGCACGATCGAGCACTCCGAGCATCGCATGGTGCTGGTCAAAGAGCCCACCGGCTTTGTTCGCGACCCGCTCGTAACGGTTCGTCCCGCAGAGCTAGGCGATGTGACCTTCGTCGTGTCCTGCCTAGCCGAGGCTTTCGACATGCCCGTTCGAGAGCTCAACAAAGACGAGATCGAGGACCTCGTCCGGCAATTTCCGGGGACCCTTGTCATCGAGAGGGCGGGAGAGACGGTCGGGACGGTCCGAGTAGAGCGCGGGGATGACTCGGCCGACATCTACGGCTTTGCCGTCGCGGCGGCGCACCGGGGCCGGGGGATCGGCCGCCAGGTGTTGTCGGGTCTCGCCGGCGAGCTCTTGACCGAAGGGGTCAAGCGGGTCGGGCTCGAAGTCTCCAGCACGAACGACAGCGCCCTCGGGCTGTACTTGAGCTGTGGCTTCGAGGTGACCGGCACGGAGGACTACTACGAGGTGCCCATCTCCGCCAGGTGACACCGAAGGGTCCTCGAAGCCCTAGTTTGGCTGCCATGCGCTATCGGACACTTGGATCTACAGGCATCGAGGTCAGCTCCTACTGCCTCGGCGCCATGATGTTCGGCGAGTGGGGCAACCCCGACCACGAGGAGGCAGTGCGTATCGTGCACGCCGCTCTCGATGCCGGCATCAACTTCGTCGACACCGCCGATGTCTACTCAGCCGGCGAGTCGGAAGAGATCGTCGGCAAGGCCCTAAAAGGCCGGCGCGACGACGTCGTGCTTGCCACGAAGGTGCACGGCAACATGGGCCCAGGTCACAACCGTTCCGGCAATTCTCGAAGATGGATCCGCTACGAGATCGAACAGAGCCTGCGGCGCCTCGGCACCGACTGGGTCGACCTCTACCAGATACACCGGCCCGATCCGCAGACCGACATCGAAGAGACGCTCTCGGTGTTGAGCGACCTCGTCCACGAGGGCAAGGTGCGCGCCATCGGGTGCTCGACCTTCCCTGCCGAGCTGATCGTCGAGGCACACTGGGCGGCCGAGAGGCGCTGTTTGGAACGCTTCAGGTGCGAGCAACCCCCGTACTCGCTTTTCGCCCGCGGGATCGAGTCAGGCGTGCTGCCCGTTTGTGAGCGCTATGGCATGGGCGTCATCGCCTGGAGCCCTCTCGCGGGCGGCTGGCTCACGGGCAAGTACCGCAGGGGTCATGACGTCGACATGAGCTCGGGAAGGGCCTCGCGCATTCCCCAGCGCTTCGAGCCGAGCCTGCCCGCCAACCAGCTAAAGCTCGATCTTGTCGACAAGCTCGAGGCCGTCGCCTTGGAGGCGGGCGTCCCGCTCAGGCACATGGCGCTCGCCTTTGTCGTGACGCACCCCGCCGTGACCTCTGCCATCATCGGGCCACGGACGATGGACCAGCTCGAGGACCTGGTCTCGGCGGCGGAAGTGACCCTCGACGACGCCACATTGGACCGCCTGGACGAGATCGTCCCGCCCGGAACGACGCTCAATCCCGCCGACGCCGGCTGGCAGAGCGAGGCCGTCACGAACCCGTCACTGCGGAGGCGACCGCTCGAGACCCGGGCCGCCGGCTGAGCATCACCAGCGAGGTACGTAGCCCCCACGGCCCATGGCCGCGCTCTCGAACGGGTCCACGGAGTCGTCGACGCCGCCTTTGACCTCGCTCACCCAGTCGAGGCGCTCTTTCAAGAGGCGCTCAACGCCTCCTTGCAAGGTGACAGCCGAGATGGCACAAGACCCGCAGGCACCTTGCAGCTGCACCTCGACGACTCCGCTGTCGTAGTCGACATCCACGACGGCGAGATCACCGCCGTCGGCCTGGACAGCGGGACGCATGAGCTCGAGGAGCTCGTCGAGCGCCTCTTTGCGCCGGGCACGCTCCGCCTCGTCGACTCTCGGCTCGGAAGGGCCGGCGGAGATATCCACGCTTACCGCCACGGGGTCGACGACGGGCGCCGGTGCCATGTCGTTCCTGCCGTAGTCCACCGTCGTTCCTCTTCCTTGGGCCGGTTACCTCTTCGACTCGTACCACAGCGATGTTAGGAGGTCGTAGGCTTCGAGCATGCAGCTCGTCGTTCTCGCAGCAGGCCACGGCCGTCGTTTCGGCGGTCTGAAACAGCTGGTGCCGGTAGGCCCCAATGGCGAGGCGCTCATGGACTACACCGCCCAGGACGCCCTCTCGGCCGGCTTTGACGGCGTCATCCTCATCGTCCGCGAGGAGATCCAAGGCGAGCTTGTCGACCACATCGCCTCCCACTGGCCGCCCGAGCTCACCGTCGAGCCCGTAGTCCAAGGCGCCATCGCCGGCACGGCGCAAGCGGTCGAGTCGGCCCGCCCCTTCATCGATGGGCCTTTCGGCGTGGCGAATGCCGATGACCTGTACGGGCGCCAGGCGATCGCGACCCTCGCCAAGCGGCTCGCAAGTGGCGCCACAGGCGAGCACGTGCTCGTCAGCTACCGCCTGCGCGACACGATCATCACAGACGAGACGGTCACCCGCGGACTGTGCGAGGTCGGCGACGACGGCTACTTGAGCCGGATCGTCGAGCACAAGGTGCAGCGCCTCGCCGATGGCAGCTTCGAGGGCGCCCCGCTCGCCGGAGAGGGTGCCGACAAGATAAGGCCCCTCACCGGTGACGAGCCCGTGAGCATGAACCTTTGGGGCTTTACTGAGTCGATGCTCGACGAGATCGACGATGGACTCGACGCCTTCGACCCCGAGACCGCGCCGCACGAGGAGGGCAAGCCGCCCGAACTCTTGCTGCCCGACGTCGTCGGCACGACCGTCGCCGCACGACGGGGGAGAATCCTCGTCGTTGAGTCCAACAGCCGCTGCATCGGCCTCACCCACCCAGGCGACCTGCCTCTCGTCCGCCAGCTCATCGCCGAGGGGTTTTCCACCTGAAGGCTGCCATGACGCACTCGCGCCGGCTCGTGCTGGCCCTCATCATCGACCTTTGCCTGGTCGTGGGCGAAGCAGCTGGCAGCGTGCTCGCTCACTCGAGCGGCCTGGCGGCGACGGCCGGTCACGACCTCGCCGACGCGGCCGCACTCGGCCTGGCTCTTGTGGCCACCAGGCTCGCCCTCAGGCCCGCCACGGCCACACGCTCGTTCGGGTACCACCGGGCGGCCATCTTGGCGGCACTCGCCAATGCGACGGCGATCGTTGTCGTAGGCCTCGGGGTAATCGCCCTTGCCGCCTACCGGCTCGCAGAGCCCGTACACGTGCGCGGCGGAGTCGTCATCGCCTTTGCCGCGGCTGGTCTACTTGGCAACGGTGCCGTCGCCTTCATGCTCAAAGAGCAGAGCCACGACCTCAACTTGAAGGCGGTGGCCCTCCACTTCGCCGGCGACGCCGCCGCCGCCCTCGGGGTGATCGTGGCCGGGACCGTGATCGTCTTGACCGGGCGTTTCGAGGCCCTCGACCCGGCCGTGGCCCTGCTCATCACCCTGCTCATCGCTGCCAAGGCCTGGCGCCTCGTGAGGGCCAGCATCGAGGTGCTCTTGGAGGCAACCCCGGCCGACCTCGACGTCACGGCGCTGGCTTCGGCCATTTCAGCCACAGAAGGGGTGACGGCCGTCCACGATCTGCACTGCTGGAGCCTGTCGAGCGACGTGAGGGCGCTGTCGGCCCACATCGTGCTCGACGGCCACCCGAGCCTGGAGCAGGCCCAGGTTGTCGGCGAGCAGGTGAAGGCGTCGCTCTCCAGAAGGTTCAAGGTGGCTCATGCCACCTTGGAGATGGAGTGCGAGCCCTGCGCCGAGGACGTCGCCGATGCCTGCGCCGTCGATCCGGTCCTACGCGCCCTCGGCTGAGCCCACGAGGAGCCTGGCCCAGGTAGCCCCGCCAGTCGCGAGGCGCCGATAGCCTGCGGGCCGATGTGTGGTCGTTTTGTCGCCAGTCGCCCCGTCGAGGACATCGCCCGCCTGCTCGATGTCGACGTCGTGGACGTCCCTCCCGAGCTCGTGCCCCCGCGCTGGAACGTCGCCCCGCAGGCCCCTGTGCTGGCCGTGACCGAGCCTCACCACGAGCCGGGGCAAAGGCGCCTTTCGGTCTTCCGCTGGGGGCTCGTACCCTGGTGGGCCAAGGACCCGACCATCGGGGCCCGGGCCTTCAATGCCAAGGCGGAGACCCTGACGGACAGGGCCATGTTCAAAGGGGCGGTCGCAAAGCAGCGTTGCGTGGTGCCCGCGGACGCCTTTTACGAATGGGCGCCGGCGCCAAAAACTGGCCCGGCGCGCCGCAAGCAGCCCTTCTGCTTCAGGGCCCCAGCCTCTGGCCTGCTCTTATTGGGTGGCCTGTGGGAGCAATGGAGGCCACGGGGCGACGGCTCAGCCGAGCCGCTTTTCACCTGCACGATCATCACCACTGATGCCAACGACCTCGTCAAAGCGGTGCACGACCGCATGCCGGTGATGATCGCCGAACAGGACCTCGCCGAATGGCTATCCGCCGAGCCGCTCGAAAAGGAGGAGCTCGACAGGCTGACGCGACCCGCTGCCGACGGGGCCCTCGAGGCGTTCGCAGTGGCGAGCACTGTCAACGACGCTCGTGCCGACGGCCCTGAGCTCGCCACGCCGCTGCAGGATCAGGCCGAACAGCCCGGGGGTCCTTCGGGTAGAGGAGGAGGAGGAGACGCTCAGCTGTTCTGACCGGGGAGGCGCATTGGGCCGGCCAGGTCTTCGCGGTATTGAGACTCCCGCGCCCGCTCCACGCGCCGAAGCCGGGCCAGGGCCCTGCGAGTCGAGTCGGCGATCCCGGAGCCATCGAGGCCGAGCCGGGCCAAAATGGCGTCGGGCTTGGCGTGCTCGAAGTAACTCGTCGGGACACCGAGCACGAGGCGGCGAGGACCTGCCAAACCGGAGGCGTCGGCAATGTTGTCGGCCTCACCGACGAGATACGAGCCGGCGCCGCCATGGGCAAGCCCGTCCTCGGCTGTCACCACGAGCCTGGCGCGGGCCATCGCCTCGAGCATCTCGGGATCGGCGGGACGGACGACCCGGGCGTCGAACACATCTGTCTCTATGCCGTCGCTGAAGAGCTCCTCTGCTGCCGCGACAACCGCACGGGTCAGCTTGCCGATGCCGACGAGGACGACCTCCCCTGTCCCGGTTCGCAGCCGCCTTGACCTAAGGCCCGTGCCCGGCGGACCGAGCGGACCTGGTGACGGGGTCTTCGGATAGCGCAGGATGGATGGCCCGGAGAGCTTGAGCGCCTCGGCCAGCATTGGCGCGAGCTCGGCCGTCTCGGCCGGGCAGAAGATCGTGCAGTTCGGTATCTGGAGGGCCTGGACCAGGTCGTAGATGCCGTGGTGGCTCGGCCCGTCGTCGCCCGTGACGCCTGCCCGGCCGGCGACGATCACGACCGGTTGGCTGTGCAGCCCGACGTCGAGGTTCCACTGGTCGACTGCCCGGGCAAGAAACGTCGAGTAGATCGCCACCACGGGACGCAGCCCGCTCATCGCCATACCGGCCGCGGCGGTGACCGCGTGCTGCTCGGCGATGCCGACGTCAACGAAGCGCTCTGGGTAGTGGTCCTGGAAAGCGAGCAGCCCGGTCGGCCCGGGCATGGCGGCGGTGATGGCGACAATGCGCTCGTCACTGGCGGCGAGCTCGACAAGGGCTTCGGAGAAGACCTCGGCGTAGCTCTCGCCTGCGTCAAGTGGTCCAGGCAGGCCGCCGTCATCGGTCGAGGCGCTCACCTGGGAACCGGGCTTGGACTGGGCACGCGAGCCGGGTCGGGTCACAGGCGGCGCAGGTGCCGAAGCCTTCATGTCGTGCAGGCACGCTATGTCGTCAGCCTCGGCGGGGGCGTAGCCCTTGCCCTTGGTGGTGACCACGTGTAGGACGATGGGCCCGTTCCAGCTCGACGCCCGGCGCAGCGACTGCTCGAGGGTGGCGATGTCATGGCCGTCGATCGGGCCGGTGTAGCGGATGCCGATCGCCTCGAAGAACATCCGCGGCTCGACGACCTCGCGGACCGCCGCGCTCAGCCCGTGGAAGGAGGTGAACGCAAGCGAGGAGACACCGCCCGGCAGGTCCTCAACGAGGTGGCGCACACGCTCGCGGACCTGCAGGTAGCGGGGGTCCAACCGGAGCTGGGTCAAAGACACCGAGAGCTTCGACACCGTCGGCGCGTAGCTGCGCCCGTTGTCGTTGAGCACGATGAGAACTCGGGCTCCGGAGTGGCCGAGATTGTTGAGCGCCTCGTAGGCCATGCCACCGGTGAGGGCGCCGTCACCGACCACGGCTACGACGTACCGCCCGCCCGTCTCCGGGTCGCTCTTGTCCTGTAGGTGCAGGCTGGTGGCTATTCCGTGGGCGTAGCTGAGCGCCGTCGAAGCGTGTGAGTTCTCGATCCAGTCATGGGGTGACTCGGCCCGTGACGGGTACCCGGAGAGACCACCTTCCTGCTTGAGGCGCGAAAAGCCCTCGCGCCTGGCGGTGACGAGCTTGTGGATGTAGGCGAGGTGCCCGGTGTCGAAGAGGATTATGTCCTCGGGCGAGTTGAAGACGCGGTGCAATGCCAAGGTGAGCTCGACGACGCCCAGGTTCGACCCGAGGTGCCCGCCCGTGCGCAACACCGTCGTCACGATGAAATCGCGGATCTCCTCGGCCAGCTGGTCGCACTCTGCAAGAGAGAGCGCCTTTAGATCTGCGGGAGAGTTGACCGAGTCGAGGATCATCGCGGCACCGATGCCAGGCTATCGGACGAGCGCGGTGCAAGTCTGACCACCCGGTCGCTTTCCTTATACGTGCGTCCGGGAAAGTCGCGGGCACGCCACCTAACTGGCTCAGCCCGCTGGCCCACGTTCACGGCCGACCACTTGACGGACAAGCCTCAGCACACGCTCGCGAGTGGTCGACGGGCTCTCCATGACCGGGACACCCCCATCGAGATCGCCGGCGACGACATCGCGGCAGGCTTCGAGCTCCGGCCGTAGGCCCACGACCACGGCCCGGTCGCGCCAGTCGGGGTCCTCGAGCAACATGAAAAAGGCCAGCAGGGACTCACGCTGCTCGCCGACGCATTCATAGGGCTTGCGGCCAGCTGCACAGAGGTCCCAGAACCCCTCCTGTTGGGCCGGGTCGTCGAGCAGGTCACGGCCAAAGATCGCCACGAGGCTGTCACGCCCCAAGAACGGCGCTAGCACCAAGAACACAAAGCGGCACTTCGGGCACTGGCCGCACCAGGTGTCGAAACCGGCTCCGGGACGGTTGGAGCGGTTGCAGCTGCGAAAGCCCGCATGGTAGGCGGGCAGATCCGCGAACCACCGGGCGATCTCGAGCTCACCGCATGAGCGCAGCCCCGAGCAGTACTCGATCGAAGCAGACACCGACTCGCGGATCACAGAGCGCAGCTCGAGCTCGCACTCGGTGCTCTTTGACCACTGGTGGTTCACAGCCACCTCGTCGATAAGGGCAGTGGCCTCGTCTGCAGAACGCTCGAGGGCCATGAGGGTCGTGTCGTAGCCGTAGAGGTAACCGGCGGCCACCACGATGAGAGACACGATGGCGGTTATCGGCACGTGCCCGTTGAGCGCCCCGACCGAGTTGAGCTCGAGCAACCTGGGCGAGATCGTCCGGGAGATCGAGGCGAACGGCAGACCGGACACTTCCGCTATCCGTTCCATGGCGGGCGTCTTGTTGACCGCCACGAGCCAGGCGTTTATCCCATCGGGCAACGTTGTGGACCTGAGTGCCTCGACGAGAACGGCCGAGTCTTTGCCGCCCCCGATTGGTATGGCGATCCCGGGGGGAGGGGACTCGCCCTCGCCGGAAGCGGTGGCCTTGGCCCCGTGCGCGCTTGAGGGGGAGCCCCTCGTCGCCTGAAGCTCGAATGCCAGCGGCACCGGCAACTCATTGGCAACGGCGAACTCACGAAGGCCTTTGTCGTAAAGATCGCGGACGAGGCCTTCCTCGGCAGCGCTCAAAGGCCCGGTCTCGACGACGATTTGGCCCGGGGCGGCTGCCTTGTAATAGCTCACTCCGGCAGCCAGGTGCACAAGGCGCAGCGCCCGCTCGAGGCCCGCCGAGGACCCCCGCAGCGGTGCGCCGCCGAAAGCCACGGTCTCTCGGAACTCGTGAGTGTCGTCGAAGGCGTAGTCGAAATGGGCGAGGTTCAGATCAGGATCGAACTCGAATCCGACGATCCGGAACGCCTCGACCTTGGCGAGCTCGTCGGGGATCATCCGGGCACCGGCCTTTGCGAGGCCTGCCTGCTCGGAGCACCATGGCACGCCTCGCCGGGCTGTGCGAGCCCAGCGGCCTCGCGGAATCGCCGGCCGCGATCGAGGTAGTTCCCCTCCTCGCTAGGAGTCGGTGCAGCCGGTGAGAAGAGCACCACGGACACGCCTGGCAGGCTCGCGGCGAGGGCGACAGCCGCCTCGAGTGAAGCCACGCGCTGGCGCGGGGCGCCGGCGTCAATGTGCGCAAGGGCGGCGCCCAGGGCGTCGCCCGCGTCTCCGATGAGCAGGACGAAGGGCTTGGGTGAGCTGGCCTCGATGGCCTGGGCGAGCGGAGTGAAGTCGACGCCCCGGTCGTGACCACCGCAGATGAGAGCTACTTGCCTGCCGGCGAAGACCTTGAGGGCGACAAGTGTCCCCTCGGGGTTGCTCGCCAACGCGTCGTCGATGTAGCTGACGTCGTCGACGACACCGACTGGCTCGAGCCTCGAACGGGGAGCAGTGACCATAGAGAGCTCGGCTTCGAGCCGCCCCTTGTCGGGTAGCTCGCCCATAAGCAGCAACCCCGCGGTGACAGCGCCGCAGGCGTTGAGCAGGTTGTGCTCCCCGAGGAGCTGGAACCCGCCGAGGTCGAGCTGGCCCAGCTCAGAGGCGACGAGACTGTTGCCTTCCAGGCGTACCGGGCCACCGCAGCCGTAAAGAACCCTGCCGGAAAGAACCCTTGTGCGGGTGACCGCCTCCTCACAGCAGCCGTTGACGGCGACAGCTTGGCCGGGCCGGAGCGAGAAGAGGCGGAGCTTGTCCTCGTAATAGGTCTCAAGGCCCCGGTGCCATTCCAAGTGGTCCGGGGCGAGCAGCGTGAGCACGCCGACGCTCGGCGCGCTCGTGAGCTCAGCTGTCTGGTAGCTCGAGAGCTCGAGGACGAACACGTCGTGAGCAGCGTCGTCGTACCAATCCGAGACAGGACGGCCGATGTTGCCACCGAGAGCGACGTCAAGCCCGTAAGAGCCGAGCGCCGCCGCGGCCAGCATGGCCGTCGTCGTCTTGCCCTTCGAGCCGGTCACAGCCACGGTACGCCGGCCGGAGAAGTCCTCCATGAACAACGCCGTCGGCGTGGTCACGATCGCCCCGAGGCTAACGGCGTTCCCGAGGCGCTCGTCGAAGCGGGACACGCCAGGAGAGTGCACGACGAAGTCGAAGGGGCGATCTTCCAGCAGCAGGGGTGACTGCACCTCAAAGCCGGTATTCGAGGCGAGTGCTTCGCGCCGGGCCTGACCCGACTCTGAGCTGTCGTCGGCGACGTCGTCGAGGAGGGCGAGCTCGGCGAAGCTCTCTCCGAAACGCCGTGCGAAGCACTGGCCCTCCATGCCCGCCCCAAAGATGGCGACACGCTTTCCCGCCAGCGCCGCGACTCCTCCGATCAGCGGCACGCTGCGATGGTACACAGCCGTCTCAGGACTTCGGTCGAACCTGGACCGAGCTCGACGGCATGGCACAAAGAATGACACGGCATGAGGTCCCGAAGAGCGCGCCGGCCGGGGCCGCCCAGGGTGAGGCTCGAAGACGACGGGCAGTACGACCGACAGGTAGCGTTGCCCTGTTCACCACAAGCGAGCGGTTTGGGCGACCAGAAGGTGGCAGCCATGATGACTGGAACAACCGAGTCTTTTGAGCGTACGGGGGTCCTGTCGTGATCGTCGGTGTCCCCTCCGAGGTAAAGACGGCCGAATGCCGGGTTGCCATCACCCCGGACGGGGTGCGCGAGCTGCGCGCGCTCGGCCACCAGGTGCTCGTCGAGACCGGTGCCGGCCAGGGCTCGTCACTAAGTGACGCGGAGTTCGCCGCGGCCGGGGCGAGCCTCGTCGACGCGAGCACCGCCTGGTCAGCCGAGGTCGTCTGCAAGGTAAAAGAGCCCCAGGAGGCCGAGCTCTCTTACCTGCGGCCGGGACTCGTCCTTTTCACCTACCTCCACCTCGCCGCGTATCCCGGCGTCGCCAAGGCACTCCTCGAGTCGGAGACGACAGGCGTTGCCTATGAGACCGTGCAGCTTCCCACCGGCGACCTACCCTTGCTCGCGCCGATGAGCGAGGTCGCGGGCCGCATCGCAACCCAGGTCGGGGCGCACTTCCTCGAAGCTTCACATGGCACGCGGGGCATACTGCTCGGCGGCGTCCCCGGGGTACGCCCGGCGCGCGTGGTCGTCATAGGAGCCGGCAACGTTGGCTGGAATGCCGCTTGGATCGCTCAAGGCATGGAGGCCGAAGTCCTGCTCTTGGACCGCGACATCTCCCGGCTGCGCTGGGTTGACCAGATACACCAGGGTCGCATCATGACCCTCGCCTCCAACCGCGGCTCGATCGAGCGCGCCATCGCCGAGGCTGACCTCGTCATAGGAGCAGTCCTCGTGGCGGGGGGACGGGCCCCCATCGTGATCACCGAGGACATGGTCGCAGGCATGCGGCCCGGGGCCGTGATCGTCGACGTCGCCGTCGACCAGGGCGGCTGCGTCGAGACGACCCACGAGACGACACATGAGGACCCGACGTACTTCGTGCACGGCGTGCTCCATTACGCGGTCGGCAACATGCCCGCCGCGGTGCCTCACACCTCAACCTACGCCCTCACAAATGCCACCTTCCCCTACCTCGTCGAGCTCGTAGAGCACGGCGTGGAGGCCGCTGTGGCCGCCGACCCGGTATTGCGGGGCGGGCTCAACACCATGCGAGGCAATTGCACCAACGCTGCCGTGGCGGGAGCTTTGGACCTCGAGTTCGTCGACCCACTCGAGCTGGTGTCCGCCTGAGCTGGCTCAGGCCAGCTCAGGGCGCCCGCCAGGATCACTCAGGACCGCCCACGACAGCCGATTTGACGATCAGCTCAGGCACTCGGCTCCTCGAGGCGGCGAAGTAGACAGCAACAGCTGCGTCTATGGCGAAAGAGGCAAGCGGGCTGAGCAATGCCACCGCGATCGCCCCGAGATAGACGAGACCGCCGGTCAGGGCCCGGCGCGTCCCGGCCCTGAAGGCGGGCCTAGCCGACTCGGCGACAAGCTGCGCGTTGCGCGAGAGGTAGCGCCAGCCCCAGGCGAAACAGACGCCCATCATGAGCATCGTCGCCCCGTAGAGCACGGCGGTGGCACGCGCTTGTGACACGGTGCCCGTGGCGTACTCGGCGGCGAGGGCGGTCGGCCACGGGATGATCGAGATGAAGAGCAAGAACGCGAGCGTCCGCTCCAAAAAACGCCTGTCAATGGCGCGCACCGCGCTCATCATTCCCAGGTGCTCGATCCAAAGGATGCCAAGGGTCACAAACGAGACGAGATAGGCCACATAGGAAGGCCACTGGTGCAAGAGGCTGTGCACGAGCTCGCTCGAGTGCGCCGGCCTCGGCAAGTCCAGGACCAGCAAGGTCAAAGCGATGGCAAAGACCCCGTCAATAAGCGCATGCAGCCTGCCTGGTCCCACGCCCGCCACCCCTCTCCTCGCCCGGCACCTGTGCCCTCCCGAGGCAAGCAAGCTACGACATAGAAACCTCGGCCGCAGGCCCCAAGGAGGCCCTGGAGGCGGCTTGCGCTTCCAAGGGGCGCCGAACCGGTCTACTCGAGACGCGGCCCTAAAGAGGACGCCGGCGAGCGCTCGACTTGTAGCTGGACCTCTGTCACAACAAAGCCGACCGTTCGGTAGAGGTCGATAGCGAAGTACTCGGGGTCGGCCACGATCACCAATGTCCGGGCACCCATCTCGTCCAGTCCGTAGTGCCCGGCATGCAAGAGCAATGACCGGGCCAGTCCACGACGCCGGAGCTCTGGGTGGGTCTCGACCGACTGGAACCGGGCGAGGCCGTCCCCAGCTGAGAACAGACCCATCTGACTGGCAAGGCGACCGTTCACGAAAGCACCGAACCAGGCCCCGAGACCGCCTTCGACGAGCTGACGCTGGGTCCGCATCTTCGCTTCCAGGTACAAGCGGTGGGACCGCTCCTCGAAATGGGGCCCGCTGCAAGCCATCCCGAGCTCGACGCTTTGCTTCCAGTCTTCCTCCGAACCCAGCTGGCGGCACTCCGCCTCGCCTTTGTGGGTGGGCTCGACGAGATCGGTGGCGGTCATCACCGACATCGACTCGGCCTTGAACCCGCGATCGGAGAACCAGACGATCTCGCCCGGACCGGCCGATGTGGTGTCGAAGCCGAGGGCGACGTGCGCAGCATTGGGAAAGGCGGCCGCGAAGCGGTCCAGCCACACCCCTGCACCCTCTGGAGGGGGCGTCTCGGCCAGAAGGAGGGAAATTGCCCCACCAATGGGTTGGGTTGTGCGGACTTCGCACCACGTAGTGATCGCCGCGGTCCTCGATCTCGCTCCCTCCTGCTTTCAACAAGGCGAGATCGGTCCGGTAGCCAAGTGAGACCAATTCCACAAGACGCACCGTAGGCGAGTGGCCACATGGCGGGGAAAACAGCCGCCCCATCTTGGGACGAAGGCTTCCGAATGAGGCGTAGGCCACCTGACAGCCGGGAGCGACACTGTTGCGCCGATACCAACGGGCGGGTTCCGGGTGTCATCGGGTGACGCGCCTAAGGCCTGCGCCGATGAGGACGCCCGGGCTGTAACAATCAGGGTCGTGCCCCGCCGTTCTCCAGACCGCCAACCTCGCCGTGTGCCGACGGCAGGCAGGAAGAGCCGCGGTGGGTCCAGCGGGGGCGCTATTGGACGGTCACGTCTGTCCGAGAAATCCTTCGTGGAGGACCCGATGGGAGCGGGCACGGCCGAGATGCGCCGCATTCAGCCCTACCAGGCCGACAAGACCTACATCGCCCGGGCTGCAACCAGGAGATATGGCCCGGCACGGGCCATATCGTCATCGTCCCGGTGACAGATCCGACCGGCAGGCGGCATTGGCACTCGCCCTGCTGGGAAAACCGCGGGCGGCGACACCCGACGGGACGTTGAGACGAGCCAGACACGAGCCCGGCGGACAAGGCAACGTCACACCTCGTCTTTGGGGAGCGCCTCCACGTTCACGTCTTTGTAGGTGACGACACGTACCGATGACACAAAGCGAGCCTGGCGATACATGTCCCAGACCCAGGCGTCGCCGAGCTCGACCTCGAAGTAGGTGGCTCCCGGCCCGGACTGGGGTGTCACCTTGACATTGTTGGCGAGGTAGAACCGCCGCTCCGTCTCGACGACGTAGCGGAACATCGGGAAGACGGCACGGTACTCGCGGTAAAGCTCGAGCTCCACCTCGGCTTCGAACTGGTCAAGGTCCTCTTCGGCGCTCATGGCAGCTCCAAACTCGTCTCAGCGGACGTCGCGCTTCTCCTTGATCTTCGCAGCCTTGCCCGCACGATCGCGCAGGTAGTACAGCTTGGCACGACGGACGTCACCCTCGGTTATTCGCTCGATCTTGGCGATGATCGGCGAGTGGACCGGGAATGTCCGTTCGACTCCGACGCCGAAGCTCACCTTGCGCACGGTGAAGGTCTCGCGGATGCCCGATCCCTGGCGACGGATGGCGGCACCCTGGAACACCTGCACCCGCTCCCTGTTGCCTTCGACGACGCGCACGTGCACCTTCAAGGTGTCGCCAGGACGAAAGTCCGGAATGTCGTCGCGAAGGCTCTCGCGGTCGACCAGGTCGGTGGGGTTCATTGCAGCTCACTCCTCGAGGCGATCGGACGGGTCGTCGGCAATTTGCCCCTGGCCGGACTCTGCGTCCGACCGTTCGGCTCGTCCCGTTCCGTGGGCACTTAGAGGATAGCCGTGCTCGAGGAGGAGGCGCACCTCGTCCTGCGTCAGCCCTCCCCTTTCTTGTATCAGGTCGGGCCGCAGCTCAAGGGTCCGCCACAACGAAGCAGCCCGGCGCCAGGCATCGACCCTGGCGTGATCGCCCCCACGAAGGACCGCGGGCACTTCCCAGTCCCGGAAAACCGCAGGGCGCGTGTACTGCGGATACTCGAGGAGCCCGGCCGTGAAGCTCTCGTCACCTGTTGAGGCCTCGTTGCCGAGCACACCTGGGACGAGGCGGACGGTTGCCTCGACGACGACCAGGGCCGCGACCTCGCCACCGGCGAGCACGAAGTCCCCGACGGATATCTCGCCGTCGACAAGATGGTCGGCGATGCGCTGGTCCACGCCCTCGTAGCGACCGCAAAGCAAAGAGAAAGCCGGGGGGCCCACCGAGCCGGGTGCTAGGCCGGCGAGCTCTGCAGCCAGGGCCTGGTCAAAGCGCCGACCCGCCGGAGAGAGCAAGTACAACGGGCGCGCCGGGTCGACGAGCTCGACGGCGCCGAAGACAGGCTCGGGAGCGAGCACCATGCCCGCACCGCCTCCGAAGGGGGCATCGTCCACGCTGCGGTGGGGATCGGTCGCCGCCAGACGCAGATCGTGGACCCGCAGGTCCACGAGCCCTTCGCGTCGAGCACGCCCGACGACACTGGTTGTCAAGTAGGCGTCGACCGCCTCGGGAAATATCGAGAAAACCTCGACACGCAGCGCCGGCGCACGCCTCCTTGACTGTGGCGACCCGATCGGCTCGTTCAATCGAACAACCCGGCCGGAGCTTCGACCACAAGGCGCCCCGGCTCACGTCCGACCAGGAACCGCAGCGGGACGAGGTTCCCGTCATCCATCACGAGCAAGTCGCTGGCCGGGTTCGCCTGCACCGCGACCACCGTGCCCCGTGGCGTGCCGTCGACCTCGTAGAGCTGTGAGCCGACGAGCTCGTGGACGAAAAAGGCGTCGGGGTCCTCGATGGCGGGGGCAAACAGGATTGCGTCACGGAGCTCGTCAGCAGCCTCGCGGGTGTGCACTCCCTCGAATTCGACCAGGTAGCGACCCTGGAAGGCGCGGGCGGCCCGCACCGTCAGCACCCGCGGGCTCGCCTCTAGAGCCGGGTCTGTGGCGCTCAGACGACAGACGAGCTCGGCGCCGGATGCGAGCCTCTCGGTCCTGTTGGTGACCAGAGCTACGACGACCTCGCCCAACAACCCATGAGGACGCGCGACACGGCCAATCTCCAGCAAGGGCTCTCGGCTCTCGTCGCCACAGGGCAGCGGCGCCACGGTTCTCTCAGTCGACGATGTCGACCGACGCCTCCTGGCTGTCGCGGGCGGCGGCGGCTCGGACCAAGGTGCGCAAGGCCTGAGCGGTGCGGCCGCGACGTCCGATGATCCGCCCCATGTCGCTCTGGGCCACGTGCAGGGCCAGGTGGATGCCACTTCGCGTCTCGGACACCTCGACCGCCACGCCCTCGGGGTCGTCGACAATGGAGCGGGCGACGTGCTCGAGCACCGAACGGGCTGTCCCTCCGGCGACGCGGTTGCCTTCCTCGGCCTCGAGGTGGGCACCTGCTTCCGCATCCTCGGCGGCGAGCTGGTCGAGCGCTTCGAGCTCCTCCTCGCCCTCCTCGTCCTCGTCCTCGTCACCCTCGTCGAAGTCGTCCTCGAGGTCTTCGGCGCCGTCCTCGTCCTCCTCGTCCTCCTCGTCGTAGTCCTCCTCCACCGCGTCCTCGGCGCCCGAGGTGTGCAGCGAGCTGAAGTCCGGCTCGGCGAACGGGTTGCTTCCGGAATCTGTCATGTCGATCCTCAGCTTTCGGCGCCGGCGTCGCCCGCCTCGCCTCCGGGAGCCTCTTCAGCCGTGGCGACAGGCGGCCGGGCGGCTGGCTTGGCGGCCGCCTTCTTGGCAGGTGCCTTCTTGGCGGCCGACTTGCTGGCCGGCGAGCCGGCGCGGCCCGGACGCGCGTAACGCGTGGGGACGGGCTTTGGGGGGCGGGTCGACTCGAACTGCTCCCATGCGCCTGAGACGACGAGCAACTTGCGAACGGTCTCGGTCGGCTGCGCACCCTTGGCGAGCCAGCCAAGGACACGCTCGTTGTCGATCTCGATAGTGGACGGTTCCATGCGGGGCTCGTAGGTCCCGACAGCCTCGATGAAACGCCCGTCTCGGGGCGAGCGGCTGTCAGCCACGACGACGCGGTAGGTGGGCTGCTTCTTCTTGCCCATTCGCATGAGGCGGAGCTTGACTGTCACGGGGTTTCTTCCTTCTTTCCTGGTGGAGACAACTAGCGGGGCGGCCCGAGGCCTTTGCTCGAAGGGGTGATTCGACCACCTTTGACCTTCTTGCGGTTGCCCTTGGCGGCCTTTGCCTTGTTACCGGGGCGCCCGGCGCCTGCAAGCTTGGCCATCGGCCCGACGCCCCGCATCATCTTTTGCATCTCCTTGAACTGCCGCAGGAGATTGTTGACCTCGTTGGTGGAGGTGCCGCTCCCCCTGGCGACCCTCAAGCGGCGAGAGCCGTCGAGCACGCTCGGGTCCGCTCTTTCGAGAGGCGTCATCGAGCAGATGATCGCCTCCACCTTGCCCACATCGCGCTCGTCGACCTTGGCGTCGCGCATCTCTTTGGGGATGCCCGGCATCATCGACAACAGGCCCGTGAGCGGGCCCATCTTCTTGATCTGGCGGAGCTGGTCGAGGAAGTCGTCGAGGGTGAAACGTCCCGACGCCAGTCGCTCCATCGCCTGGCCGGCGACCTCCCCGTCGTACTCGCGCTCAGCCTTTTCGATGAGGCTGAGCACGTCGCCCATTCCGAGGATTCGGCTCGCGAGGCGATCGGGGTGGAACGTCTCGAAATCGGCGATCCGCTCTCCGGTCGACAAGAAGGCGATCGGCCGCCCCACGACCTGTTTGACCGACAGGGCGGCTCCGCCCCGGGCGTCACCGTCGACCTTGGTCAAGATGATGCCGTCGAGCTGCAGAGCCTGGTGGAAGGCTTCAGCGGTCTGCACAGCGTCCTGGCCCGTCATGGCGTCGACGACGAAGAAGGTGTAGTGGGGACGCACGGCGGCCGACACTCGGCGCACCTCGTCCATCAGCTCACGGTCGATGGCAAGACGACCGGCGGTGTCGACGATGACCACATCGCGCCCTAAGCGCTCTGACTCGGCGAGGCCGCGACGGGCGACGCTCACGGGATCGGTCGGCTCGGAAAAGACACCTACGCCGATCTCGGCCCCGAGCACGCGGAGCTGCTCGACGGCGGCCGGCCGCTGCAGGTCAGCGCCAATCAGGTACGGATGGCGGCCCTGGTGTCGGAACCATTGGGCCAACTTGGCCGCGGCGGTGGTCTTGCCCGAGCCCTGCAGCCCGGCGAGCAGCACGACGGTTGGCGGCTTGGAGGCGTAGCTGATCTTGAGCGCCTCGCCCCCCAAGGTCGCGGTCAGCTCCTCGTTGACGACCTTTATGACCTGCTGGGCCGGGGTGAGGTACTTGGCGAGCTCGGCTCCGCTGCAGCGGGCGCGGATCCGCTCGATCAGGTCCTGGGCGACGCCGAGATTGACGTCGGCCTCAAGCAGAGCGACACGGATCTCTCGCAAGACCTCCGAGACCTCGGCGTCGCCGAGACGCCCCCGGCCTCGAAGGCGCGTGAGGATGGCGTCGAAACGGTCGCTGAGGGTGTCGAACATGGGCCAGATCAGGTTAGTCGGGCTGCGAGCCCGACACCGGGGCCGCCCAAGATGGCGCCGCTGTCAACCGAACAGGGCCGCGACGAACTCGGCCGGGTCAAAGGCCACGAGATCAGATGGCCCCTCCCCGACGCCGACGAGCTTGATCGGCAGTCCCAGCTCAGAGCGGATGGCGAGCACCACTCCCCCTTTGGCGGTGCCGTCGAGCTTGGTGAGGACGATTCCCGTCACGCCGACGGCCTCTGTGAATTTGGCGCGCCTGGACGACGCCGTTTTGCCCCGTCGTGGCATCGAGGACCAAGAGCACCTCGGTGAGCTGGCCCGGGGGGCGCTCGGCGACGCGTCGCACCTTGCGCAGCTCGTCCATGAGGTTCACCTTTGTGTGAAGACGCCCGGCGGTGTCCGCCAGTACCAGCCCCGCCTTCCGGGAGGCGGCGTGCTGGACGGCGTCGAAGATCACAGAGGACGGGTCTGCCCCGTCCGAACCCCGCACTATCCGGGCACCGGCGCGGGCCGACCACGACTCGAGCTGCTCACCTGCCGCCGCCCGGAAGGTATCGCCGGCGGCAAGGACCACCTGGTGGCCCGCTTGTCCCTCGCGAAGAGCAAGCTTGCCGATCGTCGTGGTCTTGCCGACGCCGTTCACCCCGACAAAGAGCCAAACCGTCGGGCCCACGCCCTCGCCGTAAGCGAGCGAGGCGACGTCTCCTTCGAACATCGCCACGAGGTCGGCCTGCAGGGCTTGCAAGAGAGCGGACGGGTCAGAGCTTGGGACCGTGCCCGAGCGCACCTTGGAGCGGAGATCTTCGAGGATTCTCGTAGTTGTCACTACGCCCACGTCGGCGAGGATGAGCGCCTCTTCGAGCTGCTCAAAAGTGACTTCGTCGATGCCCTTGCGTCCCCGGACCCCGTCGAGGTAACCGGCGAGCAGTCCTCGGGCGCGGCCGAGACGGTCTCGCAGAGCTGGGCGGGCGAGCGGCTCCTCGAGCACGGGCGCGCCCGAGGACTGCTCGAGCACGGGGGGCGAGAGCACCTCAGGCGCTTGTTCCGCAGGGATCGTCGGCGGGGCGGGAGGCGCCGGTGCTGGCGGGGCCCCAAGCGGAGCTTGGCCAGGAGTTGCCTTCGCGGCGCCAGTGGGCGGAGCGCCGACGACCGGAGCATGCGGCCCGCGCCGACGTGACCTTGTGCCCAACACGAGCCCACCGGAGGCGAGGAGCACGACAGCGACGACGACGATGACGATCACGAGAGTCATGGCCAGGGCAGACTACCGGCCCGGGGCCGGGGGGCTGAAGACGGCCGGACTGGCTCTAGTCGAGGGCGGAACTTCCAAGTGACGGGCTCCCGATCCGTTCGCTCACGACCTTGGACGCGCCGCCGGGTTGCATCGTCACGCCGTAGAGGACGTCCGCCGCCTCCATCGTCCGCTTCTGGTGGCTCACAACGATGAGCTGGGCGTCATGGCGGAACTCGTCCACGAGGTCCAAGAAGCGGTGCAGGTTCACGTCGTCGAGTGCCGCTTCTACCTCGTCCATAACATAGAAGGGCGAGGGACGGCTGCGGAACACAGCGAAGAGGAAGGCGAGCGCCACGAGCGACCTCTCTCCTCCCGAGAGCAGGGAGAGACGCCGTACGTTGCGCCCCGCGGGGCGGGCTTCGATCTCGATCCCTGTAGAGAGCAGGTCCTCGGGCTCGACAAGGCTCAGACGACCGGTACCACCTGGAAAGAGCATCGCAAAGAGACTCTCGAAGTGCTGGGCAACGTCGGCGAAGGCCTTGGTGAAGACGCCGACGATCTCCTCGTCGACAGCCCGGATGACCCGCCCGAGCTCACGGCGGGCCCCGCGCACGTCTTCGAGCTGCTCGGCGAGGAACCGGTCCCTCTCCTCGAGTGCGGCCAGCTCCTCCAAGGCAAGCGGGTTCACCGGGCCCATCAAGCGAAGCTCCCGCTCGAGCTCGCGGACGCGGGCCTGAGCGGGGATCCCGGGCGGCAGCGCGGGGCACGGAGAGCCGATGGCATCGTCCGGCTCACACTCGAGCTCCCTGCGCAGTGACTCGACGGCGGTCTCGAGCCGGAGCTTCGCCTCGGCACGTTCCAGCTCGGCCCTCTGCAGCAGCTCACGGGTCCCAGTAAGGCCCCGCTCTGTGGTGCTGCGTTCCTCCCTTAGGCGACGCAGGCGGTCGGCTGTCGCTGCGACCTGGTGCTCATGGTCCTCCCGCTCGGCACTTAGCCGGTCCCTCGTCGTGCTCAGCTCGCGCTGAAGCCGGATCAGCTCGTCCGCGAGACGCCCGAGGGCAAGTCCCGCCGCCTCGAGCGACTCCCTGCGCGCGGCCGCGTCAAAGCGGGCGGCCTCGAGCCCTGCAAGACGCCGTTCCACCTCGGCCCGCCTCGAGGCAAGCAGGGCGATCCTCTCGTCGAGGCCGGCGCTGCGCACGGCGAGCTCGGCGTTGAGCGCGGCAAGGGCGCGGGCGCGATCGTCAAGGGCCCTGCGGGCCCGGGCGGCCTCTTCGGCCTCTGCCAGGGCCTCCATCTCGGCCCCTTCGGCTCTCGCCAGCTCGTCTTCTCTAAGCGCCAGCTCCGCCTCTGTCGCCGCAACAAGGCCTAGTGCCGCCTCGTGGGACGCGGCAGCCTCGTCGTACTCGACTCTGAGACGCACGAGCCGTTCGGCTGACTCAGACTGGGCGGCCCTTGCCTGGCTGTGGGCGGCGACGACAGCGTCGAGTTTCCTGGCGGCCTCGACTTTTGATGTGCGGGCGGAGGCAAGTGCCTCCCGGGCCGACTCGGCGTTCGCGCTCACTTCACTGGCGATCACGGCCGCAGCCTCGGCGTCGCGCTTGACCGCCTCGAGTGCCGCGCGGGTGGCCCCAGATCGGGCGGCACCGATGCGCCAGCCCCGGAGCGAGAAGCGGTCGCCCTGGCTCGTCACGATCGTCCAACCGGGCAGCTCCTCGGCGAGGCGCAGAGCATCGGCGAGCTCACCTCGGCAAAGGAGCACCCCGGAGAGGAGCTGGTCGAGCACGTCCGAAACACCGCTCAGCTCCGAGCGGACACGGTCCCGAAGAAGCTCAGCTGCGGTCCCGGGCGGCAGCTGACCCATTGCCGGGACTGCCACAGGTCGGCCGGTTGGGAGGACGCCGCCGTGCAAGCCGGCATCTCGTAAATGGGCCAGGGCGTCTCGGGCGGTCGCTGCACCGTCGACGACGACCGTGCCGAGGGCGTCCTCGACCGCCGCCTCGAAGCCGCGCTCGCAGCCGTCGTCGATGTCAACGAGGTCAGCCAGCGTTCCAAGAACACCCTGCAGACCGGCGAGGCGCTCAACACCCGCCCGTGCCCGCGTCTCGTCCAGAGCCGACTGCAGCGCCTCGGCCCGCGCCTTTAGGGCGTGCGCCCTGTCGAGTGCTTCGCGGGCGAGCGCCTCGCTCTCGAGCTCGTGAGCCTCGGCGAGCTCCTCAGCCCGAGCAAGCCGCCCGTGCTCAAGACCCAACCGCTCGTGCTCGTTCGAGGAGGTCTCGAGGTTTGTCGCCAGCTCGGCGAGCCGGTGCTCGTGCTCCGCGCGCAAGCGATCGAAGCTGGCGAGGCGCTCGGCGAGGCGAGCCACGGACTCACGGGCGGCAGAAAGCCGGGCGAGGGTGGCGTCGTAGTCCTGGCGCGCCCGACGGGCGTCGGGCCTGGTCAGGCCCGGCGCTTGGGAGTCGTCGGCGTTCGTCCAGGCCGACATGGCGAGCTGTGCGCTGCCTGAGGCGGCCTCGAAAGCCATCTCGTCGCGGCGCAGCTCGACCTCCAAGCGATCGAGCGTCTCTCGTTCAGGTGCGAGCTCCCCGAATGCGGCCTCGGCGACGATGAGCTCGGAGGCGAGCCGGGCCGACTCTGCCTCAAGAGAAGCGACGACGTCGGCTTCAGTTGCAGCCAAGAGCGCCCCGTTGACACCACGGCGGCGCTCTGCGACGACGCTGGCAAGGCCGTGCTGGCGCTCGAGCAGGCGTTCGGCTCGCCCGAGCCGATCCGCTCCGTCCCAAGCCTGCACCTCGCTCAAGGCCGACTCGGTGACGGCGACGAGCTCATCGAGGCGAACCAGCTCACCTCGCTGGGTCACCTCCTGGCCGGCCATCTCGGCCTGGGCGCGCTCGGCGTGCTCGAGGCGCCGGCGGAGCGATTCGAGCTCACGACCCGCAAGGTGCAAACGCAGCGCCCGCAACTCGGCAACAAGCCCGTCGTGGCGTCTGGCGGCCTCGGCCTGGCGCTCAAGGGGACGGAGCTGGCGGCGCACCTCTCGCTGCAGGTCTTGCAGGCGGAGGAGGTTCTGCTCGCTTGACTCGAGGCGCCGCTCGGCGCGTTCACGGCGCCGGCGGAACTTGAGGACGCCGGCCGCCTCCTCGATAACCATTCTCCGGTCCTCCGGACGCGCCTGCAGCACAGCATCTAGCTGGCCCTGGCTCACGATGACGTGCTGCTGGCGACCGACCCCGGCGTCGGAGAGAAGCTCTTGGATGTCTAGCAGGCGGCACGGCGCCCCGTTGAGGGCGTACTCGCTCTCACCCGTGCGAAACAGCGTCCTTGTGATCGTGACCTCGGCCATCTCGACCGGCAGACGCCTCGAGGCGTTGTCGATGGTGAGGGAGACCTCGGCGCGCCCAAGAGCGGGGCGCTTGGACGTGCCGGCGAAGATGACGTCGTCCATCTTCGTGGAACGGACAACCCTCGGGCCCTGGGCGCCGAGCACCCACGCCACGGCGTCGACGACGTTGGACTTCCCCGAGCCGTTCGGGCCCACGACGACTGTGATGCCCGGCTCGAGCTCGATCGTGGTGGGATCAGCGAACGACTTGAATCCCTTGAGGGTCAGCGTCTTCAAGAACACGTTGGGCTCACGTTATCCGTGGCGACCGAGCTCGCCGGGGATCGGCCGAAGGGGCAGCTCAAAGCTGGCACCCTTTGCAGAAATAGGCAGAGCGGGCGCCGATCTTGAGACGCTCCACTGGCTGTCCGCAGCGTGGACAGGGCTCTCCCGCCCGATCGTAAACCGCATGGCGACCCTGATAAGTGCCGAGTCCGCCCGCAAGGTCGCGGTAGCGCTGGTCTCGAAGTGAGGAGCCGCGCGAAGCGACCGCCGCCTTTAGCACCGCCCGGGCCGCGCTCGCGAGCGCGGCGAGCTCGGCTTTATCGAGTGAGCCGCCAAGGCGGTCGGGCCTGAGCCGGGCGCGAAAGCACGTTTCATCCGCGTAGATGCTCCCGATGCCGGCGATGATGCGCTGATCGGTGAGCAGCGCTTTGAGCGGCGCGCGGCGTCCCGCGAAGCTGGCGGCGAGGTAGGCGGCGGGAAGGCCCTCCAAGAGGGGGTCGCGCCCCAGGTGGGCTATCTCGGCCGGGATGCCGCGCCCGTCTAGCTCGGAGGTCACGAACCATTCCCCGAAGGTTCTTGGGTCGACAAATCGCAGCTCTGACCCATCTTCGAGGCCGACTTGGACGTGGGTGTGCTCTGCGAGCGGGGGACGCTCGTTGCCTGTCAGGTAGAGGAGTTGGCCGGTCATGCGGAGATGGACGACCAGGACCGAGCCGTCGTCGAGCGAGAGGAGAAGGAACTTGCCTAGACGCCCGGCCGCAGTGAAGCTGCGTCCGACGAGGCGGCTTTCGAGCTCAGCGGGCGACTGGCGGCGCACGGTGCGGCGGCCGAGCACCTTCACTTCGCGGACGCGCCGGCCGATGACGGCGCCCTCGAGCCCGCGACGAACTGTCTCGACCTCAGGAAGCTCTGGCATCTAACTCGTGGGGTCCTCACCCTCGCGCCCCGAGAGGGCCTCGAGAGCTGCTGCTGCTGCCAGTCGCTCGGCAAGCTTCTTCGACGAGCCGGTGCCCCGCCCAAGCGCCTCCGCGCCGACTGTCACCTCGGCGAAGAAGACCTTGGCGTGGTCAGGTCCCTTGTCGCTCACCTTGTAAGACGGCAGGTCCAGCTCGAGGCGGGACGCGAGTTCCTGGAGGCGGTTCTTCGGGTCGCCGAGCTTCCCCTCCGCCGCGATGGCCGCAATCGGGCCTTCAAGAAGGTCGACGACAAAGCTCGTGGCAGCCGACAGGCCCAAGGAGAGGTAGACCGCCGCGATGATCGCCTCGAGGCAGTCGGCGAGGATCGACTCCTTGGCGCGGCCCCCGGAGGCCTCCTCGCCCTTGCCCAAAAGGACCGCATCGCCCACACCGAGCCCCGTGGCGATCGGGGCGAGCGCCTCTGTGCTCACGACCGAGGCGCGGAGCCGGGCCAGGTCGCCTTCGGGCAGCTCAGGGTAGGAGCGGTAGAGGTGGTCGGCGACGACAAGGCCGAGCACGGCGTCGCCGAGAAGTTCAAGGCGCTCGTTGGAGGGGAGCCCGCCCCACTCCGAGCAGTAGGAGCGGTGGGAGAGCGCTTGTCGGAGCATGTCGGCGCCGACGGGGTAGTCGGCGAGCGCCTCGCTCAGGCGCTTGCTCCTTAGGTGGTGGGGCTCAGGTACCGGAATGCTCAGGCGGAGCCAACCTTCCCGCTCACGTAGTCGACGGCGTCACGCACCGTACGCAGATCCTCGAGGTCCTCGTCGTCGATGCGAAAGCCAGGAAGCCTGTCGCTGAGCTCCTCTTCGAGCGCCTCGACGAGCTCGATGAGCGCCAGGGAGTCAGCGTTGAGATCGTCGGCGAAAGAAGAGGACTCGCTGATCTCGGACATGTCCATCTCGAGGATCTCAGCCAGCTGGGAGCGGACGAGTTCGACAACCTCGTCGCGGCTCATGATCGCACCGGTTGTCTCGGTCACCTGACTCCTCCTGCTTGCCTGTCTCGAATGTTAAAGCCTGCCGGCCTCGCCTGCGCCGGGGCCGGCAAGGCTCAGCCGACCGCGACTGCGTCGCGCGAGCGACCCGACGAGGTCACCCACCACGGCCTCGTGGGCAACGCGCACCGCGTTCAGGATCGCCCGCGCGGACGAGCTCCCGTGGCTGATGACACAGACGCCGTCGACTCCGAGCAGCATCGCCCCACCGGTCTCCTCGGGATCGAGACGCTGCGCATAGACGAGCAGCTCGGGCCCGAGCACCCCGCCTGCGGCGCGGTTTTCCGGGGAGGCACCTATCACGCGCCCGACGATGTCAAACAAGGCGCGCAGGGCGCCCTCGAGGGACTTGAGGGCGACGTTGCCGGTGAAGCCATCGGTAACGATCACGTCCACATCCCCCTCGAGCAGGTCCCGGCCCTCGACATTGCCTACGAAGTCGACCCCGACACCGGCGGCCAAGAGGGCGTGGGCCTCCTTTGTGAGCTGGTTGCCCTTGGACGACTCCTCCCCGATCGACAACAGGGCGACCTTCGGGGCGGTGGTGCCGAACCTGAGCGTCATGAACGCGGCGCCCATCTGAGCGAACTGGACCAACCACTCCGCATGGCAGTCAGCGTTGGCGCCAGCGTCGACGAGCACAGCCGGCCGGCCGCTCACAGCCGGGATGAGGGCGGCAATCGCCGGGCGGGCGACACCTGGGAGCCGGCCCATCCGCAACAGAGCGCTCGCCATGGCGGCCCCGGTGTTGCCGGCGCTCACCATCGCCGAGGCGCGCCTGTCGCGAACGGCCTCGGCGGCGCGGACGAGCGACGAGTCCTTCTTCACCCGGACGCTTTGCGCCGGGTCGTCGTGCATGGCGATCACCTCGGTCGCCGGGAGTATCTCCAAGCCACCGGTGTCGCCGAGCGAGCCGTCGGTCGGCCCTACGAGCACAACAGGAATCCCGAGCTCCTCGGCTGCGCGACGCGCCCCGGCAACTATCTCGCCCGGAGCATGGTCACCTCCCATGGCGTCAACTGCTATTGGCAACAAAGTCTTTGACGGCACGGCGCCCGCGTTGGTGGTCGGCGCCACGACGGTCAGTCGACCTCGACTGCCTGGCGACCCTTGTACCACCCGCAATGGGGGCATACGACGTGCGGCAACTTCGCCCTGTTGCACTGCGGGCAGAGGCTCCGCGAGGGCTCGTTCAACGTCCAGGCGGAGGCCCGCCGGCTCCGGCTCTTTGACTTCGAGGTCTTCTTCTTCGGGACGGCCATCGTCATTCTCTCCACTCGGGTATGGCTTGAGGGGCACCGAGCCCGGACAAAGCGGCCCACCGCGGGTCGGCCTCGCCCGTGCAAGTACAGGTCTCGTGATTGCGATTCGCGCCGCACTCGGGGCAGAGCCCGAGGCAATCGGGCCCACAAAGCGGCGCGAGCGGCAGCTCCAAGATACAGGCATCGTGGGCGAGCGGTTCTAGGTCGAGCCAGTCGGGCGTCATCGCGTAGCCGAGCTCGGGATCCGCGTCGTCGCCGAAGAGCTCGCGGACCCGTGCGAAGAGGCGCCCTGTGGCCGTCTCGAGGCAACGACGGCACTCGCCCTCCCAGCTGGCCGAGACGGTCCCGCTCACGACCATGCCACCGGGCACGGACTCGAGCAGGACGTCGACCTCGACATCGCAGCCCTGGGGGACTCGCGAGTCGCTCACCTCGAGCTCACCTATCGGGCCAGTGACCTTGACGTGCTTTTGCGTGCCGGGGTGCTTGCGCAACACGGCAACGCCGACGACGAACGGGCCACGCCGGTCGCTGCGGCTCACTCGAGGTCCTGGTCGAAAAAGCCCTCCCCGGCGAGCCATTCGTCTTCTGCAGACTCTGCCTCGGGCTCCTCGCCGGGCTGAGGCTGAGGAGCGGGGATCGACGCTAGGCGCTCGCGTCCTGTCCGCACCGTCTTCATGGTGCGGTCAAGCACTATCTCGAAGCCGGCGAGCTTCTGGTCGACGTAGTCCTCTGTCTCGTGACGCATCTGGCGGGCGGCCGCTTCGGCATCTTCGACGATGCGCACTGCCCGGTGCTCTGCCTGGCGAACGATCTCTGTCCGCTGCACCATGCGCTCTGCTTGAACCCGGGCGTCGCCGACTATGTCGGCTGCCTCCCGGCGCGCCGCGGCAAGCAGTTCCTCGTGGTCCCTCAGCATGCGCCTGGCGCGGCGGAGCTCTTCGGGTAGCTCCTCGCGGATCGCCTCTAAAAGGTCGAGCACCTCGTCGCGAGTGACGATGGCCGAAGACGACAACGGCATCGACTTTGCCGAGGTAACTATCTCGATGAGCTCCTCAACGAGGTCCTCTACGCTGCCCGGCTCGGTGGCCGGGACCTCAGCCTCTTGCTCGGACCTCTCACCGTCGTGGACGTCGTTCACGGTCGCAGCTCCTTCAAACGGCTCGCAACAGGGGGCGGCACGAACTCGCTCACGTCGCCGCCGTAGCGGACGACCTCACGGATCAGTTTCGAAGCAACGAAAGAGTGCGCCGAGCTCGTCGGCAAGAACAGCGTCTCGATACCGGAGAGGTGCTGGTTCATCTGCGCCATCTGCAGCTCGTTCTCGAAGTCTGAAACCGCTCGCAAGCCCTTGATGATCACGTTCGCCCCGACCTCGAGGGCTACCTCGACAACGAGGACGGACATGGAAACGATGCGGACCGAGTCAAGGTGGGCGAGCGACTCGGCGATCATAATCTCGCGCTCTTTCACCTCGAAGAGCGGTTCGCCCTTTTGCGGGTTCCGCACCACCGCGACCACGAGTGAGTCGAACAGCCTCGAGGCGCGCTCTGCCACCTCGAGGTGGCCATTGTGGAACGGGTCGAAAGATCCGGGATACAAAGCGACGGTCACTCGGGGTCCTTCTCGGCGGGTTGGGGATCACCGCGGTCGAGGCTTCGGGCCTCGACCAGCGTGACGAGCGTACCGCCGTAGCGGTACTCGCGGCTGACCTCAAAGCACCCAGCTGCGGCCACTGGCCGAGACGTCTCCAAGATGGCGACGTCGGCCCGCAGCAGCCCGAGGAGCAAGGGCCACTCGTCGAAGCCATACGGTGGGTCGACGAGCGCGAGATCGTAGCGAGTGCCGGTATTGGCGGCGAGGAACTGGAGCACGTCCGAGCGCACCACGCGGGCCACCGACTCGCCGAGGCCTGTCGAGTCGAGGTTCTTGCGGATGGCGGCGACGAGCGCGGCGATCCTTCTCGACAAAGCAGGCCGAATCGGCGCCGCGCGACAACGCCTCGATGCCGAGCGCGCCCGAGCCGGCGAAGGCGTCGAGCACGGTCGCCCCCTCCAGCACGGCCCGGCTGGAAACGATGTCGAAGATGGCTTCCCGTACCCGGTCGCTCGTCGGCCGCAGGCCGTCGAGGTCGGGTGCTCGCAGCTGGCGGCCCTTGGCCGTGCCGCCTATGACACGCATCTCACAAAGTTAGAACGGCCCTCCCGCACCTTGGCAACAGCCCGGCCGCTCCGCTGCCCGCAGGTCTGTCACCTCCAAGTCAGGTGCTGAGGCCAGACGTGCCGAGAAGGCCGCCGGATGAAAGGGCGGAATCGTCCTCAACCTTTGAGGACGAAATTCTTCGGCCTCCTCGTCCACGAACAGGTGAAGCTCCTCGGCCAAAAGTGGGTGGGCGTCGAGCTCCGGGTCCTCGTCGACTATCTCCTCGGCCACCGTGCGGGCTGTCCGCACGAGCTCTTTGTCCCGGCGGAGCGATGCGAGACGCAGGTCGCTCCTTCCTTTCTGGCGACTGCCGAGTACGGTGCCCTCGCCGCGCAGCTCAAGGTCGACCTCCGCTAGCTCGAAACCGTCACTCGAGGCCTCTAGGGCGCGAAGGCGCCTTTCAGCCCCGGGGGTGACGGCCTCGGCTAATAGGTAGCACCAGGACTCGTCTCCACCTCGGCCCACTCTTCCCCGCAGCTGGTGCAGCTGGGCGATACCGAATCGGTCCGCGTCCTCGATGACCATCACCGTCGCGTTCGCGACGTCGACGCCCACCTCGATGACCGTCGTCGCCACGAGCACGTTGAGCTCACCCCGGCGAAAAGCCGCCATGGTCGTCTCCTTCTCCTTGGATGGGAGCTGTCCGTGCAGCAGACCCACCGCGCAGCCGGCGAGCTCGCCCTCGCAAAGGCGCGAGAACTCCTCCACCGCGGACTTGGGAGGCGGCTTGGGGACTGGCTCGGACCTGATTTCCAGGCCGACGAGCGGCAACCTGGCGATCCCGAGGTCCGTCCCGGATTGTTCGTCGTCGAAGACGCCAGCGTCCTCTGGCGCCTCGAGCACTTCGGGCTCGTCATCTTCCGGCTCGCCTCCACCAACGAGCGGGCAGATCACATAGGCCTGGTGACCGGCCGCTACCTGTTTACGAACGAGCTCCCAAGCTGCTGGGTACTCCTCGGGGCCGTTCAGCCACACGGTGGCGACTGGTGTCCGGCCGACCGGGAGCTCGTCGAGGACCGTCTGGTCGAGGTCCCCGTAGACGGTCATCGCGGCGGTGCGGGGGATCGGGGTAGCTGTCATGACAAGGACGTCAGGGTGGCGCGAACCCGCTTCGTCGCCGGAGGCGGCTGGTCCCTTCTCGCGAAGCGCTGCGCGCTGCTCGACGCCGAAGCGGTGCTGCTCGTCGATGACCACGACTCCGAGCGAGTGGAAACGGATGTTGTCGGTCAACAGCGCGTGCGTGCCTACGACGAGATCGAGGGTCCCGTCCAAGAGCTCGGCCTGGATCCTTGCCCTCTCGCCGGCCGCCGTCCGGCTTGTGAGCAGCGCCACGCCAAGGGGGCGGGATCCTCCAAGACGGGTGTCATCGTCGACCTGCAGGTCGTCGAGAAAGGCCCTGGCAGCAAAGAAATGCTGCTCGGCGAGCACCTCGGTCGGGACCATGAGCGCGCCCTGGTGGCCACCCTGCACGCCGTAAAGCAAGGTGGCGAAGGCCACGACGGTCTTGCCGGCACCGACGTCTCCCTGCAAGAGCCTGTGCATCGGATGCGGGGCGGTGAGATCCTCCGCCACCTCCAAGATCGCCCGCTGCTGGGCTCTGGTCAGCTCGAATGGCAGGCGGCTGAGGAAGCCCTCGACCAGGCTCGCCCTGCCGGGCGAGGGCTTGATGAGATGGGCGATGCCAGGTGTCTGGGCCGCAGCCGCGCGCTTTTGCATCACGAGGGTCAGCTGGAGCCTCAACAGCTCGTCGAATGCCAAGCGGCGCCGGGCAAGCTCCCTTTCCTCGAAGTTCGTCGGGGCGTGGATCCCCCGGAATGCTGCCGTGCGACCGGCGAGGTTGAGGTCCCGGATGAACCGCCCCGGCAGCACCTCGGCCAGGTGCCCGGTGCGCTCGAGCGCCTCGGCGACATAGGAAGCGATTTCAACCGAGCCGATCTTGGCCTTGCCCGACTGGGGGTAGACGGGGACGATGCGGCCCGTCTGGTCACCTACGAGGTCCACGACGGGGTTGGTCATCTGGCGTGCCCCGCGGTAGATCTCGGTGCGCCCGAAGACGACGACCTCGGCGCCCTCCGCCAGCTGGCGTGCCCGCCAGGGCTGGTTGAAAAAGACGATGGTGAGTCGTCCGGTGGCGTCTTCGACCACAACCTGCACCATTGTCCGGCCGCCCCTCAGGCCGCGGGCGGAGATTCGCCGCACCGCCGCGCTGACCATCGCCTCCTCGTCCTCGACAAGGGCCGCGATCTCGGACTGATGGCGGCGGTCGATGTAGCGCCGCGGGTAACACATCAGCAGGTCCAAGACGGTCTCGATGCCCATCGCCTCGAGGCCGGCGGCCTTTCGCGCCTTGACCGCCCGCAGCTCGCTTACGTTCTTTCCCTGGAGGAACCGCAGCGTGCGGCCTCCAGCCGCCTCGCTCACTCGACCGAGACGAGATAGGGGTACAAGGGCTGGCCCCCGTGATGCAGCTCCAGGGAGATGGCTGGCCAGTTCTCCCGCAACCACGAGGACACCCTTCGGGTGTCGGCCGTGGTGGCGCCGGCGCCCTCGATCAGGGTCACGATCTCGTCGCCGTCGCCGAGCATTTTGTCCAGCAAGCCGCAGGTCGCCTCGACGAGGCTGGCCCCGACCGCCTCGATGCCGCGTCGTGAGAGGCCGATGAAGTCACCGGCCTCGATGGAGCCCACCTCGGACTCGCTCGGACGAACCGCTCTCGTCACCTCGCCGGCACGCACGCGGCCCGCCGCCGCTCGCATGGCACGAGCATTCTCCTCGCCGGACTCCCCCGGGTCGTACTCGAGCAGGGCGGCGAAACCCTCCTGGATGCCATGGGTCTCCACTACGAAGGTCGGCTTTTGCGTGAGCTGGCGTACCTGCTCAGCCACAGCGACGATGTTCTTGTTGTTGGGCAGGATCACGACCTCGGCCCCAGGTACCGAGTCGACGACCTCGAGGATCTGCTCAGTCGAGGGGTTCATGGACTGGCCGCCGCCCACGATGTGGTGGACGCCGAGCGAGTAGAAGATCCGGCGGATCCCGTCCCCCGTCGCCACAGCGACAACAGAGGTGACGGGCGCAGGCTCCTCGGGGTTCGGTACGGGTGCGGCTAGCTCGCTTGCCCGTCGCACCCAGGACTCCTCTTCGACCTGGTCAAGAAGGTCGGTGACACGGATATCGCGGGGGCGTCCCACGTCCAAGGCAGCCTCGATGGCCGCCCCGATGTCGTCTGTGTGGATGTGGCAGTTCCAAAGACCGTCGCCACCGACAACGACTATCGAGTCGCCGATGCCGGCCCATACGGCCTTGAACGCGCCGAGTGCCTCGTCGGGGGCCTCGAGGAAGTACATGACCTCATAGCGCAGGCCGTCGATGCCGGCATCTGCTTCTCCCGAACTCCGGCTGCGCGAAACGGCGAGCCCCCGAGCGCCGTCGTCGAGGTCGCGGGCACCGTCTCCTCCCGGTCCCTCGGTGCCAGAGCCGTTGGCGACCAGCTCGGCCACCCGCGGGGGCAGCGGCAGCTCAACGACGCTCGGGCGACCGTCGATGACATGAAGGAAGGCGTCGTACAAAAGCACGAGGCCTGCTCCCCCTGCGTCGACGACGCCAGCTTGGGCCAGCACCGGCAGGAGCTCCGGTGTGCGCCACAGCGAAGACACGGCGGCTCCCATCGCTGCCTCGAAGACCTCGAGCAGGTCGCCGTTGCCGTCCTCGTCGACGAGGCGCGCCGCCTCCGCCGCGTCGGCGGCCACGGTCAGCATTGTCCCCTCGACCGGGCGCATGACACCCGCTCGGGCCGCTGCGCTGCCCTCGGCGAGCGCGACGGCCGCCTCGTGGGCCCCGACGCTAGAGCAGGGCGCGAAAGTGCCCGAGATGCCACGGAGGATCTGGCACAAGATCACCCCTGAGTTGCCCCGGGCCCCCATGAGCGACCCGCTCGCGATCGCCCGGCAGGCGGCACCCATGGCGTCACCGTCGGCGGCGGCCAGGTCGAGACCGTCGAGGGCCTTAACGACGCTCTCCAGCGTGAGCGCCATATTCGTCCCGGTGTCTCCGTCGGGCACGGGGTAGACATTGAGGCGGTTGACGACGGCCCTGTGGCGCTCGAGGCTCTCGGAGAAGACGCGCATGACCCCGACGAGGCGCTCGGGAGTCAGGCCGTCAGCGGGGTCGGCGTCAGTAGGCTGCCCGGTCACCGGTCTAGGGGGCCCCGTGGTGGCACCAGTTGCATGGTGGTACCGATCGTCGCGGATCGGTCTCGCACGGTGCCATTCCAATGGATGCTAACGTCAGACCTCGTCCATTTGTAGGAACTCTCTCTGAGGATCGCGTCGTGGCAGCTGTATGTGAGATCTGTGGGAAGCACCCGGGCTTCGGGATGAACGTGTCCCACTCCCATCGCCGCACCAAGCGTCGTTGGGACCCGAACATCCAGCGTGTCCGTGCCCTCGTCGCGGGCTCGCCGACGCACATCAACGTCTGTACTTCATGCATCCGCGTGGGCAGGGTAGTAAAGCCACCGCGGCGGATCTTCGCCGAGCACCAGAGCTAAAACAAAGCCCCAGCTGGAAAAAGGGCCGAAAGGGTCCCAAGGCAGCCCGCTCGGGCGCGCGTGCATCTCAGCCGGCTTAGCTCAGCGGAGTCGGTGCTCCCACCCTGCAGCCTCGAGGGGCCGGTCCTTGAGGCGTCTCGTCGCCGGGTCGGCTACACAGGCACCTATGACGAGGGGCGGGCGCAGCCCCGCAGACTCGAACACGTTCATGACGACACCCACGTCGCCGGCCGCGAAGACGAGCTCGTAGTCCTCGCCGCCCCCGAGGGCTTCCTCGGCGGTCGCGCCGGTGGCGACCGGGACCGTATCGAGCACGACGCCCACGCCCGAGGCGGTCGCTAGGCGATCAAGATCGATGCCGAGGCCGTCAGACACGTCGATCATGGCGCTCGCCCCGCTCTCGGAGGCCGCCTGCCCTTCGGCCAGTCGGGCAGCGGGACGGCGGTAAGCGGCGGCGAGATCGTAAGGGGCGTCGCCCAGGCCAGCCGCCTCGGCACGAAGGCTCCTAAGCCCAGCCGCCGAACGCCCGAGCGGGCCGGTCACGAACAGCAGGTCACCGGGGCGTGCCCCCGAGCGCAGCACCGGAGGGCGGGGCGCAGAGGTACCAGTGATCGCCACCGAGACCACGAGGCAAGGTCCCGCCGAAAGGTCGCCTCCGACAAGGGCGCACCCGTAGGCCGCTCCGGCTTCAGCCAGACCGCGGGCAAGGGCCTCGACCATCGAGGCTCCGGCCCCCACGACGGTGAGGAGGGCCTGCAGGGGCTGGCCGCCCATGGCGGCGATGTCGCTCACGTTCACCGCCAGCGCCTTGAAGCCAACGTCCGCCACCTC
Organism: uncultured Acidimicrobiaceae bacterium; assembly: GCA_963725355.1. Classification (GTDB taxonomy): domain Bacteria; phylum Actinomycetota; class Acidimicrobiia; order Acidimicrobiales; family Bog-793; genus Fen-455. The sequence goes on from CAVRYE010000016.1 coordinate 206,290, forward strand.
GACAAGGTCGAGATCGAAGTGAACACCCTCCACGATGACGTCGGCGGCCAGCAAAAGGGGCCCGCCCAGTGGGCTCGCCACAACCGCGGTGTCGTCGCCTATCCAGACCTCGCCCGGTGGCGGCGAGGGAAGGGCGCGGCGAATGGTCTCGATGGCGGCTATCTCCCCGTCGGCGCTCGGCACAGTCCTGGACGCTACCTCGGCTCCCAAGGTGGGCAATACGGTGACGGGCGAGCCACTCGGCGGAGTTGGGCGCTCATTGGAGGCTCGCCTACGATCGGCAGATGGCCGAGACTTCCAACCGAAAACTCCTCGACTGGGTCGAAGAGGTGGCTGCGCTGACTCAGCCCGCACGAGTCGAGTGGTGCGACGGTTCAGCTGAGGAGTACGACAGGCTGTGTCAGCTCCTCGTAGAGCGGGGCACCTTTACGAAGCTCTCGGACGCAAAGCGGCCCGCCAGCTACCTGGCGCGGTCGGATCCGGCCGATGTCGCCCGCGTCGAGGACAGGACCTTTGTCTGCCCCGCCGAGCGGGCCGATGCCGGCCCGAACAACAACTGGGTCGACCCCGTCGAGATGCGCGCCACTTTGACGGAGCTCTTCCGCGGCTCGATGCGTGGCCGGACGATGTACGTCGTGCCCTTTTGCATGGGCCCGCTCGGCTCCCCGATCGCCCATCTCGGAGTCGAGCTCACCGACTCGGCCTACGTGGCAGTCAACATGCGGATCATGACGAGAATGGGGGCGGGCGCGCTCGAGGTCATCGGCGACGGCGAGTTCGTTCGCTGCCTGCACTCAGTCGGGGCCCCGCTCGAAGTCGGCGAGGCGGACGTGGCCTGGCCCTGCGACCACGCGTGGGTCTATGTCTCCCATTTCCCCGAGACTCGCGAGATCTGGTCGTTCGGCTCCGGTTATGGGGGCAACGCCCTTTTGGGCAAGAAGTGCTTCGCTCTGCGCATCGCCTCGGTCATCGGGCGAGACGAAGGCTGGCTCGCAGAGCACATGTTGATCCTGAAGCTGACCTCACCGGCCGGGGAGGTGCGCTACTTGACCGGGGCGTTCCCTTCGGCCTGTGGCAAGACGAACCTCGCCATGCTCGTGCCGACGATGCCTGGCTGGAAGGTAGAGACGATCGGCGACGACATCTGCTGGATGAAGATTGGCCCCGACGGGACCCTGCGGGCCATCAACCCTGAAGCTGGCTTTTTCGGGGTGGCACCAGGGACAAACATGTCGACGAACCCGAACGCAGTGCTCACGTTGTCCGCCAATTGCATCTTTACGAACACGGCCCTCACAGACGAAGGCGATGTGTGGTGGGAGGGCCTGACCGAGACGCCGCCCAGCCATTGCATCGACTGGCGGGGTGAAGACTGGACCCCGGGGGTCTCGACGCCGGCAGCCCACCCCAACTCCCGCTTCACCGCCCCCGCCTCTCAGGACCCGGCGATCGCGAGCGAGTGGGAGGACCCCGCGGGCGTGCCGGTCTCGGCGATCCTCTTCGGTGGCCGCAGAGGTACCGTCGTTCCCCTTGTCTACGAGGCCTTCGACTGGGCACACGGGGTCTTTCTCGGCTCGATCATGTCCTCGGAGACGACCGCCGCGGCCACCGGGGCGCTCGGCAAACTGCGCCACGACCCGTTCGCCATGCTCCCGTTCTGTGGTTACAACATGGCCGACTACTGGGCCCACTGGTTGTCGTTCAGGGACAAGATGGACGAGGAGAAGCTCCCTCGTGTCTTCTATGTGAACTGGTTCCGCAAGGCCCCCGACGGCCGCTGGCTCTGGCCCGGCTTTGGTGAGAACTCCCGCGTCCTCGAGTGGATCTTCGAGCGCTGCGCCGGCCGGGCCGAGGCCGTGCAGACGCCGATCGGCTACTTGCCAGCCCCCGGCTCCATCGACACTGATGGGCTCGACATCTCCGATGAGGACATGAAAGACCTGCTTCATGTCAACCGGGACGAATGGCGGGGAGAGCTCGGCCCAATCTCGGCATACTTCGCCGAGTTCGCTGACCGTCTCCCGACCGCCATGACCGACCAGTTGGAAGCGCTGAAGAGGCGCCTGGCTTAAGAGACCCAGCTTTACGACACTGGGCCTTGGAGCCGAGCGATCAGACCCAGTTTGTGCTCGTCACCTCGTTGGCGGGGACCGGCACGACCGCCGTGACCGAGCCATCGGGCCCGATCACGGCGTAGTCGCCCGCCGGCAGGCTCGGGAAGACCGCCGCGTAGACCGTGGACTCCCGGCCCTGCCGGGGCAGTATCCACACGTGCGTGCGCCTTTCGGGATGAAGTACGGGATGGATCTCCACCTCCCGGCCCTCAAAGCTCGCCGATGACCGCAAGATGAGCGCTCCTGTGTTCTCGCCCACGTCGAGAAGCACCGCCCGGCTCGGCTCGCTCGGCGCCACGGCGTGGGAGCGAGGCGTCACCGGGACGTGCTCGTGGTCTTGATGAACGTGGCGATGACCGTGCTCGTGCATCTCGTCAAGCCAAGCGACAGGAGTCATGGCCTCAGCCCGCCAACGGCATGTTCTGCTTCGGCGGGTTGTCGAAACCGTCCCAGGGATCCGCCAGATAGGGGAACGAGTCCCGGTAGCTGAGCCCGAAGGCGGCGAGGCTGGCCACACTCGTCGGCTCCGGGCTCGGGCCTCCGACGTCGAAGAGCGCTCCGGCGGCTCCGTCAGCCTTGAAGCTCTTCACGACCGCGCCGAGCAGCGCTCCGGCCACGGCCTTGAGCTCGATGCTCACGACGTCGTCGAACACACGCCTTCCATTCGGGAACCCAGCCACGTCGCCGCCGACGACACCGAGGATGTTCGCCTTATCCGGCGCGGTCGGCTTGATCGCTACATTGAGCCGCAACATGTCCGACTTGGTTGCCCCCGTGTAGTTCTGGAACCCGGGAAAAAGGCCGGCAGGGACACCGGTAAGAAGGACCGCGTCCAGGTCGGGGCGGGTGTTGGCCGCTTTGGCCGTGTAGGCGGCGATGTTCGGGAACGCACCGGGGTACAGCACGTTGAGCAGAGCCGCCAGCGTCGGGTGGTCGTAGTAGGTAGCGAACTCCTTGTCGTGCACGGGAGCCTGGGTGTTCCAGTAGTCCTTCGTCCCCATCGGGATGATGACCTCGTTCACGAGCGGATTGCCGAGACGCGAGACCTGGGTCCAAGGACCGACGTGCCCATTTGGGTAGACGAGCGTCTTTTGGCGGCTGGCTGTGGTCCAGATCCCAATAGCAGAGTCCGGGGAGTTGTAGCCCGTTGGCCGTCGCCCGCTCTTGGTCAGCTCGCTGATCGGAACCTGCATGGCGATGCTGTGCACGTTGAGGCCGGCGAGAGTGTTGATGCCCGCGACGGCCGCGCCCTTGAGAAGGAAGTCGGGCTGGAACGGTCGCAGGTCGCCGAGGTCGAAGATCGAGCCGAGGTCGACGTAAAAGCCGTCGGCGCGCTGTCCGGCGAAGGCAAAGGTGCCAGACGAGATCTCGTGGATGGCCTGGGCCGTAAGTGGGCCGTAGTCGGGGATGGAGTTCTTGCCGACATTGCAGGGCGGGCACGCCAGGTCCTTGGCGAGCAGGTGGGAGCCGCGCTTGTCGACCCGGGTCACTGAGTAGAACTGCTTGCGGTTCCATGTGCTGTCGCTCAGGTGCTTGATCTGACCGGTGTTGTACAAGAACAGGTCGTGGGCGCCCGTGTCGGTGAGGACGGTGTTGAAGCGGAACTGGTAGGTGATGTCCGCCTGCGCGTCGCCGTCGTTGTCTATGTGGATCTCGTAGAGCACGTCGTCGCCGAACTCGTAGAAGTTCGGACCGCCGGCAGGTTGCTGCAAAGGCACGTAGTTGGCGACCATCGTGACCGTGCTCGGGTGATCGGGGCTCACGAACGCGTAAAGGTCCGCGCTGTCGGCGACGGGGTCCTTCGAGATCTCGGGAGCTTCTCGGTGCGAAGACATCGTTGGTTAAACCTCACTTTGGTCCAGGAGTATTTGGTTGTTCGACAAGAGCTGGATCGCCGAGCGGCGATCATTGAAGGAACTTCCGGCGACGGCGGCGTGTTCTAGCCGGCGTCTCGTACAAGACGGGCGACGAGCGCCGAGTCCCGGCGCACGACCTCGCGCGTGCCGACCATGAAGTGGACCTCGCCCGAGCGTGGGTCGGGCACATGCACGACGAGCGGTCCGGTGGCGGCGCGCCCCTCCGGGGCGGCGATGCCGTTGGCGTGCACGACCGCAGCCTTACGCGATGTCCACGCCCGGCCCGGCAGCGACGGGATGGCGGCGAGGAAGCCCGCCGCTGCGACTCCGGCGCCCCCCTGCTTTAGGAACATCCTCCGGGAAATGCTTGCCATCTGCTCGGCCTCCTTGTGCAGAGAGTGCCGACACCAGCACCGCAGACCCGACTAGGTCTTGCCGAAGCTGCGGTGAGAGCTACCGGCCCCCGAGCCCTTCCCGGGTACCTCTCGACAGGACTACGGCGCCAGGCGCGTGGACGGATGACGAGATGACTACGGGTGCCGCTCAGCTCAAAGCGGCGTCGGGCCCTCGCTCTGGGCCGCGCTGGCTCTCGGAGAGCGGGCTTCGAGCACAGAACGGCGCATCGAGACGTGGAAACCCGCCGCCACCGCACAGCTCACTCCGATGAGAACGTCGCCGGCCTGCAAGGAGAAACCGACCACAACGGCCAACAGAGCACAAAGCACCCACACGAGCTGGAGTTGGGTCTCAAAGCGGGCGAAGGCACGCCCGAGCAGCGCCGGCGCCACGTTCCGCTGCGCGATCGAGTCGAAGCACGGCTTGGCGGCTGTCGTCGCGAAACCAATGGCGAAGGTGAGCAACGGCTGTGCCCAAAGAGAGCCTGCGACCGCGACGAGGACACCGGCGAGGGCGGAGAGCATCAAGGAGTAGAGGATCATCTGCTGCTCGGACACATAACGGCGCAGGATAGGCACGAGCAGCGAGCCGAGAAGCGAGCCAATGGCGCTCGTCAGGAGGACAAAGCCGAACCACCAAGTGGCCGCGTGCAGGTGGCGCAGGGCAAATGCCAGGAAGAAGGTCAAAAAGCCGACGGCGCCCCTTATGACCGACATGGCTGCAAGCCCGAGGACGACCTCTGGGACATAGAGGGGCAGGCCGAGGCGCTGGCGTTCCCGGGCCACGTCGATGCGCACCTGCCTGTCCCGGCCGGACGGATCGGGGCGCCCTCCAGGCGGTTCTCGCGGCGGCCACGATCCGCCCAGGACCGGGGCCGCGGAGTCTCGCCCCTCGGGTGCGACAGGCCCAGGACGGGAAGGCGCGTCCACGCTCTTCGGCAGGCGGATCGCCGCCACGCCGCCGAGGAGGAAGACGACAAAAGCGAGGCGTAGCACCCAGGCTGCGCCAAGCTGGAGAACTCCGACGGCCACAGGTGAGGCGACAAAGCCTGCCAGGGAGGCGAGCACGGCGAGCTTGGCGTTGGCACTCGCGAGGTCGTCGTCGGTCTCTGTCATCGACGGCACCAAAGCGGCCTTCGCGACGAGGTAGAGCTTGGACAGTACGAGAACGCCGAAGGCCTCCGGGAACAGCAGCAGTCCTTTGATGTCGCCGGCCATCAAGATGACGAGCACGGCACTACCCACCGACGCCACCGCCATGCTGGTGCGCCTGGCGTAGCTCCCCCGGTCCAGAAGTGGACTGAGAGCCGGGGCGACTATCGCAAAGGGCGTGATCGTAAGCAGAAGGTAAAGCACCACTTTGCCCTTAGCGGCCTCCGGCGTGATCGTGAAGAACAAGGTGCCCGCGAGCGAGATCGTGACGAGAGTCGTTCCCACCGAGAAGATCGTGTGGATGAGCGCCAGCCTGCCGAAGGGCTCCGACTGGTCGAAAAGATCGTGGACGGCACTTTGGACAAGGCGGGTGAGGCGAGCCCAACGCGCCGAGCTGTCCACGCTTTCATGGTACGCGCCGGCGCGTAGGTTCCGGTCCCCCGCTACGATGCGGCAGGCCGAGGATGAGGAGGTCACAAGTGGGAGTTCGGGCCTACGTGTTGATCCAGACAGAAGTTGGTAAGGCCGCCACGGTCGCCAAACAGGTGGCCGAGATCTCCGGGGTGGTGCGCGCCGAGGACGTGACCGGGCCTTATGACGTCATCGTCGAGGCTGAAGCCGAGACCGTTGACGATCTCGGCAAGATAATCGTCAGCCGCGTTCAGCTCATCGAGGGCATCACGCGGACACTGACCTGCCCGGTGCTGAACCTGTAGTCAGCCAGCTCCGCCGCCAGCGGGCAGTCCAGCATCCTCCCTGTAGGCGGCATATCCCGTCCGCTCCAGTTCCTCGGCGAGCCCGGGTCCTCCGCTCGCGACGATGCGACCTTCCGAGAGCACGTGAACGTGCTGAGCGGGGAGCTCTTCGAGCAGTCGCCGGTAGTGGGTGATGGCGATCACACCGAGGGGGGGATCGCCCTCACGCGTAGCCCGCTCGATCCGTCTTGCCACCCGGCCCAGGGCATCAACGTCGAGGCCCGAGTCGAGCTCGTCCAAAATGGCGATCCATGGCCGCAAGATGGCGAGCTGGAGGGTCTCGTTCCTCTTCGCCTCCCCACCCGAGAGGTCGACATTCATCGGCCGCGCCAAGATCTCCTCGGAGATGCCCAGCTCGGCCGCCTCTTTCGTCAGGTTGGCCGTGAGCGGACCGCTTTCTGCCTCGTCCGGGCGCCCCGCCGCGAGGAGCGACTCGACGAGAACCGAGCCGAGCGGCACGCCCGGCACCTCGATCGGGTACTGAAAGGTGAGAAACAGCCCCGCCTGCGCCCGCTTGAAGGGCTCGAGACCGAGCAGCTCGACACCGTCGAGGGTAACGCTGCCTCCCATCACCTCGTAGCCGGGTCGGCCCATCAAGACATGGGCGAGGGTGCTCTTGCCCGACCCGTTCGGGCCCATGACGGCGTGGATCTCCCCACTTTTGACTTCGAGGTCGATGCCACGGAGGATCTCGCGCGAGTCGACGCCGGCCCGCAGACCGGAGATCTTGAGCACGCTCACGGCAGCACCGCGAAGACGTCGTCGCCCTCTAGCTCGATCGGGACGACCTGAACCGGTCTGGTGGCGGGCAGGCTCTGGGGGGAACCGTCGAGAAGCGAGAAAGTGCTGCCGTGACGCAGGCACTCGATCTCGCAAAGGTCCGCCAACACCTCGCCTTGTGAGAGCGGGTAATCCTCGTGACTGCATACGTCCGCCACGGCCCGGAAACCTGACTCGCAGTGGACGAGAGCGACCGGCCCCTGTTCGGTCTCAAAACGCCGCACCTCACCGACGGCGAGGTCGTCTCGTGCGCAAAGCCGCAGCCTCATTGTGGTGTTCCACCTGTGACGCCGTCGAGACGCCGCGCGACCGCTCCAGCGAGGTAGGTGCGGATGCCCGGCGCCGTGATTCGGGACCAGAGGTCCTCGAAGAACCCGAGAAGTATCAGCCTCTCGGCGACAGCACGGGGCACGCCTCGGGCCTCGAGATAGAAGCGCTGTTCGCGGTCGATCGGACCGACCGCTGACGCGTGCGAGCAGCGCACGTCGTTCTCCTCGATGTCGAGGTTGGGCACCGAGTCGGCGTGTGCTCCCTCTGAGAGGACGAGATTCCTGTTGGTCTGAAAGGCATCGGCACCCCGGGCGCCTCGGCGCATCCTGATGAGGCCCGAGTAGACAGAGCGCGCCGTGCCGGCGACGGCGCCCTTGAAGACGAGATTGGACTTGGTGCGAGGTGCCCCATGCTCCTGCAAGGTCCGAAAGTCATGCACCTGCGACCCGTCACCTAAGTAGGCGGCCAGCAGCTCTGCACTTCCTCCCTGGCCGGCAAGCACGGACTCGGTACGAAAGCGGGCGTACTCACCTCCGAGCGATGCCGTGAAGGTGCGCACGGTGGCGTCGCGCCCGGCACGGATCCGTTGGTGACCGAGCTGCCAAGCCTGCCGACCGAGCTGCTGGATGGCGTTGTAGGACAAGACCGCCCCGTCCCCGACAGAGATGTCGGCAACCGGCACGACGAGCAGCGGGTCCTCACCAGACACGAACAGCTCGATCACAGTAACCTCGGCCGCCTCGCCGACCTCTACGACAGTCCGCGCGAAAACGGCCGCGGCTCTCTCCGAGGCGTGGCGCGAGCCGAGCAAGTGCACGATCACGATCGGATGGTCGATACGAGCCCGTGCGGGGACCGAGACCATGAGGGCGTCGCGCATGAAGGCATCAGCGAGATGGTCGAAGGGATCGGGCTCGTGCTCCTCCTTTCCTGTCTCGGCATTCGCCGCCACGAGGTCCAGGGTGGCCGCACCGCGGACATCTCGAAAGGCGCTACCGAGGCTCGCCCCTAGGGCGGAGGCGGCGGGCGTCAGCTCGCAGGAGACAGGGACGCCGTCGACGACGATCGCCAGCCCGGAGCGCTCACCTACTGCTTCGAGAAGCGCCGTCGACTCTGGCCAGGCGTCAGCCTCCAACGCCGGTGCTAATCCGGCGACGGCTTGAGCGCCGCTCGGCAGGTAGCGGTCGAGCTCGAGGTCTGCGATTCGGCTGTAGCGCCAAAGATCCTCGTCCACGGCCGGGGGCGGGCTACTTGCAAATCTCTCGAGCGCGGCTAGGCGACGCTCGGCCAGCCAGTCCGGGCCGCCGAGGCTCAGCGCGGCCTCGGCAGTAAAGGAGTTGGATCTCTGCATGATCAGGCGAGCGCGTCAGTGGGCACAGGTCATCTCGCCGTGTCCGGCGGTGCCGTGCCCCTGCGCTTGAACCAGCGCAAGGGGCCGCTCCCCGCCCGGCGCTCCTCCTTGCGCTCGCGCTCGCGAGCCTCGGCTAAGGCATCGGGCGCGACCGCCGAGACGATGTTCTCGGCGTCCTCGAGAATGTCCGCGGCGTCGGCTGCGGGGACGTCAGTCGGTTCTGGCTCCAGAGCCGGCTCTGTCTGACGGGCCTGTGTCCATCCGGCATCGGCAAGCCGGCGCTCGTAGACAGGGCAGTGCTCCGGGCAGCGCCACGGCGCGTCCGGAGCCATGTCGAGCACGCAGAACCGAGCTACCTCGCCACTGGCATAGGTGCGAGATTGGTAATGGCGGCAGTCCTCCCGCATCGGCATGACGATGGACGCTACCTCTCCGAAGGCGACGAGGAGTAGGCGGGCCGATGTGGCCCGCCGGGAAACAGTCTGCTCACCTGACGCTCAGCCGACTGACCCGTCCATCTGCAGCTCGATGAGGCGGCTCCATTCGACCGCGTACTCCATCGGGAGCGTACGCGTGATCGGCTCGATGAATCCGTTGACGATCATGCCCATCGCCTGAGTCTCGCTGAGGCCACGGCTCATCAAGTAGAACAGCTGGTCGTCTCCGATCTTGGAGACGGTCGCCTCGTGGCCGATCTCGGCGTCACGCTCTTGCACCTCCATATAAGGCTTGGTCTCTGAAACCGAACGCTCATCGAGGATGAGAGCGTCGCAGCGGACAAATGCCTTCGCCCGGCGGGCGCCTTCGTCGACGTGCACTTTGCCCCGGTAAGCGGCCAGCCCACCGTCTTTGGAGATCGACTTCGACACAATCGTCGAGCTGGTCTCTGGGGCGCAGTGGTACATCTTCGCCCCAGTGTCGAGGATCTGGCCCGCCCCGGCATAAGCAACGGAGAGCACCTCGCCGGAAGCCTTGGGACCCATCAGGTACACAGATGGGTACTTCATCGTAAGACGCGAACCGATGTTGCCGTCGATCCACTCGACGTGCGCCTCGGCCTCGGCGCGGGCCCTCTTCGTGACGAGGTTGTAGACGTTGGTAGACCAGTTCTGGATAGTCGTGTAAGTGATCCGGCTACCCGGCAGGGCGACGAGCTCGACGACGGCCGAGTGCAGAGAGTCGGAGGAGTACACAGGAGCTGAGCAACCCTCCACATAGTGCACCTGGGCTCCCTCGTCGGCGATGATCAAGGTCCGCTCGAATTGGCCCATGTTCTCGGCGTTGATACGGAAGTACGCCTGTAGGGGCATGTCAACGGTCACGCCTGGCGGGACGTAGATGAACGAGCCCCCAGACCAGACCGCCGAGTTGAGGGCGGCGAACTTGTTGTCACCGGGGGGGATGATCTTGCCGAACCACTTGCGGACGATCTCGGGGTGCTCACGGACAGCTGTGTCCATGTCGGTGAAGAGCACGCCCATCGACTCAAGGTCCTCGCGGTTGCGGTGGTAGACGACCTCTGACTCGTACTGGGCAGTCACGCCAGCCAGGTACTTGCGCTCAGCCTGGGGGATGCCGAGCTTGTCCCAGGTGTTCTTCACATTTTCGGGCAGCTTGTCCCAGTCGTTTACCTGAGTGTCGGTGGGCTTGATGTAGTAGTAGATGTCGTCGAAGTCCAGGTCGGGCATCTTCTCCGCGAACCACCGCATCATGGGCTTGCGCTCGAAACGGCGCAGCGCGGCCAACCGGAACTCAAGCATCCAGCCCGGCTCGCCCTTCATGGCGGACATCTCGCGGACGATCTCTTCCGACAGCCCCTTGCGCGGTTTGAAGACGTAGTCTTCGACGTCGCTCCAGCCGAGCTGGTACTTGCCGAGATCGAGCTCCGTTATGGCCATCAGGCATTCCTCTCGAGGCGAGTTTCTCCTACGCACATAGTAACAACTGCGGCCGGACTACCCACCCCGTGCTGGCGAGCCTGCTCAGGTAGAAGTAGGGACAAGATCGAGGCTGTAGGCCTGGGTATAGGTCGGGAGCAGGGCTTTGAGTCCGTCCACGGTCAGGTAGAAGTGGACGGGAGCGCCGAGGCGGACGATGAGCGTGCCTGATCCTTTGTAGGTCGCAGCCTGGCCTGCGGCGAGCGTCTCGGAGAAGAGCCAGGGTCCGGCCGTCGAGGCCTCTATCCCCACCCAACACGGTCCCCCCGTGGCCTGGAAGGCCAAAGTGTACGAGCGCGCCGGAACCGCGAAGGTCACCGGCGAGGTCGATGTTGGCTTGAGCGAGGTCGGCAATGTCGTCGTAGTGGTGGACTGATTCGGGTTCGTGCTCGTCGTGGTGACCCCGCCGCCTGAGCGGTGCGTGGTCGTCGTTGTCGGCGAGAGCGCTCCTCGCCCACCGCCCCCACTGCTCAGGTAGATCGAGGCGATGACGACTGCGGCCACCGCCACGGTGGCCGCCGAGGCTGTCGCGATCCGTCGCGTCAGCACCTGGCGGCGCCGATCAGCCGCCGAGTCATAAAGGACACGGGAGTGCCCGCGAGCTGAGTCCGGCACGGGGGCGCGGGCCGATCCCAAGTAGGACCCCGCCCCGGCGACCGGAACGCCAGCCTCGACAACCTCGTCACCTGAGCCGTCGGCGTCAGGCTCCGAAAGCGGCCGGCCAGGCCCGGAGAAGCGCAGCTTGGGCTCTCCGGCGGGCGGCAGCCTCCTCGAGGCGAGCGGGGCCTGGGCGCGCAACTTGGCGTCTTGGCTCTTCTCCCCCGTTTCCCTGCCGGCGCTATCGGTGCGCTTAGCCACGTGCGGCCGACCGGTCTCCTCGTGGGGCAGGATACGGAACCCGGTCGACTCGGTGCGCTTGGAGACCTCGCCGAGAACACCCAGGGCGTGCTCGTAGGTCTCGACCGACTTGTTCTCCGACCGCGAGGCGCTCACACGAGCCCAGATGATGGCGGCGATGACGAGCACCGCGAGCACACCGATGACGACAGCGATCACTACCCGCAGCTCCTCAGAGGACTACTCGTGTGCCCATTCAACCCCAACCGCGAGGCTGTGACGTCGCGGCCGATGAGCCGCTCAGGTTCGCAACCCGTACCTCGGTCGCAGGTGGTCGGGTATCTCACTGCGCCGCGGGTTGGCCCGGTCCCGTGCCGAGACGACAGGGTCGCCGATCCCCCAATCCGCCTTCAGCTCCGGGTCGTCCCAAGCAACGCCGAGCTCGTCAGCGGGGTTGTAGTACGAGTCGACGAGGTAGGTGAGCGTCAAGTCGGTCACCGCCGCAAAGCCGTGCCCGACACCGGGCGGGATGAACACCCCCCGGTCGTCGTGCTCACCTATCTCCAAGATCTCGGTCGCGCCGTCGGTGGGAGATCCGATCCGCAGGTCGTGGAGCACCACCCGGGCCTTCCCCTTGGTGACGTACCAGTAGTCGGCCTGATGGAAGTGGTAATGCAGACCGACAAGAGCACCCTGCTGGCGGTCAGACCTGTTCCCCTGCACCATCTCGCGCCCGAGGGGAAACCAGCTGCGCCGGTAGGTCTCGATGAAACGTCCACGGCTGTCGCCGAAGACATCGGGGGTGACGATCATGACGTCCGCGATCACCGCCGAAGCATCAACCTTCGTCAACTTTCACCCTCCTTTTGTTGTGTGCCTCTTACCGGGGCGCTAAGCGCGCTCGGTCTGTCCTCATTGCTCCGGCAGTTCAGGAGCTGCGGGCCTCGTGGAAAACGAGAGCTGCCAGTCGTCGTCGCTTTCGCCGTCGATGGTGAGGCGCCAGTTGAAACGTGTGCCGTGCTCGAGCGGCAGTGGGCTGAAGTTGACAGCGAGGGCGATGTCCACCGGACTCCCCTCAGGCACGCCCTCGGGGCGCCCGACTTCAAAGTCACCCCTCACCTCGATCGGCTGGGGGCCTTCTGCCCCCTCGACTATGACGGGCCGACCGTCCTCGTCTACCAGGAACAATTCCCAGTGGTGGGGACGCCCCGCCTCATGCCAGCCGACATCGACCTTCATCGCGATCGCCGAAGGCATCGCGCCTGGGCCAATGAGGCTCCAACCACCTCCGAGAATGAACAGCTTTCCCTCGGCTACCTGGGCCGCGTCACACAACATCATGGTCACCCGCACGGCGACAACCTAGCCGGGTACGCAATCGCTGATCATCTCGCACCGGGTACCGTCGTGGCAGTGGCCGAGCTCGGGTTGCGAAATGACATCTACCGGCGCTCTCTCGCGACTGCCCTCTTGCGAGTCGGACTGGGCGCCGGCTGGTGTTGTGTGGACGTCGGCGCCGGCGCAGGCGACGTCTCGGTCGCTCTCGCCGAGCTCGTCGGGCGGGAGGGCCGCGTCTATGCGGTCGACAGCGACCCGCGCGCCCGCGATGTCGTCGCAAAGGCGGCGGCTGCCGCCGGCGAGGCGCAAGTCGTCGCGATAACCCAGGCCGGAGAGGATCTCGCCCTGCCGGAACGGGTGGACCTCGCCTACTGCCGTTTCTTGCTCATGCATGTTCACGAGCCCCGCACCGTCCTCACCCGGATGGCCTCGGTGCTCAACCCAGGTGGCTACCTGCTGGTACAAGAGCCCGTCACCTCGGCGGGCCGGATCGACGGCGCTTCCATGTCGATGCCCGAAGCCTGGCACCCGGACATAGGCGCACTCCTGCCGGGACTCGTGCGCGAGATCGGCCTCGAGCTCGTGGACGCCTGGGCCGAGGCGCCGGCCGGAGCCGGACCTGGGCCCGTGGCCGCTTACCTCGAGGAGCTGACCGAGGTGGACCCGGAAGACGCCTCAGTCGTTCTGCCGCCGCTCGTCACTGTCATCGGCCGCAGGCCGGCGCTCCTTCGTCGTTCCCGTCCCTAGCCCGCAGGGAAGGCTCGCAGCGCCGGGCCCACCAGGCGCGAAGCCAGGCTTCAGCCGACGAAAGACTCGATCTGCTTCGAGAGCTTGTCCTCGATCTCGATGTTCCACGCCGACTCAGCTACGTCGACCACGAGGAACAGGTCGGACAAAAGCAGCGTCTCGATGACCGCTATCCCGAGGTGCTGCAACCACTTGCCAATGCCTATGCGCACAACGAAGTCGTCGGGCGAGCCTGACAGCATGATCGTCAGGGCGCGGTCAGCGTCGATGATCGCAGCCAGGAAGTTGCCCTTCTTGGCTTGGATCACGGTCCCGTGCTCACTATCGGCGGACTTCTGGGTCGTAAAACCGTCCGAGGTCAGGTACTGCTCGATCTTCGACTCGAGATCGTCCGCGTTCACACTCTTGCCCTGAAAATGCAGGACCTTCTCACCAATGGCCATCTGGGCTCCTCCCTTGCCGCGGGCGCATGGGCCCTGCGGACATCCCGACGGTGGGACGCGACGAGCACGATACCGGCCCCGGTCGGACGCAAAGGGTCGCCCGCCTACTTCAAAAGGCGCGAGAGGCGCCGGTCGGCTAGCAGGCGCCCCTTGGTCTGGCACCGTGGGCAGTAGACGACCTCGTGCGAGTCGTAGGAGACACGAGAAAGGCTCTCCCCGCAGGTAGGGCATGGCTGCCCGGCCCGGTTGTGCACGGCAAAGCCGGTTCCGAGCCTGGGTTCCGACAACCCGCCGGAGCGTTGACGCTCTTTTTCGAGCCCGGCTGTCAGCACGTAACGGACGCTCTCCAGCAGCCTGTGCCGCTCGGGCCGACTGAGCGACTTCAACGAGGAGAACGGCGAGAGCCCGGCGCGGTTCAAGGCGTCGTCGGCGTAGCCGCGCCCGACTCCGGCCACAAAATGCTGGTCCCTCAGTACCGTGTGCAGGTGACGGGTGTCGTCGCTATATAGCAACAGGTGCTCGAAGGCTTCTTCGAACGGCTCCGGGCCGAGGCTGGCGAGCGGCCCCTCGTCCTCGCCGGCGAGTACCCACCAGCCGGCCTTTCGCTCATGACCGTGCTCGCGTACAAGGACGCCGGTGCCGTTGCTGAAAACCAAGCGGACCACCGAGCCTCTCGGCTTTGTGTGCTTAGGCGGTACTTCGATGTCCAGCCTGCCCGCCTGGGAGAGGTGGACCAGGACGCGGCGGGCAGAGGAAAGCTCGAGGACCAGGTACTTGCCCCGTTGCCCCACTTTGGCAACCACGTCGCCCTCGAGACCTGACCCGGGAGCCAATACCGTCTTGAGGCCCGAAAAGCCCAAAGTCTCGATATGTTCGACCTCCGCCCCGGCGATTGCGACGTCGAGCCGTTCGGCGAGGGCCCGCATCTGGGGGAGCTCAGGCATGTCGAGGTGATCCGCTAGGTGACAAAGGAGCTGCGCCCGGCTTAGGACTCGCCCGTGTCCGAGCGTTCCAGGCCCGCTCGCTGTCCCCGAGCGACGAACTTGAGTGCCATTTGGCGGCTGGCCTCGTCGATCATCTCCTCCCCGAACATGACCGCGCCCCTTCGCTCTGTCTCGGTCGCCGCCTTGTAGGCGTCAAGGATTTCCCACGCCCTGTCGAACTGCTCCTGGGTGGGCGAGAAGACCTCGTTAAGGATCGTCACCTGGTCGGGATGCACCGCCCACTTGCCGTCGAAGCCGAGAGAACGCGACCGCTTGGCGTAGTCGACGAGCAGCGCTGGCTCCCGGATCTTCAAGAAGGGGCCGTCGATGACCTGTAGGCCGTTGGCCCGGCCCGCCATCAAGATCTTGGAGAAGACGTAGTTGAAGTGGTCACCGGGGTAGTCGTCGAGCTGCACCCCCCCAATCAGCACGGGCATCTCGACCGAAGCCGCGAAGTCGGCCGGCCCGAAGACAACTGCCTCGAGACGCCGGGAAGCCCCACAGATCTCCTCGACGTTGAGAAGGCCACGAGCGGTCTCGATCTGTGCCTCGATTCCGATATGACCGGACGGCAGGCCACTGTTCGACTCGATCTGGGTCAGCAGCAGGTCGAGCGCTATGACCTCGGCGGCCGACTGCGCCTTCGGCAACATCACCTCGTCGAGACGTTCACCGGCCGTGCTCACGACCTCTACGGCATCGACGTATGTCCAAGGCGTCCCCCACCCGTTCAAGCGGACACAGAGGACGCGGTCGTCCCAGTCGAGCTCGCGGACCGCGCCAACAACCCTCGTTCGGGCTGGCGGCTTCTCGCCAGGAGCAACGGAGTCCTCGAGGTCGAGCAAGGTCATGTCGGCCGGGACCTTCGGCGCCTTTTCGAGGAAGCGCAGGCTCGAGCCGGGGACCGAAAGACACGAGCGACGGGGCAGGTTGCGCGAGCGCTCGGACACGACAGAGATGGTATTGCGACAAGAGGGCATCGGCGGCGGGGATGGTCAGGGAGCTGATGATCGGCATCCGGCGTGGGTGAGATACCTCAGGGCACCGTTGGGCGCCTCAAGCTCACCTCGATCTCATGCTCGTTGCTCAAACCTCGGCCGGTAGGACGTCCCCCTAGGATTCGAGCGTGGCTCACGAGCCCTATCTGCTCGACAACCAACAGGCCGAGGCAGGCGAGCGCTTCGATGCCCTCGCTGAGCTTTTCAACCCGTCAACCTTCCGCCGCATGCAGGCTTTGGGTCTCTCTCCTGGCTGGAAGGTGTGGGAAGTGGGAGCCGGAGGTGCGAGCGTGCCTTCTTTCCTCGCCGCACAGACCAATAGCCTCGTGTTGGCAACCGACATAGACACTTCGTGGCTCGAGCTCGAGCAGACAGCTTTTGAAGTCAGGCGCCACGACATCGGAGCCGACCCAGCGCCCGAGCACCTTTTCGACCTGGTCCATGCTCGCCTCGTGCTCGTGCACGTGCCAAAGCGAATCAACGCCCTGTCCACCATGGTCGATGCACTCCGACCCGGGGGGTGGCTCTTCTTGGAGGAAGCTGATCCTGGCCTTCAGCCCCTTGTGTGCCCAGATGACTTCGGACCCGAACAACGTCTCGCCAACAAGTTGAAACTGGCGTTTCGGTCCCTCATGTCCGAGCGGGGGGCGGAGCTGTGCCTCGGTCGGACGCTTCCGAGACTGCTCAGGTCGGCCGGGCTTATCGACGTGCAGTCTGACGCCTATTTCCCGATGGGCGGACCGGCGTGCAACGAACTTGAGGCAGCCACCGTTCGCCAGGTCCGCGAACGCCTTATAGCTGGGGACCTCGCCACTTCAGAGGAGATAGAGCGGCACTTGGCGAACGTCGCCGCAGGCCGGCTCGATCTCGCCACCTCCCCGATGGTGTCGGCCTGGGCGCGCAAACCTGGCTGAGCACAACGCTTGTGACTTCTCGCTGATCGATTGTCACGCGGAGGCAGGCCTTGATCCCACTTCATAACTGGGGCCTGGAAACAGCCTGCCAAAAGCTTTCCCACTTTCAGCCGCACCGCCGCTTTCTTGGCGTCGCGGCTCAAGCTCAACCGGGTCCAGCGAGTCCACGAGCTACAGCTTCGCCGCGAGGTCCATAGCGGGTCGCCACACCACATAAGGCGTCAAGGCGGTCCGAACATCGGGAAGAACGAGGCCTTCGTCTGTCACGAGCCGACACGGCGTCCTCGAAGAGGTCCGGTCGGGCGGGCACGCCGTTAGCTGGGTTTCGGCGTTTGCTCCAAGAGGTCCCTCGGGGTGAGCTGCTCGGTGATAAGGCGGCCAAAGCGGATCGGGTCGCCACCAACAAAACCCCGACAGAGCGGCAGCCCCTCGACGTAGCACGAGATGTAAGCCCTCCACGTCGGGTGCAACAAGAACTCGACCTGCTTTTCTGCTCGGAGTCGGGTCGTCAGTCCCCAGTGGGCCACCTCATCGACGACCGTATCGGAGTCGGCCTTGTCTTCCCAGAGACGGAAGGCGGCGTTGGCGCTCACACCGCCCAGAGCTTCGCCCGCCTGGCGCACGACAGCGACGACGTCTGGGTCATAGGAGATTCCGAGCGGCTTCAAATGCTCCGCCACGACCACATCGGGCCGAGGAGCCATCACGATCTCAAAACCGAGATCGGCGAGTCCCTCGGAAACGAGGTTCTCCGGGGTGCCGATGAGCACGATCGACTCTTCCCAGCACTGGTGGCGGCGAACCAGGCCGACCTCCTTGCGGGCGCGCTCTGTGTGGTGACCGGGATAAGCCTCGTGGGCCACGAGGTTGCCGAGCGAGGTCGACAGCACCGGAAGGTCGACGTTGATCTCGACTTTTGAGCGCAGACCGCCCAGGTAGTAGTTAAAACCGCTCCAGGGCTTGTCGCTTACGAGGGCGAAGTCGACATGCTCGCCCTCGGGAAGGCCGAAGAGGACCCGAGTGCGCTCGCGGAGGTCCTCGGCCAGCGAGGTCACGGCCGCCTCTAGGCGCTCGCTGGGTACCGCTTGGGCCTCGCGCCACGCAACGTAGCGCTCTGCCAGGGGGCCAGTGCCTGGCACGACCTCCTCGAGTCGCCGGTGGGCGTCGGCGAAGTCCTCCTCGGAAAAGCGTCGTGGCCTGACGCCGTAACAGGACTCGACCTCGTCGGCATAAGAGATGGTCTCTCCCGCCAGCTTGCGGGCGCTCGTGAGAAGGCCGAGCGATTGCGAGCGGAGGAAATGGCGCCGCAAGGCATCCCGGCCGGCGTCGGCGGCGACCTCAAGGCGGTGCCGGCCGGGATCGGCGTCGGCCCCCGGGTCTCCGAGCGGCTCGCCGGCGTCGATGGCCCCGATGAGAGACCTGGCCTCGAGGACAAGGTGCTCCGGCGCCACGACCGGGGCGGCAGCCGCCCTCTCGGCGATCTGTCTCGGCCCGTAGTACGCGTCCACCAAGCCGTTGACATGGCGATCCATCGCCAAACCAAGTGCCAGGTAGCGCTCGACTACATCGGTCATCTGTGCCTCAGCGGAGATGCTCGTGGAAAAAGCCGATCGTCCGCTGCCAAGCGAGAGCCGAAGCCACCGGGTCGTAGACCTCCGGGCGGGTGTCGTTGAAGAAGGCGTGATCGGCTTCGGGATAGATGTGGAGCTCCACATTGGAGTTCCCGGCCGACCTCAACGTCGTCTCGAGCACCTCCACGGCCTCCGGGCCCGCAGAGTGGTCCCGGCCCCCGTAATGGCCGAGCACGGCTGCGCTCAAAGCGGCGAAGTCGGGCTGGGCACCTTCCCAGGGCACGACCCCGTAGAAGGGCACCACGGCCCGTACCTTGTCCGGACGCTGCGAGGCCAACATGAGGGCGAGACCGCCGCCCATGCAAAATCCCACGACGCCGACGGCTCGGGCGTTCGACCGGGCCGCGACCTCATCGACCGCACCACTCATGTCCTTACCTGCCTGGTCGAGGCGCAGCGCCATCATCGCCTTGGCCGCCTCGTCCGGCTCCGCAGTCTTCGCGCCGTGATAGAGATCGGGTGCCAGCGCCACGAAACCTTCCGACGCGAAGCGATCGCAGACGTCCTTTATGTGGTCCACGAGACCCCACCATTCCTGGATCACCACGACGCCGGGGCCTTCGCCCCCCTCTGGCACAGACAGATAGCCGATGTCTGTCGAACCGTTGCTCGGAAACTCGATCATCGAACCCATGGCGGTGAAGCTACTCCTCAATGCGCGAGAAGTTGCGGGCGATCGAAGCGCGAATATGGCCTCGTGCCCGCGCTTCGCCTCCCCGGGACCTTGCGCGTCCTGCTCGGCGCGAGCTTCGTCTCCGCCATAGGGAGCGGACTAACGCTTCCGTTCCTCGTCATCTACCTCCACCAGGTTCGCCACATCCCCCTTGGCATAGCTGGCCTCCTCATCGGGGGGATGGCCGTCCTCGCCCTTCCCGTGGCCCCCTATGCCGGTACCCTCGTCGACCGCTTCGGTGCCCGGATCGTGTTGCTGGTCTCGATTCTCGTCGAAGGCATCGGCATCGCCTCGCTGGCAAGCGTGCACGACACCTTGTCGGCCGTGCCGGTCATGTTCGTCTTCGGGCTCGGCCAAGCAGCGGGCTGGCCGACCTGGAACGCCCTTTTGGGGGTGATGGTCAACGAGGAGAACGTCAGCCGCCTCGCCTTCGCCAGGCAGTTCCAGCTGCTGAACCTCGGCCTCGGAATGGGGGCGATCGTCGGCGGCCTCGTCGTCCACGTCCACGATCCACGAAGCTTCGTGGCGATCTACCTCGTAGACGGGACCTCGAACCTTGTAGTCGTCGCCGCCCTAGCTTTCTTGCCGCGGAGCGCCTTCGGCACGAGGATCACCGACGAGCACCGAGACAGCGCAGACGTGGCATCGCCGGAGCCCGGTACCAACGGCGCGGGCGGCCTCGGGGGCTACCGGGCGGTCCTCGCCGACGACTCGTTCCGCCGGTACGCCATCACGATGACGATTTTGATGATCGCCGGCTATGCGGCCGTCAACACCGGTTTCGTCGGCTTTGCCACCTCTGTCGCCAAGGCCGGGCCAGGAACGATCGCTCTCTCGTTCGCGGCGAACACGTCCTTCATCGTGCTCGCCCAGCCGTTCGCGCTCCGCCTGTGCGCGCGGGTGCGGCGTACGACGGCGCTCAAGATGGTGGCGGGCGCCTTCGCTGCCTCCTGGGTCGTGCTAGGTGTTGCCGGTCTCCTACCGGGATCGGGCCTCTCACGAGCTCTAGTGGTCTTGACACCAGTCGTCTTCGCCGCTGGCGAGGTGTTGCTGAGCCCGATCAACGGTCCCCTCGTCAACCACCTCGCCCCGCCGGCCATGCGCGGGCGCTACTTCGCCGCATCCGCCACGTGCTTCACCCTCGCCAACATCGTAAGCCCGGCTATCTCCGGGGCCGCGATCGGTGCCGGGCTCGGGCTTGGCTTGCTCGGGATCTTTGTCCTCGCCTGTGGGGCGGCTGGACTGGGCGCTCAGTGGCTAAAGCATGCTCTCAGCGCCGATCAGGACAACGCCGCCAGCGCTCGCCCTGGTCTTGGTGGCCTTGCGGACAGCCCTGGAGCTGCTTAGCCAGCACGTATCAACAGTTCGGGTGCCGGCGGGCAGCATTGGCGACCAAGTCCCTCGGCAGGGGTTCCAAGGCCTGAAGGACCGATCACGGCCTCAATGACGCCTGGTAAGACGAGATCGACGCTGTCACCCGCGCGCTGCAACATCTCATCGAGCAGTTGCGGATGCAGTACCCGCCCGGCTCCCACCACAGCCCACACCGGCACCGACGCCTCACGAGCGGCCTCGACGAGGCTCCGGGACCCGGGCGCCGCCACGATCCCGACAGGTCCCGCCGCGAGGGCCTCGAGCAGGACAACCGCTGCTCCCTCGAGCGCCTCCGGGGCCTCTTCGAAGTCCCAACCGCTCGCCTCGGCGACCACGGCCGCAAAGCCGCGCACTGCGGCCCAGCGCGAGGCTTCAGAGGCGACCACGCGGACCGATGCCGACGGTAGCTGGCAGACCGCCTCGAGCACGATCTCGGCGGGGCAGCCGACCACGAGAACGGCGGCGCCCTCAAGCCGCTCGTTCAACTCGTCGGCGAGAAGGTCCCCGCTCGGATCGGCAAGCAGGTCGTCGACCGCGTCGCGCGCCGCGCGATCTGGCTCCGGCGCGGCAAGCAGGGTGGCGGCCACCCACCACATGGGACCGGCCGTGATGTGTGCCTCGACCAGTCGCCGGCAGGCGGTTACGACTGCAGCGGGCTCCTCGGCCGCCAGTTCGGCGATGGTCCAGGCCGCCTCGGCGGCAAGGCTTGTCGTCGCCTCGTCATGCGTCCGGGCTATCCATCGCAGGCGCTCGATGGGGTGCACCAGGTCGAGGCTATCTCCGCTCGGCCGGGCCGGTTACGCCCGCGCTGGAGAGCGCGGACACGCCCTGGCAGTGGCGCTCAGCCGACGACACCACCTCGTGTCATGGCGAGCACGTCGAGCGCGCGATCGACGTCCGCCTCGCTCAGAAGACCCATCTCGAGGACGACAGTCCTAAGGTCCTTACCTTCGGCTGTCGCAGTCTTGACGACCTTGGCCGCCTGCTCGTAGCCGATGTAGGGGTTGAGGGCGGTGACAATCGAGGGTGAGGACAGAGCATAGGAACGGCACCGCTCCTCGTCGGCGACGATCCCGTCTATGCACTTGTCGGCCAGCACGCGGCTGACGGCGGAGAGGAGTCGGATCGATTCGAGCAGGTTGCTCCCGATGACGGGAAGCATCACATTGAGCTCGAAATTGCCCGCAGCTCCGCCGAAGGCGACGGCAGCGTCGTTGCCCACAACCTGGGCCACCACCTGGCACACCGCCTCGGGAACAACCGGGTTGACCTTGCCCGGCATGATCGAAGAGCCCGGTTGCAGATCGGGCAGGTGGATCTCAGCGAGCCCGCACCGCGGGCCGGAGGACATCCACCTGAGGTCGTTGGCGAGTTTGTAGAGCGAGACGGCGACGGTCCGCAGCGCCCCGGAGGCCTCGACGAGGGCGTCGCGCGAGCCTTGGGCCTCGAAATGGTCGCGAGCCTCACTGAGCGGGAGCCCCGTACCTTGCGCGAGCAACTCGATCACCTTTGCAGCAAAGCCGGCCTTGGCGTTCAACCCCGTCCCGACGGCTGTACCCCCGAGGGGGAGCTCGCCCACTCTCGGCAGCACTGCTTCGAGTCGCTCGACGCCGTGTTCGACCGCAGTCGCATAGCCGCCGAACTCCTGGCCCAAAGTGACCGGAGTCGCGTCCATGAGGTGGGTTCGGCCGGACTTGACTATGCCGCTGAACTCCTCCTGCTTTGAGCGCAAGCTCGAGGCAAGGTGAGAAAGCGCCGGGATCAGCTCGCCGAGAATCCCTAAAGCGGCAGCAAGGTGAATCGCGGAGGGGAACACGTCGTTTGACGACTGGGAGGCGTTCGGCTCGTTGTTCGGCCGCACCTCCTTGCCGAGCCGCTCTTCAGCCAGATTCGCCAGCACCTCGTTCATGTTCATGTTCGTTGAGGTACCCGAGCCCGTCTGGAACACGTCGATCGGGAACTGGTCGAAGTGGCGGCCGTCTGCCACTTCATTGGCCGCCTCGGTGAGCGCCTCTGCAATATCTGCCGCAATCGTGCCCATTTCAGCGTTAACCTTCGCCGAGGCCCCCTTTATCATCGCCAGAGCAACAATCAGCGACGGCTCGACGGGCTGACCGGAAATGGGGAAATTCTCGACAGCCCGCTGGGTCTGAGCTCCCCATCGCGCGTGTCGCGGCACACGGATCTCGCCCATCGAATCGTGCTCGACGCGGTACTCCGCGACGGCGTCACCAACTGCGGAAGCTCCTGGAATGGTCATAGAGTCAACCTACCTGCCAGAACAGATATGGTAACGAATATGCGCGTGCTATCGTAACGACGCTGTAATCTCAGGACTTCGCCTGGAATGGGGACCCCGCGATGCGCTTGCACAGCATCTGCAAGGCGGGTTAGGTTGCCCTTAATGAGACCTGCTGTCGGGAGCCTCTTTTCTGGGGCTGCGAAGAGCGCGGTCGCTGCGCCTCAGTTCTTGCGTCGCCGGCGCGCGGCTATTGCTATCGGTGTCGCGACCATGCTTGCCGCAGGCCTTGGGACTCCTCTCGTGCTCGCGGGCGCCCCGGCCGGTGCTGATCAGGTGGCCACATTGCAACAGAAGGCCCAGTACATCGCCGACGAGATCCAAGCAGCCAATGTGAAGCTCCAGATCCTCGACGAGAGCTACCTGCAGGCACGGGGCCGTGTCTCCTGGTACGCCGAGAAGGTCGCGGAAGCTACGGCCGCGATCGAGCGGACCGAAACGCAGCTCAACCAGGATCGTGCCCATCTTCGTGAAGTGGCCATCGAGGCCTACGTAACCGGAGGGGCTTCGCAGAGCCTCTCGGTCGCGCTCAACGGGAGTCAGCAGACCGAGGGCATGCAACAGGCCTACATCCAGGCGGCATCGGGCAATCTGGACGAGTCGGAGACGACCGTGCTGATCAACCAGCGTTCCTTGTCGCTCGAAAGGGCCACGCTGAACAAGACCGAGCAGATCGCGCAGGCCAACGCAGTTGCGATCTCCGAGGACCTTTCTCAAGAAAAGGCGGTCACTGCAGAGCTGGTCAACGAGCAGGCCCAGGTCAAAGGGCAGCTGGCAGCCGCCGTAGCCGCGGTGCAACGGGCCCAGGCAGCTGCATACGCCGCCGAATTGGCAGCAGCAGCCAAGAAGGCAGCGGCCGAGGAGGCGGCGGTGAAGCAGAGCGACCCGCCACCGGCGCCTGCCCCTGTGGTACCGGCAGTCACGGTGTCGCAGGCCCCGGCACAGCCGGCCACGGTGTCATCGACCCCATCCACGCCTGCGCCGACGACCGGGGACAACGCCGCCCAGATCGCAGTAAATGCGGCGCAGAGCCAAAGAGGTGTCCCCTATGTGTGGGGTGGGGCGACTCCCGGCGTAGGGTTCGACTGCTCGGGCCTGACCATGTGGGCGTGGGCGCAAGCCGGTGTCTATCTGGCGCACGGTGCGACAGAGCAGTACTACGAGATCCAACACGTGTCGATGGCCGACCTCCAGCCGGGTGACCTCATCTTCTACGGCGACGCGGGACTCTTGTACCACGTCGTGATGTACATCGGTGGTGGCATGGTCGTGCAGGCCGAGGAGACGGGCACCAACGTCATGGACACACCCATACCGCCTGGTGCTTACGGCGCTGGTCAGCCCTGAGAACCTGACAGCCCTTTAGCTCTGAGCAGGCAGTCTCAGGGCACCCGCGTACGCTTCAACCCATGCGTGCAGCTGTGTTCGAGAATGGTTCCGTCGTCGTCCAGGATCGCCCGGCCCCGGAGCCCGGAGCCGGGGAGCTGCTGGTCAAGGTGCTGGCGGCCGCTTTGAACGGTGCCGACTTGATGCAGCGAGCCGGTTTGTACCCGGCCCCCCCGGGCTGGCCGGCTGACATCCCCGGCCTCGAGCTCGCTGGCGTGGTGGCTGCCACTGGCCCAGGTGTGGAGCGCTTCGACGTCGGTGACAGGGTCATGGCCGTGGTAGGCGGTGGCGCTCAGGCGGAGATGGCAACCTTCCACGAGCGCATAGCCGTGGCGGTGCCAGACGCCCTCTCTCTTGTCGAGGCCGGCGGATTCCCGGAGGCGTTCACGGTCGCACATGATGCCCTTTTCACTCAATGCGGGCTCAGGCCGGGCGAACGCTTGCTTGTCAACGGGGCCGCCGGAGGCGTCGGCGTCGCTGGCGTCCAGCTAGGAGTCCTTGCGGGAGCGACGGTGATAGCGAGCGTCCGTGCGGCCCATCTGCGAAGTGCAGTCGAGGATCTGGGTGCCATCGCCATCGACCCGGCCGGGATCGCCGCCAGTAGCCCCTATGACGTCATCTTGGAGCTCGTCGGGGCACCAAACCTCGAGGCCGACGTCGCCTCGCTTGCGACCGGAGGTCGCCTCGCGGTGATCGGCATCGGCGCCGGGGCCCGCGCGCAACTAGACCTCCGCCAACTCATGAGCCGTCGGGCCCGCATTATGAGCTCGACCCTGCGCGCCCGCCCACTCGAGGAACGGGCCGTGGCAGCGCGTCTTTTGGAGAGGCAAGTCCTCCCGCTCGTCTCACGGCTCCGAGTCCCCATTGAGGCCGTTTTCTCTCTGTCAGATGTCGATGCTGCCTACGAACGTTTTGCCGCCGGAGGCAAGCTCGGAAAAATCCTCCTCGACCTCGCCAACTGACAAGCCGAGGCGTTTCCGCAAAAGGCCAGCTCAGGGCGCACAGCACCAACGCTGACGACGTTACTTCACGACAGGAATATTTCACTAGTAGAAATGTTCTAGTAACAAGTAATGCCACGAGTCGGAGAACTGATGACAAAGAGCGCCCCTTACAGCACGGGCGTTGCACCTGAGCCGGGTCCCACTGGCGAGATCTCGGCGCGTGAGCTGCTTGTCGACCGCTACTGCGAGCTGCAGCCTCAGCTGCAAAGGCGGCTAAGCACGCTGCTGCACGGGGAGCTGCGAGAAGACGGCGTAACCGACCACCAGCGCCTCGTGCTCAGCTGCCTGCGAGGGCAATCAGTCACCATGCGCGAGCTAGCCAGGCAGCTCGGGGTGGGAGAGAGCGCCACCACCGCAGTCGTAGACCGCCTGGTACGCCAGAACCTCGTCGTGCGCCACGATGACCCGAGCGACCGTCGAGTGGTCCGGCTGGCGTTGAGCGCGCAGGGCCAATCGGTCCTGGCCGAGCTGCATTCCGCTGCCTGCCGCAAGACGGCGAGCCTGCTCGCAGTGCTCTCGGACGGTCAGCTCACCCAGCTCGTCGGAATCATGGAAACCCTGGAGGCTGCCGCGACTGATCAGACGGCCACCCGGCTCGCGCCGACAGCCCAAGAAGATGAACACAAGGAGCAGGAATGACGACGACCGACGAGTTTCTGGTGGCTGAGCATCGTGATCAGCTGCCAGAGCTCCAAGCAGAAATAGCCGGTCGCGTCCCGGTCGCGTCCGTGACGCGGCCGGCGGACGAGCCGGTGATGAGCCACCGCCAAATCATGATCGTGTTCTCAGGCCTCATGCTTGGGCTGCTCCTCGCCGCCCTCGACCAGTCGATCGTCAGCACGGCGCTTCCCACGATCGTGGGCGACTTCCATTCCTTGAGCCGGCTCACCTGGGTCGTGACCGCGTACTTGCTCACTTCGACGGTGAGCGCGCCGCTCTACGGCAAGATCTCGGACCTCTACGGTCGCAAGCGCATCTTCCAGTTCGCCATCGTCGTCTTCCTCGCCGGCTCGGTGCTGGCCGGCCTCAGCCGCAGCATGGAGCAGCTCATCGCCTTTCGCGCCTTGCAGGGGCTCGGGGCGGGTGGCCTGATCGTCCTCGCCATGGCGATAGTCGGCGACATCGTGTCTCCGGCAGAGCGCGGCCGCTACCAGGGCTATTTCGGTGCGGTTTTCGGCCTCGCCAGTGTGGCCGGCCCGCTCGTAGGTGGCTTCCTCGTCGACCACGCCTCCTGGCGGTGGATCTTCTACGTGAACCTGCCCATTGGTGCCATCGCCCTCGTTGTCACGAGCATCGTCTTGCGCGACCGGGCCGTGCGTTCCCGCCACAAGATCGACTTCCTTGGCTCGATCCTCTTGCTCGTCGGCTTTTCCGCCTGGTTGCTGGTGACGACCCTCGGAGGCTCGCCGCAGGGTTACCCCTGGCTCTCGCCCCAGATACTTGGGATGGGCGTCGCGGGGATTGGCTTCGTCGCCGCCTTCATTGTCCGTGAGCACTACGCGCTCGAGCCGATTGTGCCCCTTCGGCTCTTCCGCAAGAAGGTCTTCTCCGTGGCCAACGCGGCCGGGTTCATAGTGGGCGTCGCCATGTTCGGCGCGATCATCTACCTGCCCGTCTATCTTCAGGTCGTCCGGGGCGTGTCTCCGACGACCTCGGGCCTCATGCTGCTGCCCATCATGGCGGGGCTGTTCACGGCATCTATCGGCAGCGGCCAGATCATCGCCCGGGTAGGCCGTTACAAGGTCTTCCCGATTATCGGTACAGGCCTAATGACAATCGGCATGGGCTTGTTCTCCACCTTGACGGTCCACACGTCGTTCCTGGTGACGTCAGCTTTCATGCTCGTCACGGGCTTCGGTCTCGGGCTCGTGATGCAAGTGCTGATCCTCGCCGTGCAAAACGGCGTCGACTACAAGGACCTCGGCACCGCGACCTCCCTTGCGGCCTTCTTTCGCTCGATGGGGGGCGCCTTCGGGACCGCACTGCTCGGCGCGGTCTTGAACGACCGGCTCGTCGGCAACCTGTCCGCCGCCCTCCCGGTTGGCTCGAGGAGCCAGGTGGCGGCGATTGCCCACCAGATCGTAGGCAGCCCCGCTCAGCTCCAGGTGCTCCCCCGGGCTATCCACACCGCGGCGACAATTGCCTACGTCCACACGATCGACACCGTTTTCCTCATAGCCACGCCTGTGGTCGCGGTGGCGTTCTTGTTGTCATTCGCACTGCCGGAGATACGCCTCCGCAAGAGCGTTCACGGGGAGGCCGGGTCTGTGGTGCCCACGGCTGAAATTGTTGAGATGGGACCTGCAGAGGCGATCGCGATTTGAAGCGTCCGGTATCTAATGTTGCACCTGTGACCCCCTTCGCTGAACCAGGGAGCGAGCAGACGCGCCCCAGCCTGTTGGCGCGCTTGACCGACGTGCCCGGAGGCCCGCAACTGCTCCTGAGGGCATTTTTGGGTGTGACCTTCACCTATGCCGGACTACAGAAGCTGGCCAACCGCTTTTTCTTCACTGCCTCCAATCCGGGTTCTATCCAGGCCCAGCTGCACGCCTCGATCGCGACGAGTCCGATCGGAGCCCTGCTTCGGCCCGCGGCACATGTGGCCGTGCTCGTCGGGCTCCTGATCGCCTTGGCTGAGGTGGCAGTCGGCCTCGGCACACTGTTCGGGCTCCTCTCCAAGGTCGCGGCCGCGGGTGGCATGGCACTGTCGCTTCTCTTGTTCCTGTCGGTCAGTTTCAACACGACGCCCTACTTCTACGGGTCTGACATCGTCTTCTTCTTCGCCTGGACGCCCCTTGTCATCGCGGGGGCTGGTGCGTGGTCGCTCGACGGCGCCCTCGAGAGACGCCGTGCCGCCGAGCGGACCACGGTTCGACGCCTGCCGGGGCAAAGCACCACCGAGCTCGACCGCCGCGCAGCCTTGCGCAAGCTTGGCCTTACGACCGCGCTCGCAAGCTTCACCGTCGTCGTCGGCGGAATCGTCGCTGCCGTTGGGCGGATGTTCGCCGGCAGCTCCCCGACCACCTCGGACGTGCAGACGCTGTCGCCGCCGACGACTGGGACCGGGACCACCACGACTCAGGCGGAGGGGACCAGCGCCCCCAAGGGCACCGAGATCGGCCTTGCCAGCGACGTGCCGGTCGGTGGCGCCCGGGCGTTCACCGATCCCGCCCAAGGCATACCCGCCTACGTCGTCCAGCCCACGAAGGGGAATTTCGTCGCCTTTAGCGCTGTGTGCACCCACATGGGCTGCACGATCGGTTTCTACCAGCCCGCCCTCCAATTCCGCTGCCCCTGCCATGGCTCGGTCTTTTCCGCCACGACCGGGGCCGTAATTCAAGGACCGGCCACGTTGCCGCTTCCCGGGGTGGCCATCAAGGACTTCGACGGCAAACTGCTCGCCGACGGCTAAAAGGACCCGGGGCGGCAACTGGCAGGCATGCTGACGAGTCCGGTGCCACAGTTTTGAGTAGCATGTTTATCGTGAAACCTTTGTCACTTGGTTGTCAGCGATGGTGACCCGAGCGACCCCGACGGCGCGGTCACGCCGCTCGCCCGCAACGGTCGCCCGCAGTCGGGCCGCGACCCCATCAACAGTTAAGGCCGCCCAAAAGCAGACTCGGGCGGTGAGCGCCCGCAAGCCTGCTAAAACGCTGGCTGCGAGTGTCCGCAAGCCGGCTGAAACGCGGGCGGGCTCTGCCCGCTCGACCCAGCGCCGGGCGACACCGTCCAAGGCAGTACGCGGGCGGGCCGTAACAGCGAGCCAGAAGGATGAGGACGGGAGGCGTCTGCGCGCCGCACGCAACTACGAGTCCGTCGTGAGCGCCGTCCTCGAGATCGCCAGGGAGTGCCCGCCGAACGTCATCTACCTTCCGAGCGCTGCCGAGGTCGCCGCCCGAGCAGGTGTGTCGGAGCGGACCGTGTTCCGTCACTTCGCCGACCTGAACGCGCTGTTCGTCGCGGCCGCCTCGAGGATCCGTCCCATCCAGGACGCATACGTCGGGCCCCGTCCGGACGCCCCGCGCGTGGCCGACCGGATCGACGAGATCGTACGCCTGCGATCCAAGCTCTTCGAAGAGATCGCCCCCGTGCGAAGGGTGGCGATCCACCTGAGCCACACGCACCCTCTTCTCGTCGAGCAGCTCGGCCAGGCTTACGCGGCGGCAAGAGCACAGGTCGCAGATGTGTTTGCCCCTGAACTGTCGCGTGTCGACTCGAGGCGGAGGCAGTTGTTGCTCGACGCGCTCGACGTCGCGGCGAGCTGGGCGTCGTGGGACTGCCTGCGCACGGTTCAGGGCTGCTCTGTTCCCCGTGCCAAGCAGATCATGACAGAGCTGCTGACCGACCTTCTCGGAACCGTGCCGAGGCTCAAGCGCCGCTAGCGCATCCCACCTCGTGCCGTCTGGCGCAAGGTGGGGCCGAGAGGGCTATGTTCGACAAGTACCTTCGTTTCGTGTGCCCTCGCACCGGTGAGGTCCGATGATCTGGAGATCTGACATGTCTATGCCCTACCGCCGTCTCGGCCGCTCCGGCCTCAAGGTGAGCCTCTTGTCGTTCGGGTCATGGGTCAGCTTTGGAACCCAGATGCGCGACGAACTTGCCGTGCGCTGCCTCGGGGCTGCTTATGAGGCGGGCGTGAACTTCTTCGACAACGCCGAGTCGTACGCGGGTGGCGAGTCAGAGGAGATCATGGGCCGGGCTATCAAAGCTCTCGGCTGGAAGCGCCATGAGTACGTCATCTCCTCAAAGTTCTTCTGGGGCATCTACGACGCCCCCAATATGCAGAACACCTTGAACCGCAAGTACCTCATGCAGGCCGTCGACGGGTCTCTCGGCCGCCTGGGTCTCGACTTCGTCGACCTCGCCTTTTGCCACCGCTCCGACCCCGAGACGCCGATAGAAGAGACCGTCCAGGCGATGTCGGACATCGTCAGCTCCGGCAAGGCTCTCTACTGGGGCACTTCGGAGTGGGCACCGGACGAGATCGTCGCCGCCATCGAGATCGCCGAGCGTCACCATCTTCACAAACCTGTGATGGAACAGCCCCAGTACAACCTGCTCGAGCGAAAGCGCGTCGAGCAAGAGTACGCACGGGTCATCGCGGACTACGGCATTGGCCTGACGACGTGGAGCCCACTCGCCTCTGGGCTGCTCACGGGCAAGTACGCGAACGGGATCCCAGAAGGCTCGCGCGGTTCCCTCCCCGGCTACGAGTGGATACGACCATATCTGCAGGACTCGTCCAAAGCAGACAAGGTCCGGGCACTTAAGGCAATCGCCGACGACCTGGGTTGTCCTCTCAGCCAGCTAGCCATCGCCTGGTGCGCCTCCAATCCGGCCGTCTCGACCGTCATCACAGGGGCAAGCGGTGTCGAGCAGTTACAGGAGAACCTGCGCTCGCTTGAGGTGCTCGAGCGCCTCGACGACGAGGTCATGCGGCGCATCAACGAGGCGGCGGGGCTCGACTAAGCCGCCTCAACCGACACGACGGTCAGGACCGCTCGGCGCTGTTGGTCCTCGAGTTCGCGGTCACGCAGAGCGCATGGTCCGACGCAGCAGTGGCGGCTCGTGCGGAGCAGAAGCGACCCTCACACGCGCGTCCAGGGCGACCGCGCCGCTCGGTGTGGCCACTACCGGGTTCAGGCTCAGCTCGGCAACCTCGGGCACGTCCTCAGCAAGACGGGCAACGCGGGACAAAACCTCCGCGAGGGCGCCGAGATCTGCGAGAGGAGCGCCGCGGTAGCCGGTGAGAAGGGGCGAGGACCGCAGCCCGCTCACAAGATCCTGGGCATCTTGTGCCGTCATCGGCACAAGTGACCAGATCTGGTCGCGGAAGAGCTCGGCCTCCTTGCCTCCGAGGCCGAACATCACGAGCGGGCCGAAAGCCGCGTCCTCGACAAGCCCGACGACCGTTTCGACACCGCCGGGCGCCATCGGCTGCACGATCAAGGACGCGCCCGCACCGAACCTCGCCAGGAGCGACTCGGCGGTAGAGGCGACCTGACCGGGCGAGGTGAGGTTCAGCACCACGCCGCCGACGTCGCTCTTGTGCACGAGGTTCGGAGCGTCGAGCTTGATTGCCACCGGGTACCCGAGAGCCTCGGCACCTTGAACCGCCTCGGCCGCGTTGGAGGCTCGGGCGAAGTCCACGACAGGGATCTTGTAAGCCCTAAGCAGCTCAAATGCGGAGACCGTGTCCAGCCACAAGGAAAGTGGCGCTGTGACTGCCGCCTGTCCGGCGGCAGAAACGCCAACAGAAGGTCCGCCAGCGAGCGCCGTCTCGACGATCCTGCGGGCCGCCGCGATATCGAGGTCGGCGAAGTTCGGCACGGCCCCCTCCGGACGGTTCAGCCACTCTGAGTAGGGGGCGACACGCGCCACGGCGCGAGCGGCCGACTCCGGGTAGCCGAACCAGGGTACGCGTTTTGGCCCTGTTCGAAGAGCTGTGAGGGTCCCTTCGGTCACGATGAAGTTGGCGAGCACGGGCTTGTCCGCCGAAGCGGACACAGCGGCCACTATTTGGGCGATGTCCTCGGCACCCTCGAGGCTGGCAGGCGTGAAGGTGACGATGACCGCATCCAGGTCAGGGTCCTGGAGGACGATCTCTAGGACGTCGCGGTAGTCCTCGGCCGAGGCCGAGGCAGACAGCTCGACCGGGTTGCCATGGACCGCACCGAGGGAGGAGATGAGGGCCAATCGGCCCTGAGACGAGGTGCCAAGCTCTGGGACCTCGAGGCCATAGCTCTCGCAGGCATCCGCGGCGATGATCGCGCAACCTCCGGCGTTACCCACGATCGCCACCCGCCGCCCACGGGGAAGGTTCTGACTCGCCAACAAGTCGGCGACCTCGAGCAGCTCTTCCAGCGTCCCCACCCTGATCACACCTGCCTGGCGGAAGAGGGCGTCGGTGGCCTCGTCTGGGACCGCGCTCGAGGAGCCGGCCGCGCTGTCCCCCGTTGGCCGGAGGCGGTACGGGCGCTCTTCACGGCGACGATCGGCTTCTTACGAGCGACACGACGGGCGATCCGGCTGAACCTGCGGGGATTGCCGAAAGACTCCAGGTACAACAAGATGACGTCGGTCTCCGGATCGTCCTCCCAAAAGCGCAGCAGGTCGTTGCCACTCACATCGGCCTTGTTGCCGAGCGAGACGAAGCTGGAAATGCCCAATCCGCGGTTGCCCAGATCTCCGAGAAGAGCGATCCCGAGACCGCCCGATTGGGAGGAGAAGGCGATTCGACCCGGCGGGGGAGGCGACTTTGCCACGCTCGCGTTCATGGCGACCTCGGGACAGGTGTTGATGACCCCCATGCAGTCCGGTCCGACGAGACGCATCCCAAACTCACGCGCCAGCTCGACGAGATCTCGATCAGAACCGGCGGTGGCGGTGTCGCGCTCGCCTGCGCCGGAGGCGACAACAACGAGACCCCCCACTCCCTTTGCACCGCACTCGCGCACGGCCTGCGAAAGCTGCGGACCGGTGAGAGCGAGTACCGCCAGATCGATCGGGGTGGGAACCTCGCTAATGCTCGGGTATGCGCGAACACCGGCGACCCATTCCTCCTTACCACCAACTGGGTACACGGCGCCCGTGAAACCACCTGCAAGGAGATTTCGGACGATGTCGTCGCCCACCAGGCGGCGCTTGCCCGTGTCGCTCAAAACGGCGATCGCGCCAGGGCGCAAGATGTGCTCGATCGATCGCACCGCGGCTGTCCAGTCCCTCTCCTCCACCCTTTCCAGATACTCAGGTCGCAATGCGAGCTCCAATGTGACCCGTATGACGCCCGAGTCCAAGAGGGCATGCTCCTCGAAGCCGGCGGACCGAAAGACGTTGAGCATCCGGTAGTTCTCAGGAAGCGTGTCGGCGACAAAGCGCCCGATCCGGCGCTGCCCGGCAGCCGAGGCAAGATGCTCCAGGAGAACTGTGCCCAGACCGCGGCCTTGGTGGTCGTCACGCACAACGAAGGCGACTTCAGCCTCGTCGCCACCACCTTGCGGTGACAAAGCAGGTTCGGAGGCGCTCCCTGTGCCGCTCGGCGGGACCGGGCAGCGGTCGTAACGAGCGACGGCCACCAGCTCAGCGTCGACGAGCGCTACGAGGGCGAGGCGGTCCTGGTAGTCGACCGTCGCGAAGTGGGCGATCTCCTCCTCGCCGATGCTTCGGCGGGGCGAGAAGAAGCGGAAGTAGACCGACTCGGACGAAAGCTGCTCCCCTAAACGGCGAAGTGCGGGCCCGTCGTCGGGTCGAATGGCCCGCAACCGGGCCGTGCGACCGTCTGACAACAACACGTCGCACTCGAGCTCGCTCGGATACGGCCCGGGCACGACCCCGCCCTCAGCTGTTCTCGTTTCGGCCGGCTGGGAGCTCACCGCGTCCACCTGACAAGACCAGGGTCCTCGCCGAGACTCTCAGCCCGCGAGCGACTTGACCGAGGAGATCGGCTCCGCGCCGTGTGGCGCGCTCAGGTGAACCGACTCTCCCCAGTCGGTGAATGTGGCGACAACAGAGCGGGCTGCGCTTCCGGTCGCCTGCGTCGTTCCCTCGACCCGAATCGGGAGAGCGGCG
Source organism: uncultured Acidimicrobiaceae bacterium (assembly GCA_963725355.1). GTDB lineage: Bacteria > Actinomycetota > Acidimicrobiia > Acidimicrobiales > Bog-793 > Fen-455. The sequence continues at coordinate 240,095 of CAVRYE010000016.1, forward strand.
CCTTTCGTGGAGACATACAAGGTGAGAGCCAGCCTGCCGGTGCTCGACTTCTCGGCCGCCTTGACCGACACTGCCGGGTGCCCGAGCTCGATGGACGTCTTGCCCCGCGTGAGAGTGCCGCTCAGCTGCACAAGTTGCACGGCGGCGGTCTTGACAGCCAGCGAAGAAGCAATCGAGGAGAAGCTCGCATTCGAAGACGGCACGGAGATCCACTTGCCGGCGAGGCCCGTGGCGAGAGTCTTGGTAAGGCCTGTGAAGCCTTCAAGCCCGAAGGCATCACCTGTGAAGTAGGCGGTCCGGTTGGCGAGCAGGACGGTTATGTGGCCGCTTTGGCCTCCCTGGTGGACGGTGATGCGCTGCTCGCCCGCCGAGGAACCTACGTCGCCGACAATTTGGACGGTGCTCCCGGTCGTCCCCGCCATCTCGACGAAGTGGAATGAGACCTGTTTCTTTGTTGCTGCTACAGCGGCCGCGACTATCTGCGAGCCCGACTTCGACGCCACGCCGTTGGAGCCGCCAGAGGAGCCAGAGCCCGTCGAAGAGCCGCCGCACCCTGCGATGAAGGCGATCGCGACAGTCGAGATGACGAGCAAAGGACGAGGGCGCATTACCCGACGCTACCAGTGGGCGCCGCCGCCACAGCCTCGGCTGCGCCGAGCCTCACTCGGGATCGGTTGATACCCGAGCGGCCCTGAGCACTGAGATGTTGCCGCTCACAGTCTTGGACTGGATCGAGAGCTCATCGAAGGCGCCGCGCTCGCCGCTGGCGGCGGGACGGCCGGGCTCGAGGTCGATGTCACTTCTCACCCGTCCCGACATCGAGACAGTGTCGAAGCGTACGAGCGAGCCGGGCGCCACGGCCACGAAGACGTCGCCACTCACCGAGCGCAGCACGATCTCGCCAGCCGCGGCGCGCTCGATCCGCAAGTTGCCGGACACTGTCTCGGCGCTGGAGCCATGGAGCGCTTCGCCGACGCGGATGTCGCCAGAGATGCTGCGGAGACGAACAGGCGACTCGACCCTTTTGACCTCAATGTTGCCCGACGCCGTTGCCACCTTGCCTCCGCTGGCAACGTGGTCGACCCTGACATCGCCTGAAGCCGTGCCAACGTTGACCGCGCCACCGACCGAACCGACCTGGACGGAGCCGCCTGCCGTCGTGACCTTGACGGGCCCTGTCGCATCTTCGACACAGATTGAGCCCGACGCGGTGTCGACTCCGACCGAGCGATAGCTGCCCCGTGCACTAACCGAAGCCGAGGCTGTGGCCACCTGGATCTCAGCGTCTCGAGGAACCAGCACCTGGGCGCGGACGCCTGCGTCGTCGCCCAACCAGTAGCCTCCCCTAGGCCTGATCTTGGGTATCTCGACGGTTATCTCGTGGACGCCTCCCTCGCTCTTCTCGAACACGCGCGAATTTCGGACGAGATCGTCGGCGCCGGGGTGCAACGAGACGAGGCTCACCTCCGTGCGCGCAATGTCGTCGGTGTCGATTTCGACCGTGCCGACGGCGTTCTGAATGCGCAGGCGCACCCGGCCCGGTGTCTCGAAGATGGCCTGGCGCGACTCCTGCAGTCCTGTTGCCTCACCGGCTCCGAGCGTCGCGTGGAACTCACTCATCTTTTCCTCCATTAAGACCAGCCATAACCGGTGAGACGCTTCTGCGATTGAAAGGCTCTTCCCGCCGAAGCCCTCCGGCCGAGGGCGCGGACGATCCAGGCGTTCGTCGAGACTCCCTCTTGGGCCGCGGCTCGCTCTATGTCGGCCTTCAGCTGCAAAGGGAGCCGGAGGCTGATCCGGGCGGACTGGTCATCGCCGAGATCCGCCTCAGCCTGGCTGGCCGGCTCATCGACATAGACGAGGTCCGCGTCGCGCCCAGCGACGCGTAGTTCGACCCTTCCCGCGCTCAGCTGGGCGCTGACCTCGAGAGCTGCCTCTCCGAGCAGGTCAAGAAGTCTCATTGAGGCCGGGGCGGCCATGGCCCCAGCCAGCCGGGTCAACGATTCCGCTACGGCCTCGTCGGCCAGGGCGGCGAGATTAGAGATGTCCTCCTGCAGGCCCGCGATGGTGTTTGACAGCTGCATGATGTCATAATGACATCACTACGACGCCGAGTCAACCTCCGCTAAGCACTGGTTGACGCAGCTCCCGATGCCTTCAATGGCACTGGTGAGGACCTGACCCGGCGCCAGGAACACCTGTGGGTCGCGTCCCGCCCCGACTCCAGCAGGAGTGCCGGTCGAGATGATGTCGCCAGGCCGCAAGGTTGCGAACTGACTGATGTAGCTCACGATCTCCCCCGGCCCAAAGAGCAGATCTGAGGTCCGCCCGCACTGCATCGTCACCCCGTCGACCTCGCAGCGCAGCTCCAAATCACCGCCGTCGCCAATTTCGTCCCGCGTCACGAGGAACGGACCCACCGGCGTCGAAGCGTCGAAGGTCTTTCCCTGAAGGAACTGGCTCGTCCTGTTCTGCCAGTCGCGCATCGAAACGTCGTTGACAACCGTGAAACCCGCGATCGCCTCCAGCGCCTCGGCAGGCGTGGCCCGCCAGACATGCTGGCCGATCACGACGCCGAGCTCGACCTCCCAGTCCACGGCGCTCGAGACCTTGGGAAGCACGAGTTCGTCGTTGGCGCCAAGCAGACTGGAGGCGAACTTCGCGAACAGGGTCGGGTATTTCGGCACCTCGTGTGACATCTCCGCTATGTGGGCCTTGTAATTCGAACCCACGCAGAAGATCTTCTCTGGCCGCATGACGACCGGGGCGAACGACGCCTGCATGAGGCTCAGCTCGTCCAGCGGCTCGAGCGCCGCTGCGGTCGAGCTGATCGTTGCGGATCCCCCAGCCGCGAGAACAGCACCTATGTCAGCGGGGGGAAGGAGCAGGAGGCGGTCGCCCTCCACCCGAGCCGCCCGAGTACCGTCTGTTGTCCTGACCGTGGCGAGCTTCACGGGTCTTGAGATTAATGAACGGCGCCTTTACAGCTGGCGCCGCCGCAGTCCCTCGACGACGAGCTGAGGCTCTGACTTGGTGTCAAGCCCGATCGGCTGCCCACATGGCGGTACAGGGATGGCGGCGCCGACTCGGACGGTCGCCTCCCACACCTCCCTCGTGCCGGTCGGAGACTCGACTACTAGCTCGGTTCTTCCGTCTTCGAGGTCGGCGCCCTGGCGCGGCATCTCGAAAAGCGGCCACCCGACCTCGCCGAGCACGGCGCGTTCGAGGGTCTGGATGGCGGCCGACCCCATCCCGGCACAGCCCCGGTAGCGGGTGAGAAGCCCTGAGAGCGGGCCCTCCCGGCGCAGGACCGACTCGAGCAAAGCGGCGTCGCAGAACGCCCAGGAAGTGCCCTCGGGGAGGATGACAGCGGTGGGGGCGAAACGGTGGCCACCGGTATGACTGGTCCTCCACAGCCGGACCCCCGCGGGCAGGTGCTGGTCAGTTGAGAGCCCCTGAAAAAGGGCCGTCCCGAACGAGCCACAACAACGGTCCCGACGGCCGTGGGTGCACACGAGGACATCGACGATCTCGTCCTTGGCGGCCGGTTCGCCAACGACGGCCACGGCAGCGCTTTGGACCTCGTCCGGGTCGGCAACCAGCTCGGCGCGCTCGAAGCGGGCCGCGGTTCGCCCAGGCCAGCGGTAGCAGATAACCCGGCGCTGCCCGTTCGCTTTAGGGACCAGTCCCTGCAGGCGCAAACCGGCGCTGCGGGCCGCCGCCGCGATCGGCGCCAGCAAAGCGTCCTCGCTTAGGTCACGCGGCCAGGGAAGAGGCCATTCGAAGAGGAGGTAGCCCCTGTAACAGCCGGCAGTGCCGATGGGGTCGAGACCCTGCTCGCGTGCCCAGGCCGAACAGGAAGGCCCGTCGCCGGCGAGATCAGGGCCTTCTAGCCCGGCACCGGTCCTCATCGCCGGCACCCTACAGGCACCGGCGGCGCCCCGGGCGGTCGAGACCCCTGTCGAGACAGCGCGTGTCCGCGCAATGACGGGGCCTAGCGCGGGCTGTGTGCGAGGATTCTTGGCCATGACAGCCGTCCCCCGCCGTCGGGTGATCAAGGCAGCAGGACTCGGGGGGCTCGCCATGTTCGTCCCCTCCGAGCTGCTCGCCGCCTGCAGTTCGACCTCGTCAGGCCAGCCAGAAGACACCTTTCTCGTTTTCGACGAGCACGAGGCGGCCGTCGTGGAAGAGGCGACGGCCCGGCTGATCCCAGGCCCTCTCGAGGACGCCTCCGAGGCAGGTCATCCCGGCGCTCGTGAGGCGAAAGTCACCCGCTACATAGACAGGATGCTCGGGGCGCTCACCTCTGAGCCTCCCTTGATATTCGCTGGTGGCCCTTTTTCCGATCGGGCCGGATGGCGCGTGGACGACATGGCCAGGTTCTTGCACCTCACTCCCGCCCAGGTAAAGGGCTGGGCAGAGCGGCTCTCCGCCTTGCGCGCCCAGTACCGCGAGGGAGTTGAGACGCTCGACAAACTGGCAGGTGGGGACTTCGCCCGCCTCAGCGGGGACCGGATGGATGACATCCTCGCCCAAGACCCAGATGGCTTCATGACGCTGCTCTTCTCACATGCGATCGAGGGCATGTACTCGGTGCCCGAGTACGGCGGCAACGCCGACCTCGTCGGCTGGCAGGAGATCTCCTGGGTCGGCGACCGCCAGCCCCGGGGCTTCACCGACGCGCAGGTAACCCTCTCCGACGGGCCCGATGTCTACGTGCCGAGCGGCATCGGCCAGCGACTTTTGCAGCTGCTCGCCTCCTCTTCGTTATGAGCAAGCGGGCCTTGGTCGTCGGCAGCGGACCGGGCGGCTCAGTCGCCGCCATGGTGCTCGCTAGGGCCGGCTGGGACGTCACCGTGTTCGAAAAGGGCCCCAACTACTTCACCGATCTCACATCCGACCGGCCCGGCACGGTGTTCTCGAACGACGAGCTGAAGATGAACCGGGCCTTTTCCCTGCCCGATCCGACTGCCGAGCCCAGGGTGTACCGCTCCTCACCGGAGTCACAGTCCCTCACAGGCTCTGTCGAAGCTCTCCCCCAGACTGTCGGGGGTGGCGCCGTCCACTGGGACGCGAAGACGCCGAGGTTCTGGGATATCGACTTCAAGAAGCTGTCGATGCTCGGCCCGGTAAAGGGAGCCGAGATCTCTGACTGGCCTTTCGAGTACGGCGACCTCTCGGCCTACTACGACGAGATAGAGGCGCTCATCGGCGTCGCGGGAGATGTCCGCTTGTTCCCGAAAGAGCCGACTCTCGCTCACGCTCCGCGGACAAGGGCCCTGCCCATGCCGCCGGGACCGCCCGAGTACTCCTCACTTGTCGTTTCGCAGGGTTGCCGGGACGTCGGACTTCACCCCTTCCTTGCTCCAATGGCCATCAACTCCGTCTCCTACCAGGGCCGCCCCCGCTGCAACAACTGCGGCTTCTGCTCGGGCTACGGATGTCCGATCCTCGCCCGCATCGGCGCCCTCGCCCCCCTGCGCGAGGCGCTGCGCTCTGGAGCAGAGCTGCGTGCCAACGCCATGGTCGTGAAGGTGGAGACCAACGGCCGGAAGGTAACGGGCATCACCTGGATCGACGGCGGTGCCAAGCTCCACACAGAGTCCGCGGATCTCGTCGTTCTCGCCGCCAACTCCATAGAGACCGCCCGCCTCGCCCTGCTCTCTTCCCTACCCGACCCCTATGACCTCGCCGGGCGGCGGGTGATGTTCCACTGGTTCTCCGAAGCCTCCGGCATCTTCCTTGCCGAGCGTCTCCACAACTACCGCGGACGGGACCACACCCATGACATAGACGACTTTGCCGACCCGGACTTCCCCGGTGCCCGAGAGGCGGCAGCCAAAGCGGGCCTGCCCTACTTCCGTGCAGGCAAGGTGGAGCTCGGTGGGACCCAGCTCCCTTTGGACGAGGCGAGCAGCTACCAAGAGGTCCTCCGGCTCCTCGCCCCGCAAAAGCCGTTCGGATCAGATTTCAAGAAATTGATGCGTTCGAGCCTTTTGCGCGACCGACTCTGCGGAGTCGAGCTCATCGGTGAGGACCTGCCCTACAACACCAACCGAGTCGACCTCGATCCGAAGGTACGCGACTGGCGGGGCTTGCCGGTCGCCCGCATCACCTACGGGCCAGGCCCTTACGAACTGGCAGCTCAGTCCTTCTACATGCCCTGGTTGATCAAGCTGTTGAAGGCCGCCGGGGCCGACGTCGCCATCGCCATCCCTGAGCTCGCTTCGGCGCGCTTTCCTATTGCCCAAGACAGGGTGCCCGCCACCGAGCACGTCATGGGCGGGATGCCTATGGGCCGAGATGCACGAACCAGCGTCACCGACGAACAGGGTCGTCACCACCACCTCGACAATCTCTTCGTCGCCGACGGAGCCGTTTTCCCGACCTCAGGGGGCCATAACCCGACTCTGACGATCATGGCGACGGCGCTGCACCAAGCGAGGGGCTGGGTCAGCTCCCGCTAAGCCATCGATTGCCCGCTGCGCAGTGGTCTCGGTCGAGGACCAGACCGCAGTGCTCGCGGCGCTGGTTCTCATCGCAAGAGCCTGGCTCTTTCCTTCGCACGACGAGGCGCTCAGGATGCGGCCGCCGTGAAGCCTTCCCGGTCGAGGTACGCGCGAACCTTTGGAGATGACCAATGGCCTTCCCAATACGTCTGATGGGTCCTTTGTGCTCGCGCAGACCCCTGTCCATCTCGGCCTCGGGGCCATCGCCGTGCCGCTCACGAACTTCAGCTGGGACGAAAGCTGCCTTGAGGAGTACGTCCGCCGCTTTTCGGCCGACGGCGAGGAAGGGCGGCTCGTGTGCATCACCGCGGAGGAAAAGACCTGGACTCAATGGGAACGGCACCCAGCCGGCGACGAACTTGTCGTGTTGCTCTCGGGTCGCATCGACGTCGTCCAAGAACTGGAGGCGGGCTACCGGACTGTCGAGCTTCAGCCGGGTCGGGCCGTCATAAATCCGAGGGGCATCTGGCACACGAGCGATGTGCACGAAAAGGCCAGCGCGCTCTTCGTCACTCCAGGCCTCGGCACCGAGCACAAGCCCAGGTAAAGCTCCGGCTCGGCAGTGCCTGGGACCGAGACAGCGGGACGCCAGAAGTCTCCGCGAAGGGCCTGGGCCTAGACTGGGGCGCCAACCATGAACGCCCTAACCCAGGACCTCTCGGGTCCAGACGCGGTTGATCTTGCTACCGCCTCGCTCGCCGCGGCTCGCCGCCTTGCCAGTGGAGCGACTATCTGGTGCGCGGCTCCGGTGCGTGCCGGCCTCGCCAACCAGATGGCCGGCGCGCTCACGGCGCGGACGCACGACGGGGGTCCGTCGATCTCCGCCGAAGCGGTCGACGACCCCGTGCTCGACGGCTTGAGGGCCCACGCCCATTCCGGTGACGTTGTTGCCCTTTTCGCAGGTGCCGGCGAACCTGCCGTCACCGGCCTCAGGCAACGAGCAGCGGCCTGGGGTCTGCTCACGATCTGGATCGTCCAAGGCCCGCGGCCCGAAGCAGGGGCGGCGGACTTCGTCTTGTCGCTGGGGGACATGACCGGCACCTCGGCCGAGGAACAGCTCCTGATGCTGACCGAGACCGTCGCCGATCAGCTCGTCGAGCACCTCAAAGACCCCGGCCTTGTCGCATTTTCCGAAGCCGGATGTGACGACGAGGTCTGCATCACGTGCTCAGACGAAGGCCGCCTCGGCGAAGTGGTCCTTGCGCACCCCGACAGTCGGGCGCAGGTCCGCACGGTGGCAGGTCTCGAGATCGTGGACACGACCCTTGTCGGCGACACCCAGCCCGGTGACCTCGTGCTTATCCACGCCGGCTCGGTGATAAGCCTGGTCGAGGAGGAGGCACGTTGATCGAAGACGACCCCGAGGAGCCAGCCGCCTCGCACGACACGGAGGTGTCGAGGGAGGCCGCTAGCGGGCGCGAAGCCGCGGTACTGGAAAGGATCGAGGCCTTCCGGCGCCGACGTCCCCGCTTCCGAGACGATTTCATCACTATGGCGCACGGCGCCGGGGGCAAGGCGTCTGCCGCCCTCATAGACGCCGTCTTTCTCGACGCGTTCAGCGGCCTCGAGAGGCCACCGTTGCAAGACGCGGCTCTCTTGAGCCTTCCCGGAGGCGAGACGATGGCCTTTACGACCGACTCGTTCGTCGTCAAGCCGCTTCGTTTCCCAGGCGGGTCCATAGGCCAGCTCGCCGTCCACGGGACCGTCAATGACCTCGCCGTCATGGGAGCGAGGCCCCAATGGCTCTCGGCCGCCTTCGTGATCGAGGAGGGTTTTGCGATAAGCAAGCTGCGCGAGGTGGTCGCCGACATGTCCGAGTCGGCCCGAGCGGCCGGTGTGTCCATCGTCACAGGAGACACAAAGGTCGTGGGCCGAGGCGCAGCGGACGGGATGTATGTGACTACGGCCGGGATCGGCCTTATACCTGCCGGCCGACACCTCGGCGCGGGCCTCGTCCAACGAGGCGATCGTGTACTGATCTCGGGCACGATCGGCGATCACGGGATGGCGGTCATGCTGGCGAGGGGCGACCTCGCCCTGGAGGCCGACCTCCGTTCCGACACTGCCCCCGTCACCGAGCTGGTCGAGGCACTCTTCAAGGCGGCGCCCTCCATCCGCTGGCTGCGAGACCCCACCAGAGGCGGTGTCGGCACGGTGTGCAACGAGCTCGCCCGTGACTGTGGCCTCGCCGTCGTGCTCAACGAGTCGGCGCTGCCCATCAAGGCCGAGGTGGCTGGCGCGTGTGACCTGCTCGGTATCGATCCGCTCTATGTCGCCAACGAGGGCAAGCTCCTCGCCGTCGTGGCCGCCAAGGAGGCCGAGGCGGCCCTTCAGGCTCTGCGCGGCCATCCGCTCGGAGTTGACGCCGCCCTGATCGGGGACATCCGCGGGGAGCCGCAGGGAATCGTCGTGCTCCGCACTTCGTTCGGGGGGACCCGGATCGTCGACATGCTCGTCGGCGATCCCTTGCCGCGGATCTGCTGAGCGACGTGAGCCGTGTGCGTCAACTAGAGCGCCGGCGGATCAGGGTCACCGGAACGGTGCAAGGAGTCGGCTATCGGCCCTTTGTCTTCAGACAGGCCGTGGCTCTCGGCCTTGGTGGTTTCGTTCTCAACGATTCTGACGGCGTGCTGATCGAGGTCGAAGGCGAGCCCGCCCTCCTCGAAGAGCTGTGCCGGCTGCTCAGCGAGGCTGCCCCTCCCCTCGCCCGGGTCACCTCGGTGACGTGGGACCTCGTGCCGGCTGGCGGGATCGAGGAGCCCTTCCGCATCATCGAGAGTGCGGCTGGCCCTGTGCCCAACGCGCAGGTCAGCATCGACAGCGCCACCTGCGACGACTGTTTGTCCGAAGTAGACGACCCCAGTGACCGGCGTCACCGCTACCCGTTCACCAACTGCACCAACTGCGGGCCGCGCTACACGATCATCGTCTCTGTCCCCTATGACCGTCCCGCCACAACCATGGCCGGTTTCAAGATGTGCGAGCAGTGCCAGGCGGAATATGACGACCCGGCCAACAGGCGCTTTCATGCCCAGCCGAACGCCTGTGCGCGCTGTGGGCCGCGAATCGCCTTATACGACCCGGATGGGACCGAGCTCGCTCACTCCGACGCGGCTCTCGTGGCTCTCGGCCAGACCCTGAGCGCCGGCAGCATCGTCGCTGTGAAAGGTGTCGGTGGCTACCACCTGGCAGTGGACGCCGACAACGAGGTCGCCGTGGCCGAGCTGCGCCGGCGCAAAGCCCGAGACGACAAGCCCTTCGCCCTTATGGTGGCCGACTTGGAAATGGCGAGGTCGCTCTGCTTGCTCGACCCGGGGGCAGAAACAGCCCTCTTGTCAGTGGCACGGCCGATCGTCCTTGCCCCACGCAGGCCGGAGGCGGCCGTCGCCGATTCCGTCGCCCCGGGCATGGGCGACCTCGGCGTGATGCTCGCCTACACACCCCTGCACCACCTCTTGATGGCCGAGGTCGGCCGTCCCCTCGTCATGAGCAGCGGCAACCTGTCCGATGACCCCATCGCCCATAGAGACGAGGACGCCTTCTCCAGGCTCGGCCCCTTGGTCGATGCCGTGCTCGCCCACGATCGCCCGATTCAGGTCCGCTGCGACGACTCGGTTGTGCGCTCGACCGGCCGACGCGTCCAGATGGTCCGCCGCTCGCGGCTACGCGCCCCAGTCCATGGCCCTTCCCCGCCGGGCCGGACGCCAGGTCCTAGCTGTTGGCGCCGAGCTCAAGAACACGGTCTCGGTGGCCAAGGACACCTCTTTGGTGTGCAGCCACCACATCGGCGACCTCGAGCACCTCGCCACCTACGAGGCCTTCTTGCAGGCAACTGTGCATCTGTGCCAGCTGTACGGAATCGAGCCCGAACTCGTCGTCCACGACATGCATCCCGAGTACCTCTCGACCAAATACGCCCTCGAGCTCGATCTCGAGCCCGTCGCGGTCCAGCACCACCATGCCCACATCGCCTCGTGCCTGGCCGAGCACCACCACTGCGGGGCCGTGTTGGGAATAGCCTTCGACGGCCTCGGCTACGGCACCGACGGCACCATGTGGGGCGGTGAATTCCTCGTCGCCGATTTCGATGGTTTCGAACGCGTCGGCCACATCCGGACCGCCCCGATGCCCGGTGGGGCGGCGGCGATTCGCGAACCGTGGCGAATGGCGCTCTCGTGGGTCGCCCTCGCCCTTGGCGAGGAGGCAGCTGCCCAGATCGGCGCTCGACTCGATCCTCGCTGGAACCAGGTCCTCGCCCTCGCCACGGCGACCGGCACAGACATAGCGGCCGTCCTCACGAGCAGCGCCGGGCGCCTTTTCGACGCCGTCGCCGCCCTGCTCGGGCTGAGGTCGCGGGTCAGCTACGAGGGCCAAGCCGCCATCGAGCTCGAGATGCTCGCCCGCAGCGTGCAGCGCAACGACGCCCCAAGGTACCCGGTCGACATCATCGAGCCAGACCGAGCGCGTGCCACGGCGCTACTTGACCCCGCGCCGCTCATCGCCGCCGTCTTGGACGAGCTGCAAGCAGGAAAGGACCGCTCCCTCATTGCGGCCGGGTTCCACAAGGGACTAGGCCTCGCCACGGCCGAGCTTGGGTCGCGCCTTGCCGCAAGAAGCGACCTGGACACAGTCGTGTTGAGCGGTGGAGTGTTCCAGAACGCGCGCTTCAGCGACACCGTCGAGGACGCCCTTGTCTCACTCGGGCTCAAGGTCCTCGTGCACGAGTCCGTGCCCCCCAACGACGGCGGGATCAGCATCGGCCAGGCGGCCATCGGCGCCCTCGGTTCTCGGCCCCGACCAAGCCCGGAGGGGCTCTAGGAGGCCCCACCCATGGTGACGGCGACTTCGCGGTGCAGGCGGCCGAAGTTGTAGTAGGCCGCGCACGCCCCCTCGGCCGAGACCATACAGGTGCCAATAGGGGTCTCCGGCGTGCAGGCTGTGCCGAAGACCTTGCATTCCCAAGGCTTTATCGCGCCCCTGAGGACCTCCCCGCACTGGCAGGCCTTCGGGTCCTCGACTCGCACGCCAGGCACATTGAAGCGGAGCTCGGCGTCCCAGGGAGCGAACTCGGCTCTCGGCTTCAGGGCGCTCTCGGCGATGTAGCCCAGGCCGCGCCACTCGAAGCTCGGGCGGAGTTCGAAGACCTCCTCGAGCATCGCGAGCGCCCGGGGGTTGCCCTCCTCAGAGACGCAACGCGTGTACTGGTTCTCGACACAGCACCTGCCCTCGACGACCTGGGCCATGAGCATTGCTATCGCCTGAAGGATGTCGAGCGGCTCGAAGCCGGCAGTGACGACCGGTTTGTGGTACTCCTCGGCAACAAAACGATAGGGCCGCTGTCCGATCACGGTCGACACGTGACCGGGTCCGATGAAACCGTCCAGGCTCAAGTCCGCAGACTCGAGGATCGCCCTCAACGGAGGCCCGATGATGACGTGGTTCGAAAAGATAGAGAAGTTCATCACGCCGTCACTGCGGGCCCGCAGCAAGGTTGCCGCCGTGGAGGGAGCCGTCGTCTCGAAGCCGACGGCGAAGAACACGACCTCGCGTTCGGGATTCTCAGCCGCGATCCGTAGCGCGTCGAGCGGTGAGTAGACGACCCTTATGTCAGCCCCGTGCGCCTTGGCCTCAAGCAGGCTGCCCCGCGAACCGGGTACGCGCATCATGTCGCCGAAGGAAGTGAAGATGACCCCGGGCTGGCCGGATATGGAGATGGCATCGTCGACGTGCCCCATCGGGATCACGCAGACGGGGCAGCCGGGCCCGTGCACGAGCTCGACCGAGGTCGGGAGCAGATGCTCGATCCCATGGCGGTAGATCGTGTGCGTGTGCCCACCACAGATCTCCATGAACTTGTAGTGGCCGCCGTCCGCCAGCTCGGTGATGCGAGCCACCAGGCCCCGCGCCGCGGCCGGGTCGCGGTACTCATCCACGAACCGCATCAAGTCCCTCCCTTTTTTGCCCCGACCGGCACCGAAGCGTGCCAACCGGCGCCATTGTCCTTGTCGGAACCACGGCCCGGTACCTAAGCGATCTGAGACCCCATCACGGCCTGCACCTCGTCGGTGTAGGCCTGCCCCATCTCCCGTAGGTTGTCGAGCGCGCTTTGCGCCTCTTCCTCGTCGATCTTTGCCATCGCGAATCCGACGTGAATGAGCACCCAGTCGCCCGGCCGGACGCCCTCATCTTCGAGCAGCGCGACATTGATGTTGCGACGAACACCCGCTACGTCGACCTTGGCCAAGTGCCGGTCGGAGTCGAAAAGTTCCACCACTTCACCTGGTATTCCCAGACACATGGCGTCCTCCTCGAAGCGATAGAGACGAGCCGGCAACGGCCTCGGTCCTTCCTCCAGCCTACCGGCAACAGACGGGGCAACTGACCTGGCCCACGGGCTCAGCGCGTGGCCTCACGACCGTGAAGCCACGCTGCGAAGCCGAACAAGCACTATCTGTGCAAATGCGAGCGAGTGAAGTAAACTGAGATGTCCGAACCTGCCGATGCGTGGGGGCCGATATGAGCGTTGAACGTGGTGTTCGCACCGGCCGAGTCCTCGGAGCCGGGCGGAGGGCGACAGTACCCGCGGCGAGCGCTCTCCTTATTGCCGGCGCGGCCCTTGTCATGGCCTCTGCGGCCATTCACCTGCACCTTTGGGCGGACGGCTACCGCTACATCGTGACTATCGGGCCGTTGTTTTTCGTTCAGGGCCTGCTCGGAATCTTCGTCTCCGTGCTGGTGGCGCTGGTAAGGCGCGTCTTTGTCGCTCTGCTCGGAGCCCTGTTCAGCCTCGGGACCATCGTGGGTCTGCTTCTCGCCTCCCATGGAGGGCTGTTCGGATACCGAACGACAATGAGCGCTCCTTGGGCCTCCACGGCTCTTGCCGTGGAGATCGCGGCCGTCGCTTTGTTGTGTTCGGGCGGCGCGCTGGCGGTGTGGGCGGAGAGGTCACACGTGCGGCGCTGGCGGGCACAGAAGACCTTGGCGCGCTGATCTCGGCCTCTCTCGGTTCTGGAGGCCTGCGCTGGACCGCGTACCTCGGCCCGGCCGGTGGCGGGGCCGGACCGAGGCATCTCCAAATCGGGAGCTCAGCTCCCTGCCGGGGAAACCGCAGGCGAGCCCGAGCCCATGTTGGTGCAGGGCCCCCTCGTCTTGGAAGGCGCCTTCGTGCTCGCCTTGGCGCTGCCCGAGCTGGGGCTAGCTTTAGACGAGGTTGGCGGGGTCCGCGCGACGGCGAGGCGCTGGGTGCCCGACAGACTCGATGTTCCAGTGCTGGCACTCGTTGCGTGGGCCGACTCGGGGTGACGAGCCGCCGGCGCCGCGCCGGCCGAGCTGGCACCGAGGCCGATACCGGTCCCGAAGGCTGCGGCCGCCAACCCAAGGCACGCGAGGGTCATGCGTCTTCGATCTCTCATGGGTCTCTCCTGTTCGCTTCTGCGCTCGGCCCGAGTTTCGGGCCTGGGAGACATTCGAACGTCGCTTGCTTGGAGAGTGCCGAGAACCGCCGAGGTTCCGGTGGGGAAAGTCCGTCCTGCGCCAAGACCAGGTGAACCCGTCCCGGCCTGTTGGCTCAGCGGTTGGCGCTGATCGTTTCCGGGCTCACGAGGACCGCGGTACGGCCTTCGGCCTCCATGACCCGGTCGAACTCGTCCCAGTCCTGGTGGGTACCACCGGCGGCGGTGAAAATGGCCCGGATCAGCTTCGCTAGACGAGCGGAGCCGAAGCCGTCGATCAGGTCCCGCGGCTCCCACAAGCTGGGCCGGGCCTTCGACCGCTACCCAGTCCGGGCCATGGCGGAACACGACCGTCGCCCTACCGCTCGCACGTAGGTGGGCGAGCTTGTGGGCGTCTCCTCGAGCGACAAAGCCGACGCGAGCCTCACCGGTTACGGGGTCTTCCACGACACCGGCGTTCACGACTGAGGCGTGAATGGTCCCATCGGGCCGAAGGGTTGCCGTCACGGCGAGGGAGTCCCTTTTGACAATGCTCTGGACGTGATCGAGATCGCTCGGCATGTCTCCTCCTGTTTCGCCCACATGATGCCCTAGGCGCGTGAACGGTGCCCGAGGTGGACCCATCGAGCCACACAGGCCCGAGGACGCTAGGGTCCGCCATTATGCGCACCGAGTGGAAGGCTCCGAACGTCGAGCGCGCCGAACCGGCCCGCGTCGCAGGCGAGCGTGAGGCGCTCGAGCAATGGCTGGAGTTCCACCGCGCGACGTTGCTCATGAAGTGTGCCGGCTTAACTGCCGACCAGCTCAAGGCGCGTCCGGTACCACCTTCTGCGCTGTCGTTGTTGGGCCTTGTTCGCCACATGACCGAGGTCGAGCGCTGGTGGTTCCGCATGCACGCCGCCAACGAGCAGATCGAGTTCGTCTACAGCCAGGACAACGACACGGCCGACTTTGACGAGACCGACGAGGCTGACCCAGAGGCGGACCTCGAGACCTTTCGACGCGAGATCGAGGCGGCTCGCGCTGCGGTGAGCGACAAGCGACTCGACGAGGTCGTCGAAAGCCGCGGCCACGACAAAGAGGCGAGGCGAGACGTCCGCTGGCTCTACCTGCACATGATCGAGGAGTACGCCCGGCATAACGGGCACGCCGACTTGATCCGCGAGTGCGTCGACGGCGCGGTGGGCGACTGAACGTGGCCATCCCGGTCGCGCCTCGTAACCGTGGGCGCAGCGGCGCTCCAGGTGCTTTCGCGTCGCTCGGGAGGGCACGCAGCGCACTTATCGTGGTCTTCGTAGCTCTCTTGTCCCTAGTGAGCGCCGCCGTCGCCGGGGCCGAGTCGGGGTCCGCTCGTGGCAGCTCAAGCTCGGGTGGTCCACTCAGTGTGATCGTGGAGCCCTCCCGCCTAGGTTCGGCGACGGGCATGCAGCCCGTGTACTCCTTCGTCCTCTCAGCGCACAGGTCGGTGGACATGACCATGTACGAGCTCGCCGATCCGACGATGGAGTCTGACCTCGTCGCGGACGCCCGACGGGGCGTCAAGGTGCGCGTCCTTCTCGACACCAACCGCGAGCAGAGCCGTAACATGGCCGCCTTCGACACTTTGCGGGCCGGAGGTGTCAAGGTGGTGTGGGCAGACACGAGCTACGAGGCGACCCACCAAAAGACGATCTCGGTGGATGACGCCAAGTCGCTCATCCTTACGGGCAACCTCACCTCCGAGTACTACACGACAACCGCGCGACTTCGGTGTGTTCGACTCGGACCCCGCGATGTGGCGGCAATCGAGTCCGTCTTCAATGCCGACTTCGCCCACAGTCCCGTGACGCCCTCCGATGGGGCCGACCTCGTCTGGAGCCCAGGCTCGGAGTCGGAGATGCTGGCCGTCATAGACGGAGCCAGGCATACCTTGTCGATCGAGAACGAGGAGATGGGTGACGCTGCGATCACGAGCGCCCTCGCGACCGCAGCCGAGAGAGGCGTGAGGGTCGACGTCACGATGACCGCCGACAGCAGCTATGACGCAGACCTGGACGAGATCGTGCGGGCAGGCGGTCACGTCCACCTTTACGCTGACAGCTCGTCGGATCTCTACATCCATGCCAAGACGACCGTCGCGGACGCCGGCCTGCCGACCGAGAGGGTCTATGTCGGGAGCATCAACTTCTCAAGCGCCTCGATGGAACACAACCGAGAGCTCGGCATCGCCACGACCAACGCCACGGTCGTAGCCGACATCAACGCCGTCGTGACCGGTGACTTCGCGAACTGCTCGGCTGCGACAGACTGCCGGAGCTTCGCCTGATCACCAGCTGGTCGGCGAAGAGCTCGTGGCCATGAGGCCTACCCGACCAAGTCGGAACAGCCGCCAGGAGCGCAGCGACCAACGAGTCGGTGTTCCCGCCTCACAAGGCGCCACGATCCTCGAGGCCTTGAAGGCAAATGCGCATCGCCGCCCTGAGTGGCCGGCGATGCGCCACCGCCTACCGGGACAGCCGGTTGAGGAAGAGTGGAAGACCGTCACTTGGGCTGATTACCTCCTTGCGGCGCGCGAGGTCGCAGGCGGACTCGCCGAGCTCGGCGTCGCCCCGGGCCAGCGCGTCGCTGTCCTGTCGGCCAATCGTGGGGAATGGCACACGGCGGACCTCGGGACCATGCTCAACGGGAGTGTGACAGTTCCTGTGTACCCGACGAGCTCGGCATCCCAGGTCGCCTACATCCTCAGACACTCGGAGGCCAGCGTCTGTTTCGTGGACACCCACGCTCAGCTCGGCAAGGTCATCGAGGTCCGAAACCAGCTGCCGGCGCTTCGCCAGGTTGTCCTCACCGACTCCGAGCGCCGGGCCGGTGACTCGTTCGTTGTCGGCTTCGACGCCCTGCGCAAGGCCGGCGCTCACCGCCTCAGCCGGCACCCGGAGGTCGTGGACGCCCGCTCGGCGGCGGTCAAGCCAGACGATGTCGCCACGATCGTCTACACCTCGGGGGCCTCCGGTACGCCGAAAGGCGTCGTGCTCAGCCACGAGAACATCATGTTCGCACTGCGCAAGGTGACGCCGGTCTACAACGTAGGCGAGGGGGAACGCCTGCTTTCCTTCTTGCCTCTCAGCCATATCGCCGAGCGGATGATGAGCGAGCTGATGCCGGTCGCGGTAACAGGCGAGACATGGTTCGCCCGTAGTCTGGCGACCGTCGCTGAGGATCTAGAGGTGTGCCGCCCGACGGTATTCCTAGCCGTACCCCGGGTGTGGGAGAAACTTCGCGAGTCGATGGAAAGGCGGCTGCGCTCCGAACCGCTGCCCGTGTGGCTCGCCGCCGCCAGCTACATGAGGCTCGGGCGCGAGAAGGTGGCCGCCGAGCAAGCCGGCCTAGAGCTGCCTGGCTCGGCCTCAAAGCTCTACAGGACACTCGATTCGACAATCGGGGCAGCGATCCGAAGGAGGTCTGGCCTCGATCGGGCGCACGTGCTCATGACGGCCGCGGCCCCGGCCCATCCTGAGCTCATCAGCTGGTTCCACGCCATCGGCCTACCCCTCCTCCAGATCTACGGCCAGACCGAGAGCTGCGGCCCGACGGCCGCCAACAGACCTGATCACGTCCGGATCGGCACTGTCGGCACCGCCCTACCAGGAGTAAGCGTCGTGATCGCACCCGATGGAGAGATCCTCGTTCAGGGGGGCAATGTCTGCCTGGGCTATCTCAACGACCCGGAGGCCACCGCCGAGCTGATAGACCCCGCGGGCTTCATGCACACCGGAGACACCGGTGCCTTCGACGAAGACGGTTCGCTCCGCATTCTCGGGCGAAAAAAGGACATCATCATCACCGCCGCGGGCGAGAACATCGCTCCGGAGGGCATCGAGGCCGACCTCACAAACCACCCCCTCATCTCTGAGGCGGTCGTGGCAGGAGAAGGGCGCAGGTATCTCGTCGCCCTCGTGACCCTTGATCCAGAGGAACTTACGAACTGGGCGCGACAGCACCACAAGCTCGTAGGTCTAGAAGAGCTCTCGGGCGAGCCAGACCTCCGCCTCGAGATCCAAGCGATCATCGACCATGTCAACGCCAAGCGATCGCGCGCCGAGAGCATTCGCAGGTTCCGCATCCTCGCCCGGGTGCTCACGACCGAAGACGGCGAACTGACCCCGACAATGAAGGTCAGGCGGAACGTCGTCTACGAGCGGCACGCAGACGTGATCACCGAGCTGTACGCCGAGACCTGACCACTGGCCGCCAAGTGGGCTGGCTAACCTCTCCCCCGATGCCGGACCGCCGAATGCCCCAGGCCACCGACACTTTCAGGACCCGGTCTCAAGCGCTCGTCGCGCTCGGCTTGTTCCTCGTCCTCGTGGCCTGCACCAGCGCCATGCCGAAGGCGAGCGCCGCTGTCCGCGGTGGCGAAGAACAACGCCTTTCTCGGTCGTCACACGTCCGTTCCTGGCTCAAGGACGTCGCGGGCCAGCCGATCCCGTTTGGCACCGCTCGTTACTTTGGCGGCGTCAGGCCGGCGGCGATCGGCTCCGGAGTGGTCGGCATTGCTGCCAGCCCGGACGGCCATGGCTACTGGATCGCGTACAGCCGGGGGGACAGTGCTCCGCTTTGGGGACGCCGGGCCTGTTCGGAAAGCCACCTCCCCCGAAGGCCATGTCGTAGCGATCGTAGCCAGCGGTGATGGGCCCGGGTACTGGCTGGCGTGCAGCACCGGCGCCGTCTTCTCCTTCGGTGACGCCGGCTCCCACGGCTCGGTGCGGCCGGGTGTGCTGAGCACGCCAATAGTCGCAATGGCAGCCACACCACGGGCCCGGGGCTACTGGCTGGTGGCTTCGGGAGGACGGGTCTACGAGTTTGGCAACGCCCATGCCTATGGCTCGGCGACCGCTGAGCTCTCCCACGAGCGCGTTGTGGCGATGGCTGCCATGCCGGATGGTAAGGGATACTGGCTCGCCACCTCGAACGGCCAAGTCTTCGCCTTCGGCGACGCCCACCGCTACGGCTCTGCCGCAAGCGAGCTCGGCAGCGCGCATGCAGTCGCCATTGTTGCAACCCCGAACGGACAGGGCTACTGGATCACGACCTCGAACGGTCAGGTCTTCCCCTTTGGCACGGCGCGCTCCTACGGTTCGGCGGCATCAGTCGTCAAGAAGAGCCCGGTCGTTGCCATGACAGAGGCTCCGGATGGCCGGGGCTATTGGCTGTTGCCGACGAGGCCCCCGGCCGCCGTGGGGCTACCGGCGCCCGGTCCCGGCTTCGTGCCCGGGCACGTCACCGCCATAGGGGACTCTGTGATGCTCGACGCACAACCCGCCCTGCAGGCGGACATCCCGGGGATAGACGTGGAGGCGGCCGTCAGCCGTCAATGGTACGAGGGCGTTGCCCTCGCACAGCAGCTCAAGTCTGAGGGCCGACTCGGCGCCATCGTCGTCATAGACCTTGGGACCAACGGCCCTGTAAGCCCGCAGATGTTCACTCAGATGATGGACGTTCTCGCCGGCGCGTCACGGGTGGTGTTCGTGACTGTGCACTTGCCCTCTTCGTACTCATGGGCGCAGTCGGTGAACGAGACGCTCAAGCAGTGCGTTCCCCTCTACCCACCAGGCCGGCTCGCGGACTTCAACAAATTGGCTGACGAGAACCCGGAGTGGTTCTACGGCGACGGCGTCCACATGCCGATTGGAGGCGCCGGCGCCCAGGCAATGGCGCTCCTAATCAAGGCCCAGATCTGAGAAGCCGTTTCAAGAGCCGCCAGCCAAGCATGATGGCTCCTAGGAAACCCAGGGCGACTCCGACAAAGGCCACCGCGGTCCCCTGGCCGGCGATCACCCGCAACGACATCCCGACGACCACGGTCGAGACCACAACATAGAGCCCACCTTTAAGGCTCAGGCCATCGCGCCTCAACAAGTCAACGGCGCACCAGCCAACGGCGAGCCCGCACAGGAACGGCCACGCGGTCGAAGCGATCCCACCAAGGCTTAGTCCGTGGGAGTGAACGCTGCGGCCGATTAGGACGAAGACGAGCACCGCGAGCAGGTCCAAGCCGGCCCATGGCTTTTCCATCAGGCCGCGAACCTACCCCGTGGTGGCAAAGCTGCGCCTACCTGGTCACAAACGCACCTAACGGCGGGCGCCGTACCTAGACACCCCGCGGGTCGCTGACGCGGCGATGAGGCTCCGACTAGAAACGGAGGTTGATGACAGAGCTCGTCCCTCGACCGGCCCGGGGCCGTCGCTACGCGCACGAGCGCCGGGTCCGCCTTAGCGACACCGGGCCTGACGGCGTCCTGCGCCTGGACGGCCTGGCTCGTTACCTCCAAGACGTCGCCACCGACGACTGGTCCGACGCAAGCCTTGACCCGCAAGGAACCTGGGTCGTGCGCCGCACGGTTGTGCGCGTGGCGGTGGGCGGGCGGTGGCCGAAGCTAGGAGAAGAGGTCACCCTCACGACCTGGTGTGGCGGCACGGGGCCGGCATGGGCAGAACGCCGCACCGATCTCGAGGTGGGTGGCGCGCTTCTCATCGAGGTGGTGGCGCTGTGGGTGCCACTCGACGCTTCGGGCCGCCCCTTGCGGATTGACCAGGGGTTCCTCGCTGTCTACGGGGAGGCCGCCGCCGGGCGGAGGATTTCGGGCCGAGTGCCACCCCCACCGAGCCCGTCCGCGGCCGAGACGCGGCCGTGGCCGCTGCGCAGGGCGGATCTCGACGTTCTAGGCCACGTGAACAATGCTGCCGTCTGGGAGGCGGTCAGCGAGGTCGCCCTCACGCCGGTGGCTTCGGCGGCCCTAACCCACCACGGGTCCGTAGAAGCCGGCAGCTCCCTCAGCCTTGCCACCGCCCCGGGCCGCGTGTGGCTGATCGGCGACGCCGCGGTCAAGGTGTTCGCCGAGTACGACCCGCTGTAGGCGAATCGAGACCGCCAGTACATTGTCGTGGTCAGAAGCCGCCCAAAAAGCTCTGTCAGCAGGCTGTCACGGACTATCACTGCGCCAGAGCTCATCTCGCGTCAGACTTACTGACGGTGCACGGCTCCCGGCTTCCCTCGCAAGGCTTCAGGGAGTCGTGCACCAGCACCCCAGCTGAAGGGCGCGTCCCCTCGGGCTCTGCGATCCAAGCGCCTTCGCGAGCGCCTGCGTCCTCTCCGGCGTGATACAACACACCGGGTAATCCAAGAGCCTGCGATGGCTGCGTGCGTGACTTGTCGGGTCCGTGCAAAAAAGGGGGAAGCAAACACTATGAGTATGAGAACACTGCGACGTGGGCTGGCCGTCCTTGCCGCCTCGCTCGCTCTAGTAGCTGTTCCCGCAGGCATCTCGCAGGCTGCTACAGCCGGCTCACATACAGCCGGGAGCACGCTCAAGCTGAGCGGCCCGAAAACGAACAAGCTGGACGCCACCTTCACATACAGGATTTCGGGCAGCGCCGAGGGCGCCGCCAACTACCTGGTCGCCTGGGAACAGTTCTATCCCCAGACCGGGTGCGCGAAGACCTATGCAGCTGAGAGCACGAGAGCATTCTTGCCCTACACATACGGGCTGACACTGTTCTTGAACCGTTCCGTGTCCGGCAACTACGCGGCCAGCGAGGCCTTCGCGGCCGTCCACTCGGGCAAGCACGGCATGTGCGCCTATCTCATCAACCTCGCGAGTGGGGACACCTACGCCTACGCCGGAGCCTTTTGGACCAACGGCAAGTAGGCGCAGTCAAGCTGCTTACTCCCGTTCGGGGCATTGGCGCGGACCCAACCTGGCGGTGCGATAGACATTTGCCGCGGGTTCAACGTGGCCGTCGTCGTGAACCGATGGCGTGGCACCAAGGCCTGGCGTGGGGAGCACCACTCGCAATCAAGGAGCAGACACCGATGGCCCGTTCCAGAACAGTCTCCATTAGGACCGCGCCGCGGCGCCGCGGGCGGCGGCTGGCCGGTCTGCTGCTCATTGCCGCCAGCTGCGCCTCGCTCGCGATCGTTCCCGCCGCCGGCGCCCAAGCAGAGCACGGCTCGGTCGCGAGCAGCTTCACGCCGCGCTCGGCTGCTTCGGTCTTCTGCGCCCATTTCTCGGCGACGAAGGTCTCCTCGATCGTCGGCGCAAAGGTGTCGCTGTTCGAGGCCATCCCGGAGGGCACATCGCTCGAGTGCATCTTCGAGGGAGCAAGAGAGGTCATCATCTCCCGCAAGTCGCCGGTCCCCGTGGTCACGACCCTCGCCAAAGCCGAGGCCGGGTTCAAAGCTGCGTCACCCAAAGGAGTGAAGATCACCTTTACCGCTGTGCCCTCGCTCGGCCCGACAGCTTTCAGCTGGTCCTACACGGACAACGGTGGGTTGCTCGTGGGGATCGGGAACAACAAGAACACCACGGCTTGGGGCGCGGTAGTCGGCGCCAGCGTCAAGATCATGGGCTCGCCCACATCACATGTGGCGGCTGTGGTGCACTTGGTTCAGCTCGACATGGCCGCCTAAGCCCGCTCGCGGGCTCTCGTGGACCGCGACGAGCTCAGATGCCGAGACCGGCCGCTGTCTCGACCGTGGCCATGCCTCGCTGCAACTCGGCCGCGACGGCCTCGGCTTCGGCGGAGTCCACCCGGTCGATTGCGTACCCGCTGTGAATCACGAGCCACTCCCCGGCAACTGGGGGTGGACCATCAAGGGCGAGCAGCGACACACGACGACGGCCACCTTGGACGTCCTCGACCTCCACGACACCCGGCGACAGTGTCCCGAGCACACGGTGAAGCCGGCTTACGCACATTTGCAAGCCTCCTCGATCAGCTCGACGACCTTGCGCACGGCGCCAGGGACAGCTGCGCTGACGGCCGGGCTCAGGCCCGGCCCCTTGCCAAAGTCCTCGCCCTCGATCCCGACGACGACTACGCGCCTCGGTGCCCTGCCTACGGCCCTTGCCAGGCGCAGCACGCCGGACAGGCTAATGCCGTGGGTGCTGGTAACGCCCGGGGTCTCGGCGCGATCGAGGAGGTCGACGACCCGAACCGAACCTGGTGTGCCCTCGGCGCGTGTGGCGTCGACGACAATGGCGAGATCGGCCCCGTCCCATCGACCGAGCAGGTCGAGTGGATCGACCTGAGGCCCGACGTCGTGAACCTCCGGCGCTTGTTCGGCCGCCCTGGCAGCCACGACCTGGCCGGCACCGTCGTCACGGCGGTACTCGTTGCCGAGACTGGCGATCACGACGCGAAGAGACCTAGGCCCGAACAGAGACTTAGTCGGCGGATTGGATCCGCCCCCGGTCATGACGACTCGACGGTTACGTCGAGGAAGTGTGCGGCGCACGAAATGCACGGGTCAT
Organism: uncultured Acidimicrobiaceae bacterium; assembly: GCA_963725355.1. Lineage (GTDB taxonomy): Bacteria > Actinomycetota > Acidimicrobiia > Acidimicrobiales > Bog-793 > Fen-455. The sequence goes on from CAVRYE010000016.1 coordinate 263,348, forward strand.
GGTTGCGAACAGCTTGCTCGCAGCGCCACTGCAGGTCATCGTCGCCCAAGTCGAGCGATTCTTGGGCCACCTGGCGCAGGTCCGACTCGATCGTGAGCTGGTTCTGGGAGGTCGGGGGCACGATGCGCGCCTTGCGGATCGCACCGGAGTCATCGATCTCATAAGTGTGGAAGAGCAGGCCGCGCGGGGCCTCGGTGGCGCCCGAACCGGTGCCGGCATGCGGCACCACGGTGGCCGCCGGCGGGTCCGGTGGTTCGTAATTCTCCACAAGCGAGAGGGCTTCGTCGCAGGCGAAGACGAGCTCGACAGCACGCACGACAATGCTGCGGAACGGGTTCTTGCAAACTGGGCCGAGGCCGGCACCGGCCGCCGCCTCGGCGGCCAGCGGTGGCAGCATCGCCGAGTTGAGCGAGTAGCGCGCAAGGGGCCCGGTCAAGTAGGCGTCTTGGCCGCCGAGACGCGCGTGGAGAGCGGTGGAGCGTTCCACGTGCTCTTCGACCACCAGCGCCGACAGCTCGCTCGGGCTCAGGTCCAAGCCGTCGGAGGAGACAGCCCGGCCGGACTCGATGGCGTAGCGTCCCGGCTCACGCAGCGCCACGAAGCGATAATCGGCCTCCACGTCAGGAAAGTCGAATCCCGCCACCCACTCGACTGTGGCCAGCGCCTGATCGCGTGCCCTGAAAAGCGGCTCGGCGAGCGCCGCCACCGCCTCGGGCGACGGCGCACGGTAGAAGCCGCCCACCCGGACATTGACCGGGTGCACGGCGCGACCACCGACGGTCTCCATGACAAGGTTGCCAGTGCGCTTGAGATCAAGACCGCGCTCAACTGCGCCCTGGTCGCGCTCTGCAAGCTCGACGGCGTCCTCGCACCCGAGAAAGTCAGGGGCGTGCAGCAAGTACACGTGAAGGGCGTGGCTCTGAATCCATTCGCCGCAGTAAAGGAGGCGCCGCAGAGAACGGATGCGGTCGTCGACGACAACCTCGCAGGCGGCCTCCATGGCGTTGCATGCGCTCATCTGGTAGGCCACCGGGCAGATGCCACAGATGCGCGATGTGATGTCCGGTGCTTCGGTGAAGTTTCGGCCAACCAGCATGGCTTCGAAGTATCGAGGCGGCTCGAAGATCTCCAGAGCCACTTCTCTCACGATGCCGTCGCGAACCTCAACGCGCAGCGAACCCTCGCCTTCGACGCGCGCCAAGCCCTCGACGCTGATCGTGCGCTCGCCCGAACCGTGACTCATCGGTCCCCCTCTGCATCATTTCCAGGGCCGCTCGCGACGCTCGCTGGCGCGCCGCCTTGGGCCACCGACTCGGCTGAGAATGCCGGGGCGGCGGCGTTGAACGTTCGAAACAGCCGGGACGTATCGAGCGGCGTCAGTCCCTGGCCTCGTAGCTGGCCGGCGAGAGAGGCCGTGTTGGCGGTGTCAGTCGGCCCGAAGCAGCCAAAGCATCCACGGTCGACAGACGGGCAGATAGCACCGCATCCCGCCCGTGTAACCGGTCCCATGCACGGGATCTTTCGCGAGACGAGCAGGCAGACAGTGCCCCTACCCTTGCACTCCTGGCAGACACTGTTGCCAGGAACCCTCGGACGGCGCCCAGCGAGGATGGCAGTGATGACGCCGAGCAGCTGGAACCGGTCGATCGGGCAGCCGTAGATCTCGAGGTCGACGGGCACATGGGCCGAGATCGGCGTCGAGGTGTCAAGGGCGTTGATGTATTCCGGATGGGCGTAGACGACATTGGCGTACTCGCCGGAAGAGGCGAAGTTGCGCAGGCCCTGAATCCCGCCAGCCGTGGCGCATGCGCCGATGGTGATCAGCTTGCGGGACATGCGGCGCACCTGCTTGATGCGCTTGGCGTCATCCGCGGTCGTGATCGAGCCTTCCACCAGGGAAAGGTCATAGGGGCCCCTCACTGTGGCGCGTGACATCTCGAGGAAGTGGGCGATGCGGACGGTGCCGACGAGCTTCAAGAGCTCCTCTTCGCAGTCGAGGATGCTCAACTGGCAGCCGTCGCAAGAGGCGAACTTCCAAACGGCAACGGTGGGACGTGCGGAGGGGCTCATAGCTCTGACACCGAAAGTAGCTGGGGCACGGCGTTCGAATAAGTGAGGACTCGGCCCGCCTGGCACAGCAGGAGGGGTCCGAGCTGGCAGTGGCCGCACAGGCCCACCCCGCACTGCATGTTCCGCTCGAGAGAAATCCTGATGTTCTCGGGTTGTAGGCCCTTGTCGAGCAGGGCTCTGGCGCTGAATCGCATCATGATCTCCGGTCCGCACACCAACGCAGACGTGCCCGGGTCGAACTCCTCGGCCGCAAGCAGTTCCGTCACGACTCCAACGGGCCCCGACCAGCTCTGGTCGGCGAGGTCGACCGTGACGTGGACCTCCGCCCCTTGCTCTCGCCAACGCCAGATGTCACGGGTGAAGATGATCTGGTCCGGCGTCCTTGCGCCTATCAAGACGACCACGCGCCCGATAGGTCCGCTGACGCCTCTGCGTGCCCGCGCGGCCCGCTGCGCGGTCATGGCATCCAGGAGGGCGAACACGGCGCCGCGCAAGGGGGCAAGGCCGATCCCGCCGGCGATGATGACAACGTCTTGACCCGCGAGGTCCTCGATGCCCCAGTCGGTCCCGAAAGGCCCGCGGACACCTATGACCGATCCCAAAGGCGCGCTGCACAGCGCATGGGTCACCGTGCCAACGTCACGCACCGTGTGCTCCACGCGACCTGGTGTCCCTGGGGCGCTGCTGACCGAAATGGCCGCCTCGCCCACACCGAACGCCGTCAACATGTTGAACTGCCCGACGCGAAACGCCCGCGTCTGCTGGCCTACCGGCTCGAGGGACAAGGTGTAGACCCCTTCGGCCTCTTCGTGCTTTGCGACAATGCGGTAGGGCTCGGGCACGAAGGCCGAAGCAGGGCTGGCAGGTGGCTCGACCTGCGGCTCAACCGGGCGCAGGCGGTCGATCTGGCGCTTTGCGTCGCTGACTCTTCCGGACCTCTCCCCGCGATGCAGAACCGACAGGCGCAAGCGCGAAGCTTGGAGGCGGTTCAGCATCACCGAGGCGAAATGCTTCGTCAGCTGGTAGCCGAGAGCCGGGTCGTCTTCCACCTTTGCCCTCAAGCAGACGGCATCTACGGCAATGGCCTCGACAGGTTCGGTCGAGCGGGCGTCGAACTGCCAGCGATAAGGCGGGAACAGCCAGGACCATCCGATCTCGGACCCAGGGCCAAGCGTCTCGATCACAAGCGGTGGGCGTCCAGGCGCCCGCGTCTCCAGGGTCACCTGACCCCTGCGGATGAGATAAAAGACGTCCGCCGCGTCACCCTCTAGTAAGAGGTACTCACCCGGCCTGAAGGTCACGCTACGAGCGCAGCCCCGCAAGGCCGTAGCCATCTCCTCGGGCAATGAGGCGAGCAGCGGATGGTCGCCTACGAGAGCAGCGGTGTTCTCAGGCATCTGCGGACCTCTTTGACGATGACGCCTTTGGCTTCTCGGCTACCTTTCCTGCCGCAGCGGCAGGCGTGGTGGCCACTTTCGCAGCGGAGGCTGCCTCGCGGCCGGCTCCGTCACTGGCACGTATGGCCGTCGCCTCGGCGGTGATGTCGATTCCCACGGGGCACCATGTGATGCAGCGCCCGCAACCGACACAGCCCGAGGTGCCGAACTGGTCCCACCAGGTCGAGAGCTTGTGGGTCATCCACTGGCGGTAGAGCGATCGCCGCGTGACCCGGACCGGACCGGAGTAGAGATAGGAGTGGGCGAGCTCGAAGCACGACGCCCACGACCTGCCCCGCACGATGCTGCCGTCCAAATCGGTGGAGTCCCACACATTGGCGCAGAAACAGGTAGGACAGACAAGCGTGCAGTTGCCACATGCTAGGCAGCGCTCTGCCACATCATCCCACTGTGGGTGCTCGAGGTTCCTCGCCAGCAGAGCCGGCAGACCCTCGGTGTCCATGTGCCTCTCCATGGACTCAGCTGAGCGCGAGAGCATTTGGCTGCGGGCCGCCAAGTCCTCGCTCGTAGCTGCAGACGTGGCTAGAAGCGAGAGGACCTCCGCGCCCCGGTCCGTGCCCACTCGGACGACGAAGTGCCTCCGGTCACCCTGGCCCAGCTCGCTCAGAGCCAGGTCAAAACCTTCTTCGACGCCGGGCCCCGTTCCCATGGAGGTGCAAAAACATGTGGCGGCGGGAACCCCGCATTCGGCCACAACCAGGAAGGCACCATCCCGTCGCGCCGCGTAACGCGGGTCGGCAACCTCATTGTTCCTAAGGACTCGGTCCTGGACTGCCATTGCCGCCAGCTCGCAAGGGCGGGCGCCCACAACCGCTAGCGGGTCCGAAGGACCCTCAGGCTGGGTGAAGCTGACCCCGTCACCGTCGACCTTGGCGCGCCACAGCTCCTGGGTGGGCGGGAACATCTCCGCCTTCCAAGAGCCGGGGCCGACAGCCCATGAGAAGACCGCCTCGTCGTCTCCACGCCTGAGCTCGTAGCTTCCTGGGGCCTGCTCGTCCCGGTAACCGACCGGCAGATCGGCAATGCCGCCCACCGGTCCCGGCATGATCGCCCCGTCCTTTACGACGGGACCCATGGTGTCGTACCCCAAGGCGCCCAGAATCCTGATCAGAGCGTCGAGACCGCGAGGATCAATTACCGCGGCATCGCCGATGCGCATATCCGTAGGGTAGGCTGTTTGCACAGCCTAGCTAGGGCCGGAAGTCACTTCGTGCCTGCTGGGGTGTCAAATCGTCTTCAGCGAGCCCCGAGCCGCGCTCTCAGGTGGGCTTATGACCTCTGGTGACCCAGGTAATTCAGTGGTACCTCAGAAGCGATTCGTGCACCTGCCGGACTCGCTCTCGAGCAGTGTCAGGTGCCCGTCGGTGTTGGAGAAATGGGCCTCCACACCGGTAGCGTGCTCTGCCAGGCTCCGGCCGTGGCCGAAGGGCACAAGCGCTATTGCAGCCGGTCAGCCGGATGCGGAGGCGCTCGACGCTGCAAGCCAGCTGTCATTTAGAAGCGCTCGGAGCTGGGCTGCCTTCATGCGGAGTATGGGGACTGCCGTGGGTGTCCCTCCCCAGAGAACCTGCAGGTCACGACCGTCTTCTGTCCAAACATTCCTAGCTGCGGTCCCCGCCGCGGGTAGATAGGCGGGCCGTCCCTCCTGGGCTGGTCCTGTTCCACGAAGCTCAAAGGGCGGGGGGATCGCTAGCCGGGAATGATTCCCGGCCTGCCTCGTCCAAGAGTTCGTCACGGGAAAGGGAGCGGGCGGCATTCCACTCCTCGGCCAGGAGCCCGAGCAGAACCACGTCGAGGAATCTTCCGCTCACCCAAGCAGCCTGACGGAGAGCTCCCTCACGCACGAACCCGGCGTTGTCGCTGGTGCGGAGCATGGCACCGTTGTCACTCAAGGTTTCGATGGCGAGGCGGTGCAACCCGCGAATCCTGAAGCCGTAGTCGCAGAGGACTCGGACCGTGTCGAGCCCCAGGCCTCGGTCCCGATAAGCCGGCCTTAAGGTGATACCGAGATGAGCGCTGCGGTTGTGCTGGTCGATCCCATGCAGAACAGCCGCGCCGGCCAGGGGCTCACCGTCCACCAGCTCGACCACGGAAAAGGCGACGGAGTCGTCGGTCGGATCCGCCATGGCGAACGGAGCCAGTGCCGAGCCCGGCGCCAGCGCGCGCCAGGGCCGCGTGTCGGCTTGTAGCCGGGTCATTACGTCGTCGTAGAGCTCGGCGTGGAGCACGGCCACGTCAGATTCGATCCTTGCCCGCAGTGCGACCTTCTCGCCACAAAACATAAGCCGTTGCTAGCCGATCGGCGCCTGGCGATCAAGAACCTAGGCGGCGCCCCGATCTTGTCGCTGGGAGGAGGTGGGGAGTCGCGTGCCCGCCGGCCTGGCGGACTCCAATGCACCACACCGTTACGCTTAGCGGCGTTGCAGAATCAGCATGTGCCATGTCGTGATCCTGCGGCATTGGTTCAGTGTGCGACCCCCACCGCCGAAGGGACAACTATGACCCGGGGAGTCGAAAATGAGAAGAAACTCGCCGCCGAGGCCGCGGCCGAGCTCGTCGAACAGGGGATGACGGTCGGACTGGGAACTGGCTCGACCGTCGCCTACCTCCTCCCAGCACTCGCTCGGCGAAAACTGGGACTTCGCTGTGTCGCCACGTCACCTCATACCGAGGAGACGGCTCGTTCTCTCGGGATTCTCGTCGAAACCTTTGCCAGGATCGACCACTTGGACATCGCGATTGATGGCGCGGACCAGATAGCCCCCGACGGATGGCTGGTCAAGGGAGGAGGAGGCGCTCACACCCACGAAAAGCTCGTGGCGGTCACAGCCGAGCGGTTCGTGGTCATCGCGGATTCGACCAAGCCTGTCGAGGCTATTCACGCGCCGATTCCTTTGGAGTTGCTGTTCTTCGGTCTGACTTCGACCTTGGCAAGGGTGAAGCCCGCGAAGCTGCGTGACGCGCCGGCCAGCCCCGACGGCGGGGTCATTGCGGACTACGCAGGCGATGTCGGTGACCCCTCCGTCCTCGCAGCTTGGCTCGACGCCACTCCAGGCGTCGTTGACCACGGCCTTTTCCCGCCAGCGCTCGTGTCGAGCGTCCTAATTGGTCGCGGGGCACAAGTCGAGGAACGCCCAATCCGTCTGACCTGAGACTGACTAGCTAATTACTCGACGCGCCATCCAGAGTCGGCGAGCTCGGCGATCTTGTTGGCGAAGCCATCACGCTCGACATCCTCGACAACCTCGTGGGCGGCATTGACAACACTGGGAGATGCATCGCCAACCGCATAGGCCCGCCCGACCGCACGCAGCATCGGAACGTCACTAGGCATGTCGCCAAAGCCGATCGTGGCTGCCCGTGTCACGCCGAGGAGCGCAAGCGCCCGGCTCGTCCCCGTGCCCTTATCGACCCCATGCGGAGTGACGTCCAGGAGGGTGGTCCCTCCGCGGCTGATCGCGCACGACTGCACCTCGCAGGCAAGTAACGATGCCAGCGCCTCAAGGTGGTCCGGGGAGTCGCGCACGGCCACCGTGCAGCAAGGCGCCCGCACGATATCGGCAGCCTCGACAATCACCTTGGCTTGTCCGTGCGGCGCGGCCGGACTGGCCCCGAAGTGACCGTACTCCAGCGTCATGCGCCACAACTGTCCGTCAAAGCTGGCGACGCCAGCACCCCGGCCGGTTGCCAGCTCGACCAAAGTGGCGACCGTGTCAGTGTCGAGGGTGTCCTGCCACAGCAGGCACTTACGCCGGCTCGACCAGCCGATTGTCCCCGAACAGCACACCGCCAGAGCAGCTCGGCGGCCAATGTCGGACAGGTACTCCACGCCCGATGGTGTTCGAGCGGTAGCGATGACAATAGGGATGCGAGCGGCGGCGAGAAGTTCGAGCGCCTCCACAGTCGCTTGTGACACGGAAAAGTCTCGGCGGACCAAGGTGCCGTCGAGATCGGCGACAACTGCTTCAACCCGCACTGCCGCCGTCCTCTCGGGCCCCGAGGAGAAGTGCATCTCCTTCCGAAGATCTGATCGTCAATCGCTCGGGAGGGCGCCAGCAGTGGCCTCGCGAGCGATCAGCGGGCGGGTAGTGAACGGGCTCGGTCCGGGCGAGTCGGCCCTCTGCGTCGAAAGCGTTCCCGCGTTGGCCGCCGCCGTGTTTCGTCTTGAAGGGCACGCGGGATCGAGGGATGCTCACGCGGTTTAGTTGACCCTGTTCCGCCACGATGACATGGACCGAAGCAAGAGGTCGACCCGATCGGCGACGTGGCGAGGATCACCAGCGGCGTTGGATTGGAGGCTTGTTACACCTGCCGTATTCACCGACGGCGCGGCGGTCCGCGCGACTCCACCGACCCGCAAGGAGCTAAGAGTCAACCGATTCGTGACGTACACGACCATCACGGGCGCTTGATGTCGACACTCTCGGAGATGATACCGACGGCAACTATCCGGGGATCGTCCAGGCCGCGGAACTGGCGGACCCGCGTTCACGAGGCGGGCAGTTCTCGCCCTGGAGGCGCAAACACACAACGACGGAATGGAATCCGCCAGACTGAACAGCTCAGCAGTGACTGCGGCGCGGCTGTAGGCGTTGAGGACAACGGACGGGCAGCGGAATTCAGGAGTCGGAGGCCGAAGGCCCCGGTCCGAGACCCTGGACGTGGCTCCGCGTGGCGCGTTGCCCGGGTGATGCAGAAGCTTGCTGTCAGCGACGACGTCTCGCCCTACAGGACGCACCGCGCACCGGCTCCAAGGCCTCCGCTGGCCCGCGCGAGATTTCGGCCAGGTCACGTTGTGCCTCCCGGAAGGTCCGGCGCTCATGGGTACGACGAGTGCGGCCTCGTCCGAGAAGGTCTCGACCTCTGCCAGGGAGTCGCCCCCGGTCCTTCTGTCGCAGCAACCACCGAGGGCCTGTCGCGACGAGTCGGCGAGCGCCGAAGCAAGGGGCTTGGTTCACCCCGCATAGCGCGAGGCGACTTGTTCGCGCGAATCAACTAATCTGATGGAAACACTCATCTTCAGCGCGGCTTCCGGAAAAGACCGGAGACCACGCATATGTGCGTGCCAGGGGAGGCAACCATGAACAGTCCTGATCCTCGCCGGTTCTCCCGGCGTGATGTTCTCAAGTACGGCTTCGGGGGAGCGGCGAGCCTAGCTATCCCCCTCGTCGCCAATGGCCTGCCCGCCGCGGCAACGTCGAGGTTACGCGCCCCGGCGTCGGCGCGGCCGGCGGCGAGCCCGCGCCAGCGTGCCGCGGTCAAGAGGGGCGGGACGCTCAAATTCGCCCGTAGCATCGCCCCAACGACGCTTGACCCCGCCAACACAATCATCGCGGGCAACGTCTACACACTCGACAAGATCATCGAGCCGCTGTACGTAACGAGCCCCGCCGGCGATCTCACTCCGTGGCTGGCCACCGGGTACACGGTGAGCTCCGACCTCAAGACCTATACCTTCAAGCTGCGGCAGGGGGTCAAGTTCTCCGACGGCAAGCCTCTCGTAGCCGAAGACGTCGTGTTCTCGATCAATCGCGCCCGTCTCGACTCGGCCGGCCCACTCAGCTTCCTCGACTACGCGATCACCTCGATCGAGGCATCGGGCACCGACAAAGTCGTGACGCACCTCTCCTCGCCCTGGGCACCGTTCATCTCAGACATCTCAGTGTTCGCCAACGGCATCATCCCGGCGGACTTCGGCGGGAAGAGCGAGGCGGACTACCTCGCCTCCCCAATCGGTACCGGGCCGTTCACGATCAGCTCCTTCACCCCCGACGCGCCGTCGCTCACGCTGGAGGCCAACCACCACTATTGGCAGGCAGGCAAGCCGTACCTGGACGCGGTCGAGTTCATCTATGTCGACAACGACACCCAGCGGGTGCTCCAGCTGCAAGGTGGCGAGGTGGACATCATCGACCTCGTCCCGCCCTCGAGCGTGGCTTCACTCAAGTCGAACTCCAACATTCAGGTCGATGAGTTCCCCGCCTGGCAGGTCGACCTGCTCGTGATGAACGAGAAGCTGCCGCAATTCGCAGATCGACACGTGCGCCGGGCCATCACCTACGCCATCAACCGGCCGGCGCTCGTGGCCGCGTCGAGTTTCGGCACGGCTAAGCCCGGCGGGTCGTTCTTCCCGCCGAGCCTTCAGTACTACTCCGCCAGCACGCCCGTCCTTGCTTACAGCCTGGCCAACGCCAAGGCCGAGCTCGCCAAGTCCGGCTTCCCGAAGGGCTTCTCGACCAAGCTGCTCATCGACGGCGGCGTGCAGAAGTGGGTCACATTCGCCGCCATCATCAAGAGCCAGCTGGCGGCGATCAACATTGACGTCTCTGTCACCCCGCTCGCCCACTCGGCCTTCGAAGCGACATTCCAGAAGTACGACTACGACATGTTCATCGACTACGCGATCAACGACATCAGTGACCCGGACGAGATGGCGTCCTTCGAGCTCAACTACAAGGACGGAGGCTCGGAGTCGTACTGGTCGAGCTTCAACAACTCGGCGGTGACGGCGCTCGTCAACCAGGCAGAGGGCGAGTTCGACCCCACCAAGCGGGCCGCGCTCTACGCCAAGATCCAGGAGATGGTCGCCGAGGACGCGCCGTTCGTCCCACTCGACTACCCCCCGTACATCTTCGCGACCTCGAAGTCGGTGAATGGCTTCGCGGCCAACCCCGGTGGCGCCTACCGCCTGGAGAACGTCTGGTTAGCCTGACCCCATGTTGCGTTACACCGTCCGACGCCTGACGTCGGCGGCGCTCGTCGTCCTCGGTGTCGTCGTGGCGACGTTCCTGATCATGCATCTCGAGCCGGGGGATCCGGCGCGTGCAGTCCTCGGGCTGCACGCGTCGCCCCGCGCCATCGCGACCCTCGACGCCCAGTGGGGGCTGAACGACTCCATCCCGGCGCAGCTGTGGCACTTCCTTGACCAACTTGCCCACGGCAATCTCGGCAAGTCGTACATCGAAGGGGTCTCGGCCACGTCGCTGATCGACGCACGCAGCGGGGTCACAGCGGCGCTTGTCGGGATGGCCGCGCTGTTCGCTGTGTTGATCACGATCCCTCTTGCCGCTCTCGCTGCCGCGCACAAAGACGGAGTCGAAGACCACGCCGTGCGCACCGTGACCTCGGTCGGGCTCGGTATGCCGGCGTTCTGGTTCGGCATCGTGCTGATCGAGATCTTCGCTCTGCACCTGCACGTCTTCCCGGTCGGAGGCCTGAACGGAGGCCTCTTCGGCGATCTCGAGTCGCTCGTGCTGCCGGCGCTGACGGCGTCGTTCGCGATTATCCCGCTGCTCGTGCGCAGCTTGCGCATCGGAATGGTCGAGGTGCTCGACGCCGACTTCATCGCCGCTGCCCGGGCTAAGGGGCTCGGTGGGCTCCGCGTGCTGTTCTTTCACGCAGCACGTAACGCCCTTGTGCCAACGGTCGCCCTGCTCGGGCTGAACATCGCCTACCTCATCGGCACGACGGTGATAGTCGAACAGGTCTTCGCGCTCGACGGACTCGGGTCGCTGCTGCTCAGTTCGATCCTTAACAACGACTTCCCGATGGTGCAGGCGATCACGCTTGTCTTCGGGACGAGCGTGGTTTTGGTCAACCTCGTCGCCGACCTTGTCGTCGCACGGCTCGACCCGCGCATCGTGCTGCGGTGAGCGCGGCCACGCACCCGGGCGAGGCCGAGGCCCTCGTGGACGCTCCCTCATCGGGCGGGTTCGGGTTCCTGCGTCGTGCTCGGCGCAGCCCGAGCTTTATCGCCGGGACGATCCTCATCTCCCTTATCGTGCTCTCGGCGGTCCTCGCCCCTTGGATCAGCCCCTACTCGCCGAACCAGCAGAACCTGTACCACATCCTGAGCGGTTTCAGCTCGGCCCACTGGCTCGGCACCGACGAGCTCGGACGCGACGAGTTGTCGCGGATGTTGTGGGCGGGGCGCACGGATCTGCGCGTCGGCGTGCTTGCAGTGCTGTTCCCGAGCGTGTTCGGCACCCTCATGGGGACGGTGAGTGGTTACTACGGCGGCTTGGTCGACTCGATCGTGATGCGTTTTGTCGACGTGCTGATCGCTTTCCCCTTCTACGTGCTCGTGATCGGCCTGATCTTCATCGTCGGAACCGGGACGACGGGAATCTACGTCGCCTTCGCTGTGGTCGACTGGGTCGTCTACGCCCGCACTATTCGCGCCGCGACGCTCATAGTGCGCGAGTCCGACTACGTGGCCGCGGCCAAGGTCGGCGGGCTTCCGAACTCGAAGATCCTCTGGCGACACGTCCTGCCGAACACCGTCGCTCAGTCTGTGGTCTACGTGATGAGCGACATCATCCTCGTCATCGTCACCATCGTCACCCTCGGCTACCTTGGCCTCGGCGTGCAGCCGCCGACCCCGGACTGGGGATCGATGATTGCCGAGGGACAGCAATTCATCGCGACACAGTGGGCGCTAGCTACGTTGCCCGGCCTGGCTGTGGTGATCACCGGGCTGGGTCTCTCTCTGCTCGGCGACGGGCTCGCCGACATCCTCCGCCCGCAATGAACCGTCCTGTGCCTGCCTCCGTCGCTCCCCGCCCGCGGACGGACCAGGGCGGCACCGTTCAGCGCGGCGAAGGGAATGAAGGCGCGCTGGTTGTGTCTGAGCTGTCGATCAGCGTCGAGCGTGGCGGGCAACGCCTCAGGGTCGTCGACAACGTGAGCTTCGAGGTCCTCGGGGGCGGATCGTTCGGCATCGTCGGCGAGTCGGGCTCCGGTAAGAGCCTGACACTGCGGGCGGTAATGGGCTTGCTGCCGCCAGGGGTGCGCGTCGAGTCGGGGCGCGCTGAGCTTGGTGGCGTCGCGTTGCCCTTCCGCGGCCGGGATGTACATCGCTCCCGCCGCCATCGGGTCTCAATGATCTTCCAGGACCCCCTCAGCGCCCTCGACCCGGTACACACCGTCGGCTCGCAGGTCGCCGAGGTGCCTCGCCACGTTCTTGGTCAATCCCGCCGGGCAAGTCGCGAGCGTGCCATCGAGCTTATGGCCCTCGTTGGCCTGCCTGAGCCCGAGCGTCGCGCGGAGGCGTATCCGCACCAGCTGTCGGGCGGGATGCGCCAGCGCGTGCTGATCGCCATGGCGCTCGCCTCCGAGCCGGCCGTGCTGCTGTGTGACGAGCCGACGACCGCTATTGACGTCACCGTGCAGGCCCAGGTTCTCGAGCTGCTTGACGACCTGCGGCGTCGCCTGGGCCTCACCATCGTTTTCGTCAGCCACGACCTTGGCGTCGTGCGCCAGGTCTGCGAGCAGGTCGCCGTCATGTACACGGGCCGCCTGCTCGAGGCTGGCGCGACAATCGAACTCCTCGACGCCCCCGCCCACCCGTACACCTCGGCCCTGCTCGAGGCGGTTGTCGACTTGGACGACCCGCTCGGCGCACCTCACCCGATCCCCGGCAGCCTTCCTGACCCTGCCGACCTGCCACCGGGCTGTCCGTTCCTCCCACGCTGCACCGTTGGCAGTGAGGACTGCAGGGACGCGCCTGTCGAGTTGCGCCCGCTCGCAAACCTGCTGGAGGAGGTGGGAAAGGACGCCAAGAGCGATGCGACCGCCGAGTCGTCGCCTACCGCCTGGCGACAGGAAAGGGAGGCTTCCGCGCCATCCGGGGCGGGTCGTCGCGTCACCGCTTGCATCCACCCCGAACGGCTGGCTTCTTTCCGAGCGGGACTATGAGCGAGATTCTCTCGGGAACGCCGGTGCCGGCGCCCCAGTCCAGACCGTCACACGGCCAGGTGGTATTTGACGCCGAGCGGCTCCGCGTCTCGTTCCCGACAGCCCACGGCGACCGGTTGGTCGCAGTCGACGACATATCCCTATCGGTGAGAGCGGGAAACATGCTCGGCGTGGTCGGCGAGTCCGGCTCGGGCAAGACGACCGTCGCCCGCTGCCTCGTCGGCCTACAAGCGCCCGATTCAGGGACGATAACCCTATGTGGCTCGGTCGTCCGGGGCCGGCGCACGCCCGAGCAGCGACGTGCTATCCAGCTCGTGTTCCAGGACCCGTACGCCTCGCTCAATCCGCGCCTTCGGATCGGGACGGTTTTGCGCGAGCTGTTAGCGACCCACCGACTTGCCCACGGCGAAGCAGCAGAGGCCCGGTGCCGGGAGCTGATGGCTCTCGTCGGCCTGCCCCCCGACGCCCTCGCCAGCTATCCCTCCGGATTCTCGGGGGGACAGAGACAGCGGATCGCCATTGCCCGGGCTCTTGCCGTCGAGCCGTCCGTCCTTGTCGCCGACGAGCCGATCTCCGCCCTCGACGTATCGGTGCAGGCGACTATCCTCGCCCTCTTCGCCGACCTGCGCGACCGGCTCGGCATCGGGGTCGTGATGATCTCGCACAATCTCGCCGCCGTGCGCCACGTCTGCGACCAAGTGGCCGTGATGTACCTCGGCAAAGTCGTCGAACAAGGGACCCGGGACGCGGTGTTCGGCGATCCCCGTCATCCCTACACCATCGCCCTGCTTGCCGCCGCCCCGCGTGTCCGGCCGGGGTCGACGCGGGTGGTGGCCCGGCTCGTCGGCGAGCCGCCGAGCCCGACCGCACGCCCGAGCGGCTGCTCGTTCCACCCGCGCTGTCCTCGCGCGGAGTCCCGTTGCGCCGAGGAGTCGCCCGAGCTTCTGGCGGTCTCCCCGGCAAGCCCACACGTCGCCGCCTGTCACTTCCGTGAGGAGCGGCGAACTGGCTCTGAGCCCGTGTCGCCACCTTGAATGGGCGAGGAGATCATCGCTGAGAGCTAATCATCTGGGCTTTCAGCGCACTCTCCGACCATTCTGCGGTTGTTGCGGGGACCTGCGGCGGAAACTCGGTCGGCGAAATGCTGGCGGACAGTCCTCAAGCAGTGGTACCGGAGCGACCGTTCCCGAAACGAGCTCCTCCGTAGCACGATGTGCTACGCTGGCAGCGTGGCAAGAGAAATCTCCCAGCGAGAACTGCGTAACGAGAGCGGCGAGATCATGCGTCGCCTAGACAAGGGTGAGACGTTTGTCGTGACTCGAAACGGAACCCCGGTCGGAGAGCTTGCGCCCTTGAGGAGGCATCGATTCGTGACTGCGGAGGCGGCGCGCGCCATGTTCCAGGGTGCACCTGCCGTCGACCTCGCCAAGCTTCGTGCCGATCTTGATGAAGTCGCTTCGCAGAGCGTTCGCCCCCGTGCCTGACACGCGCCGCCATCCCCGCGGTCTGCTCGATACCTCCGTTGTCGTGGAACTCGAGCAGATTGAAGTGACCTCGCTCCCGATCGAAGTTGCCATCAGCGCCGTCACGATGGCCGAGCTGGCCGCCGGACCTCACGCCACCTCCGACGCCGAGGAGCGAGCGCGGCGACAAGATCGGCTTCAGCGTGCCGAAGCGGCTTTCCACCCCCTTCCTTTCGACAGTGAGGCGGCCCACGCGTACGGGCGGATCTATGCGGCCGTCGTCGCGAAAGGGCGCAAAGCCCGCGGTGCTCGTGCCGTGGACCTTTTGATCGCGGCGACGGCGTGCGCCGCCGAACTGCCTTTGTACACACGGAACCCCGATGACTTTCGGAGTCTCGAGAAACTCGTCGACGTCGTCACCGTGTAGATCTCGCGGGCGAACACCCAACGGGTCAACCGGCTCTTTTGGCAGCCCCAACGGGATTCGAACCCGTGTCTCCACCTTGAGAGAGTGGCTTTATTACCGCCAAGGGACGCCGAGCTGGGTTTTCGGTTGCTCCTAGAGCTCCCGTTTCAGCGCCTGCGGACGCCTGCGGCTGAAAGTCGGTTGGCGAAATGTTGGCGGAGTTCGGGAGCTTCCGCAATGACTTGTTGCTAATACGTATGTTACTTCCTTGTATGCTACGTCAATGCCTAAGAGTGAGTTCTTCGGTCGGGCGCGAGAACTAGCCGCACTTGGCGCCGAACTCCGAAGTGCGAGCGCATCCGGTGCAGGACGCCTGATAGCCGTTCGCGGACGGCGTCAGGTCGGCAAGTCAAGACTGGTCGAGCACTTCGCCGAGCGAAGTGGCGTCGCGTACGGCGTCGTTGCCGGCATGAAGGGTGCGCCGGTAGAAGTGCAGATGCGGCGGGCCGCCGAGACGCTCCGCTCCTCGACGCGGCCGCTGCCTGCCGTCGAGGCTGGCATGGCTCTCCCGTCAGGGAACTGGTATGACCTGCTCTCTCGGATGCAGTTCGTGCTGGATGACGATCCTGCGATCCTCGTGATCGACGAGTTCCCTTGGGCAAATGATGCGAACCCAGGTCTCGATGCGCTCCTCCAGTCGCTGTGGGACCTCACGTTCGTCAGACGACCGGTCCTTGTCCTTCTTATCGGCTCCGACGAGGCGATGATGGATCGACTGTTCGCGCACGATCGACCGCTATTCGGTCGGCTCGACGGCAATCTCGTCGTCGAGCCTTTCAACCCGGCGGAAACGGCGCAAGCTCTCGGAGGGACCCGCACCGCGGTCGAGGTCTTCGACGCACAGCTCGTCACGGGAGGTTTTCCCGAGCTCGTCGCGCATGCCGCGCAAGTTCAAATCCGTCGGGGCCGTCGTCGAGGACGCTCTTTCTCGTCCCCACACACTGCTCGCGGACATCGCCCAGATCAACCTTGCCGGCGAGCTCGCGGACGGTGCCAACGCGCGCCTTGTTCTCGAGGCGATCGGAGCCGACGAGATTGGCGTAGTCAACTTCTCGCGCATTGCCTCGGACCTTGGGGGTGGTATCGCGGCAAAGACGGCGGTGAGCCGGGCAACCGACATCCTCACCGACACCAAGCGCATCCTCGCCGTCGACGTCCCAGCCGGCGACAAAGGCAGCCGGCTCAAGCGTTACCGAGTAGCCGATCCGTACCTGCGCTTCTGGTTCCGCTTTGTCGAACCCCAGCTCCGCAACATTGAGGTCGGTCGCTCGGATCTGGCGCTCACGGCCTTTTCAAACGGCTGGGGTGCCTGGCGGGGCAAGGCTATTGAGCCGATTGTCCGCGACGGCGTGCTACGCCTCGCCCCACACCTTGACACGCCGTTTGACTCGATCGAATCGGTCGGTGGCTGGTGGGACCGGCGCGGTAAACATGAGTACGACATCGTCGGGTCTGCACGGGGCAACACTCCCGTGGCGATCGGCTCAATCAAGTGGAGGGACAAGGCAACGTTCGGAGCGGTGGACCTGGCCGAACTTGCGGAAGGGCGTGCAGTGATACCGAACGCAGGTGCGGCTCGCCTAATCGCCGTTACACCGCGCGGCGCCGCGTCAGGCGTGGGAGCCGATCTTGTCCTCGATGCCGTGGACGTTCTCAGCGCCTGGCAGTTGTGAGTTCGGGTTACTGGCAGCCCCAACGGGATTCGAACCCGTGTCTCCACCTTGAGAGGGTGGTGTCCTAGGCCTCTAGACGATGGGGCCATGCATCGCAAGGTTCTCGACGATGGCCAAGCGTTGCAGGTCTCCGGCTGGCGTTACCGCCAGCGAAGCGTGTTTATGCTAGTCGCCGCCGGACTCCGTGAGGGCCGGGAGGCGTCGACGCCGCCTCGTGCTCGCCAACGCCGGGCCCCGCGGGCGAACCTACGCAATTGGGGCGAGCGGCGTACTGCGCGCGCCCCGGTCCAGTTGGAGGCAGACTTGGGTAATGGATCGCGCAACCATCCTGGATGCCATAGATCTCGAGTCCAGCCGTTTCCTCGTGGCCGTCTCAAGCGGGACTGCCTCTCTCGAGACCCCGGTCGCAAGCTGCCCGGGATGGGATATGGCACAGCTCGTGAATCATCTTGGCGTGGTCTACAGCCGTATCGCCCTGGTCGTGTCCTCCCGCAGGGCTAAAGCACCTGACCGTAGTCAGCTGCCGACGGCCCCCGATGGCGAAGCGCTCATAGGTTGGTTCGCGGAACAACGAACTGCCATGCTCAACGCCCTCGAAGCAGCCGACGACGAGACACGGGTCTGGAACTTCATTGCCGATACCCCGGGCCCTGTCAGTTTCTGGGGGCGGCGTAGTACCCATGAGACTCTTATTCACCGCGTGGACGCCGAACTCGCCCAGGACCTCGAGCCCGCACCAGCGATGCCGGAGGTCGCGGCCGACACCGTATCGGAGTTCTTCGAGCTGTTCTTTCCGCGCATTGAGCCCAAGCTCGTCGAGGCGGGCTTGGTCGACTCCTTGCACCTGCATGCCTCCGACGTCCCGGGTGCTGAGTGGACCATCGAGGCAGGTCCGGGCCGCACAACGTCAGACCTCGAGCACGAAAAGGCCGGAGTGGCTCTGAGCGGTACAGCGTTCGAGCTTGCCTGCTGGACCTGGGGCCGCCTGCCCACCGGGCGTCTAGACGTCGTCGGCGATCAACAGATCGCCGAGAGGTTCCAGAAGCTCGCCAGCAGCTAAGGGCATCAAGACATTCCGCAGGTCGCGCAACGAGCGGCCTTTCGGCCGCTCGCGAGCTCGGGGGGGAGGACTCGAACCCCCAATTACAGGGCCAGAACCTGCCGTGTTGCCGATTACACCACCCCCGAATGGGCGGCGTCATCGTAACAGGCGCGGCCGGCTGCCTCGCCTGAGCCCCTGGTCCCGAGCTCTCCGGGTAGCGTCCTCGGTTCCCTAACCTAGGCCTGTGTTGACTCCGACCTCGATGCGGAAAGGCGCGTGATCGCGGCGTCGAGGCGTTGCATCGTCCTCTCCCTGCCGAGCACCTCGAGTGACTCGAACAGGGGCAGGCCAACGCTGCGCCCAAGCGTCGCCACACGGATGGGGGCCTGAACCTTACCGAGCTTGCGTCCCTTCTCCTCGCCCAGCTCGGAGATCTCCTGCCTGAGCGATTCGGCTACGAAAGTGCAGCTTTCGAGGCGCCGGCGGCCCTCGGCGAGAATCGCGCCCGCCTCGTTGTCATTCAAGATCGCCTTCTCAAATGATTGTTCGTCGACGATGAACTCGGGCGCGAAAAGGAACTCGACGAAATCGACTGCCTCCGAGATCGTGGCTGCTCTCTCTTGGACTAGCGGTGCCAGCTTCACGAACTCTGGCGACGCGAAATCGACCACGACCTCGGTCGGAGCGTCTTCTGCGGCCCAGCGCCGGCAACGCTCGACGAACTCCTCGACAGGCAAGGCCCGCAGGTAGACCCCGTTGAAGTGGAGGAGCTTCTGCTGGTCGAAGAAGGCCGGCGAATGGTTCACCTGGGCGAGGTCGAATTCAGACACGAGCTCTTCAAGGCTGAAGAGCTCGCGACCATCACCCGGGCTCCAGCCGAGCAGGGCAAGGTAGTTGTCCATGGCCTCCGGCAGGAAACCCTGCGCCCGGTAGTCCTCAATGGCCACACGGTCGCGCCTCTTGGAGATCTTCTGCCGCTTCTCGTTGACGAGGACGGGCAGGTGGGCGTAGGAGGGAAGAGGAAGCTCCGCTACACCGAGGGCCTCCCACAAGAGCACCGCCTTCGGGGTCGTCGGGAGGTGCTCCTCGGCGCGGATGACGTGGCTGATTCGCATCTCCCTGTCGTCGACAACTCCGGCGAGAACGAAGAGCGGGTCACCGTTCGACTTCGCAACGATGAAGTCCTCGATCGTCGCGTTCGAGAAGACGACCTCACCGCGCACGGCGTCGTCGACAACCGTCAGGCCCTCGCGGGGAACACGAAAGCGTAAGGCGCGCCCAATCTGGCGCTCGAGCCCCCGATCGCGGCAAAAGCCGTCGTAGCCCGGTGTGGCATTTTCCTTCGTCCGCTCGAGCACCGTCTCGCGGGTGCAATCGCAAGCGTAGAGATAGCCACCCGCCCAGAGCTCGTCGAGGGCCACCTGGTAGTGCTGCTTTCGCTCGGACTGGCGATAAGGGCCCTCGTCCCAGTCGATACCGAGCCAGGCGAGGGCCGAACCGATCCCGTCCACCCACTCCTCTTTATTGCGCTCGGAGTCGGTGTCCTCGATCCGAAGGATGAAGGTGCCGTTGTGACGCCGAGCGAAGCACCAGTTGTAGAGAGCCGTGCGGGCACCGCCAACGTGGAAGTAACCGGTCGGGGAGGGCGCGATGCGCACGCGGACTGGTCGGGTGTCCGCAATCACGGCTGGGTCGCTGGTCATCAGACGAGGCTATCTGGCACGAGAGGCCGGCGATCGGGGCGGTCCGAGACTCGAGGCACCGGGACACCTGGAGTCGGGTGGCTCATCGCAGCCACGGTAGCCCGCCGGCTGCCGTCCCGGCTCAGGTGCCGGGCGGCTTGGCCTGGCTTTCGAGCCAACGACGAAGCCCAGCCGCGTTGGAGTGGACCCCACCGAGTGTCTCGACTGCCCGGCGTTGCTCATCGGGCAGCTCGTCTGCCTCTTTGGCAAAGCGGGCCTGCAGCGCTTCGTCGATGTCAGCGCCCGATCGCCAAGCCCGTGCAGCCTCTTCCGCCCAGGCCTGCAACGTCGCCTCAGCCTCTTCGAGCAGCTGCTGGGGCTCGATCGGCACGAGCCCGTAGTGCGCGAGAGCGATCCCGGCGGGACGCACAGCGGCAAAGCGGCGCAAAGAACCGATGGCCGAAGCGAGGTCGAAATCGGGCGGAGGCGTGGCCGGTCGCAATGTGCCCCCGTCGGGCAGGCGGACGCCGACGGCGTCACCAGCAAAGAGGAGACCGCTACCCGAGTCGAGGAGACCGAGATGGTGCTTCGCATGGCCCGGCGAATCGATAGCGCGCAGCGTCCTGCCGCCGCCGGCGTCGATCTCCTCGCCGTCCGCGAGTACATGCACCTGGGACCTCGGTGTGGGCTCGAGACGGCCAAAGAGCGAGTCGAGAAGCGGTCCGTAGGCCCTTTCGGCGGAGCGGACCAGTCGGGTCGGGTCGACGAGGTGCCGCGCCCCCATCTCATGCACATATACCTTGGCCTCGGGAAAGGCGCGGGCTACGTCTCCGACGCCACCGGCGTGGTCGAGGTGGATGTGAGTGACCACGACGCCGGCAAGTTCACCGGGAACGATGCCGAGCTCACCGAGACGGGCGAGGAGGACCTCGACCGAGCTCTGGCTGCCCGTCTCGATGAGGATGGGGCGCGGGCCCTCGATAAGGTAACCGGCGCTCATCTTCTGCCAGCCCCCGAGCAGAGTGTCGATCTCGACGACGCCGGGAGCAAGGTGAGTGGGTGCCATAAGGAGAGATCGCTTCCGGGTGCCTGCCGGGAGCCGGCAGGCAATTTTCAGGCGCGCTCGGTCCAGGTGCTAGACCGAATCTTTATGAGACTGGGAATACCGAGCGAGACCACGCCCGGGGAGCGCCGGGTTGCGCTCGTGCCGAGCGTGGTCCCAAAGATCAGCGCCCTCGGCGTGGAGGTCGCGATGCAAGCCGGTGCCGGTGCAGCCTCGCTTTTCAGCGACGAGGCCTACACCGCTGCCGGCGTCACATTGCTCGACGCGCCCACAGTGTTCAGGAGTTCCGGCTTAATCTGCAAGGTCCAACCACCGACGCTGGAGGAGGTGGCCCTCATGAACGAGGGCACCGGCGTCGTGAGCTACCTACAACCTGCTGCTGATCTCGGCCTGATCCGTGCCCTCATGGAACGTCGCATCACCGCCTTCAGCCTCGACCTGCTTCCTCGCATCACGAGGTCGCAGTCCATGGACGTGCTCTCCTCCCAGGCGCTGGTATCGGGCTACAAAGCCGTGCTCATCGCCGCCGACAAGCTGCCGAAATTCTTTCCTCTCTACATGACCGCTGCCGGTACCGTTCCTCCGGCCAAGGTGCTCGTTCTCGGCGCCGGAGTGGCCGGCCTGCAAGCGATCGCGACAGCCAAGCGTCTTGGTGCGACCGTACGCGCCTACGACGTGCGCACCGCGGCCAAAACAGAGGTGAAAAGTCTCGGCGCCGTCTTTGTCGAGCTCGAGCTCGAGGCTCAAGAGGGCGAAGGTGGTTATGCCCGCGAGCAGTCCGAGGACTTCCTGCGCCGCCGAGCGCGAGCTCATCGGCAAGGAGGTCGCCGGCGCGGACGTGGTGATCACGACCGCCGCCATCCCAGGGCGCAAGGCGCCTGTGCTCGTGACCGAGGAGATGGTCCGAAAGATGGCCCTCGGCAGCGTCATCGTCGATCTTGCCGCCGAGTCGGGCGGCAACTGCGAGCTCTCCAAGCCGGGAGAGACGGTCGAGGTCGGCGGCGTCTCGATCATCGGAGCGAAGAACCTCCCCAGCTCGATGCCGCTGCACGCGAGCTTCCTCTACTCGAAGAACATCGCCGAGTTCGTGGGCATTGTCGTAAAAGACGGCCAGTTCGAGGTGAACTTCGACGACGAGATAATCGCTGGAACCTGCGTCACCCATGAAGGTGAGGTCCGCCATGGACCCACTCGAGACCTGCTCGAAGGAGGGGCGCAATGAACGGCGGGGACATCCTCTCGCTCATCACCGTTTTCGTGCTGTCGGCATTCGTCGGCTTCGAGGTCATCGCGAAGGTGCCGAGCACCCTGCACACACCGTTGATGTCGGGTACCAACGCCATCCACGGAGTCGTGGTCGTCGGCGCCATGCTCGTGCTCGGAACCGCGCAAGGCGCCACGCAGATGACCCTCGGGTTCATCGCCGTCGTGCTTGCGACATTGAATGTCGTCGGTGGTTTCGTGGTCACCGACCGCATGCTCGAGATGTTCAAGGTGCGAAAGCCCGTCAAGCCCGCGGCTGAGGCGTCCGGCGCCGTCGCATCGAGTACCGAAGCAGGCCAGAAGTGAGCCTCGGAACAGGCATCCGCCTGGCTGATCTCATCGCTGCGATCTGTTTCATCCTCGCCCTCAAGGGCCTGACCAGTCCGAAGACCGCCCGCTACGGCAACCTCCTCGGCGCTGGCGGCATGGCGCTCGCCATCGCCATTACCTTTGCCACCAACGGGCTGACACACTTCCTGCTCATCGCCGGGGCAATGGTCATCGGCGTGGCTGTGGCGGTCCCCGCCGCTCGCCTCGTGAAGATGACGGCCATGCCCCAGATGGTGGCGGCGTTCAACGGGGTCGGTGGCGGGGCGGCCGCCCTAATCGCCCTGGCGACGTTCCTCCGGTCGCCCTCCGGCTCCCTCGCCGTCTACCAGGTGGTCGAGGTCATCTTGGGCGTCGCCATCGGCTGCGTATCGTTCGCGGGAAGCTGCATCGCCTTCGCCAAGCTGCAAGAACTGATGACCGGGCGGGCAATCACCTACCCCGGCCAGCAGGTCTGGAACGGCCTCGTGGGTGCGGCCATCCTCGGCCTCACGATCGCAGTGTGCGTGGACCAGGTTCACTGGATAGTCGCTGTCATCTTGGTGCTCGCGCTGGCCTTCGGCGTCGCCTTCGTCCTGCCGGTTGGCGGGGCAGACGTGCCCGTTCTCATCTCGCTGTTGAACTCGTTCACAGGCCTTGCTGTGGCCGCAAGCGGATTCGTCCTGCACTCGGTAGTGCTCGTTGTAGCCGGCACCCTTGTGGGTGCCTCGGGTACCTTGCTCACCCAGATGATGAGCCGGGCCATGGGCCGCTCGCTCCCGAACATCTTGTTCAGCGCGTTCGGCTCAGTCATCACGGCCACAGGCGGCGCTGAAGGCGACACGACCAGGAGCGTGCGGTCGGCGAGCGCAGAGGACGTCGCCATCTTGCTTTCGTACGCAAACAAGGTGATCGTGGTCCCCGGCTACGGCCTCGCCGTGGCCCAGGCCCAGCACACCATCCGGGAGCTGGCCGACCTGCTCGAGGCACGGGGCATCGAGGTCATCTACGCCATCCACCCTGTTGCGGGTCGTATGCCGGGCCACATGAACGTCCTTTTGGCCGAGGCAAACGTCCCCTACGAACAGCTGAAGGAGATGGACGAGGCGAACCCGGAGTTCCAGTCGGCCGACGTCGCTCTTGTGATCGGAGCCAACGACGTCGTCAACCCGGCTGCCAAGAACAATCCGGCCAGCCCGATCTACGGCATGCCGATCCTGGCCGTCGACGAGGCCCGCAACATCGTGTTCATGAAGCGGTCGATGCGGCCCGGCTTTGCCGGCATCGACAACGAGCTCCTTTTCGACCCGAAGACGACTCTCTTGTTCGGTGACGCCAAGGACTCGCTCACAAAGGTCGTCGCCGCGGTAAAAGCTATGTAGTGAGCGGTCCTGGCGGTAACGTCAGGACCGCAGCCATGCCTACTCTCACAGTCGTCATAGCCTCGACGCGCCCGGGAAGGGTCGGACTGCCCGTCGCGCAGTGGTTCACAACCTTGGCGCGGGCCCATGGTTCGTTCGACGTCGGCGTCGCCGACTTGGCCGAGGTGAACCTCCCGATGCTCGACGAGCCCAACCACCCGCGCCTTCGCCAGTACACAAAGGCGCACACGCTCAGGTGGAGCGCCACTGTCGAGGCTTCAGACGCGTTTGTATTCGTGACGCCCGAGTACAACTACGGCTATCCCGCCTCGCTAAAGAACGCCATCGACTTCTTGCATGAAGAGTGGCTCTACAAACCGGTCGGCTTCGTCTCTTACGGTGGGATCTCGGCCGGTACGAGGTCGGTGCAACAGATGAAACAGGTCGTCACGACGCTCAACATGATGCCGGTCAACGAGGCGGTGGCTATCCCGTTCGTCTCCCAGTTCATAGACGACGGCGTGCTGCAGCCAAACGAGGTCATGGTGCAAGCCGCCGGGGCAATGCTCGATTCGCTCGCTCGCTTCGAAGAGGCGCTTCGGCCGTTGCGCCAGCGCTCTTCTTGAATGCCTTAGCTCGGCACGTTCGAGGCCGCGCAACCTCATAGGCTGCGCGCGGTGCCAGAGCGCGACACAGACGGGGCTTTGGGGGCACAGGGGGCCTCTCAGGCTGTCCCGCCCACCGATGACCCGGGAAGGCTAGAAAGAGCCGAGGCGCTCGTGCGGGCGGCGCGCTCCCAGGGCGTCACGGACCAAAGGGTGCTCGAGGCCGTGCGCGCTGTCCCACGGGCCTTGTTCCTACCTGGTGAACTACGCGAGGAAGCCGGCTACGACTACGCCATCTCGATCGGGCGGGATCAGACGACCTCGCAGCCTTCCCTGATCGCCCTCATGATCGAAGCGCTCGCGCTGAAGCCGGACGACACTGTCCTCGAGATCGGCACCGGGCTCGGCTACGAAGCAGCCCTCATCGCCCGCCTCGCTCGGCACGTGTTCAGCGTCGAGCGCATCCACGAGCTCGCCGAGGCCGCCTGCCGCAACCTTGCCGCAGCGTGCGTTTTGAACGCCGATGTCGTCACCGGTGACGGCACTTTGGGCCTGCCCGGATCCGCACCTTTTGATGCAATAGTCGTGGCAGCCGCGTTCTTGGACGTTCCACCTCCCCTTGGCGAACAGCTCCGCCTCGGGGGCCGGCTCGTCATGCCGGTAGGCAACGGCGGGGGCGACCTCGTAACGCTGTTCGAGAAGTCCCCCAGCGGGCTTGTCGAGCGACGGGTGCTGTGCCGGGCCCGCTTCGTGCCACTTCTCGGCGCAAACGGTTTCAGCCCCCGCTAGGAGCTAGTGGGCCTCGGAACGGCCTCGGCCGCCACTCGGGCAAATACGAGCAGGCCCTGGTTCGTAGGTCGCGTGGACAACACGACGATCTCCACGTCGCTTTGGCCGACGAGCTCCTCGGCGTCGTTCACGACCACCATGTCGCCGGCAGGCAGGAAGCCGATCGCCTGTGCAGGCTGACGACCGGCTCTCACGAGGTCGACCTTCAAGTGTTCGCCGGGCACGTGGTCAGGAGACAGCTCGGTGGCAAGCCGGCGCAGGTCCAGCACCCGCCCACCCGCCTCCTCCCGATGGCGGGAGAGCTCAGCTGAGCACGTGATGACCCGGGCGTTCAGCCGCTGGGCCATGGTTGCCACCTTCTCCTCGATCGTGGCGGCGCCGGGAACGTCCCCTTGCACAAAGGTGATCTTCACGCCCTGTTCGCGAAGCTCATCGATTGCCTCCAGACCGCGGCGCGCCCGGCGCGAGGCCACCGGGTCCGGCCCGTCGGCCAAGGTGGCGAGCTCGTCGGCTACCGGCTCTGGGACGAGCAGCTCCGGACCGAACAGACCGAGGCGTCCTATGACAAGAAATGACCGGTCCATGAGCGCCGAAGTGTCCACCAGGTCCCCCCCTTGGTCGAGGTCCTGGCGCAAAGGCGTCAGTCGCCGAGTAACTCCCAACGCGTCCGCAAGCTGGCGCCCATTGCTCATGCCGAGCCGCAGGCCGAGCGTGCCGAGCACCCAGGCCACGGCGGCGGCGATGAGAAAGTCGAAGTTCTGCTTGACATAAACGAACAAAGGAATGCATATGACCACGCCGATGAGGAAGCTCATGCTGCCTAGCACCATTCCGGCGAGCAGCTCCGGAGCGGGGATGTCGCGAAGCTTGCGGGTCGCCTTGCCCATTCCCCCGGTCAAGAGGCGGCCGATGACGCCGCCGAGCACATAGCCGACACCGACGCCGATGCCGATCCCGGCTGCGATCCCGTAGCGTCCTGCATGGTCGTGGTTGGCGAGGGCGAGACCGACGAGCGCGCCGCAAACTGCGACGAAGAGCCGGAAGACCTCGACGAAAACCATTCCAAAGAGCGTACGGGCATTCTCCTGCCCTGGGCACACCAGGCGAGCTAGTGGCCTTAGAGGCGGCACCACCTTGCGGGCGTGGCCCGATACGCTCGGCAGTCCATGGTCCAAATGGGGCGCACGGCCGCCGCCCGGTGCGCCAAGGGTGCCCTTGTGACAGTGGTGCTCACGCTCTGCTCTGCCGCCTGTGCTGGCACGGGAAGCGGGTCGTCGACGACGACGCCGAACGCCGCCCAGCTCCTCGTCCCTCGCGAGGAGGCCGCCGTCGCCAAGGCCGAGGCCTCCCTGGCGGTCAACCTACCGACCAAAGAGGGCCAGCCCGCCCCGGGGCTGCCGCCGGGCGCCTTTCCCCGGCCACTTCCTTCCCACCAGGTGGTGGGCTTCCTTCCCTACTGGGACGTCGGAAGTTTCACGCCAGATTTCTCCGACCTCACGACGCTGGTCTACTGGTCTTTGTCGCTTGGCAGCGGAGGCTCGATTGCCCACAGTGGCGCGGGCTTCACCACCCTCACCAGCAGTTCGCTTGCCGTCGAGGTGACAGAGGCACACGCGGCGCGCGACCGGGTGCTGCTGTCGGTCTTCTCCGAGAGCCCAGCTGTAATCGACTCGGTCTCCAGGCATCCCTCGAGCGCCGGCCGTCTCCTCGCCGTGAGGATCGCCCCCTTGCTCTCGAGGGGCGGATTCGACGGCGTCGACTTGGACATTGAGGGCGAAAGCACCGCTGACCGGCACGGGTTCGTCCGTTTTGTGGCGTCGTTCTCCAAAGAGCTGAGGTCGCTCGGCCCCGACTGGTCGATCATGCTCGACACCTATGCGACCTCGGCCTTCGACCCGCTCGGCTTTTTCGACGTCAAAGCTCTCTCCGGGTACGTGAACGAGCTTTTCGTCATGGCCTACGACATGCAAGAACCAGGCATCGCCTCAGCGACGGCGCCGCTCACCAATGCCAGTCTTAACGACGCCATGACCCTCGCCGAGTACGCCTCGGTAGTCGCCCCATCGCGGATCGTGTTGGGCATACCGCTCTACGGCTACGACTTCCCCGCCTCGAGCCGCAATGACGGCGCCGCCGCCACGGGCAACCCCGTCGCGGTCACCTACAGCGAGATCGTCGCCGCCGGCAGGCGTGCGGTCTGGGACCCGACGACTGAGACGCCGTTCACGGTCTTCCGCCGCGCCGGCAAGTGGCACCAGACCTGGTTCGACGATCCGGTCTCGGTCGCCCTCAAGTCCTCGCTCGCCGCCCGCTTCGGATGCGCTGGGGTCGGGGTGTGGGAACTCGGGATGGCGGGCGACAACGCCTCCATAAATGACGCGCTGCTCGGGGGAAGCCCGCCCGTAAAGCTGCCGCTCGTGACTGAGCCCACCAGCTCTTAGCTCAGGCCCCGTGCGGCGAGATCAGAGCTGCGGCGCTCGTTCAGCTCTGCTCGTCGGCCCCGGCTTGGATGGCGGTGACGCTGCGGACGAGACGGGACTTGCGCCGGGCAGCCTGGTTGGGGTGGATGACACCCTTGGCTGCCGCCTTGTCGATTCGCTTCACAGCCAGGCGCAGGCGCTCGGCCGAGTCCTCGGCACCATTCTCGGCCGCCAAGAGGGCATTCTTCGTGCGCGTCTTGAGCTCGGAGCGGACGGCCTTGTTGGAAAGGCGGCGACGCTCATTCTGCAGGTTTCGCTTGATCTGACTCTTGATGTTGGCCATTGGTCCCTCGACGCGTACGGGCTGAGGCCACAGGCCTCCGGGAGCACCGAGGTTACCAGCAAGCCGAGACGCCGGCACACCGTGGTCTAGATGGCACGATGGACACCGTGGTCGCTCCTGAGGTCATCCGCAATTTCTCCATAATCAGTCACGTCGACCACGGCAAGTCGACGCTGTCGGACCGCATCTTGGAGCTGACTTACGCCGTCGACCCCCGCGACATGAGAGCGCAGTACCTCGATTCGATGGACCTCGAGCGGGAGCGGGGCATCACCATTAAGGCGCAGAACGTACGCGTCCACTGGCGGGACAACGTGCTGCAACTGATCGACACCCCCGGCCATGTGGACTTCGGCTACGAGGTGTCGCGCAGCCTCGCTGCCTGCGAGGGCGTAGTACTTCTCGTCGACGCCTCGCAGGGCATCGAGGCACAGACCCTCGCCAACTGCTATCTCGCCTTGGAGCACGACCTCGAGATCGTCGCGGCCCTCAACAAGATCGACCTGCCCGCGGCGGACCCCGACCGCTACGCCGAGGAGATAGAACGCGTGCTCGGCCTTCCCGGCGACCAGATCCTGCGTATCTCGGCCAAGACCGGTGCCGGTGTTCCCGAGCTGTTAGACGAGGTCGTCCGCCGCATCCCCGCACCCAAGGGGGACCCCGACGGCCGGTTGCGAGCACTGTTGTTCGACTCGTACTACGACCAGTACCGGGGCGTCGTGAGCGCGGTACGGGTCGTCGACGGCACGATGCGGGCCGGGGCCCGGCTGCGATTCCTGCAGACGGGGGCGACTCACGAGGCCGAAGAGGTCGGGATCCGCACCCCCGTCCCGGTACCGGTCGACGAGCTCGGGCCAGGCGAGGTTGGCTATTTGATCGCGGGCATAAAGGACGTCGGCGAAGCCCGCGTCGGCGAGACCGTGACCGAAGCGGCCCGCCCGGCAACCGAGCCGCTGGAGGGCTACGAGAACCCCAAGCCGATGGTCTTCTGCGGCATCTACCCCATCGACGGCGACGAGTTCCCCGACCTTCGCGACGCGCTCGAAAAGCTCAAGCTCAACGACGCCAGCGTCACCTACGAGCCCGAGACGAGCGCCGCGCTGGGATTCGGTTTCCGCTGCGGGTTCCTCGGCTTGTTGCACATGGACATCGTCCGCGAACGGCTCGAGCGCGAATTCGGGCTCTCGCTCATCGCCACGGCCCCGTCGGTCGAGTACATCGCGCATCTGACAAACGGCGAGGCCCTACCCGTCGACAACCCCTCAGAGATGCCAGAGCCCCAGTACATAGACCACATCGACGAGCCCGTGCTGAAGCTCACCATCATCACCCCAGCCGAGTACACCGGCACGATCATGGACCTGTGCCAGACACGGCGGGGCCGGCTGAGCGAGATGCAGTACCTCTCACCGGACCGGGTCGAGCTCATCTACGAGCTGCCGCTGGCCGAAGTGGTGCTGGACTTCTTCGACGTGCTGAAGAGCCGGACGAAGGGCTACGCCAGCCTCGACTACGAGCCGGCCGGCCTGCAAACTGACAACCTCGTCAAAGTTGACGTCCTCCTAGCAGGCTCACACGTCGACGCCTTCTCGACGATCGTCCACCGCTCAAAGGCCGACGACTACGGGCGCAAGATGACGGCCAAGCTGCGCGAGCTGATCCCCCGCCAGCTCTTCGACGTGCCCATACAAGCCGCCATCGGGGGGCGCATAGTCGCCCGCGAGACGGTGAAAGCCAAGCGCAAGGATGTCCTCGCGAAGTGCTACGGAGGTGACATCACCCGCAAACGCAAGCTGCTCGAGAAGCAGAAGGAGGGCAAGAAGCGGATGAAGTCGATCGGACGCGTCGAGATCCCGCAGGAGGCCTTCATCAGCGCATTGACCCTGGAGGAGTGACGAAGCGACCCGGCTCGCTCGAGCAAACTCGGACACGAGTCCCCCCGCACCGCTTCGTTGCCGTGCAGTCAGGCACCCCAAGTAGAATCTCTCCAAGGAGCTTGTGAGATGCCGACGCAAAACGACAACGACCAGCTCGACGAGCGCAAGGCGGCGATCTTGAAGTCCGTCGTGACTGGCTATGTCGAGACGGCCCAG
The DNA here is from genome assembly GCA_963725355.1 of uncultured Acidimicrobiaceae bacterium. Lineage (GTDB taxonomy): Bacteria > Actinomycetota > Acidimicrobiia > Acidimicrobiales > Bog-793 > Fen-455. The sequence goes on from CAVRYE010000016.1 coordinate 293,140, forward strand.
CCCGTGGGCTCCTCGCAGGTCGCCCGCGACCCGGTGATCGAGGTCTCGCCGGCCACAATCCGTGCGGACATGGCCGCACTCGAGCGCGAGGGGTACCTGACCCACCCCCACACGAGCGCCGGGCGCATCCCGACCGACAAGGGCTATCGCTTCTTCGTCGACCACCTCGGCCACCCCCACCCTCTCGCCCAGGCCGAGCACGAAAAGGTGCAGGTCTTCTTCTCCAAAGCTCACGGTGAGCTCGAACGAGTCCTCCAGGACACCTCAAGGCTGCTCGCACAACTCACCGACTGCGCCGCGGTAGTGGTGAGCCCCGCCCACGAGGCGCTGGTGGTCCGCTCTGCCCTCATCGCCCGCCTCTCGACCCACACCGTCATGGCTGTAGCCGTGCTTTCCAACGGAGTCGTGGAAAAGCGCACGATCAGCCTTCCCGATGGAGTTTCTGACAGCGTGCTCTCAGCCGCGAGCGTCGCCTTGCAACAGCGCCTCTCGGGAAGCTCGCTCTGGCTCGCACCAGCCGAGATGTCGAGCGGGAACGCCGAGGTCGACGACTTGGTACGTAGCTGTGTCGCCGCCCTCGAAGATGGCAGTACAGCCGGGAGCACCGACCAGGTCTTCGTGGGCGGCGCCGCCTTCATGGCCGAGCGCTTCGATGCCATCGAGCAGGTAAGGGCCGTGCTCGGGATCCTTGAGCAGTCCTACGTCGTCGTGACGCTGCTTCGCGACGTACTCGCCCAGGGCCAGTCGGTCTCGATCGGTTCCGAGCATTCGGCCATCGAGTCGCTCGCCGAATGCTCGCTCGTCGTCGCGCCCTATGAATCAGAAGGTGTCGCGCTCGGGACCATCGGGGTGCTCGGGCCGACCCGGATGGACTACGAGCACGCCCTGGCCGCGGTAGCCGTCGTCGGCCAGAGACTCTCGAGAGAGCTGAGCGGGGGTTAGGCCTTGGCGATGACCCAGGATTTCTACGAGCTGCTCGGCGTCCCGCGCTCGGCGACTGAAGATGAGCTGAAGCGTGCCTATCGGCGCTTGGCCCGCGAGCTGCACCCTGACACCAAGCCGGGCGATGCCGAGGCGGAGTCCCGGTTCAAGCAGGTGACCGTCGCCTATGAGACCCTGCGCGACCCCGAGCGCCGGCGACGTTACGACATGTTCGGTCCCGAGGGCGTGCGAGGAACAGGTGCTCCTGGTGCCAGTAGCGACTTCGGCTTCGCCGGTGGCCTCGGGGACCTCTTCGACGCGTTCTTCAATCAGGGCTTCTCCACGGGCGGTTCCCGGACCTCTCGCCGCCAGGGGGCCGATGCCGAGATCGTGCTGCAGATCGGCCTCGCCGAGGCGGTCTTCGGCACGCGCCACGAGGTCAACTTGAAGGCGCCCGTGACGTGCACGACCTGTTCGGGCAGCGGCGCCCGCGAGGGCACACATGCGAGCACGTGCCCGGACTGCCGCGGCTCGGGCCAGATACAGCGGGTGCGTCAGTCGATTCTCGGCCAGATGATGACCGCCACTCCCTGCGGCCGCTGCAACGGGCTTGGCAAGGTGATCACCTCGCCCTGCCCGGACTGCCGCGGCGAGGGCCGACGCGTTGAGGACCGGAGCTTCACAGTCGAGATACCGCCGGGCGTCGACGACGGTGCCACCCTTCGCATCGCCGGCGCCGGGGCAGCTGCACTTCGCGGCGGTGTGCCGGGCGATTTGTACGTCCATCTGCGCGTGGAGCCCGACGGCCGCTTCGAGCGCTCGGGAACCGACCTCCTCACGACCTTGCACCTGTCCGTGGCCCAGGCGGCTCTGGGCACCGAGATCGAGCTCGACACCTTGGACGGGCCCTACTTGTTGACTGTCCCCTCCGGAGTACAGACCGGTCGAGTCCTAAAGGTCGCCGGGCACGGGGTACCGCGCCTTCGGGGCGGCAGACGAGGTGACCTTCTCGTCAGCGTCTTTGTGGACACGCCCGTCAAGCTTTCCAAGGAGGAGGACGAGCTACTCCGTAAACTGGCGGCGCTGCGCGGTGAAGCCGTGCAACCGCCCGACCCGGGCCTTTTGTCGAGGCTCCGCTCGGCCTTCGGCTGAGCGTGGTTGCCTGCGCCCCCGACGCGGAGCTGCGGGGCGCCGCGGCCCTGGTCTTCGTGGAGGACCTCAACGCACCCGTTTTGAGCCTCGAGGACTCCCACCACCTCTGTGACGTCCTTCGCTTGAAACCGGGGGAGGTGGTCGCGACGGCGGACGGGGCCGGCTCTTTCCGCATGTGCGCCTTCACCGGGCCTGTGCTGGCGCGAAAGGGACCGGGGTCGCGCAAGAACGTGGGCTGTGGCCTTGAGGCCACCGGTCCTGTAAAGAGCATGGCTAAGCCGTTGCCTTTGGTAGAAGTCGGCTTTTCCTGGGCCAAGGCCGAACGCACCGAGTGGGCCGTCGCCAAGCTGGTCGAGCTCGGGGTCAACGTGCTCACTCCGCTCGTGGCGGACCGGACAGTTGTCCGACCCGACCGGGAGCAGGCGGCCCGGCGCAGCGAACGCCTCCGCAGAATCATCCGTGAGGCGGCAATGCAGTCGCGCCGACCGTTCCTCCCCGAGATGGGTGCTAGCTGCAGCGTCGACGAGATGGCCCGCCGCGACACACCGGTTGCACTAGCCGAGCCGGGAGGTTCGCCGGTATCCCTCGCGACTCCGGTCGTGTGCGTCGGGCCCGAGGGTGGCTGGTCTGTTCGGGAGCTTGCCCTCGTGGAGGCAAAGGTGACTCTCGGAGACGGCGTGCTGCGAGTCGAGACAGCGGCTCTCGTCGCCGGCTCGCTGCTGTGCGCCCTGCGGGCAATGGCAGTAGCTGTGTCGCACTGAGCCGGCCCGCGGTCCTTTCGGGAGGCTCCTCGCCAGCGTCGTTCTTGCAGGAAGGAGCCATCGCGAGCCAAACTTGATGGTGGGCCGTGGTCCGGTGGCGGACAGATGAGGGCCCGGCGGTCCGGCACAGCCGAGGCGGTAACCCGTTTGCGGGTGGCGGTGCTTGAGCGCAAGCGCGCTGAATCCGAGCGGAGAGAGACCCGATGACTCCAGGCCAGAATCCCGAAGGCGAGGACCCTCAGTACGCGGTCGCCGTCGGTGCTCGGCTGCGCGCTGTGAGACGCCAGAAGCGACTGTCTCTGCAGGCGGTCGAAAAGGCCTCCAGGCTGGAGTTCAAGGCTTCGGTGCTCGGTGCCTACGAGCGGGGTGAGCGCACGATCTCGGTGCCCCGCTTGCAGCGCCTGGCGAGGTTGTACCGGGTGCCCGTCGACCAGCTCCTGCCGCCGGATGGAAGCGAACCGCCAACCCCGCGGGCAGGCCAGGCCTTTCACACAAACGGCGAGCGGCCCGACACTGAGGGAAAGCCCTTCAAAGTTGTCGTCGACCTGCTGCGCCTCTCCGAGGTGCAAGGTCCAGAGCGTGAGCTGCTGCGGCGGTTCCTCGCCTCGGTGCAGGTGCAGCGCCAGGACTTCAACGGCGAGGTGCTGACGATCCGCTCGGAGGACCTGCGCGTTATGGCCTCGATGCTCGGCCAGAGCCTCGCGACACTTCTCAAGAGGCTGGAGGAGCTCGGCGTCCTTCGTGGGTGAGCCGGGCGCTCTCGCCTCAGGCGGGCTCGGCGTCTATGTGCACGTCCCGTTCTGCGCAAGTCGTTGCGACTACTGCGCCTTCGCCACATGGACGGGCATCAGCCACTTGTCCTCGGACTACGTGGACGCCTGTCTGGACGAGCTCCGCACCGCCTACTCAGCCGGCCTCGGCATGGCGTCGACCGTCTTTTTCGGTGGCGGCACGCCCTCGCAGATGCCCGCCGAAGAGCTCGTCCGTCTCCTCGCCGGCATCTCCCGTGAGACAAAGGCGGAGGTGACCGTCGAGTGCAACCCGGAGGACGTCACCGCCGAGCTGCTCTCCACCTACGCCTCGGCGGGCGTGAACCGAATCTCGCTCGGGGTCCAATCACTTTCTGCGCACGTTCTTTCGGGCCTCGGCCGGCGCCACAGCCCCGAGGCGGTGCCTGCTGCTGTAGCCGCCATCGGCGAGGCCGGCTTCGCCACGTTCAGCCTCGATCTCATCTACGGGGCGCGGTCCGAGACTGACCGGGACTGGGAAGCCACTCTCCAAGGCGTGCTCGGCCTCGACCCCCAGCCGCCGCATGTGAGCGCCTACGGCCTGCAGGCCGAGCCGGGCACACCGCTAGGTCGCGATCCCGGGCGCCACCCCGACGACGACGTACAGGCCCGACGTTACGAGATGGCTGACGAGGTCCTCGAAGCCGCCGGACTGGCCTGGTACGAGATCTCCAACTGGTCGCGGCCCGGGCACGAATGCCGCCACAACCAGAACTACTGGCGCCAAGGTGAATACCTCGGCATCGGATGTGCTGCCCACAGCCACATAGCCGGCCGGCGCTTTTGGAACATCCGCAGTCCCCAGCGCTACATGGCTGCCATCTCCTCGAAAGCTTCGGCGGTGGCGGGCGAGGAGCGCCTCGAACCCGAGGGGCGCCTCGTCGAAGCCCTCGAGCTCGCCATCCGCACCCGGGAAGGGGTCGAGGCCGGCTCCCTGCCCGAGGACGAGGCCCTCCTCGGCCTCGTGGCGCGCGAAGCGCGGGCGCGCCGTGCTCACCCGCCGTGGCCGGCTGCTCGCGAACGAGGTCGCCTGCCGGCTCCGGCCGGCGGTCCCGACGGCTTGAGGCCGCCGGTCGCACAAGGCCCACCGGTACGCTCTCGCCCGTGCCCGACTGCATATTCTGCGCCATCGCGGCCGGTGAGGCCCCTTCGGCAGAGGTGTTCTCCACCGAGCTCGTGTTCGCCTTTCGCGACCTGCGCCCCGTGGCACCAACTCACGTGCTCGTAATTCCGCGCGAGCACATCGTCGACGCCGCCGCCCTCGCCCTTGGGCACGGAGAGCTCCTGGCGGAGATGTTCGAGGTCGCCCGCTGTGTGGCTTTCGCCGAGGGCCTGGCCGAGCGCGGCTCTCGCCTTGTTCTCAACATCGGTCCCGACTCCGGCAATAGCGTCGCCCACCTCCACATGCACGTCCTTGGGGGGCGCCACATGGCCTGGCCCCCGGGCTGACTAAGCCTGTGCCGCGACCAGAGCCGGCCGAAAGTGCCCGCGAGTGGCCAAGAAGTCGAGCCTTCGAAGTGGCCGGTGGGGGCCGGAGTGCCTGGTACCCTTCTCGCGAGAGCCAAGTGTCGTCCACCCAGGTCAAGATCCTCGTCCCCGGGAACCACCTCATGGTGGGCCTGCTGGGCCAACGTGACGAGCTGTTGCGTACCGTCGAGGCGGCCTTCGACGACACCCGCATCCATGTCCGCGGCAACGAGATCACCGTCGAAGGGCCCGAGGCCGAGCGCGTCGGTCGCCTCTTCGAAGAGCTCGTCTCGCTGCTCGAACAGGGCCACTGGTTGGACCCGACGAACCTCGGTCACACCATCGAGATGGTCAAGGACGACGTCAGGCCCTCCGACATCTTGAACGCAGAGGCCGGACGCTCCGCCCGGGGCCGCAAGGTGCACCCGAAGACCGCGGGCCAGAAGCGCTACGTGGACGCCATCGCCGCCAACACGGTGACCTTCGGGATCGGGCCGGCCGGGACGGGCAAGTCCTACCTCGCCGTCGCCCTGGCTGTGCAGGCCCTCCAGGCCAAAGACGTGGCGCGCATCATCTTGACGCGCCCCGCCGTCGAGGCCGGGGAGAGGCTCGGCTTCCTTCCCGGGGATCTCATGGCCAAGGTCGACCCGTATCTGCGTCCCCTTTACGACGCCCTCTACGACATGCTCGAACCAGAGGGCACCCAGCGCCTCTTGGAACGGGGCACGATCGAAGTGGCACCGCTCGCCTTCATGCGGGGGAGGACACTGAACGGCAGCTTCGTGATCCTCGACGAGGCCCAGAACACGACTCCGGAGCAGATGAAGATGTTCCTCACCCGGATCGGCTTCGGCACCAAGGTCGTCGTCACCGGTGACGTCACCCAGATCGACATAACCGGAGGTCGTTCCGGGCTCTTGGACCTTGAAGAGCTGCTCGGCGCCATCGAGGGAATCAGCTTTGTCCGTCTCGGCCAGGCCGACGTCGTCCGCCATCGCATCGTGCGCGAGATCGTGTCTGCCTACGAACGCTCCGCCGAAGCGCGCAGTATCGGGGCGGGGAAGACCCGCACCGACCTGGCGGCCCCGGGCAGCGACGCGACAGGCCCGGAGTCCAGCAACGGCAACTATGAGCCCGCGGGCAAGGTCGTGGCCCCGCCGGCTCGGCCACCGCGGTGACCGCCCAGGTCTTTGCCGCCGACGAGCAGTCCGACAGGCCCGTCGACCTGGCCCGATGGGTGTCCCTGGCCGAGCGGGTCCTGGGCGACAGGGGCATCTCACAAGGCGCCGAGCTCTCCTTGATGTTCGTCGACGAGACGGCGATCGCCGGCCTGAACGACCGCTTCTTGGGGCGTAAAGGGCCGACCGACGTGCTCTCGTTCCCGATCGAGGACGAGCTCATCGGTCCCGGCCATGTCCCTGACCCCGAGGCGAGCGGGCCCGGGCGCGGGCCGCTCGAGGTCGATGACATGCCCCTTTTGATCGGCGACGTCGTCATCTGCCCCGAGGTCGCCTGGCGTCAGGCCCCCGAGCACGCGGGCAGCTATGACGACGAGCTCGCCCTCCTCGTGGTACACGGCATATTGCACCTTCTCGGCATGGACCACGAGGAGGACGACGAAGCAGCCGCTATGGAGGCGCTCGAACAGCAGCTGCTAGCCACCTACTACCGCCAGGCGAGCACCGGTCTGTGATGCTCGCTAGCGCGAGAAGCTTCACCGGCGCGGACGGTGCACTCCTCCTGGCCGTCTTCGTCCTCATCGCTGCCTCTGCGGTGTTGTCGCTGGCGGAGACTGGCCTTACGAGGACCTCACGGGCGCGCGCGAAGTCCCTCGAGGACGCCGGCCAACGGGGGGCGCGCTCGCTGCGCCGTCTCGTAGAGGACCCGGAGGCCTTCTTGGCCCCGATCTTGTTGCTCGTGCTCTTGTGCCAGCTCGTGGCCGCCACGCTCGTCGGCGTCGTCGCAGCCCAGGTCTTCGGCCCGATCGGCGTAGCCGTCGCGACTGCCTTCGAGGTCGTGGTGATCTTCGTCTTCTCAGAAGCGGTCCCAAAGCAGTGGGCGGTGCGCCACTCCGACCGAGCGGCGCTGCTGGCGGCACCGCTTGTCACCAACCTCGTCCGCTTCCCGCCCACAAGGGTCGTCTCAGGCGCCCTCATCGGCCTTGCCCGCCTCATAACCCCAGGTGGCCGCGGCCCGCGGAGCGAGGCGGATGTGACCGAGTCCGAGCTGCTCGCCTTTGCCGATGTGGCGGCGCTCGACGAGGCGATTGAGAGCGATGAGCGGGTGCTGATCCACTCGATCATCGAGTTCGGCGACACGATCGTGAGAGAGGTCATGGTGCCGCGGCCCGACGTAGTCGCCGTCGAGGAGTCCCTCGAGACCGGCGCTGTCCTCGAGCGTGCCATCGAGGCCGGCTACAGCCGCATCCCGGTCTTCAACCAGAGCCTCGACGACGTCGTCGGCATCGCCTTCACCAAGGACCTGATCCGCGCCGTGCGATCGGGCAAGGAGCACGCCCCTGTCGGCGAGATCGCCCGACCGGCCAACTACGTTCCCGAGACCAAACGTGTAGCGCCTTTGATGCGCGAGATGCAGGCCGGCCAATTCCACCTTGCCGTCGTCATCGACGAGTACGGCGGCACAGCCGGCGTGGTGACCCTTGAGGACCTGATCGAGGAACTTGTCGGCGAGATCGTCGACGAGTTCGACGTCGACGAGCCCTTGATCGTGCCCCTCGGAGGTGGTCAATTCCGCGTCTCGAGCAAGATGGCCGTGGACGAGGTGAACGAGATCCTCGGGGCCGAGCTGCCAACGGGGGATTGGGACACCATCGGCGGCCTAGTGCTCGCCGTCAGTGGCCACGTCCCCTCAGAAGGAGAGACGATCGAGGTCAACGGCCATCTCCTCGTCGCCGAGAAGCTCCAGGGCCGGCGCATCGGCAGTGTGCGCATCGTCCGTCTCGAGGGCCCCCCGCTTCATGCCGGGCCTAAGAACCCCGACGAGGGGTGGCTCGCCGAGCGGGCCCATCGGTCTCAAGAGCGCGAGGAGCGCTCGGGCCCGAAGGGGGAGCGCATTGAACGTGAGAGCACCGGGGAGCACCCGCCGACGAGCAACGGAGCTGCGCGGATCGAAGGCGAGACCCGCCGGTGAGCATTGGCGACGACACCGAGCAGGCCGATTTCCGCTCCGGCTTCGTCGCTCTCGTCGGCCGGCCCAATGTGGGCAAGTCGACCCTTTTGAACAAGATCCTCGGGCGCAAGGTTGCCATAACGTCCCCCACGCCCAACACGACGCGGACTCGTATCCGGGGCGTGCTCGACCGGGCAGACGGCCAGATCGTCTTCACCGACACCCCTGGGCTGCACCGGCCGCGCACCGCCCTCGGAAGCCGCCTCAACGAGACGGCTTCGTCCACGTTCGAAGATGTCGACTGTTGCGTGCTCCTGCTCGAGGCCGACGCGCCGATCGGCCCTGGCGACCGCTACATAGCCGAGCGACTGCGCCCAGACACGGTGATCGCCCTCAACAAGGTCGACCGCGTCGACGGCGCCAAGGTCCTGCACCATCTTGCCCTTGCCGCTACAGACCTCGGCCTGTCGGGCGCTGAGTACTTCCCCTTGTCGGCCAAGACCGGCGAGGGCGTGAGCGCCCTCGTCGAGCACCTGGCGGCCCGAATGCCGCTCGGCCCCCGGTATTTCCCAAGCGGGATGGTGAGCGACGTCCCAGAAGCGTTCTTCGTGGCCGAGCTCGTCCGCGAGCAGTTGCTGAGGCATGCTGAAGAGGAGCTCCCCCACTCGATCGCCTGCAGGGTAACCGAGTGGGAATGGCCCCGGATCCGCTGCGAGATCCTCGTCGAGCGCGAGTCGCAAAAAGGCATCGTCATCGGCAAGCGGGGTCGCGTGCTCAAGGCGGCAGGCACTGCCGTACGCCAACAGCTCGAGCCCGGCGCCTACCTCGAGTTGTTCGTGAAGGTCGAAAAAGGCTGGCAACGCCACCCGGAGATGATCGAGCGCCTCGGCTACTGAGGCGGGTGAGCCCCTAACGGACGGCGCCAGTGAAGAGCACCGCCGCCCTCTCCCCGGCACGTACTTCGCCCTCGCGGCTCAGTTGAACGAGACCGGCGAGGCCAGCCGACCCGGTCGGGTCCACCTTGATGCCGGTGGTCTCGGCCCCAAGCGAGTTGGCACTGGCTATCTCGTCCTCGTCGACCACGAGGGCCTTGCCGCCCGTCTCGAGCATCGCCTCGACGAGAGCCACCCAGTCATAGGTCTCGTCGTCGAGGATGCCGTGCGCCAGGCTATGGGGCACGCTCTCCCAGGGCCACATGAACTCTGAGCGGTGCGAGGCGGCGTAGGCGACAGCTGCGCGAACGTCTTCGGGGCCTGAGCCAGCGGGCATGCGGGCGGCCACTTTGGCAAGGGCGCGGGCGAGAGGCCAAGCACCGGCCGTCTGGACGGTGTGCACCTTTGGCATCGCCTTCAGCACTCCGAAGGCCACCGCCTCCGACAAGCCCTGAGCGACAGCACTGCCGAGGGCCCCGCCGCCTACCTGGATCACGATGTGGTCGAGACCCCCGTCGGCGCTGAGGGCGTCGGCCATCTCGTAGCCGAGGGTCTCCCCACCCTCGATGGCGAGGCCGTTCTCGTTGCCCTGGCACGTGAAAGGAAGGGCACCCTCGGCGATCGCCGCCTGCAGGCGGTGGTAGGTAGGGTCGCCGGCGACACCGGGCTGTCGCTCGCAGACGGTGATCTCTGCTCCGAGCGACTTGAGCCGCTCGACCACGGCCGCTTCAGCGTCTGTTGGGACGAACACCAAGAGGCGCCTGCGGCCCGCAGCCGCGACGACGGCCGCCGCGAGCGCGGCGTTGCCGCAGCTGGCGATCGCCAGCGGTGGCGGCGCGCCGTGTGTCATCCCCAAGCGGTCCACGACCTCCAGGTGGACGAGGAGCCCGAAGAGGTGGCGGGCTTTGTGCGAGCCCGAGACGTTGCCCGTCTCGTCCTTGACAAAGATCGAAGCACTCGTGTCGAGACGCGACGCCAGACCGGGGGCGATCTCGAAGGGAGTGACGACAAAGCCGTGGCCGTCCACCTTGGCCACCTCGGCGTCAAGACCGCGGACGAGATCGACGAAATCCGCGTCGCTCATGCCGTGCGCCGTGGCGAGGTGGTAGGCGTGAAAGAGCTTGCGCCAGCGTACGAAGGGATTCGGCTCCGGGTCACCGACCGCGAACTCGAGCTTTTTGGTGTCGAGCACCCGGCGCAGGACGTGGTCCCCACCGTCTCCGGCACGCGGGCAACGGAAGGGGTAGGGCTCAACGGCCGCTATGACGGTGCCGCAGCCGCCGCACACGATCGAGCTGGCCAGAGCCGGCGACGAGTCGTGCGGCACCTGTCCGGGCACCTGGCTTTGTTGGTTGGAGGGGTCCATTGCCCAATAAGTCTAGGCGCCGGCCCACGAACGCCCCGGAGCCGGAGGCCCTCCCCGCCAACAGTGCCTCAGGGCTTCGACGGCCGTGAGGCTTGCGACAAAGCTCCCGCCGCATCGGCGTGAATAGCTCGCAGGAAGGCCTCGACCTCGCCTCGGTCCCTCGTCCGCCGCATCGGCGGAAGCGCCCGAACAAGAGCCGGCCCATACCGGGCATTGGCTAGGCGTGAGTCGAGCACGGCGACGACCCCCCGGTCGGTCGCCGTACGGATCAGCCGGCCGGCCCCCTGGGCGAGAAGCGTGGCCGCCCGCGGAAGGTCGACCGCCTGAAACCCCGACCTACCCGCAGCTTCTCGGCGGGCCGCCATCAAGGGATCGTCGGGCCGGGGGAACGGGATCCGGTCGATGATCACCAGCGTGAGCGCAGGCCCGGGGACATCGACGCCTTGCCAGAAGCTCATCGTCGCGAATAGGCAGGCCGCCGACTGGGTGCTGAGCGCCTCGAGGAGGACAGCCTTGGGAAGCTCACCCTGTACGAGCACCGGCCAGGGCAACCTCTTTGCCAGCGCCTCGGCAGCGGCGGTCATAGCCCGACGGCTCGTGAACAAAGCCAGGGTGCGACCGCCCGCCGCGAGCACGAGCGCCTCTATCTCGTCGTGGATGGCCGCCTCGGCCTCAGGGCGCCGGCGGTCAGGAAGTGACACCGCGCAGTACAAAAGCCCGTTGGTCTTGTAGGCAAAAGGGCTGCCGACGTCGAGCTCGACCGTGGTCTGGGGAGGGGCGCCGATGCGGGCGGCCAGCCCTCGCGGCAGCGTGGCGCTCGTCATCACGACCGGCATCACCGAGAACACCTGGGCGGCCATCGCCCCGCTCACATCCAACGGCGCCGAGCGCATCGCCGGACGCGCTCCCCCGGTGACCCAGACGACCTCTTCGCTCCCCGCCGAAAGACACGATGAAAGCTCCTCGCGGCACCGGTCGACGCCGAGGAGGGCCCTCAGACAACGCTGGGCGCCGTCGCCCCCCTGCGCCTCGGCCAGGCGAGCACCTGTTGCTGGGTCTGATCCCTCACAAGCGCGGCGCAGCTCCCCGCCGAGGCGGTCAAGCCGTTCGATGACGAGTGTGACCTGCTCGGCGATCGGGCCGAGGCCGGGTGCGAGCCGCTGGTCCTCGACTTGGGCGAGGAGATCCTCCAAGGCCGTCGCCCCCGCCATCACTGCCTCGACCTCCCTGGCAGCAGCGGTCTGCTCACCGTGCTGGGCGCGGCGCCCTGCTGAGGTGAGCGCCGCCCGGGCAGCAGCCGCGAGCGCCCGGAGACGACCGGGGCTCACCTCGACGCCGAGCGACGCGGCGAGGATGTCCTCCAGTTCGTGAGCCTCGTCGATCACGAGGGCCTCGTGCTCGGGAAGTACCTCGCCCCCGGTGCGCAGGTGGGCACCGAGAAGATGGAGGTTGACAACGACGATGTCGGCCGCAGCGGCCCTCGCCCGGGCAGCTTCGGCGAAGCACTCACCACCAGAGGGACAACGGCGCGCCCCCGGGCACTCGTCGGCGGCGACGCTCAGGCTCGACCACGCCTGAGAGGAAGGCTCAAAATCGAGCTCTGCCCGGTCCCCGCTGGCCGTGCTCGCGGCCCATTCAACGAGGCGTCGTACCTCCTCTCCCACGCGCCGGGCGGCGGGGCGCGCTGAGGCACCCTTGTCATCGGGCGCCTCAGGTTGGGGCGGTTGGCCTTCTGTTGGCGCCTCGTCTCCGAGCGGCGCGTCGATTCGCTGCTGCTCTCCGAGGCGCTCGAGCTCGACAAGGCGCTGGCGGCAGAGATAGTTGGAACGACCCTTCAGCACCGCCCAGCGCACCGAGCGGCCAAGCCCACTCGCCACGAGGGGGAGGTCCTTGTTGGCGAGCTGGTCCTGCAGCGCTTTCGTGGCGGTGGCGACGACGACGTGCTTGGACGAGGCGATGGCCGGCACCAAGTAGGCAAGTGACTTGCCCGTCCCCGTCCCGGCAGCCACGGCGACATTGCCACCGCTCGCGAGGGCCTTTGCGACGGCCTCGGCCATCTCGAGCTGCCCGGGGCGCACCTCGCCCGAGGGGAGGCTCGCCACGACTCGTCGCAAGAGACCTGCTACCCGAGCCTCTGCCACCGGGGGGACGCTACAGCAAGCCAGCGCGCCCTCCGGGTGCGCAACGGGGTCGCGAGTCAGCTCTTGGCACGCCCGCGAAGCACGCTGCCTGCAAGAAAGACAACGACGATCAGGGGAAGGGCGAAAACCGCGATGTCGCTCCTGTGTCGAAGTGCCAGAGCCGACGCGACAAAGACAAGCGTCCCGATGAAAAGCTCCGGCGCGTCTCCGATGAGGAAGTCGCGCCAGAATCTCGCGAAGGCCCCAAGCGCACGCGAAACAGCTGTCATCGCAATAGCCCGCGAGGTGGGTCCACAGGCCCGCTCATGACTCGCGGCCTGTTGTCGTGGCAAGGGGCTCGCGTGAAGGCCCGAGCGCACGCATGCCCAAGGACAACAGCGTCGCGGTCAGCGTGAACACGGCCACGAGCACGAGGATCATGAGGTCGCTCCCGGGCCAATGGACGCCCACACCCTCGCCGACCCAGAAGACGCCGAAGCTTGTCAGCATGATTCCGACGGCGAGCTTGAGCCAGTTCTCGGGCACCTCGGAGAGCTGGCGAGCGACCAGGTAGCCGATAGCAGAGACGATGACGGCCGCCGCCGCCGCCGCACACGATGCGAGGGCAAGATGGCCCGAGCTAGCCCCGAGGGTTATGACGATGAGCACGACCTCCATGCCCTCGAGAAAAACGCCCTTGAAAGCGACGGTGAAGCCGGTGGCATCGCGCGGGCCGCGCCGCCAGGCGGCGCTACGCGGGACCGGCGAATTGCCGCCTGCCGGCGGCGGTGACCCGGGCGAGAGGCTCGCCACCGTGGTCGCGAAGATGGCGTCCTCGTCGTGCAGGGCCTTGTGTCCGCTTGCTCTTAGAACTGCTTTGCGCAACCAGTCGAGGCCGAGCACGAGCAACAAGGCCCCGATGACGACCCGCAAGAAGTCGATGGGAACGAGTCGGGCGAGGGGGATACCGACGGCGATGACGAGAGCCGCCAGAACAGCAACGGCGGCGAGAGTGCCCTCGATGGCCGAACGCCATCCCCGCGTCACGCCGGCGGCCGTGACGATCGTCAGCGCCTCGACCATCTCGACCGCGCTTGCGCCGAACACAGCCAGCGCGAGAACGACCGTCGAGCTGTTCACGCCAGTCCCTCCTCGCCTCCGCTACGCGACGGCGCCGTCTCGCGGCCGTCAAACGACAGCCGGCTGCACGCCTCGAGGGCGCCGAGCACCGCACGGCGGGGGCCACAGACGGCGAGACGTTCGACGTTACGCAGATGCGAGATCTTGCCCACCTTCCGGCCTGACGGGTCGTGGATCCCAATCTGGGCGCCCACGTAGCGCTTGGAGTCGAACTCGAGCAGCTCGACGTGCCCCCGGCAGGCACACATCTCGACGAGCTCGTCCCGCCCGAGCCAAGACTCGTCGTTGCAAGACACGACGACCACGGTCGCCTTGAGCCCGGCGACGACCTCCGCGAGTGCCCCCGGCATAGTCCGCCGGGAGTTGAACCTGCTGCGGTTGTCGGCACCCTTGGCGTCGGCTCGCTTGCAGGCGATCCCGTAGTGGTCGGGTGCGTCCCAGCGGATGAGCGTCTCCCAAACGTGGTAGTTGGTGAAGTAGCGGTGCTGGTTGTAGGGCGGGTCGAGATAGGCGAAGTCGACTGGGTCCATGGTCTTGACCGCCTGCGCGGCATCGGCGCGAAGCGCCCGGCCAGGCCCCAAGAGCAGATCTGGCACTCTCAGCGAGAGAGGTTGCAACGATCGCGGGGACCATGTCTTTAAGTACGCCATCTGCAGCCCGGTCGTCGAGTCGACCCGGTCGGCGGCCTCGAGCAGGCTCGTGAGCAGCAGAGGATAGAGCGGGCTATCCCGGTGACGTTCCTCGATGGTGTCGCGTATCGCGTCGACACGGGCACCGTTCTCCGGCCTCAAATAGCGGGCGCGCTCGCAGAAGACCTCGGTGAAATACCCCCTCCGACCACCGAGGCTGTTGAGACTGGCGACTGCATCGGCGAGCTCAGCGTTGTCGACGGCCGCGGCGTCTGTCGAGATGTAGCACTGGGCGAGCACCTCGGAGTAGGTAGCCGTGTCGACGGCAGTGACGAAGGCCCCCTGACGCTTGAGCTCTTGGGCCACGCGGGTCGTTCCGGTGAACAGATCCGCTGCCGTCGTGGCGCCGCACCCGGCGGCGAGGGCAGAAATGGCCTGAACGAGGCGCCGTTTCGAGCCGATGTACTTGATCACGCGCCTGGTGCCAGAGGAGCGATGGCCACGTCTCCAAGGTAGCCCCGCGACCTCTGTGACGGTCACAGCCTCTAGGTAGTGTTCGGCACGTGCTTCACCTATCAAGTGCCAGCCGGGTGAGGCCGCTGGCGTTTGCGCTCGCCGAGGTGTTGGCAGAGCCGCTTGAGGATCCGATGATGCCCGAATGGGTGGCGGTGCCCACGGTCGCAATGCGACGCTGGCTCGCCTTGGAGCTAGCCCGTTGCCTGGGCTCGTCCAGTGCCGCGAATGGGGACGGGGTGGCGGCGAATATCGTCTTCGGGTTCCCCGGGAGCCTGCGCCAAGCCGTGCTCGCGGCCGGCCGCGACGCAGAGCAAGATCCGTGGCAGGTCGACTCGCTCGTATGGGCGGTTCTCGACGTGCTCGTTTCAAGGCGACTGGACGATCGCCTCGGACCTTTAACAGAGCTCCCGGAAGGAGCTACCTGGTTCGGTCGCGCCCGGCGCCTCGCCGATCTCTTCGATCACTATGCCGTGCGCCGTCCCGAGCTCGTACTGCACTGGAACGCAGGGCGCGACGTCGACGCCACGGGTCGCCCTCTTGTCGAGCATGACCGCTGGCAGCCTCACCTTTGGCGCCTCGTGCGTGCATGCATCGGGTCTGCGAGCCCACCCGAGCGGCTGCCAAGCCTGTTGGAGGAGGTGCGCGCAGGGACGCTCGTGCTGGACCTGCCGTCGCGCCTCGCGATCTTCGGAGTCACGACGCTGCCGAGCGGGGCGCCATTTGTCGAGCTTGTCGAGGCCGCTTCCGCCCGACGTGAGGTGCACCTCTTGCTTTTGGACCCGTCGCCGCCAACCACGGCCCGGGTGCGGGAGGCGACGCTCGCAAACCTCCCGCCGCTCGTGATGCTGCGCTCCGAGGATGCCAGTGACACCCAGGTGCGCCAGGTCGACCACCCGTTGCTGCGCTCCTGGGGAGCTCCCTACCGCGAGCGCGCCGTGCTCCTGGCTGCGGCGGAAGGGCGCGGCTTTCCCACGCCCAGCTCAGTGGAGTCGGGCCAAGAGCCGGTCCACGGTGCGACGGGCACGCTTCTCGCCCGCTTGCAGGACGACCTGCGTTCAGGGAGTTCGCCAGCGGGCGACTTCGAGCTATGTCTCGACGATCGCTCGGTGCAGGTGCATTCCTGTCACGGCCAGGCACGTCAGGTCCAGGTCCTTCGCGACGTGATCCTCCATCTGCTCGACGACGACCCGACCCTCGCGGAAGAGGACATCGCAGTCCTCACTCCGGCGATCGACCAGTTCGCCCCCCTCGTCGAAGCCGGCTTCGGGGTCTCGGCCGCGCCGAGCACTCGTGCCGTAGGTGCCGAGATCGACGAAGCGTCCAGCAACGCCCCGCCCCGGCTTCGCTACCGCATCACGGATCGCTCGCTTCGCGAGTCACACCCCGCTCTCGCCGCTCTCGACTCCCTGCTGGCGCTGGTCTCGGGCCGGTTCAGCGCCTCCGAGGTGCTGGAATTCATCTCCCTGCCGCTCGTACGAAGCCGATTCGAACTCGACGACGAAGCCCTCGCCACGATCACAACCTGGGCGCAACGGGCCAACGTGCGCTGGGGGCTTAACGGCGCCCAGCGGGCGCCCTGGGGACTACCCACGGACTTCTCAGCCAACACCTGGTGTGCGGCAATCGACCGCGTGCTCATGGGAGTGGCCGTCAGCGACGACGACATCGGCCTTGGTCCAAGAGACATCGCTCCTCTCGGCGTGGAAGCAAGCGACATCGCCGTCGCCGGGCGATTCGCTGAGCTCGTCTCCCGCCTGGCGGCTCTCGCCAGGCAAGCAAGGCTGCCCCGTCCCGTCGCTGCTTGGTGCGAGACGCTGTCGGACTGCGTCGGCCAGTTCTTCGAGGTCGAGGATGCCCAGCGCTGGCAACTTGACCAACTGCGCCGCATCCTGGCCGAGGTCGGAGACCAAGCGGTGGTCGGAGACAAGCCGGCTCCCGTCGAGCTCTCATTGGCCGAGATCCGCCGCCTGCTCGGCGACCGGCTGCAGGGATCGCCACCGCGCTCGGACTTCTTCAGAGGTGGCATCACCGTCAGCTCGCTCACGCCGCTTCGCTGGCTACCCTTCCGGGTCGTCTGCCTGCTGGGCCTGGACGATGCGGGCACGACGGGCTCCGGCACCGGCGACGGGGACGATCTCGCCGCCCTGGCGCCACTTGTGGGCGATCACGACCCGCGCTCTGAAGTCCGTCAGGCGCTGCTCGAAGCGATCCTCGCCGCCGGCGACCACCTCGTGATCACGCGGATGGGCCGCAGCGTCCGAACGAACCGGGAGGTACCGCGCACCACTGTCCTGGCCGAGTTGCGCGACACCATCGAGGCGACCCTTTCACCGCGAAGCCGCAGTGAGTACCCGGCCCTGGTCGAGACCATCCACCCCTGCCAGCCCTTCGACGAGGCCAACTTCAAACCCCACGCCCTCGGCACAGTCGAGCCCTTCAGCTTCGACCCCGGGGCCTTCGCCGGGGCCGTCGCGCGCAGGCGTCAGTCCAGCGAGCACATGCCATTCATGACCGGGCCGCTTCCGCCAGTCGGTGACCAGCAAGGCGTCATCACCCTGAGCGAGCTCAAGGGATTCTTTCGTCATCCCGTGAAGGCCTTCCTGCGTGAGCGCCTGCAACTTCGCCTGCTGGGCGAGGAACGCGACTTGTCTGACGATCTCGCCACCTCGCTCGACGCCCTCGATCACTGGGCCGTTGCCGACCGGCTCTTGACCGCTCGAGTCCGCGGGCACTCCGCGGCCGAGTGGCGCCGTCGCGAGCACGCTCTAGGGGCGCTACCCCCGGGCGTGCTCGGCGAGGCCCAGCTGGCCGGGATCGAAGAAACTGTCGAGGCACTGCTCGCTCGTGCTGGTGAGCTAGGTGTCGACTTGGCGAGCAAGGAACGCCTGAGCGTGGAAGTGACACTGCGCGACGGCACTCGCCTCGCCGACACCATCGCCGGCGGCTGTTCAGGCTCATCGCCCGGCCCCGCGCTTGTCACCTGCAGCAGGCTCGGGCCCAAACGCCGCCTGCCTGCGTGGCTCGACCTCGTGGCCGTGACGGCAAGCGAGCCCACGATCGGGTGGAGGAGCGTGGTTGTCGGCACGCCCGAAGCGGGCGAGGGGCACGCCGCCATTCAGCTCTCCGCCCGCGGCGATACCGCCGCCGAGCGTCGACGCCTGGCTCTAAGTGCTCTCGAGGTCGCCGTCGACTGCTACCGGCGCGGCATGATCGAGCCCATCCCGCTTTTCCCCAAACTCTCCTACAAGCTTCACAAACACAAGGCGGGAACGAACGACTGGCTTCCCTTTGGGGGCGGTGGCGAGGGCCATGACGAGGCGAACCGGCTCGTCTTCGGCGACATCACCCTCGCTGAGCTGCGGGCTGTGCCGGCGCGGGCAGGCGACCCCCCGGGCAACCGCTCCGGTCGGGCCGAGCGATTCGCCGACTACCTCTGGGACGCGGTCGATACGAGCACCGAGGAAGTCCCATGACCGAGACGGACATCTTTTCGCCCGTCGGGCCCCTGCCCGAGGGCCGGGTCACCATCGAGGCGAGCGCGGGGACTGGCAAGACCTACACCCTTGCCGGCCTGGTCGTGCGGTACGTCGCCGAGGCGGGGGTCCCTGTCGAGAAGCTCCTCATCGTCACCTTCACGCGGGCCGCTGCCGCCGAGCTGCGTGACCGGGTGCGCAGCCGGCTCGGCGAGGCAGTGGCAGCGCTTCGTGCGCCGATGGAGACCGTAGATGGTGACGACCTCCTCGCCCTCGTTGCGAGCACGGACAGAAAACGCCGTCTCGCCCGGCTCGAGCAGGCATTGGTCGATTTCGACGCCGCCACGATCACGACTATCCACGGCTTTGCCCAACAGGTCTTGCGTACGCTCGGCTCGGCAGCCAGCGGGGATCTCGACGCCTCGCTGCTCGACAACACGCCCGAGCTCCTCGGCTCGGTGTGCGCGGATGTGCTGGCGGCCGAGTCGTTCGCCGCCGATCCAACGGCCGCCAATGTTCTCCCGAGCCTGAAAGAGCTCACCGGCATCGCTGCCAGGGTGCTGGCCAACCCGGGGATCCACCTCGTCCCCGAGCCTGACGCGGACACCACCCCGGCAGCCGCCCGGCTGCGCCGTCTGGTGGACCTCGTCGTGGAGGGAATCCACCACCGACGTCGCGCAGCAGGCACGTTGTCTTTCGACGACCTGTTGACACAGCTGCGCGACGCGCTCGACAACGACGCAGCGGCCGCCATCTTGCGAAGGCGCTTCCAGGTCGCGCTCGTCGACGAGTTCCAGGACACCGACCCGGTCCAGTGGTCGATCTTCTCGAAGATGTTCGCCGCTTCAGGCGAGGACACGACCCTCGTGCTCGTGGCTGACCCCAAGCAGGCGATCTATGCCTTCAGAGGCGCGAACGTCCACACCTATCTGGAAGCTGCCCACGAGGAGGGTACGAAGCGGTCGACGCTCGGCACGAACTGGCGCAGCGACGGGGCGCTGCTCGCCGCCTTGGAGCGGGTCTTCTCGGGGGTCACCTTCGGCGACCCGAGGATCGGGTTCGTGCCAGTCAAGGCGTCTGAGCAGAACGAGGGCCTGCGCATGACATCTCGCGACGGCGCGGTGCTGCCTGCACTAGGAGTGCGCCTGGCCCTCGGTGAGGACCTGGCCCGCACAGCCTCCGGCCCGATCCAGGTCGACGCCGCCCAGGCGGCGGTAGCCCGCGACCTCGCCCTGCAGGTCCACGAGCTGTTGGACTCAGCTCGCCTGCCCGCGAGCGGTGAGCGGCCTGAGCGCGCCCTTGAACCGAAGGACATCGCCGTGCTCGTCGGCCAGCACAACGAGTCGGAGATAATCCAAAGGGCGCTGCGGAGTCGAGGCATCCCGGCTGTGACGACGAGGGGCGACAGCGTGCTGCGCTCGCCGGCGGCGATGCAGTGGCGATGGCTGCTCAACGCCCTCGTCCGGCCGAGCGACCCGACCCGGGCCCGGTCCGCTGCTTTGAGCTGGTTCTTCGGATGGAGCGTTGGCGAACTCGACGCGGCTGACGACTTGGCCCTGAGCGATGTCCAGAACCAGCTCGACAGCTGGTCCAAGACGCTCGCGGCACACGGCGCCGTCGCGCTCTGCGCCCGAATCTGGTCCGAGAACGGGGTCGCCGCACGCGTGCTGGCGGCGAACGACGGCGACCGCAACTTCACCGACTTGGACCACGTCGCCAGCCTGTTGCAGGCGGCCACGACCGGTCGTAGGCCGACCCCGGCCGGCCTTTTGACGCTGCTCGACCAGCTCGAAGGCGAGACCCCCGACGACCCGGAGAACGACATCACGGCTCGCCAGGTCGAGTCCGACGCCGAGGCCGTGCAGATCATGACCGTCTATGTGGCCAAGGGCCTTGAGTTCCCCGTCGTGTGCGTCCCGACGATGTGGCGCTCGGGCCACGCGACGGCCCACGAGATCGTCTACCAGGACCCCATCACGGGGTGGCGAACCTTCGACGTCGCCAACGGGGCCGGGTGGCCGACTGTCGAGGAAGCCGCCGAGCGCAAGGCCCTCGCCAATGACGAGGCACTGGGCGAGAGCCTCCGTTTGCTGTACGTGGCCCTCACGCGGGCGGAGCACCAGACCATCTTGTGGTGGACCCGAAGTCACAAGAGCGAGCTAACGGGCCTCGCCCGGCTCCTGTTCGCGCGGAAGGACGGGGAGATAGACGCCGAGCTGTTCACCGGTGAGCGCTTGGCCCTGCCGCCTGACCGCCACGCCGCCCCCGTGGTCATGGACGCCTTCGCCCCGGCAGGCGACGCCGTCGCGGTGGCGGTGACGGGCGCGGCCAACGAGCCGGTCAGGACTTGGCTGAGCCACGCGCCGACGAAGCAGGAGACGGATCTTGAGCTTGCAGTGCTCCACAACGTGCCCGACCGGGCCTACCGGCGCTGGTCCTTCAGCGCCATGGCCGCGCGAGCTCGCGACGCCGAGGCCGATGTCGCCGAATACTCCGAGGAGAGCCCCGACTCGGAAGTCTCCGACGAGGCGGTAGGACTAGCGCCCAGGGCGGACGAGGCGGTCGGTGCCCCTCCTGGCGCCTCGGACCTGCCGCTCGGGGGCATCCCTGGCGGCGCCCAGTTCGGCACCCTTGTCCACGAGGTCCTCGAGGAGGTCGACTTCGCCGCGCTCGACCTCGAAGCCCAGCTGAGGGCGAGCATCGAGGAGAAGCTCAGGTGGAACCCCTGGCCCGTGGAACCGGCCACCCTCGTGGCCGGCTTGACCGCCGTCATCGAGACGCCGCTCGGGCCGCCTTTTGACACTCGGCGCCTGCGCGACCTTCCCCGTGGCGAACGCTTGAACGAGCTCGATTTCGAGCTGCGCCTGGCGGGCAGGGGGCGCCGGGCGACCGACCGCGACATCGGTGCGGTCGTGCTGGCCCACATGCCACTCGACGATCCCCTGCGCTCTTGGGCGGAGCGTCTTTGCTCCGGGCTGTTCTCAGTGGAGCTCGCCGGACATCTCACGGGTTCGATTGACATGGTGGCTCGCCTGCGTGCCGACGAGAACGGGCACCAGTCCTCTCGCTTTGTCGTTATCGACTACAAGACGAACGTCCTCGGCCAGCCGGACAGCTTGCCGCAAGGCTCCGACTACCACCCCGACCGGCTCGCGGCGGCCATGGCCGAGCACCATTACCCCCTCCAGGCCCTGCTCTACTCAGTCGCCCTGCACCGCTACCTGCGCTGGCGTGTTCCGAGCTACGACCCTGCCACCCATTTGGGCGGGATCGCCTACCTGTTCGTGCGCGGAATGGCCGGCGCGGCGACACCGCTCGTCGGCGGACGCCCGCACGGGATCTTTCACTGGCGTGTGCCGCCTCGCCTCGTCGGTGACTTGAGTGACCTGCTCGACGGCGCCGAGGTGAGCAGGTGAAAGGCCTGCGTCCGCTCCTCGACGAGGACCTGGGGTATCTCGCTCCATTCGTGGACGCCGGTGTGCTCGACAGCGCCGCCGTGCACGTCGCCCGCCTCGTCGCACGGACGGTCCCCGCAGCCGATCGAGAGGTCGTTTTAGCTGCAGCGCTCGCGACGAGAGCCCCCGGCTTCGGCCATGTTTGCGTCGTGATCGACTCGATCGCCAGGTCCGTGATCGTCGACGATGCCGCAAGCGGGGCGATCGAGTCGCTCCCCTGGCCCGATCCTGAACGCTGGGCGAGGCTGCTTGCCGGCAGTGCCGGCGTCCGCAATGCCGGCCAAGCCGTCGGTGAGACCATCGCGCCCCTCGTCTTTGACGGCAGCCGCCTCTACCTCGAGCGCTACTGGCGCTTTGAAGAGCGGGTTGCCCACGAGCTGTCAGGCCGCGGCGGGCGGGGAGGCGGGCTGGCAGCCTCACGCCCGCTCGAAGCCGTGCTCGAGGAAAGCTTCGCGGGCGCCGACCCCGTGCAGAAAGATGCCGCCCGGAACGTGCTGAGCAACCGGCTGACTGTAATCGGGGGCGGACCGGGCACGGGCAAGACGACGACCGTCTCGCGGCTGCTCGTCGCCGCTTTCTCCCTCGCCCTGGCGAGGGGCGAGCGCCTCGAGGTCGCCCTGGCGGCCCCGACCGGGAAGGCCGCGACGCGGCATGGAGACGGCGGTCCATGAGGCGGCCGAGGGGCCAAAGCTCGACAGGGCGGTGGCCGAAGCCCTCGTCGGCGTCAAGGCCCGAACTCTTCACCGCCTCCTCGGCATCGCCGTCGCCGGCTCCCCGCGTTACGACGCCAAGAATCGGCTCCCCCACGACCTCGTCGTCGTCGACGAGACGTCGATGGTTTCGCTGCCCCTCATGGCTCGTCTCCTCGAGGCCGTGCGCCCCGAGGCGACGCTCGTGCTGGTGGGAGACCCCTTCCAGTTGGCCAGCGTCGAGGCGGGCGCCGTTCTCGGCGACATCGTCGGACCCGTGGCATCGCGCGGTGCCCACGGTCCGCTCGAGGACAACATCGTCCTTCTCGAGCAGAACCACCGCTTTGACACCTCACCCGTGATCGCGGCCCTCGCCACCGCCATCCGGGAGGGCGAAGCAGACCTCGTCGTGGAGATCCTCGCCGACAACTGCTATAGCGCTCGGGACTGGAGCTCGAGCGAGCTTGCGTGGCTCGACCCCGAGAAAGGCGATCCGTCAGGGCTTGCCCACCTGCAACAGGTCGTGGCCGACCAAGCCGCCGAAGTCGTCGAAGCGGCGAGCCGCAACCAAGTCGAGGAGGGCCTCGAGCTCGCGTCCGAGCTGAAGGTGCTCTGTGCAACCCGTTTCGGCCCGGTCGGTGTCGCGGGCTGGACCTCGGCCATCGAAGCGCGCCTTAAGCCGCGCTTTGCCTACGGAGCCATTGGCGGGCGAAACTACCCGGGACGGCCTGTCATTGTCACCCGCAACGACTACATGCACGAGGTCTTCAATGGCGACGTCGGCCTCGTAGTGAGTGGTCCGGCGGGTTTGACGACAGCCTTCCGGCAAGCCGACGGCAGGCTGCGGACCCTCGCCCTGTCGCAACTCGATGCCCTCGACACTTGGTGGGCGACGACCATCCACAAAAGCCAGGGCTCCGAGCACAAAGGCGTCGTGATCTCGCTCCCTGCGGCTCCTTCGCCTGTGCTGACCCGGGAACTGCTCTACACCGCGGTCACGCGCGCCCGGCAACACGTCACACTGTTCGCCTCCGAAAGCTCGATCCGCGCCGCTGTCTCAAACCCTGTGGCGAGAGCCTCGGGGTTGGGGCCCAAGCTCTGGCCTGGCCTGCGCGATGGTGAGCTCCCCCGCACCCGGGCCGCCCTGCCCAGCCCCGAGGAAAGAGCTTCAGCTCCGCTTCGACCTATGACGATCGGTTCGTTGGCCGGGGCGCGGTCCATCCGATAGTTTCGGCTGGGTTAAGGAGGGCTGAGGCGCGTCTAAGGTTCGCTCAGATGGTCTAAAGCGCCGGCACCTGCGGCACATTCGCCTCGGGCTACTTGCGAACGCGCTGCGCTACAGGGCCGGGTCCTCAGCGGTCTTCTTCGTCGTCGCTGTGGCCGCGGTGGCCGCGGCCACAGCCGGGCCGGTCTACCTCTCCGCGGCGGACCAGTCGGTACTCGCCCATGTGATCGTGCCTCTAGGCCCTGAGTCGACGGGCCTCGTCGCCAACGAACTGCCGGGCCACCCTGTCAGCGAGGCAACTTTCGTGCGGGCCTTCACACAGCTCGCCCATTCGTCGAGCGGACGGTATTTCGAAAGGCCCATCTACACAGCCATCGCTTCGGCGAACCTGCTCGCGCCCTCTGGCACAGTCGTCGCCGTCGCAGACGTCGTCTCGCGCTCGGAGGACTGCGCGAAGCTCGTGTTTGTCGCCGGACAGTGCCCTTCAAAGCCGGGGACGGTGGCGATCAGCAGACGTTCGGCTGCTTTTCTTCACGTCAAGCTGGGCACGGTCCTAGTCGCCTCGCTCGCCAACTCGACACGGCACCTCAAGGTGAGCGGCCTTTATGCCGCTCAGTCGGCGTCTTCTAGCTACTGGTGGGGCCAGGACTACTTCGAGTTCGGCACGAGCCAGACCCAGCCGCCGAGGTTAGACGCTCTCTTCGCATCCCCGAGGATGCTCGACGCCCTTCCCGCCCAGCAGGTGGCTCTGAGCGCCGACGTCGCCGTCGCCACAAAGAGCCTCAAGAGCGCCGAGCTTCCAGCCTTCCGCCACGCCCTTTCGAGCGAGGAACTGCGCCTTGGCAGGCTCGACCTGCTCGCCTCGAGCGGGATCGGAAGCTATCTCGACAACGTGGCAACACAACAGCAGGCGATGACCACGACGATCGCCGTGATCGACCTGCAGCTGCTCCTGCTGGTCCTCATGGTCCTGTTCGGCATCGCCGGTCGCATCGTGGCCGAGCGCGAACAGGATCTCGCGCTCGCGAACCTGCGCGGCCTCTCGCCCCGCTCGCTGTGGGCCGTCGCTCTCCGGGAGCCTGTCGTCCTCGTGATCGCCGCCGCACCACTCGGTGCTGTACTCGGCTGGACCGTAGCCCTTCTGACCGCCCGAACCGAGCTCCTGGCCAACACGCCCGTCCCCTTTGACTCCCTCGCACTTGCCGCCGCCGTCGTCGCCGCTTTGGCAGCACTAGTCGCAACAGCAGCAGGTTCACGTCGGACGCTCGCCCGATCGACACGGACTGCCCCGGCTGGACGGTCACGAATCGGCACCGCCCTGACACTTGCCGGCGAAGCCTTCGTGATCGCCCTCGCCCTTGCCGCAGTCGTGCAGGTCTCCGCCTCTGGAGTGGGGAGCACGGCGAGGTCCCAGCCGCTCGCGGCCCTCGCTCCAGGCTTGGTCGCGCTCGCCGCCGGAGTGATAGCTGCCCGCGCGGTGCCCTTCGCCTGCCGGCTCATGGCCACCCTGATGCGTTTCTCACCAAGAGTCGGCCTTTGCCTGGCTCTACAACGCGTCGCCCGCCAGAGGGGAGTCATCCGCCAGGCGGTCGTCGTCGCCATCGCCGTGAGCCTCGCCTGCTTCGCCGTCGCAGGCTTTTCTGTCGACCGTTCGAACCGGGCCGAGCAGGCCGCCTTCCTCGTCGGTGCGAACAGGGTCCTCACTGTCTCGGTCCCGGACACGGTCGATTTCGTGCAGGCGGTGAGGCGGGCAGACCCTTCTCGGACAAAGGCGATGGCCGTCGAGGTGGAGTCGAGCTCGCAGGGCACCTTGCTCGCCATCGACGCCTCCCGGTTCGCCGCTGTGGCGGCATGGGCCGGCCAGCGCGGAGCTGCTCGGCCAGCCGCGGTAGCCCGTTACCTCGCTCCCTCCGTCGCGCCCGAGATCACAGTTGAAGGCGCCTCGCTGGCAATGACCGTGGACCTGCGTGCACCCATAAGCCCGAGGCCTTCCCTGGTTGTGGGAGTGTTCAACGAGCAATACGGAGCCACAGGCTCCGTCACGATCGGGCCGCTTGAGACAGGAAAGCACTCGTATGCGACCTCGCTCGAGGGCTACTGCGTGAGCGTCTGCCGCCTGCAGAGCATCACTGCCTCCTGGTCCGGTCCGCCGGCAGGCGATGCCACAGGCGCGGTGGTTATCCCGGTCACGATCGAACAGATCCGCGACGCAGGCTCGAGCCTCGTACAAGCCGGCCTGTCCCATCCTGGATCATGGAGGGTCACCCAGGACCCCCCAGGGGTCGCCTCGTCTCTCTCGTACTCGGGCCTGGGCATGGTCGCCTCGTTCCGGTACGTGGCCGGGCAGGCGCCGCCCGTCATCGCACCGGCCGACGTTCCCCCGCTCCTTCCTGCAGTGGTCACAAATGTGGTCGCCGGCGTGCAGGCAAGCGGCCCAACCGGGTCCACCGACTACTCGGTGCTCAACCTCGACGGCAGCCCTCTTTCGGTCGACGGTGCCATGCAGGTCGCCGCCATACCCTCGGTGGGCAACAACGCCGTGATGGTCGATCTCACCGACGCGCTTCGAGACGAGTCGCTCCCCGACATCTACTCGACCAAGCAGGTCTGGCTCTCTGCCGCAGCGGGGTCCGGCGCAGCCATCATCGCTCGCCTCGGGCGCTACGGCATAAGGGTGCTGAAAGTCAGCTCAGCTCGTTCGGTGGAGCTCGGATTCCAGCAAGACGGCCCGACTCTCGCTTTCGAGCTCTTCCTCGTCGTAGGGGCCGAAAGCGCGCTCTTGGCCACTGGTTCGATGCTCTTTGCCATCGCCGCAGACACGCGGAAACGCGCGGTGGAAGCCGTCGCTCTCGCAGCAGTAGGCCTTCCGAGGCGATCCCTCGTCGCGGCAATGGCGGGTGAGCTCGGCATCGTCTGCGCGACGGGCCTGATCGCCGGTGCTGCGGCGGGGATCGCCGCGGCCCACTTCTCCTTGCCTTCGGTGCCGGAGTTCACCGGGCTGGCACAGGGTCCAGCGCTCGTGTTCGACCTGCCCGTGGTCTGGTTGGCAGAGGTCCTGGGCGGCGCAGCCGTGCTGATGGCCCTCGTCGTCGCCGTCTCCATATCTGTCGTCCGTGCCGCCTCAACCCCCGACAAGCTCAGGATCTCGCAACGATGAGCCCGGAGCGATCCCGGCTCTCGCGGCGCGTGCCCGACGGTGGTGGTGGCGAGCCCGCCACGACACGGACAGCTCGCGGCCTCGATGCCCACTGCAGCTCGCTCGTCCACCTCTACTCAAGTGAGAGCGCTCAAGTCGTGGCGCTACGGGGAGTCGACCTCGACATCGACGCGGGGGAGATGGTCGCCTTGCTCGGCCCGTCGGGCACAGGCAAGTCAACTCTCTTGAAGCTGCTCGGCGGCCTTATTCATCCCACCGCGGGTCGGATCGTCGTAGGTGGGCGCGATCTGCGCTCACTGTCAGCCGCAGAACTGCGCCTGCTGCGGGCGACCGAGGTAGGCATGGTGCTCCAGGACGCCGGCACCAATCTTCTGCCCTATGCGACCGGGGAGCAGAACGTCTGGTTCGCCCAGATCGGGGCCCGCCGGGCTGGGCACGCAGTCGCGGAGCCCGAACAGGTCCTTCGCCAGTTGGACCTCGGTGCTCTTTCCGGGGAACGTGTGAACAGCCTCTCAGGCGGTGCCCAGCAGCTCATGGCCCTGGCCGTCGGGGTGGCCGCCAGCCCAAGCCTGCTGCTCGTGGACGAGCCGACCAGCCAGCTCGACGCCGACGGCAGGGACGCCGCCATCGCCCTGCTGCGGGCCATAAACGAGCGCCTGGGATCGACCATAGTCATGGTCACCCATGACCCAGCTGTGGCCTCGGCGATCAGCCGGACCGTCACTATCCGCGACGGGCGCGTCGGCGCCGAGGGCCGTCACGGCGAGGAATTCGCCGTGGTCGGGACAGACGGCTCGGTGCAGCTGCCCCCCGACGTTCTCGAGGTGCTCGCCCCGAACACACTCGTGCGCATAGTGCGCCACCATGACGGCGTAGACCTCCGCGTGGCCGAGCCCACCACCACAGCTGCCCTGATTGAACAAGACCAGGACCCCGGCGGGTCGCACCGGTGAGCCACTCGACCAGGCGGGGCGTAGTGCTACGAGCCACCGGGCTCAAGGTGTTCATAGGCCCGCGTGCGATCCTCGACGGCATCGAGCTCGGGGCGGCTCCGGGGCGGGTGCTCGTGGTGACGGGGCCGGCCGGTTCTGGCAAGACGACCTTGCTCCACGTGCTCGCTGGCATCATCAGCCCCAGCCAGGGTGAAGCGACCCTCGACGGTATGAGCGCCTCGCAGTTTCGCCAAGTCTCCGGCGGCTCAATCGGCTTTGTCCCCCAGACCTTCGGCCTCGCGGCTGCCCTGACGGCGGCGGAGAACCTCGCCATCCCCCTACAGCTGACCAAGCTTCCCCGAGAGCAGGTGAAAGATCGTGTCGAGGCGATGCTCGCGACCCTTCGCATGGAGAATGCCGGTGGCCAGCTCGCGACTGAACTGTCGGGCGGCCAGCAACAAAGAGCGGCCGTGGGCAGGGCGATCATCGCCGAGCCTCGGCTGATCGTCGCCGACGAGCCCACATCCGAGCTGGACGCCGTTAGCCGGGACGTTGTCTTCTCACTGCTGGGCCAAGCCGCCGAGAGCGGCGCCACCGTCGTGCTCGCCACCCACGATCCTGACCTCGTCGAGCGCGGCGACGACGTCATCTACCTGCACGACGGCAGAGTCGCCGGCTGATCGGCGGGCCGGGCGTTCTCGAAGGCCCACCACCGACTACGACCGGCGACCAGAGCCTGCGCGTGGGCTTCGCGGGGCCGCTCACTGCAATACTCCAAGTGTGACTTCGCCTGCACCGGTTGAACTCGGCGGCCCCCTTTTTATCGAAGACGTCGTGAAGATCGCCCGGGGAGCGCCGGCCAGGGTGAGCGAGGAGGTCCTCTCGAGGGTGGATGCCTCCCGGGGCGTCGTCGTGGAGGCCCTCGAGGCAAGGGCGGTCGTCTACGGGGTGACGACGGGTTTCGGGGCTCTCGCCGACGTGCACCTCACACCCGAGCACAGTCAGGCCCTCCAGCACGGCCTGCTGCGTTCCCATGCCGTGGCGGTCGGCAACGAGCTCGCGCCCGAGGAGGTCCGAGCGATGCTGGCCCTGCGGGCACACGTCCTCGCCCTCGGCCGGTCGGGGGTGCGCCGCGAGGTCGTGTCGCGCTTTATGGAGATGCTCGCAAACGACATCCTCCCCGTCGTTCCAGAACAGGGCTCGCTTGGTGCCTCAGGGGACCTGGCGCCGCTCGCCCACCTGGCCCTGCCCGTGATCGGCGAAGGCGAGGTCCACCTGCGCGGTGAGCGGCTGGCGGCCCGGACGGCGCTTGGTCGATGTGGCCTTGAGCCCCTCGTGCTCGAGGCCAAGGAGGGTCTCGCCCTCATAAATGGCACGCAGGGCATGACTGCCATCGGGGTGCTTGCGGCTTCAAGAGCAGCCCAGCTCGCCAAGACCGCCGATATCTCAGCTGTTTTGACCATCGAGGCCATCTTGGGCACCGACCGCGCCTTCGACGCTCGCGTGGTTGGGCTCCGCCCCCATCCGGGCCAGCTTGCTTCCGCCCGCAACTTGATGAGGATGCTGTCAGGCAGCGAGATCCTCTCCTCACACCGCAAGAGCGACCACATCGTCCAGGACGCGTACTCGATCCGTTGTGCCCCTCAGGTGCACGGCGCCTTCCGCGACGTGGTTCGCCACAGCACCGAGACTCTGGAGATAGAGCTCGCATCCGTGTCGGACAATCCGGTCGTGCTGGCCGAGACAGGCGAGATCCTCTCGGGCGGCAACTTTCACGGCCAGCCGGTCGCCCTTGCCTGCGACTCTCTGGCGGCGGCCACTGTCGGGCTCGCATCAATATCCGAGCGCAGGCTCTTTCGCCTGTTGGACCCGAAGACATCGAACGGCCTGCCCCCCTTCTTAGTCGGGGAGGCCGGCGTCAACTCGGGTTTCATGGTGTGTCAGTACACGGCCGCCTCCCTCGTCTCTGAGATGAAGACGCTCGCCCACCCCGCCTCGGTCGACTCGATCACCTCCTCGGCGGGCCAGGAGGACCATGTCTCGATGGGCATGATCGCCGCCCGGCACGCCCGCGACTGCCTCAACAACGCCGAGGCGGCGATCGCCATGGAGGTGCTCGCCGCCTCCCAGGCCTGCGAGCTGCGCGCCCCGCTCCAGGCGGGCGAAGCGTCGAGGGCCGCTATCGCTTCCCTGCGCAAGGTCGTGCCGGCGCTCGTCCACGACAGAGCCCTCAAGCCAGACGTGGACGCAGCGATCGCCCTGGTCAGATCAGGCGAGCTCGTCGCCGCCGTCGAGGCCGAGATCGGACCGCTCGAATAGCCGGTCGCCCGGAGCGGTCCGCACGCCTTAGGACCGACTTTGCCACGAGCTGGACAAGGTTCTCGGGGAACCGGGAGTAACTTCGGCACGATGGCAGTCGCGAACATCGATCCGAACCGGGTCCCCGCCCACGTCGCCTGCGTGATGGACGGCAACGGGCGCTGGGCGCGCCAACGCGGGCTGCAGCGCACAGAAGGCCACGCGGCCGGTGAGGAGGCGATGTTCGACACCGTGGAGGGCGCGCTCGACCTCGGGCTCAGCTGGCTGACGATGTTCGCCTTCTCGACGGAGAATTGGCGCCGCCCTCCGGACGAAGTGCGCTATCTGATGCACTTCAACGAGGGCATCCTCACCCGTCACCGGGACGACCTGAACGCAAAGGGCGTGCGCATCCGCTTTGCCGGACGGCGTGACTGGCGTGTGCCGCGGCGCCTCATCCGCCACATGGACGAGTCGATGGACCTCACCTCTAACAACAGGCGCCTCACCCTCACGATCTGCTTCAACTATGGGGGCCGGGCCGAGATCATCGATGCCGTCCGCCAGCTCGTCGCCGACGGAGTGCCGGCTGAAAAGATCGACGAGAAAGCTCTCCGCGCCCGGCTGTACTGGCCGGACATGCCCGATCCGGACGTCGTGATCCGCACCTCGGGCGAATTCCGTATCTCGAACTTCCTGCTCTGGGAGCTGCCCTACTCCGAGCTCGTCTTCACCGACGTTCTCTGGCCGGACTTCCGGCGCCAGAACCTGTTCGATGCGGTCGGGGAGTACCAGCGCCGCGACCGTCGCTACGGCGGGGTGCAGCGGTGAACGATCACATGCGCGAGCCGTTCCGCTTGAGGGACCACATCGGGGTCATCTCCGGGCTGTTCCTCGGCTTCATCGCGTTCTGCTTGGTCGTGCTGCTGGCAGTCAAGGGCTTCGAACCGGCGGTCACGCTGCTCGTCGTTGTTGTAGTCGGGGTCTTGCTCATCGCGCTCGGGGCTCGGATGAGGTCCTAAGACCGGTGGCCACCTACAACGACGAGGCTGTCGTGCTACGCACGATCAAGCTCGGCGAGGCCGACCGGATCGTGACCATGGCGACCCCCGAGCACGGCAAGGTGCGGGCTGTGGCCAAGGGGATACGCAAGCCGAAGAGCCGCCTCGCTGGTCGGCTCGAGCCGCTCACTTACGTGACGGTCATGTGCTGGCGTGGGCGCGAGCTCGATGTGGTGAACCAGGTCGAGGCCATCGAGCACTTCAAGGCCATCCGTGGAGACCTCGACCGTGTCCCTGTGGCCTTCACGATGCTCGAGGTCGTGGACCACATAGCCCTCGAGAGACAGCCCATGGCCGAGCTGTTCCGCATGCTCATCGGAGCTCTACGGACCTTAGAGGAACGACCCTCGCCGGCGCTGCTGGGTGCCTTTCTCTGGAAGCTTCTCGCCCTTGAGGGCGTCGGCCCGTCTCTTGCCCAGTGCGCCAGCTGTGGGTCCGAGGTCGCGCTCGTGGCCTTCGACGCCGGAGAGGGAGGTTTCCTGTGCCGCTCATGCCGGCGCGGTCAGGCAGTCGGCGCCGAGACCGTGAGCCTCATCCGCCAAGTCCTCACCGGCGGCCTGCGCGCCGCGCTGGAGCTCGCACCAAGCCGTGCCACCGCCGAGTCAGAGCGACTCGCCATGCTCGCCACCGAGCACCACTTGGACCGAAGGGTGCGATCGGCCCACAGAGGTGCTGAGATCTCGACGACCGGCATCAGTGGCGTGCGCGATGTCCCCGAAGGAGCGGACGATCCAGATAGACGAGCTGTCTCTTCTCCCGGGGCCTTTCCACCTCCACAAGCCCGCACTGAACACACCGCTGGCTGAACACCCGGGCCTGGAGCCTCTCATGGGCCAACCTCTCGAGAAGAGCCTGACTGTCCAGCCGCGGAGCGGGCCGGGCCTGTCGCCGACACGGGGCGCAGGTCGCCTGCAGGTAACCTGCCGCCATGGCGACCCCCTCTGAGCCCGCCGCCGACCTCGGGTTGTTCGACGCCGTCGTCAACTTGTGCAAACGGCGCGGTTTTGTCTTCCCCTCGGCCGAGATCTACGGCGGCATCCGCTCGACTTACGACTACGGGCCTTTAGGCGCCCTCATGCTCCGCAACATCCGTGAGGCTTGGTGGCGGGCGATGATCCAAGAGCGTGACGACGTCGTGCCCCTCGACGCTGCCATTTTGACCAACCCCAAGGTCTGGGAAGCATCGGGCCACCTGGCGACCTTCACCGACCCGCTCGTCGACTGCCGCAAGTGCAAGGAGCGCTGGCGGGCCGATCAGATCGAGGACACCTGCCCCAACTGCGGATCGAACGACCTGACCGAGGCACGGCCGTTCAACCTCATGTTCAAGACCTTCGTCGGCCCGGTGGAGGACGAGTCCGCCGTCGCCTACCTGCGGCCGGAGACGGCCCAGGGCATGTTCGTCAACTACTTGAACATCGAGACGACGATGAGGCGCAAGCCGCCCTTCGGTATCGCCCAGATCGGGCGCGCCTTCCGCAACGAGATCACCCCGGGCAACTTCGTGTTCCGGACCCGTGAGTTCGAGATGATGGAGCTCGAGTTCTTCGTCCCCCCCGCTGACAGCCCGCGCTGGCAGCAGTACTGGTGCGAGGAGCGGCTCTCGTGGTACCAGCGCTACGGGATCGCCCCCGAGAAGCTCCGCCTAAGGCCGCACGAGCCCGAGGAGCTCTCCCACTACTCCTCTGGCACGACCGACATCGAGTTCGCCTTCCCCTGGGGTTGGGGCGAGCTCGAGGGCATCGCGAATCGGACAGACTTCGACCTACGCGCCCACCAGGATCACTCGGGGACCTCCCTCGAGCACTTCGACCAGGCGACCGGCGAGCGCTACCTGCCCCACGTCGTCGAGCCGGCGGCCGGGGCGACGCGGACGATGATGGCTTTCCTCCTCGCCGCCTATGACGAGGACGAGATCGCAGGCGAGCGCCGAGCGGTGCTCCGCCTGCACCCAAAGATCGCCCCCTACCAGGTCGCCGTGCTACCACTGTCGAAAAAGGACACCTTGTCCCCCCTCGCCCGTGATGTGCTCCACCGGCTCCAGCCCCACCTCATGTGCGAGTACGACGAGACCCAGTCGATCGGTCGGCGCTACCGGCGCCAGGACGAGATCGGCACGCCGTTTTGCGTGACGGTCGACTTCGACAGCCTCGAGGACCAGCAGGTGACCGTTCGCGAACGTGACTCGACCGAGCAGACCCGCCTCGCTATCGAGGACCTCGTGGGCCACCTCCTCGCCCGCCTCGGGGCCTGAGCCGCAGGCGGCCACGCCGCATCGACCAGCGCGCTTGCAGACGGCCGTTTTGAGGCAAACCGCAGCTGGCGTTTAGGCTCGCTATACCGACGATTTCCAGGAGGCCTTCATGGGCTACGTCTACGACTTCGACCACGAGCACCCGCGCGCCCCTATGGAGCTCAAGGATCTGCTCGGTGGAAAGGGCGCCAACCTGGCCGAGATGACCTCGGTTCTCGGCCTGCCGGTCCCCCACGGCTTCACCATCACGACCGATGCCTGCCGGGCCTACATGGAAGCTGGTTGGCCCGAAAGCCTCGACGCCGAGGTCAGCGAGCACTTGGCAAGGCTCGAAGCCCGCATGGGCCGCCGCCTAGGCGACGCCGACGACCCGCTCCTCGTCTCTGTCCGGTCCGGCGCGAAGTTCTCCATGCCCGGCATGATGGACACCGTCTTGAACCTCGGCCTCAACGACCGTTCGGTCGAGGGCCTCGCCAAGCAGACGAGCGACGAGCGCTTTGCTTTCGACTCCTACCGGCGTTTTGTGCAGATGTACGGGCGGATAGTTCTCGGCGTCTCGGGTGAGAAGCTGGACGGGCCCCTCGAGGCTCTAAAGGAGCGCACGGGCGCCTCCGACGCCGAGCTGGCCGCCTCCGACCTGCAGGCCCTCGTCGAGGAGCTGAAGGGCGTCGTCGCCGCCGAGACCGGGCACCCCTTCCCCCAAGAGCCCGTCGAGCAGCTCCGAGGCGCCATCGAGGCCGTCTTCGCCTCCTGGAACGGAGCGCGTGCGGTCGCCTACCGCCAGCGCGAGCGCATTCCGAACGACCTCGGCACGGCCGTGAATGTTCAGGCCATGGTCTTTGGCAACAGGGACGACAAGTCGGGCACCGGCGTCGGCTTCACCCGTGACCCGGCAACTGGCGCCAAGGGCGCCTACGGCGATTTCCTCGTCAACGCCCAGGGCGAGGATGTCGTGGCCGGCATCCGCAACACAGAGCCCCTAGCTGCGCTCGAGACCGAGTTCCCTCCCATCTACACCGAGCTCATGGACATCTTCGCCAAGCTCGAGCACCACTACCGGGACATGTGCGACACCGAGTTCACCATCGAGCAGGGCAAGCTCTGGATGCTGCAGACCCGTGTCGGCAAGCGCACCGGCCGTGCCTCGCTGCGCATGGCAGTCGACATGGTCGACGACCCGGCCATAAAGCTCACCCACGCCGAGGCGCTGCAGAGGATCACGCCCGACCACATCGAGGCTGTGCTCCACCCTCAGTTCGCCGACCACTCCGCCCCCGTCATCGCGAAGGGTCTCGCCGCCTCGCCGGGCGCGGCTGTCGGGGCCGCCTGCTTCACCGCTGACGACGCAGCTGCTGCTGCGGCAAAGGGCGAGCACGTCATCTTGGTGCGCAGTGAGACCTCACCCGAGGACGTGCACGGCATGCTCGCCGCCGAGGGCATCCTCACCGCCCGCGGGGGCCTTGTCAGCCACGCCGCCGTAGTCGCCCGCGGCTGGGGCAAGCCCGCCGTCGTCGGGGCCGAGGCGCTCAGGATAAACGCCGCCGACAAGTTCTTCCGGGCCGGCGACGTCGTCGTGCGCGAAGGCGACATCATTTCCATCGACGGCTCCGAGGGCACCGTCGTGCTGGGCGCCGTCCCGCTCACCGCGGCCGAAGCGCCGCCGGAGCTGACAAAGCTGCTCGTCTGGGCAGACGACGTTCGGGCAGGCCGGCTCGGGGTGCGTGCCAATGCCGACACCGGGGACGACGCCGCCAATGCCCGCAATCTCGGGGCCGAAGGCATCGGCCTGTGCCGCACTGAGCACATGTTCTTCGGCGACGACCGCCTGCCGATCATGCGCCGCATGATCCTCGCCTCGACCGACGAGGAGGCAGCCGCTGCCCTCGAGGAGCTGAGGGCGGCGCAGAAGGCCGACTTCCTCGGCATCTTGGAGGCTATGGACGGCCTGCCCGTCATCGTCCGTGGGCTCGACCCGCCCCTTCACGAGTTCCTTCCCGATGTGGAGTCGCTCCTCGTCAAGCAGGCCAAGGAGGGTCTCAGCGCAGAAGAGGAGAAGCTCCTCGAGGCCGCCAAGGCCTGGCGTGAGGCCAACCCCATGATCGGAGTCCGCGGTGTGCGCCTCGGCGTGCTCAAGCCAGGCCTTTACGCCATGCAGGTACGTGCCCTCATGGAGGCCGCCTACGAGCGGGCCGCGGCTGGAGGCCATCCGGTCGTCGAGATCATGATCCCGCTCACGGTCTCGGCCGAGGAGATGGAGCTCGCTCGCTCCTGGGTCGTCCAGGCGCTGGCGGACGCCGCCCCCGCCGGGGGTGCCGGTGCAGCTGCCGAGCGGATCGAGGTCGCCATCGGGACGATGATCGAGACTCCGCGGGCCGCCCTTTTGGCCGACCAGATCGCGAAGTACGCCGACTTCTTCTCCTTCGGCACCAACGACCTCACCCAGATGACCTTTGGCTTCAGCCGCGACGACGTCGAGGGCAGGATGATGGCCGCCTACTTGAGCCAAGGCCTCTTGAAGGCGAACCCGTTCGAGAACGTCGACACAGAGGGCGTCGGCGAGCTCGTCCGCATCGCCGTCGAGCGGGGCCGTGCCGCCCGCCCGGGGATCAAGATCGGAGTCTGCGGCGAGCACGGAGGCGACCCCGCCTCGATCGACTTTTTCGCGAACGCCGGTCTCGACTACGTGAGCTGCTCGCCCTTCCGGGTGCCGATTGCCCGTCTGGCGGCCGCGTACGCCGTGCTCGCCATCGACGCCAAGAAGGCGCAGCAAGCCTCCGCATAGCACCGGGCCTGGGCCGATTGGCCGGCCGCGGCGCGCACGACGCAGCTGTCAGCGCGCCGCGGTACCGTCCAGGCGATGGCGATTCCCGACGAGGACGTGGCCGCAGTCCGTTCGGCCACAGACATCCTGGCCCTCATCGGTGAGTACACGCCCCTAAAGCGCGTGGGGCGGCGCTATGTCGGCCTGTGCCCGTTCCATGCCGAGAAGACAGGCTCTTTCTCGGTCAACGCCGAGGAGGGCCTCTACTACTGCTTCGGGTGCCAGGCCTCGGGCGATGCCATCACGTTCTTGCGCAACATCGAGGGCTGCGACTTCGTGGAGGCCGTGGAGCGCTTCGCGGCGCGCAGCGGCATCGCCATACGCCATGACGTCGCCGGCAAGGACCAACCCGACCGAGAAGGTCGCAAGGCGCTGTTGGCGGTCATGGAGCAGGCCGTCGCCTTCTACCACGACGAGCTGCTGAGCCGCCCGGAGGCAAGGCGCGCCCGGCAATACCTGCGCTCGCGAGGCTACGAGAGCCCGACTGTGCGTCAGTTCCAGCTGGGATGGGCGCCCGAGACGGGCAGGGCGCTCGTGGGGGCGGTCCGGGCCCCGAGAGACCTGCTCGTAAAGGCGGGCCTAGCTCACGAGGGCCAGCACGGCCTTCGCGACGCCTTCAGGGGGCGGGTCATCTTCCCGATCTTCGACCCGGCGGGCAAGGCGATCGCCCTGGGTGGGAGGATCCTGCCCGGGGATGGTGAGGGAGCCGGTCCTAAGTACCGAAACTCGCCCGAGACACCCATCTACTCAAAACGGCGCACCCTCTACGGCCTCAACTGGGCAAAGCAGGCCATCGTGCAAACAGGCGAGGTGGTCATCTGCGAGGGCTACACCGACGTCATCGGCTTTTTCACCGCTGGAGTGCCCCGGGCCGTGGCGACGTGCGGGACCTCGCTCACAGAAGAGCACTTCCGCCTCCTCGGACGCTTCGCCAAGCGGGTTGTGCTCGCCTTTGACGCCGATGCTGCCGGCCAGTCGGCCGCCGCCCGCTTTTATGAGTGGGAGAAGCGCCACGAGCTGGAGGTCTCTGTTGCCGCCCTCCCCCTCGGCAGTGACCCGGCCGACATGGCGATGCACGAGCCGCTGGCGCTGCCGCTGGCGGTGGACAACGCGCGGACCTTCCTCTCCTTCAGGGTCGAAAGGGCACTCGCCTCGAGCGAGCTGAAGACCGCCGAGGGCAGGGCGCGCGCCGCCGAAGCGGCGCTCGCAATGGTGGCTGAGCACCCCAACGAGCTCGTGCGCGACCAGTTCCTCGTCACGGTCTCGGACCGCACCAGGGTGGAGACAGAGCGCCTCAGGCCCCGCCTGGAGGCGCTGGTGAAGGCCTTTGCGTCCTCTCTCGGCAAGCCGGGCGAGGCGGCCAAGCCCACGGCGGCTACAAGGCCCGGCTCTGGCGACGAGGCCCCGCCCTGGGACCCCGACGGCGAAGGTGGCTTCGATCAGCCCGCCAAGGCTGGAGGTGACCGTCCGCGCCCGGGCAGACGGCCCAACAAGACCGCACCCGGGGCTCGCGCCGGGCTCGATGCCCTGGTGCTCGCCGTGTGCGAGCCAGCAGCGATGGCGGGAAGGCTGCACGGGGTGCTCTTCGCCGACCCGATTCAGCGCCGTGCCCTGCGAGCGCTAATGGCCTCCGCGAGCCTGCGCTCGGCCATCGAGGGCGCTGACGACGAGGTGGCAGACCTGCTCCGCCGCCTGGCAGTGGCCGAGCCGGACGCCGACCCGGACCAGACCGTCGTCGCGCTCGCCCGCTCGGCCGCCCAGGCGGCTCTGCGCGAGATAGAGGCAGACGCCCGCCAAGCCGAGGCCGAGGGCGACGCGGACCGCCTGGCGGGGGCCGGCAATGCCATCACCTGGTTGAAGTCCGAACTCGAGATTATGCAGGAACCTGGGGCGGGTGACCGGACTTCACCGGCCGTTCGTGAGGCTGCGAATCGATTGGTAGGGTGGCTCCTGCAGCGCGATCTGGAGGCGAGATGACCGGCACGACCGAGCGGGCGCCCACGTCCAGCAGCACGGGGTACAAGACTGACCCCGTCGCGGGCAACGGTGCTGCCCCGGCGCCTGAATCTCTGGTGGCCGAAAGCGCGCTGGCCGAACCGATCCTCGCCGACCTGGATGCGGCACGCCTGGGTGCCTCGAGCCAGAACGGTGCCGGAAACCCGCGGCTGCGGCCGCGGGTTGTCTCCATGGCGACGTCGTTCAGCAGCGGGAACGGCGATGTGCAGGCGACCGATCCCGTCCGTGCCTATCTGAAGGAGATCGGGCGCGTCTCTCTGCTCTCGCCTGAGCTCGAGGTGCTCTGCGCCCGCAAGATCGAGGCCGGCCAGGAGGCGGCGGCTGAACTAGCCGCCTGGACGGCGGCTGGCTCCTTGGACAAAGTGCCCTTCGAGCAGCGTCGGGCGACAGAGAGGGCCATCCATGACGGCCTCGAGGCGAAGGATCTGCTCATCGAGGCGAACCTGCGTCTCGTCGTATCGATCGCCAAGCGTTACCGCAATCGAGGCATGGCCTTCTTGGACCTCATCCAGGAGGGCAACCTCGGCCTGATGCGGGCGGTCGAGAAGTTCGACTACCGCCGGGGCTTTAAGTTCTCCACCTATGCCACATGGTGGATTCGCCAAGCGATAACCCGGGCTGTCGCCGACCAGGCCCGAACTATCCGCATCCCGGTCCATATGGTCGAGACGATCAACAAGATCGTCCGGA
Organism: uncultured Acidimicrobiaceae bacterium; assembly: GCA_963725355.1. Lineage (GTDB taxonomy): Bacteria > Actinomycetota > Acidimicrobiia > Acidimicrobiales > Bog-793 > Fen-455. Next base: position 332,132 of record CAVRYE010000016.1, read on the forward strand.
CCCAGCACCAGCTCTCTTTGGAGCTCGGCCGCGAGCCGACCGTCGAGGAGGTTTCCGCCCGCACCCAGTTCCCCGTGGAAAGGGTGCGCGAGCTGCAGCGCATCAGCCAGGACACCATCTCTTTGGAGCAGCCGATCAGCGAGGAGGAGGACTTCAGCCTGTCCGACCTCATAGAGGACCACACCGCCGAGGTGCCCGTAGACGCCGCCACTCGCATGTTGTTGAACGAAGCCGTAAAGCGAGCGCTCAGTGAGCTGACCGAGCGCGAGCAAGAGGTTGTGCGGCTCCGCTTCGGCCTCGACGACGGACGCATCCGAACTCTCGAGGAGGTTGGGCAGATCTTCGGTGTCACCCGGGAGCGCATCCGCCAGATCGAGATGAAGACTCTCGCCAAGCTGCGCCAACCAATGGTCTCCAGGCCGCTTCGCGATTACGTCGAGGGCGACTAGACCTGCGACGGGACCTGGCCCGTTAGCTCTAGCGACGGCTCAGCGTCTTCTCGTAGCCTCGGCGCGTTGTGACGATACGGCGTCCTCGAACAGGGCGATGACGCGTTCTCGAGCGAGGTTGCCCACAGGTCCTCCAAGCAGGTCTTTCGCCCTCACCCGAGCGAGATCGCCTAGAGCGAGCACCTTCTCGGTCCTAAGGTCAGCGCCGAGAACGCTCGGGCCGCTGTGGCGCAGCCATTGGGACCCTGCTGCCGCGACCGGGCGGCTGCCTGCGAGCGGACCCCGCAATTGCCGGACCTTGCGGGTCAGGTAGAGACCGGTTGCGCACCCGACGACAAAGCCGGTCTTGAATCGCATCCGTCTTTCTTACATCCCACGCGCCTCGATTGCCAGCGCGTGCCCCCGCCCGGCTAGTCTGCGCACTATTCCGGGGTAGCTCAATAGGCAGAGCACGCGACTGTTAATCGTGTGGTTGAGAGTTCGAGTCTCTCCCCCGGAGCCGAAAGCCGGAGCCGAAAGCCGGTGCCCAGTCCAGAGCTCTACCTGCTCGATCAGCCCGCCCTCTTATGCTTGGCCCAGGGCTGAGGGGCGAATGTGCCATCTGACCTGATCGTCAGGTCGTGTGGGTAGGTGACCACCTGCCAACGCCCTACGACAGCGACGTGGCGGGGCGGCCCGAACGATGCCAGAGCAGACTCGGCTTCGACGTCGTCCCAGGGGACGACCGCGTTATAGACGAGGAACTGGAAGCCTCCCCCGTACCACGTAGAGCTCGACTGGCGGAGGTAGCGTCCGATCTGCTCGACCTCCGGCAAGGGTGGACACGGGCCGGACGACGACCTCGTCGGACGACACCACAGTCACAATCGAAGCGCTCCAGTAGTCACCGATGCCCCTCGTGAGGTGGTGCTGCTCGAGATATCGCGCCAGCTGCGAAACAGGCTGCACGGGTGCCGTGGCTGTGATGGAGCTGACGAAGGTCGACGCGCATCCGGCGGTCACTAAAACCGCTATGCCAGCCAGAGCCACCTTGGACCAGCCAATGCTGGCGTGCTCGGCGATCTTGCCTACGAGGCGCCCGGCGAGGATGGCACCAAAGATGATCGCTGCGGTGAAGTAGCGGCCGAAGGCGATCGACGAGGTGAGCGACAGCCAGACAAAGGTTCCACATCCGGCGAAGAAGCCGAAGACCATGGCGTCTTCAAGCCAAATGGTCTCGTGGCTGTCCCACTCGGGTGGGTCCCCAAGGGCATGCGACTCCTTGGCGGTGACGCTCGAGCGGACGACCGAAACGAGCCCGAGCAGAACGGCCACGACACCGAGGGCGAGGCCCACCGCGTGGGCGGCCTGGACAACCGGTGGGACGCTGGGCGGCCCGAACACGCTAGAGCCGACCCCTTCTAGGGCCGCACCGTAAGTGACGATGTGATGGAGGTTCAAGACCATCTGGTGAAAAGGCGCCCTCGGGTTCGCCGGGGCGATGGTGAAGGTGCCCACGAAGCGGACGATCCTGCGCACTCCTTCGGCGAGCACGAGGCTGGCCAGGGCCGCCGCAAGCCCAGGGGCACCCGCCCGCCACAGCCGGGTTCGCAGGGCGGCGACGATGGCTGCGAGGCCCACCGGGATCACGCCGAGCACCAAGGTCTGGAAGTCACCGAGCAGGCCAGCCGCGAGGATGATCACCGCAAGGAACCAGCCCCAGGAAAAGCGCGCCCTGCGAAGGGCGATGAAGGCGATAAGGCACCAGAGCGTCGTCGCCACGTGCAAAGGGCCCAACAGGAAGTAGCCGGCAAAGGCGTGCGTCGGCAGTCCGAGGACGACGACGACCGTGCCCGCCGCAAACACACCTGCCCACCCCTTGTGGCCACGCGAGGCGATCCACGCTCCTGTGACGACGACGGCGGCCGCCTCGATCGCAGGGACAAGGTTGAGCAGCTGATGGTGGACCCCGCCGATCAGGACGGCGATGGCGTAGATCGGAACGTCGACCAACCAGAACGAGTCGAGGGAGAGAGCCCAGTGGTTGAGAGTGAAGTTCCCGCCTGCCATGGCCTTGCCCTCGAGGATCACGGTGGCCCCGTCCGAGCTCGGGGGAAGCGAGTGCACTGAAGAGAGGTACAAGAGCCAAACGAGACCGAATACCCCAAGGATGCAGACACACCACAGGGCGACTCGCCAGGCAGAGCGGCCTTTGCGTGGGGCCGAGCTGCCTCGATGTCGCATCGGCCGGATGTTAATCGAATTGACACAGCTCACTCCCGGTAGCCGAAGCCGGTTGTCACAGTCACCTAGCATCGAGAGGCGTGAGCCAGTCGCGCTCGGGTAGGTGAGTCGGCCAGCTCGCGCGTAGCATCGCAGGTCACGGTCGGTCGTCGGACCGCGTCGTGGTGGAAGGGCCCGTAGCTCAGCGGTCAGAGCAGGGGACTCATAATCCCTTGGTCGCAGGTTCGATCCCTGCCGGGCCCACCGCGCAAACACCAGGTCACGGCACTCTTATTCTGTGGCTCTCTCAATCCTGCTACGTTCCACCCAACATTCCACCCAACAATTTCGGAGGAAACAAGTGGCGGGGAGTCTGCGGCTAGTGAAAGCGCCCGACGTTTACGAGCTGCGCGTCTACGTCGGCCGTGACTCGTCCGGACGCGTGAAGCATCGTTACGACCGCTTCATCGGGAACAAGCGTTCCGCACAGCGCGCCCTCGCCGCACTCGTAACCGAGGTCGAGCAGGCCAAGGAAAATAAGGCTGATCTCGAAAACATCTGGACGTCGAGCACCACATTGAACGCCGCCTTCGACGCCTGGAAGCTGAACGGGTGGCAGGACTTGTCGCCGTCCACGACGCGCCGCTACGAGAGCATCTGGCAGGTCCACGTCGAACGCTCGATCGGGCGTCGCAAGATCTCCGAGCTGAGCGCCTATGACTTCGAGCGCTTCTTTCGCAAGCTGAAGGCCGATGGTCTCGCCGAAGCCAGCGTGAGACAGACGCGGGCCGTATTGAACCGCACGTGCCGTCTTGCCCGGCGCTGGAGTGGAGGAGTGCTCCCGAACCCAGTCGCCGAGACCGAACTGCCCAGTTGGTCGATGGACGCGGATCGGGTCGTGCGAGCCCCTGAGGCAACCGAGGTCGCGGCATTGCTTCGCGCCTGTATGGAGGAGGACCCACGCGTGGCGGCGTTCATCCGCCTGGTGACCGCTACCGGTGTGAGGCGGGGGGAAGCTTGTGCGCTTCGCTGGAGCGACGTCGATTTCGAGGCGCGGACGATAACCATCGACGAGTCGATTGTGACCTCGCGTGGCGGGGCCATCGTGAAGGGCCCGAAGACGCGGGCGAGCATCCGCCGGCTCAGCATCGACCCGGGCACCGTCGAGATCCTCGCCGCTCTTATGGACGGACAACGTGAGCTCGCCGCTATGTGCGAGACCGGGCTCGAGGACGAGAGCTTCGTCTTCTCCTTCGAGCCCGGGGGTGCGACGCCTCCTTATCCAGATGTGATGAGCCATGCCTTTGCGAGCATGCGAGACAGGGCCAAAGTGGCAAGTGACGTCCACCTGCACTCGCTTCGTCACTTCCAGGCCACAGTCCTCGACTCGGTCGTCTCCGAACGCCAAAAGCAAGCCCGGCTCGGCTGGGCGACGGTGCACATGGCACGCCACTACACAGATGCCGTTACCGAGGAGGACCAGAAGGCCGCCGAGTTCGTGGGCCGCCTGCTCGACGAAGGTCGGCCACAGGTCGGACAAGAGTCGCGTAAGGAAGCATGATCGTCGCGGACAGGTCCGTTTGTCGATCCCCCAACTCCCGCAAGGCGCTCAAGTGCTGCCCGCGGGATACGGAGCTGCTTTCCGATCCGGGTCACGGCGAGGGGACACGATCCGGACTTGATCGCGGCGTACAGAGTCGACCGCCCCATCCCGAGGGTCTTGGCTGCCTCGGCGACGGTGAACAGGAGTGGGCTCGCGCTCCTTCTTGTCATGAAACGACCACGCAAGCGAGGCACTGCTGGTCTGAAGTGTTGAAGCAGACTCTTACAGTCACGGCGTCCCTCCTGTCGGAGCGATCCCGATGACCCCTCCTATATAGGACGCACCTAGGCCTCCAGGCTAATGGTCCTCACCCTCTACCCTCGTCCCGAGACCGCACTCACCGGCTGCTCAGATCAAGCCAAACCGACCTTTGCCCGCTCCGCATCAATGTCGCTGCGAACCATTTCTTGGAGCACGGCCGGAAACTCGACTTTTGGCTCCCAACCGAGGACGCTCTTCGCCTTCGACGCATCGCCGACGAGATGATCGACTTCGGCTGGACGGAGGAAGCGGTCGTCGGTCGCGACGTAAGAGGACCAGTCATCGACTCCGATTGCCTGGAAGGCGAGAGCGAGGACCTGGCGAATGGACCAAGTCCGGCCAGTCGCGACGACGTAGTCGCCCGGTTCGTCCTGTTGGAGCATCCTCCACATCGCGTCCACGTAGTCACCGGCGTATCCGAAGTCGCGGGAGGTGTCGAGGTTGCCGAGGGTGAGTCTGTCTTGGAGACCGAGAGAGATGCGTGCGACGGCGTTGGTTATCTTGCGCTCGACGAACTCGAGCCCGCGACGCGGGCTCGTGTGATTGAAGAGGATGCCGTTCGACGCGTGGATACCGTAGGACTCGCGGTAGTTCAGTGTCGTGAAGTAGCCGAACACTTTGGCGGACCCGTAGGGCGACCGGGGGTGGAACGCCGTCGTCTCCCGCTGGGGGATCTCAGTGACCTTTCCGAACATCTCGGAGGTCGCTGCTTGGTAGAAGCGAATCGGGTTGTTCGCTCCCCCGACGATGCGGACGGCTTCAAGAATCCGCAGGACCCCCGAGCCGCTCACATCAGCGGTGAGCTCCGGCTGGCTAAAGGAGAGCTTGACGAAGCTGATCGCGCCCAGGTTGTAGACCTCGTCCGGCTGCACCTGCTCGACGGCGCCGATGAGCGAAGAGAGGTCGGTTAGGTCACCGTCGATCAGCTCGATCTCTGGGATTTCGTCTTGAACGATTCTCGCCTTCGGGTTGTTCTGGCCGCGGATCATTCCGTGGACCTGATAACCCTTCCCGATGAGCAGTTCAGCAAGGTATCGGCCGTCCTGTCCGGTGATACCGGTGATGAGCGCGCGGGGCATGGAACCTCCAGATGGGTACGTCCCGCTCGAAGCGGGAAAGCCAATGGTGATCTTGTCAGCGCGGGGTTCGCCTTCACGGGTCGGCGTGCGCGAGAGATAGGCGTCGCGAAAGTGAGTTCGAGCACGGCGGTAACGCACTTCGACAGCATTGACTGAACAGCCGAGCGCAGCCGCCGCCTCGGCGTGACTGAGGTCGTCCCAGAGCACGAGCCGAAGCACTTCTTGTTCGGCAGGCCGTAGGGCGGTGAGGGCGGCGTCGATCCTCGAGCGGAGCGCCCCAAAGCTTTCCGGTTCGTCGCGTGATCCTCGTGTCTCCCGTGCCAGTCGTTCGTGAAGCCGGAGTCGCCGGATCGTCGAGCGACGATGGTCGGCAACCATTCGCCGTGCCACGCCGAAAAGCCACAGGCGGTCCTCCGGGGCGGAGGGAATCACATCAAAGCGGCGCCACGCAACCAAGAAGACTTGCGCGATGACGTCGTCGACCTCGTCGGCGATCACGCGCCGGCGAACATAGGCGACGATCGGCCCGCAGTGGACCTGGTAGAAGGCCTCGAAACGGTCCCCAAGGTCGCCGTCGACGTCCCTCGAGGTCACCTGACCACCGGTCATGACGCAAGTCTCACGCATGTCTCATGGCCGGGACGACCAGGAATCCGTCTACGGATGTTGAGGATGGGAGGAGCATGACACAGTCCGCACGTCACGGCCGCCAACCACCTCCTCCAAGCACCACCTCCTCCAGCCCCGCCTTCCTCCAACCCCGCCTTCCTCCAGCCCCGCCTTCCTCCAACCCCGCCTTCCTCCAACCCGCCTTCCTCCAGCCCCGCCTTCCTCCAACCCCGCCTTCCTCCAACCCGCCTTCCTCCAACCCGCCTTCCTCCAACCCCGCCTTCCTCCAACCCCGCCTTCCTCCAACCCCGCCTTCCTCCAACCCCGCCTTCCTCCAACCCCGCCTTCCTCCAACCCTCCTGCAATCACACGGTCGGCATTCGGGGATCAAAGCTCGTTTGGGGCACATAGCCCCAGGTAGGCGCCGGATCGGTGGATAGCCTGGATTCGCCAGTGCGTCCTTAGTAGAGGCGGTCATCGCGATCGCCCCGACGAAGGGACGAACGAGGTGATCACGATCCGGCGCATCAGTCTCGGGGGCGGCTACCGCTACCTCATAAACTCGGTCGCGGCCGGCGACGGCAACCCGGAACCGTCGAAGGGGCTGGCGCACTACTACGCCTCGACTGGCACCCCGCCGGGGGTCTTTTTGGGCAAAGGTCTTGCCGATCTGGACGGCGGTCGCGGGGTCGTTCCAGGCTCGCAGGTGAGCGAGGAGAACCTCTCCAACATGCTCGGCGCCTGCAGCGATCCGGTGAGCGGCGAGCTCGTCGGAGCGAGGCCGAGAGCCCCGGCCGGGGGTGCCCCCGTGGCCGGTTTCGACCTCACTTTTTCATTGTCGAAGTCGATCTCTGTCATGTGGGCTCTCGGTGACGACGAGACGAGAAACGTCATCGAGAAGTGTTACCGCCAGGCGATCGAGTTCGTCATCTCCTACGCCGAACGCGAGGTGTTCTGCTCGCGTTCGGGGACGAACGGAATCGTCTCAGAGGACGTCACCGGTGTCATCGCCACTGCCTTCACTCACTTCACGAGCAGAGCTGATGACCCGCAGTTGCACGACCATGTCGTGGTCTGGAATCGGGCCCGGTCGGTGTCCGACGGCAAGTGGAGGACCCTCGATTCCAAGGCCATCTTCAAGGCGACGACGACGCTCTCTGAGCTTCACCAAGGGGTCCTCTCCGACCTTTTGACCGCCGAGCTCGGCGTCGGCTGGGAAGCGCGCGGGCGGAGACATTCGAGCAAACCCCGCTACGAGATCACCGGGGTTCCCGAGGCCCTCATGTCCGAGTTCTCACAACGCGCAGAGCAGATCGCGGCACGCGGAGACGAGCTCAACTTGAGCTTCGTTGAAGCCCATGGACGCCGCCCGACCGTCGTCGAGACGATGCGTCTCCGGCAGGTTGCCACGATCGCCACCCGGCCCGAGAAGACCCACCGAAGCCTCGCCGAGCTGACCTCTACTTGGAGAGAGCGGGCAGCCGGTCACGTACCTGAGGACGAACAACTGGCCTGGGTCTCGAGCCTTGCCGGCCGCAACGATCTCCCGTTGTTGCACACCTGCGACCTCGCCGAGCCGATCCTCGATGATGCCGCTCAGGCTGTGGTCACGACCGTGGCCGAGCACCATTCCACCTACGGTCGCCAGAACCTTCTGGCCGAGGCTCACCGGTTGCTGCACGGGGTCCGCTTCGCCTCTCCTGATGATCGCGTGGCCGTCGCCGAGCACATCACCGACCTCGCCGTCGCGCGATCGGTCGTGTTGACACCGCCGGCGATGCACCACACCCCGGAGCGTTACATCCGCGCGGACGGGTCCTCGCGCCTGCGGCCGAGGGATCACCTCGTCTACACGACCGAGGTCCTCCTCGAGGCCGAGGCGCGCCTCCTCGAAGCCGGGAGGGAGCACGGAGCTGTTCGGGTGAGCACGGCGACAGTCGCGAACATTGCCGAGGTGAACCTGCCAGGACGCGACTACGGACTGAGTGTCGACCAGGCCTTTGCCGTGGAGAAGATCGCCACCTCCGGGCGCGTCCTCGAGGTGCTCGTGGGGCCGGCCGGCACCGGGAAGTCAACCACCATGTCGGGCCTCAGAGCCGCCTGGGAGACAGAGAACGGACCCGGGTCAGTGATCGGTCTAGCCCCCTCTGCGGTTGCGGCCCAGGTGCTCACCGAGGAGCTAGGTGTCGAAACGGAGAACACCTCAAAGTGGCTGCACGAGTGGCGACGCATTCCAGAGCTGACAGCACGCCGGGACCGACTGGCCCTGAACCTGGCCCGCCACGCTTATCCGAGCTCCGCGGCCGCCGCCAAGCTCCGAGCGCGGGTCGCGGTGATGGATCAGGCCATCGCTGAGAGGCGGCTCATGGCGGGGCAGCTGGTTATCGTCGATGAAGCGAGCCTTGCTGGGACCTTCGCCCTCGACGAGCTCGTGGGTGCCGCACGACAGGCCGGTTCGAAGATCCTGCTTGTAGGAGATGGAGCACAGCTGGGCTCGGTGGAGGCGGGCGGGGCGTTCTCGCTCCTTGTCAAAGACCGCGGTGATCTAGTCGCTGAGCTCACCGACGTCCGGCGCTTCACCTCGGAGTGGGAGAAAGCCGCGAGCATCGAGCTGCGCACCGGCAACAAAGCCGCCATCGACGACTACGACACTCACGGCCGCATCACAGAAGGCGGCCGGGGGTCGCTGTTGGATGCCATCTACGCCGCTTGGAAGAAGGACGTCGATGCCGGCAAGTCGAGCCTGATGATCGCCGGGGACTCCGCCACTGTGGCCCAGCTCAACGCCCGGGCGAGAACCGATCGGGTGCTGGAGGGGACGGTCGCCAGCGACGGGGTGGCCATCGCCGACGGCCAGGTGGCAGGAGTCGGCGACGAGGTGGTGACTCGCCAGAACAATCGCCTCATCATGACAGGCAGGAGCTGGTTAAAGAACGGCGACCGCTGGCTGGTGACGGCAACAAACTCCGATGGGACGATGGCGTTGCGTCGTGCGAATGGTGCCGGCGAGGTCGTACTCCCTACCGACTACGTCACCCAACACGTCGAGCTTTCTTACGCGACGACGGCCTATCGCGCGCAAGGTCGAACAACGGACACCGCCCATGTCATGGTCTCGCCGAGCACAACCCGGGAGGTGCTGTACGTGGCCGCGACTAGAGGTCGCGAGTCCAACAATCTCTACGTTGACACGACCTACGACCCCGACCGGTCCACCGGTCACGATCCTGCGATCTCGCCCCAGACCGCGAGAGAAGTGCTCGCCGGCGTGCTCGCCAACAAGGGCGCAGATCTGTCTGCACACGAGACCTTGCGCAGAGTACAAGGACAGGTCGAGGACTTCAGCATCCTTGCCGCCGAGTACGAGACGCTGGCTATCGCCGCCCAGGAGCAACGCTGGGGAGCGCTCCTGCAGCGCTCAGGTCTCGATCCTGTTCAGATCAAGCAGGTACACCAAAGCGACGCACGCGGCCCACTTCTCGCTGCTCTTCGGAACGCAGAGGCCCGCGGGCTTGACGTGGAAGACGTCTTCCCGAGGCTCGTCGCTACTCGTCCGCTCGAGGACGCGGAGGACCCTGCTGCCGTCATGCGTGCACGCGTGGAGCGTTGGGCAAACACAGCCGGACCCAAGAGGGGAATGAATACCGGCTTCATCGCGGGGATCATCCCGAAAGCTGTCGGCGTGACCGATCCCGACATGGTCACCGCTCTCGACGACCGAGCTGTCGCAATCCAACACCGGGCGAGAGAGCTTGCCGAGCATGCCCTGGAGCATCGCGAGACTTGGGCACTCCGTCTTGGCGCGCCGCCAACCGACAGGGCGAGACATGAGCGGTGGCTCGAGGCAGTTTCGACAGTCGCTGCATACCGGGAGCATTGGAACATCACTGATGATCACCGACCTCTCGGATCCGGCGGCGCCGTCAGAACGCTCGAATCACTTGGTCACCGACGACGTGCTGAACTCGCCGTCAAAGAGGCCCTCCGACTGTCGACCGATGGCCCTGAGCATCGCCGCTCTCAGTCGAGTGTCCTCCCCGCAGGACCGGATCGGGAGCTTCCGGCCCGCATTGAACTGTGAAACAGACTCGTGACATTGTCACGCCGTATGCCCTCGGAACTAATGGTCGATGCAAGCAAAGGGCCGCGGGCTGAGATAACTCGGGTTCCCGTCGGACCGACGGCGTGGACTCCGCCTAGGCATGAACTTCAGGCAGACGTTTTCATACCACCGACACCGCCGCCCGGTCATGACAGGGGCGTCAGGAATGGGAAGACAATGCCTGCCGGACGCTTTTCAGGGCACACCCGTCGGTGTCTAGAGTTGTTTGTTGAATATTCTGCCTACAGGAGTATTATGAAAGCATGAAGGCCATGCGGGAGGCCACCTTCTACAGCCTGGCCGCCCTGCTCGAAGGACCGGCGCACGGATATGCAATCCTGGAGCGAGTCAAGCAGCTCAGCGGCGGGCACGTGAGTTTGGCGACTGGGACCTTGTACGCGGTGCTTGATCGACTCGTGGACGAAGGACTGATCCAGCGCACCGCGACCGAGATCGTTCGCGGACGGGCGCGGCAGTACTTCGAGATCACTGAGGAAGGGACCGGTGCGGTGAAAGCACAAGCGGAGCGCATGGCTTTAGGCGCTGAAGCCGTGCGGAAAGCAAGCAGGTCGCGTGCGATCAGGTCGGGCACGAGAAAGAGACCCACCGGCAGACTGGCACCTGAAACGCTGGCGTTCGTATGTACGACCTGACAGAAGTCACTGACGGTAATGCCAAGTCCTCGATCTATCGTTGGTGTCTCACTTCATATCCACCCAAGTACAGGTCCGAACACGGCGAGGACATCCTCGCGACCATCAAGGACGCTCATGGGGACCAGAGCCGGGCTTCCTTACGTGAATGCGCGGCGCTCATCGCAGGTGGCATTCGGCGGCGAGCCGCGGAGGCAGCGGCGAACGGACCAGTGAAGGCACTGTTCTCAGCATTACGCGGTGCCGCCATTATCCTGCTGCTGTGCAACGCCGCAGTCGAGATCACCGGGATCGTGCACCACTGGACCGGTCCGAGGGTGCCAATCCCTCATTTGTGGGTGGCCATCTACCTCGGAACCCCGAACGGCGAGGGCATCGGCGCACTCATGTGGGCCGGAGCGTTCCTCTCTGTTTGTGCGGTTGCCCTTCTTGGCGCCGGGTCTCGTCGATGGTCTGGCTTCGCCCTGCTGGCAAGCGGCGCGTGTGTCGCAGGTGCAGCCGACTGGCTGACGGGATTGGGGGTTCACAACTACACGATGCTGCAAGCTTGGGGAGGGGTACCGTTCACCGCGGCCTTCGATAGCGGGGGTTTGCTCTTCCGGGAGGTCGACTTTGCGTTGTCGAGCACCCTTTTGGCACCGGCGGTCTTGCTTATGGTCCTGCCGGCCAATCGGAACGCAGTGGCATCGCGACGCCGCGGTCTCGTCACGGCCTGCGTCGCGCTGGTCGTACTGGTGCTCGGCTCCGTCTTGATCCCCTGGCTCGGGCAGAATCCGGGATTGGCTCTGATCGTGGGCGCCGTCGCGGCATCGGCACTGGCTCCGGTCGATGGGCGCATCAGCCTCGTTGCCAGCGCCGTCGTGTTGATCTACCTGCCCCTGCTAACGCGGGTACCGCGTTCGGTGGACGTTTTTCTGCCAATGTCAAGTGCTCCTTGGGTCCCGGACATCTTGATCGGAGCGGTCATTCTCGCGGCATGGGGCTGGTTCTGGACAGACCGCCGCCGCGTCCGTCCGCCCGCGCATCTCGCCAGCTGACGCATGACGGTCGTGGCGGGAGCGGTGTTGACGTCGGAGGGGTCGACCTGGCGGTCTGGGACTGGATATGAAGGTGCCGAAACTCTGGTCGGGATCCTTGTCCGGCCAGTATGGATCAGGGATACGTGAAGACAACCAGCCAGTGGCCGTGCCTGTCGATCAGGAAGACTTGCCCGGCTAGGGCAGGGTCTCGGGAGCAAGTCTCAGAAGCTGGTTTCGAGTCGGGACCGGGACAGGTCTTGGCCACCCAGGTGTCGCGAACCGTTACGGGACTACAGCGACCAAGCAGTGACTCGTAGCCCGATTGCGCTGCTGAGGTGATCAGGAGACGTCGAGGCGACACGTCTTGGAACCTGGCCCAGTTCCCTCCGAGGATGATCGGCCAGTAGCTGGGATCACTCGCCTTGAGAGCTGACAGCTTGTCGCCGCCGAGCTGGTCCAACAGTCGAGCAACGAGTTTCGGCTGTGGTCTCACTGAAGCGACGACTCCGAGGAGCGCTGGGCAGCCGGACCAGTCGCCACTCGCGCCCACCTGGACCGGCGGAGGGTATACGAGAGCGTCCGGGTAGATGTTCAATGGGAAAGTCTTTGCTGAGAGAGTCGCGGAGATCCTGTAGGGAGGTCCGAGCTTGAACAGGCGCGGCGGAACCGCGGAGGGCTGAAGCAGCAAGACGAGAGCGAGGACTGCGGCAAGAGAACAAGCAGTGCCGGAGACTCCGCGTGCGAACTTGCGCCGACGCCGAAGTCTTCCCGCCCGAGTGACAACTGCTTGCCGAACTTTCTCTGTTGGCCGGGGCGGATTTGGGTCGAGCAGATGTTGGAACTTCATCGAAACCCCTTTTCGGTTTCTTGAACGGGTGTGAGCAGTCGCCGAAGGGTCGCAAGTCCTCGGCTGGCATGTGACTTCACGGTGCCGACCGAACAACCGAGGGCAGCGGCGACTTCGGACTCGGGGAGATCACAGACATAGCGGAGCACGACCACAAGGCGTTGGCGGCGTGGCAGCTTGAGCAGGGCGCGTTGAAGATCGACTCTGTCGGGATTCTCCTCGGTGCTTTCCTCTCTAGAGAGAGGGCGCCTTGCCAACTTCTCCCTACGCAAGCCGTCGATCGCGAGGTTGGTCACGACACGAAGTGCGAACGGGGCCGCATAGTCGGCCACTTTGTCCCAGCGCAGGTAGGTGCGGGCGAGCGCTTCCAGCGCAAGGTCCTCGGCCTCGGTCCGTTGTCCGAGAATCACGAACGCGGTCTCGTCGAGCGCGCCGATGGAGTTCGGGGAACTCTGTGTCGAAGTCCGGCCGAGTCTGTTCCATCTATTAGTAAACGAACTACAGCACAAGAAGGTTGACACGAGGTTCGATGCGCGCGTTGAGGCGGCCATGGCTGGCCGAAGGCGGCCGCGAGAAGCGCCTGCACGCTACCCCGCCCCTTCGACACGACGTTCGGCGATCGCGGGCGGCGCCACCCCTACCGTCCGAGCTTCCCGCCCTTAGTGCTCTGGTCCCGACCGGGCGGGCTCTGCGGTGCCGACCTCGCCTCCCGTGATCCGGGTTGCCTTCTCGCGGCGATCCTCGCAAGGGCGAAATGCCTTCCGAGTTGATCGACTCGCTCAAGGAGGCCGGCTCCCAACTCGCGATGAAACTGGGTGTGGTAAAGGGACGCTTCCAGATGGTTTCTAATAGTGGTGAGTACGAATGGATCGGTGGCTACTACGGAACATCCAGGTCGTCGAACAGACGTTGGCACTGAGTACGCAGCACCGTTCGCAGAGGATTTCACCGCCTTCGTAAACGAACAGGAAGGCAAGCTCCGACGCGCACTGGTCGCCGCCTATGGCGGTGAAAGGGGTCGCGAGGCCACCGCCGAGGCCCTGGCCTATGCCTGGGAACACTGGGAGCGTGTCTCCCAGATGGACAACGCACCAGGTTATTTGTTCCGCGTTGGCCAGAGCCGGACAAGATGGCGTCGTTCGGCTCCGACGTTCTCGCCGATGGCATCGGAACCCCCTAGCTTCGAGCCGGGCCTCATCGCCGCGTTGAGGTCACTGTCGGTCCGCCAACGAACTGCTGTGGTTCTTGTGCACGGCTTCGGCTGGACGCTGAAGGAGGTCGCCGAGCTAACCGGGACGAGTGTGACCACGGTACAGAACCATCTCGAACGAGGCCTTTCCCACCTGCGTCGGGCACTCGGAGGGGAGGAGCAATGAACGAGCAGGAGCTGCGACGCCAGCTGCGTGCAGTCGTCGAGAGCGCGGCAACCCCGGTCTCGCCTGAGGAGGCGATGTCTCGCGCTACGAGACCGTCGACCACTTCGAGGAAAGGTTCACACACGACCATCGTCATCCGCCGTTTGAGCGTCGCCACTGTCGCGATTCTTGTCGTTGTGATCTTCTTCGCGCCGTTGCCGCATGTCAGCCTCTTTAGCCGACTCATACTGCCCGGCGCGGGGACTACCACGACCGTTCCAGGAAGGCATCCAACGACTTCGACCACACCGACAACTACCACTCGTACCGGGTCCACCTGCAAGGATCAAAAGGCGCCTCCATTTCATCCCGGATCTGTGGTCCCTGTCACGGAGGTACGTGGCGTGGACTTTTTGACAAGGACCACGGGAGTCGGTGTGACCTTCCCCTTGCTGGCTTGCTCGCCGAGCGGAATCGCGTCATATCCCGCCTGGCTGGTCGGCTCGGACAACGCTGGCCAGACATGGCGCGTGGTCGGCTCGCAACTTCCGACCTGGCTGGGACCGAACGCCTCCTCGCCGGTCTTCACCTCGAGGAGACAAGGCTGGCTAGATGCCGGGGGTCAGTTGGCATTTACCTCCGACGGCGGAACGACCTGGCAAAAGGTCAAGCTCGGTGTCACTGGCTCTGTTCAGCTGGTCGGCTCAGGGAACTACGTTGCTGCCCAAGTGGTGAATCCAGCTTCGGGAGTGGTTCAGGTCTGGCGCCTTTCGCCAACGAGTACTGCTCGAAGTCCTGAACCCACATTGCGAGAGCCTCTTCCGATCGCCGGTCAGTCCCTCCAGATCGTGCCCGAAACGGGTGAGCTTGTCGTTTACTTTGAGTCCTCGGCGAACATATTCGCCATCGGCGTCAATCAAGTCAGGTGGCGGACCATCTCACCTCCAAGATGCCAGTTAGGTGCGCTCAATGCCGTTGTCGCTGCTGGCGGAGAGACGCTCGCCGCCGTCTGCGGACAAGGCGAGGGCATGATGCACGAGTCGAAGGCCTTCTACGTCTCAGGAGATGAGGGACGGACCTGGCAAGAGCGGGGACAGGTGATCGCGGGGAAGGCGGACCCATCGAACATGCCATTCGAGGATCTCGTGGCCATAGCCGCTTCCTCGCCGAACACCTACTACATGGCAGATTCGAACGGCCTCAGCGTCACCCACGATGGTGGGCGGACGTGGTCTCAGTTCTACTCGGGAGTGGCTGGCCTCGATGAAATGGCGGTGTCGTTCATCGACCCACAGCACGGTTGGATACTCCTGCCACAAGCGGCACTGCTGCGCACGACAGACGGGGTGCATTGGGCGACCTATCCCGTGCCGGGGGTCCTATCCTCGTGCACAACCGCGCAGCTGCATCTCGCCGTAGCGCGGATGCTCGGGCGAGCCATGTCGCAGGATGGGCTGTTTTTCAGCTATACGAACGTGTCCAATGTTTCCTGCACCCTCGATGGATACCCGAGGCTGCAGGTCTACGGCCAAGGAAAGCGGGCGATGTTGACACGCCTCGCGCACGGCGGTGGCATCTTCTTTTCGGACCCGGGTCCTCGCCTTGTAACCCTCGTGCCTCACGCCAGCGCCTACTTCGGCTTCAGCTGGCCTTCAACTAACCAACCGAATGTCGACCAGATTGGCTGCATCGGCAATGTGACCGTAGCTTCGACTCCGCCTGGCGGCTCGACAACGTCGACTATCTCCCTCGACTTTGCGAAAGAGCCCTTGACTCCGGTATGTAAGGGTGTCGGCGGCGTAACTGCCGTCGCTTTGAGAGATGACTTCGTGCCCTCGACGCCTTGAGTCGGTTGTGAGAATCCCTATCGGGACGCGCTGCCTGCTTGAAGCCGCCCTCACAAGGTTGGGCCCACCAAAGGAGCGGCTGAGCATCTGACCCATAAGGCCCGGTTCGTCCTTCGATCGTGGGGCATGGCGAGGTCCAAAGTGGAGCTGTTCGACGCTTCGGCCAGCCCTGGTGGAAGTCAGCCAGGTGTCGTCAAGCCTTTCCGCGGAGGCGGCGCCATGCTCTGGCACAAGTTCGTGGGAACTTTTTCGGAGTCACGGAGTAAGTATTGGTTGATGCTGACCGGAGATGGGTCGGACGCAGTGGCAACGACGGAGTCTCCCCATGACGACGCCCTGTTCACGGAACTCTTCGAGCGGCACTTCGACGATGTCTATCGGTACTTGGCGTTTCGAGTTGGGGCGGCGATGGCCGAGGATCTCGCCGCAGAGACCTTCGCCAGGGCATTTGCGGGCCGGCGAAGGTTCGAGCCTGAACGCGGCTCGGTGCGTGCGTGGTTGTTTGGGATCGCCCGGAACCTGATCCGGGACCATCGCAGGGATGAACGCCGAGAGATGGAGATGTGGAAGCGAGCCAACGCAGATCGTCGCCCCTACGCGGCAGACGATGCGGCCAGGCTTGCTGAACGGCTCCGACTTCGCGCCGCGTTCGCTTCGCTCAAGACGGAATGGCAAGAAGTCGTGTTGCTGCTCGCTGTAGGCGGGCTCAGTTACGAGGAGGCCGCCGCCGTGCTCCGCATCCCGCTTGGCACCGTTCGCTCGCGATATGGACGAGCGCGAGCCCGGCTCATGGTCATTCTGGGAGAGGCCGCTGGAACTGATGTCGCAGGAGGTACGAGATTATGAGCGACCCTCGCTCAGAGCTGAGCTGGCTAAGGGACTTGATCCCCCCACCGGATCCAGAAGTACGCCAGCGGGTGACAGCCAAGCTCGCAACGCTGGTTGAGGCGGGCCCGTCGAGCGGCACGGTCTTTTGCCTTGAAACCCGCCCACGGCGGTGGATAGGACAGTGGTCCCACCGTCTGGTGGTCGTAGCGGTTGCCGCCGCCATCATTGTGGTGTTCTTCGTTCCCTTGCCACATGTGAGCTTGTTCAAGAGGCTTGTGGCGCCTCCCAAGGTGACTCCGAGCGGCGCGACGGTTCCGAAACTCCCGCAGATTCAGGTCGGACCTTCGCAAGTTGCCCCGCTCGCTATGACCTTTGTCGACACGGCTCACGGCTTTGTTCTCTCGCAGGGATGCACGAAAACAGTGTGCGAAGCCTGGGTCGATGCGACGACGGATGGGGGCGACCGCTGGCAGCCGGAGGCGGCCTTTGTTGCTTACCCGGCGGCTGACAATGTCAAGACGGCTCTTCCCGACAACCCGGTCCCGAATCCGGATCGACTCGGCGCGGACCGTCTTGTCTTTGTGTCGGCAAACGATGGTTGGGCCTACGGGCCCGGGCTGTTCGTCACCCATGACGGCGGACGTGAGTTCCGTCGCTTGAACGTGAGCGCACCTGTTCTTAGTGTCGAGGCCTCCGAAGGACACGTATGGGTCCTCGAGCAAAAATGTCTCCCCGCGGATCGGAATAATGACGGTGGCTGGTCGAGCAAGTGTGATCGCTCGGTATTGCTCTCGGGACCTCTCGATGGCGACGGCCTCAGCCCGGTCGCGGGACCGATCCCCGGTTTCTCGCTTGCCTCCGGCAGTATGGAAGGTAGTCAGTTCCCGACGGAGATCGTCCACACGAGCGCGAGCCTCGCAGTTCTTGCAGGCTCCTACGGTCTGGACGTAACAGAAAGTGGGGGGAGGACCTGGCGGCGTGCCAGCTACCCCTGCAAGGCCATGTCCCGAGCCAACGTGGTCCTAGGCGGCTTGGTCGGCTCGGTGGCGACGGATCCCACTGGGTCGATCTGGCTCCTCTGCGCTGGAGAACCGGGCGCCGGACAGCAGCCGAAGCAACTTTGGCGCTCGTTCGATAACGCGAAGACCTGGCTCGGCCCGTATCAGCTCTCGTGGGCCGGCTACGCCGACACGGTCTACCCCGTCAGCTCCACGGTGGCGTGGAACTATGGATCCCGGGCCCCTGTTCTTCGGTCAACTGACGGTGGGCACAGCTGGAAGGCCTTGCTGGAAAGCGTATTCAATGATGCCGAGGGCGGGCCAGCAGCCTTTAGCGCCATTGGAACACAAGACGCCTGGGCGATCCCGTCTGACCAGGTGCCGACTGAAGTGCTGCGAACGACAAATGGCGGGCGTTCTTGGCAATCCACGAAAGTCCCGACATTTGCCACGTCGCCCTTTGAGGCATGCCCGGCGACAGGTGTTTTCGCACCGGGCGAGCTCTTCGGAGTGCAGTTCCTCTCGGTCGCGACCGGCTGGACAGTCGGGTCCGACGGAATCATGACTACCGATGACGGCGGAGTACATTGGAAAGTTCAATACCGAGCCCGATGCGCAGACTTAAGCCAGATCGACTTCCTCGACGCTGAGCACGGTTGGGCTGTCGGTCTGACGGACTTGCTCACCACCACCGACGGCGGTCGGCACTGGCAAGAGCTCAAGGAGCCTGCTCGGCCGATTCGCTCCGTGCACTTTGTGTCGTCGAGGGTCGGCTACGCCGTCGCAGGTGGAGGTATATCCGGGAACTGGAGCCCGATGATGACTCCTTGGACGGGTGGGGTGGTGCTGAAGACACTTGACGGGGGGCAGAGCTGGACGCTGCTGGCCGCCCCGGCCGACGCGCAAAGCGTGTGCTTCTCGACGCCTGAGGAGGGCTTGCTTGGAGCCGACGGACGTGTCTACCGCAGCTTCGACGGTGGCAGATCCTGGTCGCTCGTCCTGAAAGGCTACGGGCAAGGAGAGGATCGTCCCCTCGCGATGGTGCAATGCGTCGGACAAATAGCTGGTTGGGCTGAGCTTGACGGACCAGGCGGTGAGATGAGTCAATCTCCTCACATCGCCTTTCACAGCGACGGTGGAGCCTGGACGCCCATTTTCGCTGAACAGTATTTCCCCCATCCCGGCATCGACGTCTCAGTCAACTCGCCCGGCAGCTACTCAGGGCCATTCAGCGCTATCGACCCCGACACGGCGGTGTTCATCGACACCTGCGCCGCTTGTGCGCCCGCCGGAACGGCGCCGTGGGCGATTGCCGAGCGAGGTGGCAAAGAGCTGGTGCGCCCCAGCAAAGTCGGCTACATCACCTCAGCCATTGGCGTCAGCTTTGTTACTTCCAGTTCTGGCTGGGTCACAGGCATCTACTGGGATGGCTCATCGACTGTTTACCGCCTTGTACACACGAACAACGCCGGTCGCACGTGGACGATTGAGTACACCAGTTGACTCCCCCCTCTTCCCGCTCGTGCGCTCGCGTTCCCCTTTCTGGCTCCATCAACCGCGGCACGGGATCACGGTTCGACGCCTTGAGCGCAACCGACTAGGTGCCGACGATGACGTCATCCCATTCAACCCAGATTCCTCCGGATACGACGAAGGCTCGATAGTGGCGATCAGCGGCGGTGCCAACGATCGCCGAAGGGGCTGGCCATCTGTGGAACTCGCTGCCCGCTCCGGCTGTCCGCTGAACCGCAGGGCACGCATAGCAGTGCAACCCCATCTCATTGAGAGGCCGTCGATGTTCCGGAGTACTAGCGAATCGCGGGCAGACAGCAGGTCGCCCTCGTCATCACCAAATCCGGCCAAGTACGCCCGCTCCCGATGCTGTATGTACCGAAGACTGTCCCGCAACGCCGCAGTGGAATTGTTAGGCACCGAGCGCGTACCGGTGCGCGGCGATGCCCGGCGGTTGGACCACAGCTCTTCATTCATCGGTTGACTAATACTATTTCCAGTGGTACCATTTCTAGACGGATATCGATCACTCAAGCCTGGTTCCCCTCCACGAACAGGTAGCCGCCGCCATCCGTCGTGCGATCGCCGACGGCGAGGCGAACCCGGGAGACCGCCTCCCGCCCGCGTTCGACTTGGCGGCAGTACTAGGGGTGAACAGGAACACAGTTCTGCGTGCTCTTCACACCCTTCGGGAGGAGGGTCTGCTGGAGTTTCGCCGGGGACGAGGAGTCACCGTCAGCGGGGCCGCGCCCGAACAGGGCGCTCTCGTCGAAAAAGCGCGAGAGCTGGTGTCGATGGCGCGGAAACTCGGCTATCGACCCGAAGAAATCGCCAAGCTGATCGAGCAGGTCTCGTAAGGAGGTCTCGCGAAGATGTCTCTTGTTCAGGACGAACCCGATGCGTTGGTGCTCGAGGCCGAAGCTCTCATCAGAGAAGCCCGTCGGCGCCAAATGCAGCGGCGTTGGGCGATTGTTGCGGTGCTATTCGTTGTAGCGGTCGTTATGGCCGGCGCTTTGATCACGGGCTGGCCGGGGAGGACCACGCCGAAGGGAATCGTTCCAAGCTCGTCCGAACCTGGGCGGGGATCCCCGACCGGTCAATTCTCGGCGTCGACCAGCTCAATCAACTTCATAGGCAGTTGGTCAGTTAGCTCGCTCGTATTTCCAACCAGAGAAGAGGGCTTCGCCTTCGTCGACGGGTCGTTGCGCAACACAATGTCCGCGCTAATGGAGAGAACCACCGACGGCGGCCGCACGTGGCTTGCTATGCGTGAGCAAACAAGTATTTCGAATGCGGCCCCCACGAACCTGGCGTTCAACTCGGCTAGTGACGGCTGGTGGTACGGCTTTACCGTGCTTCGGCGGACTACCGATAGCGGGCGGAGCTGGCAGGAGGTCCCGACGACGGGAGACGTGATCTCACTGGTCACGTCGGGGCCGCGGACTTGGATGGTTGCGTCGGTCGGACCGATCCCTCGGAATGGACGCTGCCACTCCGAGGTCCTGTCATCGAACGGCCCGAAGGAATTGCCGACACCCCTAAAGCGCCAGCCTCAACTTGGAACGAGCTGCAACTGGCAGCTACTTTCCGTTTCCCTTTCGACGGTATATCTCAGCGAGAGCTCCCAGGGTGCAGCCCCTAGCTACTACTGGGCGACGACCGATTTCGGCCAGGCGTGGGTGAAGCGAGCAACGCCATGCAACGACGCCAGACGATTCGGTTCCTTCGATCTGACCGGCGCGAAGAACGCCCTCTGGTTGCTGTGTCCGACCGGTCCTGTCGACAACATGCCGGCCCTGCAGCCGATGCGGCTATACGTGTCATCCAACAATGGCAACAGCTGGCAGCTCACTTGGAAGGGCTGGTTCCAGCTGGGGGAGGTTGTTGTTACGAGCAGCAGGCAGGCATGGTTGTGGTCTCAGTGGCGGGGAGCTCTCCCCGGAGACGTCGACCGCACGACTGATGCCGGCCTCAAGTGGTCCGATGTCTTCCCGTACTGGAGTAAGGACTCCATCCAGACACCATTCTTCGGTCGCGCCGATTTCGTGCTGCCTCAATCTCTCGTTGCTAATGGCGACGGTGCGGCGTTGGCAGTGGACACTGTGCGCGCTTTGGCTCCTGGCAATCTCAACCACCTCATTGTGGGGACCACCAACCCCAGCGGCAAGACTTGGCGTTGGTCGTACTTGCGCAACCTGCCATTACCCAAGCGCACCGCCAAACCCTCGGCGGCAAAGAAGTGATGGCCACCCCTTTGTTGCGCAAGCGTATGAACCTTGCTTCCGCGCACTCGCGTCATGAGGAGATCTGACCGGCATGTCCCTTGTCCTAGACGAGCCGACCACAGTGGCTGCCGAGGCCGAGGCTCTCATCAAAGAAGCGCGTCAGCGCCAAATGCGGCGGCGTTGGGCCATTGTTGTAGTGCTGGTCGTCGTGACCACGGTGGTCGTGGCTGCCTTGAGCGCGGGCTCACCGACACAAAGGAGACCGCTGCCTACGGCTTCTCACCCCAACGGGCCGAACGGGGGCACGACAACGGGACAGGGATGGAGCCCGGCAGGATCGATCAACTTTTACGGCAAGTGGTCCGTCACATCCCTCGCCTTCCCCAGCCCTTCGGACGGGTTCGCCCAAGTGTCGGGAAGCACCGGAACGAATGGATGGGCGCTGCTTGCGCGCACTACCGACGGCGGCCGGAGCTGGCAGACGAAGATCGAGAAGACGGCGCAGACCTATCTGGCCTTCAGCTCTCCGCTGTACGGGTGGTCCTACGGAGCGGCTGACCCACGATCACCTTGGACGAGCGTTCTGCAGACCACAGACGGGGGACGCACCTGGCGCACTGTGGTGACGAAGGGCAATGTCTTTTCACTTGCGACTTCGGGCCCGGTCACCTGGATGCTGGAGTCGTTCCAAGCCAGACCGGCGGGAAAGTGCCGATATGAGATTCTTCGTTCTTCTGGTCTCGGACGGCCTCCCTTGCCGATCAGAAACGAGCCCCGTCTCGGCTCGGCATGTGACTGGCAGCTGGTCGTCCTAACACCTTCTGTCCTCTACGCGATCGAGACTGGATGGCAGGGTCGGAGCGCGATCATTCGTACCTCTCCAGCACAGACGCTGGCGCGACCTGGAGGACGAGGGTTTCGCCCTGTCATGGTTCATCCCCGTCGGCCACGCTAAGTGGCACAGACGGATCATTATGGCTGACCTGCTCCACCGGCCCAATGATCGACATGGCCGGGGACCGTTTCACCGAGTTGTACCGCTCACTGGACGCCGGTCGGTCTTGGCGTCTCGAGTCCAACTCCATATCAGAGGGATCACTCCTCGTAGTGGGACGTGATGTCGCCTGGCGGTGGTCGAGCGAAAACAGCCTCGGCTGGCTCGAGCACACGAGCAACGGCGGGGCGACTTGGTCTCCCAACTTCCTCGCCTCGCCCATCGTCACACCCGCCAGCGACACAGCAATAGACATCCATCCGCCCATCGTCGGCGAGGACGGCCTTCAGTCCGAGTCGGTCGCCGCGCGGGGGACTCGGCCGTCGTCGCCATCGAAGCGAGCTGGTTCCACAACTCGGGCATTACCCTCAACCATCTCGCCGTCTGCACCACGACTGATGAAGGTAAGAGCTGGCGTGGTTCCTACCTGCACAATACGAGACCGGCATGACGCTGCTCGCATCGTCTGGCGCCACCGAGCAGACTGAGGCCGAGGACTCCCAGCGGCGGCACTGCAACCTGAAGGAGCAAGTTCCTGTC
>CAVRYE010000017.1:0-323159 GCA_963725355.1 uncultured Acidimicrobiaceae bacterium
CAAGAGCGTGAAGGCCCTGACGTGACGCGGGCGAACGACCGCGAAGTCGCGGTGGTTCAACGTGGCGATCCGTGCAACCCCGAGGCGTTCACCGAGAGCGATGAGCGAAGCGTCTGTACCACCGAGGCGTAAGTCGGAGTATTCCTCAACCAGTTCAGCAATGCGGGTCCAATCGGCAAGTCGCAGCGGCTCAACACGTAAGTCGCCATCAACGATCGAACGAAAGAGCGCTGCGTCGGCAATCGGTCCTAGTTCACGGTCAAGGAGGTAGCTCGCCTCAGCGATGACCAAGGCACTCGTGACAAGTGGCCCCGCGTCCTTTTCCAGCAGTGCCCGGCAAGCTTGATGGTCGGCGTCGTTCCGATCAGCCGTGGCGAGGAGCGGGCCGGTGTCGACCAGAAGCACTCAGTCGCGCCCGAAGCCGTCTGCGAGTAGTTCGTCGACGTTTGCCGCGCCCCTCGACTGACCCGAGGCGCCAATAGCAGCAAACGCAAGATGGCGGCTCGCTCCGCTGGGCACTGGCTCGTGTTCAGACTCGCTGAGTGCGGCGTCAAGAAGATCGACGGCAGCAGCCTCGACGCTCGTTCCGCGCTCGACCGCCACTGCTTCGACGCGGCGCGCTAGTTCGTCAGGCAGCCTTACGTTGATGCTCATCGCCCTCAAGTGTAGGTGCTCTCCGTTTGAAACCAACCAACGCCGTCCCATCGTCTTGCAGCGGCCCCGTTCGGGTGCCGAACGGAAGTTTTGGGCACGACGTTCAGTGGGGTCACGCGGGATAAGCGCGGGATAGATTCCTCGATACGGACCTCGACCGATGGTCGACACACGTCCTGACATCCGGTGATAGCAGCTCTACGTGAGCGTGCGGGCATGCCCGCCCGGCGTCTGACACAAATCTGACACAGCAGTGTGGCAGATGACGGTTACTCGTGGTCAGTGACGGTTCACAAAAGCGCAGTTCAACAACGGTTTCTAGCCACGGGTCCAGCTGGGGACAACTCCCTGAAAGACACTGATAATGCTGAGGTCCTCAGTTCGAGTCTGAGTAGCCCCACGAAGAACTGCAGGACAGGCTCGTGAATGGCGGGCGCTCCGCCCGCCGGGCATGTCCGCAGCGGTCGTCTCCGGTGTTGTTTGGCGTGCCCTGACGCGCTGCTCGGTTGCGTGCTACTACCGAACCGCGAGAGGACGGCCGACGGAGGGGCCGCCGGCCTTACCTGCTGTGCGAATATTCCGGTGTTGCTGATCTCGTCGTTCACCAGCTGCCGTGACTGACTCCGGCCGCTCCGGCATGTTCCGAGCCCTGGGTGAACGAGACTTCGCCCTTTTGTGGTCTGGGCAGGCGGTGTCGGCACTCGGCGACGGTGTTTTCAGCGTGGCGCTCGTCATCGAGGTCCTCCGGGTCGACAACCGTCCCATCGCTCTCGCCTACGTGATCGCGGCTCGGGCGGTTCCCTCGGTCTGCCTCGCCGTTGTTGGGGGCGTCGTCGTCGATCGAATACAGCGGCGGCTGGCCATGCTCGCATCCGATGTCGTGCGGGGACTCGCCGTCGGCTCAATTGCCTTGCTTGTGGCGGTGGGCCACGCCAACCTCACAGAGCTGATCGTCATGTCAGCCATCTTCGGCGCAGCGGACTCCTTTTTCAGCCCGGCGTCGATGTCAATGGTGCCCGAGTTGCTTCCTAGCGACCTTCTTACCCAAGGCAACGCGCTCAGCGCGACAACGTCCAATCTGGCATCTAGCCTCTTCGGGCCGGCTGCTGGCGGCGCCATTGTCGGCTTAATCGGTACGGCCGGCTCGTTTACCGTTGACGCCCTGAGCTTTGCATTCTCGGCCACCTGTCTCGCCGTCATGTCAGTGCGCCCGCGTCCGAAGCCGAAAGGCGGATCCCCTCTCGCGGACGCACGGGAAGGATTTGCTTACATCCGCGCACGTCGATGGCTCCTCGTGACGCTCATTGCTGGCGGCCTTGCCAACTTCTTCGGCATGGCACCATTTGCCGTGCTTCTTCCTTTGCTCATCCGCCACGTCCTCCACGCCAGTCCGCTCGCACTGGGTCTCGTCTTTGCGGTCGGAGGTGCCTCAGGCGCTGCGGCGTCGCTGCTAGTAGCACGCCTCGGGGCGCCGCGCCCTCGCATCACCGCCATGTGGATGGCTTACGGCCTCGCTGCCGTGGTTTCCGCTTGCATGGCGGCAGCGCCGAACGTCTTCGTCGTCGGCGCCTTGAGCGCCGCGGCGACCGGGCTCATCGTCTACGGAGACGTGCTCTACGTGACGATGATGCAGGCACTAGTCCCGAACGAGTTCCGCGGGCGAGTCTTCTCCGTCGCATTCCTCGTGGCCTTCGTCCTCACACCACTCGGCACATTGGCGGGAGGGCTTGCCGCCGCCGGCCTAGGGACTCGCACGGCGATCTTGCTCAGTAGCTGCTTAACGGCAGCATGCGCCTTAGTAGTTTTCATCCCTGGCGTCCGCTTACCAGCGACCGATCCGGCGATGGTTGGTGACGGCCCGTCTTCGGGCGACGCCTAACGCCCTTCTTTCTGCGTCTGCTAATGCCGGTCTACCGCTCAACGATCCCGTAGTCCGCCCGATAGCCCTGGCATGCCGGACGCTCCTCAGCGCTGTCACTGCCGGAAGGGGACGCGGGGTTCCTTGTACGAGTGCCTTGGTCATCGCTGAAGCGACCGATACCGGTCGGCGTAAGGGAAGCCGCGAGGATCTCAGGTCGCCGTTCGAGCCGGGTCGCGGAGTTAGCCTGCTTCAGCGCTGGTGGTCAAGGCTACGCCGGTTGGCGCAGCTCGACTTGACCTACGTCAACACTATGAGGGTCGGGGATCGGCAAGTCGTCCTCAGCCAACCCCTGGAGATGCAAGGCGATCGCCTCGCCGATGAGCTGTTCGGCTTCATCGTGGGTTGCCGCGGCGGCAGCCACTCCCGGCAAGGCTGGTACGAAGACGCTCCATCCGGTTGCAGTTTGTTCGTACACCACGGTCCAGGTGCTCAACGGGCCTCCTTCGACAGACCAGCCTGTCGCAGAATGCTGCCCAGCGTACCGGGCGCGAGTTCTTGGCCGGACTTTCCAGCAACAGTGACACGTCCGGGCTTGGTCGGATGACGAAACTGACGATGGCTACCGCGCTGGACCACCTGGCGCCAGCCGTCCTGCTCCAACATCTGAACAACGTCCCGGACCCTCATCGAGGCGGAGGGTAGTGCCGGGGTGTGACGACGAGCGGCTATCGACCCGAGAGCCGTCTAGCAGCAGCCAGAGCGCTTTCCAAGACACCTTGCTGGTTTGACTTTATGCCTCGAGAGATGCCCGGTCGGTCCCAACAGTTGCGTCTGAGGTCGTCTCCATCTGCCGCAGCCAGTCGGGAAGGGGCGGCTGTCCAGTGCGGTTGACCAGTCGTTTTGCGACCCGTTGCGAACAGCGAAGACTCACTACGAAGCTCTGCCGGCTCTGATAATGCTGAGGTCCTCAGTTCGAGTCTGAGTAGCCCCACCGAAGCGGGTCAATCGGCCGCAGGTGTCGCGCTGACGCCGTCCCTGTTCGGATATGTCGTTGTCAACGAGGTAGCCGACGTTGAGAAGGCCGGCTCCTGGTGTCCGGGTCATCGATAGAGGCGAGCTCGCCCGCTCCCCGGCAACTGCGGGTCACGTTCGTAGCTGCGCGGGGTGCCGTTGCCCTCGTAGACGTAGCAGAGATGCTCCGCTCCTCTTGCCGATGAAATTCGAGGCCGCTATTCGCCCAAGCTCCAGTAGGTGTTCAGCCGCTCGATGGCTTGCTCTTTCGACATTTCGGCGACCTCATCCTCACCGAATACGCGGCATACGGATAGCACCCACTGCACGGTTCGCGCGATCACGGCCATGGGCGTAGCGGACCTTCGCTCACCACACAGGTCAGTAGGGCGCCTGGAGATCGGTGAACATTGGGAAGTGCCTGACATTACGGGTCAGGAGTCGTGCGTCGGTGCGGACGGCGGTGGCTGCAATGGCGAGGTCGGCGCTGTCGATGGTGTGGTGGCTAGGAAGCCACTGGCGGCCGAGGGCGCCGGCCTCTTCCGCTATGTCGGCGTCGACGGGGTGCCAGACCAGGGTAGACAGCAACACGCGGGTGTCATCCTCTTCTGCCGGGCGCATGCCGGCGAGGACCTCGATGCGGGTGATTTCACTCGCATGAAGGACGTCAGCGGCTCTCTCTCGTTCGAGGAGGTCGCCGGCGCCTGCATGCCCTCGCAGGTAGTCGATCAGTATCGAGGTGTCTACCAGGGCGCTCACGAGCGGCTGCGCTCCAGACGAGAGCCGGAGCGCAGCCGCTCGACCCAGGCTGCGCCGTCGAGATCGTGGTCGTTCCAAGAGCCGAAGGCATGGCGCATCGCTTTGAGGTCGTCCTCGGCGGAGCGTTCCGAGCCATAGACCTGCTCGACCGCGTCACGGATCAGGGAGGAGAGCGATCGACCAGTCCGCAGCGCGGCGGCATCCAGGGCACGCCGCTCCTCGTTGGTCAAAGAGATCTGAGTTCGCTGCATGATGTAAGCTTACATCACTTCCTGAGCGGACTCGAGCACCTGGAGGCGTTTCCGCACGTCAGGCGAGTTCGAATACGAGAGACTACGGCCCACCACTTACTTCTTGCCCGGGGGCTCTCACGAAGTGCGCAGGCTCAGAGCCACCGCGACACAGTGACCCAGCTACGCGAAACGCCATGCGTCCTGCTTCATGGGACATGAGCCTCGTGCGGTTGGTCCACGTCGTCGGGATCGGAGTCCTAGCAGCGGTACTGTGCATCTCTGGTGCAGCGATGGCAGCGGGAAGTCCGCGGCAACCAGCGAAGGAGACAGCCGCATCGTTCGCGCTGCGAGTGCTGAAGGAGGCCACCCTCCCGCCCGGTGCGCACTCAACTCGCAAGGTGCTTTGCGGCTTGCTTTTGCAGGGCGCCTCGAGCGTCCCCAGCATCGATCTGACCGACCTCCACAGGCTGTATCTGGCCGCCGAATCGCCGGATGAGGTCAAGAACTACGTAAGGGCGCATCTCGCTCACGGCGGCAAGGTGACCTCTACAGGCAGTGGCTCGAGCCCCCAGTGCACCGAGGAGAACGTCGAGGTCTCCTTGCCGACTTCGGGGAACAACGAGTACTCGGCCCAGCTCGACTACACGATCGCTCCGGTCGGCACAGGGAGTGAGCTGCGCGTCGACGCGGAGACGGTCTGGCTGCCGAACAGGACGGCCGGAGAAGTCGTCCCTACGGGGGGCGTTATGGAGGTAACAGGCTTTTCTCAGACCTCGCTCATGAGGCCATCTTCTGGCCCTGTGACGCTTTCAGTCAACGGCCGGGAGGCGGCCTCGATCCGGAAGGTCTTCAACAGCCTTCCCCGTGGTCCCGGGGCATTCTGCATGGAGGACTCACTTCTTTTCGAGATAACCATTCGGTCTAAGGCGGGCCTGCCGCCGTTCTTCACGGCTTACGGGTATGCGTGCGAGGAAACTGTCGATGTCACAGAGCACCAACGGGCGCTACCGCCCTTGTACGATCGCAGCTGCTCGCTGTTGCGTGCGGTCGCCCAGCTCCTGCCGCCGACGGCGAAGAGCACGCGAGAGATGGCAGAGCAGTGCCAGACCTGGCAGCCGTAACGCCATAAGGCGTGGGGACCTCCTCGCCTCTTTCCGGCCCATCTGGCGGGCCCGGAGTTGCCAGGATGGTCTCTTCGGGCTGTTCGGGTCCGTTTTGGGTGCACTCCGAAAAGGGCGACCTTGGTGGTTTGAAGGCGGGGCGAACTTGCTCGGTCGTTACTCGCGATATCGGTGAACTGAGCAGCAGTCTGCCAGATGGTGGCCCAGCTACGATGATGACTGACTAGTGATCTCGGGGGCTTAATGGCCTACAAAAACCCCAAGAGAGCCAGTCCGACTGATGGACACGCGCCAAGCGAGTGCACCGTTCGGGTCGATATTGATGTCGATCGTGGAGCTTTCGATCGAATCCAACCGCCACCCATGGCCGAAACTGGTTCTGATCTCGTCCTGGGTAATGCGCCGGGGACCCCAATCGCCCGGCTGAAGGTCATTGAAGCACAGCATGTGAATGCGGCCGCCTGGCGGAAGCACGACCCGGAGGCTGTCGACGTACCGGGTACGGTCGTCGTCGTCCAAGACATGAAAGAGCCCACAGTCGAGCACGGTGTCGAACTGTTCGTTGAGGTCGGGCAGCTGGAGAGCGTCCCAAACGAGGAACCGGGCCGTCAGGCCTCGGTCGCGAGCTTTGCGTTGCGCGATGGCGATCGCTGTCGGAGCCGAGTCGATGCCGGTGACCTCGTGGCCGAGGCGAGCTGCCATGAGAGCATGCTCTCCGGTCCCACAGCCGACGTCGAGCACCCGACCTCGCAGAACGCCCCCCTCGGCAAGTTCCAGGAAACCAGGCTGAGGTCGGCCGATGTCCCAGGGGGGTGTGCCGGCATAGGACGCATCGAAGTCCTCGTGCCTCCGGCGAGTCGGGCTCGGCACATCCTCGAGTGTCCCCGTGTCGTCGCTCATGCACGTTGTGTATCACGACTGGCCCGTTGGTAGGTCGCACCTACGGCCCTACCGTCTCGTATGGTCTGAATACCGGTCCTTCACAGCGATCGTTCTCGGCGTCAGGTACCTCTGGGCATACCTCAGCAGTTACTCGAGTGAATTGGCGGAACGACCATAAGACCGCGCACGGAGATGTGCACCCAATACCTGCTGGGACGCGAGCGAGGTGGCGCATCATCGATGGTTGCGCGTGCGCCTGTCGGCCGCCTGGCTGGTGGCGGTGATCGCGACACGAGCTCGACGTCGCTCGTCCTTCGGCCTCACGACTGGCCCGGGGCAACGAGCCCGAGCAGACCTGGCGTGACTCTAAGACGCAGCTTTTCGCTGGCGACGTGACCACGAGCGGCGCGGCCCGCGGACCTCGACCGAGCTCATGCTGATCTCGCCTTTCAAGACGAAATGGGGCCGCCCCGCACCTGGTGCGCCCCGCCTGTGGTCCTCAAGGCTTCCGAGGCTCGCCTCCACTCCGTCCAACGAAGCACTCGCCCCTTCCGGTAGTCGTATTTCCACCGAACCGCCAGTTACGTCGAGCTCAATCTCGACCACCGGGTGGACGATCCTGGCCTCTGTGAAATCGAGCTTGATAGAGCCCATCCGCATCCGAAGCAACAGTTTTCGTGGCACCTGCCAGTCGCCCTTGCGCTCGAGCGAGCTCATTGTGCCTTTTAGCTCGACGACGTCATCGGTTTCCGGACCCGCGCCAGTGCCGTTCGGCAGGTCCGATGTCACAGCGTCAAGCTCACCGCACGTGCGCGCAGCAAAAGCCCTTGAGGTCCGTTCCCCAAACTCGTCGATGTCTATCAGGCCTTCGGAAAGGGCGTCTTTCAGCCGGCCAACAGTGCGGTCCCGATCTCGATCCGAGACACGAAGCGACCGGGGGTCCCCATCCTCTCCTGCTTTGAGCCCCTCCATCAGGCTGAACCTTACCTGGCGGGCCGTCTCCGGTTCCGCGCGCTTGCAACCGTTCTGTCGAGCGGCCGATGAAAGGCCGCGGCGTTGCCTGCTGTGCCAGCATTCCGAGTGTCACTGGTCTCGTCTTTAGCCGGCGCCTGACCGCCTCCTTCAGAATCAGCTGATGCTGTGGCCCACTCGACAATCGCGGGCCCGGCAAGCTACACGACCTCGGCGCGGTCACAGCGGGAGGGGAAGCGGGCTGTCTTGTAGGGGTCTTCGCCCAGGCCTGTCGCAGACCAGCTCTGGGCACACCAGCTCAGGACCGGAGCACGGAAGCGAAAAGGTTCTCCATGGCCCGCCAATGGCGCTCGGAGGCGGCTTCGTCGTAAGTCGCGTTGTCGGGGACGGCGAAGCCGTGGTGAGCGGGATATGTCTCGATCGTGTGGGCGACACCGGCCTCGGTCAGGGCCGTCTCGAGCCGGTCCTTCTGCTCGTCGGGGAACGACTGGTCCTCCACGGCCCCGGCCACGTAGACCGTGGCCTCTATGGCGCCCGCCTTGTGGTGGGGGCTGTCGGGGTCGTCTTTCTTGGCGAGGTTCCCGCCGTGGAAGGAAGCGGCTGCCGCGACGCGTCCGCCGAGGACTCCGGCCGCGACGAGCGACAGTCGACCGCCCATGCAGTAGCCGGTCGTTCCGACTGCGCCCGGGTTCTTGTCGGGCAGGGAGTCCAAGTAGTCGACGAACACAAGGGCATCGCGAACGGCCACATCGGCGGTGTAACTCCGTGCCATTGCCATGATCCGATCCCTCGACTCCGGGTCCTCGAACGCGGTGCGCATGTCGAAGGGTTCGTATGGGCCATTGCGGTAGTAGAAGTCTGGCACCAGGACGATGTAGCCAAGCTCGGAAAGCCGCTCACCCATGTGGCGCATCGTGTCGCGCATGCCGCCGGCGTCCGGGAACATGATCACCGCTGGCCAAGGTCCCTCGCCCTCGGGAATGCTCAGTGCTGCTGGGCAGGTCCCGTCCTCGGCATCGATCTCCACGGTGTGTTGCGTCATCAGGACCTCCCTCGTCGTCTCGGTCCGCCACCCTACAATCCCCCACGCGCTGTGCTCATCGCATAGTGGTCCGACGGGGACGATCACGGGCTGCACCAGTGCCGCGCAGCGGCTACTCGAACAAATCCTCCATGCACAGCGGCGGCTCTTCGATGACGACCATGGGCGCGTGGCCGTCTTCCACCGCGAGGGCGAGATCCTCGCGAAATTCTCGCTCGCGGCTCACTCCGTGCACTGGACTCCTTACGCGGTGTCGTTGGCGGACGATGTCAACCCCAATCAACACCGAGAACGGTCTTAGTTCTCCAGACAGCCCACATCCCAGCCGTGTCCTGCCCCGCCCAGCAGGACCTTGCCGGACCGTACTCGGGCGTCTCGTCGCGCATGAGCCGGCTGGTGCAAGCCTCGAGCAAAACAACCCCGGCGTGCCGGGGTGCTGGTACCACAGGAGTTCGCGTACTGACCACCTTGCCTGGCGAGCCGTCCCCTCGCACAATTGCAGCGGGGTTGGAGCCGTTCTGATCTCGGGGAGGGACTTGTGGGGACCATCGCGGTGATGTTCCGCGCCGGCTTTCGCCATCGATGGCGATCCTGGATTGCGATCGCGCTACTCATAAGCGTCGTGGGCGGGATCGTGCTCGCCGCTACCGCGGCCGGTCGCCGTACGGAGTCCGCGTTTCCTCAGTTCGTCGCAGCGCATGGCTTTGACGCCGACGTTTACGCTGTCCGGCCTTTGCCAACACTTGCCGGGCTTCCCGGAGTCAGCGCGGTCGCAGAGATAGCCGGCCCGGATAATGGTCAACCCACGTGCAGCTGCATTCACCCGATAAATCCAACCGAGTTCGGCGTCCTTTACCCATCACCCAGCACGACGCCGGTTTTCAAGCTCGTCTCGGGCCATGTGCCTGATCCATCGGCTCCGGACCAGGTGCTGGCATCCTTCACACTCGAGCAGGACGGGGTGCACCTCGGGACAGTTATCAAGGTCCCGTTCTACTCCCGGTCGCAAGCATCGGCGTTCAACAACGCCACCGGGGCGCCGCCGAAACCCACCGGTCCCATGGTCGCCTTCCGCGTGGTCGGTTTCGAGGCCAGCGAATTCGAGTTCCCTTCCGGGACAATTCCTTCCTACGACCTCTACGTCACAGCGGCATTTGCCCGGACCGTGCTTCCCCGAACAGCTGTCGGCTATGTGTACCTGGTACGCCTGCGCGGCGGTGCGGCCGACCTGGCGCGATTCGAGACGGCTACCCACCCCCTGAGCTCGGCTGGGTTGGAAGGGACCGGGAGCCAGGTCCAGCAAGCCGTATCCGTCGAGTCCTCGATCCGTCCTCAAGCCATCGGGTGGTGGATCCTGGCGCTGCTGGCTGGGCTCGTCGGGCTGGCTGTAGTGGGTCAGGCCCTCGCGCGTCAGAGCATCGTGGAGGGCGAGGACTATCCCACGATGGCTGCCCTCGGAGCAGATCGCCTACAACTCGTCATGCTTGGATTGGCGCGGAATCTCGCCTTGGCTCTTTTCGGTGCGGCGGGCGCTGTGCTGGTCGCCATCACCCTGTCCCCTGTCGCACCGCTCGGCGAGGCGCGTGTCGCGGAGACGTCCACCGGTCTCGCCCTGGACCCCCTCGTCTTGCCACTCGGGGCACTCGCAGTGGTGGTGGTCGTCATCGCCCTCGGAATCTGGCCTGCGGTAAAGGTGGCGCGAACTTTGGCTCCCAGTGACCGAGGGGCTGCCCCGCCACGTTCTGCCACAGTGGCTCTTCTCGCCTCGACCGGCGCTCCGCCGAGCGCGGTCGTGGGTATCCACAACGCCCTGCAGCGACGAACTGGCGGGGCGACCGTCCCACTCGGAAGCGCTCTCATCGGAACGGTGCTCGCGGTGACATCTCTGTGCGCGACGGCTGTCTTCGGGGCCAGCCTTGGCCACCTTACGGCTACGCCACGCTTGTACGGTGCTCCGTTCCAGCTCAACTTCACCAACGCCTCCGACGGCTCTGGGGTTCCGGCGGCTGGCCTGCTCAGCAAGCTTGAGCACGACCGCGCCGTTACGGCGATCACCCACGGCTTTGCCACCGAGATCTCCATTAACCAGGTAACAGTGGGGGCCGTCGCAGCAACCGCCATCCGTGGCCCGCTCCTGTTCTCCACCGTCGCCGGGCATCTTCCGATCCGAGACGGCCAGATCGGCCTCGGTGCAACGACGATGCGCCAAGTCGGCGCCCAGCTGGGTTCGGTCGTTCATGTCACCGTGTCATTGCCCTCAGGGCTGAGACGGACGGTGCCGTTTCGAGTCGTCTCCGAGGTGTCGTTCCCCGTGCTCGGCGGAGTGGTCAGCCTTGGCAATGGCGTCCTATTCACGATCGCCGGCTACGAAAGTGCCCTTTGTGGACGAAGTCTCGGGCAGGCGGCGTGTCGGAGCGCTCTTGTGTCGCAGACCAACGGCGGGGGGCTCCTGGTCAGTTTCGTGTCCGGCCCGTCCGGGCAGGCGGCGATCAACCACTACCTCGATAGGTACGAATCAGTGGTGGCGGAGGCCGTTACCCCCACGTCCCTCATCAACTTCGGCGAGGCCGTCAACTTTCCCCTGATATTCGGCGCCATGCTGGCTCTGTTTGGCGCTGCGACATTGGCTCACCTGCTCGTCGTGACCGTCTCGCGCCGACGACGAGAGATAGGGCTCCTGAAGGTGCTGGGATTCGTCAACCATCAGGTTGCCTCGACCGTAGGGTGGCAGGCGACGACACTGGCCGTCATGGGAATTGTCGTCGGCGTACCTCTCGGGGTCGTAGCAGGCCGGGCCATATGGAATGTCTTTGCTGAGAACATCGGTGCCGTCCCGGTTGGGGTCGTGCCGATCTGGCTCGTGTGCGCGGTGGCGGCAGGCGTCGCTGTTGCCGCCAACCTGATCGCCCTTGTGCCCGCCCTCGCGGCGACGCGGTCAAAGCCCGGAGAGCTCCTGCGCACGCTTTGATCGGTCCACTCCCCGCGGCAGGAGGGCTCGACGCGGCGAGAAGTAACGGCAGTACCTAGGGGTGCGCGACTCGTCGTCCAGATTGCTGAAGGAGTTCTCAACGTGACGCCGGACTGCCAAAACCTCTCGTCGCCGGAATCTAGTCCCGACCTTCGCCGAAGCCCACACCAGGAAGGTGATGGGTTACAGGCTGTTTGAGGCGGCGGCTCTCGGCCTGAGAGAACGCCGCAGCGTCCTCTGGCCGTCGCGGCTCAGGTGCGATGGGCGTCTCCGTGACTTGATAGACCGGGTTTAGTCGGATTGCCCGCCGGGGTTCATGGGCGGCCAGTCGGCGGGCCACCAGTCTCCCTCTGGATCAGTGGTTTGCCCGACCTCGATGATGTGCCCGTCGGGATCTCGGATGTAGCAACGGATCTCGTATTGGTGCTGCTTCGGCGGCGTAAGGAACTGCGCCCCCCGCGTGGTCCACTTGGCGTAGACGGCATGGATGTCCGCCACCCGGATATTGAGGAAGCTGCTGACGCGGTCGGGGTCGCTTGGCGTCTCAAGGGTGATCGTGGGCTTGTCGTCGGTGGGGCCGCCGCCGCGGTTGATGATGATGAAGCTGTTGGCAAGCGCGATGTTGGTCGGCTCCGGGCCGAAGACCACCGTGCCGCCAAGTACCTCGGTATAGAAGCGACGGGAGCGCTCGACGTCGTCGGAGACGATGAAGTGGGTTACTACCATTCGCTCTGCGGACTGCGTGAGCTCGGCCACTGGCACACCTCCACTCGTTGGGGCCCATACCCCGCTTAGGACGCGGTCTGAAGCCGTTAGTCAACCACGTCGGTTCGTCAAAGGGAACTCGTCGGGGCGAGCTCGGCGGCGATCGGGCCTGATGCGCCGCGTCACTGCTGGGTTGGATGGCAGCCGCTTTCCTTGGGGCTAGCCAGCAGCGGAGTTCGCAGCCCCCAGGGGTTCCCGTGCGTTGGCCATGACGAGGAGGACGGCCAAGGGCTCTCCCATGTCGAGGGCACAATCCAGTTCGTTTCGACGCGGTCGGACCGCGTCTGTGGAAATCGCGCTCCTAAAGGCTCCCAGTCGGGCGAGAAAAGGCCTTGACGGCTAGGGCTAACCGTTATAGGCTAACCGTTAGCCAAGCTGGCGACGGGGGGTCTCATGCAGCAGGAAGTAGTGCTTGCGATGCTGGCGAAGGAGCCGTCACACGGTTACCAGCTGCGAGCGCGCCTCAACGACGCCCTCGGCCCCCTCGGCGACGAGATCAATGCCGGGCAGATCTACGTCACCCTGGGGCGCTTAGAAAAGGCCGGACTCGTTGCCACCGAAACGAGCGAGTCGGCCTCGGACCACTCCGACCGAAAGGTGTACGCCCTGACGGCTGCGGGCGGGGAACGGATCGCGCAGTGGCTGCACGAGGTCGAATGGCCGCGGCCGGACCTGGCTGAGTTCCACCTGAAGCTCGTCACGGCGGCCGCGGCGGCATTGGCCGACCCCATCGCCATCGTCGGGGCCCAACGGAGTGAGCTTTTGCGCAGGCTGCGGGCAGCCCAGCGTGCCGCACTGGAGGAGCCGGCGCACTCTGCGGCCGGTTTGCTCCTCGAAGGGATCGTGCTGCGTTTGCAGGCCGACCTGCGCTGGCTGGAGGCCTGTGAGCGGGAATGGATCGAGAGAGGGGAACGATGAAGACCGTCGCGACAACAGTCTTGAGTGCCCGAGGCCTAAAGAGGTTCTACGGGAAAGACGCCGGCCTCGTACGGGCCGTCGATGGAGTCGATCTCGACGTCGAGCCAGGCGAGACCCTGGCGATAATGGGGCCGAGTGGCTGTGGTAAGTCGACCGTGCTCCATCTCCTGAGCGGCCTCGACAGCCCGACCGACGGCGAGGTGTGGCTTGAAGGACGTCGGCTCGACAAGCTGAGTGAGCGCCAACTCGCTCGGCTGCGCAGAGACAAGGTGGGTGTCGTCTTCCAGTCGTTCCACCTTATCGACGAGCTCACAGCCCAAGAAAACGTCGAGCTTCCCGCGTTGTTGGCGGGACGCTCGCCAAAGTTCGCTCGTCGACGTGCGACCGAGCTCCTCGACCGTGTCAGTCTCGCCGACCGAGCTCGCCACCTCCCCTCCGCCTTGTCCGGTGGGCAGCGCCAGCGTGTGGCCATCGCCCGGGCACTTGCCAACGACCCCCTCGTTTTGTTCGCCGACGAGCCGACGGGCAACCTGGACAGCAGCGCCACTCTCGAGGTGCTCAAGCTGCTCGAGGACTTGCACGTCTCCAAGCTCACGATCGTGGTCGTGACGCACGACGAACGGATCGCGGCGACTGCTGATCGTCTGATCTCCATGCGCGACGGCGTCTTCGTCGACGAAACCCGACTGTCGGGCGGATTGTCCAGGCGGCTGGGTGCTCTGCTAGCAGTCGAGCTGGAGGCCTGAGATGCGCGGGCTCGCCTTGCTCATGCGCCGTCTGGTCGCGAGTAGCCTTCGCCGGAGGCCAGCCGAGGTCTTGCTGACCGTGGTAGCGATAGCCGCGGCCACGACAACGCTGATGTTGGGTCTGGCCCTCCATGACGTGACTGCTCACCCGTACCAGACGACCCGGCGTCTCACCTCGGGACCGGACGTCGCGGCGATGCTGAACAACGGCGCTTCGATATCGAGCGTCGCCCAGCTCGATGCATTGGAGCGCCGCCCGGGAGTGATCAGCCACGCCGGACCCTTTCCCGTGAGTTACCCGATTATGACGACGAACGGGTCGAGAGTCCTCGCGATCGTCGAGGGCCGCGCAATGTCGAACTCCCCGCTCGATCACCCGTACGTCACCCAGGGCACTTGGGTGCGTCCCGGTGGGGTGGTGATCGAGCGGAGCTTTGCCCAAGAACTCAGTCTCATCCCAGGCGATCACGTGACGCTCGGCGGACGCTCGCTTCGGGTGGACGGGATCGCCGTGACAGCCGCCGTTGCGTCCTATCCGAACACGGTGAACGAGATGAGCGTCGAGGCGGGAAACTCCTCCGGAAATGTTTGGAGCCAAGCCACGGGGCTCGTCTGGGCCACCGAAGCCACCGCCCGGAGCTTTGCGACCCCCGCTGCACCACTCAGTTACATCCTCGAACTGAAGCTCTCGGACCCTGCTAACGCCTCCGCCGTCGCGAATGGGTATTCCAGCTCCAACGCGCTCGACGTGTGGTCGTGGCAGGACGTGAGCCAGAGCGAGGCACAGCAGTCGAAGCCGTTCCAGCGAGGCCTGCTGATTGCAAGCTCGCTTCTCGATTTGCTTGCGATTGCCAGCTTGGCCGTTATCGTCGGTGGCCGACTGGCAGAGCGCACGCGACGGGTCGGCCTGTTGAAGGCGGTTGGGGCGACGCCACGGCTCGTCGTTGGCGTGTTGTTGCTCGAGTATCTTGCCCTCGCGCTCGTTGGCGCGGCGGTCGGACTCGCGGCGGGGTACTTCGCCACACCGCTTGTGGCCAACCCGGGGGCCGGGCTCATCGGCAGTGCTGGGGCGGCGTCGGTAAGTTTCGCCGATGTGGGTTTCGTCTTGGCATTAGCCGTCGCCCTCGCCGTGTTGGCTGCCTGGATTCCATCCATCCGGGCGGCTCATACGAGCACCATGTCGGCACTCGCCGACTCCGCTCGGGTCCCGAAGCGCCGGTCGCTCCCCGTGGCGACGGCCGCTCACCTGCCGGTGCCGTTGCTGCTCGGGCTCCGGCTGGCCGCTCGCAGGCCCCGTCGCGTGCTTTTGACGCTCGTCAGTGTCGCCATCACGACGACGACAATCGTGGCAGTGTTGTCGGTCCGCGCCCATGAGGGTCAGGCACCGAGCGTCTCCCCGGCGCAATTCGCGATTCCGTACAACCCCAACACGGCGAACACCGATGCGATCCTGCTGGTCATCACCGTGGTCCTAGTTATCTTGGCCGCGGTTAACACGCTCGTTATTACCTGGGCGACGTCGGTGGACTCCCGAAAGCCGCTCGGAGTCGCTCGTGCGCTCGGCGCGACGACAAAACAGTTGAGTGGGGGGCTGACGAGTGCCCTTCTCATCCCTGCGGTTCCGGGCGCTATTGCAGGCATCCCGCTCGGGCTCCTGTTCGTGACGGCCGCCAGTCACGGATCGCGAGCCACCACTCCCTCAGCACTCTGGCTCGTCTGCACTTGCCTGTGCGTTGTGGCCGCGCTCGGCGTTCTCTCGGCGATCCCCGCTCGGATCGAGGCTCGTCGGGCGGCCGTCGAGGTCCTCGAGACCGACTTCACATAGACACCCTGCTGCGGGCAGAAGCCGATTCGTTGCACAAGATTTGACGTCTTGGTAGACGCTTGGCAATCAGGAACGGCTACTCGTCGCCAGGACCGACAGCCGCAGCGCCTGCAAACCGGACTCAGGCTTGGCGGCCGGAGCCTCTATTAAGTCGATCAGGTCGTAGCCGGGATGCTGGACTCAAAGTGCCGAGTCCGGCGCACACAGAATCAGAACCAACGATGTCTCCGTCGGTTTCGAGGACTTCACGCAGCTGCGGTCACCCGGCGACGCCGCCGACTCCGCCGCCGGACCTGCCTCCCTAAGACGGCAGCTGGTGATGGATGTCGCTCGAGCCGACAGGTCAAAGGTCCTTGGTTGTAACCGACCCGTGTCCCCTGGCGATCGGTCGAAGCTAGAGGATCGGGACTCGAGGGTAGATGTTGGCGAACGGGCCGGCGATTTGTTATGAGATCCTGATGACGGTGCTGGCTTCGGATACTGCTCGGCTCGACACTTAGGTGACGAGCGTCTCGTTGGCTACATCCACCCGGTGTTAGGCGACGGTACCGATGGCGGCGAGCGCGACTCGTCGCTTTCCAGCGGAGATGAACGGAGGGTTAAGCGCTGCCGGTTGGCTGTCCCCGCCTAGCAACGCTGAGCCGATCAGTGTACGGTTTTGCCTGCGAGGGGGGCAGGGCCGACCCCCTGTAACCGGGGGGACATGGCGATGCTCAAGACGAATCCTGTTGTTGCGTCAGGTCTGCGTTCGCGCTTGGCGTGCGGGCAGCAACCTATACGCTGGCGAACTCGCTCACGATAGCTGGCAGACAGTCTTCGTCATCGGTTTGGTTATCGTGTTTTCGCCCTCGGGGACGGTGGCTATTTCAGGTGTGCCGCGTCAGCCCCATCCATCTCGGAAGAGTCTCAGGAAATGAACGCCTCAGAAAGAGTTAACGCCCATAGCGCGAGGTCGGGGGGCGATCATTTCGTGACTGGAGCGAAGGGCCGTCGCCAGTGGGGCCACGACAAGCGATCGAAGCCAATTCCGATAATTCCGCCGCCGATCAGTGATCGCCGGATCGGCGTAGCTCGCCTAGCCCTCATCACTACGGTGCTTGCTTGGGCCGGATATCTGGTGAGCTGGATCTTCGAGGATCTGCTCGCCAAGGGTCAGTCAAACGCCGTGGGGCGTACAGAGGCCATCACATACCTGGTCATAGTGACCACGCTCAGCGCATCCACCATCGGCTACCTGTTGTCACGACTGGGATTCTTCTACCGGGCTCGGGCCCACCACCGAGCCAGTCGTGCCCTCATCGATGACTTCTTCTGCAGGGACGCTCCAACTCTCACCGTGCTTGTCCCCGCCTACCAGGAGGATGCCAGGGTCGTACGGAACACCCTTTTGTCGGCTGCTCTCCAGGAATACCCCGACATGAGGATCGTGCTCCTGATCGACGACCCATCGCATCCGCGCACCCGCCGGGCTTATGAGCTTCTGACCGCTGCGGAGAGTCTCCCCAAAGAGATCGAGGAACTCCTGTCCGGGCCGAGCACCCGGTACGCGGCGGCACTGGCGCGATTCGATGAGAAATTCCTCGGGAAGGACCAAATCAACTCCGGCGCGGTCGGCAACCTGGCGATGGAGTACGAAGCGGCCGCGAGTTGGCTCGACGACCTGGCCGCTTCCGAGGATGTGATCGACCACGCCGATGCCTTTCTCGCGAACGAGGTCTTGCGCAAGCTGGCCGCGGATCTGGCCAACTTGGGCCGCGCCCTCAGGGACGCCGAGTTCGAAGGGGCCAGCTTTCCCCGAGTCCGCGCCCGGCAGCTGTACCAGCGCCTGGCGTGGACGTTCCAGGCCGATTTGTCGTCGTTCCAGCGCAAACGCTTCGTGTCGCTATCGCACGAGCCGAACAAGGCGATGAACCTCAACAGCTACATAGGTCTGATGGGGGGTAGCTACCGAGAGGTCCTGACGCCGGACGGCCCCGCACTCGTGCCGGCCGGCGATGGGCAGACCGACTTCGCGGTTCCCGATCCAGAGTACGTACTAACCCTCGATGCCGACAGCGTGCTTCTCCCTGAGTACTGTCTTCGGCTTGTACACCTGCTCGAGCAACAGGAGTACCGGAAGGTGGCCATTGCCCAGACCCCCTACAGCGCCTTCCCCGGCGCGGCCACTCGTATCGAGCGCATGGCCGGAGCGACGACCGACCTTCAGCACATCGTCCACCAGGGACTCACCTACTACGACGCCACATTCTGGGTCGGAGCCAACGCGGTCATCAGAAAGAAGGCCCTCGACGACATCGTCCAGACCTCCTATTCGGGTGACTGGGAGATCCGCACATACATCCAGGACCGAACCGTCATCGAAGACACCGAATCCACTATCGAGCTCGGAATCCGCGACTGGCAGCTCGTCAATGTGCCCGAGCGGCTCAGCTACAGCGCAACCCCCCCCGACTTCGGGTCCCTTTGCATACAGAGGCGCCGGTGGGCCACCGGTGGACTCCTGATCCTGCCCAAGCTTCATCGACAGCGTCGTGCCAGAAAGGCCAGAGGGGACCGGACCCGGTTCGGAGAAACCTTCCTTCGGTGGAACTACATGGCCTCGATTACCTGGAGCTCGCTAAGCCTCCTCGTCCTGTTGGCGTTCCCGTTCAATGCGACCCTGATCAGCCCATGGCTCTTTCTGCTCCCGCTCCCCTACTTCTGCGCGATGGCGTCCGATCTTCGCTACTGCGGCTACAAGCGCACAGACGTCATACGTCTGTACGGGTTCAACCTGATCCTGCTTCCTGTGAACCTGACCGGCGTCGTCGCCACCCTTGTTCAGGCGATCACGGCCTCCAAGGCCGCATTCGCCCGGACGCCGAAGATTCGTGACCGGACCATCACCCCTCTTCTTTTCCTCGTAGCCCCGTTCTTGCTGGCGGGATTGTCCGGTTTCACCTTCCTGTACGCGTACGAGCACGCACGGCGCCAGAACATGGCTTATGCCGCTCTCAACGTGCTTCTCATCCTCTACGCCGTCATCGCCTTCATCGGCTTGAAGAATTGCGTCGTTGACGTATGGCTGCACACCAAACAGTTGCTGTACAAGCCGGCCTCACCAAAGAGCCGTCGCCGGGTGCTCCACAGCAAGAAGGCGGCGGCTGTGCCGACAGTTGCCCCGAACTGGAGAGCTGTCCTCTACGTAGGTGACGACCACCCAGTCAGCTGGCCAACGTCTGTCCGGGAACTCCTCGCCGGTGCAACAACCGAACCAGTAGGAGGCCTGCCCGAGCCCACGGAGTTCCAGACGGTGTTCCAGCCCGTCATCCACCTGGCGACTGGAGAGGTGGTGGGCTATGAGGCGCTCTCGCGCTTCAAGGACGGATCGAGCACCGAACGACGCATCGCCGACGCCGTCGCGGCCGGGGCGGGAATGGCTCTAGAAGAGGTCCTCTTCCGGGCAGCCCTGCAGGCCGCGCACGACCTGCCCGCACAGCCGTGGCTCGCCCTCAAGGCGTCACCACGTCTGCTAGTTGGCGAAGAGGACGTTCGCAGCCGCATAGCCCAACAGCGCCGGATCGTCGTCGTCGAGGTCACCGAACCGTCCACGAGCGATCTCACGCCTGAGCTTCGGCGCCTCAGGAGCTTGTTACCGCAAAACACTCGCATCGCCCTCGAGCACACGCGGATGGGGTACAAGACGCTCGCCGCGCTCGTAGAGCTCGAGCCGGACTTCGTCAAGCTCGATCGCAGCGCGGTGGACGGGATCGCGGACGACAAGGCTCGCCGAGTGCAGGTGAGGACTCTCCTCGAATTGGCGGCTGAACACCGGTGCACAGTGATCGCCGCCGG
Source organism: uncultured Acidimicrobiaceae bacterium (assembly GCA_963725355.1). Taxonomy (GTDB): domain Bacteria; phylum Actinomycetota; class Acidimicrobiia; order Acidimicrobiales; family Bog-793; genus Fen-455. The sequence continues at coordinate 19,592 of CAVRYE010000017.1, forward strand.
AATCGAGTCACCCGCGGATCGCTACGCACTCGAAGCATTGAACGTGGACCTCGGGCAGGGGTTCCTGCTCGGAAGGCCGAGGGAAATGATCGATGCCTGAGCCGCATTCGCCGGTCGTCCCCCTACGGCCGCCACTGGAGTTCGAGGAGGAGGTAGCCCGCCGGCTGTCACCGTTCCGGATCGTCGTGGCTCTTCTCCTTGTCGTTGGAGCTGCGTACGGAACCTTCATCGGGGTTGGGTCGAGGCTGGGTCGCGCTGGCGCGTCCTCCGGGCTGACTTGGTTCGCCCCATACGTGGACGTCACCTTGACGCCGACGTACTCATTTCAGACCCCCGCTTCGGACCCGGCTCCGCAAACGGTGCTTGGCTTCGTCGTCTCCGATCCCTCCGAGCCGTGCACGCCCAGTTGGGGCGGCGCGTACACCCTCGAGCAAGCGGACCAGACCCTGGCGTTAGGCGCCCGCGTGGCCGAGATGTCGCAGCAGGGGGCCCATGCCATCGTGTCCTTCGGTGGCGAGGCAAACGAGGAGCTGGCCGTTCGGTGCACAGACGTCCAATCGTTAACCAGCGCCTACGAGCAGGTCATCGATCGTTATCACGTACGCGCCATCGACTTCGACATCGAGGGTGCTGCGCTGGACAATTTGTCGGCGACCGACCGCCGAGCTGCGGCGATCAGGAACATCCAGATCCACGCCTCCTCGCCCAAATCACCTCTCGAGGTCTGGCTGACATTGCCGGTCGAGCCGTCCGGGCTCCAGGACAATGCCATCACCGTGATCGACCGCATGCTCGCCGCCCGGGTCGACTTGGCGGGAGTCAACCTGCTCGCTATGGACTTCGCCCCATCCACAGGCAACATGCTCGGTGCTGTCGAGAGGTCGGCTTGGGCGGCAGAGGCGCAGATCGCTGCCGAGATGCGCCGCTACGGGGTGATCGAAACAGAGGCTCAGGTGTGGAAGCGCATGGGCGTGACAGTAATGATCGGCCAGAACGACGTCGCAGGCGAGCGGTTCAGTGTCGCGGACGCCCGGGGTCTCGTCGGATTCGCTCAGCGGGTCCGGATAGGCCGGGTCTCAATGTGGTCTTTGAACCGGGACGTGCAGTGCGGAAGCACCTTCCCGCAGATCGGCGTGAACTCGAATACCTGCAGCGGGACTACGCAAAGCGCGCTCCAGTTCTCCAAGACCTTCGGGGAACTAGCCGGCACCGTTCCGCTAGGGGCTGGCGGAGCAACCACTCCGCCCCAGCCCGATACCAATCCGGCCGACGCCCCCTTCCCGCTGTGGTCACCTGACTCCGCCTACCAGACCGGCTACAAGGTGGTGCGGGAAGGCTACATTTACGAAGCCAAGTGGTACAACGCCGGCCAGGATCCGGCCGAACAGGTGCAGTACTCATGGCAGACGCCGTGGGAGCTGCTCGGACCCGTGCTTCCCGGCGACAAGTCACCGACCATCGCGCCTCTGCCGGGCGGCACCTACCCGGGCTGGTCCCCGACGCAGAATTACACGGCCGGCCAAGACGTCATGTACAACGGGCTGGGATACCGAGCAAAGTGGGCAAATCAGGGCGCTTCCCCCGCGGACGCGGTCAACGATCCGGGCGGGTCACCCTGGTCCCCTCTTTACTCGATACCAGGGGAGCCGGCCTCGTAGCGGACTCAGAGCAGCCGGAGAGCCCCGGTGAGTGTTGAGGAGACGAGGCCGCACGTGGCCAAGGGACCTCGGTCGGGGCGTTCTCATCGGCGGTCTGTCGAGCCTGCCTTGGGCGAGCCGCCCGACTCGCTGGCCGATTACGACATGGCGACCGTCGACCTTCGCTTTTGAAGCCTGACACCGCCCTCAGTTAGTTCGTCGTCGCAGGTCTCGTCTGTCCGGTCGCTATCTTGTCTAGCAGCTGTCCTTGCCGAGCATGAGCGCTCTGTGCTGTAAGGCTGTACAACGATGTGTCATGCGTGCGCCATATGCGACCACAAAGGAAGCTGAGCGCAGCGTTCGGCAGCGCCGGTCCCCGTCAGGGTCACCCCATCCGGCAGTGACGATAAGACACGTCCTGTCGAACTCAGACCTTGGTGTGGGGCGTGCTTCACCGACGAGCAGCCGTCACCCTTGCCCTTCTAGCCGGGACGGGCCCATAATTCCGCAACCGCGGCTGGGGAACCGCGGCTCGAAGAGGGGGGATCACGATGACAGACACACGGACTACCGCCGAACTCACGTTCGAGCCGCCGGGCCCAGGGTTTTGGTCGCAGGATCCGGTGCACTTCCCTCGTCCGGTAACGCGCTATTGGGCAGAGACCCATCCCGGACCCTGCAAACTAGGCGCTGAAGACATGGCCCGTTATTTCGGGATGCTCATCGGCGGACTTGAGATGGCATATGTGCACGGGTTCGCCTACAACACGATCTCGCCGGCTCCAGAAGCGGCGATTCCTGAGCGCTTTGCGCGAGCGGAGGAGGTCTTTCGAGACAAGCTCTGGCGGGAGCAGCTTCGCGAGTGGGACGAGAATTGCAAGCCCTCTTCGATAGCAGTGCATCGCGAGCTCCAAGCAGTTCATCCGGACACGCTCTCGGACGAGGGACTAGTCGCGTATCTAACGCGCTGCCGCGACCACCATGCCGCGATGATGCGCCAGCACTTTCGCTTCACGGGCACGGCAGTCGTCCCGACCGGGGACTTCCTTGCCCACGTAGAGGACTGGACCGGCCTCCCGCGCGCCGAGCTACTTGGTCTCATGCGTGGTTCGGCATCAGTGTCTGCAGGCGGATCAGACGAGCTCGAGCGCCTTGTCACAGCGATCGGGGGGGACGCTGCCGCCAATGAGCTCCTCCAGTCGGGAGACGACCCCGCCCGGGTGCTAGCGGCACTGCGCTCACTGGAGGGCGAAAGGGGCTCAGCGGTGTCAGGCTATCTTGACCTCATCGGATGCCGGCCTCTCGATGGTTTCGACATCTCGGAGCCTGCTGCCCTCGAGTTGCCCGACGCACTGATGCGGGCAATCCGAGGCGCAGTTGCGGGAAGAGAGGAGGCCTCCGACATCGAGGACCGGATCGCCGATGTCCGCCGCAGGGTTCCTGAGCAGCATCGCAGCGAGTTCGACGAACTTCTCGGAGAGGCCCGACTGACCTACAGGCTCCGGGACGAGCGGGGGATCTACAGCGACATCTGGGCATCGGGACTCATGCGACGGGCCGTGCTTGCGGGCGGGCGGCGCCTGGCCGGCAGGGGGCGCATATATGACGGCGAGCATCTAGTCGACGCCGACCTCGAAGAAATGTGCCTGCTGGTCTCCGACTCGGAGGGACCGTCGGCCGACGAGCTCGCCAGCCGGTTCGAGTATCGTGCCTCGCGCACGGCCAAGGACGCGCCCGCACACCTTGGCACGCCCCCGCCCCCGCCGCCGGACCCTTCGGGCCTGCCACCCACCATGGCCCGCCTGATGCGTGCGACGTCGATTGCCTTGGGCGAGGTATTCGGGAGCTCCGAGGCTCAGCACGATGAGCACCTCCTGCGCGGGTTGGCCGCGAGTCCCGGCATATACGAAGGGCCGGCGCGCCACGTCTCGGGTCCAACTGAGTTCGGACGGATCGTCCAGGGGGACGTTCTTGTGACTGAGTCAACGTCAGAGGCTTTCAACATCCTTCTGCCATTGCTCGGGGCCATCGTGACCGACAACGGTGGCCTGCTTTCCCATTCCGCGATTGTCGCTCGCGAGTACGGCATACCGGGCGTAGTCGGGACACGCGGACGCGACAGAGCGCATAGCCGACGGAACACGGGTGCGTGTCGACGGAGATGCCGGCGAAGTAGCTGTTCTCGCGTGAAGGACGTCGTCGCTCTGGCAAAGGCGCGGGAAACGGCCGTCTTCGGGTCGAAAGCGGTCGGGCTGGGCGAAGCTGAGCGTGAAGGCCTTAGGGTGCCGCCGGGCGTCGCACTGTCGGGCTCGATCGTGGAGGCCGTTGCTGCAGGGGAGGAAGCCGCGATCGCTAAGGTCACCAAGTCGGTGCGGCCCTTACAAGCGCCCCTCGCCGTCCGTTCCTCGGCAGTGGACGAGGACGGCGCGGCTGCCAGCTTTGCCGGCCAGCACGTAACGCTGCTCAACGTTCCGTCAGTTCAGGAACTCTCCTCGGCTCTGCGGGAGATCTGGTGGTCGGCGAACTCGGATTCCGCCATTACCTACCGACAACGCGTGGGTCTCTTCACGCGCCCGAGTGTCGGCGTCGTCGTACAGACGCTGCTTGACCCTGATGTTGCCGGGGTGATGTTCACGGAGAATCCTGTCACTGGGGTAGATGAGCGCGTTATCGAAGCCAGCTGGGGATTGGGCGAGGCCGTCGTCGCCGGCCGCGTCATCCCTGACCACTACCGGATAGACCGCTCAGGTCAGGTGCTCGAACGCAAACCAGGCCGTAAAACGCTCGCAATTCGCACTGCCGCGGGTGGAGGCACGGTCGAGGAGCAGGTTCCGGCTGATATGACTGAGCGGCTCTGCCTGGACGACCATCAGCTCGAGGAGCTTGGCCAGCTCGCATCTCGTTGCGAGCAGGTATATGGGCCTGCACGCGACATCGAATGGGCCTTTGCTGGCGGAGTGCTCTATGTGCTTCAGTGCAGGGCAGTCACAACAGGGCGTTCGCCAGACCAGGATTCCAAGCCTGCCCCCATGGGAGGCGCCCCCGTGCAGGCCCTCCAGCGCGTGCCACTCTTTGGCGAGCTTGACCCGAAGGAGGTCGACCAGATCGCGCGTCTTTTCAAGGAGCGCCGATTCTCCGAAGGTGAAACAGTCGTCATGGAGGGCTCGGGAGGCGCTGCGTTCTTCCTGATCGGCTCCGGGGAGGCGACGGTCTCGATCCGCGGCGAGGGGCGAGGAACACTGCGGCCGGGCGATTACTTCGGCGAAATTGCACTAATAGATGAGGGTCCGCGCGCCGCGACGATTACTGCAACAAGTGAGCTCGTCTGCTACGGGCTCACCTTCTGGGACTTCCGCCCACTAGTACAGGGGAATGGTGTCATCGGCTGGAAGCTGCTGCAGTCCATGGCGAAGAAGTTACGCGAGGCTCAGGAAGGATAAGCCGTTCCAAATCCTGACAAATGGCCACAGGGGGTCGTCTCACACCACATCCGTGGACGTTAAGACGCGTCAGAACGCTCCTTGTCATCCTGAGTAGACCTAACAGCCGCCTTGAGGCGCTGTTAGGCGCATGTAATGCGAGATGGCGAATAATGAGTTGCGATGAAGGGCACGCGCGCTTCCCGCCAGGCACCAGGACGACTGCGATGGTGGGTGGCAGCTTGCAGCGCGCTCGTCGCTATCGTGTTTCTCTTCGCAGCCTGCGGCGGGTCCGCCTCGCCAGGCGTGGCGAACGTCGGATCAAAGACGACAACAACGTTGGTGTCGGGCTCGCCTGCGGGAAACAGCGGTCCCGCGCCGTCGCCCGCGTTGCAGAGGGCGCAACTCGCCTATGCCGTGTGTATGCGCAAACACGGTGTCTTGAACTTCCCGGACCCAAACGTTGGTGGTGGTTACCCAGACGGGTACATGAAGAACATCAACGCTCAGGGGGCGCCCTTCCTGACTAGTACGAAGGACTGCCGGCCGTTTGCGACGGCAGCCGGCATGGGTCCTTGGACCCAGGCGCAGTGGGCCGCCTACGACGTCATGATGCTCAAGATCTCCAAATGTATGCAGGCCAATGGGATTACGAACTTTCCCGATCCAAAGGGGGGTGACCAGGGAGGTTTCAGGGCTGGGGAGGGTTTGATTAACGCGGGCTCTGCCCAGTACGCCGCGGCAGCGAAGAAGTGCGACGGACCCCCTGGAACACCGCATCCGCGCTGGCGGATGAGCAAAGACCTCGCGCGAATTCTCCTCAGGGTGAAGTGACGGAGGTCACCTACGCCTTTGTTTGTTGGGAAGTCGGCTCAGCTGAGAGCGAGACGGATCCGCCTCCTGTTCGAGGGTCATGGTCCGATCGCTCGCCTGTTGGCCGTGTTCACGCGCGTCAGCCACGGTTTCGGCGAGCGGTCGAAAGCAAAGACCGGTCGCGACTGCTCGCGACCCGTCGACCTTGTTCGCGGCCTCCCATCCCGGCTCGGCGATCCAGAGCGGAATGTTCATCCACTGCTCGACTCCCCGCTTGATGAGTTTCTCTGAGTCCACCCAGACAACTTCGCTCGCCACCCCGGGCACTCGGCAAGCGCCGATCAGCTCCTCGAACCGGAGCGGTGGACCGACCAGGTTGAAGACGCCGCTTATCTCGACGACCGCTGCATGTACAAGCCAATCAGCGAGGTCGCGGACGTCAATGAACTGGAGGTAGTCGTGAGGAGTACCGGGCGCAAGTGTCCGGCCGCCCCGAGCCATACGGCGGGGCCAGTATGCGAACCGGTCGGTCGGGTCGTGTCTCCCGACAACGATCAAGCCGGGCCGGGCGATGGTTGGCGCGAACAAGGCCGAGGCCGAAAGTGCCGTTGGGCTACACCTAGGCGACCGAACGAACCCAGGCCCCTTATCGTTTATCGGACGGCTGGCCTGAGGTCACAAGCCACCGCCGTCGCCGGCGTGGACAGCTTTGGCGAGAAGAGGTACGAGCACTTGCGCGTTGGGGCTACCCCATCCGGTGACAGGATCCCATCCTCGCGTCGCCTTGTATCCGGTCACGGTCCCCCTTGAGCTCGAGACCGTGTTGTCGCCGGTCGTCACGTCGTGAAATGCGGACTCGTAAGCTCGGCTCTTGGCGATGCGGTAGATCCCGGCGTTCACAAATCCGAGATGACGACCCGCTAGCTGGTCGGCGAGGGCTACGACGCCAGCCCAGAGCGGGGTGCTGGCACTCGTCCCCCCTGCCGGTGTCGTCATGCATTTCGCTCCGTTGGAGAACACGAGCGTCAGGCCGGTTCTGTGATCGGCGTCGGCTGAGACGTCGGGCACTCCGCGCATCGTGGCGATGCCGGGGACCCCGTCTTGATACGCCGGCCGGCGATAGAGCGAGCTGAAGCCGCCTCCCGAGGCACTTTGCCCGAATGCGCCCTTCCAGGCCACCTCGCCGAGATAAGCACCCGAGGAGGAATTGGCGGCGAGTATCGTTCCACCGACTCCGAGGACGAGCGGATCAGACGAGGGAAGGCTGACCTCGCGTGGCGGTCCGTTGTCGCTCAGCGCGCCCGAGTCGCCCGAGGCCGCGACGAAGGTGATGTCGGAATCCCGGGCGGCTCGAAGGGCAGCGTGCATCGCCGCCACTTGCTTTGAGGTGAGGTAGCGCTCGCCGAAGCTACCGCTCAGCGAGATGACAGCCGCACGGCCGCTCACAGCAGCTCTCACAAGCTCGAGCACTGCACTTGTGAAGTTGTTGCCGTTATCGGTCGCGCTCGCTGGCACCATCATGACCTCTATCGAGGCCCTCGGCGCGACAGCGTGCAGCACCTCTAGGTCCTCTACCTCCTCGTAATTCGCGTTGTACGGCGCAGACGACCCGGTGACGGTGGTATCAATCCGCAGCTTGGCACGCACAAGGTGGAAGATGGCGTCAAAGCGCGCCAGGTCCTGGCGAATGTCGCTCGCGTTTCCTGTGAGCGACAACGGTCCGGGTGCGAAGAGCTCGGGGATCACGACTGTCTCTCCTGCGCCGTCGATGCCGCGTCTGAGCAACGGCGTGATCGCGTACGCGGCGTCGATGATCGTGGGCGAATAGCCGGTATTGGGATTCATCTCCTGACATGACTGTCCGCCGGGGTACGCCGCCGCTGTGGCTCCCGCGGAGGTGCCCGAACCAGCTGCTGCAAGCGCTGTGCTCACGACGAGGAGAACAGCGCTAGGAAGTGTCCATAGACCCATATGCGTTGCAAGGGGTCTGTGGCGACGAGATTGACTCGCCGGGATGTTCTGGAGCTGTTGCGATCTGGCCACGTTTTCTGGTCCCTTCAAGTCGGGTTGTCTACTAGCCAAAGCTGACAGGTGTGCATCGACGAGACATCAGGCGGAAGGGCCGAGTTCCCATCGGTCGCAAGGCCGACGACGGCCATCTTCGGTTGCGAGAGGCGCGCTCCCACGACTCGTCAGGTTGCTTCGATGAGTCCCGACTCATAGGCGAGGATCACGAGTTGAGTCCGGTCGCGGGCTCCCACTTTCGCCAGCACGCTGCTCACATGGGTCTTCACGGTGCGAAGCCCTATGCAGAGCTCTTCTGCAATCTCGGCGTTTGACAGCCCCTGTGCCACGAGTAGGAGCACCTCGCGCTCACGTTCTGTCAACAGAGCGAGGTCTCCCCGCTCTGCCGAGTGCGACGGAGACTGCTTGGCGAAGTGAGCGATGAGGCGGCGCGTCACGCTAGGTGCGAGCAACCCCTCGCCCGATGCGACGACGCGAACCGCCTCGAGGAGCTCTTCGAGCGGCCGCCGCTTCAAGGCGAACCCGCTCGCTCCTGCCCGGAGGGCGTCGAATACGTACTCGTCGAGGTCGAACGTCGTGAGCATCAACACGCGAGGGCTGTCTCCGGGCGTGGAGGTAATGATGCGTGTGGCCTCAATACCGTCCATTACGGGCATCCGGACGTCCATTACGACGACGTCGGCTGACGAACGGCCGGCGAGCCGCACCGCTTCGGCGCCATCGGCCGCTTCACCGACAACTTCCATGTCGTCCTCGGCAGAGATGACCGCCGCGAATGCCTTCCGAATCAGTTCCTCGTCGTCGACTACGAGCACTTTGATGGTCACGAGGTCCGACCCAATGGAATGCGCGCCGATACCTGGAATCCACCAGTCGGTATCGGCCCTGCAGTGAGCGATCCGCCGAAAGCGCCCGTCCGCTCTCGCATGCCGACGATCCCGTGTCCTGCTCTCTCCTTACCGCAGGGCGTGATCTGCTCCCCTGTCGTTCCGGTGTCGACGATGTTGATACGGACTTCGTGCGCCGACACCTCGATGGCGACCGATGCGTTCGCTCCCGGAGCGTGCTTCACGACATTTGTCAGCGTCTCTTGGACAATCCGGAAGACCGTCAACTGAATCGGGCCGGGAAGTAGAGAACAACTACCGGTCTTGCGCACTTCGACAGGCGTTCCCGCTGCTCGCACCGATTCGATGAGGTCGTCCAACTCAGCTATTCCCGGCGTCGGGAGTCTTTCGAGCTGGCGCGAGCCATCACGCATTAGTCCGAGCACGACATCGAGGCCGTCTTGGGCCGCACGACCTTGAGCCTCGATCGAATCGAGCGCCGATGCGACATCACTTCCACGCCCAAGGAGTCGACGGGCTGCGGCCGCCTGGACCGTGATGACCGCGAGCGCGTGCGCGACCCCGTCGTGAAGCTCCCGAGCGATCCGCATGCGTTCTTCGCGGACCGCAAGCTCAGCGCGTTGGCGCTGTTCCACCTCCTCGTGCTCAGCGAGTTGTGCGCGAAACGATCGACGGACAGCAACGCTGTCACCGATCACCCACGCAGCACCCAGCCCGAGCACTCCTGCGATGCCGGTCGTGAGGACGTCGCCTCTGGCCGAAGCTCCCAGCACCACCCCGAGCGCGATTGCCACGACCGCACAAGCGACAATCGATCGGCTTCGCTCGCGCTGCAGCGCTGCTGTGTAGGCCGCCAAGACGAGCATCGCCGAGAGAGCCCACGAGGACTTCCTCTCTGCCTCGAACGCGGCGGTCGATACGCCCACGAGAAGGAGCACCAAAAGGGGAAAGCGCCGCCTGAGGCCGATGGGCAGGCTCGCCAGCAGCGCCAGTATGGCGCGGGCATTCAAGGGGCTGAATCCGCCGGCAGCGTGCACATCGAGCTCGGTCAGCACGAAGCCGACGACCGCGGCTATCCAGTCGAGAGCCGACCAAGCACGAGGGCTGAGGAAGTGGCCACCGACCAGGTGAGGCCGCGAGCGCTCGTCGTACCGATCGTCGGGCACGGACCCGACCCTACAGAGGGCGCTGGTCGAGCGCATCGGTCCTGAGAATGAGCGGGGTCTAGGTCTCAGGTCCGTCGGGAGGTCCTGGGCTCGACCTCGTCAGTCAGGCTCCTCGGGGGCGAAGCCCGACTCACCGTCTCAAGGGCGATTGAGGGACGAGTGCGGGCACGGAACCTTGACATCACGTGCTGTTGACCGACATCTGGCACCACAAAGGCACAAGGAGGAGAACGGTTCGATTGCTCCCGGAAGAAGAGCAAATGCCCTGTGTTACGGGGGTCGTGCGCTCACCGCTCCGGTCCTCAGGTCGGTCCGAACATCGCAACTGCGACCAATTGTTCACCGCTGCCCGACCGTTGGCGAGCTTGAGGTGTCGGGAAAGCCGCGGGCGGCACAGCTAAGGTGCCCTACGGCGCGGCGATAGCGGAAAGGACAACTGGTGAGCACCGCTACTCTCCCCGAAACCTCCGACCATCGAACCGACAGTCGCTGGGCCGTCGAGACCTATGGGCTGACTAAGCGGTTCGGCGAGAACATCGCCGTGAACAACGTCGAGCTGATCGTCCCCCGGGGGTGCGCCTTCGGCTATCTGGGTCCCAACGGCGCCGGCAAGACCACTTTGATCCGGGTGCTGTTGGGGCTTACGCACGCCGACGCCGGCACGATGTCTCTCCTCGGGTACTCGGTCCCGAGGCACCGCGATCTCGCCTTGGCACGAGTCGGCGCCATTGTGGACGAACCTCGCTTCCATGGACATCTGACGGGACGGCAAAACCTGCAGGTCCTCGCAGCGGCTCGCGAACCGGCCGCCCGCGATCGCATCGGAGCGGCTCTCGAGCGCGTCGGCATACTTCACCGCGCTGATGACAAGGTGTCGAAGTACTCGATGGGCATGCGCCAACGCCTAGGAGTCGCCGCATGCCTCATCGGGGACCCCGAGCTGCTCATCTTGGATGAGCCGATGAACGGTCTCGATCCGGCAGGCATGGCCGACATGCGGGAGATGATCATCTCGCTCGTTGCGGAGGGACGCACCGTTGTGCTGTCCTCTCATCTTCTCGACGAGGTCGAACGCACCTGCGACGCCGTTGCGATCGTGGACCGGGGCAAGGTGGTCCGGCAGGGACCCATCTCGGAGTTGCTGGCGGGAGCAGCTCTTGCGGTCCAGATCGAGTGCTCGGAGCCTGATCGAGCCCGCGGTCTCATAGATGCCACCCGCATCGGTGCCCACATTGAGGTCGGGTCTTTGGGCCTAGGCATCAGCTTGCCGGCGGGTACGCCGCGCGATGTCATCGCCGAGATGAACCGTGTTCTCGTGGAGGGCGGAATCTCGGTGTACCGCCTCCAGGAGATTCAGGCCTCGCTCGAATCGTGGTTCCTGCAGGTCACTAGCCGGCTAGGCGCCTCGGAATGACGACACCTGCCCCCGCCGTCGGAGGCCGGATTAGCGCGCCCGACGACGTGCCGAGAGATCACCGAGGTTCGCCTGTACCTACCTTCGCCATGATTGCCACGAGATTCATGGAGCTGAGAAGGCGGCGTGGTCTCATGATCGCCCTGATCGTGGTGAACATAGGCATCCCGACTCTCTTTCTGGTCGTTCGACTACTTGCGCACGCGATCGCTCCGAAGTCCTACGGGCCGGCCGGCGGCTACGCGATCTACACGGGCCTTTGTGCTGGAGTGCTTTACGTGTTCGGCTTCATCGTCGCTGCCACGTTGGGCTGTACGGCAGGTTCGGTCGACCTCACAGAAGGGATGTTCCGCCACCTGGTCGTGACCGGCCGCTCTCGGTTGGCGCTCTACCTCGCCCGGATACCCGCTGGTCTGGCCATCGCCGTGCCCATGGTGGCGGCCGGGTTCATCATCGTGTGCTCGGTGTGCGTCTTTGCGGCTCCGACGTCGCTGAACTACGACGGCACGAGCGTGCCAGCGGGGCTTTCGCGCTCCGCATTTGAGAGCTGGGCGGGGGACCATCCAAAGCTGGTCATCTGTGACTTCGGCTTCAGGGTCGGACCTTCTTCTCCAGTCCCCGCGGTGATCAACAGCGTCCGCTGCGGCCCCAACGGTCCGGTCGTCGTATCGCCTACCGGGTCTCAGGCCCCTGGGCGGGCTACACCCGCCCAGCTCAAGGCCGTCGCGATCTTGATCGCGCGGCAAAATTATTCCAACTACTCCAGTGACTTTCTCTATCCGTCGGATTCCTTGATGATCAGGACAGGGCTGTGGATAGAGCTCGAAGCGGTCATCGGGTTCATTGTCGGACTCGGACTAGCATCGCTGCTCGGACAGAGAACTGTCCCGGTGATATCGATGATCGTGCTCGAGATCATTCTCACCCCTCTGTTTTCCCGGGCACGAATCCCCCACCTGTTGAACCTGCAGCGCTCCGTTGTCGGCGTCGCCATGGCCCACTTGGCGCCGGGCGGCCTTCCCGTTTTCGGAGGCGGCGGAGGCGGGCCAGGCGGGGGGCAGGGAAACCCGTTGCTAGTGCCGGAGTCGGTCACCTGGGCCGCAGTGGTCATCGTTGCGTGGCTCGTAGGGTGGACGATCCTCGGAGCCTGGCGGATGATGACCAGGGACGCCTAGGGCACTTTGTGCCCACGGGAGCTTGGGCCTGTGGGCGGCCGCTGAGGGTTTGCAGGTCGCCGTCTCAAACCTGAAATGGGGCAAAGGTTCCGAGGGTCTGGCACGTCTCGGCCAGCTTCGGAGTTCCTGGGTTCCGCCCGATGGCTGACAGGTGGCCGTTTGCGGCTCTTAAGGCCCGCCTGCTGGCGCTGGGCGGACTGGCAGTGACAATGTGGCAACAGACTGCACCGAGCCCCTTGGCAGACAGAGGCGTAGTTCAGAACTCGGTTGTTCGGGTCGCAGGGACTTTGGCCGAGCGCACTATTCCCATGTGACGCCGGCCCGGGCCGGCGGAAGCCAGGCGCTGGCTGCGAGATGAGCTGGTGTCGCGTCGGCGCCGCACCTCCACCACGCACAGCACCACTGAGGAGACCAGGAGGAATATCGCAGAGGTGAAGACCACCGCGTCCCGCTCGGCTACAGCAAAGACCAGCCAGCAAACCTGCGAAACGGCGCGTAGCAGCCACGATGGGACTGACACAGCCGAGGCGGCCCCCGCCGAGCCGATCAGCGATCGGATCATCTGCGGAAGGGCTGAGACGGTCCCTATCGCGAAGGCGATCAAGCCGACCTCTACAGGCGAAAGCAGCAGCGCTGATAACACGAGGGCAAGTGTTGCCGCCGAGAACATCGCCGCTCGGCTCCGCTCACCGACCCGGGACGGCACCATGAGCACGATGACTACGGTCCCAGCCACCACGATGGCGTTGCCGGGGACCTGAGGCAGCTCGTGGGCACGAAGGCCGTACAGCAACCACGCGCCACACGACAGCCCGGTAAGCGCCCAAGACAGAGGGGACACACCGAGAGCGTGCCGGTCTCGGAGGGAACGGACGATCTGAGGTACCAGCATGCACACACCGAGTGCCGCACCGAGATAGCCGCATGCCACGGCCACATCAAGCAAGGTGAACTCGGCTGTCCGTCGCCCGGCCTCTTGGGCGTCTGTATCGATACAGTTCCCTCACGGGTGTAACGATACAGATATCCTGACGGCATGGCAAGCGACGCCCCTCGAATCGGCGGGACCGGTACCCGGCCCACGCTCGACAGCGTCGCCGCCGCAGCAGGGGTCTCAAGAATGACCGTCTCGAACGCCTACAACCATCCGGACCAGCTGTCGGCTTCGACGAGAGCGCTCGTGTTGGAGACTGCACGCCAGCTCGGCTACCAGGGCCCGGATCCGACCGCCGCCTCACTGCGCCTCGGACGCACCGGCACGGTCGGAGTCGTGCTTACTGAACGGCTCCCGTACGCTTTTGCCGACCCCGGCATGGTGTCGATCCTGCACGGGATCGCCACCGAGCTCAGTTCCGCCGGCAATGCTTTGATGCTGGTCCCATCGTGTCGACCGGACGGTCAGTCACTGCTCCGCCACGCCATGGTTGACGGCCTCATACTCTGCGGCATCGACGGGGCGGACACCTCGGTGGAGGCTGCCCTTGCGCGCCATTTGCCGGTCGTTACCGTGGGCAGCCCCCGCCTGGCAGGGACTCCGTGGGTGGGGATCGACAATCGCAGGGCCGCCGGGTTGGTTGCCGACCACCTTTTTTCCCTCGGCCACCGCCGCTTCAATGTCATCACCACCACCGTGGGCGAAAAGGGGGCGTCTCATCCGCTTTTCGCCCAGCGCGTGGGGGGATTCCGGGACAGCCTTCTCAAAAGCGGTGTCTGCTGGGACGACATTGAGGTTGTCTGCGCCGTCGAGAACAGCAGAGCTGCAGGCTGCCTGCTGGGGCGCGAGTTGCTCGTCCGACGCGCTAAGCGGCGTTCGACGGCGTTGTTCGCTGTCACCGACATCCTGGCACTGGGCGTCCTCGATGCCGCCACCGAACTGGAAGCGGCCGTGCCCGGCGACCTTTCGGTTGTTGGTTTCGATGGGATCTCAGAATCAGCGACGAGCACTCCGCCTTTGACCACGATCTCCCAAGGCTTGTTCAGCCAAGGAAACCTCGCCGCGAGACTGATGTTGCAGCTGATCGCCGGAGAGTCACCCAGGGCTCGGCGCTTTGCTGGCAAGCTCGAGATTCGGGCCAGCACCGGATGCCCGAATATGAGCTTGCTCAGCTCGAGGTAGCCATTCTTGGACGTTTCAACTGAGAACGCTCACCGGGGGACTCGCTGATCTGTGCCGCGCTCGATGGGGCTGCGCGTAGCGAGCGCACGACGGCTTCACCTGCCCGCCGTCGCCCTATAGAGGCTTCTCGGAGGCAGCACAACCTCCTCGGACCTAGTGACGCGAAGGATTCCAGCTTCCAGCGATCGTTGGCCCAAGGTCGCTCGCATAGGCGTCAAATCTCGTGAGCATGTCTTCTACGCCCCCACGACCGGAATGTCTCCACTCTCGGTGCACGAGCGCCATCAGTGCCCCGTAGATGGCGATTAGGAGCCATGGGCGTCGGTCGACGTCAGGGTCGACGTTCTCGCGCTCGGCCAGGACGGCAACGGCGTCACCACCGTTTTCGTACACGTAGCTGAGGCTGGCCGCGAGCAGAGCGGGTGTCGAGTCGATCAGCCTGACAACAGTCAGGTATCTGGGCTCTCCATTGCGCAAGTCGTCCTCTGCTTGGAGCTTTTCGAGGCTTTGCCGGAAGGCACTGCGGACAGCTTCGAGTGGTTGCTCGTCAGGTGGCCGGGCGCGAAGCGCGGCGACGAATTCATCCATCTCCTGCTTGATGAAGCAGAGCGCCAGGTCCTCCTTGCCTGCGAAGTAGCGGAAGAATGTCCGCTCCGCCACGTCGATGGCGTCTGTGATCTCGTGCACCGTTGTGTGCTCATATCCTTTGGCCTCGAACAGGTCGAGGGCGGCGTCTATGAGCGCATCGCGGGTCTGGCGCTTCTTACGCCCCCGTCGGGGCTCGTGCAGCGCTCCAGTGTCTTGCTTGAGCGTCTTGTCCAGGCCGCGCTTGAGAGTCGTGGCGTCATGGCCGACAGAACCGTCTTGCACGCTCTCCATCCTAGCTCTAGCACAAGCAGACAGAAGTCAGAAGTTGTCAAATGTCATTAAGTGACATATACTGGAGTTGGCTACCCCGTCCGGTGGAGCCGAGGAAAAGGGCGCCGTCCGCCAAGAGAGGAAGGCCGATGACCGTACTGACCGAGCCCGTCGGGCCAGGCCTGGCCGACGACACGGGAGTCCACCGCGGCTGGCGGGGAAACCCAACCTTGACCCTCCTTGCGGTCGCTCTAGGCGTCATGATGGTTGCCCTTGACGGCACGATCGTCGCTGTCGCCAATCCGTCGATCCAGTCCCACCTGCACGCGTCGCTCGCAGACATCCAATGGATCATGAACGGGTACATGCTCGCGTTGGCCGTGACCTTGATAACCGTCGGCAAGGTTGGCGACCGGTTCGGGCACAAGAAGGTCTTTGTCACCGGAATGGTCGGTTTCGCCCTGTTCTCAGCCGGTATTGGCCTTTCTGGCGATACGGCGAAGAGCATTTCGTTGGTGATCGCCTTCCGCGTCGCACAAGGCTTCTTCGGGGCGATGCTGATGCCTACCGCGCTGGCGCTGTTGCGTGAGACGTTTCCGGTTGACAAGCTCAACGCGGCTCTTGGGATATGGGCAGGTGTCATTGGCGCCTCGACTGCGGCTGGTCCCATCGTGGGTGGGCTCCTCGTCCAGCACGTCAACTGGGAAGCCTGTTTTTACGTCAACGTCGTTGTCGGCGCTCTGGCCCTGGCAGTGACGCTCGCCTTCGTCCTCGAGACCGCGCCGTCACCGGTGGCCCAGTCCTTCGACCTTGCTGGCATCGCCTCGCTCTCCGGCGGATTGTTCTGCCTCATCTGGGCTTTGATGAAAGCCTCCACCTACGGTTGGGCCAGCACCCGGACGATCGGGTTCTTCGCCGGGTCAGCGGCGGCACTCGTCTTGTTCGTCCTGTGCGAGGCTCGCTCCGCTCAGCCGCTCCTGCCCCTGCGCCTTTTCCGTTCGGTCTCGCTTTCCGTCGGTGCAGTGCTGAACATCCTGCTCATGTTCGCCTTGGTCGGGTCTTTGTTCTTCATGACCTTTTTCATGCAGGACGTCCACGGGCTCGACCCGGTGATGACCGGAGTGCGCATGCTGCCGCTCACCGGCACCTTGATCGTCGGATCGCCGCTCGCCGGCCTCTTGATCCAGAGGATCGGCGCGAGGCTGCCGATGGCGGGCGGACTGCTGGTTACAGCAGTCGGGCTCTTCGGCCTCTCCCGCCTGGCGGTGACATCCGGCCCGAATGACGTGATCGTCTGGTTCGTCCTGATGGGCCTGGGGTTGAGCCCGGTGATGGTGGGCGCGGCCGACGTAATCGTCGGAAGCGCTCCTGTCGAACTCGCCGGCGTTGCCGGCGGGATGACATCTACGGCGATGCAGGTCGGGGGCGTCCTCGGCACCTCTGTGCTTGGCGCTGTTATGTCAGCCAAGGTCGCCAACTTGCTGCCTGCGCGCTGGGCGGAGGCACACTTGCCCGCGCTCGTGGGCCAGCAGCTAGTCGAGGCCAAGTCAGTCGTGTCGGTCGGTGTCAGCCCTGTTGCCCCGGGCACACCTCACGAGGTGGCCGTCCTCATCAGTGGCATCGCTCACGGAGTCTTCATGAGCGGCCTGGATGCTGCCTTCCTCATCGCTTCGATCGCCGTCCTCGGCGCTGCCGGCCTGGCCCTGTTGATCAGACCTCATCAGGAGGTTCTGGAGGTTCGCGAGGTCGTAAGGGTTGCCGCCGTGCCCGAGCGTTGAAGGATCTCGTGAGCGCGGCGGAAGGTCCGAGACGCGACGGCCCTTAGCTGAGGGTGACCCGCATCCGCCGGTCGCCGTTCCGCCCGGCGGGCCCTTCATTGAGGCCAATCGCTTCATCTCAGCGCGCGGCTCCTCCAACAAGATGTGGTCACCTATCCCTATCCGCGTGGCAGGGCGCGGCCCGGCTGGGCTTGAGCCGCGCCGCAGGGTCCGGCCGTCCGGTCGCGGCGGTGGGCAGGGCGAGGCGCCGCGCCTTGACAGAATTTGCTCATGGCGATCAGTAGTGCGCAGTCGGACTCGCTATCTAGGGCAGGTCATCGGACACTACAACTGGCGGCCCACATTCGCCGTCTGAACTGGACCTTTAGGCGCTGATGAACTCCGCTGACTCGCAACGCAGAACGGGGAACCGCTTGCATCGGCACTGTGAGTTACGTAGCGTTGCCTGGGTCAGGTCTCACTTACTGGGAAGGATCGCTCATCATGAGCAACTTCGAGCATGAGTTCACGACGCAGCCGGCGATGTGGCGGCGCGCTGCGGACCTCGCGTCCACCGTGACACTGTTTTCACGAGATGCCCGGGTCGCTTTTGTAGGCTGCGGCACGTCGTTCTATGTCGCCCAAGCGGCCGCCGCGCACAGGAACATGCAGGCGCTCGGCGAGAGCGACGCATTCCCGGCTTCGGAGATGCCCCCTGGTCGCCGGTACGACACGGTCGTCATGATCTCCCGCTCGGGGACGACCACCGAGGTCCTTGAGGCCACGGCAGCGCTCGCGCCGGGCACGCGGACTCTGGCGATCACCGCCGCAGACGACAATCCACTTGCCGGTCTTGTCACAGACCGGGTCGTGCTTTCCTTCGCCGACGAGCTGTCGATCGTGCAGACGCGGTTCGCGACGAGCGCCCTTTCCCTCCTGCTTGCCAGCTCGGGCTGGGACGTCGAGGCCTCTGCAAAACAGGCGGAGGCGTTCCTTGGGGAGCCACCTGAAGATGTCGGTGCGGCTGACCACTTCGTATTCCTCGGCCGGGGTGTCGCAGCCGCGCTAGCCAACGAGGCCGCCCTTAAGTTCCGCGAGGTCCTCGGCGCCTTCACCGAGTCCTATCCCACCATGGAGTACCGCCACGGACCGATCTCTGCTGCCAGTGAGCGGTCGCTCGTGTGGATACTCGACGACGCCGAGCCGAGTATCGACGAGGAGATACAGGTGACGGGAGCGCGGGTCCTGCGCGGCGGGAGCGACCCGCTCGCCGGTCTCGTCCGGGTCCACTGTGCCGTCCAGGAACTCGTGACCAGGCGAGGCGTCGACCCGGATCACCCCCGCTTCCTCGTCCGCTCGATCATGCTTGACCGCCACTGAGACGATGAGCGGTGCACCGGGTGCGGTGATCGCACTCGACATCGGCGGTACGAAGATCGCCTCGGCGATCGGCGACGCGGGCGGGGAGCTTCGCGGTTGGCGAACTTTGCCGACCGAGGCCGACCGGGGCGCCGAACAGGTCCTCTGTTCCGCGATCGCCCTTGCGAAAGAGGTGCTCGCAGAGGAGCGGGCGAGCGGCGGCGACGTCTGCGCCGTCGGCGTCTCCACAATGGGCCTGACCCGGGTTGATCACGTCGATCTCGCGCCCAACGTGCCGGGCTGGGAGGACCTAGCGATTCCGGCGGCGATTGAAGAGGCCTTTCCCACGCTGCCAGCCCGCTTCGGCAACGACGTCAAGCTCGCAGCGCTCGCCGAGCTCACCTGGGGGGCGCTTGCCGGCGTTGACTGCGGCATCTACGTCAACCTCGGTACGGGTATCGCCGCCACGCTCGTCATCGACGGAAGAGTCGTCGAGGGGGCCCACGGGGCAGCCGGTGAGGTCGGTTACTGGCTCACCGACGGCTCCGCGACGCCGCTTATGGCCGCGGACGGCGCCGTTCCGACAGAGGAGGCCCTCGGCGGAAGGGGCATTGCCCGCCAGAGCGCCACGCTCTTCGGCCGGCCGGTCGAGGTTGCCGAGCTCGTCGTGCTGGCTCGGCACGATCCGCGCGCAGAAGCGCTCCTCAATCACCTGTGGGACGAGATCGGGACCCTGATCGCGCATCTGGCGATCGTTTGCGACCCGGAGGTCGTGGTCCTCGGTGGTGGCTACGTACGGTCCGACCGCTTCCCCCTCGATGGCATCGCCCGTCTCGTGGCTCGCGCCGCGCCCTATCCGCCCACGGTGATGCTCGCCCACTTCGCGGGCGACGCCTCACTGCACGGGGCGGTGGCCGTGGCACTACAAGATCGCGGCGCTCTCGACCGCCCGCCCCGGGTGTCCCCGGGGGGGCACCTTGCCGCCGAGAACCCTTCACGGTGATCAGGGGCAAGAAAGCAACTGAAGGCTCGGTACTAAGGACAAGGAAAGAGAAAGGGGAATGATGCGTAAGAGAACATTCATGAGCAGCGTGGCCTTCAAGGCGACTGCAGTAGCGGCCGTCGCAGCGTTAGTGCTTTTTGGGAGCACAGCGGCCGCTTCGCCGGCCAAGGCTCACACGAGCAGCGTGACGATCAACGTGGCCATCGCCTACCCGGCCCCGCCGAAGGCAATGCTCGCCAAGTTCACGAGCCAGACGGGGATCAAGGTCAACTGGTCGTACCTGCAGTGGGACGACCTGCAGACGAAGATTGCCGCGGCGGCAGAGGCAGATACATACTTCGCCGACGTCACCGACGTGGACTGGTCCAAGGTGGGCGAGTATTACGTGACCAAGTGGTTCCTGCCCCTCAACCAGTACTTCTCACTTCGTTCGCTCGCCTCTCAGTACCCCCAGATCAGCTCGTTCGAGCGGAACGGGACGCTCGTCGGGATGCCGATGGACGTGTCGTTGCTCGTGACGACCATCAACGAGAAGGCATTCCACAAGGCCGGCATCACCTCGACGCCGACGACACTCAGCCAGTACACAAAGGACCTGCAGACCATCAAGTCCAAGGGCATCGTCAAATACCCCCTGGACATCCCCTTTGCTGCAGCCGAAGGGCTTTCTACGTACTGGTACGAGCTGACCGCAGCGATGGGCGGCCAGGTGCTGAGCGCGTCCTACAAGCCTTTGTTCACCACGCCCTCGTCTGCGGGTTACAAGGCGATGGCCTGGATGGTGAACGCCTACAAGAGTGGGCTCGTTGCCAAAGCCAACCTTGACTACGAGGACTACCAGGGCTTCGAGACCGAGATGGCTCACGGTCTGGCGGCGACCGTCTTCTCCGACTACTCGGGAGACATCGGCACCATCTATGACGTCCCGAGCCAGTCGAGCGTCGTCGGCGACGTCTCTTATGTCGCCACCCCCGGAGCCTCCGGTCCGGCCCCCAACCTCGGCAACCCTGACGGGATAGGCATCCCCCGCTCGGCCGAGCATGTCTCGGCGGCGGTGGCGTTCATCAAGTGGATGGAGGAGCCCGCCAACCAGGCTGCCTTCGCCGGTGCCGCCGGACCTAAGAACGTCATTAGCACATTCCCCCTGCCGTCCAACCGTGGAGGCCTCAGTCTTCTCGCCGCGTCCGGCAAGGTCCCCGGTGCGGCCGCACTTGTCAATCTGGTCGAGAACCACGGGCGCGCCGTCTTCCCGGCAGGCGCACCGCCGTGGTACCCGAACTTCAGCAATGCCGTGTACACGAACCTGCACTCTGCGGCTGCTGGCCAAGAGAGCGTTGCCAGTGCCATCTCGGCAATCGCCTCCGAGGTGAACAGCCTCAACAGCTAGGAGCAGTCGGGCTTAGCTCCGGTCGGACCCCAACGGGCCCGGCCGGAGCTCGACTTCGAAAGGAGGAGCGTGTCGAAACCCGAGAACTCGAGGCGCCGCCGATCGTCCTCGGCCGGGTTCACGCATCGCCGTTCAAACCGGTCAGAGGTGATGGGCTACGCCATGGTCGCGCCTCTGCTCGTGTTCATCCTCGCCCTCGCGCTCTACCCGACGGTGCTCACGACCATCGACGCCTTCATGCACATCGACGCGCTCACACCTCCAAACCACTTCGTAGGCTTCGGCAACTTCACTGCCATCTTCTCCAACCCCGAGATCCGCGAGAGCTTCGAGAACACAGGCTGGTACGTCCTGTTCGGAGTCGGACTGACGCTCATACTTGGCACGACGTTCGGCCTCCTGCTCCAGCGCCGTTTCCGCGGCCGGGGCATCGTCCTCGCGATCGTGATACTTCCCTGGGCGCTCCCCGGGGTCGTCGAGGGTGTCATCTGGTCTTGGATCTATGACCCGACCTTCGGAGTGCTGAACTCGGTGTTGAAGAGCCTCCACCTCGTCTCTCAGTACCAGCTTTTCATCGGCACGCGTCAGATCGAGAGCATCCTGCTCACCTCGCTCGTCCAGGTCTGGCAGATCACCCCGCTCGCCACCTTGCTGGTGCTCGCCTCGTTGCAGAGCATCCCCGGGGACGTCTACGAAGCAGCTCGCGTCGACGGGGCCGGTTGGTGGCAGGTGATCCGCCGGATCACGTTGCCGCTCATTCGGCCCGGGCTCGCCATCGCGGCCGTCGAGGCACTCGTGTTGTCTTTGAACATCTTCGATCAGGTCTACGTCCTGAACGCGGGAGCAACAACGGCGTCGTCGTTGATGAGCGAGACGTACTTCACCACTTTCCAGGGCCTCAACTTCGGGCAGGGGTACGCGCTCTCACTGTTGGCGACGGTGGTGACGGTGGCGCTCTCGCTAGGTGCCCTGAAGGTCCTCTACCGCAAGGTCACCTTCTGATGCGACGACGGATCGCTGCGTGGGCACGACGAGCTGCCATCGGCCTTGTGATCGTCTGGTCGCTGTTCCCGGTCTACTGGGCGCTCAACACAAGTCTTATGACCAATGGAGAGGCACAAAGTACCCCCACGCACTACCTGGTCACCCGGCCGATCTTCTCGAACTATCAGGCCATCTTCGGAGCCGGTCCGCAAGCCCCGGCAGCCGCCGGTGGGATTGGCCGCTCGCTAGTGAACATCGTCGTTGAGAGCGGCGGGGCGACGCTTTTGACCCTCGTCATCGCGATCATCGGCGCTTACGCGTTCGCTCGGTTGCGCTTCAGGCTGAAGAACCTGCTCTTCTACACCGTGCTCGCGACTCTCACTCTTCCGGTGTACGCAACGCTTATCCCGCTCTACAGGATTATGAGCGAGGTCGGTCTCGTGAACACCTATCTCGGCATCATTCTCGTCTACGCATCAGGGTTCATGCCCCTTGCGATGTGGATCATGTACAACGTGTTTCTAGCTCTCCCGCCCAGCATCGAGGAGGCCGCGGTCATCGACGGGGCATCGATGCTCCAGACCTTTTACAGGGTGGCGCTCCCCATTGCCAAGCCGGGGATCGCCGCCACCGCAATCATCACGTTCCTTTTGGGATGGGGGCAGTTCATCTTCCCCCTAGTGCTGAGCAGCACCGGCTCGACCCAGCCGCTCACCGTCGTCCTCGCCTCGCTCGTCGGTCGCCATGTCGTGCCTTATACGATCATCAATGCAGCAGCGATCATTGCGATTGCCATTCCTGCGGTTCTCGTATTCTTGCTGAACAGGTGGATCGTGGAAGGCATCATCGCGGGGAGCGTCAAATAGTGAAGAGCAGCTCGTGAGTGCCGCAGTGAAGGTCCCTCGGAACAATGCGCCCCCTATCGCTGGCGACCCCGATCTGATCGTGGCCCCGCAGGCACCGGACGGTGGGGGAGGCACGGTCGATGACGCGCCCGCAGACGATGGTGGGAACCCGTTGAAATTGGGACACGTCGCCCGCAACCTCCGGCCACGCATCCGTGACAGCCGCCTGCGGTCGATCATCGAGGTCATCGAGGTCAACGGCGCCGTAGGCGTCGAAGACCTGGCGGAGCTGCTCGGAGTCTCGAGGGCAACAATCCGTCGCGACCTGGCCGGCCTCGCCGATCAGGGTGCCATCACGCGATCGCACGGAGGAGCCATGCGGATCGACACCGGCTTCGAGGTCCCGATCAGCTATCGCCGCGGAGCTGTGGCCCAAAAGCGCCGGATCGCTGCCGCGGCGGCGAGGTTGATCGGTGAGGGTGCCATCGTCGGCATCACCGGCGGCACGACGACGATGGAGGTCGCGCGTGCGCTGGCGCCGGTTCGCGAGCTCACAGTCGTCACCAACGCCCTCAACGTGGGCATGCAGCTGGCGCGCCACCGGAACATCCGCCTGGTCCTCACCGGTGGAGTCTGCCGAACGGCGTCGTTCGAGCTGTCAGGGCCGATCGCAGAGAGCACCCTGTCCGGCTACAACCTCGACGTGGCCTTCGTCGGCGTCGACGGGATCGACGTCGATGCAGGCTGTACAACCCACGACGACGCCGAGGCGAGGGCGAACGCGGCGCTGGTCAAGATCGCCCGACGAACCGTCATAGTCGCCGACAGTTCGAAGATCGGCCGGGTCACTTTCGCGAACATCTGCCCGCTCAGCCTGGTCGAGCAGCTCATCACCGACGACGAGGCCGATCCGCAAGCCGTCTCGCGCTTTGTCGCCGCCGGGATACAGGTCGTGCTCGCGTGAGGATGCCGAGCCGGCGGCTGGCAGTAAGCCTTCACATATCCCGGCCGGCTGCCACCGAGGCGATGGGGGAGATCATCGCGCCCGTGAAGCGGCCATTGACCGGACCGCATGGCGTGGTGTCGCGGACCCGGTCGCCCAAAGACGCCCTTGGCTATCGGACTAGCAGGGGTACGAGGCCTCCCCGGTACCTGGACAAGTCGGCAGACTGAGCTACCCGGTGCCCCTCGTCACTGCCACCGACCTGCTCGATCCGGCTGCCCGAACCGGCCGGGCGGTCGGCGCCTTCAACGCCGTTCTCCTTGAGCACGCCGAGGCGATCGTGGCTGCGGGAGATCGCGCTGGGCTCCCGGTCATCATCCAGATCAGTGAGAATTGCGTCAAGTACCACAATGGGCTCGCTCCCCTCGCCGTCGCGACTTTGAGCCTGGCGAGATCAGCCGAGCAACCTGTGTGCGTGCAACTCGACCACGCTACCTACGCAGGCATCGTGGAGGAGGCGATCGAGCTGGGCCTGCCCGCCGTGATGTTCGACGGCTCCCTTCTCGACTATCCGACGAACCTTGCAGAGACCGCCCTTGTGGCCCGTGTGTGTCATGAGCGAGGTGTGTCCATCGAGGCAGAGCTCGGCACCGTCGGCGGCAAGGGTGGCGTGCACGCCCCGGGCTCGAGAACCGACCCCGCCGCCGCGGCGGACTTCGTCGCCGCCACTGGAGTCGACTCGCTGGCGGTTGCGGTCGGCACCGAGCACCGTATGACGGAGCGGAACGCCGTCTTGGACTTCTCCCTCATCGAGCGACTTCGATCTGCAGTGGAGTGCCCGCTCGTGCTCCACGGCTCCTCGGGAGTCTCCGACGACGACCTTAAGCGGGCTGTGCAAGCAGGCATAACCAAGGTCAACATCGGCACACACTTGAACGTCGTCTTCTCGGGTGCCGTCGCCCAGTATCTCAGCTCGCATCCGGGCGAGGTCGACCCCCGTGGGTACATCGGCGCGGCTCGCGGGGCACTGTCCGCGGAGGCAGAGCGGCTCCTCGTCCTCCTGGCCGGGAAGACGAGCCTGCCATGATCTCGCGTCTAGCCCGGCGGCCCGCCGACAGCGATGGCACCCCGACTTCGGCGCGGGCGGTTCTCCGCTCGAATCC
Organism: uncultured Acidimicrobiaceae bacterium; assembly: GCA_963725355.1. Lineage (GTDB taxonomy): Bacteria > Actinomycetota > Acidimicrobiia > Acidimicrobiales > Bog-793 > Fen-455. Next base: position 44,504 of record CAVRYE010000017.1, read on the forward strand.
GTGGGAGGGCCGGTCCTCTCGATTGTCATGCGCTTCCCAAGCAGTTGAGTGCCGCCAGTCGTACCGTTTTGACGGAGGAACTCAACACTTACCTCTCGCCTATCTAGAACTCGGCACGCCGAGCAGCGCCGGCCCGACGGACTGCTATGGACCGAGGACAATTGGGGCGGTCAGATGATCGTCACCTTGACACCCAATCCGAATCTCGACCGGACGCTTCATGTCGAGACGATCTCACTCGGTGGTGTGAACCGGAGTAGAGCCTCGTCGGTCTATCCGAGCGGCAAAGGCGTCAATGTGTCGAGGATGCTTGCCGCCAATGGCGTGGGCACGCTTGCGATCTTCCCTTCGGGGGGACCGACCGGTAAAGAGCACGCGAGACTGCTTGATGAAGAAGGCGTGCCTTGGCGGGGGACTGACATGACGAGCGACGTGCGGTCTGTGATCAGCGTTGTTGAAGCCGACGGCACTTTGACCCAGTTCAACGAGGCCGGTCCGGCGCTTCGCGACACTGAGGTGGCGGCGCTAGTCGCGGCGACTCTCGAGTCAGCGGCACAGGCGCAGTTCCTCGTAGTTTCAGGGAGTCTTCCTCCTGGGCTTGATGGGCGCTTTTACGCCGAGATCATCGAGGCGGTCGCAGCTGTTGGCACCCCGACAGCTCTCGACACGAGCAATCCGTGGCTGCGGGAATCCCTCCCGGGCGGACCAGCGGTGGTGAAGCCCAACGTGGAGGAACTCGGTCAGCTGACCGGGTCGTCGCCCCGCTCGATCGGAGACGTGATCCACCTCGCCAACGAGCTGCGCGCCCTCGGTGCACAGTCGGTCCTAGCGTCTATGGGCGAAGATGGCGTGGTACTCGTAGGCGAGGGCCTATTGGTGCACGGCGAGCTCGAGAACGCACAGATCGCGAGCGTGGCCGGCGCCGGCGACGCACTGCTCGCGGGTTACCTTGCCGCAGGAGGTGGGCCTGGGGCTGTAGAGGAGGCCCTCGCCTGGGCGGCCGCTGCATGCCGGGAGCCCGGCACGGCGGCTTCGAAGGTCAACGGTGCCGACCGCGCCACAGTGAAGGTGCATGCCTCAGTGGACAAGAGCCGTCAACTGAGAAGCCGCTCCCAAGATGTGAGGGGCCGGGGCTAGGAGCCTCGGACAAGGTGCCCCCGCTGCCGGCACCTATTTGGCCACCTCGGCACCTATTGGACAGCGACCTTCCTCAGCCGATCGAGCGCAGGGGAGCCGCGGTTCGAGCGGAGCGGGCGACCTTTCGTCCCCTATCGGCGGCCTCTGCGAGAGCCTCCTTGGTCTGGTCTGCCTGATCGGAAACCGCCACCTTGTGGGCGAGCTCCCGTGCCTGCTTGCGGACATGTTCGGCGACATCGGCCTCTTGCACTCGGGCGACTCCGTTGCTCACCGCAGTCTTGACACGCTCGGCGGCCTCGGGTGCCATGTCGGCGGCCTTCTTCGACGCGACCGCCGCCGCGTCCCTCACCCGGTCGGCGGCCTCGGGTGCCATGTCGGCGGCCTTCTTCCCGACCGCCTCGACCAGCTGGGCCCCCCTCCCGAACAGATCCAGCACTGCACCTGCGCCTGCGCCTGTGAGCCCGCCGATAATGAGACCCTTCCAGATGTTCTTCACTGTTTGCGACCTCTCTGTTTCGCCGGCTTTTGTGCTCGAGGGGAGAGATATGGCTCTCGCCCTCAGTTGAGCTATGCCCTCGCTCAGGCCTTTCCAATCACGCTGCGTGGCCAGGCGATCGTTTGAGGCAACGGTGGGCGGGGAATGGGAGCCAGGGATCGATATGCCGATTCGAACGGGGGGAGAAGGACCGATGGCAATAGGGACGAGCATCTTCTTACTGGCGGTCGGGGCGATATTGCGCTTCGCCGTCTACTACAACGTTCGAGGCATCGCCATAGGGGTTGTCGGCATCGTCTTGATGGTGGCCGGCGTCCTTGGGTTGCTGCTCTCGTTCACAGTGCTCGGGCCGCGCGCTTCTCGACGGCGGACGGTGGTGCAAAGCGGCCCGGGCACCACCGTCGCTCAGCAGGACACCTACACCGTCGACGAGCCGGTCAACTGGTAGTTGTCAGACGCTGAGCACCTGAGCCGGATCCGGCCGCAGCTCGCAGGGCGGGCCGGATCTGTCGGCCGCGAGGTGAACTCGCAAGGGGCCCGGGTCGAGAACGAGCCTTGGTTCAGGATTGTCGCCCGGGCGGGCATCGCCGCCCGGGGGGTGATCTACGTGCTCTTGGGCCTTCTCGCTTTCGACATCGGCCTCAACGGGAGCGCTCCGGCCCAGCCGAGCGGCCAAGGCGCTCTCCAGGAGGTCGCGCGCCAACCTGCTGCTCCCCTCCTTCTTGTGGCCCTCGCGGCCGGGCTGGGGGCGTATGCGCTCTGGCGGCTCGTGCAGGCTGCAGCCGGCAGGTCCAATGCAAGAGACGGCCGTGCCGGCCTGTTGCGCCTGGGCTGGCTCGCGATAGCTGCCGTGTACCTCGCCTTGTGCCTTCGTGCCGTCGAGCTGATCGTAGGGCGCTCGAGCTCTTCTGGGCCCTCCAGCGATCCGCGGCCCTGGGCAGCCAAGGTTCTTTCTTGGCCGGGGGGGCCCGAGCTGCTCGGCTTGGGTGGGGCGTGCCTGGTCATCGGAGGCGCCAGCCTGGCCGTGTGGGGCTTTGTGCGCGATTACGAGAAGGACCTCGCCCTCGAGCGCCTAGCCAGGGCGCTTAGCCGTGTCGTCAAGGCCCTCGGGGCCCTGGGCGACCTCTCCCGCGGCTTTCTCATCGGCCTCATCGGGCTCTACCTGCTTAGTGCCGCCATCCTCGGCGATCCGAGGCGGGCGAAGAGCACCGACTCGGCGCTCAAGTCCATCCTCCGCACCGGATATGGGCCGGAGCTCATCGGGCTCGTCGCCGCTGGCCTCTGCTGTTTCGCACTCTTTTCATTCTGTGAGGCGCGTCTGCGCCGGCTCTGAGCCCTCAGGTCTCTTCATCAGTCGTGGGCAACCGAGCGCTCGTGGCATCTCGTGCTGGCTCCGGCCTCACTGGCTTCCCCAGACGACCTTTCCCACGGCGGCCTGGCGCGGGCGTGCCTCCATATTCAGGCCTCTGCCGGGTCGCGAACTAAGTTTCCGGCGCTAGTTCGTCATCAAACTAAGTCTTGTAGTAAGCCCAGGTCGGGAGGGGTGAGTGCGCTATCAGCGCGGACTCGCACGCGATTGTATGACGCGCTACGATAAATGGTAGGAGTTTATTTAGTGGTAAGTTAGTACCTAATAATCCGGCGGGAACGCAAAGGACGGACATGGCAAGACGGCCCCTCAGCCTGCCCGAGGTCGCAGAGAAACTGGGCGTGCACTACATGACCGCTTATCGCTACGTACGTACCGGCCGCCTCCCGGCGCGGCGGGTGGCGGGTACCTGGCAGATAGATCCGGCTGATCTGGAGAGCATGCGGAAGACGGCTCGGGGAGGGGCCCGTCCGCACCGCCCAACCGGTGTCGTACCGGCGCGCGCCCACCTCGAGGCGAGGCTCATCGCAAGCGACGAGGCAGGGGCATGGGAAGTCCTGGAAGCAGCGCTGGGCTCTGGCATGGAGCCCGAGGAAGTGCTCTTGGACATAGTGGCGCCGACCTTGCAGTCGATCGGGACGCTCTGGGAGCAAGGCGATCTCACCGTCGCTGACGAGCACAGGGCCAGTGCCGTGGCCACTCGCCTCGTAAGCCGGATCGGGGCACGCTTTGGGCGCCGGGGCCACAAACGAGGGACGGTCATTCTTGCCGCGCCCCCGGGGAGCTACATGCCGTGCCGGTGGCGATGGCTGCCAACCTGCTGCGCTGGAAGGGCTTTGCCGTCATCGAGCTCGGCGCGGACACCCCCACCGACGCCCTGGCCCAGACTGCCGCCACCGAATCGGATCTCGTGGCCGTCGGACTCGCCTGCACGATGAAGAGCTCTCCTTTGTCTGCCCGCAAGTCGATCGCAGCCTTGCGCCAGGCCGTGCCTGGCGTGCCGGTCATAATCGGTGGGGCCGCCATAGTTGACGAGACCCAAGCGTTTCGCCTGGGGGCTGACCACTTCACCGGTCCGAGCGGCGCGGAGTTGGTCCGGACCGTCGAGACGATCGCGGACGAGATGCCCTAGAAGGACTGTCCCGGCTCGCCTCAGGCGGCTCTTGGCGCCAGAGCGCCACGACGGCCGGGTTTGGCGAGCACGAGCTGGACGTCGCTGACGTGTCTTTCCAAGAAGGCGGCTTCGCAGTAGGACAGATAGAGGGCCCAGAGCCGGCGGAACTCGGCACTGAGGCAGAGGCGCTCCACCTCGGCTTCACGGAGGACGAGGTTGGCCCTCCAGCGTCTCAGGGTTTCGGCATAGTGGTGACCCATGTCCTCGAGGTCCACCATCGACAAGTCGGTCGCGCGCGTGAGCGAGGCGGAGAGAGAAGCCACAGAGGGCAGGCAGCCACCAGGAAAGACCATGGAGCTGATGAAGTCCGCGTGGTACTTGGCCCGCTCGAAGCTGCGGTCGTCGATGACGATGGCCTGCAGAGCGGCCAGGCCGTCGTCGACGAGCAGCTCGGAGCACTTGGCCAGGAATTCGTCGTGATGGCGCCAATCGACAGCCTCGATCATCTCGACCGAGACGAGCTTGTCGTAGCGCCCGCCAAGGGCGCGCCAGTCCTCGCCCAGCACCGTCACGCGGTCGGCCAGGCCCGCCCCGGCCACGAGCTTGTCGACATAGCCGAACTGAGCCTCCGAGATGGTCGTGGTCGTTACTCTCGCGCCGAATTTGCTCGCCGCCCGCAAGGCGAACGAGCCCCATCCCGAGCCGATCTCGACCAGGTGGTCGTCCGGTCCAAGGTCGAGCTTGGCGCAGAGCTTGTCGATCTTGGCCAGCTGGGCCTGCTCGAGGCTCGCTTCGGGGTTTTCGAACAGGGCGCAGGAGTAGGTCATCGTCTCGTCGAGCATTAGCTCGAAAAACTCGTTCGAAACGTCGTAATGCGCCCGTACGTTCGCCCTGTCGTCCACCGGGCCCGGAGCCCCGAGGCGCCCCGGGACGTCTCGGAGCACGCTCATGGAGCGTCCCAGGCGGTCGAGCCGAGCGATGAGCGGTTTTGCGCGGGAGAAGAGGGCGCGCAACAAGCCTGTCAGGTCGTCTGCGTCCCACCAGCCTGCGACATAACCGGCACCGAGGCCGACCGAGCCGGAGCCGAGCACCGCCGCGTAGATGCGCGGGTCGTGCACATCGAGGCGGGCGACAGGTTCACCCTTGCCGAGCCGGTAGGTCCGGGTGCCTTCGACAACATCGAAGGCGTCCCCATGGGTGCGCGCCGCTGCATAAAGGGCTACTCGGCGAGCCGCGGGCGCCAAGCTGCGGGCGCCCGTTCGAGGCAGCGCCCGTCCGAGGAGACCGGCTGCCCCGTCGCAAGCCGTCGGCCGGGCCACCTGCCCGGTCATGGCTCGGGCACCCGGCGCTCCGGGTGGACGTAGAAGGGAGCCCTTTTGAGCCCGAGGCGGGCGGCCTGGACATAGATCCCTGCCGAGACGCGGTGGGTGGCCGCCGGGTGGCGCCACAACATGCGGGCGAGGGCGCGGCGGTCGAGGGGCCGGCGGCGTAGGGACATAGTCACGCCCATGAGCCGTTCGGCGCCGCTCATGACGTCGAGGCGCACGGCGAGGCGCTCCCCAGGTGTCGTGTAGACGAGCTCGTAGCCGAGGCCCATCGGCATGAAGGGGGACACGTGCATAACTTTGGCAAATCTGTGGCGGCCCGGGGGGCCGACGACATAAGCGTGACGCTCGTGCCAGGGGGTGTTCTCGACCTCGGCCACGAGGGCCTCGACAGCTCGGCCCTCGCCCGGGGCGCAGAAGTACAAGGTGATCGGGTTGAACAGCCATCCCCAGGTGCGCAGGTTCGCCAATATGGCAACCGGGCCTGCGGGCCTCGAGCCGAGCCGTTCTTCGACAAGGCCCAGCACCGCCTCGTCGAGGGGCACCTGCTTGTCGCCGAAAAAGTCCGAGCGCCGCAAGCGCACCGGTGCCGGCCGCCGTTCCGAAAAGAGGGGGCGCAGCACTTTGAGCGAGTCGATCTCGTCCAGCCACACGAGGGGCATTGCCACCGGGTAGGTGAACTCTCGCGCGGGCCCGGGGCCGAAGCGGCGGTGGGTCACGCTGCCCTCGTAGATGGCGCTGCGCAGGGCCGGCCTGGTGCTGGCGCGGAGCGTGTCCTTAGTGAGGAGCGAGGCCGTCAAAGTGTCTCCCCTAGTGCCTTGCAGGTCTTGACGGCGCTGGCGACGCCGTCCTCGTGGAACCCGTAGCCCCAGTAGGCACCGCAGAACCAGGTCCGCCGCGCGCCGTTTATCTCCCTGTGACGCTTCTGGGCGGCAACCGTCGCCCGGTCGAGGACCGGATGGGCGTAGTCCATCCGGGCGAGCACCAGAGACGGGTCGATGGCCTCGTCGCGGTTCAAGGTCACGAGCACGGGGGTCTTCGAGGCGATTCCCTGTAACTGGTTCAGATGGTAGGTGAGTGTTGCTCGGTCGCCCTCGGGCTCCAGCCTGTGGTAGTTCCAGCTCGCCCATGCCCGGCGCTGTTTAGGCAGGAGCCTGGCATCTGTGTGCAATGTGGCCTGGTTCTGCTGGTAGCTGATGGCACCGATGATGGCGCGCTCGGCCCGGTCGGCATCGGACAAAAGTGCGAGGGCCTGGTCGCTGTGGGTCGCCACCACGACATGATCGAACGTCTCGATGCCAGCCGGGCCGAGGACCTCGACTCCGCCCGGCTCGCGCCGGATCTTGTCGGCTGGCGAGGCGAGCCGAAGGCGGCCCTCGGCCCTGAGTGGGGCCAAGATCGCCTCGACGTAGCGGCGCGAGCCCCCCGTGACCGTGCGCCAGCGCGGCTGGTCGCGCACGGCCAACAGGCCGTGACGCTCGAAGAAGCGGGCAAAGGTGGCGGCGGGGATCTGGGTGAAGGCCTGAGGGCCGGCAGACCATATCGACGAGCCGAGAGGCACGAGGTACCACTCGCGAAACCCCGTCGACCATCGGTGCGTGCTGAGCACCTCTTCGAGGGTGACCTCGTCCGGCGGCGGGTCCTCGAGCAGGCGGGTGGCAAGACGGTTGAAGCGGGCGACGTCGGCGAGCATCGCCAGGAAGGCGGGCCGGGCGAGGTTGCGCCTCTGGGCGAACACGCTCGAGGGCGACGTGCCCCGCCACTCGAGGCCTGTACGGGAGTCGGCGACGCTGAAGCTCATGTCGCTCGGCTTCGTGGCGACGCCGAGGCGCTCCAAGAGGCGGCAGAACAGCGGGTAGGTCCGCTCGTTGTAGACGAGGAAGCCGGTGTCGACATCGGCGGTGACATCGTCCAGCTCGACGCGGTGGGTGTGGCAGTGTCCGCCGGGACGATCGTCGGCTTCGTAGACGACGACGTCATGGCGACTCGAGAGCAGGTGGGCGCAGACAAGTCCCGACACCCCGCTTCCAATGATGGCGATTCTCATCGTGATCCTTTACGTATCTGCCGGCGCTGTTGTACTAACACGAGTTTAGCACTAAACTACGGACATGAGCACGTACACTACCGAGGTCGCCTCGGACGGGGCGCCAGCCGAAATCTTCGAGTACCTGGCACGCTTCTCCAATGCGGCGAAGTGGGACCCGGGAGTGCTCGCCGCCGCCGACCTCGACGGGGGCCCGCCCCGCCTCGGCAGCGCCTACCGCCTCGATGTCGGTGTCTTCGGAAGGCGCGTTCCGCTCGAGTACCGCATCGTCGAGCTGGACCGGCCGAAAAGGGTCGTCCTCGAGGCGGAGAATTCGGTGATCCGCTCGAGGGATGTCATCTCTGTCGTCGCGACGCCGGCGGGGGGGTCGAAGGTGACCTATGCGGCCACCCTCGTCGCGAAGGGTGTCGGCTTGGCGGCGGCGCCCCTTTTGGGCCTGGCGCTTCGTCGCATCGGGGACCGGGCCGCGGCCGGTCTGCACAAGACGCTCAGCGAGGCGATCCCATGAGCGCCCGGCTGCCAACAGCACGCCGTTTGACCGCAGGCGTGGCCGACGCCCTCGTCGAGGCGAGCGTCGTAGCGAGCTTCACCAAGGTGGGGATCGGCCTGCGCCGGCGGCTCGAGGACTGGCAGGAGCCGCCGTCTATGACAGGGCGCGCCGCGGTCGTGACCGGTGGGACCTCGGGCATCGGCCTGGCGGCGGCGATCGCCATGGGCAGGCTCGGAGCAGCCGTGCACATTGTGGGGCGCGATCCCGAGCGGGCGGCCAGGGCGCGGGCCGCGGTGGAACAGCAGGCCGCCGCACCGGTGCACCTCGACCTCGTGGACCTCTCCGATCCCGACGCCGTGGCCGTTCTCGGCCGTTCCCTCTCCGAGCGCTACGACAGCATCGACGTCCTCGTCCATGGTGCCGGAGCGCTCACAGCCCGCTACGAGACGACACACGGTGGGCGGGAGGTGACCGTCGCCACCCATGTCCTCGGTCCCTACCTGCTCACCGCCAGCCTGGCGCCGCTGCTGTGGACAGCCTCGGCGGCGACGATCGTGACCGTCAGCTCCGGAGGCATGTACACCCAAGGCTTCGATCTCGACCACCTCGAGATGGCGCCCGATGGCTACGAGGGGGCCGTCGCCTACGCCCGCAGCAAGCGGGCCCAGGTCGTGCTGGCCAAGGCCTGGGCACGTCGCTTCGCCCGGGTGGGGGTCTCGAGCTTCTCGATGCATCCCGGATGGGCGGACACGCCCGGCTTGAGGGCCGGGCTCCCGCGCTTTGGGGCCGCGCTCGAGGCCACTGCTGCGCACCGCCTCGGAGGGGGCTGACACCATCGTCTGGCTGGCGGCCGGCGGCCCGGCCGAAAGGGCGCACGCCGAACGAAGATGCCCCCCTAGCTCAGGATTCTTCTTCGATCGTCGCCCCCGGCGGGAGAGCCGTTTTCCGGTCCGCTCGCCGACGGGGGTCCGAGACGAGGAGGCACTGCTTGACTGGTGCGCCGAACGCACCGGGGTGAGGACGCCTTCAGCTCCAGCCGGGCCAGCTGAACCAGGCCAGCCGGGCGCCTAGGAGCGGCAGTCGGGGCAGAGCCCGACCAGGTCGAGCTGGTGCTCGGTGACCTCGTAGCCCTGCTCTTCGGCCACCGCCCGGGCCGCCTCTCCGAGGGCGCGCTCGAGCTTGGGGGAGGGGTGGACGTCGTCCACCTTGCCGCAGTTGGCGCAGACGAAGTGATGGTGGTGTCCCGAGAGCTCCTCGGCCAGCTCGAATCGCCCGTGGTCATCCGAGCCCGCGACGCGGCGGACCACGCCCACCTCGATGAGCGCCGTCATGTTTCGGTAGGCGCTCGACTGGGGCAGCCCAGGCGACGAGGCGAGGATCTCAGGGACTGTCAGGGGCCGCCCAGCATCCGCCAGGGTCTCGACGAGGACCCTGCGCATGTGGGTGTAACGCTGCTCCACCCCGGCGAGGCGGAGGCTGACGGCTTCGTGGACCGAGCGAGGTACCACGACTGGAGACATTAGGCGCCCTCTGGCCCGCGGCTGCCCGTGCCGTTCGCCGCCAGGCGGACCTGGTCTTCGAGCCGCAAGGCTGTCGACAGGGGGGCTCGGGCCGCATGCCCGGGCCGCGAGCGCCGCCAGGAGGCAAAACCACGGGCGGCCACGAAGAAGACGGCGCCGAGGACCCCTACGAAAAACCCGATCGGCCAGTTCGTGAGGTACGAAGCCGCGATGGCGACCCAGACGATGACGAGCGAGATGGCCACCGAGAGCCCGAGGGCGAGAAGCGGTCTCTTCGTGAGCAGCCTGGCCGCACCTGGGGCACCCACCATCAAGCTGAACATCAAAAGGGCCCCGACGACGGGGACCGACATCGTCGTCGCCACCGCAACGACGACGAGGAAGCAGATTTCCATGGACTGGGTCCCGACCCCGCGCGCCCGTGCCACGTCCGGGACGACGGAGGCGAGCAGGAGCGGGCGGTACAAGGCGGCTATGGCGGCTATGGAAGCGACGCCGAGCAGCCCGGTGACGAGCAGTTGGTTGTTGCTGACACCGAGAACCTCGCCGAAGAGGAGGGCGAAGGTCTCAGACGCGTACTCCTGGTTCCAGCTCAAGAACAGGGCCCCGAGGCCGAGCATGAACACCAAGGCGAGGGCCGTCATGGCGTCGTGACGGCCCCGCTTGCCCAAAATCCCGATGGCGAGGGCGCTCAAGACGGCGAAGGCGCCGAGGCCGGCAAAGGTGCTCACCCCGATCAGCGAGGCGCCTGCGGCGCCTGCGAAACCGGCCTGGGGGACGGCGTGGGCCACGAAGGCCGACCCTCTTAGCACTGTGAAGAACCCGACCACCCCGGCGACGACGGCGACCATCGTTGCCACGATCCAGGCGTTGACCATGAAACCGGCGAACATCACGGCGCCTTGGTGGTCCTGGCGGCGACCCGGCGTGCGCTCAGACGACTGGACAGATCGGAGAGGAGATAGACCGACAAGATGAGGGCGACGACGAAGAAGCTCACGGGCCAGCGCCGCCCGGCCGGCGGCCAGTAGTAGCTGTCGTAGGCGAGGACGATCCCGAGCCAGGTCACAACGAGGCCGATGATCCCAGCCCAGGCGAAGGCGAGGCCCGGTCGCTTGGTTACCCTCAAAGCCGCCGCCGCCGGCCCTATCAACGTCGCCGTGGACAGGATCGCCCCGATCGTCACACAGGACAGCGACACGGCGATCGCCATGGCCAAGAGGTAGGACACGCCGATCGCGCGCACGGGAACGCCCCGGGCCGAGGCGATGTCCTCGCTCACCGCGCTCAGTAAAAGGGGCCGGTAGAGCAGGCCGACCAGGACGAGGGCGAGCACGCTCAGCCCTGCGAACACAGGGATCATCGAGGCGCGGATGACGAACATCGAGCCGAACAGGATCGTGATCGTGGCCCCTGTCGTGGATCGCTCGACCGTGCCCAGGTACAAGAACAACGCCGCGACCCCGAGCCCGGCTCCGAGCACGATGCCGGTCGCCATGTCCCTTCCTTGTTGGCGGCGTACGCCGAACAGCTCCATGGCTCCGGCACCGATCAGGGCGAAGCTGAAGAAACCCCAAAGCGGGTTGGCGCCTACGAGAAAGGCGCCCGAGCCGCCTGTCGTGCCGAGGTCCCCGAGGGAATGGCCGGCGAAGGACTGGCCGCGGATGACTGTGAACACCCCGACCACGGCGGACACGACCGAGACGGCACCGCCGACGAGGAAAGCAACTCGCACGGGCTCGCTCGTGAAAAGTCCCGGTGCGAAGATGCCGTTCAGGATCGCTTCCAACTGGCTCACCCGAGCCCGCGGGGCGCGAGGGTGCTCGAGGTGCCCGCCTCGTCATGGTGCGCCTCGTCTTTGCCCGCCACCACGAGGATGCGGTCGTGGACGTGCAGGACGTCGACGTGGTGGCCGTAAAGGGCACTCAGCACGTCCTGGCGGACGACCTCCTCGGTCGACCCGCTCGCGGCCCGTCCGCCGGCGAGATAGACGACGCGGTCCATCACCGGGAGCAAAGGGTTCATCTCGTGGGCAGAGATGAGCACGGCGATGCCCTGCTCGGTCGCGATCGCCCTCAGCATGGAGACGACGCCCTGCTCGGCGCGGATGTCGAGGTTGGCGAGAGGCTCGTCTAGCAACAGCAACTTGGGCCTCGAGATGAGGGCGTGGGCTATAAGGGCCCGCTGCAGCTCGCCCCCGGAGAGCTGGCCGACGCGTGTGTCGGCAAAAGCCTGCGCGTCTACGGCTGTGAGCATCTCGTCTACGAGCTGGCGCCGCCGACGCGAAGGAAGCGGCACGCCGAGACGGTCCCCGTCGATGCCGAGCCCCACGAGGTCACGCGCCCGCAGGGGCACGTCCGGGTCGAGGTCGACCCGCTGGGGGACATAGCCGATGGCACGGTTGCGCCGCTGGCGCGCTCGGCCCGAGATCTGCACCGTGCCCGCCGTCGGCACCTCGAGTCCGAGGATCACCTTGAACACCGTCGTCTTGCCCGCCCCGTTCGAGCCGATGAGGCCGGTGAGCTCCCCCGCGCGCACAGCGAAGCTGACCTCGTGGAGGATCTCGCGCCCGGAGAGGACCAACGACACGCCCTCGAGCGAGAGCACCTCCTCCCGGCCGTCACGGGCCTTTGCCGTGGCGCTCACAAGCGCTCGGTCGAGATCTTGTCGGCGACTGCTTTTCGCAGGGCGTTGACCTCAGCCAGCATCCAGGTCTGGTAGTCGTAGCCGGGCGTCGGCATCGTCTCGTAGACGCCGACGACCGGGACGCCGTTCTTCTTGGCGAGGGAGAGGAACGAGGCTGTGACTGAGTCAGTCACCTGCTCGTTGTACAAAAAGACGTCGACCCGGTGCTCGCTGAACAGGTTGTCCTCGATTGTGATGTCCTGCGGGGCCGGGTCGATCCCGTTCATGATGTCGGCCTGTAGCGGGAAGGGTGTCTTGATGTCGGCCCCGACCGCCTCGAGCATGTAGTCGGCCACCGGCTCGGTCGTGGCGACCGGGATATGGGGGTACTCGGCCTTGAAAGCCGCGATGGCACGCAGCCACGGTGTGAGGGAGTCGTCAAAAGACCTGAGCCTCGAAGCGAAATAGGAGCGATGGGTGGGGGCCATCTCGGACAGGCTGGCGGCGATCGCCTTGGCGACCGCGGGCATCGTGCGCGGGTCGTACCAAAGATGCGGGTTCGGCGTGCTGGAGGGCAGGGCGAGGATCTTCTGCACGTCGATGACCCTGCGTTTGGGATCGGGGGAGGCGGCCTCGATCGTGTTCATGAAGGTGTCGTAATAGACGCCGTTCTGCACGATGAGCTGAGCCGAGCTGACGACGCGGGCCACTGACGGGCTCGCCTCGAAGCTGTGGGGGTCTGTGTTGGGGTTGCTCATGATCGCCGTCACCTCGACATAGCGGCCGCCGAGCTGGGCGATCACGTTGGCGTACTCGTTCTCTGCGCCGACGGCGACGATGACCTTGTCTCGTCCCCCGGTTGTCGGCGAGGAGCAGGCGCACGCAAGAAGGCCCAGAGCGGCACTGATGCCTACCGCCGTGATCTTGTTCCAAGAGCGCATATGCGAGACACGCACCTCGTCGATTCCTCCTCTTGCGGGTCGCCCTCCCGCGGCCCGTATCTAGAATGATAATCACTCTTATTATCGGGGGTCAACCGGCAAGTCCAGCGATAGGCGGATCAGGCGCGATGACGCCCGTTCGCAACCAGGGCTGGGTCTCGCCTGCGGGGCCCTACCGGCCGTCGCCTCGGCGGTGTCCCGGGTGATGCGGTCGTTACCGGCTTGGCCAGTACGTGGGCAGCGGAGAGGTTCCTCTTCTCCCTCAGTGGCCCCGCGCCCCAAGCCAAGAGCGAGTCTGTGCTGAATTCCTATGGCCTGTTCTGCCGAGCGGCTCTTCTGGTCGGCGACATCACCTCGTCAACTTGGCGGAGAGCGGCTCGTCGCCGCCTTCCAGCAGAACCGGGCGAGAGCCAGTGATTGGGACTTTCGGCTCTATGGACGAGGCCATCTCAGCCTTAGGGTGACGAAGAAGGTCCTGGGCGTACCGGGTATTCAGGGATACTCCCTCACCGGTGTCCCGGAGTTGCTCGGTGCGCCAGGGCCGCATCCTCTCTCTGTCCGCCTCAGAGCGCCCTATTTATCGCCGCGGGCGGACGGTGCTCAGCCTCCCATGGCGGGCCGGCGGCGCCGGCGAGCAGGCCGCACGCCCAGAGCGTGGCGGACCTTGGGGGCGACCTTGGCTATTCGGTGCTCGTGGGTGAAGCCCTCCGCCGTGCCCAACAGGCCGACGGTGCTGTTGACGAGCGAAACGTGCGAGAAGGCCTGGGGGAAGTTGCCGACGAGGCGCTTTTGCACAGGGTCGTACTCCTCGGAAAGAAGGCCGAGGTCGTTGCGAAGCGACAAGAGCCGTTCGAACAGCTCGACGGCGTCGTCGTGGCGCCCGATGAGGTGCAAGTCGTCGACCATCCAGAAAGAACATGGGAGAAAGGCTCCTTCCCTTCCTGTCAGGCCGTCGACATGTTCTGAGCGCTCCGAGTCGTAGCGGGCGACGAAACCATCGACCATGAGCTCGCGCCCGATCGCCTCGACCGTTCCGACCACGCGGGGGTCACTCGGGGGGAGGAAGCCGACGAGGGGGATCATGAGGACGCTGGCGTCAAGCTCTTTGGAGCCGTAGTACTGCGTGAAGGTGTTGCGCTGAGGGTCGAACCCCTTCTCGCAGACCTCCTTGTGGATCTCGGTGCGAAGCGCCTTCCACTTGTCCAGGGGACCGGTGAGGCCAAAGTCCTCGACGTCGTGGATGGCCCGGTCGACAGCCACCCAGGCCTCCACCTTCGAGTGGGTGAAATGGCGGCGGGGACCGCGCACCTCCCAGATGCCGTCGTCGGGCTGTTTCCAGCCCGACTCGATGAAGTCCATCAGCACGAGCTCGAGGTCCCAGGCCGGCCCGGCCGGCTCGAGGCCGGTACGGCGCGCCTCGTGCAGGGCGCCGAGCACCTCGCCGTAGACGTCGAGCTGGTACTGCTCGGAGGCGGCGTTGCCGACGCGCACTGGTCGCGAGCCCTCGTAGCCCGACAGCCAGGAGAGCTCACCTTCCTTGAGGTCGCGCTCACCGGCCACTCCGTACATGATCTGCAGCTCGGAGGGGTCACCGGCCGCGGCGCGCAGCAGCCAGTCGCGCCACTCGGCCGCCTCGTCGCGATAGCCCGCCGCCATGAGAGAGGACAGGGTCAAGGTGGCATCGCGCAGCCAGCAGTAGCGGTAGTCCCAGTTCCTCTCCCCGCCGAGGGTCTCGGGCAGCGAGGTGGTGGGGGCGGCGATGATGCCGCCGGTGGGCTCGTAGGTGAGCGCCTTCAAGGTGATGAGGGAACGGACGACGGCGTCGCGCCAGCGGTGGGGCTCGAAGTTGGCGAGGTCGGCCCAGTTCTGCCACCACATGGTCGTCTCCTCGATGGCGTACTGGGCGGCGAGGGGCCGGCCCACCTCGTCATGGGAGGCGAAGTAAGTGAGCACGAAGGGGACCTGCTGGCCCTCACGCAGGTGGAAGTTGGCCACTGTGCGCATGTCCTCGCCATGAAGCTCGACAGTGGTCCAAAGGGCGAGGCCGTCCGGGCCGGCGACGGCGACGAGCTGGCCGTCGACGCGGCGTACCCAGGGGACGACCGAGCCGTAGCCGAAGCGGATCTCGAGGTCCATCGCCATGTCCACCGAGCCGCTCAAGCACTCCACGAGCCGCATGATGCTGGGAGTCGTCTCTCTGATCGGCATGCACTCGGTCAGGCGGACACGCCCCGTCGCCAGCTCCCACTCGCTCTCGAGCACGAGGCTGTCGCCGATGTAGCGCCGGCTGGTGGCGAGGATGGGGTCACCCTCGCCCTTTTTCGGGCTTGTGGCTGGGGCGATGCGCCAATAGCCGTGGTCCTTGTCTCCGAGCAGGTGGGCAAAGCACGCCGCCGAGTCGAAGCGGGGCAGGCAGAGCCAGTCGATCGACCCGTCCCGGCCGACCAGGGCGGCCGTGTGCGTGTCCCCGATGAGGCCGTAGTCCTCTATGCGAAGTGTCACAGCTCAATCATGGCCGACCGGGCGGGCGAGGCGGGCTCTTGTGGCGCCAGGCCGTCATCTCGGGATGCAGGCGCCCGTCCCCACCACGGTCGTGGGCGGCAGGGCCTCGGCCCGCTCGACCCGCGTCAGCACCCCCGGAGAGGCCAGGGCGTAGCCGATGTCGGGCGTGCTCGGCGAGCGGGAGAAGACGAGGCCGATGACGAGGCCGTCCGGCTCGGCGAGTGGGCCGCCGGAGTTGCCCGGTCGCACGAGAGCCTGCACCTCGTAGACGGCGCGCACCGTCTGGTTCTGGCCGTAGATGTCGAGACCGGTGGCGGTGATCTCCGAGCGCACGCCGGCCGGGTCCACTCTGAGCGGCCCACCTTCGGGATAGCCGATCACCACGGCCTTTGTGCCCCGGCCCACGAGGTTGGGGTCGATTTTGAGCGGCCGCCCGACGACTCCCGGCACCCGCAGCACGGCGAGGTCGAACTCGGGGTCGAACAAGGCCACGCTGGCGACGTGGTAGCTGACCGAGTCCTCCACCCTCACCGAACCGGTGCCGGCGACGACATGAGCGTTGGTCACGACAAGGCCTGGGCTTACCACGAAGCCCGATCCCTCCTGGATCTCCCCGCAGCCAACGGCCACAACCTTGACCGTCGACGGCGCGGCAGCAGCTGCGCCGGCTTTGACCTCGGCGGGGCTCGGGTAGGCGACGGGCCCGGCGAGCTGCACGAGCCCGTCGGCGACTACCTGCAGGCCCTCGTCGGACAAGAATCGCTCCGCCGGGGCGAGCGCGGTCGGTATCGGCGGCATGACGTTTGTGACCGCCTGGACGATCTTGGAGTTGTTGATCTGAGTGGCGACGAGGGAGAACTGGCTGTTGACGAGGATCGAGGCAAGCAGCCAGATCAAAACGAGCGCCCCGCCCGTGGCGACGAGGGCGCCAGCGAGAGCGTCCACGGCACCAAAGCGGGCTCGTCGCAGGCGGTGCCACAGCCCTGAGCCGAGCTGGCGCCCGGCCGCCGCGAGCACGGCCGCGGGCACGAGAAGCAGGAGGAGGGCGACGACGGTCTTGGTGTGCTCGCCTCGAAGGTGCGGGCATACGACAAGGACGAGGACCACCCCGAGGGCGAGTCCGCCCAGGCCGCCTCCGTAGGAGAGGACCTGCACCGCCGCCCCCCGGCGCAGCCCGCGGAACGCGGCCGCCAAGATGACGACGACGAGGATGATGTCGAGTGCGTCCATCAGCCGAGCTCAGCTCGACAAGTCGCGGGGCGGGCGCCGCCAGCCGGTGCAGAACATCTGTGGCCGCTCGTGTCGGGTGCTCAAGATCGCGGCCGGTCCATAGCTATCGGCAAAGTGTAGGCGCGCCGTGCTGGGCCTAAGACACCGGCCCGGAGTCCGTGCTGGCTACTAAGGCGCTATTTCCTGGCCTTTGCGACCCGCAAGCGGCTCCGTGCTTAGGTGCCGGAGCCCGGCGAAATCTGGCGTTGCACCTTGTCCGCTCGGCTGTAACAAACTGGAGCCGTGGCCCCACCACCCGACAGCGCCCCTGCCCCCTCCCCGCGCACCGGCAGCGCTCGGCCCGCCAAGGCCGGTGTGCCCGCCCGGGCGATGGCTGTCCTCGGCCGCAGGCGCAAGAAAGAGGCCCGTGCCGGCGAGGCCCACGACCACCATCACCGCGACGTGCAAGGTGGCAGTGCCCGAGCGGCGGTGTTTGGCATAAGCGACGGGCTCGTGACGAACATCTCCTTGATCCTCGGCCTCTCAGGTGCGAGCCCGCCCGCGGGGGTCGTCCGCCTCGCCGGCCTCGCCGGCCTCCTGGGCGGTGCTTTCTCCATGGCGGCGGGCGAGTACGTCTCGATGCGGGCCCAGACCGAATTGTTCCAGCGCGAGCTCGAACGCGAGCGCCAGGAGATCCACCGTCGCCCCGAGGGCGAGCTGCAGGAGCTCGTGAAGATCTACGAGAGCCGGGGCATCTCCAATGAGCTCGCCATCGAGGTCGCCCGACAGATGATGTCCGACCCCAAGCTCGCACTCGAGACCCATGCCCGTGAGGAGCTGGGCATCCACCCTGACTCGCTCGGCAGGCCATACTCTGCCGCCGCCGCCTCTTTTGTGACCTTCAGCGTGGGCGCGGTGCTGCCCCTCATCCCCTTCCTCATCGGGCGCGGCTCGAGCGCCGTGCTCGCCTCGATCGTCATCGCGGCCGTGGCGGCCGTGGTCGTCGGCTCCGCCCTCTCGCTGTTCACCGGCCGTTCCTGGTGGTGGTCGGCCTTCCGCCAGCTTGCGATCTGTGCCGCCGCCGGAGCGGTCACCTACGGCGTGGGTGCCGCCGTCGGCTTGAGCACGGTGCACTGATGGGCAGGTGTGCTGCGCGCTGCCATGTGCCGGCCGGCGGTGGGCCGAGGTGAGGAGCTGCAGATGTCCAGGGTCTCGATTTATCTGATCCGCCACGCCCACGCCGTTGCTCGCGACGCCTGGGCAGGTTCGGACAGGGACCGGCCCCTCACCGAGCGCGGAGTGAAAGAGGCCGAGGCCATCGCCCGACGCTTTGACGCCGCGCCCCCAGGAGCGCCGGCGCACAAGCACGGTGCTCGCGAGTCGCGACCGACCCTGCTCATGTCGAGCGGTGCCGAGCGCTGCGTCGCAACCCTGCAACCGCTCGCCATGGCGTGCCGGCTGCCAGTAGTGACCGTGGACTACCTCTCGGAGGGCTCCGACGCCCCCGACCTGGTCTTGCAGCTCAAGGAGCTCGCCTTTGCCGGCGGTGTCCCGGTGCTGTGCTCGCATGGGGACGTCATATGGGCCCTAGTCGATGTGCTCCAGGGTGCAGGGACGCGGTTTTCGGGCTCGCTGGAGGTTCGCAAGGCCTCCATCCTTGTGCTCGAGGTCGATTCGGGCTCGATCGATTCGGCCCGTTACATCCCGCCGGACAAGGTGTAGGTTGCCGCCCCATGAGTGCTGCGCACCAAGACCAGCCCGCGCGATGCTGGACCCGGGAGCGGCGCCGGGCTGCTCGCACTGGCCGGCGGGGCCGAATGGCAGGCGGGCTGCGACTACGACGCCGAGCTGCTCGAGCGCTCGGGGGCCGACGAGGTCCTCGTTCTGCCGACGGCCGCCGCCTACGAGCACCCCGAGCGGGCCGTCGAGGTGGCGGACCGGTGGTTCTCCTCCCTTGGATCCCGGGCGCGGGGGCTCATGGTGCTGCGGCACGCCCAGGCCGAGGAGGAGGCCAACGCGGCCGCAGTCCGCGAGGCGCGTTTCATCTACCTCTCGGGTGGGTCGCCTCTCCATCTCCTCTCGGTGCTGAAGGGCTCGCTGGTGTTCGAGGCACTCATGGGCGCCTGGCGGGGAGGAGCCGTGGTGGCGGGTTCCTCGGCCGGGGCGATGGTTCTCGGTGACCCCATGGTCGATCCCCGGGGCGGGGCGTTCACAGTCGGCCTCGGCCTGGTCGAGCAGCTTGCCGTCGTCCCCCACCACGGCTCGGGCAGTGCCCACCACTTCTGGCGGACCCTCGAGCTTGCCCCCGTCGGTCTCGCCATAGCCGGCATCCCCGAGCACACGGCGCTTGTCCGCGACAGCGACGGCTCGTGGCGCTCGGTGGGCGAGAAGGAGGTCACCGTCTACCGCGACGGTGTCGAGGCAGGTCTAGGAGCTCTCCCCCGCTGAGGCGTTTTTCGCGCCGGTGGGGATGATCACTCGGCCTCGGTGATCGTGACCGACTCGATGACGACCTTCTCTTTGGGTGAGCCTGACTTGGAGCCGAGGGCGTCGATGATGGTGATGACCTCGTGCCCGGAGACGATCTGGCCGAACAGCGAGTAGAGCGGTGGCAGGCGCGTGCCGTCGGAGCCGGAGATGACGAAGAACTGGCTCCCGTTGGTGTTCGGGCCGGCATTCGCCATGGCGAGCGAGCCGACCTCGTAGCGACCGGGTTTGGGCAGCTCGTCCTCGAAGCGGTAACCGGGGCCACCGGTGCCGTTGCCCTGGGGATCGCCGCCTTGGAGGACGAAGTTGGGGATGATCCGGTGGAACGAGATGCCGTCGAAGTAGTGGTAGCGGGCGAGGAAGACGAAGTTGTTCGTCGTCCTCGGTGCGCTCACGGCATCTAGGGCGAAGACCATCGTTCCTTTGGAGGTGACCATCTCGGCGGTGTAGCGCTTGGAGAGGTCGATGCACATCGGCGGCGGCCCGTCGAAGTGCTGGGTCTTAGGCGCAGAGCCGTCCGCAGGAGGGCACTCGGTCGTCATTGTCGGACTCCGTTCTGTTCGTGGGCCGGTTCAGCCCGAGACCTGGGTGACGGTGACCTTGAGAAGGTAGACCCTTACCGTCGGCGTTCCGGTCTCGGAGGTGTCAGGCGCCCCGTAAGAGCCGATCTTGTCGAGCACAGCCATGCCCGCGGCGGAGGTCACCTTGCCGAAGATTGTGTACACGGGCTCGGTGTTGAGCACCGTTTGGCCACCCGGCAGCACGAAGAAGAACTGGCTGCCGTTGCTGGAGGGGGCACCCGAGTTGGCGTAGACGAGGTCCCCCGCCTGGTAGCACGTCGACTGGTTGGGTTTGGTCTTACAGCTCGCCGGCGGCGTGTTGCCTGTAAAGGAGTAGCCGGGCAGGGCGTGCACACCGCCGGTGCCGAGTCCTGTCGGGTCCCCCCCCTGCACGACGAAGCCCTTGATCACACGGTGGAACCAGGTGCCGTCGTAGTACTTGTAACGGGCGAGGAAGACGAAGTTGTTGACCCCGGCGGGCGAGGCGGCCGTCGGCATGGAAACGGTGATGTTACCGACGCTCGTCTCGAAGGTGGCGTCGAAGACCGAGCTGGCGGAGATGCAGGTGGGCGGCTTGGCCGAGAACCAGACGACGCGCTTTGTCGAGCCGGTCGCGGGGGGGCAGGTTGGCGTGACCGCCGCCGTCGTGAGCGGCTGGGTTGTGGGCGTGGGGAAGGTCGTGCCCGTGGGCACCGTCGTCGTCGTGACCGTCGTGCTCGTAGTGGCCGTCGTCGTCGTTGTCGTGGTCGGCGGCGTGGCTGACTTGCTCGAGCTGTTGACGAGGAAGACGATGACGACGATCAGCGCCGCCACGATGGCGAGGCCGATGCCACGGCGCAAGTTCTTCCGCCGCTTGCGGCTTTTCTCGATGACGGCTTGCTTCTGGTCGCGTGCGGCTCGCTGCCGCGCCCTCTTGTCGGTTGGCACGGAGCGACACGCTACCGAAACCGCAGGGCAACGTGCATGCGCCCCTTGCCGGAGCGGTTTTTCGACCCTTCGCCAACGCCTCGCGCCCCGGGGAGCGTGAGCTCGGGGGCCCCGACGGAGAAGGCGAAGGGCGCCAAGGCGACCGGCCCCTTTTGTCCAAAGGCACCCAGTCGCCCGGCTGAACGCCCCGGCACTAGGTTGGCGGCGTGACCCTCGTTGTGCAGAAGTTCGGCGGCACGTCGGTCGGCGACGCCGACCGTATCCGGGCCGTGGCGGACCACGTCGCCCGTACGCGCCGCAGCGGCAAGGACGTGGTTGTAGTCGTAAGCGCCATGGGCAAGACCACTGACGGGCTCATCCGCCTCGCCGAGGACGTGAGCCGTGTGCGGCCGGGCCGTGAGCTCGACATGTTGCTTACCGCGGGTGAGCGGATCTCGATGGCCCTTTTGTGCATGGCGCTCGCCGAGCTCGCCGTGCCGGCTGCCTCTTTCACGGGCAGCCAGGCGGGCATCATCACCGACACCACCCACACCAAGGCTCGCATCTTGGAGGTGAGGGGAGACCGGCTCCGCGAGGCGCTCGCCCAGGGCATCGTCCCGGTCGTGGCCGGGTTCCAGGGCGTCTCGAGCAAGCGGGACGTGACCACCCTCGGCCGGGGCGGCTCGGACACGACAGCCGTCGCGCTCGCGGCTGCTCTACAGGCGGACGTGTGCGAGATCTACACCGACGTCTCAGGGGTCTTCACCGCCGACCCGCGTGTCGTGCCGACGGCGCACCGGATCCCGCGGATCTCCTTCGAGGAGATGCTCGAGATGGCCGCCACCGGGAGCAAGGTTCTCGCCCTTCGCTCTGTCGAGTTCGCCCGGAACCACCACATACCGCTCCATGTGCGCTCCAGCTTCACCTGGGAGCCCGGGACCATTGTCACCGAGGAGGATCCTTCTGTGGAACAGCCCATCGTCTCGTCGGTGACGAGCGACACGACCGAGGCCAAGATCACCATCACCGACGTGCCCGACCAGCCAGGCATCGCAGCTTCCCTCTTCCGGGGCCTGGCGGACCGGGCGATCAATGTCGACGTCATCGTGCAGAACACCTCTCACCATGGCACGACCGACATCTCCTTCACCATCCCCCGGGCGGACCTCGAAGGCAGCTTGGAGGTGGCAGAGCAGCTCATCCCACAGCTCGGGGCGGTTTCTGTCATCGCCGATGACGACGTGGCGACGGTCTCGGTCGTTGGCGCAGGCATGAGGACCCATCCCGGCGTGACGGCGACGATGTTCCAGACCCTCGCCAACGCCGGGGTCAACATAGAGATGATCTCGACGTCGCCCATCCGCATCTCGTGCCTGGTGAGGGCCGAGTTGGCGGAAAAGGCAGTCCAGGTCCTCCATACCGCATTCGAGCTCGACGCCTGACCCGGCGGCCGCAGGTTGCTGGATCCGACCGGGCCGGGGAGCCTAACTAAGCTCTCGCCCATGGAAGTAGGAGTCTTCGGCGCCACCGGTCAAGTGGGCGCAGTCATGAGGTCGGTGCTCGTTGAGCGCGCCTTCCCCCTCGACCGGGTGCGCTTTTTCGCCAGCGCCCGCTCCGCCGGGCGCACCCTCAGCTTCGCCGGGCAGGACATCGTCGTCGAGGACGTCGTGGGGGCTGACTTCGCCGGCATCGACATCGCCTTGTTCTCTTGTGGGGCGTCGACCTCTTTGGACCTCGCCCCCCAGGTGGCGGCCGCCGGCGCCGTCGTCATCGACAATTCCTCGGCCTGGCGGATGGACCCGGACGTCCCCCTCGTCGTCCCGGAGGTGAACTCGGCGGCTTTGTCCTCGATCCCAAAGGGCATCGTCGCCAACCCGAACTGCACGACCATGGTGGCGATGCCGGTGCTGAAGCCCCTCGACGAGCTGGCGGGCCTGCGCCGTGTAGTAGCTGCCACCTACCAGGCCGTCTCCGGGGCAGGCCTGGCCGGGACGGCCGAGCTCGACGAGCAGGTCAAAAAGGTGGCCGAGGGCGCGGCGGCCCTCGCCCATGACGGAAATGCCGTCCAGCTGCCGGCGCCGTCGAAGTTCCCCGCCCCGATCGCCTTCAACGTCATCCCGGTGGCGGGCAAGCTCGTCGAAGACGGGAGCCTCGAGACGACAGAGGAGCAGAAGTTCAGGGACGAGAGCCGCAAGATCCTCGGCCTGGCGGAGCTCAAGGTCTCGTGCACTTGTGTCCGGGTGCCCGTTTTCACCGGGCACAGCCTGGCGCTCAACCTCGAGTTCGAGCGCCCGTTGAGCCCCGAGGATGCGACTCGGGCCCTCGCCAAGGCGCCGGGCGTAGTGCTCTTCGAGATCCCTACCCCGCTCGCGGCGACCGGTGGCGACGACTCCCTCGTCGGCAGGGTGCGCCGGGACGATACCGTGCCCCACGGCTTGTCGTTGTTTGTCGTCGGCGACAACCTCCGCAAGGGGGCTGCCCTCAACGCTGTGCAGATAGCCGAGGTGTTGGCGAGCATCGCCTGAGCCCCAGCGGGGAGTCTCGACAAGCCATCGCGCTCCCCGCCAAGGCAGAAGGACCTAGTCGCCTCACGCGGCCTCCCCCTCGCCGATGCTCAGCAGGCCACTGGACGCGTCGCAAGGCGTCAGCTTGGTCCAGATCGGTCCCGAATATCCCCGGCCAGAGCGCTAAGGCGATGGAGGCGACGAGTTTTCGACTATCCCGGCTGGATGTTCCTGGAGCGGCGCCACTTGTGCTAGGCGCTGGCCGAGGTCATCCCAGCTTGGTGAGGTAAGGGCTGATCAGCTTCTCGATCAGCTTGGCGGCGACGTCGACTTCGATGTTCACCTTGTCGCCTGGCTTGCGAAGCCCGATCGTGGTCACTTCCGAGGTGTGGGGGATGATGGCGATGGTGAAGCTGTCCTCGTCGAGGTCGAAGAGGGTCAGGCTCACCCCGTCAATGCCGATCGAGCCCTTTTCTACGCAGTAGCGCATCAACTCGGCCGGTATGCGCACCCTTAGATCTGGCGGGCCAGCCGTCACTTCTCCGATGGCGTCGACGTGGCCCTGGAGGATGTGGCCCCCGAGGCGGTCACTTGCCCGCACGGGACGCTCCAAGTTGATGGCGTCGCCGGGTGAGAGCAGACCGAAGGTGGTCCGCTCCAATGTCTCTTTGGTGAGCTCTGTCTCCCAGATCTCCTCGGTGAACGAGACGACGGTGACACAGCACCCGTTCACCGCGACCGAGTCGCCGATCGCGATGTCCTCGAGCACCGACTTGGCCCTGATGCCGTAACGGTCACCCTCGTGACCTAGGTAGGTGCCCATCTCTTCGATCAGACCTGTGAACACGGAGCGAGCCTACCTCTCCCGGCAATCTGCGGCCTTTTTGGCGAAGAGAGTCACTGGCGGGCAAGCAGGATGCAGCCGACGCTCACGCCGAAGCCAAGCACGACCACCCGCAAGAGCAGCGGGCTCAACTTGCGCGCAAAGCTGCCTCCGAGCCTGCCCCCTGCCAGGCTCGCCAGCGCCATGATGGCCACGGCGCTCCAAGCGACGTGGCCGAAGAGGCTGTAGGCGACGACGGCGACCGCATTTATGACGACAGAGAGCACCTGCTTCAAGCCGTTCAGGCGTTGCAGGCTGTCGGCGATGACGAGACCGAGCACAGCGAGGAGGATGATGCCGAGTCCTGCCCCGAAGTAGGCCCCGTAGACGGCGGCTGCGAACACGGCCGCGTGCAGTCCGACCGAGTGGTGCTCTTTCGAGCTGGCGGGGCGCTTGGCGAAGGTGCGGGTGGCGAGCGGCTGCAGGGCGAAAAGTCCGCATGCGAGCAGGATCAGGTAGGGGACGGCGGTTTTGAAGGCGCTTGCCGGCGTCGTGAGCAAGAGCACCGACCCGCCGATGCCCCCGGCGATGCCCGTGGCACCGAGCAGGACGAGTCGCGGCCGCTGACCCTCGAGCTCGCGGCGATAGGCGGCCGTCGCCCCTACGTAGCCGGGAAAAAGGGCGACGGTGTTGGTGACATTGGCGGTGATGCTCGGGTAGCCCACGGCCAAAAGGGCCGGGAAGGATATGAGCGAGCCGCCCCCGGCGACGCTGTTGACGGCCCCGCCCAAAAGGCCGGCCACCCCGAGGACGATGCCGTGCTCTGGGGTCAATCAGCTACCGCGCTCGGCCAGTTCTCGTCGCGGACCTCGACCAGGTAGGAGGCGTGGTTACGCGTCATCTCGGCGACGCTGTCGCCCCCGAACTTGCGCAAAGCCTCGGAGGCGAGCACGAGGGCGAGCATCGTCTCGGCGACGACGCCCATGGCGGGCACCGAGGTGACGTCGGTGCGCTCTTTGAACGAGACGGTCTCTTCTTTTGTCACGACGTCGACGGTCTTGAGCACGGGACGGTTCAGCGTGGCGAGCGGTTTCATGGCCGCCCCGGCGACGAGGAGTCCCCCTGTCGAGATGCCCCCTTCGATGCCCCCGGCGAGCGAGGTCTCTCGTCTGTACTCGCCCGAGTCCGAGTCGAAGTGGATCGAGTCGTGGCCGACCGATCCCCGGCGCTGGGCAATGTCGGGGCCTTCGCCGATCCAGACTGCCTTGACGGCCTGGATGCTCATCAAGCCTTGGGCGATGAGGGCGTCGAGCCTGCGGTCCCAGTGGACGTGGCTGCCGAGGCCGACGGGCACGCCGTAGGCGGCGACCTCGACGGTGCCCCCGAGCGAGTCCCCTCTTTTGCCGCCGCCTTGATCTCGGCGATCATCGCGGCCTCGGCTGATGGGTCGAAGCAGCGCACGGCCGACTCGTCTACGGCGGCGAGCTCGCCGGGCAGGGGGCGCAGGCCCGAGCTGGCACGGGCTTGGCCGATCTGGACGACGTGGCTCACGATGGCGACACCGATCTGGGCGAGGAGAGCCTTTGCGAGGGCGCCGGCGGCCACGCGGGCGGCGGTCTCGCGCGCCGAGGCGCGTTCCAGCACGTCGCGGGCGTCGTCGAAGCCGTACTTCTGCATCCCGGCGAGATCAGCGTGGCCGGGGCGGGGTTGGGTCAGCCGCCGGGCCGGATGCCCGGGCTCGGGGGACATGTCGGTCTCCCATTTCGGCCACTCGGAGTTGGCGATCTCTATGGCGACAGGAGAACCGAGGGTCCGTCCATGGCGGACACCTCCAAGCAGAGTGATCTCGTCCGCCTCGAAGCGCTGGCGGGGCCCTCGCCCGTAGCCGAGGCGACGGCGGGCGAGCTCTCCGCGGATCTCGTCGGCAACGATCGGCAGCCCGGCGGGGAGGCCCTCGACGACGGCGACGAGCCCGCGCCCGTGGGACTCGCCCGCGGTCAGATAGCGCAGCACCGCCGTAGCCTACGGCCGGGCGCCGCTCGCCGGGAGCTGGCCGAGGCGCTTCGCCGACCATGGTCCGTCGGGCGAGTCCGCCACGAGCTCGGACCATGAACCGGTGGGCAGCTCGAGCCTGGCGTTTGTAAGGGCGGGGACGAGCAACCTCAAGAGCGCTCTGATGACGGCGTCGTGGCTCACGAGGGCCACTCCAGTCCCCCCGGACGCGCTCGATGCGGCGTCGCGGAAGGCATCCTCGGCCCTCGCCTCGAGCAGCTGCCACGCCTCCACCAAAGGCGCGGCGTCGATGGAGCCGAAGCGCTCTTCGACATGGGCGAGCGACTGGCCGGCGAGCTCGCCGTAGAAGCGGTCGCTAAGGCGTTCGTCGATCGAAACGGGCACCTCGGCAGCCGTGGCGACCTGGCGGGCGGTTTCGAGCGCCCGCTTGAGCGGGCTCGAGACGACGCGGCCAAGGGCCACATGGCGAAAGACCCCGCCTAGGGCGCGGGCCTCGGCCTCGCCCGTTTCGTTGAGGGGGACGTCTAGCTGGCCCCTGAGGACGCCGGCGGCGTTGAGGGCGGTCTCTCCGTGCCGGATCAAGAAGATCTGCACCGCGGTCACGTCCGGACACGGTAGGCGAGATGGTGAGCGGGCATGCTGAACGATGAATACTGGTGGACGAGCGCTTGCGGGCTCATGGTTTCTAGGAGGGTCATTGTCGAGCTTCCGGAGGATCCTCGTTGGTTGGGACGGGTCGAGCGACTGCCGTCACGCCTTTCGTACCGCGGCGCAGTTGGCAGACGCCCTCCAAGGCGAGGTGGTCGTGCTTGCCGTGTTGAAGTCGCAGATGCGGGGCGAGGCCGCGGACGAGGCCGCCGAGGAGGCCGCTGAGCGCCGCCGCCAAGTCATGGCCGACATGACCACAGAAGCGCTGCGTGACGGCATACCGCCTGCAGTGCGGGTACGCCGCGAGATCGTGGAGGCAGAACAGACGACCTCGGCGTTCGACGCCTACGTCCGTGAGCACGGGTTCGATCTCGTGGTCCTCGGCCGACACGGGCTCGACAGAGCCGTGCACCCCCGCATCGGCGGGGTGAGCGATCATCAGGTCCGCCACGGAGCCTGCCCCGTGTTGGTGGTCGGCTCGGACTGACCGGGCCGGTCACCGACCTTTGGCCCTTAAGCCCAGGCGAAGGCGATGCACCATGGCGATCGTTTGGCTGTCTTGACGTCCTTGGTGAACCTGCGGCGCTCTCTCGAGCTCGGCAACTGCTAATGCAGCGCCGCAACGGCGGCGAGCACAGCGAGCAGCGCGACGAGCATGTAGGCGACGTAGGCGTCGAGGCGCCCGGACTGGAGGCGTTTGGCAACTCGAGCCACCGCGAGCCACAAAAGGCGCGCAGGACGGTAGATATAGGCCTCCGCCGGCTCGACAACGCTCATGATCACCTGCACGCGGATGCCGGTCCTCGACTCGTCGGGCGAGCTCTCCTCGTCCGGCTCGACGGCCTCGGCGGTATGGCTGGCGCCAAGGACGTTGCCGAGCACGTGGCGCAGCACGTTGGCGTACCCGAATGCGCTGTAGCGGTCAGGGCCCTCGACCCCGGGGCTGGCCGAGCGCCAGGCGGGTACCCGCCGGACACGCAACAGGCGGCCCTTGGACAACGCTGTCGCAGCGAGACCGACGACGACAAAGGCGATCGGCAGCTCGATGGAAAGCCACGAGGGCGAGAGGACGGAAAAGCCTGAGAACACGGGCTGTAGCACCCATGGCGCCTTGAGCGCCTGGTCGACGTAAGAGGCCGGGACGACTGGCGCCAGGCCACGGGCAAGGAAACGGACGAGCACCGGCGCCGCTGCCGACGATGCGACACAGGCGAGGCCGAGCAGGACAAGGCCGGCCTCGCCTACCGGGCCGCCGCTGTCGCCGCGACGTGAGTTCAACTCCGTCCGCCGACCGAGAACCACAAAGCCGATCAGCCTTATGAAGGCGAACGCCGCCACCCCCGTCGTGAGAGCGACGAGGGCGCCTGCGGCAGCCATCGCGAGACGGAGCGCAAGCTCATGTAGGCGGAACTCCTGCAATAGCGCCTCGAGCAGGAACCACTCCGAGACAAAGCCGATGGTCGGGGGAAGGCCAGCCAGGGTGAGCGAGCCGAGGGCGAAAGTGGCTCCGCTCACAGGCGCGCGCCGGCCCGCGCCGCGCAGGGTCTCGAGGTCGTCCGAGCCGTGTTCGGCGATCAGGAAGGCACCGGAGGCATAAAGGCCAGATTTGGCCACGGCATGGGCGACGACCTGCAAGCTGGCGGCGAGGAGCCCGACGGCGATGATCCCGGGGCGGTCGGAGGCCGCGCCGGCGAGAGCCACGCCGTAGCCGACGAGGATCATCCCGGCGTTCTCGACGCTTGAGTAGGCGATCGCCCGGTTGAGACGCGACTGCACAGCCGCAAAGCAGATCCCGACGAGAGCTGTGAAGCCACCGAGGACGAGGACAACTACGGCGAGCCAGGCCGGGGGCCGCCCGAGGATGCCGAGGAAGCGCCAGAGCCCGTAGAAACCGACGTTTGCCGCCAGGCCCGCCAAGGCGGCACGAGTCGGTCCTGGAGCCGCTGGGTACCCGATCGGCACCCAGACCTGGAACGGGAGCAGCCCAACTTTGGCCCCGAATCCGATCACGATGAGCACGAACGCGGCGGAGTGCAGGGCGCCCCCTGGGACGTGGCTCCAGCTCGCCAAGGCGATGCTTCCGCTGCGTCCGGCGAGGAGCAGGAAGGCGAGCAGGAGGGCGCCGCCGCTCATCTTGCCCATGCCGAGCGTCGCCCAGGCCGAGCGGGCGTTCGCCCTGTCGGAGCGGCGGATCCCTACAAGTACGTAGAAGGCGACTGTCAGGCTCTCCCAGCCGAACAGGAAGCTGAAGGCGTCACCGGCCACGATCACCACGGTGACGGCGCCCAAGAGGAGCAGATAGCCCGCCGCGGTGCCACGCCCGCTGACGCGTCCCTTGCGTCGCACCCAGCCCACGAGGCAGGCAGATATCGCCGAGGCCAACAAGCCCGTCAGAGTCAGGAACAGTCCCGCCAAGGCGTCAAAGCGAACTGAGGTTTGTCCGACGCCGAGGGTGGAGCCAAGTGATACCACTCCCTCTGGGTGGTAGACGGCAAAAAGCCCTGCGGCTGTGACGAGGCCACCCCCACCGATACCGGCAACGAAGGGCACGACCCGCGGCCCAGGTCGCGGCGGTGCCGCGGACCAGGTCCACCGCCCCGCCGAGGGCGAACAGACACAGGGCGATGACGAGCAGCTCGCCGGTCATCGCGGACCGCTTCTCGGCAAGAGGCCGACGGCGAGAAGGATCCCGTAAAGGAGGCTGAACGGGCTCGGCGGCGAGCCGGGGACGAATACGTCGACCGGCACTATCGAGCCGACCCCGCCCCGAACCGCATAGCTCGGGTGGACCAAGCCACCGCTTGTGGCGTCCGTCCCGGCCGCGAGCACGATCTTCGGGCCGGGCATGGCCTCGTAGGTGGTGCGAATAGGCCCGACCATGGCCTCGGTCCCGGCCCCGGTCACAAGCAGCAGGTCGGCGTGGCGCGGGCTGGCCGTGAAGAAGATCCCGAGGCGCTGGACGTCATAGACGGGATTGAGGAGCGCTGCGACCTCCCATTCCTCCGAGCCGTCCGAGCCGGCGTCGAGGTGGCGTACGTGCACCGATCGCCGCAGTGACCTCACCCGGGACCACAGCTCGGCCCGTAGGTGTTCGAGCTCCTCATCGCTCTCAGGCCGAACGGGCACGATCAGCCCTTCTCTTCTGACAGATGCGAGTTCCGGTGATGGCTCGAAAGCGAACGTCTCTGGTCGGGCCTCGACGCAACGCCCGCAGAGGATGCACCGGCCACGGTCGAGGGTGACCTCGCCCGCCTGTTCCACGATGGCCCCGGTCGGGCAGAGCACGGAAAGGTCCGGTTCCCTGCCCTGCGTTGTTGTCGAAGGCTCACCTCGAGTGCTCGCCCTTCCGGCCAGCACAGAGACAGAGCCTTTGAATCCCGGGCCGTAGTCATCGGGCCGCCCCGGGTAGCGGGTCGTAACGATGCCCTCGCGAAGGCCTCGGAGAACCCACGCCATCAGCCTGAGGCCCCGGCTTGGGAGAGACCGAAGCTCGCCTCTATGAAGGTGAAGTCGGTAAGGATGTCGCCACCGAAGGCGGCGGGGAACAGGGCCAGGTTGTGGAACGACGCCGAGCGCTGCTTCACTCGTTCGAGGCGACCGGCCCTTGTTTCGACGAGGTAGACGAGCTCTCCCTGGGGCGCCTCGACACACCCGAAGCCGAGCCCTTCGACCGGGGGGAGCGCCACGCGCGCAAAGCGCACCGTTCCCCTCCTCGGCCAGCTCGTCGAGCGCCTCGCGAGCGAGATGGAAGGCGCTGGTGATCTCGTCGAGGCGGACCTGCTGGCGTGCGAGTGCGTCACCCACGCTCGAAGGCTCGGCCGGCTCGAAGCCGAGTGCCCGATAGGCGCCGTAGGGACGCTCGGAGCGCACGTCGCCTGCAAGGCCCGACCCCCGTCCGACCGGGCCGAGGGCACCGTGGGCGGCGGCGACTTCCGGGGTGATCACGCCCGTATGGCGGAGCCGGTCCAGGAACGACGGTGTGCCCATAAGGGCGCGGGTGTCACCTGCGATGGCGTGCTCGAGGCCGGAAAGGCCACGGAGCACCTCTGCGGGCGCGACGCCCGGTGGTCCGGACACGCCTCCTGGGACGACGACGCCCCGCCCGAAGCGGTGACCGCACAGCTGTGCCCGAAGCCTCTGCACACGCTCTTTATGAACCGTCATGCGGGCATAGGCGACTGACTGACCCGCCCCCTCGCATTGGCGGGCTATCGAGTCGAGATGATTTGCGATCCGCTCCAGTTCCGGCGTGCAGGACCCGGACGAGGCCAGCTGAGCGCGGCACCTCGAGCGAGCAGAGGCTCTCGAGGGCATGGCAGTAAGCAAGGGCGTGGGCGACTGCGGCCGTGCCCTCGACGCGCTCGGCGAGGAGCAGGCCGTCGTCGAGCCCGAGCTCGCCGAAGCGCCTCTCGATCCCCCGGTGCTTGTACTGGACGCGGCTTTGCAGGTAGGCGATGTCTTCGCCGAAGGTCTCGACGAGGTACTCGACTGACTCGAAGACGCCTGAGCGGACCGGGCCGTGAGGGATCGTGAAAAGACCCTGGCCACTCACGTGGCTGGAAAGTGCCCCCTCGTCCATCTCCGGCCGGCGCCCGTCATAGCCACTCTGCCCGGCCCCCGGACGGGGGCGCCACGGCTCGTCCGGGCCGAGGGCGAGCACGAGGGGCTCGAGGCGCGGGTGGCCGACGGGCTCAATGCCGAACAGGTCGTGGATCTCCCTCTCATACCAGGATGCAGCGCCGAGCAATGGAGTGAGGGCTTTGTAGCGTTTCGTCGCGGGAGAAAGCCTCGCCTCGAGCAGCTCGCGCTCGCCTTGGCGGGCCAACAGTGCCCAGAGAAGGGTCGAGCCGTCGCTTTGTGCGGAGGCGAACAGCCCGCCGAAACGATCCCCGCCCGATGCCCGGCGGGCGACGAGACCGGCAAGGTCTGCAGGCTTTACTGGCGCGAGGTTCAAGCGGGCGCTCATCTGTGAGCTCCGAGCTCTGAAGCCGCTCTTTCCAGCAGTCCGGAGAGCTGAGCGGGTGGGTGCACGCCGAGCACGACTAGCCCGGCCAGGCCGATCACCATCGACGCGGCCATCCAGGGGCTCACTTCAGCGCGTACGACGCCTTCGGGGCTCGGCGAGAGCATCGTCTGGCTGGCTGACCACGACAATCCCAGAAACCCACAGGTGACGAAGATGACCAGCACCGCGCAGAGAGCGGTCGCCCCGTGCTCGAGGCCACCTTCGACTATGAGGAATTCGCTGCGGAATATTCCGAAAGGAGGCATCGCTCCAAGGGCGAGAACTGCAAGCAGGAGCATGGGGCCGCTCCAAGGCAGAGCTCCGACACCGCCCTGGATGCGGCTCATCTCCTTGGTGCCGAACTTGGCGATAACGCTGCCCGCGCCAAAGAACGCCGTGGCCTTGCCCGCGGCGTGGGCGAGCACGTGAAGCAGCACCCCGACGACGGCGATCGGGGCCGAGAAGCTCATCCCGATGGCGAGGATGCCCATGTGCTCGATGCTGGAATAGGCGAAGAGACGCTTCAGGTCGCGCTGGCTCGCGAGGTACAAGGCAGCGAGCACGAGAGAGGCGAGCCCGAACACCAACAGCACGTCGCGGGGAAAGGCTGGACCGATAGCCCTGATGCTCACCTGGTAGAAGCGCAAGATGGCGTAAAAGCTCACCGTGAGCAACGCCCCTGAGAGCAGGGCCGAGACGGGGGTGGGAGCCTCCGAATGGGCGTCCGGGAGCCAGGTGTGCACGGGAACGAGGCCCATTTTCGTGCCGAAGCCCAGCACCGCCAGTCCGAAGGACAGGCGCACGATCTCGGGAGGCAAGTGGGCAGCGGCCCCGAGCAGCTTCGGGTAGAAGATCTCGTAGGACCCCCCCAGCACCGAGCTGCCCGCGTAGTACATGAGCACGGTCGCGAAAAGGGCGATGCCGAGACCCATGGAGGCGATGAGCACGTACTTCCAAGCCGCCTCGACGGCTCCGTCGGTATTGCCGATCGCCACGAGAAGGGCCGAGACCACCGTTGTCACCTCGACAGCGACCCACAACAGGGCGAGGCCGTTGACGAGAGGGGTCATCGCCATCGCCCAGGCGAAAAGGTTGAGGCCGGCGAAGAACCGGCGTGAGTAGCGAGCATCCGAAGAGCCGGGTCCCGGCCGCAGGTAGCCGATCGCGAACACTGATGTCGTCGCGTAGAGGAATGTCACCGCTACGAGGAAGACGACGGAGAGGGCGTCGGCGCGGAGCCACCCGGAGAGGGCGCTCGCAACATGGCGCGACGGCACGAGAGCCAGAGCGAGGCCGAAGGTGGCGACGCCGCTCGAGAGAGTGACCGCCTTCGCTACTCGCACAGGAGCCAGGTACGACAGCCCGCACGCCACCAGGGGAACGACGAGAACGGCAAGGAGGACGGCGCTCATCTAACCCCGCAGCCGGTCGAGCGTTCGCGTAGATAGCGTGCGCGCCCGCCCGTGGTGCACCCGCATGAGAAGGCCGAACACGACAACTGCCACGAGGAGGTCGAAGAGGAACGCCAGCTCGACGATGAAGGGGAGCCCTGCTGCCAGGACGAGGCTTGCGACCGAGACGCCGTTCTCCAGGGAGAAGAAGCCGATCGCTTGTGAGACGACGTCGTTGCGGACGATGACGAGGAGGAACGACACGAGAATGACCGCAGCCGCCAGGCCAAGGGCGAGGATCGGCAGCGACTTGGAGTGCACCGGGAGACGGCCGACGACGAAGATGCCGAAGACCGAGAGGATGATGGCGAGCAGCACCATCGTGGCTACCCCGAGGCGATGGCTGGCGGTGACGTCGACGCGCACCTCCTTGACGAGCCTGAGGATGATCATCGGGACGACGACGACCTTCAAGACGAACGACAGCCCCATCAGGCCGTAGAGCTCGCCGATGTGTCGGGTGGCGGCCACGAACCCGGCGAGAATGCTCACACACAGCGACTGGAAGGCATAAAGGCGAACCTGCGAGCGCGAAAGCGACGAGCGGAGCATGGCGAACTCGCTCAACAGCACAAGCAGGGCGAGGACGCCAGCCGCGTCGGTGAGCGCAGTCGGTGAGGTGCCGAGGGCCGCCATCTAGCGGGCTCCGAGAAAAAGCACGAGCACCGCAAGGACGGCGAGCAGGAAGGCAACTGCCATGAACTCGGTGATCTTGAACAGGCGCAGTTTCGAGAAGCTCGTGTCGATGACGGCGAATATCGCCCCGACACCGAGCCCTTTGCCGATGAAGGCCGGTATTGCCACGAGCACGGGACCGAGCTCGCGCGAGCCCGCTTCGCCGAAGGGAGCCGCGAAGACATTGATCAAGATCACATAGAGGATCAGCTGCTTCATCGCCGAGCCCCACTTCAACAGGGCGAAGGCGGGTCCGGAGTGCTCCAAGGTGCGCGCTTCGTCGATCATCCCGAACTCGAGGGTGCTGGCATGAGTCTCGACGGGGATACGGCTCGTGTCGTTCAGCACGACGAGGAAAAAAGCCACGGCGGCGAGCAGATGCGCCGGGTCGATCGCCTGGCCGAGCGACGACCGGACGGCCGCGGCTTCGAAATAGGGCAGGTCGGTGGCCGTGACAAGGGCGACAGTGAAGGTGACGAAAAGGATCGAGGGCTCGATGAGGGCACCGAAGGTCATTGCCCTGCTGCTGCCGAGCTGCGCGTACGGCCCGCCCGTCTCAAGAGCAGCGAGGGCGACGGCGAAGCCCGCGAGCGAGAGGATGAACCCACCTCCCAGGATGTCGCCCATGTAGCCGAGAGGGAGGGGGTACTGGGTGAGGACGGGGATGAGCAGCGGCACTGTCAGGTAGCAGGCAAAGGCGACGACGGGCCCGGCGAGGAAGACCCAGCTGGCGTCCTCGGGGACGAGGGTCTCCTTGGTGAACAGCTTGGCTATGTCGTAGTAGGGCTGCAGGATCCGGGTTCCGCGGCGACCCTGCAGGCGCGCCTCGAGGTGGGCGACCACCCCGCTGACCAGGGGCGCGAAGACAAGGATCGTGAGGTCCTGTAGTACCTGGATCTCGACCGGGGCCAGCTCGGGTCCTGCCACTCATGTCCTCCACGCGTAAGCCATTACGAGCGCAGAGGCCATCAGCCCTTCAGGGCAGTTCGGGCTGTGCAGCCGGTCGAATGCCCCGGCTGAACGCGAAAGTCACCCACCGGAGCCTCATCCGGCGAATTCAGCCTACCTGTTTGGAAACAAGTGCTCGCAACAGCCCACACCGAACGTGGGCACGGCTATCGGCCGGCGAGCCCGTAGGCCAGCGGCTCGGAGACCTCGATCTCGACGAGACGGTTGTACTTGGCCACCCGCTCTCCCCGGGCGGGAGCGCCGGTCTTGATCTGACCACAGGCGGAGCCGACCACGAGATCGGCGATGAAGCTGTCCTCCGTCTCGCCCGAGCGGTGGGAGACCATCTGTGTCCAGCCGGCCTGGCGGCAAAGGGCGATCGCCGTCAGGGTCTCAGTGACACTGCCGATCTGGTTCACCTTTATGAGGGCCGAATTGGCCGCCTTGCGGCTGATCGCCTCGGCGATGATGGCCGGGTTCGTCACGAGCAGGTCGTCCCCCACGATCTGGATGCGTCCGCCGAGGCGCTCTGTGAGACGCACCCAACCGTCCCAGTCGCCCTCGGCCAGGCCGTCCTCGATGCTCCAGACGGGGAAGTCCGTGATGATCTTCTCGTAGCGCTCGATCATGTTGTCGCTCGAGAGGTTCTCCCCGGCGACGTGGTAGCTGCCGTCACGGTAGAACTCGCTCGCGGCGGGGTCGAGGGCGATGGCCACGCTGTCGCGCCCGGGCAGGTAGCCGGCCTGCTCGATGGCGGTAACGAGCAGGGCGAGGACCTCTTCGGGTTCGTCGATCTCGGGGGCAAAGCCCCCTTCGTCTCCGAGGCCGGTGGCGAAGCCCTTGCCAGAGAGCAGCTTGCGCAGGGCCGCGTAGATCTCGGCACCGGCCCGGACGGCCTCGGCCATGCTAGGGGCGCCGAGCGGGGCGATCATGAACTCCTGGAAGTCGAGCTTGTTGGGCGCGTGCGCACCACCATTTACGACATTGAAGTGGGGTACGGGAAGCCGCGGGGTCACGCCGGAGGGGTTGAGGCTGCGCCACAACGGAACACCGGCGGACAGGGCGATCGCCCGGGCGGCGGCTATCGAGACGCCGACGATGGCATTGGCCCCGAGGCGCGCCTTGTTCTCGGTCCCGTCGAGGTCGATCATCACCTGGTCCAGCTCGGCGAGGTCGGCGAAACTGCGACCCGTGATCGCCTCGGCGATCTCGCCATTCACGCTCGCGACCGCCTTCAAGACGCCTTTGCCGTTGTAGCGGGCGGCATCTCCGTCACGTAGCTCCACGGCCTCGCGTGAGCCGGTCGAGGCTCCCGAGGGGACCCCGGCGCGGGCGCTCGTGCCGTCGCTCAGGGTGATCGTGACCGCCAGGGTCGGGTTGCCTCGTGAGTCGAGGATCTCTACGGCGTTGACGGCTTTGACATTCGGGTCCATCTCCGGCTCTCCTTCACCTTGGCGGTTGCGCAGTGGGGGACTGGCTACCTACCGAGTGTCGCCGCCGGGGGCACGTAGGAGCAAGCCGGGTCCTCGGCGAGCGGGTCCCCGGTCGTCGCGTAGGCCCGGGCCCTTGAACCGCCGCACTCGTTGGCGTACTCGCAGCGCCCGCAGCGGCCAGAGAACTCGGCGTTTCGGATCGCGACGAGCACGGGGGACTCGCGGTAGATGCTCAGGACCGGGTGCTCGCGCACCGACCCGAGAGGGAGGGGCAAGAAGCCGGCGGGGTAGACCTGGCCGTCGTGGGCCACAAAGACGATGCCCTTGCCGTCCCTCGTGCCTGATGTCGGGGCGAGCACCTCGCTACGGGGCTCACCGAGGAGCTGGCGCAGGCGCAGGCGCAGCTCAGCGTAGAGGGGGCCGAGCCCGAACTCGACTGCCGGGTCGAGGCCCGGATCGGAGCGCTTGGAGCGCCAGTCGTGTACGCGACGAAAGAAGGGGGCTTCGACGGTGCGCACAGTCATCCCGTACTGGGCGGCGTCGACTAGGAAATGGCACACATCCTCGTACTGGTCCGGTTCGATCTCGCTCACGGTCTCGCCGCGGCCCACGGCGATGACGAAGAAGACCTCCCAGGTCCGCACGCCGTGGTGGACGAGCAGGGCGGCAATGTCGGCGAGCTCGTGGACGTTCGCCGACATCACGGCCGAGTTGATCTGCACCTGCAAGCCTTGTTCGTGCAAAAGGCCGATGGCGCCGATGGTCGCCCCGAAATGGCCCGGGACCTGCCTGATCGCCTCGTGGGTCACCTCGTTCGCCCCGTCCAGGCTGAGTGAGGCCACGCGCACGCCGTTGCCGTACAGCCAGCTCAGTGTCGCCGGGCTGAGGCTCGGTGACACAGAAGGGGATATGGCGAGCGGGACGCCGAGGCTTTGGGCATACCGGGTGAGCTCGAAAAGGTCTGGGCGCTGCATGCAGTCGCCACCGGTCAAGATGAGGACCGGACGTGGCCGGGGCTCTTCTGCCAGCTCCTCGATGAGCGCCCGGCCTTCTTCGGTCGTGAGCTCCCCGGGCGCAGGCCGGCGTTGTGCGGTCGCCCTGCAGTGAACACAGGCAAGCGGGCAGGCCTTGGTCATCTCCCAGAAGACAAGTCTCGGGGCGCGATCAAACGAGGGTGCCACTAGGGCCTCTTGCCCCGCTGCGTGGTCCGGCGTGGCTGCCGCGTCTGCCATGGCTCTCCATCCGCGCCCCGGGCGGCCACGACTCCCGCCCCTCTGCCCAGTTTGCGTGTCGGCGAATATCGGCAATAGGGCCGAAGGTCTCCTTCACACCCCCCTTTTGCCGGCGAGCGACCCAGCTCTTAGCGCCGCCGGGTGAGAAGGCAGCAGTGCTTGTACTTGCGCCCGCTCCCACATGGGCACGAGTCGTTGCGCCCGGTGGAGAGCCACAGGGCGCGCTCATCGTGCTCGGCGAGCGCCAGCTCCTTGCTCAGCGCCGAGATCGGCTGTCCCTGGCGGCCGAGTGCCGCCATGCGCTCCAGGTACGGCAGCACATGGCGGTAGAACTGCTCGTATCCGTCGCACAGGTAGTTGAGGCCTGCCTCGCCGCCTGGCGAGGTCGCAAAGCGGTCCTTCGGGCAGCCGCCGTTGCAGAACCGGACGACTGGGCACTCGCGACATCTCGTCGGAAGCGATGCGAACTTGGCCTGCCCGAAGGCGACCTGTTCGGGCGAGTTGACGAGGGCGGCCAGCCCGTCTCGGCCCACGTCGCCGAGGCGGTGCGCGTGATCGACGAAATGGTCACAGGAATAGACGCTGCCGTCGTGCTCCATTGCGAGCACCTGGCCACAGGTGGGCGACATGATGCAGATGTTCGGTGGCCTGCCACTTGCCACGAGGAAGCACTCGAGGAAGTTCTGCACGCCGATGCGCTCGATGTCGTGACGCACCCACTCGTCAAAGATGCGGCACAAGAAATTGCCCATGTCCTGCGGGCTGACGGAACGCTCGGAGACGCCGCCAGCCTCGAGCCGCTCGACGACAGGGAGGAACTGCACCCAACGCACGCCGTTGTCGAGGAAGAAGCGGTATACCTCGGTCGGCTCACCGGCATTGGCGGCGTTGAGCGTGCAGAGCACGTCGGGGTCGACCCCTGCCGCCCGCAGGAGGCGAAGCCCTCGCATCGCGCTCGGCGTGCGTCGGCCGTCCCCGCCTGTCCGAGCGGAAGGCGTCGTGGAGGCGCTCCGGCCCGTCGATGCTGATGCCGACCGCAAAGTTGTTCTCGGCCAAAAAGGCACACCAGCGTTCGTCGAGAAGGGTCCCGTTCGTCTGCAGGTTGTTCACGCAACGCCACCCCGCAGGCAGGTGCCGTCGCTGAAGCTCGATGACGCAGCGGTAGAACTCGATCCCGGCCAGCGTCGGCTCACCACCGTGCCAGCCGAAGTGCACGAGGGGCCCCGGGCTTGAGGCGATGAACGAGGACACGTAGGCCTCGAGCACCTCCGGGTGCATCCGGAAGGACTCACCTTCGGCGAAGAGGTCCTTCTTCTTCAGGTAGTAGCAGTAGCCGCAATCGAGGTTGCAGACCGGTCCGACGGGCTTGGCCATCACGACAAAAGGCAGGGACGCTGCTCACGGTCGTGCCAGCTTCGCGCTGGTCCCCTCGGCCATGTAGACGGGAAAGCACGACCGTTGGTGGAAGCAAGAAGCAGATCTATGCCGTTGATATATAGTAATGGCGCTACATTAATCGGCAACGGTTGCGCAGCCAATGTGCCGCTGCGCGGAAAGGCCGAAGGGCAAAGCTCGTGAGCGAGAAGAAAGGACCGGTGCCGGAGGCAAGTGCTCCGAACCTGCTCGCCGGGCGCCTGCGGGTCTCGATGGTCCGCCTCTCGCGCCAGCTGCGCCGCATGGACCCGAGCGAGCTCACCATTGCCCAGGTGTCCGCCCTGGCGACGGTGGTCGGCTCCGGCCCGCTCGGGATCGGCCAGCTTGCCGACATCGAGGGCCTGCCCTCCCCGGCAGTGACACGCCTGGCCGACAAGCTGGAGGAAGCCGGCCTCGTCGTCCGGAGCACGAACCCTGCCGATCGCCGGGGCGTGCAACTGGCAGCGACGGAAAAGGGGATCGCGCTGCTCGAGCGCAGAGCACGGATCGGCAACGCCTGGCTTGCCGAGCAGCTGAGCGCCCTGTCCAGGGCCGACCGCATTGCCATCGAGCGGGCCATCGCCCTGCTGGAGACGTTCGCGACAGAGCGACCGTCGGAAACAACGGCGGAGAATCGCCACGAATCTAAGGAGAAACGGAGATGAGCAAGTCGCAGACAATCGGCGCGCCCGCGGTGGGACCGAACTACAAGTGGCTTGTCCTCTCCAACACCACGATCGGGATGCTGCTGGCGACTCTCAACGGCACGAGCCTCATCATCGCCCTGCCGGTGATCTTCAGAGGGATCCACCTGAACCCGCTGCAACCTTCGAACTTTCCCTACCTGCTCTGGATCATGATGGGCTACATGCTGGTGTCGGCGGCCGTCGTCGTCACCGTTGGGCGCATCGGCGACATGTTCGGTCGGGTGCGGATGTACAACCTCGGCTTCGCCTGGTTCACCGTCTCGGCCATCTTGCTCTCCACGGTCTGGAGCACAGGCTCGACGGGAGCGCTCGAGCTCGTGATCTTGCGAATGGTCCAGGCCATCGGCGGGGCCCTGTTGATGGCCAACTCTGCGGCCATCATCACCGACGCCTTCCCGGCCGAGCAGCTCGGCCTGGCGCTCGGGATGAACATGGTCGTCGGCATCATCGGCTCCTTCCTTGGCATCCTCGTCGGTGGACTGCTCTCGCAGGTGGGCTGGCGGTGGGTCTTCCTCGCCAACGTGCCTATCGGGGCCTTCGGGACCGTCTGGGCCTACCTGAAGCTGCAGGAGATAGGCATCCGCATCAAAGCCAAGCTCGACTGGCTAGGCAACCTCACCTTCGCCGCCGGCCTTGCCATGCTCCTTACCGGGGTCACCTACGGCATCAAGCCCTATGGGCACTCGCTCACCGGCTGGGCCGACCCGTTCGTGCTCGAGATGATCTTTGGCGGCCTCGCCCTGCTCCTGGCCTTCGCCTACATCGAGACCAAAGTGGCTGAGCCGATGTTCCGCCTTTCTTTGTTCCGCATCCGGGCTTTCACCGCCGGGAACGCGGCGAACTTCCTCGGGGGCGTCGGGCGAGGCGGCATGCAGTTCATGCTGATGATCTGGTTCCAGGGCATCTGGCTGCCCCAGCACGGGTTCAGCTTTACTAGGACCCCGCTTTGGGCAGGGATCTACATGCTCCCGTTCATGGCCGGCTTCGTGGTCGCAGGCCCGGTCTCTGGCAGACTTTCGGACCGCTACGGCGCCCGCCTGTTCGCCACGACCGGGATGCTAATAACCGCGGCCATGTACGGCGTCATGATGACCTTCCCGGCGAACTTCTCCTACTTGCCCTTCGCCACGGTGATGTTCGTCGCAGGCATCGGTGGCGGCCTCTTCGCCTCACCCAACACGGCCTCGATAATGAACTCGGTCCCCGCCCGTTACCGCGGCGCCGCCTCTGGCATGAGGGTCACCTTCGCCCAGACCGGTCTGCCACTTTCGATGGGCCTGTTCTTCACCCTGCTCGTGTTCGGGCTGAACGACAAAGTGCCCTCGGCGATGTTCGCAGGTCTCGTAGCTCACGGAGTACCAGCGGTCGACGCCACCAAGCTCGCCCACATGCCACCTCTCGGCTACATATTCGCCGCCTTCTTGGGCTACAACCCGTTGAAAAGCCTGCTCGGGCCAAGCGTGCTAGCCCATCTCGCCCCGGGCCAGGCGGCGGCGATAACGGGTCGGGCCTTCTTCCCCCGCCTCATCGGGCCCTCCTTTAAGGACGCGCTTGTCCTGATCCTCACCTTCGCGGTGGTGATGTGCGTCATCGCGGCCATTGCCTCGGCGCTTCGAGGCGAGAAGTTCATCCACATCGACGAGGAGTCGATCGCCCAGAAGGCCCATCTTCGCCACGGTCGCTCACAAGTTGCCCGCACCGGTGGCGAGGCGGCCCCAGTGCCCGCTGGGCTTAGCACCGGTGGCAGTGGACCGAAGGTGCCAGTCACGCGAAAGTAGAGGCATGAGCCTCAACAGCATCGTTGTGGGGATCGACGGTTCGGAGACCAGCTACCGGGCGTTCGCCATGACCATCGGTTTGGCGGTGCGAGAGCAGGGCTGCGTTCATGCCTGCTACGTCGCCCACCTGCCCGGAGCGGCGGCCATCGGCGGTTTCTTCGCGCCCGTCCCGCTTGTCGCCGATGCCGAAAGTGACGAGCGCCTCGCCCGCTTTGTGACCGAGGAGCTCTACGGGGCGCACATCGGGGGCGATTTCACCTGCCGCAGCGGTGACATTGGCACCGAGCTCGAGATCCTGGCCGAGACTTGCAAGGCAGATCTCATCGTCGTCGGCCGCTCGGCCCATCCCCACCTTCACCTCGGCGGCGTGCCCCGCCAGCTCCTCGCCCGCGCCCGCTTCCCGATCCTCGTCGTGCCTTGAGCTAGGCCGACATCTTCTCTCTAAGGAGCCGTACCGCGGCCTCGATAGGAAGAGCTGCAAGGGACTCGACGATGAGATCGGCCTCCCCGAAGTCGTAGGCGGCGGTGATGGAGTTCGGCACGGCCAGGCAGACAAGACCTGCCGCGCGGGCCGCTTTCAGGCCGTTGGCCGAGTCTTCGACCGCTATGGCACGGGCGGGATTCACCCCGAGCCGGCGGCAGGCGTCGAGATACAGGTCGGGAGCCGGTTTGGCGGCGAGCGTGGCGCTGCGGGAGCTGACGACGAGGAAGCGGTCACGAAGGCCGACGTCCGCGAGGCGGCTTTGCACCCAGGCCTCCGGTGAGCTCGAGGCGACGGCGACGCTCATGCCGAGTCTTTCCGCGCCTTCGATCCATTGAAGGACCCCGGGGAGGGCTGACATGCCCTGGAGAAGCTCGAGCTCGCGGGCGAGGACATGTTGTTGCAGCTCGGCAAGGGGTGGAGTCGGCAGCATGCTGCGGGCGACGAGGGTGGAAAGAGGGTCGAAGCCCTTGTCGGTCCCGACTATGGTCGCCCACTCCTCGGACGTGAACGACGCTCCGTAACGGGCGAAGGTCTCCTCCCAGACGTCGTGGACCACCCGCTCGGTGTCGACGATGACACCGTCGAGGTCGAAGACGACGGCGTCAAAGGCGCGGCCGGAGGGATGTGAGCTGTCCGGTTCCGACACCTGCGGGCGACCCGGCGCGCCGGGGTCAGGGGGCGTGTTCATATCTATGGCAACGCTACGCTGCCGACGATGGCCGTCACCATTCGAGAAGTGGCGCGCGAAGCAGCAGTTTCCCAGGCAACAGCTGCCCGTGCTCTGGGCGGATACGGCTACGTCGGGGCGGAATCTCGCCGGCGCGTCCTTTCTGCAGCGCGTTCGATGGGTTACCTGCCGAACAATGCGGCCCGCACGTTGGCCTCGGGAACCTCGAATCTCATCGGTTTTGTGACAGCCGACATAGAGAACTGTTTCTTCGCCTCGGCGTCGAGAGGCCTCGCGGACGTCGTCGAGGAGCACGGCTACACCCTCATCGTCGCCAACTCCGACGAGACGCTCGCCCGCGAGCGGAGTGCCGTCGACTCGTTGCGGGCCAATCGCGTAAACGGGCTTGTGGTGGCGCCGGCCAACAGCCACGACGTGAGACATCTCGTCGAAGCGGCTGAGACAGGCTTGCCGATCGTCCTGCTCGACCGCACCGTGCGCGGCCTCGCTGTCGACTCGGTCGTCTCCGACGGGCGGGCGGGGGCCACCAAGGCAGTCGAGCACCTCTTGGAATTGGGCCACAGGCGCATCGGGATCGTTGCCGACTCAGCCGAGGCGCCCATGAGCTCAGTCACCGAACGTGTGCGGGGCTGGGCGGACACCCTGCGCCGGGCTGGCATAGTGCCGAGCGAGTCGCTGATAGCGATAACGCAGCTGCCGCTCCAGGACGGCTTCGAAGCCACCATCGAGCTGCTCGGGCGCCCTGTGCGACCGAGCGCTCTTCTTACAACCAGCAATCGCATGACGAGCGGGGCGCTGAGGGCGGTCCGTGAGCTTGGCATCGAGATACCCACGGACCTGAGCCTGGTCGCCTTCGATGACTTCGAGGTCCTCGATTTATTCAGCCCGCCGGTGACTGCCGTTGCCCAGCCCGAGCACCAATTGGGGGGCGAAGCGGGAAGACTCCTGCTTGCCCGCATGCAGGGCGACTCGGCCAAGCCGAGGCGGTTGCGGCTGTCCACCGAGCTCATCGTCCGCGCTTCGACAGCCCGGCTGCGCCAGCGCCCACAGCCGGCGCGGCCGGTGGGCGCGGCGGCCCTGTCCAAAATGGCTGCTTTTCGAGCTGCGGCGGCGGGTAGCTGAAGCCCGTGGCAGCGACGGTCGATGGTTCTTGAAGCCAGTGCCGGACCGGCGCCGGGCAGCGACGGGCGGCCCTGATGGCACTTGCCTGCGTGGGAGACGGCATCGTCGACGTCTACCCGTCCCTCCGGCTTGCCTTCCCAGGTGGCAGCGCCCTGAACACCGCCGTGGCCGTCCGACGCTCGGGTGTCGAGTCCTCCTACCTCGGCACGGTCGGTTCGGACCCTTCCGGACAGATCCTGCTGAAGGCCCTCTTAGAAGAGAACGTGGAGACGAGCCACGTGCGCGTCCTCGACGGGCCGACGGCCTACTGCACGGTCGACACCGTTGACGGTGAGCGGGTCTTCGGGGCGGCGGACGCCGGTGTTTCGCGCGTCTTGCTCGACAAGGAGGATCTCGATTACCTCGCCGGTTTCGAGATCGTGCACAGCGGAGACAACTCAAGGTGCGAGGACAAGCTTGCCGACATGGCGGACGTCGCAACCCTTTCCTACGACTTCGGCGAGCGGCCGGCCGAGTACTGGATGCACCTCGCCCCGCACGTGCGCGTGGCGTGCTTTTCCGGCCTGCGTCTCGCAGCCGGGGAGGCCGAGGACCTGGCTCGCGCCGCGGCCGGCTTCGGGCCGAAGCTCGTGCTCGTAAGCCAAGGGGCGCGAGGTGCGATGGTGCTCGACGGGACAGTCATCCACCGCGTCGGCTCTGCGGTGAGCCCTGTCGACACCCTCGGCGCGGGCGACAGCCTGATCGGGTGCTTCCTTGGCGAGATCCTCTCTGGTGAGACGCCCCGTGAGGCCCTCGCTGCTGCCACCGAGGTCGCCGTCGCGACCTGCCTGCACCACGGTGCCTTTGGTCATGGGAGGGACTTCGCCGAGGGCGCGCCGCTTGAAGGCCTTCCCGATCCGAGATGGCCCCGCGTCTTTGACGCCTCGGCCCATCCCAAGCGCGATTGAGCCCTGGATCTCTGCCGGGTCAGGTTTGCAGCCGAGGTGGCCGGGCTCAGAGCTCGACGGCGTTCGCAGCCATCACCGCCTTGTACCAGTGGGCGCTCTGTTTGAAGATTCGCTCTTGGGTGCGGTAGTCGGTGAAGGCGAGCCCGAAGCGCTGCCCATAGCCCTCGGCCCATTCGAAGTTGTCGTAAAGGGACCAGAGGAGATAACCCCGAAGGTCGACGCCTTGGCTGATGGCGGCGTGCGCGGCGGCGAGATGGGCTCTCAGGTATTCGATGCGCTCGAAGTCGCACACGGTTCCGTTCGGATCCACGTAGTCGTGGAAGGACGCTCCGTTCTCGGTGACGTACATGGCGACGTCGCCGTAGTCACGCCG
This sequence comes from uncultured Acidimicrobiaceae bacterium, assembly GCA_963725355.1. GTDB lineage: Bacteria > Actinomycetota > Acidimicrobiia > Acidimicrobiales > Bog-793 > Fen-455. The sequence continues at coordinate 89,476 of CAVRYE010000017.1, forward strand.
CACGCGGACCAGGATCTCGGTAAGGCCCTCCGGTTCGACGGTCCAGCCCATCGCGGTGCGAGGCACATCGTCGCGCGATCGGTCATCGACACCCAGCCAGGCTCCGTAGGTGGAGCGTCCTGTTGACGCCGACCGGTCGTCCTTGGCTGCTGCCACCCTTTGCGGCGAGTAGTAGTTGACCCCGAGGAAGTCGACTCCCGTCCGCATTATCTCGTAGTCACTGTCCTGCACGAAGTCGCGACCCACGAGTCGCGTGTACTCCTCGAGCAGCTCGCTGGGGTAGCAGCCCTTGAAGAGCGGGTCGAGGAACCAGCGGTTGCGCTGGTCGTCGACACGCCGCGCGGCGGCTACGTCTTCGGGGCTGACCGACGCTGCGCTGACAGGGGAGATGTTGAGGGCACTGCCGATTTGGGCGCTGGCACCCGCGCTCGCGGCGATGGCGCGTGCCGCCATCCCGTGGGCCAGCAACAGGTTGTGCGAAGCGATCGCGCCGGCGCCGATCTCGGCCAGGCCGGGTGCATGGTGGCCCATGGAATATCCGACGAAGGCGGAGCACCAGGGCTCGTTCAATGTGACCCAGAGCTCCACCCGGTCGCCGAGGGAGCCGGCGACGATCTCAGCGAAGGCGGCGAACCTGCGGGCTGTTTCCCGCTCAAGCCATCCACCTTCGTCCTCGAGGCTCTGGGGAAGCTCCCAGTGGTAAAGGGTGACGACTGGCCGGATGTCGTGGGCGAGAAGCGTGTCGACGAGCCGGTTGTAGAACCCGAGCCCCGCTTCGTTGACAACCGTCTTGCCGTCCGGCTGCACCCGGTTCCAGGCGACGGAGAATCTGTACGCGCCAACGCCCAGTTCTGCCATGAGCGCAACGTCGGCCTGCATTCGGTGGTAGTGGTCGCAGGCTATGTCACCCGTGTCGCCGTGGCGTGTGGCGCCTGGGCGGTGGCTAAATGTGTCCCAGATCGAGGGAGACCTGCCGTCCTCGTCAACTGCCCCCTCGATCTGGTAGGCCGAGGCAGATACACCCCAAAGGAAGCCCTCGGGAAAGAAGAGCTTGTTTGTCACGGACGCGTCCTCTCGCTCGAAGCGCTGCTTGGTCGTGGACACGCACCGGCAAGCCTCTGCGCGCCCACGAGAACGGGAGCGAGCCTAGCTGCGGTCATCCTGGCAACGAATACGAAGGCCTGACTTCGAGGAAAGGTAGCCCGGCGGCCGCGGAAGTTCCGGGTACCCGTAGAGGCTCAGGCATCAGGGTGTTGATGGTTAACCAGGCGAGTCCAGCTGTTTGCCCTTGGCCGCAACGGGACACTGTCAAGCCAATTCGGGGCTTGCCCGTGGATTTCGTCCTCGTTATCAGTACGTGTCGATGTATCCGAAGAACGTGCAGGCTGGCACCGTAGCGCCGCTGGCGACGCCGACGTAAACGCCAGCTCCGGTGAAGGCGTTCCCGAGAGTCGTGTCATCCGCGGACTCGAAGGATGTGGAACCCTCGTCGGGTCCCATGAACCCGGCCCCCGGACCGAGGATAAATGGGCCATCGGTGCCCGTCACTGTGGCACCGATCTGAACCGGTGTTCCGCTCATCAGGTTCGGGTCGTCGGTAGCGGTCTCGCCGTCTTGGACCGCCGAGTCGTCCTCACTGGTCGAGATGAAGGTTTCCGCGACGAAAGGAGGATCTATCAGATGGTCCTGATCGGAATAGCACTCGCCCGTAAAGGTAAACGGTCCGACGGTAGCGAGGGTGACACTCGCCGGGTCGGCGCTGTCAGGGCCGGGATTATCTATAGTCACTAGCGCCGATTGAGCAGATGCCTCGGAACACGTCGCAAATCGTTCATGCCTCGTTCACCTGGACAAGAGCCTCGAGGGACTCGTCACCGTTGTCGAGAGACGCTTCCGCGAGCACAGGCGCGGGTCGCGGCCTGTGTACACCAACGAGCACGGTCACAAGCCCTGCTACGGCGAAGAGCGCCCCGATGCCGAATACGGCGTCGAGGGCATGAACCACCGTGACCACGACCGCCGTTGAGCCCATTCCCGGCTGGAGTTGAACATGGCCGGTAAGTGCCTCGAAGATAGTGACGAGCACGGCCAGACCAAGGGCGGCGCCTATCTGTTGAGACACGTTGACCAGCCCTGATGCCGCACCGGCATCGGACCTGGCCACTTCGGCCAGGGAGGCTGAAGTGAGGGCTACGAAGGCCGTTCCGCTCCCCGCGCCGATGAGCACTAGCGACACGACGATCTGCAGGTAGCCAGCATCGGCTCCCACCTGCGTGGCAAGCAACAGGCCGAGGCTTGCCGTCGCGATCCCTGTTGCCATCACGGCCTTTTGAGAGAGCCGGTACAAGAGGAACCGGCTCGCGAGTTGCGACGAGAGGAAGACCGAGGCTGGCATGGGAAGAAAGGCGAGTCCGGTGAACAGAGGTGAGTATCCTTCGACGTCTTGCAGGAACTGTCCCATGAAATAGAACAGGCCGTAGAAGCCGGCGTATAGCAGAGCCCGGCTGATGTTGGCTGCGGCCCTCGTCCGGTGGGTGAGGAGCCGCAGAGGCAATATGGGCTCTTGCACTCGTCCCTCTTGAGCGACAAAGACGCCGACAAGGACCAGCCCAACCGCTAACGCCGAGACCGTGACGGGGCTCGCCCATCCGGATGTTCCCGCCTCCACCAAGCCGAACACGATCCCCGTGACCCCGAGGGTGGACGTGAGAGCTCCGAACAGGTCGAAGCGCCCGCGGCGCCGATCGGTCTCGGCGATCACAGCCCGACCAACGACGAAGACGGCCAGCCCGATAGGGACGTTCACGAACATCACCCAGCGCCACGAGGCAAGCTGAGTCAGAAGTCCCCCGGCGACGAGCCCCGTTGCGCCCCCGGCGGCGGACACGGTCGTGTAGAGGCCGATGGCCCGGACCCGCTCGGGTCCCTCCTTGAAGACCGTGGTGAGAAGGGACAGCGCGGAGGGCGCCGCCATGGCGGCACCGACCCCCTGGGCGGCTCGGGCGGCCAGGAGCACCCAACCCGCAGGCGCCAGGCCGCCCACCAGAGAGCTCAGCGTGAATATCGCGATACCGATGAGGAACGTGCGCCGTCGGCCGAACAGGTCACCTGCCCGAGCTCCGAGCAGGAGCAGGCCTCCGAAAGTGAGGATGTAGGCGTTAAGCACCCATGAGAGAGTGCTCGTCGAAAAGCTCAGGCTTTCTTGGATGTGGGGCAGGGCGACATTGACGATCGTCGAGTCGAGGATGACCATCAGCTGGGCTGTCAGGATCACGAAGAGGAAGACGGACGGATTGGCGACGCGGCGCCGGCGCAGGTCGGCAGTGCCGACAGAGCTCTTTTCGCCGGCGCCGGGGCGCGAGCTGTGAGGGGTTGACGAGGGCATTGACTGTTACCTTTCCGCTGGTAAGATCACAAACGGAAGCTTCCTCCGGTTAGTATACGGAGGGTGCCTCCGGTTAGCAACCGGTATTTTCTCAAGGTCGGAAAACGCGATGAACGAGGCAAAGGGCGAGCCCGCCAGCCCGGAGGGGACCAAGTCCGTCAACGCGGACCGGGCTCCGCGCGCCGATGCGCGGCGCAATCACGAGCGACTTGTCACAGCCGCCCGGGAAGTGTTCGCGGAGCAGGGCTCGACTGCATCGATGGAGGCCATCGCCCGTAAAGCCGGTGTAGGGGTCGGTACCCTTTACCGCCATTTCCCAAGTCGCATCGACATCGTCGAAGCTGTGTACAACACCGATGTCGAAGAGCTCTCCGAGGCGGCCAAGGCTGCTGTCGCCACCCTCGAGCCTTGGCCGGCCGTCGTTGCTTTCCTCGAGGCCTTCATGCGTTATGCCAGGACCAAGCAGACACTTCTGAGCGAGCTTCAGCAGGCCTTCGAGAAGAACCCTGCCATGCGCTCTCACGCGCGTGACCTGATCGATTCGGCCTTCGACCTGGTGATCGACCGGGCGAAGGCGGCTGGTGTAATCCGAGGCGACGTCGATGGCCGAGACGTCACCCAATTGGTGAGTCCGGTGTGCACCAACCCTTCGAACTCCGTCGAGAAGAGCGAACGCCTCGTCTCCATGGTCCTTGACGGCCTCCGGTACCCGGCCGAGATGTCAGGACGACGCTGAGTTAGTCAAGCGGCGGTCAGCTTGTGTTGCATTGCATCGCTGCCCTGCGACAGCGGCCCACAAGGGGTAGGCGAAGTGTGCGGTGCAACGATCTTGTTCAACGAGTTAACGATGAAGCGGTGACCCTATGAACCAAGAGCACTTGAGGATCTGTTCCAGTCCGGAGTGGGCGAGCTTCGTCGAGACAGAGTTGCTGCCTTGGGCGTTGGGTGACCGCGACCTCGGCGATGAGGTCCTAGAGATCGGTCCCGGACCGGGCTTGACCACGGACGTTCTCCGGCGAAGAGTTGCACGACTGACGGCCGTCGAGATCGACGACGCCCTCGCGCATGCTCTGTGCGCACGGCTGGCCGGGAGCAATGTCGATGTCGTGCACGCCAATGGAACGGAGCTACCAATTGCCGCTGGACGCTTCAGCGCGGCCACGGTGTTCACGATGCTCCACCACCTTCCCTCTGTCGCGCTCCAAGATCAGCTCTTCAGCGAGCTGCGCCGGGTGCTACGACCCGAGGCCGTTCTCGTGGGAACTGACAGTCTCGAGACCGCCTCGCGTCGGGAGCTGCATGCAGGCGACATATACACTCCGGTCGATCCTTCGACCCTGAAGGGCCGTCTCACCGCCGTCGGATTTGTCGACGTGATTATTGACGAGATCGAGGACCGCTTTCGCTTCATAGCCAGTGTCCCAGCGACGAGCTGACGTCCGCTCGCTCGATTCGATCCACTCTGCGACATACCTCCGCCGCTAACGCAGACCGGTGATCGGCAGACAGTCAGCGATCGATAGGTGGCCGGCCCCGTTTCGGCAAAGGCCCAACCTTTTTCGGCATTCGACCGGAGTCGTCGAGGGCCCGACGCAGCAGCATTTCAATCTGGGCGTTCGTGCTCCGGAACTCGTCGGAGGCCCATCGGGCTAGGGCGTCATGAACGGTTGGATCAAGTCGCAGCAAGACCTGCCTTCGCTCATTCACGGATCACGAGTAGAGCGTGCCGGCGTTGACGATCGGCGAAGCAGGCTGGTCACTACATAGTACGACCATAAGATTGCTCACCATTGCTGCTTTGCGCTCCTCGTCCAGCTGGACGATGTCACTCTCCGCCAGTCGCTCGAGTGCCATTTCGACCATTCCGACGGCCCCGTCGACGATGCGAGAGCGGGCCGCCACGACTGCGTTGGCCTGCTGCCGGCGCAACATGGCCTGGGCGATCTCGGAAGCGTAGGCAAGATGACTGATGCGAACCTCAATGATCTCCAATCCGGCAATGGAGACGCGCTCGGCCATCTCTGCGGCGAGCTCGCCGGCAACGATGTCGGTCGAGCCGCGAAGCGACAGCCCGTCGTCTGCAGCGTTGTCGTAGGGATGGGTGGTCGCGACGTGGCGCAGGGCCGACTCGGCTTGCACACGCACGAAATTGAGATAGTCCTCCACGGCGTAGAGAGCACGCGATGTGTCCGCAACCTGCCAGACGACAATGGCAGCGATCTCGACGGGATTGCCGTCAGCGTCGTTTACCTTCAGGTGGTTCGTCTCGAAGTTCCGTACCCGAATACTCACGCTCCGCCGATCAGACAAAGGCAGGATCCACCAAAGGCCAGCTCGGCGCACTGTGCCGACGTAGCGTCCGAAGAAGCGCACGACCTTGGTCTGGCCGGGCTGAACAATGGTCAGCGAGGCCCATGTGATCGCCGCCACGACGATCGGCACCACGATAAGGACATGGTTCGCGAGGAAGTAGGCCCCGACTCCGCAGGCGGCTACAACGAAGACGCCAAGCCAGCCGCTGATGGCCAACGCTTGACGTTCGCGGATTTCGACTCGGACTCCCGAATGACCGACCGGAGTGGCCTCGGGTTCGCGTTTGGACTCGACAGACTGGCTCATGATCCCTCCTGGAGAGGTGGCCTCACTAATCTGATATTAAATGATATCACTTTTGCGGGCGAGGTACCAGCCAATAGCCTCGCCAGGCGAGGGTGAGCACCCATTGACTTGCCTTGGCTCTAGCCGCTGCTTCGAAAGGGTTGGGACAGTCGCGAGCTGGAGGCGCACACCGGCCATCGTCCAGATTGGGAGGGTCGCCGCGCCTAACGAGACCTTCGGCGTCACACAGCTCTGAGAGCCTGCCAACCACGAACTGCCGCGTGCGGCTGCGGCTTGAGGCTCAGTGGGGACGAGCACATGAGATCAGAAACAGCTCCACTGATCGATTGCCTCTGACAGCCCGAGGTACGCCCGAACGGTGAGGCGGTCCTGTAGCCCGCCCACGAAGATGGCGGTAAGACGCGCGTGGCCTTCGAGAAGGACGAGTTTGCTGAGGTCAGGTGTCGCCATGACGATGATGTCGTCCACGACCTCGGTCGTGGCGAGATGAGCTGCAAACTCAAAGCACCAGCTCGTTCCGAGCTTGGTCAGCCACCTCGGCAGCTTGCCCGCCTGCAGGGTCGCGAGGACGTCGGCCGGCCGGCGAGAGCCTCCGGAGAGCTCGTTCCAGTAGGAGTAGTCGATGAAGCGCACCCGCGAGAGCAAGTCCGGTTGCATCACGCCGTGGTACCAGTTCACTGCTTCGGGAAATCCCTCGAACAGCTCGGCGTCACGCCAACCCCTCGCCACCGACAGGGCGCTCTCGCGCGCTCGGTTCTCATCTTCTGAGTTGAGGTCAGGGTGCAGCACCAACTCAAGGCCGCCAGCATCCACGAGGGCTTGCCTCACGTCATTCCCAAACCGACGCGAGTCGATCTCCCCACGCAAGAACGCCAGCACAACCTCAGCCTCGGTGGCGGTACGGAAGCCAAGCACAGCTTCCATCCTGGCGCACGGGCAATTGGCTCGTGCGCCGTTGTTCTCGCTTTGGATGTGGGCTCGCAAGAGCCTTGGTCGGCCCGGTTCTTCGTGTCTCACAGCGCCGATCTGGTGGCCGTCGAGCCGCAAGCTAGACCATTGTTGATCGACTGTTAGGACCCTGTTAGGCCAACTGAGCTACAACAGCTTCATGGCCAAGGGAGAGTGTCGGCGCCACCTTTGGAGCGCGATTTTGGGGCTACTTACGCTCATCGCCGTCGGGCTGCTCGCTGGGGGGTGTGGTGGTGGTTCGGCCTCACCGGAGGTCGCGAGCATTGGCTCGACGACTTTGGCTTCAGTGTCGGCGGCGGCGCAGGGTGGGAACAAGGCAACGGACTACCTTGACGCCGTGAAGTATGCGGGCTGCATGCGCACCCACGGGGTGGTCAACTTCCCGGACCCGACGAGCGGCGGGGACTTCCTCTTTCACAGCGGGAAACTCAACGGGTCCTCCGGCGTCAATCCAAACTCGGCGCAGTTCGTCTCGGCTAACAAGGCCTGCCAGCACCTTCTACCTAACGGCGGGCAGCCGACTGCCGCCGAGACCCAGCACATCGTCGCCCAGACGCTCAAGCTCGCGCAATGCATGCGGTCGCACGGCGTGCCGAACTTCCCCGATCCGACAGTGTCCAACGGCAACGTCAGCATTCGGTTTGGCGGAGCGGGCAACGACCCGAGGTCTCCGCAGTTTCGGGCAGCAAACAACGCGTGCAAGCAGTATTCACCGGGAGGCTTGGGGCTGCCCTAGCGTGTGTAACGCGCGCGCCTTCTTACTTACGACGCTGAGCCTAGGCGCCACCTGCACCGGTCGGCGAGATCGGCTCGGCAGGCCGGAGGTGTACGGAGCTGGTGGCTGGTCGATTACGAGCCCGGCCGGCGCGTTACGGTTCCAGTCTGCAACAGCAGGTCCCGTGGCTTCGCTACTCGCTGCGCAGGGCCACTGAGATCGGCGTTGACGCCGCCATCCGACCGGGCCAGGCGGCCACAGCGTTGGCGAGCACGAAAGCGAGAACGGAGACCAGGACTAGATCGGCAGCGGGCACCGTCGGTCTCGGGACGGCGTAGATATCGCGCGCGAACAGGTCCCAGAGCCACCGCCCGAGGCCAATGCCGATCGGTAAGCCGATGACTATCCCGATTACGGCCGAGACGGACGCCTGCCAAGAGATGGTGACGGCCAGTTGGCGGCTTGTGAGACCGAGAGTTTTCAAGATGGCAAGGTCTCTGCGCCGACGACTGACCGAAGCGGCGAGGGTCAGTCCTAAGGCGGCGATGGCCCCCGCGGCGAGGCCCACCGCCAGCAGAGCCGGCGTGTTCCCGCTGTACTGGTAGTTGACGATTTCGGCGGGACGCTGCGGGCCGAGCACGGTGTAGGTGTCTCCGACGCCCTCGGGATCGGCTGCCATGATCCTGTCGGCATCGAGTGCCACCTTTTGCAACGTCGCCAACCCAGCATCGTGGGGGCGCAGTCTCACGAGCACAATCGATGGGCCGTTCAAGTTGGGGTCGGGGTTCTCGAGCGCCTTTTGCAGAGAGAGGGACTCGATTGCCTTGGCGATCACGGCGCCCGTCCCCATAGAAGGGTGGAGGGACCCGGAGTTGCCGATGGCTGGCATCGTGGCGCTGCCGACCACGACGAGGCGGGTCCGCGGCACGTAGACGGGAAAGTCTTTGGCTGTGCCGTAGGAGACGTACACGCTGTCTCCGACCTTTTTGTGCAGCAAGGCGAGGGTCTCGGCACCGAGGACGATCTGCCTGGCAGTGTCGACACCGTGACCTTGGAGTATCGGGGGACCTACGGCAGTGTGAGCAGTCCGAACCATGGCCGGTACCGTCAGGCCGTCGATCTGAATGTTGGCAAAGCCGTATCCGGACCAGGCCGCCACTGCCTTCTCCTGCGACAAAAGCCGGATAGCGCCCGGCGGGATGTCGCTGTTCTGCGCCGACGAGATGGCGTAGTTCCAGTTCCACCCATAAAGGCTCGGGTGAGAGACGAGTGTCGCGAGACCTGCGCCGAAGGTCACCGTGGCAGCCACTACGACGACGGCAAGCACCGCACCGGCCAGGGCGGAGCGGACGGGGGCCGCAGAGCGTCCGTGTCCGCGCTCGAGGGCGAAACGCAGCCCGGTGACAGCCGGAACGCTCAACCCCGCCGCCGCAGCCGACTTGGCTATTGAGGACGAGCGTGATTCGATGCTGGCCGGATTGATAACACGCCTTCCGGGCGCGCGCAGGTAGGCGAACACGAATGTCATTGCAGACAGAACCGTGACGAGCGCGGCAAAGCCCGCCCCGATTACCAGCCAGTCGACGGTGAAGCCTGGAGACGGGTCGACGGCACGAACGGCGCCGAGCGGAGCCAAGGGCGACATGGCGACCGCCACTGCCGCGGCAAGCAAGGCGCCGGAGACGGTGGCGACGAGAAGACCGAGGGTCGCGGTAGCCACAAGGGTGAAACGCCGCGCACCGAGGGCCCACATGATGGCGCCTTCCTCGGCGTCGAACCAAAGCCGTCTGCTGATCATGAGCGCCGTCACCAGGAGGGCCACAACGCCCGCGATCGCCCCGAAGGTCCCGAGGGCGATCGTCTCGGGCCGTGTTGCGCGCTCGACCTCGCCTTCGATGATCGAGGTGACCCTGAAGAGGTAGACGCTCCCGCGTGGCAAGGCGGCGATGATCTCCCGCTCTACCGCCGGCACCCCCGCCGCGCCTTCCCTCAGTCGCAACCCGTAAACGGGCAGGGCAGATGCTTCCTGTAGGTAACGCGTGAGGGCGGGGGTGGCGAGGACATTGGTCGGAAAGCGGTCGATGTCATCGCTCACGACCTGGTTCGAGAAGACCACGAGGCCCACCAGCTTGACGCGAAAGTCCAGGTTGGGTCTGGTGCGCAGGGGGTCCAGCGACTCATTTTCCATCTGGGCAAGCGTGAAGGCGCCGAAAGGGATCGTCTCGCCCAGCTTCCAGCCCAGCAGCCTTGCCGCATCCGCCGTGGCAGCGATCTCGTCGGCCTTCGAAGGGTCTGGCATCGTTCCCGCCTCTAGGACCACCTTGTCCTGGGAGAAGTACTCGGCCCCTGTGCTGCCGACGAAGCTCACGTCGTCGTCGTTGATCGCCGAGGGGAGAGCGAAACCGTTCGGCCCGATGGGCGTGACGTAGATGTTGGGCGAGGCGGCGACTGAGGCCACTCCCCTCAGGTGTTCGAGCGCGCGGCTCAGGTTGTAGTCAGCTGCATAGTCTTGCGGCTGGTAGCTCTCGAAGACCAGGTTCGAGGCTCGGCTGGCGGCGAGGTAGGCGGGGTAGGCCGACTGGGTGCGCCTGGCTGCCGCCATGGAAGCCATCGCCAGGCCGCCCACGAGGCCGACGAACAGCACCACGGTCAGGTAGAAAGCACGCTGGGAGCGCCACGTGGCCCTTAACCGGAAAGAGGAGACGGCGAGTGTCCCGCCGGTTCCCGCGTCGTTGCGATTTGCCGTCGCTGGCCCCCTTTCGGCTCCCGCCCAGGTCAGATTATGGACGAGTGCCTGTGCGACCAGAAGGAGGAAAGCCCCCTCCGATCGGTCGTGGTAGCACCAAAGCGAGGTGATTGCGCTCGGTTTCGCAGTTCTGGAGCACGCCGAGCGTGTGGGTTAAGTCGGCCCCCTGCGGGCACGGAAGGACACTTCTCTCGGTCAGAGAGATGATCGTGAGCTCCCAGTTCGAAGACGCCCAATTCCAGGGACAAGTTGCAAAGACGCTCGCGGGAGTTCATCGACGGCGAGCTGCGGTCCCGAGCCCGAAGAGGCGACCTAGGGGACCATAGGATCCCAGCGTGGAGTTTGCGATCGTATTCCATCGCTCGCGCCCGGAGGCGTTCCCGGACGAAGCGGTCCGTGAGCACGTCGATCGTCTCGCTGAACTCGACGACCAAGGCAGGTTGATCGTTGCTGGTCCGCTCGGCGACGGAACAGGCGGGCTCATCCTGGCCCGCTTCGACGACCTCAGCCAGGCCCGACGATTTGCCGAGACCGACCCGTACGTGACTGGAGGTTGGGAGACCGTCGAGGTCCACCCCTGGAGCCCCGCCCACAGAGCCAATGACTATCTCGACCCGACGTTGGCTGCCAGGCACGGACCCTCCGAGCGCCACTTTGTGGCCCTTCCTTTGGATAAGCGGGATTGGCCGTGCTCGCCGCTGCCAGGCCAGATCGTGCTAGTCACCACGCTCGACACAGAGGGCGAGGTGGACATCGCCCCTAAGAGTTGGCTGTCGATGGCTGCCTTTTCTCCTCCGATCATCGGCTTCGGTTGCACCATCACTCACCGCACCTACGTCAATGTGACCGAGACCGGTCAGTTTGTGATCAACGTCCTGCCGTCGCGGTTGGCACCGCGGGCGTGGGCCATGCTGAGCGACTACGGCAACCGACGTGTCAAGCATGCCGACCTAAGCTTTCTCCCAGCCGCTTCGGTCGCGCCGCCGCGTGTCGCCGAATGCGTCGCACACTTTGAGTGCATACATCAACACACTGTCGAGTTCGACGGCGGAGAGGTGTTCATCTTCGGGCGTATCGTTTCTGCCACCATCGACGAGCGCTGCCTACACGACGATCTCGCCATCGCTTATGGCCATCTCGATGCCTGTTTCTTCCTCCAGAACCGGCTATGGGTCGGGCTCGGGCCGCCCGCGGGAGTCCCATTGTCATAAAGCGGCGGGGCGCTAGGCGATAGCCCAGCTAGCGATGCACACGAGTTGTTCCGGTTGAATGGGGTGCGAACATCTCTTCGTGGGCGAGTTCGATCAATTGGCGGACCACTACGACGAGACTCGAGGAGGAGAGAGTCGAGGTGACGAGTACGCCGAGGGCATCAACGCCGTCCTCCCATTGGACGATGGCCCGATCCTCGAGATTGGTGTCGGCACCGGAGTAGTCGCGCTTGGTCTCATCAGGCGAGGGCGCCAGGTTATCGGGCTCGACATCTCCGCACCCATGCTCCTGCGAGCCCAGAAGCGCTTGGGGTCTCTCGTCATGCAGGCCGACGCCTTGCAGATGGCGGTAGCGACGGCGAGCGTCGCCCACGCTGTGTCGGTGTGGGTGGTGCATTCAGTCGCCGATCCGGCTCGGCTGTTTCGTGAGGTTGCTCGGGTGTTGCGCCCGTGCGGGCTCTACGCCGTGTCTTTAGCCCAGCGGCCGGCAGCTGACGACGTCGTTGGTCAGATAATCAAGGAGATGAGCGAACGTGTCGACGCTCGTCGCGGTGCCGTGCGACCATGGGGCGTCACAGTCGAACAGGTCCTGGAATGGGCCGCCAGCGCCGGGTTCGTCGGCACCGCCCACAAAATTGCACACCAATGGTCCTCCGCCCCCCGCGACGAACTCGCCGCGATTGCTTGCCGCAGCTGGCCGGCACTTCGCGAACTAGACGATGCCGCCATCGACGAGGTCACCAGGCCGGCAGTTGAAGCGCTCCGATCCTTGCCCGACGCCGACCGCCTTCGGCGCGCGGTCTCTGATTTGGTCGTTTTTCGCCGCGCCTAACCAGAACCTAACCAGCTATCCGATTCCAGCGGTTTGCGATGACGTGCTTGTCTGTCAGTCGCGAGTCGCGGAATTGGGCCATGTGGTTAGCGGCGCCGGGCACGCAGAATGACGTCTGAGATATGTGGGTTGTCCGGCGGCGGGTCGATGCGGGGCTCGACTGCATGTAGCTCAACACTGAAGTCGTCACCGAGCAGCTGGTCGAGGTCGTCGGCATCGACGTAGTCCGCGGGATCGACGCCCCGCGACTTCATGTGCTCGCGGTGCTCGTCGTCAAGGTCGTGGTAGACGGCGAGCAACAACCCGCCGGGCCGCACCGTGTCGAGTAGCGCCCGCAAGGCGACCTCGCCGGCCGCTTTGGGGAGCGCTGGATACTGCATAGACACGAGGTCGAATGAGGCGGCCGGGAACGACTGTTGGAGAGCGTCCCCGCAGATCCACTCGACTGCGGCACCGGCCAGCTCTGCTGCTGCCTTCGCCCGGCTGACCGCCACCTTAGAGATGTCGATCGCTGTCACTAACCAGCCGTTCTGAGCGAGCCAGATGGCGTCGGCTCCTTCACCGCAACCAACGTCGAGTGCCCGGCCAGGCGCGAGGCCGGCGACTTCGACAAGGAACCGGCCGTTCGGGCGGCCGCTCCATCTCGCACCTTCTCGCTCGCTGTACCTTGCGTTCCACTCGTCGGCATCTGCCGCCGCGCCGAAGCGCGTCTCACCGTGTTCGTCATTCGGCATGTTCCACAGGGTAAGTCGCCACCGCGGACGCGCTCAGCGCGGAGTCGCTTGCTCAGCTGCCTCTGCGGTCCGGACGCAGAGCCCGAACTAGGGACCGCGACGCGAGGCGGACGGGTGTTTAGACATCCCACGCTCTTAAATCGTCAAGCGGCAATCTCTGCGCGGGTCTCCCAGGCGACGGTTTCGTCATAGAGCGTGCCGCTCACAAGACATCCGTGGAGGATCCCGACGAAGCGGTTGGCGAGAGCTCTGAGCGCTTGATGGTGCGAGTCGCCGGCGTCTCGGTGTCGGTCATAGAGCGCCCGGGCACCTGGTGAGGCCGTGAGCGAGGCGAAGGCCCAAAGGTAGAGGGCATCAGCTAGGCGACGGTTGCGGGCGTAGCGGGCGAGCACCACGCGCTTTGTCCCTGATGCTCTCGTGATCGGTGACGAGCCGGCGTAATTCTTGCGACACTTGGCACTGGCAAAGCGGTCCGGGTCATCCCCGAACTCGCCGAGCACCCGGGCGCCGAGGACCGTCCCGAGTCCTGGCAGGGAGAGGACGATCTTCGCGTCCGGGTGCTTGTCAAAATGCGAGGCCAGCTCGGCTTCGAGGGACTCGATCTGTCGGGAGAGCTCGGCGATGACACTGGCCAATGCCTTCACGGTTTCCCCGAAGGCATTGGATATGAGAGCCGGTGCCTCGAGCTGGGGGCCCGGAGCGCCTGTTGGATCTCGGTGGAGCGCTCCTCGATGCTGCGCTTTCGCCCGCCCCGACGAAGCGCCGAGGCGATCCTGGAGCGCGAGAGCCCACGCCCGAGCTCCGGCGTCGGAGCGATGAGAAGGACCTCGATCGCCTGTTTGGCGTTCAAGCCGTCCGCGAAGGCAGCAAGAACCCCGGGGTAGTACTCACGCAGTATCGAGCGCAGCGAGTTGGTCTGGCGCTGCCGGGTCCAGATCAGGGCCTTGTGCGCCCGAGCAAGGATCTTCACCGCTTCCACGAGCTCGCTGTCGCCGGCGATCTCGCGGTGGTTGTGCGAATCGGTGCGCACGAGATCGGCGAGCACTTCCGCATCTCCCGGGTCGGACTTGGCACCCGAGCTCGAGTGGCGGTCTCTGTAACGCGAGGCAGAGAACGGGTTCACGGCGAAGACCCGATAGCCCACTGATCGCAGCGCCGAGACGAACAGGCCCCGGTCGGTCTCGATGCCGATGAGCACTTCGGAGGGATCATCTGTGTAGCAAGCGAGCACCTCGTGCAGGTGCCGCACCCCCTCCAGATCGTCTGTTATGCGGCGCTTTGCGAGCGTCTTGCCGGCGGCGTCCTTAACTGCCAGATCGTGGTGGGCCTCTGCCCAGTCCACGCCGACGAAGATCATCGTTGCTCCTCTCTGTTCTCGATACGTCTGAGCCGGAGGAGACCGTCGGCGCGCTAATGGACAAGTGCTCGAGGCACGTCACCCCACCAGCCGTTTTGGCACTCCTCGCCAACCGGAAGGGGCACGATCTAAACATAGGGCTCGGTAGCCCTGCCTGGAGGAGTGCTCACCTTCCGATGGCTCGGTGATCAGCTTTGTTCACGAGAAAGCTCATCCACCACCATTAGCCGGGTGATGAAGGACGCTGTGATATCCATGAGCGCATGGTCACCGCGCCGAGCCGGCCACTAGGGAACTCCGCGCGCGGGCTGTTGTTCGGGTCGGTGGCAGATCGCTACGAGCGCTATCGGCTGGATTACCCCAACGAGTTGGTCGACACTGTCTTGAGCTACGCGGGACGGCCCATGCGCACGGCGCTCGAGGTCGGCGCGGGAACTGGAAAGGCAACGCGGCCATTCGCTGCGCGTGGCATCGAGGTGACCGCGCTCGAGCCCGACGCCGACATGGCGGAGGTGCTGGCGAGGGAGGCGCACGGACTTCCCGTGACGCCGATTGTCACTACCTTCGAAGACTTCCGCACCAAGTCACGCTTCGATTTGGTGTACGCCGCCGCGGCGTGGCACTGGACCAACCCGAATACGCGGTGGACCCAGGCCGTCGAGCTGGTCGTCCCCGGCGGTGTGCTCGCCTTGTTCGGTGCACCCGCCGAGTTGAAGGACCCCGAGTTGTTCGCAAGGGTCGACGAGATCGAAAGCCGTGTGCTTCTCGACGACGACCAAGACGGTGTACACCCGTGGTCGATCGAAGAGATGGCCGCTGCCGACGGTCTTGTTGATGTCGAGCAGCGCGAGCTGCCGCATGTCGCGACCAAAATGGCCGCCGACTATGTAGGACGATTGGCCACCGTCTCGGCCTACCTCAAGCTCGCCCCAGATCAGCGCGGCGATCTGCTGCGTGAGGTTCGCGCGGTACTGCCAGACCAAGTCGAAATCGATACCACGGTGCACTTATCGCTGGCTCGGCGGGTTGATACTTTGGTCATTGCTTAAGATCGCGATCAGTCCTGCCTGGGTCGGTTCCCACCAATCAGATCGCGTGTGAGCTGTGCCGAGGCGGTAACGACGAATCAGAGCCCGGGACACCGTTCGAACCAGGACATCTGGGCCAGCCCAGGAGCTGATCGAGCGAGTCTTGGATGAGCGCAGCTGAGCGGGCTCTGGAATCATGAGTTCGGGTCCCATGGCGCTCTGTCACCCGGTTCCGGCTTCGCCAGCACTCGCTTACCTCCCGGCACAACGAGCCCGGACTCGTACGCCGTGATCACTGCTTGGGTGCGGTCGCGCAGCCCAAGCTTGTTCAGCAATCGACTGACGTGGGTTTTCACGGTCTCCTCGGTGATGACGAGACGGTTCGCGATCTCGGCGTTCGAGAGGCCTTCCGCTATGAGTTGGAGCACTTCGGTTTCGCGCCGTGTCAACGACTGGAGGGTTAGACAAGGCTCGTTCGCTCGTCGCTGCGTGACGAACTCGCCGATGAGCCGACGCGTGACGGCAGGGGCAAGGAGTGCCTCTCCAACGGCTACAACGCGAACGGCATCGAACAATCTTTCAGCGGTGCCGTCTTTGAGTAAGAAGCCGCTGGCGCCGGCGCGAAGAGCATCGTAGACGTACTCGTCAAGATCGAACGTCGTCAACATGATGACGCGCGGAGCCGCTTCCCCGAGTCCTGCAAGCCGACGAGTCGCCTCGATCCCGTCCACTCCCGGCATACGCACGTCCATGAGCACGACGTCGGGATGCAGCTCACCGCATATACGAACGGCCGACGTTCCGTCGGACGCCGTGGCGACCACGTTGAAGTCAGGTTGCGTGTTGAGCAGTTCCGCGAATGCATCGCGTACGACTTGATGGTCGTCGGCGACCACGATGCGCACAAGACACCCGTCAGTCACACCGATTCCTCGAGTTTTGCGGGAAGGATGGCCTCGACGAGGTACCCACCGCCAGTTGCGGGACCGGTCCGGGCCGAGCCCCCAACCGCGGCGGCGCGCTCGGGCATACCAGTGATCCCATGACCGCCGGGTGGAACCGATGGTGGTGGCCCCGGACCGTCGTCACGGACGCGGAGCCGCAGCAACGCGTCGGTGTAGGCAAGCTCCACGTCGACCGCCGCGCCAGGGGCGTGCCGCCTCGAGTTCGTGAGAGCCTCTTGGACGATGCGGTAAGCGACGAGCTCGACGTTGGGGTCGAGGGCGATAGGCGCGCCTCGAAAGATCAACCGTGTCGGACAACCGGATGCCTCTCGTGCTTCGTCGACAAGCTCAGTCACCTGGTCAAGGCCAGGCTGGGGGCGCCGGTCGGCAACCTCGACACCCGCATCGTCACGCAACACGCCCAGCAGTCGGCGCATCTCCACAAGCGCCTCGCGGGCCGTGTCCCCGATCGCAGAGAGCCGCTGAGCTCCGGCCGCCGGAAGTCCGGGAACGGCGAGTCGAGCTGCCTCGGCCTGGACCGCGACCATCGAGATGTGGTGGGCGACTACGTCGTGAAGCTCCCGGGCGATGCGGGCCCGTTCGCCTCGTGCGGTGTGGTCGACGAGGGTGTCGATGATGACCTGGCGCGCCGCGCGGTTCTCTTCCACCTCGCGACGTGCACGGAGTGCGAGGCCGCCCAGAAAGGCAACCGGGGCCAACACTGCCAGCAGGACCGTGAGCACGGCCGATTCTGATGAGGTCGGGCTTGGGCCGATGAGGGCCAAGACGAGGAACGGCGCTGTGATGCCTAGGCCTGAAACCTGTGCGAAAGGGTCGCGGTTAGAACCCCGACCGATCCTAAACAGGGCGAGGAGCATGGCGGCAAAGCTCGCCAGGCTGAGCAGGTGGAACCCCGCCAGTGACAACACGCTCGAGGCACAGATGGCCACCGCCGCGCCGAAGGGCCCTAGTAGCGCTAGCGGCAGGGTGCTCCCCAATGCGAGGAGAGTGGCGGCGAGCGCCGACTCAGCCCCAAGCCCGCCGACCTCTGCCCGTGCGATGACCTCGGCCAACCCAACGAGTACGAGCGAGAGGGCGAGCACCGCATCGCCTCGCGGTGAGGCCATCAGCCCTCGGCCCTTATCGGCGAACCTGGCGGACCGGTCTCGGGCTTGGCTCACAGCACCATTCTCGCCCTTTGAGCGACTATGAGCGTCACCCTCAACAGGGATATCTGCATCCCGGTGTCCCCCTTGAGAGCTACGCAAAAGATCCCTCGGGTGCGTGACGACAATGATCGTCTGGGTTCGTACCGTCTTTAGGCATGGACGCAACCATCGAAGTCAGCGGACTCCGCAAGCGGTTCGGATCCACCCTCGCCTTGGATGGGATCTCGTTCCATGTGGGACCGGGACAGGTGACCGGGTTCGTCGGTCCGAACGGTGCGGGCAAATCCACCACCATGCGGATGATCCTCGGCCTCGACGCGGCGGACGAAGGTGTGGCGTTGGTGGACGGCCAGCCCTACGCCGCACTGCGCCACCCGCTCAGCCACGTCGGCTCCCTCCTTGACGCGGGAGCCCTACACCCGACCCGCAGCGCTCGCAACCACCTCCTGTGGCTCGCCCACTCCCAGGGGCTTCCTGCTCGTCGTGTCGATCAGGTGCTCGAGGACGCAGGTCTCCAGGCGGTAGCTCGTCGCAAGGCTGGAGGCTTCTCACTCGGTACGCGTCAAAGGCTCGGCATCGCGGCGGCACTGCTGGGCGATCCGTCGATCCTCATCCTCGATGAGCCATTCAATGGGTTGGATCCCGAAGGCATCGTGTGGGTGCGCGGCTTCCTACGTTTCTTGGCGACCCAAGGCCGAGCCGTGTTGGTCTCGAGTCACTTGATGAGCGAGCTGCAAGATGCTGCGACCCATCTCATTGTGATCGGGCGGGGTCGCCTCGTGGCCGACACCAGCGTGGCCGAGCTGATCGCGGCGGCCTCTGACGGTAGGGTCAGCCTGCGCACCAATGCCCGGGTGCGAGCAGCAAGCGTGCTCGCCAGCGCCGGGGCCACGGTGGCGGTCACCGGTTCCGACTCACTCACCGTTTCGGGTTTACCTCCAGAGCACGTAGTGGCTCTCCTCACAGAGAGCGCGCTTCCCTTCTCAGAGGTTTCGGCGCACCAGGCGACCCTCGAAGAGGCGTACATGGAGCTGACCAGGGACCAGGTCGAATTCCGGCCTAGCGATGTTGGCGAGGTGGACCGATGACGAGCGCCATGGCGCCGTACCGCTCCAAGCAGCCGGTCGGCCGCGACGGATTCGCGCAGTTGTTACGAGCCGAGTTCACCAAGTTCCGGACCGTCCGGGCCTGGGTTATTACCTTGGGGGTCGCAGCGGCGTTGATGGTCGGGTCCGCGTGGGTGACCTCGCCGCACACCGCCGTCTGCATCGCCGGGCCTAAATCCCCGCCGAGCTGCAGCACGCCTAGCCTCCCTCGCCCTCCACTGGGCCCAAACGGGGAGCCTGTTGTCGACACCTTCTCCTTCGTGCACCAGATGCTGATCGGCAACGGCAGTGTCACTGCCAAGATCTCCAAGCTCACCGAGACGATCGCCTCGGGCAACGGCATTGGGAATGGAACCGACGGTCGGCCCGCCACGCATACCGGTGTGGTGCCGTGGGCCAAGGCCGGCATCATTGTCAAGGAGACTACCAACCAGGGATCCGTCTACGCGGCGGTCATGGTTACCCCGAGCCACGGCGTCCGCATGCAGTGGAACTATGTCCACGACGTTGCCGGGTACCCCGGACGCGTCAGTGCGTCATCACCCCGGTGGCTGCGCCTTACTCGCGCCGGGGACGTGATCGCCGGCTACGACTCGCTCGACGGTACCCACTGGACAAAGATTGGAACCGCCTACCTGACCGGCCTGGCGGACAGTGTCCAGGCCGGAATGTTCGTTACCTCACCTGAGGAAGACGCCGGCACCAATGACAGCTCGCCGACCCTGGCCACTGCCACCTTCGACAAGGTTCACCTGGCCGGCAACTTACCCGACAGGAGCTGGAGGAGCCAGGTCGTGGGAGTCAACACCCAGACCTACTCCACCCTGCCCACCGGGCCGAACCGGGCCCAGCTGTCCTCCCGCACGTTCAGCATCAGTGGCTCCGGTGACATCGCTCCGGAGGTTTCCGGTGGTGGTCTTCAAGGCTTGGGCTACACCGAGAGCCTGCTAGCCAGCGGGACGTTCGGGCTCATTCCGGTCACCGTGCTCGCCGCTTTGTTCATCACCTCCGAATATCGTCGCCGCCTCATTCGCACGACTCTCACCGCCAGCCCCCGCCGGGGCCGAGTCCTCGCGGCCAAAGCAGTCGTGATCGGCTTGGTCACCTTCGTTGCTGCCTGCATAGCTTCGACCATCATCGAAGCGGTCTCACGGCACGTGCTGTCCGCCAACGGCAACTATGTATTCCCCCTCAGCACCTCTGCCGAAGTCCGAGTCGTGCTCGGAACCGGGCTTGTTTTCGCCATCGCCGCCGTCATGGTCCTGGCGCTGGGCACAATGTTTCGACGCAGCTCGGGAGCGGTCGCCACGGGCATCGTGTTGTTCGTGCTGCCCTTCATCCTCGAGGCGAACCCGTCTTCTTCAGCACCGGACTGGCTGATGAGGATCGCCCCTACCGCGGCGTTCGCAGTCCAGGGCACCCTGCCCCGCTTCGCCCAGGTCGCCAGTGCCTACACGATGGGCAACGGGTACTACCCGTTCGGGCCGTGGGCCGGTCTTGCCGTGCTCTGCGCGTGGACTGCGGTCGCCTTCGGAGCGGCCATGTGGTCGATCCAGCGGCGCGACGTGTGAAGCCGAAGCATTCGCCAGGCGATATCGGCAATGGCTGACGCCCTTCGCGCCGAGTGGACCAAGCTCCGCACTCTAGCGAGTACCTATTGGTTGCTTTTGGCTGCAGCCGTTCTCACTGTCGGGGTCAGCTGCGCCGTGGTCGCTACCAGCAGCTACCAAGTCGGCGGCTACCAGGACACGCCGAAGCTTTCCCTCGCCGGGATATATCTCGGCCAGGCCGTAGTCGCTGTCCTTGCCGTGTCAATCATGGGCAACGAATACAGCACCGGGATGATGTCCATCACACTCACTGCAATACCTCGGCGATTCGTGTTACTGGGAGCCAAGGCCGCCACTCTCACCGGCCTCGTCCTTGTCGCGGGTGTCATCGCAGTGGGCGGGTCCCTCCTCGCAGGCAGGATGATCTTGCCCGGCAACGGCTTTACCCTTGTTCACGGCTACCAGCTTGTGTCACTCAGTCACGGACCTACCGTTCGCGCCGCAACCGGGTCAGTGCTCTATCTCGTCCTCATTGCGTTGCTCAGTCTCGGCGTCGCAACCGCGGTACGAGAGTCGGCTGCTGCGATAGGACTCGTCCTCGGACTCCTCTACCTGTTTCCAGTTCTCGCACAGCTCGTGAGCGATCACGCATGGCGCAGACATCTTGAACAGATCGCTCCGATGACAGCCGGACTTGCGATTCAAGCGACTACGAACCTGCAAAGTCTGCCCGTCAGCCCCTGGGCTGGGCTCGGGGTACTGGCGGCTTGGAGCGCCGGCGCCCTCCTCATCGGGGGACTTCTCTTGAAGCTCAAAGACGCGTGACCGGGACAACCATTCCTGGACGCCTGGGACCAGGTGCGACAGCTGACTCTTGCGTTCGCAGGTGCCGGTTCGGACACCAGCAACATGGTCAACGCGAGTCGCATCAACTCCCACGCGGTCGGCCTTGGTCAAAGAGCCATTGACACAGCCCCCACGAGATCCATTATGATGATTCATTCACGAGCCTGAAGGAGGTGCCCCGATGAACGAATTCACTGTGTTTATAAGGACGGGCGCCCTCACGCTCGCTGCCTGCTGAGTTTCTCAACAGCGCTCCTTTGACTTAGCCGTCCCTTCACCGACGCGGGCGAACGCGGTCCTCCACCCAGTTGCTGTCGCGCCGCGTGCCTCGATATGAACGCTGTTTCATTTGCCATTCCACTTCCAAGAAAGGAACACGTCATGAATTCAGCCCTCTTCCAACTGGCACGTCAGCGCCAAGAAGAGCTCTGCCGCAAGGTTGAGTTCCAACAACGACATGGCCCACCGCAAATGGTCACCGAAGCCGCCTCTCGACCGAGTCGTGTACGCGCCAGGGTGGGCTTTCTCCTAGTCGGAGCGGGCAACAGACTCCTCATCGGATCCAGCACTGCGCGGTAACCTGCCTTGACATGCCAAGCAGCTCCAATCGGAACTTGCGGAACTGACGGCTGTTCGCCGGGGCTCGGGAAGGTCACGTGACAGAAGGATCCTTGCTCCGCGAGAGGTACGCAGAGCGGTGCACCTGATGCTGCGCAATCGGTTGGAGCGGATAGCACCACTAGAGAACCGATCATGTCGCGCTCCGGGCATCGAGAGCAGGCGGAAATTTTCGGCGCTATGGCGGGCCAGCAACTAAGAAGACCCTTCGATCGGCCGCGCTGTGAGGACTCAGCCGTCAACATTGTGCGTGTTCCGGCGGCCGGCTGCGTTTCGTTAGAGTCGACAAGTGGCGGAGTTACAGCTCGTGCGAGCGGCTCACGGCGGGGATCTTGGCCTTCGAGCTTGAGAATCGAGGCTACTTCACCGAATCGATCTCCGACCGGGGCAATGAGTACTTCGACCAGTTCGAGCAGCGGCACCACGAATTGCTGGCCGAGCAGGAGGCGGGCATCGGAGCAAGTTATGTGCTCGTCGATGACGACGGTTCAGTCTTGGGCCGGTTCAACCTTTACCGCCTTGAGGAGGGCGTGGCCGAGGTCGGCTATCGGGTTGCACAACGGGTAGCCGGCCGCGGGTTGGCCACCGCGACCGTGCGGGAGCTTTGTCAGCTCGCAGCGTCCCGGCACGGCTTGCGCGTGCTCAAGGCGGCGACCAGCGACGAGAACGTCGCGTCCCAGCGGGTGCTGATCAAGGCCGGATTCGTCCCTGCCGGGTCCGCCGACCCTGCCGACATCGGCGGTAAGCAGGGGAGCTGGTATCGCCGCGACCTCACTGCCGCCGGCCCTCAACGTCCATTCCAGGCCGCCACATAACATCGTACGCGCAGGCATGACCAAGGCACGCGGGATCGGCGATATGCGCGCCCACGGATCGAGGACCTGGAAGACGGCGGAGGTCGGGTGATCGTTGAGGCACCGGGCGAGTCGGCAAAGGTGGCGCACGGCTATGTGACCTGAAAGCGGCCGACCCGATGGGAGTTAGAGCAAGGCTCGCTCAGGGTGTCGAACACCAGGCGGCGACGGGATTGAGGAGGGAGTGGGGCGGATGGTCCGCTGTGTATCCCAGACCCGTTCGGCTCGGCGTGTCCCAGCGATCAAGCTGCTGTTCGGTGGCGCCTGTACTTTTCGCCGCGGAGTCAGTCTTCGATCACGCGGATGATCGTCTTGCCAGGAGTGCGATGTTTTGAGGCGAACGCGGCGGGTGCTTCGGCGAGCGGCCGTACCGCTCCGACGATCGGCTTCAGCCGTCCGTCCCTCAGGCGTTGGCCGAGGTCCGCTAGTCGGAACCGGTCCGGCTCGACGACGAAGAATACTGCGCGCCCGTGCTTGGGCTCGATCGTGGGTTCCCTGGTGATGGTGACGAGCGTGCCGCCGGCGCGGCACCAGTGCAGCGGAACGGTCGAGGATCTCACCGCCGATCACGTCGAAGACCACATCGACCTGTCCGGCATCCTCCAGCTTGTCGGCCTCGAGGTCCAAGAATTTGTGCGCTCCCAAGCCGAGCGCGGTGTCGCGGTCTCCGGCGCTGTCCGGTGCCGATCACCAAGGCTCCGACCTCGCGGGCGAGCTGTACGGCGATCGAACCGACTCCGCCAGCGGCGCCGTGGATCAGAACGGTCTGGCCAGTCGAGAGTCGAGCGTGGTCGATCAGTGCTTGCCACGCGGCCAGCCCAGAGATGGGCAACGCTGCGGCCGTGACGTGGTCGACGCCGGCGGGAAGCGGAGCGAGGTTGCGGGCCTCTACCGCGGTGTACTCGGCCAAGGATCCGTCGCGGAACCAATCCGTCAGCCCGAATACCCGCTGGCCGATGGTAAGGCCGGTTGTTCCGTATCCCAGCTCGGCAACGACACCCGACAGCTCGTGGCCGGGCACGCTCGGTGTCCGGTCGCGTCCGGTGCGGTCGGCCCACGTCCCCGACCAGTCCAGTTCGCCGGTGGTGAACCCGGCGGCATGGACCTGGACGATGACGTCGTTCTGGACGACGCGTGGATAGGGAATCTCCGCGAGGGACAGTCCACCGATGCCGGCATCGTGGTCTCGAACGGTGATGGCCTTCACGGGCTCTTTCCTTCCTCGTGGGGCTTCGTAATCCCTTCGGTATAGCGAAATTGTCAACGTGGACCGACGCGTCGCAACCAGGTTGCACGTTCTTTCTGCGCTGTCGATGGACGGCTAGATTCCGTTCGCCTACTAGGACGACGGGAAGAGGGGGGAAGGTGATGGCACCACTCGATGTCGACATGCTCGAGCGCGCCTGTGACATAACGGACCGGATCATGAGCGGCGTCCAGCCTGAGCAACTGGGAGATCCGACGCCGTGCAGAGACTGGAATGTCAGGGAGTTGATGGAGCACATCGTCGCGTCGACCGACTTTTTCGCCGACGCCGCCGAATACGGTGCCATAGCCGAGGATCGGTCGTGGCCTGAATACTCTCCTGAGGAGCTGCTGGCCGCCTATCGGCGCCACGCCGGCCGTCTAATGGCAGCCTTCCAGGTCCCGGGCGTAATGGGCAGGCCCATGGTGATTCTGGCCGGACCGCCGACGGCCGAGTTCTGTATCCAGATCGCGGTCAGCGAGCGCTTCGTCCATGCCTGGGACCTTGCTGCCGCGACCGGCCAGTCGTTCGGTGACGACGGCGCTGACATTGCCGAGGCGCTGCTTTCCTCGCCGGAGTACCTGTCCGTCAACTCCGAAGTGAGGATGAACACACCTCCGCCGCTCGGGCCAGAGCTCACCGTCGAGGGTGGAGGGGCTGTTGAGCGCCTTGTGGCCTTTCTGGGTCGCGACCCAAACCAGGCGGTGGCTTGAGACGTTCTGCGGTACCGGAATCGCCCCCGACCGTGGCGCCATGTTCGCGCTCGCCCGGGCAGGGCCCTCCCGTGGCGCGTGACCCCGCTGGTGGGACCGAGGGAGATCGCCTGGCTTCTGCTCGCCGGAAGGCCCGCCGAGAGGTTCACAAACTCAGTCGGTGTCGCCGACCTCGAAGCCGATGAGCCAGTGCAGACCGTACCGGTCGACTACCTGACCGTCGGATGCCCCCCAGGGACGTGCCTGCAAATCATCCACAACCCTGCCACCTTCTGACAGCCTGGAAAACCAGGCTCTCAAGGTTGGAGGGTCAGCAGCGCCCAACAAAGAAAACATCATGCCTTCGCACCGGAACGGGGGTTCGGTGCCGGCCACATCCGAGGCAAAGAGCAGGACTTGACCTCCGATGAGATAACCGTGTGCGATGGCCTCAGCGGGACCATCGGTTCGGTTGAACTCCGCGAACGTGTGCAGCTGAACCGAGCAACCGAAAACATCTCCGTAGAAGGTCAGCGCCTCTCGGGCAGTTCCACCAAAGTGAAGGTAAGGCGTGGGAGCTGTCACTCATGCACCTCTTTCATCTTGCGGATCCATCACGGTGTAGACGGACGAGCTCGGCCGCACCCATCGCCCGCCGGCCGCAGTCCCAGTCAACCACTACCCAATCGAGCGAGCTGCGGGGGTGGGACAACCTTGAACGAGGGTGCCTGGAGTCGGCGACGCGACGCTTGCAATGACGCGCTTGCTCGGTCGGCGACTTACTTCTAGTCTTCTGTAGATGGCTAGAGAAGTACTGAAGCAATCCATCAGTTTTCAGCTGAGCGCCAACTCCGGGGTGCCTGCGTATCTGCAACTGGCGCAGCAGGTCAGACAGGCCATCCGGATAGGGGTTTTGGACGTCGGCGACAAGTTGCCCACGGTCAAAGAGGTGGTCACCGAGGTGGCCGTCAATCCGAACACCGTGATGAAGGCCTACTGGCAGCTCGAACACGAAGGGCTGGTCGAAGGACGCCAAGGTGTCGGCACTTTCGTCTCCCGCCGCCCCTTAGGCCCTCCCCCGGATATACAGGCCCGGTTGAGCCGAAGTCTCGGGCAATGGGTGAAGACAGCGCGTGCCGAGGGTCTGGACGACGAGGCCATCGAGTCCATGCTGCGCACCACCCTCTCCAGCTCAACCGTGGAGAAGACGGCGTGAACACCACGTTCGCAATCCACACCTCTGGGCTGGGCAAGCGTTACGGCTCCAACTGGGCGCTTCAGGACTGTTCGGTGTCCGTGCCGGCCGGTCATGTCACAGCATTGGTGGGTCCGAACGGAGCAGGGAAGACAACGTTGTTGAAGCTCCTCGTCGGGTTGTGCACCCCGACTGCGGGTGAGGCGGAAGTGCTCGGCCGCGTTCCCGAGCAGAGCGAGGAGTTCTTGGCGAGCATCGGGTACCTCGCCCAGGACGTGCCCCTCTACAAACGCCTCAGCGCGTATGACCATCTCAGGATCGGAATGCACCTCAATCTCGACTGGGATTGCGATGCGGCGCGAGAACGACTCGCGGCACTGAAGGTCCCCATGAACCGACCGGTCGCCACCCTCTCAGGTGGACAGCGAGCCCAGGTCGGCCTGAGTCTCGTCTTAGCGAAGCGACCTCGGCTCCTGCTCCTCGACGAGCCAATGGCCGCGCTCGATCCATTAGCGCGCCGCGAGTTCCTGGAGTCCCTCACCGGAGCCGTTGCGGACGGGGGCCTTTCGGTCATCGTCTCCTCGCACCTCTTGCACGACCTCGAGCGCGTCTGCGACCACTTGATCCTCCTCAGCGCTGCGCGAACCCAGCTCTGCGGCACCATCGACGAGTTGCTCGCTGAACATCGCAGCCTGGTCGGCCCGCGTCGGGGACTGAACGAGATCGAACCCGCTCTCACGGTTATCAAGGCGACCCAAACGACCAAACAAACGCGGCTTCTCGTCCGCGTGGACGGGCCGGTCCTCGATCCCTCGTGGGAGGTGGCTGAGGTGGGGTTAGAAGACATCGTCCTCGCCTACATGGAACACGGTGGAACGCCGGCAGTTGGTGAGCTCGTCGAACTGGGACTTCCGCAGTGACTCTTCTGATCTGGCGCCTCCACCGGATTCAGCTGCTCATCGCGGGCGGGTGCTTGATCGCGTTGGCGGCCACGCTGTTGTTGCTGCCAAAGCGCGAGAACCATCTCATTGAGACGATCGACTACCTCACCATCGCCGTTCCACTTCTTCTTGGCCTTTTCTGGGGTGCACCGCTTCTTGCCAAGGAGTTCGAGGAGGGGACGAACAGCCTCGCGTGGACCCAATGTGTCACACGACGCCGCTGGTTGAACAGCAATCTGCTGTGGACGATCTTCGTCGCTGCCGGATGGGGCGCATCGGTCACCGCCGTCGTGACGTGGTGGAGCCTTTCTGAGATTTCACTCGGACGTTCGCGGCTGGGCCCTGGGCCGTTCGACATCCAAGGGATCGTGCCCGTGGCGTATTCCGTGTTCGCCGTCGTGCTCGGCGTTGTCGTGGGTGCGATGTTGCGCCGAGTGGTTCTCGCAATGGCGACGACATTGGCCGCGTTCGCCCTGGTGCGCATCCTGATTGTCCTCGTTCGACCGCACTTCATGAGCCCGATTTCCGAAGTGACCCCGATCGGACCGGGCTCTGGTGAGCTTCCGCAAGGTGCTTGGTTACTTGAAAATGCCACATATGTCGGGCCGAACGGGAGGAACTACGGGGCCTTCGTCACCTCGTCGCAGGCTCCAGCGGCTTGTCGTCCAGGCGTTTCGGATTCCTGCCTCGCCAACCACGGCTTCCACCTGCTGCTCACCTACCAGCCAGCTGACCGGTTCTGGGCCTTCCAGGGGATCGAGACAGGCATCTTCGTTGTGTTGACAGCTTGCGTTGTCGCATTGGCTTACCGAATGGTCGTCACACGTGACGCGTGAACAACACTCGACACCAGAGCGACTCCGCCACGGGCTCTGACCGAACCCGCGACGAGCCCCGAACCTGGTGTGCCTCGAGCGCAACGCCGTTGTGTCTCAAGCCGTGTGGGCGCGGCGTTTTGAGCACCGCCCCGCTCGAGTCATCTCTACGCCGTGTGGGTTCGTCCTCATGGCACGTCGCGGGCAGGCGCGTAACGACGGACCCGAACAGCCGCTCGGAGTCACGTCGATCGCAGAACGAGAGCAAGGGCAGAACGACGCCTCTACGGCCCGTCGCCGGCGCGTATCCCGACAGATACGAACGCGGTCTGCGGTAGCCCTGCCGAGTCTGGAGCGGGGTCGGTACGTCGAAAGCTCGCCGTCCTCCCGGGCCAACCGCGCCCGGATAGCGTGGGTGCCGCTGACATCGAGCTTTTCGCCGCTCCGTGCGGTTACCGACCGCACCCAGTCGTGCCGTCCCAGGGCTGCAGTCTCGAGGTTGACCAGGGCGCAGCCGGTGGCTATCGCCGCGGCAAGGAGCGGCGGCTGATGACTGACGCCAGCTCCGAGGGAGGCACTAAACAAGCCTCACGGCTCTTGACCTTGACCTTAGGGGAAGCCGCAGACTTGTTTGACAGCTGTCATTTCGATGAGGAGCGAGCACGTGGATCAGATGAGCATCGGAGAGTTCGCCAGACGCTCGCGGCTTTCGGCCAAGGCGCTGCGGCTCTATGACGAACAGGGTCTGCTGCCGCCGGCACGGGTGGATGAGGACTCTGGCTACCGCTTCTACAAGCCCGCCCAGCTCAAGCAGGCACGCCTGATCGCGGCGCTGCGCGAGCTGCAGGTCCCGCTGGCGGAGATCAAGGCGATCCTGCCGCTCGAGCCGGCTCAGGCAGCAGAGCGCGTCCGCGTGATCTGGGCCGCAACCGAGGCCGGGCACACGGCCCGCCGCGCGCTCGCCGCATACCTGATCGACGAGCTGAGCGGAAAGAGGTCCGTCTTGTACGAGGTCAGGACGAGGGAGATTCCCGAGCGCAGCCTGCTGTGCATGAAGCGCAGCGTCGAAGGGGTGGGCGCAGCATGGGCGTTCGGCAAGGAATTCATCGGCCTGCTTCGCCGATACCAGCTACCGCAGATCGAGGGACGCGCCGGTGCGTTCTTCTGCATCTTCTGGGGTGAGGTCAGTGAGGACAGCGACGGTCCGATGGAGTGGTGCCGTCCCGTCCCAGGAGATGAGGCAGAAGCGCTCGCCGCCCGCTGCCCGGAGCTGACCCTGCGTGCCGAGGCCGCCCACGAGGAGGCGTTCGTGAATATCGGCGACGGGCAGATCGACGGCGCCGACTGGCAAGTGGTCTCGCGATCACTGGAGGCTTGGAGCGAGCAGCAGCACGACCTACACCCGGCCACAGGCATGGCGGATCTGGGTTTGCGGATCACGTATCTGCCAAGCGAAATGGGGCAGGGTACCTACCAAGACTTCGCGGTCCCGTTCAGCGGTCAGCCACGGGCATGACGACGGTCGTCAAGGCCGAGTCGTTAACCAAACGCTTTGGTGAGATCTCAGCGGTCACGGATCTGTCGTTTGCGTTGGAGGCTGGGACTATTACGGGCTTTCTTGGACCAAACGGGGCCGGTAAGACGACGACCCTTCGGATGATCCTGGGGCTCGCGGCGCCGACGAGCGGACGGGCACTGGTGTTCGGCCATCCTTACGGGGACC
Source organism: uncultured Acidimicrobiaceae bacterium (assembly GCA_963725355.1). Lineage (GTDB taxonomy): Bacteria > Actinomycetota > Acidimicrobiia > Acidimicrobiales > Bog-793 > Fen-455. Next base: position 118,771 of record CAVRYE010000017.1, read on the forward strand.
TGGAGCGTGTGGCGTTGCGGATCGGTGCCCTGCTCGAGGCGACCGATTTCCATCCCGGCCGTTCGGGCCGCGATCACTTGAGGATGCTCGGCCAGGCCGTCGATGTTCCTGACTCACGTGTGGACGAGGTGTTGCGCCTTGTGGAGCTCGGTAACGTTGCCAAGCGGCGCGTAAAGGGATATTCGCTGGGCATGCGTCAGCGACTCGGGCTCGCGGTGGCGCTGCTTGGCGACCCGGAGCTGCTGGTTCTCGACGAGCCGGCCAACGGGCTTGACCCGGAGGGAGTCCGTTGGCTGCGTGACTTCCTGCGCAGGTTGGCCTCAGAGGGCCGCACGGTGCTCATCTCAAGTCATGTGCTCGCCGAGGTCGCCCAGACCGTCGACCGGGTGCTCATCATCAGTCGCGGGCGGCTTGTGCTCTCGTCCTCGCTGGAAGAGCTGACTGCCCGTGCAGGCGGTGCCGTTCGCGTCCGCTGTGGCGATCCGCAGCGCCTCACTACGGCGCTGCATGATGAGGCTCTGCAGGTGACGACGGGTACCGACCATACCCTGCTCGTCCAGGGAGCATCGAGCGAGCGCATAGGTGAGATCGCCTTCGCCGCGGGCGTCCCGGTACACGAACTGGTCAACGATGGTGGCGTCGCTGGAAGAGATCTTCCTCGAACTGACCTCGGAGACACCGGCATGATCGCGCAGGTCAGGGCAGAGCTGCTGAAGATCCGCTCGACCCGGACCACCATCGGGCTGATCCTCGGGATGATCGCGCTGATCCTGCTCTTCACGCTGCTCACCGGGCTGCTCACCCACCCAAGCGGGCTCGCCAGCAGAGAGGACCAGCGCGAGCTGTTGAGCCTGAGCAGTTTCGCAGGCGTGTTCTCCGCACTTGCTGGGGTATTGCTCGTGACGAGCGAGTACCGCTTCGGCACGATCCGTCCGACGATCCTGTTCAACCCCGCTCGCTCAAGCGTCCTAGCTGCCAAGTTCGTCGCGGGCGCTTTGGCCGGGATCGCCTTCGGGGTCCTCGGCGAGGCAATTGGCTGGGCGATCGGATACGCCATCCTCGACGGGCGTGGCATCACCGTCGTGCTCAGCACTGGCGACATTCTGCTGCTCACCCTCGGCGGGCTCGCCGGCGCGGCCCTGTGGGGAGCGATCGGCGCTGGCCTCGGAGCGATTGTCCACAACCAAGTCGGCGGCATCATCGCGCTGCTCGCCTGGGGCCTCGTCGTCGACAATCTCCTGTTCGGCCTCGTCCCTTCGGTGGGTCGGTTCATGCCGACCCGTGCCTCGGACGCTCTCATGGGCCTCCGAGTCGATCACCTGGTCTCGCCAGGTGTACGGCGCGGTCACCTTGATCTTCTGGGCCGGCGCACTGGGCGTCCTCGGGATCGTCCTTTCCGTTCGGCAGGACATCAACTGATTGCTCCCTGTTGGCCAAACAAGGCATGCCTCGCCCGCGCTGTCGGTGGTGTCAGCGTTCGATCATTCTCATCTGCTCTTCGCTGTGGTGGTCGCCGGCTGCGGGGGTGAGGTTGTTGAGCTTGTCGATCTGCTCGGGACTCAACTTAAGGCCGTCGGCGGCCACATTCTCCTCGACGCGCGAGACCCGTTTGGTTCCCGGGATCGCAGCGACGTCGTCTCCGCGAGATAGGACCCATGCCAGGGCGACCTGAGCCGGTGTCGCGCCGAGCTCGGCCGCGATTGTCTTGACCTCCTCGACGGTACATAGATTGCGCTCGAAGTTCTGACCGATAAAGCGCGGGTTGGTCTTCCGCGAATCGTCGTCGCCGAAGTCTTCGGTGGAGCGGATCTCTCCGGTAAGAAAGCCGCGACCGAGTGGCGAGTAGGCGACGAGCCCGATGCCAAGTTCGCGTAACACGGGCTGCACCCTCGGTTCAGGGTCCCGTGTCCATAAGGAGTATTCAGATTGAAGGGCCGTCACGGGATAGACGGCGTGGGCTCGGCGGATGGTCTCCGGTCCGGCCTCGGACAGCCCGATGTAGCGGATCTTGCCTTCGGCCACCAGGTCGGCGAGAGCGCCGATCGTGTCTTCGATCGGCGTGTTCGGGTCGACCCGGTGCTGGTAGTACAGGTCGACGTGGTCGGTGCCGAGCCGCCTGAGGGACCCCTCAAGCGCGGTACGGACGTTGGCCGCGCTGCTATCGAGGTTCCAGGGACCGCCACCCGAATGTGAAATAAGGCCAAACTTCGTTGCCAACACGACCTCGTCGCGGCGGTCCTTGATGGCCCGGCCGACGAGCTCCTCGTTCGTAAAGGGGCCGTATATTTCGGCGGTGTCGATGAGGGTGACGCCCAGGTCGAGCGCCCGATGGATAGTGCGGATGGACTCGGCGTCGTCGGTGCCCGCGCCGGTGTAGGCGGTGGACATGCCCATGGCGCCGAGGCCGATACGTCCGACATCGAGAGACCCGAGGTGGATGTGTTTCATCAATGATGTCCTTTCGGTTTGATTCGAGGGTTGGTCAGTGTCGAGGCAGAGCAAGCGCGGGGCCGCGGCGACCGATCGGCTGGTTTGCAGCCTCGTTGCACACGCTGACAGTGATCATGCTGGCGCTACCTTCCGCGAGGACATTCGATCGAGTGCGAACACTCCATCCGATTATCCCGTTTATCCCGTTCGCCGATCCCCTAGTGTGCCCGGAGACACGACCGTCACCGGTCCCTAGCTTCCGCGTTCTACGGCGAAGAGTCGCCATACCCCTAGTAGCACCTTTAGCTCATGCGATCCGCGCTCTTTGAACCCGATACCTGACCCCACGACGAGATCAGGCAATGGGGACATCTCCGCTCAGGGCGTAACACGTCTCAGGACCCATGGAATACTCTCGCTTGTCGGCGAGCACCGCTGCTGGGCTGGGCGCGCAAAGGGCAGGCTGTTCCGTCGCGAGATGCCAAGGCGCGCCTTAGGCTCGCATGTCGATGTGACGTTCGGACCGAGGCCGACCGCGGTCGTGGATCGGCAACGATGACCCGCCGGCGTCACCGCCTGCAAAGCGACCTTCGCTACTGACAAGCCGAGTCTCTAGGATCGAGGTGCAGCCCATGGATGACCAAACGGCCGACGGCACCGACGGCGCCGACAGCCCAGAGCCACCGCCGGAACCGCCGCGTACCGACCCGATCGCGGGAGATCTCGTCACCGAGACATTCGAGTACGACGATGGTCGGCAGGTAACGGTGTACGTCCCCCGGCATCCGCCCGAGGCAGTCGTGTTTGCTGGTGACGGGCAATTGATCTCGCCCTGGGGCGGGTTCCTCGAGGCGGCCGACGTCCCGTCCACGATGATCGTTGGTGTGCACCGGCTGGCTGATGAGACGCTGCGGCTCCATGAGTACTCACCGGTCTTTGACGCGGGGCGGTTCGCAGCACACGAGAAGTTCTTCGTCGAGGACGTCCGCCGATGGGTGCTGTCGCGATTCGGAGTCGAACTGCCCGCCGAGCGCACCGCGGTGTTCGGTGTCTCGGCCGGTGGAGAGCTCGCGCTCGCCATCGGGCTTCGGCATCCGGACCTCTACGGCGCGATCTTCTCCGCCTCGCCGGGCGCAGGCTACCGACCGCCTGAGGTGATGCCGAGCTCGATTCCCCGCGTGTACCTCGTCGCCGGCACGTTGGAGCCGTTCTTTCTCGATAACGCGACTCGGTGGGCGAGCGCACTTAGTGATGCAGGTGCGGACGTCGTCTTAACCGAGCGCGTCGGGTCGCACGGTGACGCGTTTTGGAGAGAAGAGTTCCCACTGATGGTGGCGTGGGCGTTCGGACGATAAAGCGTCGCAGTGTCTGGCCGCCGGTCGCGCGCCCGCGCTGATGACACGGCGCGCATAACGGCTCTCGCATCACGCAGCGCAAAGCCTTTGGTCTAGACCAGCAGTGGAACTGTCGGCCGAGCGGCAGTGCTGCGTCCGCCGACGAGTACGACAACCTCAGCGTCGCGTTTACCGGGCGGTCTGAGCGCGTTCAGCTAGGTCTACCGTTTTGCAGCTCAGCCGACACGCCGACGGATCCACCAGAGGCAGAAACTGCTCAGAGCGATCGCAGCGCCCAGATAAACCGCTAGTTCGCACCACTGGAGCGCCCAGTAGTGGCTGATCGGCTGATAGGTCAGCACCTCGCGAATCCCCAGGTGATTTGTGCACTGTTGAACAGCTTGTGGGGTGTCGGTGTGCAGGGTCGGGCAGGACCCGAACCCTTTGATGGTCATCCCACGGCTGCCGATGCTAAGGGTCACGTTGCCGTTCGGACCAACGCCTCCAAATTGGCCAATCACATTGCCCTTGGCGTTGATCGTCTGGTTGGAGATCACCCAGTCACGCGGATCGGGCGCCAATGCGCTGGCAAGCGACGTTCCAGAATCGGCGATTGTCGAGTCGGGAATAGTGACCTTGAGCGGCGAGATCAGGTACGGGCGTCCCCAGTGGGCGACCACGAGCCGGGCTGCCACGAAGCCACCGAGAACCGTGGCCATCGCCGGGAGCGTCCGGCGGATGAGGACGCCAGCGGTGACACCGAGAGCGAAGGCGAAGGCGGCATAACCAACCGGCACGAGGCCGCGTTGGTCAAAGGACGTAAAGGGCGTCATGCGGACCCGGTCGAGTGGGCTGGACCACCATGTGACCATGAGGCTCAAGAGCCCGGCGACCACTACGGTCAAAAGACCAAGAAGACCGAACTTGACGAGCATCCAGCGGGTCCGCGTGACCTGCGTCCAGGCCAAACGGTAGGTTCCGGTCTCAAGTTCACGGGCGACGAGGGGCGCCCCCCAAAAGAGCCCGATGAGGGCGGGCACGACCTCAACGACGACTCTGAGCACTATTCCGACCCTGTCGCCATCAGCTATAAGCGCGGAGGTCGCCGTTGAACAATCGCCGTGCGCGGAGCAGTGCGCGACGGTCGTGTCGTAGAGCTGGACGAGATGCGGACCGGTGACCAACAAGACGACCGCAAGAAGCGCCAATGCACCCAGGGCAGCTAAGGCCTGGACGCGGAACTGGCGCCAGGCGAGCCAAATCACCGCTTCACCTCCAAGCGGCGCTTGGCCTGTCTCTGCGCGGTGACGGCCTGGCCCATGTAGGCGAGGACGAGGTCGTCAAGAGTTACGCCTTCGACTGTCCAGCTCGGATCGAGGACGGGACTCTCGCTGCGAACGAGCAAGGTGCTCGAACGCTCGGTGTGACTCTCCTCGATGACCTGCTGGTCTCTCGGAAGGCTGCTCGCGTCCCTTCGGGGTCCGATCAGGCGGTGATGGGTGGCCAAGAGCTCCTCGACGTCCCCAATCAACTGCACTCGGGACGCGGCGAGGATGATCAGGTAGTCACAGACCCGTTCGAGATCTGCCAGGAGATGCGAGCTGAGAACGACACTCACCTCCTGCTCGGCGACGACCTCCATAAGTCCTTTGAGGAAATCTCGCCGGGCGAGGGGATCGAGGCTCGCGACCGGCTCGTCAAGGAGGAGGAGCTCGGGTCGCTTGGAGACGGCGAGAGTCAGGGCGAGCTGGGCCCGTTGGCCACCGGAGAGCGATCCGGCCCTCTGGTCGAGGTCGAGGTCCAGCTGATCGATCCGTTCCTGCGCGAGGTCCTTGTCCCAGCCCCGGCTAGTCCTCGCCCCGAAACGGAGGTGATCGCCGACACTCAACTGGGCGTAGAGCGGCGTGTCTTGCGCAACGAAACCGATGCGATCGAGCTGGGACTGGTCCGAAGCCGGTCGAGAGCCCAGCACCTCGATCGTGCCCGTTGTAGGCGTGAGCAGGCCGACGGCCATGTGAAGCAGGGTCGTCTTGCCAGCGCCATTGGGCCCGACGAGTCCGACGATTCGGCCGCTCGGAATCGCCAGTGTGCAATCGCGAAGCCCCCAGCGCCGGCCATAGCGCTTTCCGAGACCGGCGGCCTCCAGGACGGGGGTCACGCTGTGGCCTGCTCGGCGGTCGATTGAACCGTGTCTCGAAAGAGTGCCTCGATGCTTTCTTCGTCGAGCCCGGCCGCACGCGCCTTTGTCAACCAACGCTCAAGCTCGCGCCGTAGCGGTCTGTGTGCGGCGAGCGAAGCGTCGCTCAGCGTCTTGATCACGAATGTACCTATCCCTGGTCGTGCCGCCACCAGGCCTCGGTGCTCGAGCTCGCGGTAGGCCTTCGCCACGGTGTTGGGGTTGATAGCCACGCGGGCCACCACTTGCTTCACAGTGGGAAGTCGGTCGCCCTCCTCTAGCAGGCCCAGCCTTAGAGCTCTCTGCACTTGGTGAACCAGCTGTAAGTAAGGGGCCACGCCTGAGCTGGAGTCCAAGTTGAAGTCGATCATATGAACCTATTTCACTAGGAAGATAGTAAATCTTGCTCTACGCGTAAGGACTTTGTCAACGGGATTGCGCCAACTGTCTCGCGTCGTTCGCGCTCATCGAGCGGATCACGGGACCCGCGTCGCACACGGAGTTGACCTATGGGAGACGGTGTCAACGTCGCTCATGAGCGGTCACAGTTGAGCGGCGAGCGCACTTCGGGTCCGGGATGGCACCTACAGGATCGTTCGCTTACATTCCCTGTCACAAAATCATCGCTAGCGGTGCTTAGGAATTGATGGGGACCGTATCGACCTTGTCGCCCGACGCGAAGGGTGGAGCTCTGCAAGCATCGAACGGCTTCGAGGAGTTCTTCCAGACGGAGTATCCGTTGCTGGTGCGCATCGCCTACGGCATCGTTCGCGACCCACACCTCGCAGAGGACGTCGCCCAGGACGTTCTCATCGCAGCCCAACAGAGATTTCCAGAGCCCCTCGGGTCCGACCACGCGCGGGCCTGGGTCAAGGTTGCGACAACCCATGCGAGCTTGAACGCCATCCGAGGCAGTCGTCGCCGTGAGGTTCGCCAAGAGCGTGCCCCGCAGGCAATGCCGGCGACCGGCCCGGAGGAGATCGCCATCGCGAACGAAGAAGGTCGTGAGGTTCGGACCGCGCTTGCCCGCATGCCGAGACATGCCGCCACAGTCCTCGTGCTTCGCCACAGCGGGCTCAGCTACGCCGAAATCGCCGAGGCGATGGAGGTCCATATCGGACAGATCGGGACGATGTTGCGGCGCGCTCGAAGCCAGATTTCGTAGGGAGGTTGATCATGGGACACGTTCCTGATGGCACACTTCGTCGGCTCATCGACGAGCCGTTCGCCGTCTCTGATCGCGACGCCCGACACGTTGAGGGATGCGGGCGTTGCCTGACGCGATCGCAGCGGATCACCGAGGACGTCGCGACGGTGGAGCGGTATTTCGAGGTGCGGGTGCCTGCCGAACCTGTTGCGGGAATTGCCAGCTCTCGAGGGTCGCTCATCGAACCGGTCTCCGGCCGGATGACAAAGCGCGTCGGTCCGCGTCGCAGCTGGCGACTCATGGGCGCTTCGCTCAGCACCAGCGCCTCGCTCGCCGCGGTCGGCGTCGTGATCGTCGGCGTCGCCGCTGCTGCGACGCTCACAACCGTATTCGCGCCGACCCAGGTCGCCAGGCTGCCTGTGAGCCAGGCCGACGTGCAAGAGATCACCCAGTTGATGGGGCTCAACACGGCGACCTCGTTCGACGGATTCAGCAGTCCGTCAGGATCAGAAACGCTGCCCTTCGGCGTGCTGAGCTGGACCTCGTCGGGGGGCGCCGGACAGGTGGCATCCCTCGCCGACGCCGAGTCCGCGACCGGGCTGTCGGTGGCACTTCCGACAACGCTTCCGAACGGCGTGGGTGGGATCGATCGCTACGCGGTCATGCCGAAGGTCACCGCGACGATCACCTTCGGCGCCGCGGCGGGATCTGGGCTCTCGGGTAGTTCGCTCGTTGTCAGTCTCGGCCCAGCGGTCGCAGTGTCCTATAACGGCGCGACGACGATCGATGGCATCGGACCGCTCGCGATCCTTACCGTGGCGCAACCGATTGCGACCTCGACCGGTGCGACAACGAATCAGATCGAGAACTTCTTGCTGTCCCGACCGGGTGTGCCTTCCGATCTCGCCGCGGAGATCCGCGTGCTCGGGAACCTGCGGGCGACCTTGCCGATCCCGACACCACCGGGTACTAGCTCGGAGTCGACCGAGATCGACGGGTCACCGGCAGTGGTGGTGGCCGATAATTCCAATGCGGCCGCTGGAGCGATCTGGGAGGACCACAGCGACGTTGTCCATGCCGTAGCCGGCCTACTCGACAAGGAGGACGTTCTGAGTGTCGCTCGACAGATCGGCTGAGCCAATCAGCGAGGACGCGGCACTGGCTACCGGCTGCCTGGCGGACACACCGCGTGGGGATCGACACGTCTCACCAGCCGTGCTCACGATCGAGCTTCGTAAGGAGTTCCGCACCACGACGGCACTGGACGGCCTTTCGATGACGGTTGGCCGTGGTGAGGTCTTCGGGTTCCTAGGCCCGAACGGGGCAGGCAAGACCACAGCCGTCAAGCTCCTGCTCGGTCTCGTTCGGCCCTCCGGCGGCGAGGCAATGGTGCTCGGAGCTCCGGCGGGTGATCGGGAGACGAGGCGGCGGATCGGCTACCTTCCGGAGCTCTTCCGGTTCCAGAACTGGCTGACAGCCTCTGAGGTGGTGATGCTGCACTGTCGCTTGATCCAGCTCCCACACGTCCGAGCTATGGCCGCAATCGACGAAGTCCTCGAGACGGTCGGCCTCGCCGAGCGCCGCGGCGACAAGGTCGGCACTTTCTCCAAAGGCATGCAGCAGCGCCTCGGACTCGCCGTCGCGCTCGTCGGAGATCCGGATCTCGTCATCTTGGACGAACCAACGAGCGCTCTCGACCCGGTTGGTCGCCACGACGTACGTGGGATCATCCGCCGGGTCCGGGACCGGGGAGCCACAGTCTTTCTGAACACGCACCTCCTCGAGGAAGCCGAGCACGTCTGCGATCGGGTCTGCGTGATTGATCGGGGACGTTCGATCGCCACCGGCACGCTGGTGGACCTCCTCGGTCGATCCTCGAGCGTGCGGCTCAAGGTGGCTGGTTTGAGCGATGACGACCTCGCGGTGATCGCCAAGTTCGGCGATGTCGCGCGCGAGGGCGAGTGGCTGACCGTGGCCCGGATACAAGCTGATGAGGTCCCCGCACTCGTGGCCGCGGTCGTGAGCGCCGGTGGCCGAATCGGGGCCGTCATCCCCGAACAGCAGACACTCGAAGAGCGCTTCCTCGAGCTGCTGGGCGAGTCATGAACCCCGTTGTCACGATCGCTTTGCTCACACTTCGTGAGGCGGTCAGACGGCGGCTCGTCGCGGCGTGTGCGGTTATCACCATCGGGCTGGTCGCGCTCAGCGCGTGGGGATTCGATCGTCTCAGCCACAACGCCAGCATCACCTCGGGAGAGGTCGGCGTAGCCATCCCCCAGGCGCTGATCTTGTTCATGTTCATGTTCAGCTTCGTCGTCGCACTGAGCGCTTCGGCGATGGCATCGCCTGCTATCTCGGCAGAGGCTGAATCGGGCGTCCTACTCTCAATCCTCGCGAGACCTGTGAGGCGCAGCGAGGTCCTCCTCGGTAAATGGTTGGGTCTCGCGACCGTGATCCTCGCCTACTCGGCAGTGGTCTCCGGTCTCGAGGTCGGCGTCGTCGACTGGGTCGGCGGGTTCGTTCCGCCTAATCCCGTGCTCGTGGCCCTTTACCTCTTCGCCGAGGGCGCGATCCTCCTCACGCTCACGTTGCTGCTCAGCACGCGGCTGTCGGCCATCGCGACCGGGGTCGTGGCGATCGCGCTGTTCGGGGCTGCATGGCTGGCAGGCGTCGTCGGATCGCTCGGCACCGCGTTCAAGATCTCCTCGCTCACGACCATTGGCGACGTCGCGCGCTACATCCTTCCGACCGACGGACTTTGGCGTGGCGCGATCTACTACCTGGAGCCCCAGTCCTTTGTACTGCAGCGCCTCACGAATTCGCCCAACAGCGGCAATCCGTTCTTCGCCCAGGCGCCGCCAACATGGACGTACTTGGTCTGGGTCGGTGTCTGGTTTCTCGCGGTGCTCGCGGCAGGGATCGTCAGCTTTGACCGCCGCGAGCTGTGATGTGCCTGCAGCTAGGGCTCTATTGCGAGCGATTGCACGATCAGGTCGTCAGCCGCCGGAACAGCCAGACGGTCACGGCGATGAGCAGCACCTATGGCACGAGGAGCCAGCCCCCTGATCCACCCTGCTGAGCGCGGAGGGTGGGACAACCTTTGAACCAGAACGCCTCGGATCAGGTCAGGCAACTGATTCAAGAACTTTCTTTGACGGGCGTAGGTGCGCCATTCTCGGATCGGAGTTGCGAGTGAGGTAAGAGTGTTGCGGCGCCTGGTCCCGGTCCCGGAGGCTCCGCCGGATAGATTCGCTCCCTTTCACGACTCTGACCGACACCGAGTCTGCATCGCAGTCGACTATTGGTGATCGCAGCTCGATCGGTGGGGTTCTGTGCCTCCCTCCGTCGGCAATCTAGGTCACTTCGACCGGAGATTCTGGGTTGGCTTGCCGAGTTCCGTGGCGGCCGGGTCGGCCAGCGGCGGTCCCACCAGGAAGCGACGTCATCCTTCAGGCTGATGCGCTCGAGCGGCCCGGTCGCTACGGTCCAATCAGTGCATAGTGACGCCTCGTTCGGTGGTTCGCCCAAGTTGAAGGCGGTGGCCTTCAGCGAACGTCACTGGCCTGCCGTCGTAGTCCTTGCCACCTTGACCGGCCTGGCCGTGATCGTCGTCGCCCTCGAGCCGCATCGCGACGAGGGAGGGGCGCGGCTAACGCTTGCCTTGGTCGCTTGTGGCCCCATGCTCCTCCTGCGCCGGTGGCCCCTGCCGGTGCTGGGCGCAGCGGTGGTTGCAGCAGCCTTGGTCATAGCCTCGGGTACCGCCCCCCTGCCGGTTGCGGTGCTCCTAGGGCTTGCCACCTACCTCGTCTCTTCACGCTTGACAAGGCGGATCTCGGTTCTTGCCACTATGACCGCGGCGGTCGCGATCGGCGGAGCACTCCTCTACGCGGCGTTGAGCAAACGGTCCGCGCCGCTGGCACTGCTGGCAGTCGAAGGGTTCATGCCCCTGGGAGCGGCGTGGTTCGTAGGCGATGCGGTGGCGGCTCGGCGGCAATACCTGGCTGGGCTTGCCGAGCAGGCACGGCGCGAACAAGCCGCGGAGGCAGAGCGCGCTCGCCAACAGGTCCGAGAGGAGCGGGTACGCATCGCGCGCGAGCTCCATGACGTCGTGGCGCACACGCTCGCGGTGATCACCATCCAGGCTGGTGTCGGCAGGCGACTCATGGCCAAGCGCCCCGAGAAGACCGCCGACGCCCTCGAGTTGATCGAGGAAATCGGCCGTACGGCTCAAGATGAGCTGCGCGTGGTCCTCGGACTGCTCCGTGACGAGGCGGCCGAGCCGATTTCGCGTGGCCCGGCGCCGCGACTCGCCGATCTGAAAGGGCTCGTCGACACGGTCCGGGCCTCGGGCACGCAAGTGGAGCTGCGAATGACTGGCGCCGATCGCCCGCTTTCGCCAGCCATCGAGCTGTCGATTTACCGCGTGGTACAGGAGGCGCTTACCAACCTCGTGAGGCACGCACCGGGAGCCGAGGCGATGGTCGACCTTAGCATCTCCGCTAACGATGTCTCTGTCGAGGTCACCAATAACGGTGGTCAATCGCACGATGCTGTAGAGGAACCCCCTGGTGCCGCTGGCCACGGGATTGTTGGGATGCGCGAACGCGTCGACGCCTTCGGAGGCTCGCTCTTGGCCGAACGCCTCGCCGACGGTGGGTTCCGTGTGTCCGCCCACATTCCCCTGGAGAACGCTCCATGACCATCCGTGTCGTTGTCGTGGACGACCAGGAGTTGATCCGAACTGCAATCTCTTCGCTTATCAACGAGGAAGACGACTTGGAGGTCGTGGGACAAGCAGAAGACGGCCGAGAAGCTGTTGAACTTGCTTCGCGTCTGTCTCCTGATGTCGTCGTGATGGATGTCCGAATGCCGGGAATGGATGGGATCGAGGCGACCCGCCGTATAACCTCGATGAGTAAGGCGAATACACCGCGGGTGCCAATTCTCACGACGTTCGACCTCGACGAGTACGTCTTCGAGGCGCTGCGCGCAGGCGCGAGCGGCTTCACCTTGAAGAGCAGGCCGCTCGAGGAGCTGCTCGGTGCCATACGCGTAGTGGCCCAAGGTGAAGCGCTGCTAGCTCCGAGCGTCACGCGCCGACTCGTCGCACACTTCACCAACACGGTGAAGGCTCCCGCAAAGGTGCCGTACGGTCTCAGCTTGCTTACAGGGCGCGAGCGCCAGGTGCTCAGCTTGGTCGCGCACGGCCTTTCCAATGCCGAGCTCGGAGAGACGTTGCACGTGAGCTTGCCGACGGTGAAGACCCACGTGAGCCGGATTCTCACCAAGCTCGGAGCACGCGACCGCACTCAGCTCGTCGTCATCGCCTACGAGTCCGGCCTCGTCACGACGACCTGACGCCGTGGCCCCGTGGGGTCGTCCCGACGGATGACGTTGTTGAGGCGAATTCATCCTTGTGCCTGACGACAGTCAATCTCAGATCCCGCACGATGGACCCATGCTTGCCGAAGGGCCCACGATTTTCGCAGCAGTACGTGCGAACAACCTTGGCCCGTTCCATGGACCCCAGATCCTCATTCTCGTCCTCGTCGTGGGTGGAGGCGTGTTCCTTCTACGGCGGCGACGGGCCAAGCGCAGCCCGGACAGCGATGGGCGAACAGCTTCGGACGGGTTTCGCGCACCGCCAGGATCCGCAGCAACGGCTCCCTCTCTGAGTCCTGACATTTCCTTCGGTGACGGTGAGCGCGAATGGGCGGTGGAGACTCACGGCCTCACCAAGCGCTTCGGCACGACCGTCGCAGTCGATGAGGTGGAGCTTCTCGTGCCGAGGGGCTCTGCTTTCGGTTACCTCGGACCGAACGGTGCAGGGAAGACAACCTTGATCCGCACTCTGCTTGGTCTGACCCGGGCCGACGGGGGCACGATGTCGCTTCTCGGTGTTCCTGTTCCTCACCAACGCCGAGAGGCGCTCGCCCGTGTCGGGGCCATCGTCGACGAACCGCGCTTTCACACTCACCTCACCGGGCGCGAGAACCTTCGCCTCCTCGCCGAGGCACACGGTGGCGATGCGAAACAGCGCATTGACCCCTCTCTCGCACGTGTCGGCCTCGCCGAGCGGGCGGACAACAAGGTTGGCTCCTACTCGATGGGGATGCGCCAGCGGCTCGGCGTCGCCGCCTGTCTCCTCGCCGATCCCGAGCTGTTGATCCTCGATGAACCCATGAACGGCCTTGACCCGGCGGGCATGCACGAGATCCGCGAGATGGTCGAGAGCCTCGTCGAGGAGGGACGTACGGTAATGCTCTCCTCTCACCTGCTCGATGAGGTCGAACGGACCTGCGACGCGGTCGCCATCGTCGACCATGGCCGCGTCATCCGCCAAGGGACGATCGATGATCTTGTCCACGGTGCCGCCACGTTGGTCGTGGGTTTTGAATGTGGCGATCCGGCAGCGGCCCTGCGGATCATCGAGCTTTCTGGCCTCGCGGCAGGCGCCTCACTCACAGAATCTGGCGTGTCGGTCACGCTTCGAGCCGGGAGCTCCCGTAGCGAGATCGAGGAACTCACGCGACAGCTCGTGGAAGGTGGCGTCGCCGTCTCTGGCATTCAACAGGTAAAGACGAGCTTGGAGGACTGGTTCTTGACGGTGACGAGCCGATTGGGAGGAGAGCAGTGAGCAGCATCGCAGTCGCTGTCAAGGGTTCCTCGGGATCCCGCTCTTTCCGGACCTCGGTACTGCGCCCGATGATGTTCGCCTTTCCGAGCTGGGGGCTCGTCGCGACGAAGAACCTCGAACTCAGACGGCGGCGTGGCCTGATGATCGCGGTATTCGTGCTGATCCTTGCCCCACCGGTGCTGGAGTACGCAATCCGACTCCTCTACCACCTAGTCGACCCGTCCCACTCCGGGCCGGCGGGAACTCCGAGTGTGTTTCAGTCCCTCATGGACCCGATGGCGGAGCTCGGATTCCTCATCGCTGCCACCGTGGGTGCCGCCGCTGGAACGACTGATCTGACCGACGGCATGTTCCGACATCTGGTGATCACAGGTCGGTCACGAGTTGCACTGTTTCTCGCCCGGATCCCGGCAGGGCTTGCGATCCTCCTCCCGGTTGTGGCGTTGGCCTTTACCATGTGCTGCCTCGTCACGAGCTTCGAGGGAGTCCCGAACCCGATTGCGATAAGCGTCAACAACGGGGTTTCGATCCCCACAAACCTAAGCGAATCGCAATTCCAGCACTGGATCGAAGAACACCCCCGAGAGGCAGTCAAGGCTTTCCCGACCGGTTCGGGCAACTTCGTCGACGGTGTCGCGATTGGAAGTGGTTCCACCGCCTCGCGCTACGACGCCTACACGGAGCTCAATAGGACCCTGAACCCATCGACCAACGAGATGGTGAAGATCGGGCTGTGGCTCGAACTCGTGGTTGGAGTGGGCTTCATCGCAGGACTCGGTTTCGGTGCCCTTACAGGTCAGCGGACGGTCACGACGATCGTGCTCATTGCCCTCCAGGTCATCGTGACCCCGATATTCGCCAAGGCTCACATTCCCTATGCCATCAATGGACAGCGCCTTCTCGTAGGGGTCGCCCTCGACCAGTTACGGCCAGCGGGCTTGGCCTCTGGCGCGTCGGGCGGAGGACCTGGAGCCGGGCTGGTGCACTTTGGGGGCAGCGGCGGGGCGCTTGGGATATCGCCGATGCCGACTTGGGGGATGATCCTCGTAATCGTGGGGTGGGTCGTCGGTTGGTCGGTGATCGGTGCATGGAGGATGGCTACTCGGGACGCCTGACGCTTTTACTGTGCAGAACGACGCAGGCTTGGGCTGATAGACCGGTCGCCGTGCCGTCTGTTGTCCTTCGGGTCCTTGCACCCGACGATTGGGAACTCTGGCGTGAACTGCGTCTCCGCGCACTCGCCGAAGCCCCGTATGCCTTCGGTTCAACCCTCGCGGAGTGGACCGGTAAAGGTGACACCGAGGAGCGCTGGCGCAATCGCCTCTCGTCAGTCCCGCTCAACCTTGTCGCTTCGCTCAACGAGAAACCCGTGGGAATGGCGAGCGCCACGTCGCCAGTGGACCACCAGATCGAACTCATCTCCATGTGGGTTGCGCCGGAGGCGAGAGGACGAGGAGTCGGTGCAGCCCTGATCGAAGCGATCGTGGTGTGGGCGTTCGAGCAGCATGTGTTTCAGGTCGCGCTTGATGTGAGAGAAGGCAACATGAGGGCGATCAACCTCTACAAGCGCCTCGGCTTCGTGGACGTCGGCCTGGCAACCAACTCGGAAGGTGGCGCCCCCGAGCGAAGGATGCTCCGGCTGTTGCGCTAAAGGGAGGCGACGACAGAGGGACCGATCTGACCCAGCCCGCGACCGATGAGCTGAGGCTCGTTGTGCGCCGTTGCTATCTACGTTCAACGTAGATATCATCCAGACCGTGCCACGACAACGACGAAGCTCATCGGATGGCCTTCGACGCGAGAATGACCCCGCGCTGCTCGTCTTGATGAGTTTGGCTTCCGGTCCAAAGCACGGCCACACGCTCATAGCCGATATCGAATCGTTCGCCGACGTCCGTCTCGGTCCCGGAACCCTCTACGGAGCCATCGCACGCCTGGAGGGCGATGCGTTGATCGAGCCGCTGGAGCCCGAGGGGCGTCGCCGGCCCTATCGAATCACCGAGTCAGGCGCCGAGTCGCTTGGCCAGATCCTCGCCGAACTGAAGCAGGTAGTGCGCGAGGGCGAGGCCAGACTCGCGATACTGCGGCCGCTTTTTGGGAGTCTCCCGTGACGGCCACTCGCGCAGTCGTCAAATGCTTCCCACGGGCCTGGCGCGACCGTTATGGCGACGAGTTCGGTGCACTACTCGAAGACCTCAAGGCCGAAAACAGGCTCGGGCTTGTCGCGATGTCAGACGTGCTTTGGGCCGCGCTAAAGAGCCAGCTCCGCCTCCGACGGACGCGTCGCCATATGGCGGCGCTATCTGTCGCCGTCGCCATCTTCGGAACCGCGCTCGGGCTGAGCCTCTCGCTTGGCGGTAACACAACAGCAGCCGGGCCCGGTCCAGCCGGGTTCGCTGCCCCGCTCGGACCGATACAGGACTCTGACGCCTCTACCAACATGGTGGGTGAAGGCATCAATGGCGTTGTCGTGCATCTCGTCGTAGACGCGGATGGCGTCACAAGCGGTGAGAGGATCGTCGGTCACCTTCAGGTGATCGACAACACTCGCCACGCCCTCCAGGGGGGAGCGGCGTGCCGGGCCGATATTCTTGCCCCTGTCATCTACGGCGGACACTTTCCCGAAAGGCCGGTGTTCCCAAGACGATCCTGCTCAAAGTCGTTCATGTTTCCAGTCGGCGTGACTACGCTGCCATTCAGCCTTTCAGCCAGCTTTGACTCAAGATCGGGGTGGAAACCGCTGCCGGCTGGCTATTACCACTTCGGAGTAGTCCTCCGCGGTCCCCACATCCCGGTGCCTTCACCGCTGACTGTGATCGTGCTGCCCCCCAGCTCCTAGAAGCCTCCGCCTGGTCCCCGCCACTCACTGGATGAAGCTCGGCGGCCGCGGTCGGGATTGCCACAACCGAGGCGCGCCAGCACCGAGGCCCCAGGTAGCCCCTCCTCACCAAACCATCCGTAGAACCGGTGGGAGTGATCCGCCTTCGCGCCGGTCTTGTTCGGATGACAGAGGTCCCCAACAAGCCAAGGAGAAGATGAGCGAGCGCCTAATACCACCCGGTCGGTGACCGTTACCCACAACTGTCATAGCGAGGATACGAACAGGGCGCACCAGCGACGATCGGTCCTTGCCGCCTAGGCGGTCTGCCCACGCTGCTGTCGGGGCGGGCATTCGGAGCTCCGCGCTAGCCCCGCCCGGTCCGTGGCGCGACCCCGATGCGAGGGCGCCGCGCCGTTGCGAGCTTCGGGCCCTTCGGCCGGCGAAGCTCTGGGGGAAGGCTTTCCAGCCAGCGGAGCACCGCCTCCTCGTGGAAGATGCCGAAGCTGAGCGTGGCGCGACTGTGGAGGTTAACTCTGGCGCTGGCGAACTCGGCCTCGAGGGCACGGTAGTGGTCGAGACGCTGACGGTGACGGGACTCGTAGGTGTCGAGGATCTCGGCGAGTCGGCTCTGGGGGAGCGCTCCGCCGAAAGTGACGGAGAGCAAAATTGGCAGTCGAATCATGTCCTCGCCCGGCTCCCGGTCGAGCCAAGCGAGGAAGGTCGCCTCGCCGGCTTCGGTCAGCCGGAAAGGGAGGGCCTCACGCGGCCCGGGCAGACCTGCAGCCAAGAGGCCCTGAGCGGCGAGCACCCCGAGCTCTCGGTAGACCTGGCTGCGAGTGATCGTCCAGTAGTCGCCGATCTCGAGCTTCGCGGCCCGCACGAGCTCCCCACCAGTCATCGGCCCGTGCTTTCGGAGGAGGCCGAGCAGTGCCGCTTGGGTCGAGTTCAGTCCGCCTTGACTGTCCACTTTAGACATCTTACTATAGTCCACAGTAGACAGTCACCCACCCGGACGGGAGGTCGCGTGGCCCAGTTGGCTAGTGACGACGTCGCTGTCGAAGTGCGCGGACTCGAGAAGAGCTACGGCGGTCTGCAGGCCGTGTGCGGCATCGACCTCGAGATCCGGCGCGGTGAGGTGTTCGCACTCCTGGGGCCCAACGGGGCCGGCAAGACGACGACGGTAGAGATCCTCGAGGGCTACCGGCGGCGCGACAGCGGCCACGTCGCCGTGCTCGGCATCGACCCAGGTCGACAGCGTGCTCAGCTGAAGCCGCGTATCGGCATCGTCCTCCAGTCGACTGGCGTTGACCGTTATCTCACGGTGGCCGAGACGGTTGCGATGTACGCGGGCTTCTATCCGTCCCCCCGACCGGTCGACGAGGTCATCGCGGTCGTCGGGCTGGAGGAGAAGCGGAACTCCCGTGTCCTCAAGCTCTCGGGGGGTCAACAGCGCCGCCTCGACGTTGCGATCGCCCTCGCGGGGGACCCGGATCTGCTCTTCCTCGACGAGCCCACGACCGGCTTTGACCCCTCAGCGCGGCGCGAGGCCTGGGAGGTGGTGAAGAACCTCGCCGGACTCGGCAAGACGGTGCTGCTGACCACGCACTACATGGACGAGGCCCAATACCTTGCCGATCGCGTCTCTGTCATCGCGGCAGGGCGGATTGTCGCCACCGGTCCCCCCTCGAGCCTTGCCGGCCGGGACAGCGCGCGGGCACGGGTTCGCCTCCGGCTCCCCGAAGGTGCGGAGTTACCGGCAGAGCTCGGTGACCGCCGAACGGGCGACGGCATGACTGAGCTTGTGCCTGACGATCTCGGCCAGGTGCTGCACGATCTCACGGGCTGGGCGCTTGCCGAGCGCATTGACGTCAGCTCCCTGGAGATCATCCGCCCTACCCTCGAGGACGTCTATTTGGAGCTGACAAGCTCTTCGGCAGGCGACGGCAGTGTGAGCGTCGGCTCGCGACCCGGGGAGGTGAAGGAGACCGGGTCGCCCCGAGAGCCCACTAGGCCCGATCTCGGTCCTGGAGAGGGGAGGACGCGATGAAAGCAGTCCGACTGACCGCTTCACAGGTGGGCTACGTCAACAAGGCCTTCTGGCGGAACCCGGCGTCCGCCTTCTTCACCTTCGCCTTCCCCCTAATGTTCCTCGTCATTTTCACTGCTCTGCTCGGTCACGGCACGGTGTATCTCGGGAGTCGCACGGTCCACCTGTCGACGTACTACGTGGCTGCTATGGCGGCGTTCGCCGTGATCAGCGCCTGCTACAACAACATCGCCATCACGGTGACATTCCAGAGGGAAGCCGGCATCCTGAAGCGCACCAACGGTACGCCGCTGCCGGCTGCCTCCTTCCTCGGTGCCCGTGTGCTTCACGCCTTGGCGGTCTCCGTACTGCTCGTTGTCCTAACGGCGGCCTTCGGGCGCCTTGTCTACAGCGCCGACTTGCCGACCGGCCTGACGCTGCTCCGCTTCCTCGTCATGCTCGTGGTCGGCTCCGCGAGCTTCAGCGCCCTAGCCTTCGCCATCTCGGCGGTGATCCCGAACGCCGACGCGTCAGCAGCAATCGTGAATGCCAGCATCCTGCCGTTGCTCTTCC
This sequence comes from uncultured Acidimicrobiaceae bacterium, assembly GCA_963725355.1. GTDB lineage: Bacteria > Actinomycetota > Acidimicrobiia > Acidimicrobiales > Bog-793 > Fen-455. The sequence continues at coordinate 137,915 of CAVRYE010000017.1, forward strand.
TCTCCGGGATCTTCATTCCTTTCGGCAACTCTGCACCGGAGTGGATCGTGTGGATCGCCAGGATCTTCCCGGTGCGCCATTTTGCTACGGGCATGCAGTCAGGTTTCCTCGGTACGGCCTTCAGCTGGACCGATGTTCTCATCGTTGCCGCCTGGGGGCTCGGTGGGCTCCTCATCGCGATCCGTTACTTCAGCTGGGAGCCGCATGTCTGATCCCAGATACCGTGGGCTGGTGCCGGTGTCGAGCTTGACGTGAAAGGCCCAAAACCCCGGTCCTCAGCTTGACAAGCCACGATCGGAACGGCAGTTTTACCGTGCCGTGGAGCCCAGCTTCTTCTACTGGTTCCGGAAACTGCAGTACCGAACGTCGATTCGTCGCTGCGTCATATCGGCATAGCGATGCGATTCTGTACGTAGCCGCTCATCTGAACCTCACGGCAGAACTGGTGGCCGCCACCGCGCGAGTTTGCTGACTCTCAGCGCGCGGTTCTCGTGGCCGTCTGCGCGCGTTTCTCAATGGCCATTGACAACTGTGTCAAGACATAGGAGACAGCAGAAAACAGGGGTCTCCTGTGGAGGTCGGGCGATTCGTCGTTGAAGCGCACCTTGAAAGAGGGCCGAGCAGTTGCCGAGCTCGCGAGGGCTCACGGGCTACACCGCAGCTGGGTCTACGCGCTGCTCAGGTGCTGCCGCCTGCAGGGGCGAGGCTGGCCTGTCAATGGCCATTGAGAAACGCGCGCAGACGGCCAAAGACCTCACCGTCGTTGACGCACCATCCCGTTCGGACCGTCGGCGTGTCAACGGCGGCTTAGAATTCGGTGGTGGGGGGTGTTGGCACGAGGTCCGGGGTATGGGTGCCTACCTCGACGATTGTTGGCAGCGACTCCAGACTCTCTGCAATGCTCCTCAACTGCAACATCGTAGGAAGTCCTTCGTGACGTGAATCAGGTTCTTCGCGTCGCCTGGTATCGCTTCCGGGCCACCTTCGGTCGCCGGTGGGGGGGCTACCTCGCCATAATCGTGCTCGTCGGTCTCGTCGGCGGGCTCGCCATGGGCGCCATCGCCGGTGCCCGCAGGACCCAGTCGTCGTATCCGAGGTTCCTCGCCTTGACGAACCCGTCCGATCTCACCGTCTCGACCGGGTTACCCAACTCGAGCGCCTCCTCCGGCACCGACGCGTTGGCGGTCAAGATCGCCCACCTTCCCGGCGTCCGAAGGGTGCGTGACCTGATTGCCCCGACGATCATTCCGCTCGATGCCGACGGGGCGCCCCGCCTCTCTCTCGGGGCCAACTTGGCGTCCTTCGGCAGTCTCGACGGCGAGTTCGCTACACAGGACCGGCTGGCCGTGGTGCAAGGTCACATGGCGGCCCAGAACCAGGCCGACGAAATCGTCATGACGGCAAACGCTGCCCGGCTCGTCGGTGTACACCTCGGAGAGACCGTGCCTCTCGGTTTCTATACAAACGCCCAGACCCAACGTTCCGACTTCGGGACGCCAAAGGTGGTGCCCGCGCTGCGTATCCGTGCGCGGTTGGTGGGGGTCGTCGTGGTGAACAACCAAGTCGTCCAAGACGACATCGACCAGTCGTTCGGATTTCTCGTCGTGACCCCGGCACTCCTCCATGAGATCGTCGCTATCTCGCCCGCCGCCGGCGCGCCCGTCGAGTACGGCCTCCAGCTCAACGGTGGCAGCCGCGAGGTCCCGGCTATCGAGCGGGAGCTGGTCACCACGATCCCGCCGGGATTGGCCTATGAGTTCCACCAGGTTGCCCGGGTGACGACACAGGTGGAGCTGGCCGTCAAGCCAGAGTCGATCGCACTCGGCGCGTTCGGCGCGATCGCGGGGCTTGTCGCCCTGGTCCTCGGAGCACAGGCGATCTCCCGCCAGCTCCGTCGGGGAAACGAGGACCGCGGTGTGCTGCGCGCGCTAGGAGCCGGCCCCGGACTCACCAGTAGCGACGGGCTCATCGGCGTCGGTGCCGCCGTGGTACTCGGCTCGGCCCTCGCGTTCGGCGTCGCGGTCGGCCTCTCCCCACTTGCGCCACTCGGACCGGTACGGCCCGTCTATCCCGACCCCGGGATCGCAGTGGACTGGACGGTATTGGGGATCGGATTCGCGGTATTCGTCGGCGGCCTCGAGGCCGCCGCGGTCGCCACTGCGTGGCGCGCAGGGCCGTCCCGAAAGATTCGGATACAGAATGCGACGACGGGCGGCTCGAGCATCGTCCGCGGCGCACTGTCTGCAGGGGTTTCGGTCGCCGGGGCCGTCGGGATGCGGTTCGCCCTCGAACCGGGGCGGGGTCGGACCGCGGTGCCGGTGCGCTCGACACTGATGGGCACAGCACTCGCGGTCACCTTGTTGGTCGGGACCTTCACGTTCGCGAGTGGTTTGCACACCTTGATTTCCCGACCTGCGCTCTACGGGTGGAACTGGACCTACCTGCTGAACTCCAGCAATGACGTCCCTCCCCAAGCGATCGCGCAGCTCGACCGCGATCCCGAAGTGGCTGCATGGAGCGGGGCGTTGCTGTCGAACGTGGAGCTCGACGGCACATCGGTCCCGGCCTTGGTGAGCAACGAGGCGCGCCCGAGGGTCCAGCCACCGATCCTGTCCGGACACGGACTCGATGCCGCCAACCAGATCGTGTTGGGCGCCGCCACATTGGCCGCACTCCACACCCACGTCGGTGACACGGTGACGGTGGCGTACGGAGCGCCCGACGACGCGCCCGTCTATGTCCCGCCGACCGTCCTGCACATCGTCGGGTCAGCAACGTTTCCCGCAGTCGGGTTCACGAGCTTCATCTCCGACCACACCGCGATGGGCACCGGCGCACTCCTCTCGCTCGCCAGCACACCGCTAGCGTTCCGACGCGCCCTCCTCAATCCTGACCCGACCCTCAACGGCCCAGAGATGGTCTTCGTGCGGCTGCGCAGTACTGTGGGCGCCGTTGAGGGTCGGGCGAACCTCGAGCGGATCGCCGCGGTCGCGAACCACGCCTTCGCCACCGACCGCGATCCCGAAGCTGCCGGTGACACCGTCACAGTCCTCGGCGTGCAACGTCCCGCCCAGATCGTGAATTACAAGACCATCGGCGCGACCCCGGTCATCCTTGCTGGGGGGCTCGCTCTCGGGGCGATCGTCGCGCTCGCGCTGACGCTCGTCGCCTCGGTCCGCCACCGGCGGCGCGATCTCGCCCTCTTGAAGGCGCTTGGCTTCACGCCGCGACAGCTGAGGAGAGTGGTCGCGTGGCAGTCGACGGTGACCGCGGTGGCCGGCATCATCGTCGGGATCCCGGTCGGGATCGTCTTCGGACGAGAACTGTGGACCCTCTTTGCCCGCAACATCGACGCGGTCCCAGACCCCACCGTGCCGGTGCTTTCGGTGATCCTCGTCGGCATCGGCGCCCTCGTCTTTGCCAATGTTGTCGCCGCCCTCCCAGGCCAGCTCGCCGCGCGCACCCCGACCGCGTTCGTGCTGCGAGCCGAGTAGTAGGAGCCGAGCAGTGGCGCCGAGAGGCTCGGCTGCGGTTTGCGAAGCCGTAGGACGACCAGGACCGACATTCGCGTTGGCTGTTAGCGGTTCGGGGGCGGAAAATTGTGAGTTCGGGACAGGGCGGTCGACGAGGCCGCAGATCGCCGATTATCGGACGTTTTGAGCTTCTCGTCCGCTTGTCCACGGACCGATTCAAGAGATCCCGTATGGCGCGATTACCTTTCCGCCGCCGAGCGCCTAGCGTTCTCTATGGCGCGGAGAACGTGTCCTGTCGGCGGGCTTTGAGTCATCAGATCGGAGGTGCAACGCGGATTGACTTGTCATCTCGTCGCGCTCTGCGTCGATGCGCACGACCCGCTCGGTCTCGCGCGCTTCTGGGCCAGCCTGCTTGGCTGGGAGATGGCCGACGACCCCCAAGACGGCATTGCACTCCTACCGAGCGATGACACCGGCTTCCGGATCCGGTTTCTCGCAACTGAGGAGCAGAAGGTCGGGCAGAACCAGATGCACTTCGATCTGACGAGCACCTCCCTCGCGGACCAGCAGCAGACGGTGGCGAGGTCGCTCGAACTCGGCGGGCGGCACATCGAGATTGGCCAAGGTCCCGAGGCGCCTCACGTCGTGCTCGCAGACCCCGAGGGCAACGAGTTCTGCGTCATCGAGCCGGGCAACCACTTCCTCGCCGACTGCGGATTCATAGGAGCGCTTGCGTGCGACGGCTCGCAGGACGTCGGGTACTTCTGGAGCGAGGCGCTTGGCTGGCCCTTGGTCTGGGACCAGGACCAAGAGACGGCGATTCGCTCGCCGCATGGTGGTCCCAAGATCACCTGGGGTGGTCCGCCACTGAGGCCAAAGACTGGGAAGTACCGGCTGCATTTCGACGTCGCTCCACCCGTCGACGGTGATCAGCAAGGGGAGGTCGACCGTCTCGTCCACCTCGGGGCAACGCGCATCGACATCGGTCAGGGCGAGGTCAGCTGGGTGGTAATGGCCGATCCCGATGGCCATGAGTTCTGTGTCGTGAACCCCCGATAGATCGAGCAGACTCTCGATCCGGTGCACGGTCAGCCGTCCCTTTGGGACTCGAACGAACCTGTCCAGAACGAACGTTCTGCGTCACGGCACAAGCTTTGATGCCCAAACTGAAGGATTACGGGTTGAGCGTCGTTCCGGCTCCCTGATGGTACGCAGTCGCTTTCGTGCGAATTCGAACGTGAATCGTCCACTGCTTGGGCGAACGGACACGGAAACTGCTCGCTGACGAGGGAGAACGATGTGATTACGACAACGGCGCCCTCGGCAGTGGCGGGAGTGGTGCGGAGAGGGTGGGACAACGTTTGAACCAGGATGCCTGGGACCAGGTCAGACGCTTGATCACCGATCTGTTTGGATGAGTCCAACCGTCGAACGCGGACACCGAGCGAGCGCGAGTGTCGTCTCCTCCACGACGTAAGTCGCCTGCTGCTGGTTGCCCCCGCGGGCGGGTCGGCGAGTCTTGGCCTCGCTCTTGAGCAGCACGGCCACGCTGATGGCGGCGAGTATCGCGGCGCCGGCTGCATAGAGGAGCCCGGCGTGGATGCCGTTGACGAACGCCTCTCGGGCGTGGGCACCTGTTGATCCTCCGGCGTGGATGGCGACGGCGAAGGAGGCCCGTGCCCTGTCGACGAGGAGGGCTGGAGCGCCCGGGAGTCTGAGGCTGGAGCGGTAGGCGGCCGTGACGATACTGCCGATGACTGCCGTTCCGAGGGCGCCGCCGACCTCTCGGGAGAGGTCGTTCAGCGCCGATCCCACCCCTTGCTGTGCCTGGGGCAGAGCTTCGGTGATGGCGGCCGTGGCGGGCGTCATGGCTGCGCCCATGCCTACGCCGAGGGGGACGAGGCCCGCCAGGATTAGCAGGTAGGACGTATCGGTCCCGACTCGCGAGATGACCATAAGCCCGACCGCGACGAGAATGAGCCCGATTACACACACCGCGTCGGCCGCCAAATCGAGTCGCAAGAATCGGGGTCACCTTCGCTGTCGGCATCATCGTTGCCGACAGGGGGAGCACGGCCAGGGCGGCGACGAGCGGGCTGTAGCCGCGGACGCCCTCGAGGTACTGCAGCGAGACAAAGGTGAAGCCGAAGAAGGCGAAGAACTGAATGCAGATCGAGAGGCTGCCGGCGGACAGCTTGCGGTTGGAGAAGAGCCGTGGATCCAAGAGCGGGTGGCGCTGGCGGCGCTCGTAGAGCACGAAACCGGCGAGCGCGGCGAGGCCGGCTGCCATGCCTGCGAGGGTGCGGGCACTCAGCCAGCCGGCGTCGGGGGCCTCGATGATGCTGAAGACGAGGGCGACGAGCCCGATGGTGGCGAGCAGAGCGCCACCTTTGTCAAGCGCCGGCGCGTCCGATTGAGATGACTCGGGGACGAAACGGATTGCGCCCGCGAGGGCGATCAAAGCGAGAACCACATTGATGGCAAAGGCGGATTGCCACGAGAACCAGTGGAGGAGGATCCCGCTCGCGAGCAGTCCCAAGATGGCGCTTCCTCCGGCGACGGCCGCCCAGACGCCAACCGCCTTCGTGCGCTCGGCGGGAGGATACGTGCCGGTAATGGTGGACAAGGTGGCCGGCATCACGAACGCCGCCCCGAGACCGATGAGGCCACGCAGGAAGATGAGGTCGTTGGCCGAAGTGACGGCCATCGCCGCCGCCGAAGCGGCACCGAAGACGATTAGACCCCCGATGAGGGCCTTGCGGCGACCGTAGCGGTCGCCGAGAGCTCCGGCCGGGAGCAGTAGGACCGAGAAGACCAACAAATAGGCATCGATGATCCACTCGAGTTGGGTCTGGCTGGCGTGGGTGCTGCGAACGAGGTCGGGGATGGCGACGTTGAGTGACGCCATAGCGGCGGAGACCGCACCGAGGGCGGTGCAGACGACGGCGGTGACAAGCGAGAGGTTCACCTGCTGTCTGCCGGTTCGGAACTGAGTGCGCATAGTGCTCGACCCCCTGTAAGACGAATGAACATTCGTTTTGTAACAGAGACGGCCCCTCCCTGTCAAGAGGGAATGTTCGTTTTGTTTGTGGTACTGTCAGTAAGTGCCTCGGATCACCGACGAGCGGCGGGAGGCCCGCCGCGAGCAAGTCCTCGAAGCGGCCCGCGCCTGCCTGGAGGAACACGGCCTTGAAGCCGTATCGATGGAGATGATCATTGCCCGATCCGGACTCTCGACCGGTGCCGTGTACGGCTACTTCAAGGGCAAGGAGCAGATCATCAACGCGGCCGTAATCGAGGGGACAGCGGAGATGGCCAAGGAGCTCGCGCCGGTCTTCACGATTCCTGAGCCGCCGCCGTTCCCGGAGTTCGTCGAGCAGTTGCTGCGCGCTGTCACAGGCTTCGGCCGGCACAAGAAAGGCGAAATCGACCGCCTGGCTGTCTCGATCCACGGCTGGAGCCACTCCCAGAGCGATCCCGAGCTCAAGGTGGCCACCCGTGCCTCCTACTCCGGTCTGCGAAGAACGTTTTTGGACGCGGTAAGGCGGGGGCAGGCGGCGGGAACCTTCGATGCTACGGCGGACCCGGAAGGGATGGCCGAACTACTGACCTCGATCACCTTAGGGTTCGTCGCCCAAAGAGCACTGGCCGGATCGGCCGACGTGACAGCCCATGTTGCCGCGCTGAAAGCACTCACTAATCGATCGGCAGTGGACCGCATTGCTAGTGGGTCCCCCACGTAAGGTTCAAATGTGGGAACGCCTGGCCCTGGCGGAGAGCATGCAGGCGCTTTCGAACCCGCCCAGCACCTTTCTTCGCCTGATCGAAACCTACCGGAGGTGAATCTCTGAGCTGCCGAAGGCGTTGCCGGATAGTGCAGTACCGGACCCTGCCGAATATTTTGCGGGCCTGTCGACGGTCTGACGGAGAACTTGCGCGTCGTTATGACACGCCGCCGGTCGGCGCCTTGAGCGACAGCCAGGTGCCCGCCAAAGGAACCGCGGACGGGCGGGGAGATGACTAGACCGGGTCCTTCGGTGACTTCGTCGCCCTGATAATCGCTGAGTGGATCCCGGACAGGTACTCGGACGTCGAGATGATGCTGATGTCCTCGAACCCAGCGCTCCGGAGGCCCGCTTCGTACTCCTCGAACGACAGCGAGCCTGCGACACAGCCGACGTAGGTTCCGCGCTCGGCCCTCTGTGAAGCGGTGAGCTCGTTGTCAGCGACGACGTCGCTGATGCCTATGCGGCCGCCCGGACGAAGCACTCGGTGCATCTCCGCGAGCACCCGGGACTTGTCTGTCGACAGGTTGATGACGCAGTTCGAGATAACGACGTCGACAGTGTTGGCGGGAAGTGGGATGTCCTCGATGTAGCCCTTAAGGAACTCGACGTTGGTGGCCCCGGCCTCGTCACGGTTCTTGATCGCGAGAGCGAGCATCTCTTCGGTCATGTCGAGTCCGTAGACCTTGCCGGTCGGCCCGACCCGCTTGGCCGACAACAGCACGTCGATGCCGCCGCCGGAGCCGAGGTCGAGCACGGTCTCGCCTGGATGCAGGTCCGCGACCGCGGTCGGGTTGCCGCAACCGAGGCTCGCAAGCACCGCCGCCTCGGGAAGTCCCTCCTCGGCCAGGTGCCCGTAGAACTCGCGACCGGTGGCATGACCCACCTCCGCGCACGTCTTGCCGGGATGACAGCAGTCGTTGGCAGTACCGGCCCCAGCGGCAACCGTGGTCGCCGCCTCGGCATACCGATTTCGGACCTCCTCGCGAAGATCGGCATCATTGCTCATGTCACAGTCTCCCTTGGTTTGCTTGGTGTTTCTCGTCGACAGCGAGGGTTTCTCGCCGCCATTTCGAATGGGACCGCCGTGTCTTGTCGCGTACGGTTGCTGCTTCCTCCCGGGCGCCGTGCCGGCGGGTCGTCGCGTAGGGATTGTCCGCAGCCTGGCGCGCCGCCAGGCAGGTAGGACAGAGCAACTCCCGGGCCGCCGGTTCAATGCGCTCTTCGCGCAGGATCACACCGATGCGTGTCAAGTGGACGGGGACGATTGCCACATGATCGATGCACACGCCGGCCCCGCACGAGTGGCAGACACCGACAACATCCCTCTCCCGCTCGTTGCCTAGACAGTCGAGGCAGTACATGTGGGTTCCTCCCTGCTCGGTCGGTGCGTGAGCCGGGGATTGGTGTCCTGCCCCCGGTAAAAGTGGCGGTGTGCTGCGAGAGCGACGTAGACGAGGCCCACAAGCGCCGGCACTTCGATGAGGGGCCCGACGACACCGGCGAGGGCTTGGCCGCTCGTCACACCGAAGACCCCGATCGCGACTGCGATCGCGAGCTCGAAATTGTTGCTCGCCGCCGTGAAGGCCAACGTGGTCGTCCGTGGGTAAGACAGGCGCATCCGGTAGCCGAGGGCAAAGGACCCTGTCCACATGATGGCGAAGTAGGCGACGAGCGGCAACGCGATACGGGCGACGTCGGCCGGGTGATGGCTGACGGCGTCGCCCTGCAGGGCGAAGAGCAGGACGACCGTGAAGAGCAGGCCGTAGAGGGCGATCGGGGCGACGTGGGGGAGATAACGCTGCTCGTACCAATCCCTGCCCCGCAGCTTTTCACCGAGGGTGCGGCTCGCCCAGCCGGCGACAAGCGGGATGCCGAGGAAGATGAGGACGCTCTTCGCGACCGACCACATCGAGATGTTGACCGTCGCTGTCGAAAGGCCGAGCCAGCCCGGCAACAGGTGCAGGTAGAAGTAGGCGAGAGCGGCGAACGCGACGACCTGGAACAGCGAGTTCAGGGCTACGAGCACGGCAGCGGCCTCACGGTCGCCGCCGGCGAGCTCGTTCCAGATGAGCACCATGGCGATGCAGCGGGCGAGACCGACGATTATGAGGCCCGTCCGGTAGGCGGGAAGATCGGGCAGCATCAGCCACGCCAGGGCGAACATCACAGCGGGCCCGACTATCCAGTTCAGCACCAGCGAGGGCACCATGAGCCGGCGGTCGGCGGTGACGCGGCTCAGCTCCCCGTAGCGGACCTTGGCGAGGACCGGGTACATCATCACGAGCAACCCGAGCGCGATCGGAAGGCTCGTGCCGGCGAGGCGGACAGAGCCGAGTGAGGTGTTGAGGTGGGGGAAAAGCCGGCCGAGTCCGAGACCGAGACCCATTGCGGCCGCGATCCACACCGGCAGGAAGCGGTCGAGCTTAGATAGGCGCCCGGCGACTCCACGCGGAGCGCTCGATGAAGTACGCGGATCCGTTCTCACATTGACAAGTATCTATGAGTTACCGGTCGTCAGGTAGGGCCGAAGGTCCTTATCTCGTCGGCCCCGGCGTCGTAGGACAGCTGCGCCTGATCGGACCACATGGCTGCATGCACATACCGGCCTGTTGCCGCGATTCCACAGTGTCAAGAGCAAGTCTGGGGGAGGAAGGCCTTGTCGGACCCACGGGCTGAGGTTCGGGGACGAGCCTGTAACAAGTCCTCGGCTAAGCGCCACCGAGTAGTCGACGAAGGGTGGCAAGGCGTTCGGGCACGACGCTCCACCACATCCACTTGCCCCTTTTGTCACCGACGATCAAGCCGGCTTGGGCAAGGATTCTCGTGTGGTGGGAGATCGTCGGTTGGCTTCGCTCGAGAGGTGCTTCGAGAGCGCAGCTGCAGACTTCGTCCTGGGCCGCGACAAGCGAGAACAGCCGCAGCCGGACCGGATCCGCAAGAGCGGCGAGGACCGGTGCGAGGTCTGCAGCCTCTGAGGACGAGAGCGGCGCTTCGGTGAGGGGGCTACAGCAGAGCTCGGCAACGACGTCGAGCGATTGGGAACTGGTGAGTTGCCGAGCCGCCATCCCACTCTCCTATTGACATTTGTCGATGCGTCGATGAGAATGCCATTGACAATCGTCAATCTACTGGAGGCTCGATGTCGCGTGTGCAACTCGCCCTCAACGTCTCTGACCTCGACGAGGCCGTCGCGTTCTATTCGAGGCTCTTCTCCGCGCAGCCGGCCAAACGTCGCCCCGGCTATGCCAACTTCGCGATAGCCGAGCCGCCGCTCAAGCTTGTGCTCATCGAGAACGCGGGCGGGCGCGGCAAGGGGGTGACCGGAGCGCTCAACCATCTCGGCGTCGAGGTGGAAACGCCTGGCGAGGTGCGGTCGGCGACATCGCGGCTTTCGAGCGAGGGGCTCGATCCCCGTCTCGAGGAGTCGACCACCTGCTGCTACGCGGTCCAAGACAAGGCTTGGGTGACTGACCCCGACGGGGCGCCCTGGGAGGTCTACACGGTGCTCGCGGACGCACCTGTGGAGTCGGGCATCGCCGGTGACGACAAGTGCTGCACTCCTGCCGACTCCGCGGTGACGGCAGATCCAGTCATCCAACAACAATCAGCCGCTTGCTGCTAGAGCGCTTTCGAGTCGGGGGGATGTCGCGATGAACGACGTCGTGCTGTGGAGGCGTCTCCTTGCCGAGTTCGTCGGCAGCGCCTTTCTCGCGGGATTGGTCATCGGGTCGGGTATCGCTGCCCACAAGCTTTCTCCTGGCGACGTCGGCCTTGAGCTGTTCGAGAACGCCATTGCCACGGCGGGGGGACTGACGGCCATCATCTTGATGTTCGGTCCGGTTTCCGGCGCGCACTTCAACCCGGTTGTGTCCTTCGTGGACGCTGCCTTCGGCGGACTGCGCTGGCGTGACGCCGTGAGTTATCTGCCGGCTCAGGTGGCCGGCTGTGTCGTCGGGGCGATCGTCATCAACGTCATGTTCGTGCAGCCGGCGGTATCGATTTCGACTCATCACCGAGCTTCTCCGCAGAACTTCCTCTCTGAGATAGTGGCCACCCTTGGCCTTATTGTCTTGATTTTCGCCCTCGCCCGCAGCAACCGGGCCAGGGCGACGCCAGCGGCGGTCGGTGCCTACATCGGAGCGGCCTACTTCTTTACCCCATCGACGAGCTTCGCCAACCCCGCCATCACCGTCGGACGGATGCTTTCGAATACCTTCGCCGGCATCGCCCCATCCTCGGCACCGACGTTCATCGCGGGGGAAATCCTGGGTGGGATTGTCGCCTTTCTCCTCATCCGCACTCTTTATCCTGGCGTCACCGCGAGGAGGCGGCCGACATCATCGTGCCTCACCTTCGAGGGCCGACCGATCCCGAGACTGCCTTTGGGTTCACTGGCCAGCGGGACGACGGTTCGGCCTCCACCCGAGGCGGAGCCACGAATCAACCACTAAAGCCCAGTTCGAATATTCCCCCTTCGCCAGCCCACTGACACTGGAGCGGACAGGAGAGTCATGCACGTCGTCGCCATCGGCGGGAGTGACGCCGGCATAAGCGCGGCGCTCCGCGCCCGGGAACTCGCCCCGGACACCGAAGTGACGGTCGTGGTCGCCGACGCCTATCCGAACTTCTCGATCTGCGGCATCCCCTACTACGTCTCGGGCGAGGTCTCTCACTGGCGCAACCTGGCACATCGCAGTGTGGCCGACCTCGAGGCCACCGGCATGGAACTTCGTCTTGACACCGTGGTTCGACAAATCCTCGCCGAGGATCACAAACTGCTCGTCCAAACCGCGACCGGCGCGGACGAGCTCCTCTCCTACGACTCGTTGGTGATAGGCACCGGCGCGGTGTCGCTCCGTCCGCCGATCGACGGCCTCGCAGGCCGCGACCCAATAGGGGTTGCCGACGGTGTCCATCTTCTTCACTCGATGGGTGACACCTTCGAGGTGATGCGAACCTTGGAGGAGTCCCGGCCGTCGAGCGCCGTCATCGTCGGTGCGGGCTACATCGGGCTCGAGATGGCCGAGGCAATGGTTGCCCGCGGCCTGAAGGTCACCCAGTTCGAGCAGCTTCCCGAGGTGCTTCCCAGCGTCGATCCCGAGCTCGGCTCACTCGTGCACTCGGAGCTCTTCGAACACGGGGTCGAGGTGCTCACCGAGACCGCGGTCACGCGGATTGCCTTGGCGCCGGCCGGCTCACCAGGTCGCCTGCAGGTGGAGGGACGCTCGAGCACAGATGGCGAGCTGAGGCGCTTTTGCGACATGGTCCTCGTCGTCGTCGGGGTCCGGCCTGACACCGAGCTCGCCAGCGCCGCCGGGGCGAACCTCGGTCTCAAAGGCGCCGTCGTCGTTGACCAGAAGATGCGCACCAACCTCCCTGACGTCTTTGCCGCCGGGGACTGCGTGGAGACACATCACCGTCTGCTCGGCACGACCTACCTGCCGCTTGGCACCACCGCCCACAAGCAAGGCCGGGTAGCGGGCGAAAACGCCATCGGTGGTGACCGCGAGTTCGCCGGGAGCCTCGGCACCCAGGTGGTGAAGATCTTCGACATGGTCGCCTCTCGTACCGGACTGCGCGGCCGTGAAGCGCGAAATGCTGGCTTTGACCCTCTGACCGTCGAGTTCGAGGCGGATGATCACAAGGCCTACTACCCGGGTAGTCACAAGATACGGATGCGCTACACCGGAGACCATGGAACTGGCCGGCTGCTCGGCCTTCAGCTCTTCGGCCATCGTCACGCAGAAGTTGCCAAGAGGATCGACATCGCCGCCACCGCGATCTTCAATGAGATGACGATCGACTCCCTGAGCGATCTCGACCTGTCCTACACGCCGCCGCTTGGTAGTCCGTGGGACGCGGTGCAAGGCGGCGCCCAGGCCTGGGTGCAGGAGGCGGCCAGCTAAAGGCGAGAGTGAAGGAGGCAGACCATGGTTGGTGGGCACTTGGACATAACAAGCGGCGAGAGAAGGGCGCTGCAGAATGTGGCCCGCGATCTGCACCTCGAGTTCAGGGGCATCTTCGGCGAGGAGACGATCGAGTCCTTGGTCTTCGACAGCTACGAGGACCTGCTCCTTACTTCGACCGTGCTGAGATGGCTGGTCATTGGTGCCGAGCGGTTCGCCCGCCAGCGTCTCCAGGCGCTCGCTCATGCCGGCGCACCAGAAGCTGGCCGGGTTCCCGGTGTCCTGTTCTTGTGTGTGCACAATGCCAGTCGTTCGCAGATGGCCCTTGGTTGGTTCAGCCACCTCGCCGGCAACAGGGCGATGGCTTGGTCCGGTGGCTCTCATCCAGTGGCCCCTGTCAATCCGGCGGCGGTGTCGGCCATGGCCGAGGTCGGCATAGACATCTCACGGGAGTTTCCGAAGCCGTGGGTTGACGAGTTCCTGACAGCGGCCGATGTGGTCATCACGATGGGATGCGGCGATGCCTGCCCGTTGTTGCCAGGAAAACAGTACGAAGACTGGGAGCTCGACGACCCTTCGGGGATGAGCGTCGACGAGATCAGGGTCGTGAGGGATGAGATCCGGCTCCGAGTCGTCGACCTGATGGACCGACTCTCGCCGGTCAGAGCTGACAAGGCAGCTCATCGTTGGGAAGGTGGGTCCCCTCCAGCTGTCGCCGCGCCCGACTGAGCGTGTTCTTGATTCAATACGCAAGGAAGGAGAAGAAAAGTGACTACTCGACAACTGACAGACCTGCCGTTCGACCAGCAGTACCTCGTACACCAGGTTTCGGGAAGGCTCGCTCCAATATTCGCAGGAGTATTCGGGCCTGAGACCATCGAACGGTTTGTCATCGACTCGATGGACCAACTTGTGCCGACGGCCAAGACCACGGCGTTCCTCCCTTTGCTGACAGAGCGATTCGCACGCGAGCGCCTTCAGGCGCTCGCAAAGGTGGAAGGTACCTTGCCCTCTGCAGTTCCTGGCGTGCTATTCCTCTGCGTCCACAACGCGGGACGCTCACAGATGGCAGCGGGATGGATGCGCCGCCTCGGTGGCGATCGTGTTGTCGTCTACTCGGGGGGCTCAGAGCCTGCCTCGGAGATTAACGGCGCCGTCGTTGAGGCCATGGACGAGGTCGGGATCGACATCCGGGCAGAGTTCCCAAAGCCGTGGACCGACGAGGTCGTTCGCGCCGTCGATGTCGTAATCACTATGGGATGCGGGGACGCCTGCCCGCTCTATCCCGGTAAGCGCTACGAGGACTGGGAACTCACCGACCCTGCCGGGCGCGATATCGAGTCAGTCCGACCGATCCGGGATGAGATCAAACTGCGCGTCGAGGCACTCCTGGCGTCGCTCGCCATCGCCGGAGGCTGACGTTCGGAGCAGCTCACTTCGCAGCGACAGGGATCAGGCCATCGCGCTCAAGACATGCGCTGGGGAAAGACCTGCTTGTCGTACGCCGAGTAGTCGGACCTCAGAGCGCCAGCGAGCTGGCGTCGGCGTCTCGCCAGGCCATCTCCTCGGGTCCGACGAGCGCTGCGCAAACCAAACATCAGCCTCTAGAGGTCCTTTGACCCTTGGTACCGCAGGCAACGACAGCGCACCATGTCGGTATGGGTGCTGTGCTTGCCTATGTCGCGGCCGGGGTCGTCGGCCTGTGGGGAGTGGCTCACGTCCTGTCCACGATGCGAGTCGTCCGTGGCTACAGCGACACTTCCCGTGACAACCGCTTGGTCATCACCCAGGAGTGGGTCGCCGAGGCGATGACCATGTGGTTCATCGCTGCTGTCGTAGTCATCGCCACCGCCTCAGGCGGGTCCCACCAGGCACTCGCAGATTGGATCTACCGGGCTTCAGCCATCATGCTTTTCGCAGTCGCTGTGCTGACGGCGACGACGGGAGCCCGCACCGCGGTCATCTTCTTCAAGATATGTCCGGTTCTGCTCAGCGTCTCGGCAGCGCTGTTGCTCACGGCGAGTTGGGTCTGAACCCTTCCAGATCGGGTGGTTGCCAAGACGCCAACTGCGATCGCGCGGGGGACTTCTACCTTTCAGGCAAGCCCGACCGTTCGATCTGGTCGACAAGGTCTCTGCAAGTCGTTGAGCTGTGATTCGCCAGATCGACGTTCCTGAAGGGCGCCGCCGATGCGAAGGCGACATCACCACGCAACGTAACCAGCGTCGATGCGGGCTTCAGGTCGTTGACTGGGTTCGAAAGAGCGCCATTCACTGTCAGATTGAGCGGAGAGCATGCAGGCGCTTTCGAACCCGCCCACTACCTTTCTTTGCCTCATCGAAACCTACCGGAGGCGAATCCTCTGAGCTGTCTAGTGATAAATCTCCAGCTCAGAGGTAGAAAATTGCCCAATCCCCAGCGGCTCGATGTGACACTGAGCCTGCGTACTGCGATGAGGGACGTGGTCTGCCGTGTACGCACGCTGTCTCCGTGGCGGGATAGTGCAGTACCGGATATTTGCGGGCCGGCCGCTGTGGCGGGGCGTCGTTTTGTCGCGTCAGCTAACCCCGCTCCGGCATATGTAGTGGCGTGTGGAGAATTCAAAGGCGGCGTCGGCCGTACTGCGATCCCCCTGGCTGGGAATATGAAGCTTAATTGTGCGAGTCACTACCGGCGGCGGCCGATGACCCACGCCGTCGCGGTCCAGTCGGCCACTGTCCAGCCAGCCAGGATCGCATAACAGACGCTCGCGTTGTGCACGAGCCCGGTTCGTGAACTGGCCGCATGAACTGTGCCGGGGGTAGATGTGATGCACCTCGCCAACCAGTTACAAGACGGTGTGCATTGGATAGTCGGAGGGGTGATAGGGGTGGCGATTCGAAGTTGGAGCCTGCGCTGTGATAGCCGCACTGGGCCCCGGGTTGTCGGTCACCTCGACCGGGCTCGCCGTGGGCGCATCCACCGTGAGCAACCTCGTCAGCGGAGCGACGGACACGGGAACCGTGACCTCGCTGCACCTCAGTGCTCCCGTTCACGCCACGACAATCCTGATGGCTTTCGGCGGGGCGCTCGTCGGAGGCATTCTCGCTGGCACCATCGGCGGTTGGCGCGCCGCTCGCCTCGCCTCGGCGTCAGTACTGCGCGACCGCTCCGGCGAAGAAGCCTGCGGTTCGGTCCTGTACCGGAACTGCCGATATTGACGGAGCAAGTCCTCTCCGTCATCGGTCGGCATTCCTGGGGCATTCTTTCTACAGGCTCTAAGCAATCTCCAAGGATCATCACAGCAGAGTGCCGTAGTTTGAGGTTTGCGCCCGCCAGGCCGGGTCTTTGTTCAGAGAACCTTAAGTTGTCCGCCTGATGTCGAAAACGATCAGACGGGTGCATGGCCGAGACCTCGAGGGCGCACCAACCGAAGCGAGGCGCGATGCCAACCCTTGTGAACCGCTGGGCAGCCAACTACTCGAAGGACATGCAGGACGCCGTCGCGGCTTCGCCGCGTTCCGCGGTCGAGATACTCGCAAAAGCAATCCCGGAACCGGCGGACAGTTGCGACGCGATCGTGTGCCCAGCTTCACAGCCGAATGCAGCGTGTCGGGATAGGGGAAGTGACTTCTTCTTTCCTGCGAACTGCGTGCAACTCGAGGCTGCGAGGCGTTTCTGCGCAGGTTGTCCAGTCTCCGAAGAGTGTCTAACTACTGCGCTTGCTGACCCGTCACTTCTCGGAGTCTGGGCGGGCACGTCCGCACGGGAGCGTCGTTACCTGCTAAGTCAAGAGGGGCTGGGCTGGGGATGAACTGGCGAGTTCAATAAGACTTATGCCCAGGTCGCGTCGCAGTGCGTCGGGCCGAGCACTGTGCCTTGCGGTTGAAGTTCCGCTCGCCGTGCTCGCTCTAGTGCTCGCTGCTTGCTCGAGCCCGGCAGCATCGAACTCCGCGCCGAGCACGACCCCGACGAGCTCCACGTCGTCTCCTGGTGGAGGCACCACACACGAGGGCAGCACGACGACACCACCCGCGGTCGGGAAGGTAATCCAGCCTGTTGACGTAGCCTCGATAGTCGCCTCGGACACGGAGATCAACAATCGGGCAAACGCATCGCTCTCGGTCCCGCTCCAGGACAGCCACGAGACGTGTTTGCAGCAAGTCCTCGACGATGCGACCTACCGCGGCGAGCGAGCCGCTGGAACCGACTCGCTCGGTGCACCTTTCGACCAGGTTCCCCAACGTGCCATGGTCCCTACCGAAACCAGCTATCCGGCCTTTTTCAGCGTGCTCGCCGAGGACAAGGCTTCTGGCCAGCCGACAACGAACAACCTCCTCACCTATGTGAAGACCTCGCCCACGGCACGCTGGAAGCTCGCCTCCTCGAGCGGGATCCTCGGTCCGACAAGCACGGGCGTGGCTGTACCTGCCATAGCGACCGACGCCCAGGGCTACGTGACGACCATCGGCCCGGCTGCCAGCCACGGTCTTGTGGTTGCTCCCGACAAGGTGGCGGCGCGGGTTGCAGCCGCGTTCACTACCGAGGCCGCCACTGGGAAACTGCCGGAGGGGATCTCGACGCAGTTCGGGCCTAAGAACCTGGCTGACCCGCACTCGATCGCCGCCTCCTATGCCGGGCTCGGTGCCGTCACAACCAAGTTCACGACGGTGACGCCTCCAGGCGCGGCGGCGGGGGCTCTATCGCGGGATTGCCCTTATCCCGCTTTCCGTCTCGCAGACAACGGAGGACTAGTTACCTTCGCCATCTTCATGAGGATCGTTGTGCACATCACAACGGGGAGCGTCGCTGTTCAGCCTCCTGATCGCAGTGCTCTCGGTGTGCTGCTCCCGCCGGGGACCTACTCGTCGATCACGATGCTCATCGGTGATATGGGGGTCGCCATCGTCCCGCCGGCACGCTCACGCTCCCCAATCGAGGTTATCGGCCAGACGACCGAGGATCTCGAAGACACCGGTGTTGCGGCACCCGGCTCGAACTCCGCCGCCTCGGGCGGGCCGGCTGATGCCTCCTCGATAGCCAAACGAGTCGACCCTGGACTCGTTGACATCAACATCACCTTGAACTACGCGAACGAAAAGGCAGCCGGAACCGGCATGGTGCTCACCTCCAACGGTGAGGTTCTCACGAACAACCATGTCATCAACGGCGCGACATCTATCAGCGTGACCGATGTTGGCAATAAACGAACTTATGCCGCCAAGGTCGTTGGATACGATCGCACGAGCGACGTTGCGGTGTTGCAGCTCGCGAAGGCTTCGGGCCTGAAAACAGTCAGCGTCGCGAACGCGTCGAAGGTCTCTAGCGGTGAGGCGGTGGTCGGGATCGGCAACGCGGGAGGCACTGGTGGCACTCCGAGCTACGCGGGTGGCAGCGTGACTGCCCTCGACCAGTCGATCACCGCGAGCGACTCAGGCACGGGAAGCTCCGAGAACCTGACCGGTCTCATCGAGACGAACGCCGATATCCAGCCGGGCGACTCCGGTGGCCCGCTCGTGAACAGCAGCGGAAAGGTTATCGGCATGGACACGGCGGCTTCAGACGGGTTCTCCTTCGAGCAAGGAGGTTCCTCGATAACCCAGGGCTTCTCGATACCGATCCACAGCGCTCTTAAGGTCGCCGACGAGATCACCGCGGGAAACTCCTCTGCAACAGTGCACATCGGTCCGACGGCCTTTCTCGGAGTAAACGTCACTTCTCCGAGCGTTGGTCTCGGTGCAGAGATCGTGTCGGTCATCTCGGGCTCGCCTGCCTCGCGGGCCGGCCTGGCCGAGGGGGATATCATCACCGCGCTCTTCGGCCACTCAGTGAGCTCGCCCAACTCCCTGACGACCATCCTCGAGGGCACTAAGCCGGGGACGTCCGTGCCGCTCTCCTACGTCAACCCGTCAGGCGCGCAACATACTGTCACCGTGCACTTGGGATCGGGACCACCGCAGTGAGCAATCGACACCCTAACGCACGCGACCCGAGAGCTCATGAGAAGGGAGATGCGAGAGAGTGCACTTGGCTGTGACCTTGCCAACGGCCTGCCGGATTCGTTCTGCAACTGTCGAGCTGGTAAGGGCACGGATTTCAATGCGATACCCAGATTGAATGTTCTCCAGAATGCGGCGCCGCGACCTCTCGGGGCCGCGGCAACGGCATGGCCGTGAAGCCTTCAAGCTTTCAACACGCCGGATGTTTCCGCCCGCTCGCGACCCTCTTGTCGGTTTTGCGCTGACATTCAGCTGAGACCCAGGAATCACTAGGCCTCGTCCGTCAAGCTGCCCCTTGAGCGACAGGCAAGGAGCCACATGCCGGACGAGGCGACTGCGCGAATCCTCGTCGTCGATGACGAGCCGTCCATCACCGATTCCGTGGCGATGGCACTCCGCTACGACGGCTACGACGTCGCAGTTGCCCACAGCGGCGATGAGGCGCTCGCGCTCTTCGCTGAGTGCACGTTCGACCTTCTCGTCCTCGACGTCATGCTCCCTGACTTCAGCGGTCTCGAGGTGACGCGCCGCATCCGTGCCAACGGTTCCGATGTGCCCGTGTTCTTCCTCACCGCGAAGTCCGCCGTTACCGACCGGGTCGCGGGCTTAAGTGTCGGAGGGGACGACTACGTCACGAAGCCGTTCTCATTGATCGAGGTCGTCGCACGCGTTCACGCGATTCTGCGACGCCGAGCACCGAGCGGCGAGGACCGGCGCCTGCGCTTTGCGGATCTCGTGATGGACGAGGAGAGCCACGAGGTATGGCGGGGAGAGACGCTGATCAATCTCACCGCGACGGAGTTCAATATCCTCCGGCTGTTCTTGCTCAATCCGCGTAAGGTGCTGTCGAAGAACCAGATCATGGATCACGTTTGGCGGTACGACTTCGGCGGGAACCCGAACATCGTCGAGACTTATATCGGCTACATGCGCAAGAAGATCAATACCGCGGGACCACCGCTCATCCAGACCATTCGCCTCGTCGGCTATGTGTTGCGCGAGCGTCCGTGATCCGCCGGCTCTCGCTTCGCGGCAGGCTCCTTCTCGCGGTCGGGGCGATCGTCGTAGTTGCGCTCGCCATCGCGGACGTCTCGGTTTACGCCTCCTTTCGGTCGTATCTGTTCGGGTCGACCGACGCGGCGCTCGAGGCGGCCCACGTGCCGCTTCAGGCGGAGGCGGTCAACCCTGCCGACCTCAAGGGAGCGCTGCGGCTACCTCCGATTCCCCGCGGCATCACCTTCAGCTCATCGCTGTTCTGCGCAATCGGACGCGAGGGGGCACCGGGAATGTTCATCGAGGTCCGCTCAGCCAAAGGGGCTGCGGTGAACGGGGCGAAGTGCCTCGCGTACGTCGTGGGGAGCAAGTCCTACGAACCGGCCATCCCGAAGGTGATCACCGGGTTCGAGCCGGATAAGTCACAGTTCGGCCAACTGACTGCTTACTTCACCACGACGTCGACTGTATCGAAGGGACCGGCTTTCCGCGTCCGTGCCTCGCGCCTGTCTGACGGCAACCTCCTTCTCGTCGCCCAGCCGATCAGCGGTGTCGCAAGCTCACTCCGCCGGCTCCTCGCACTGGAAGCCTTGATCACGATCGTGGTGCTGCTCGCGGCGATTGCCCTCGGACGTGCCCTCGTGCTGGTCGGCCTCCGGCCACTGCGCGATGTCGAGCGGACAGCGAACGCGATCACCGCCGGCGACCTGGCCGAGCGAATTCCCGTGGAGAACCCTCGCAGCGAGGTTGGACACGTTGCCACTGCGCTCAATGTCATGCTGGAACGGATCCACGAAACTGTGACGGAGCTCTCCGCGTCGGAGAATCGATCTCGGCGCTTCGTCGCCGACGCCTCGCACGAGCTGCGAACGCCACTCGCCGCGGTCTCGGCCTACGCGCAGGCATTTCAACAAGGAGCGGCCCAGGATCCCGACGACCTCGCGCGAGTCATCGATGGCATCGGCCGAGAGTCCGCTCGGATGATCCGCCTCGTCGAGGATTTGCTTCTACTGGCCCGGCTGGATGAGCACGAGCTCGTCGAGTCCGAACCTATCGAACTCGTGGGACTCGTCGCCGAGGCGATCGACACAGCCCTCGCCGTCACCTCGGCATGGTCATTTCACCTCGACGCCGACGAGGCAGTCGAAGTCATCGGCGACCGCGTTGCGCTCCGTCAGATCATCGACAACCTACTTTCCAACGTCCGAGCCCACACACCACCGGGCACGACCGCGACGGTGCGTGTCACCAGCGACTTAGGCGACGCGATCATCGAAGTGTCGGATGAAGGGCCAGGACTCGACGAGAAGAGTGCCGTGGCGGTCTTCGAACGGTTCTTCCGGGCCGATACCTCTCGTGCGCGAGCGACGGGTGGCTCTGGTCTCGGTCTCGCAATCGTGGCGGCGATCGCCGCTGCACACGGCGGCCGCGTTGAGGCCCACCCACACGAGCCATCGGGCGTCTCGTTTACCGTGTACCTGCCGCTTGCGGCACCGTCGCCAACTACTACGCAGGAAACGGCGTCGCCTACTCGGGACAGGCGCTGAGCTCTCCAGCCACTGCTCGACGAGTCCTAACCGGTCGAACGTGTGCCACCACCACCGATACCACCGCTCGGGAACCCGGAGCTGACTCCTGCCTGGGTTGCAGCGATCGATGATGCGGTCATCTGCCCGTTTGACGTCTTCACTCCGGAAACGACGACCGAGTCACCGGGCTTCAGGGCCGAGAGCGAGGCCTTTGCATTCCGCGACACAGTGGTCGAAGAACTGAGCGAGACCTTGACGAGGCTTCCGGAGGAGTCCGTGACGTAGAGCGTGTTGCCGATGATGTCAGTGACGGTGCCGATCGTCGAGTTCGAAGAGGACCCGAATGGCGAACTCCCTCCGGCCGAGCCCGCCGCGCTCGAGAGCCCGGACCGTAGGGCAGCAAGATTTGGAAAGCCTGACGAGGAGGAACTCCCCTCGTTCTTCTGCAACATCACCCCGCCCCAGAATCCTCCGGCCAAGAGAAGCAACCCGATCAGGATCGCCGTGGTTTTGGCGAGTCGCAGACTCGTCTTGGTCGTCTCGGCCGGCCAGTCGAGATCTGTTAGATCGGCGTCGAATTCGTCATTACCGAAGTGAGGCATGGTTGCTGTCGTTGTCTCAACCGGCGCCATCTCGGTTGTCACGAGGTCGCTCTCGTCACCTTTTGCCATCATCCACCTCGAGTCGATCGGGTCTTACTCATAACGAAGCGCGTCGATCGGGCGGAGCGATGCCGCCCGGTTCGCCGGATAGAAGCCGAAGAAGATCCCGACAGCAACGGACACTCCGAGCGCGAGCACGATCGAATATGGCGCGATCCACGGGCTGCACACCGTCGATCTTGAACTGCGAGCCGAGCACACCGAATAGCACACCCACGAGCCCGCCGATCAGCGATAAGAAGACCGCTTCGTAGAGAAACTGTCCGAGGATCACCGACTTCGGCGCCCCTATCGCCTTGCGGATGCCAATCTCACGGGTCCGCTCGGTGACGGTCACCAACATGATGTTCATCACGCCGATCCCGCCGACAAGGAGCGAGATGCCGGCGACCGCGGCGAGGAGCACCGTGAACGTGCTCGAGGTGGACTCCGCGGTCGAGAGCAAGCTCGCCTGGTTGATCACGCTGAAGGGCAGATTCGCGACGGTCGTGTTGTTCGCAGCGGCGAGGATCGACTCGACCTCACTCTCGACGTCATTGAGCGTGCTCGAGGACTTGCCTTGGATCAGCAGCTCGGTGAAGGAGGACGACTCGCCGGTGAGCTCGTCCTGAACGGCCGTATAGGGAGCGATGACGACGTTGTCCTGGTCCTGGATGCCCGACGATCCCTTTGACGCGAGCACCCCCACGACCTCGAAGCTGGACGAGCCAAGTTGTATCGTCTGGCCTATCGGGTTTGCGCTGCCGAAAAGATCCGAGACCACCGTTTGACCGATCACCGCGACCCGGTCACGGTCCCGCACCTGGGTCTGGGTGAAGGTGCTTCCCGCTTGGACAGAGTACGAACTCGCCCCGAGATACGACGGTGTGCTTCCCGTTACCGTCACGCTTGAGTCACTCGCCCCGTTGTACGTCAGTGTCTCCGACGTCGAGCTGACAGGAGAGACGGACTCGACGTAGGGCTGTTGCTCAATCTGCTGGACGTCGGCAAGCGTCATCGTCGCGGAGCGCGATTGTGTCCCCGTCGTCGAGCGACCGCCGAAGCGGCCCGTCGAGAGCACCGTCAGTGTGTTCGTCCCGAGACGGTTGATGTTCGCCTGGATCTGCGCGGACGATCCGGTGCCGACCGCAACGAGGATGATCACCGCGCCGACACCGATCAGCACGCCGAGGATCGTGAGGAGGGATCGCAGCTTGTTCGCGGTCGCCCCGGCGATCGCGATCCGGATGTTGTCAAGCCAGCTCATGGCACTGCTCCGACCGTACGGATCGTGTGCTCGATATTCAGCTTCGGCGGCGGGGCGAGGACGTCGGCCTGGCGATGGTCCTCGACGATCTGCCCGTCGCGAAAGCGGATCACCCGCTTCGCAAAGTCGGCGATATCGGCTTCGTGGGTGATCAGCACGACGGTGCGCCCTTCTGCATTCAGGCCGGAGAAGATGTGCATCACGTCCTCCGCGGCCGTCGAGTCGAGGTTGCCCGTCGGTTCGTCGGCGAGAATCATCGCCGGGTTCGTCACCAGCGCCCGCGCCACGGCGACGCGCTGTTGCTGGCCGCCGGACATCTCGCTCGGCAGGTGCCGGACGCGCTCGCCGAGGCCGACTTGCTCGAGCGCCGATAAGGCACGCTCGCGTCGCTCGTGCGGACGGACTCCCCGGTACGCGAGCGGCAGCTCGACGTTCGCCAGAGCGGACGTGCGCGGGATGAGGTTGAAGGCCTGGAAGACAAAGCCGACCTTCCGGCTCCGCACGAGCGACAACTGTCGCTCGTCGAGCGTGCGGACGTCGACCCCGTCCAGCCAGTACCAGCCCTTCGTCGGCACGTCGAGGCAGCCGATGATGTTCATCATCGTCGACTTGCCAGACCCCGATGCCCCCATGATCGCCACGAAGTCGCCGCGTTCGATCGTGAGCGAGATGTCCCGCACGGCGTGCACCTCGGCCTCGCCGGTGGCGTAGATCTTGGAGATATGGCGGATCTCGATGATCGGTCGGGGGGAGCCCGGTGCGGCTGCCGTCTCTGGCCGCGACACCGTCAGCTGCTCGGTGGGCGTCACGGTGCACCGCCGCCGAAGCCGCCGCCGAAGCCGCCGAGGCCGCCGGGCCCGCCGGTCGAGGAGTTACTCGTGCTCGACCCGGTCGATGCGCTCGTCGAGGTGGACTCGACGACAACCTCGCCAACACTCAGGCCGCTCACGATCTCCGTATCAGAGCTGCCAACGAGGCCGACGACGACCGATTTCGTCGCTTGCTGGCCGTTCTTGAGGACCGTCACCGTCGAGCTGTTCCCGGTCGTGGTGATCGCCGAGTTGGGGACGACGAGGACGTTTGTCTTCGATCCGGTGATGACGGTCACGTTGGCGGTCATTCCGAGCCGCACTGAGCTCGGCGGGCTGTCGAGTGCGATGGTCACGCTGTAGGTGACGACATTGCTCGACACCGTCGACGTCGGTGAGACGGCGGTCACCGAGCCTTGCACGTCAACATCGGTGAGCGCTGGGAAGGTAATTGTCGCGGTGTCACCAACCTTGATGTTGGAGATGTCGGCCTCGGCGAAGCCGGCCACGACGTCGAGCTTGTTCTCATTCTCGATGGTTATGAAGCCTGTGCTCGAAGAAGTAGACGACGTGGAGGAGGTGCCGGTCGAAGCGCTTGCTCCCAAACCCGAGCTGGTGGAGCTCGACGAACCTGTATTGCTCGAGGAGCTCGCACTGCTCGAGCCGGTCACCGACTCGCCAACACTGCCGTTCACGGCCGTCACCGTGCCGTCGACGGGCGCCGTGAGCGTCGTCTCCGACAGGTCGGACTCGTCTTGATTGACCGTCTCCTGATCCTGGCTGACCGTCGCCTGATCCTGGCTGACCGTCGCGGAGTTAACCGCGTTGCCGGCTTTCGTCGCCGCGATGCTCTGTTGTTGCTCCTGGACCGTCAGCTTCTGGCGAGCGACCGTCTGCTCGTCCGTGGAGATCGTCGACTGATCTGCAGCGCAGGACGCCTCCGCCGTCGAGAACGACTCCGTGATCCCGGTGGCAGTGCCGAGCGAGCTCGTCGCGACGAGACGGAAGACGTAGCTCGTGTTGGCCTTGAGGCGGGTGACTACCTGGCTAACCGAGGCGTTGGACGTCCCGGATCCCGCGCTCTGCGCCGACGTTGAGCTCGACATCGCGCTCGTCGTTCCGTACTGGAAGTCGTAGGTCGTGTTCTCGCCTCCGGGATTCACCGTTCCGGTGAGGGTGACGGCAGTCGTCGTGGCGCCGCTCGCCGAGCCGGTCGTTGCGGTCGGTGCAGATGTAGTCGTGAGGGCCTCGACCCCGCCGTAGGTCACGCCACCAGAGTTCGAGATGACGAGCTCGTAGTCGTAGGTCGTGCCGGACGACAGCCCCGAGAGGCTGGCGCTCACCGTCTCGTTCGATTTGCCAGAGCCGGCGTCGCGCGACGGCGTCGACGAGCCGAGCGCCGAGGTCGTTCCGTACTCGAAGGAGTAGCGGGTGTCGTCACCCCCGGGGTTGAGGAGTCCGTTCAGCCTGGCCGAGGTTTCCGAGACGCTGGTCGCGGCCTCCGTCGTCGCCGTCGAGCCGCCAGTCCCCGTGGTGGCATGGGAGGTCAGGTCGCTCCCGGAGCTCGAGGATCCGGTCGAGGACGGGCTGCTCGGGCTCGAGGATCCGGTCGAGGAAGAGCTGCTCGACGACGCTGATGATGTGCTGGTCGCCGAGCTCGGACTGCTCGAAGCAGACGAGGAGCTCGTCGACGCCGGACAGGAAAGCGCCTGATCGGACTTCAGTTGCGCCTTGGCTTTCGTGAGATTCTGTTCGTCGGTCGTCAACTGCTGTTGGTCCGATTGCAACGTAAGTTGCGCTTGGGAGAGGTTCGCCTTGTCCTGGGCGAGCTGCGAGCTACTCCCGCCAGCCTCGGCATCCGCGAGGTTCTGCTGCGCGGCGGTGAGCGCCGCTTTCGCCGAGGTGAGGTTCTGCTGGGCCTGCGTGGCACTGATTGTCGCTAGCTGTTCTCCGGTGGTGACCTTGTCGCCGACGGCGACATTCACCGCGGTCAGCGTGCCGCTCGTCGAGAAGCTAAGCGACGTCGTCGACGCCGAGCTGACGTTGGCCGAAGCCGTCTCGGTCGACTGGATTGTGCCTCGCGCGACCGTCGCCGTTCGCGTCGCCGCAGCTGGCGTCGCACTGCTCGCGTAGACGGAGTCGAGGCCGAAGCCCACTGCGAGCCCGATGATGACGACCATCCCTGTATAGAGGAACCCCCGCCTCGACAAAAGTCGGCTTCTGTTCATTTGCACGGTCCGGTGCTCCTTAGCTGGCAGAGGTCGTCGTCGTGGTGCTCCCGCGGAACGAACCGCTCGGTCGGAGTGCGGCGCACGCCTTGAGCGCCGCCTTCACCTTCGGGCTCGAGGCGTTAAGGCCGCTGGGCCCCGCCGCTCCGCTCGAACTCGGACGGCCGGTGGGCAAGGTCACGCCGTGGAGCTTCAGGCAGTTGCTGTAGGCGGCAAACGCCGTGCTGTTCGGGCGCCCGCTACCGCCGGGGAATCCCCCCGAGCCGGAGGGGCGCAAGCTCGCGCACGCCTTCAGCGCTGCTTGGAACTTTGAGTTCCCGCTACCCGGAGCACCGGCACCTGAATTGCCTTGGGGAAATGACGGCGGCGTTCCGCTGCTGCCAGCAGGCGGAGCTCCACCTCCTCCGGCGCCAAACCCACCGGCGCCGGACGGAAGGGTCACGCCGTGCTGCTTCAGGCACGAGGTGAACGCGGTCGTCGATGCCTTCGTCGATGACGAACCCGAACTGGTGGACGTCGACGTCGACGAACCGGAGCCAGACGCGTTCGGGCTGCCGCTCCCACACGCTGCGAGGGTGAAGGCAAGCACGCCCACAGCCAGCAAGCCGTGAAGAGCGCGTGGCGTACGGCGAGCGGAGGCAGCGCGTTCAGCGGACACAATCGTCATCCTTCGTGGGTCGAGAACTCAAGTCCCTCTGACAGTAGGGACAGGGTCTGTGAGGAAGGTCAACGTCGGCGCAATGCCAGCACAAAATCGAGATGGCCAGGTCCGGCACGCTCACGCGTCGGCCTCGACCGCCTCGCTGGCAGCACCATCGCTCCCCGCGACAGCAACTGGATCTCGCCTGTCCCGGGTTGCAGTAGAGCGTTCAGCTTCTTGCACGTCGCCCTCGAGCGCGAAGCGGACACTCGCACTGTCGGCGGCAGGCGTGGAGCCCTCTTTTCGGACGTGGCCACAATAGGTCTGGAGCATCGCCCTGCGAGTCCTGTCGTAGTTCCATGAGATCGATCAGCCAGTCGACGGGGAGGAGGGTGGGTGCCTCAGCGCGAGCGTGTGACGAGGCGGAACTCCGTAGGGCGAGGATCGATCCGGTTGTCTGCTCGCCGACAGTCCCACGATTCCTCATCGATCTCAAGATCGCAGTAGCGCAGATAGCGAGACGACTCCGGCAATGCTCTTAATGTATGCAACCCGACCGGAGCATGATCAGCAGGTCTTCGAAGTTGAAGGGCTAGCAGACGACACGAGCTCCGACGCGAGAGAGCACTGGGAACTGGTCCGTCATTCGTCCTCGCGACGCAAGGAAGATCACGGCGCAAGTTGTCGCTGCACGGCGCGTGTCGCACGGGCGAGATCGAGCCTACGCGCCAACGTTCCGTCGACGACGAGCTCATCGGGTTCGCCGTCGAGGGCACCCGACAGTGCCTGCCCGTCCTACGCGCAGGTGACGTCGAGATGATGTCGAGGAAGCTCGCTTGCAAACCAGACGACGAGCACCGGCGCTTTGGCGACGATCAGCACCCTCGGCCGTCTCAGCTTCATCTCGTACCACTGCGACGTTGGTCAACGACCGATTCATGAGCGATCGTTCTCAGTTGGCACGACGCCGCCTCGGAGTCGACGCCGAGCACGCCGGCCGAGGGACGTGATGACCGCGCGTCGCTCTTCCTCAGCCGTGGCGCGCCGAGCGCGCTCGTCGGCGAGCTGTCGCTCGAGCTCGTCGTAGCGCGCGGCCTCAGTTCTCTCCCGCTCCTTGGTCCGCCGTTGTTGGTGGGCGAGATCTGCCTGAGTGCGTACCAACTCCATTCGCACCGCGTCCAGCTCTGTTCGCAACTGCATCTCGAGCGCGGCGTAATCAACGAGACGGGCGTTCACTGCCGCGAAATTGGCCTCGTTCCCGGCCGACCGCGCTACCAGCTCGCCACTACACGGGGATGTGGGACCTGGCGGCGAGACTCCGTCCTGTCCCTTCGCGCTCATTGAGTCCTGCGGAAGCTGCCAAGTCCCACCGTCGCCTTCGAGCATCGCGATCTCACGAGCGACATCAGATAGGGGCGAGCTTGGAGAACGCGCAAGCCCAGCTGAGAATTGGCGCAAAACTGTTCCTCTCGGCGTATCGTGAACGGGCCGGCAGGTAATCGAGCGGTAACGTTTTCAGCTCAATGCAGCAGTCCCAGGCATCTCGTCCCCGGTCACGGCTTCTCTCGCGCGTCGTACCTGCAGCGGGAATGGCAATGCTCGCTATCGCGCAGGCCCATACCCTTTCGGCACAGAGTTCACTCTTCGCCCATCATCCGACCTGGGTTGAATTTCGAACTCGCCCGTTCAGCGCTGTACGTCGTCTTCGTCTTGTGCGCAGCCGTCGCATTCTTGGTGCACCGCGCTCCGAAGGCCGAGGATCGTCGTGTCACGATTCGTGTCGTCGCGATCACCGCGACCTTTCTCCTCGTCTTAGTGGCACTCTGCTGTCCGCTTGGACCGAAGCTCTACGAACCAGCAAGGTCGCTGCTCTGGGCTGCGCTCGGAACCAGCGTGTGCGGGATGGCAATCGCGCTGTATTCGGTTGCGACGCTTCGTGCGAACTTCTCGATCGTTCCTCAGGCGCGTGAGCTTGTTGTTTCCGGCCCGTACCGTCTCGTGCGCCACCCCGTCTACCTCGCCGAACTCGTTATCACGATTGGTGGGGTCATTGCGTATCCACGCGTCGTCCTCGTGCTCGCCGAGCTGTTGCTGGTCGCACTCCAAGTCGTGCGCATCGGCGCGGAGGAGCGACTTCTCGACAGTTCATTCTCCACGTTCGATGGATTTGTGCGCGCAACGCCGTTTCGGTTGCTACCGGGAGTTTGGTGAATAGGCTCGGCCCGGGGCTCCTCGAGGACGGCTCAGCGTTGTCGCCAGGTTGCGGTGGGCAGGAGTCTGGACGACCCCACGGGCGGCCGGTCCGCGGTGCGCTCAGACTCCTTCTCAGACACTCCAGAGCGCCTCAGTAGGCGAAAGGCGTGCGGCCCGGAGAGAGGTTGCCCACCCCCGACGTGTCACCGGAAATGTTCGCTACGTCAGTCGCGAAGGACAGAAGGGTGAAAAGCGTTTCTGGGAGGAAGAAACCGTGCGTGAACTTCGTTCCGACTCACAGAAACGATTGGAACGAGGTGCCAGGTCCCTGGAAAGCGTACGGTTCGTGGCGAGGGGACCGGCCGAGTGCGTGAGTTGTTCCTGAGAATCATACGAGCGACGACGACGAAGTTAGGCATTACTTCGCCTTGAGGTCCCATTCGGCGAGGTAGTCCGTCGGCATCCTGCGTCGGGTGGCGGCATAGTACTTACTTAAGCGGCGCTCGACTTCCTCGATTATGTGGTCACTTCGTACCAGTCTCTCTCTATGTCGTATTTGCTGGCCGCGTCCACCAGAGCATCTGGCGTCACGAAGTACAACTGGATGTGGGGAACCTCAGGGCGCTTGGCTTCGAGATACTCGAGGAACGCTGCCGTCGCGTCCGGCACGCAAAAGCTGCGATCACTAGCCATCGGCTCTCCTTTGGACTCGGCCCGCCGTAGCACCCCTCGGACTGGCTCAGTCACTCGCATTGGATGGTGCACCCGCCAGGCCAGCTCGGCTAACCTGCGCGACCGTCTCCGACACGAAGCGATGATCGCAGGTTCGGTAAGAAACAGACCCAGCCGTGGCGGGCGCGGTGTCATGCTAAAGCGCTGAGCTGTGATAATCCTTGGAGTTCGCTTCGACCACTCTCGGAAAGGGCAGTAGTCGTGCGCGTTATCTACGCCCGTGCCTGTATCGGGTAGTCACGCAGGGTACTCCCAAATGAATCGGGACTCGATCCGAGCGGGTTTCGCCTCCATTTACGCGGATGCCACCTGCCGATCTGCTACCTGCAACTTTGCACGCCCTGCCAAAAGGTAACGGTGGGCACAGCGCGCGCTCCAAACATTAGGCGTTCTGGCTGACCAATCCGAGTGGCGAAACCGCCTGGATGATCCCGACGACGGAACTCCGCTCCCTCGAATAATGGCTGGCCTTGTGCCTCTAATGGCACTTGCCCGCTCGTAGTCGCCGGCACCGGCCCGGTCGGAGTTGCTGGCCCGATAAGGAGCCTGATCACCTAATGGGACTGGAACCGCCCACGTTCCTCCGGACGAAGGAATGAAACTATCGCGCCGTCAAGGCCGCCCGCTCTTGACCGCAGATGTCAACACTCGTAGAGTTCAATAACTGTTGAATTAACGGGAGGCTTCCATGTGGGCGATGGTGACGAAGGAGTTCCGCCAGCTGAAGCGGGATCGCCGGACGCTCGCGATGATGATCGTCCTACCCGTGCTCCTGCTCGTCGTCTTCGGTTATGCGGCACGCTTCAACGTGGACAAGATCTCCACAGTGGTCGTCGGCCCCAGCGCCTCGCAGGTCGCCGCCGCGCTCAAGGCGCCTTTCGAGGTGGTGGGTGTCGACGCCGGCGGCGACAAGTCGACAGCGAAGTCCTGGCTCCAAGACGGCCGGGCGATCGTCGGCTTCGTGACGACCCCAAGCGGGCTCTCGGTCGTCCTCGACGGGACACAGCTGTTCGCCGTGCAGAAGGCCGAGAACGCACTTGCACAGTTGTCGAGTTCTCCGCTTGGCGCGGTCAGCGCCCACCGGCCGAGCATCCGGATTCTCTACAACCCGAATCTTTCGACGTCGTGGGTGATGGTCCCCGGGTTGGCCGGACTGATCCTCGTGTTCATCGGCACGCTAATCACGAGCCTCGGTGTGGTCCGTGAGCGCCAGAGCGGGACGCTCGAACAGCTAGCGGTCATGCCATTTCGACCCTTCGACGTGATCGCCGGCAAGATCGCGCCCTATCTGATGGTCGCCGGTCTCGATCTCGTTGCGATCGTGCTCATCGGGATGTGGGTGTTCCACGTCCCCTTCGTCGGCAACGTCGCCACCTTCGTCCTCGGCTCCGTGCTGTTCCTGCTTGTCACCCTAGGCGTCGGCGTCTTGATCTCGACAGTCTCGCAGAACCAGGGACAGGCGATCCAGCTCTCGTTCATGATCATGCTTCCCCAGATCCTGCTGTCGGGTCTGATCTTCCCCATCTCCTCGATGGCGGCCGGGGTGCGCTGGATCTCCTACGTGCTGCCGCTCACCTATTTCATCGACATCAGCCGAGGCGAGATGCTGAAGGCAACGCCTATCTCTGCACTCTGGATGCCGCTTTTGGTCCTGTCATTGCTCGGGGTGGGCGCACTCGGACTCGCCGTCCTCCGCTTTCGGCGTGACCTCGCACCGCCGAGCCGGGAGACCAAGGCCGAGGCACTCGCCGCAGAGCGCGTCGCAACATGACCTTCGGCCTAGATCAGGTCAGTGTTCGCTTCGGAGGGGTGACGGCATTGCAGTCCGTGTCGCTTCCCGCGCGGCCGGCCGAGATCACTGTGGTTGTCGGGGGTGACGGGGCAGGCAAGACGACGTGTCTTCGAACCCTCGTGGGGTTGGTCAATCCCGAGAGCGGCCAGGTGCATCGTCCCGCAAAAGAGCGAATCGGCTACGTCCCGGCAACGACTGGGCTGTACGAAGACCTAACTGTCGACGAAAACCTCGCGTTCTCGGCGAACGCCTACGGAATCCCCCGCACCAAATACGAGCAGCGCACCGAGGAGCTGCTCGCGCGGATCGGGCTGAGAACGGCTCGAGAGCGCCTCGGTGGCCAGCTGTCTGGAGGAATGAAGCGCAAGCTCGCGGTTGGACTGGCACTTCTGCACGTGCCGGAATTGGTCGTTCTCGATGAGCCCACGACCGGCGTCGACCCCGTCAGCCGAGCCGAGCTGTGGCGCCTCATCTCTTCGGCAGCGGTCGCAGGAGCTGCCGTCGTTGTCGCGACCACATACGTCAACGAGGCGTCGCGAGCGACCTCGGTCGTGCTCTTGGAGTCCGGGAGGGTGCTCGCGGCGGGTTCACCCGAGGAGATTTTGGCGAGCGTTCCCGGCACACTCGGGCGAAAGCGCGGTGGACCGCAGCGGACCGAGCGCTCGTGGCGGCGCGGTTCGGAGTGGCGGATCTGGGCGCCATCTGGTGGTCTCCCCCCTGGCGTCGAGTCAACGGCGCCCGACTTCGAGGACGCGGTCGTCGTCGCCTCCCTCGCGGACGAATTCGCGGTGTCACAACGGTGACGATTCTCGCTGAGGCCCGCAACACCTCGATGAACTTTGGAGGGTTCTCCGCGGTCGACGGCGTCAACCTCGCCGTCGAGAACGGCGAAATCGTTGGGCTCCTCGGTGCGAACGGCGCAGGAAAGACTACGCTCATCCGGCTCCTTCTCGGGCTCTTGAGTCCCTCGGGGGGCACCGTCCAACTCTTCGGCGCCGCCCCGACAGTCTCCGCGCGACGAAGACTCGGGTACGTTCCACAGACGCTCGGCCTCTACGTCGATCTCACCGTCGAGGAGAACTGGGCGTTCTCGACTTCGGCCTTCCAGGTCAGCCAGACGGAACTCCCAGAGCGCCTTGCTCCGTGGGTGAGGAAATTGGTGGGCACGCTTCCGCTCGGCGCGCAGCGCCAAGTCGCCTTTGCCATCGCGCTCTCCCACCAACCGGAGCTCTTGGTGCTCGACGAACCGACATCGGGAGTCGGCCCGTTGGCAAGCGCACGGCTGTGGCAGGAAGTCAGGTGTGCAGCAGAGGCAGGGGTGGGGGTGTTCGTCACGACCCACAACATGGAGGAGGCCGAGCAGTGCGACCGCCTTGTCGTGATGGCTGATGGGAGGGTGTCCGCGCGTGGTACCGCCGCGGAGATCGTCGGAGATCGAAGAGTCGCGAAAGTTCGGAGCGACGACTGGAGGCAGGCCTTCGGTGCGCTCGAAGAAGGCGGATTCGCCGTTACAGCGTACGGTGCAGCGCTTCGCGTCGCCGGAACCGCCGCGGCGGTCAGCGAGTTGCTGACCAGTCGCGGCATCCCCGCGGACATCGAGGCCGTACCTGCCAATCTCGAAGAGGCATTCGTCGCCATCGTCACCGAGAGATCGCCCAAATGACGCGCACCGGGCGACGGGCAGGGAATCTCGACACCAGACAAGCGATCCTGGCGGTGGCGCGCCGGCGGTTTGGTACCCGCGGTTACGACGCGACGTCGCTTCGCAGCATTGCCGCCGAGGCCCAAGTGGACCCGGCACTGCTAATCCACTACTTCTCGACGAAAGAAGGGCTCTTTCTTGCTGTGATGGGCATGGGTCAACGTCCATCGGAGCTGCTAGGCGATCTCGGGTCGCTCCCGCTTCGAGAGGCCGCGGAGAAGGTGGTCCGGACCTACCTCGAGATGGTCGATAGTGATGAGAGCCGGAACGCCATCCTCGGCCTCGTTCGCTCCGCGGTGTCCAACGATAAAGCAGCCGGCATGCTTCGAGAGTTCCTGAGTCGGGAGTTCCTTAGCGTGGTCACCGCGCTGTGCGATGGGCCCGATGCACAGATGCGAGCGTCGCTCATCGCATCGCAACTCATCGGCATCGCGATGCTCCGCCACGTCATACAGGTCGACCCACTCGCGCGGGCGAAGAGGGAAGAGATCGTGGCGCTAGTCGCGCCGAGAATCGAGTCGTACCTCACCTCCGGTGATCCCGACCCGCTTGCCGCATGCAAGCCCTCCTGAGCCTCAAGGACTCTCGAGGGGGGGTCCGGAGTTGTTGTCGCCGCAGGGACAGTGGAAGCGTACAGATCGCTCCGTTCAACGGCGTCAGGAGCGGTGGTGGGCAGGTCGAATGGGCGAAACGGCTTGGACGGGGTGTCCCAGAACACTCAGCGGACCGCCCGTTCAGGCGCGCCTCGAAAGGCGGTTTGCGGTCGGTCTCCACCGCGCATCGCTCGGGGTCGGGTTCGGATGAGCGCTATTCAGTATCTGTGTTGAGCGGAGAGGGTGGGACAACGTTTGAACCAACAGGCCTGGGATCAGGTCGGACAGCTGATCAAGAACCTCCTTTGAGGATCGCGGAGGTGTGATTGCAGGCCCAATGGCTCAGCGGGAACAGCTCAGACGCTGCCGGTCCGCGGTCACCGGATTTCGTACGTGCCGTCGAGTCGGGCGCGTGCGACGACATGTCCGGCCATGGCGTGGAGTGCATCGACGAGGGTGAACTTGTCGGGCAGGTCGAGCTGGTTGTCCATGGCGAAGAGTTGGAAGACGTAGGAGTGTGGTCCGTGCGAGCGCGGGGGCCTGGGGCCGGCCCAACCGCGATGGCCGAGGGCCCCCTTGCCCTGTTTGAGCCCGCGGATCGGACTGGGATGGGTGAGGCCGTTCTCGGGGATGCCGCTCAGCGATGGGTCGATGCCGAGCGTGAGCGCATGGGTGGCGGGTTTCCCGACGGGGACATCGGGGTCTTGCACGATGAGCACAAGTTCCGCGGTCTCGGCTGGCGGCGTTGTCCAGGCGAGAGCGGGTGAAACGTTGGCCCCGAAGAGCCTGCCGCGGTACCGCTCAGGGATGGGGGTGCCGTGGTCGAAGGCGGGGCTGGAGATGGTGAAGCTCTCGGGTGCTTGCACGTCGGGACGTGCCCAGACGAGCGTGTCCTGTCCGGCGTGTCGGTTGCGCAGCGCGAGGCCGAGGGGATTTGCGGGCATGGTCTTGGCTCCTTCTCTCTAGGCCTGGCTGCGGTCGAACACCGAGATGTCGGCCTCCAGGGCGTCGCCGTCTCCGCTTAAGGCGGCATCGATGAGGGTGACCTCGCTGTCTTGGTCGAGCCGGAAGAAGAACATGGCTTCCGTTCCCAGCGTGCCGATCATCGGCCGGGCTCCTGGGTGAGCCAAGACGGGTCGGCGTTGTTGATCTCACAGCGGTCTCTTGTCGGTGTCGAGTCGGGTCAGGATCTCGTCAAGCCGAGCGAGGTCGTCGGAGTCGAGGTTGGTCAGTGCTGTCGGTGGCTCGTTGAGGATCGCCTGGCCGCGTTGTGCTGCGGCGCGTCCAGCGTCGGTGAGGTGTACGAGCTTCCGGCGGTTGTCATCGGGGTGGGCGGTGCGATGGACCAGGCCACGCGCTTCGAGCTGATCGACGCCCACGGTCGCGGCTGGTGGGTCGACTTCGGCGGCGCGTGCGATCTCTCGCAGGGTCATCGGACCGTCGGCGAGCTTGATCAGCACCTCGACCTTGCCGGGGCCGAGGTCGAGGGCAGCGCGGAGGGCACGCCGGCGGTCCTGCCCGGTGACGAACTCACGCAGGGCGACCCACACTCGAGATGCCGTGTCCGGCAGCGTGGCCGGTCGGGTGGTCATCTGGCTCCTTCCGGGGTCGGGCTCATGTCAGTGGCCAGGCGTGTGCCGTTTCGTTCGGCGGTCGCCAGCGCCCAGCGTCCGGTCGAGACGATGCCGACCACGATGACCATGACTCCACAGCTGGCGACCACCGCCCACGCGGCATGACTGGCGTGCACGAAGTCGGCCGCGCTGCCGGCGATGATTGCGCCGGTGACCGCGACTCCGAGGGCCGCGCCTGTCTGGCGACAGGAAGAGGCGATCGCGCCGGCGACACCGGCTTGGTCTCGGGGCATGCCTGACAGAGCGGTGTTGGTAATCGGGGCGCTGACCAGACCCCCTCCGACACCGTAGATGAGGTAGGCGACTATCAGATACCACACAGCGGTGTGGGCGCTAAGGCCGATCAGCAAGATCGCGCTCACGGCGATCAGCCCACCGGACACGATCAGCGCAAGCCGCGGCCCCCGGCTGGCCACCAACCGCCCTGAGACGAGGGAGAACACGCCGAGCATCGCGGCCATCGGGATCGTGAGGAATCCGGCGTGCAGCGCGCTGTAGCCACGAACGTCCTGCAGATACAGCGTGTTGAGGAACAGGAAGCCGCCTAGGGTCGCCAACGCGACTACTCCGATCAACGCCGCACCCGAGAACGGCGCGCTGCGGAAATACCGCACGTCGATCAATGGCTCACACCGCCGAAACTCAAGCGCTACCAGCACGATCGCCGCGAGCAGGCCAACCGCGAGAAGGGCGACGATCGGCACAGAGCTCCACCCGCAGCGTGGCCCCTCGATGATTCCCGCCGTCAAGCAGCCCAGCAGCACGACCACGGCCAGCTGGCCGGGAGGGTCAAGGCGCCGGGGCTGCTGCGCTCGCGACTCGGGTACGAACCGCTGTGTGAGCACGATCGCGATCAGGCCGACCGGAACGTTGATCCAGAAGATCGAACGCCACCCGATCGCGCTGACCAGCAGGCCCCCGAGGACAGGGCCGCTGGCGAGGCTAAGTCCGGCGACCGATCCCCACATGCCGATCGCCTTCGCGCGCTCGGCGCGGTCGGTGAACGTATTGGCGATGATCGACATGGCCACCGGGTTGAGCATCGAGCCACCCACGGCCTGCAGTCCGCGGAAGGCGATCAGCCATCCGAGCGACGGAGCCAGGCTGCACAGCAACGACCCCAGCGAGAACGTTCCGAGCCCGATCTGAAAGATCCGGCGACGGCCGAAGCGATCCGCGAGCGAGCCAGACAACATAAGCAGGCAGGCGATAACAAGGGTGTAGGCATCGACCGTCCACTGCAGCCCGCTCACCGACGCCTGCAATGCGTGCTGGATCGACGGCAAGGCGACATTGACGATCGTCACGTCGAGGCCGGCCATGAACACGCTCAGACAACACGTAGCCAGCACGACGGAACGGCACCGAGCGTCACGATCGGCACGAGACTGAGAGCTAATCGTTGCGATGAACATTGTTATATCACAACAATCAAAGTGCGGGACCGGCTCATTTCTGCGGCCACCTGCAAAATTTGGTGCCTGATTATCGCGGGCTGCAGCCTGGCGGTGGGGGTCACAGCAGGCATGAGTGACCGCAAGCGACCTTTCAGCCTGCTACGACTGACGGGAGTTCCGGTTGTTATGTTGCGCAGAGTCGTAGCCCTGGAGGCTGCGTTACCGCTTCTCGTGGCTGCCATCCTGTCCGCCGGAGTCGGCCTCTTCGGCGCCGAGCTGTTCCTCCATCCGCAGCTGAGCGTGTCGTTGCGATGGCCAGGCGCGCTCTATTGCTTCGTCGTCCTGGTCGGCGTCGTCGGCTCGATTGGACTGATCGCCGCTACTTTGCCGCTCATCGAGAGGATCACCGGTCTTGAGGTTGCGCGGAATGAATGACTGGCTCGTTCGACGAAACTAGGTTGCGCACTCGCTCTTACTTGTCATCGCCTTGTTGTCGGTCTCGGGGAAACAGGTGTCCGTAGAGGTCATGGTGAACGACACGGAACTATGTCCCGCACGTCTCGCTATCTCGGACGAAGCGACTCCCGCAAGGGCGAGCAGCGCGCGACGTCAGTGCGCTCAGGTCGTGGGGACCTAGCGGCGCAAGCACGGCCGCCGATCAAGAATCATCTGTCCGCCGCACAACGCGCGTTTACAGTCACGTCGAGGGCGCGTAACGACGGCTCTTGGCGTCGCAGCGCGAGCCTTTGGCGGCGAACACAGAGGTGGAACCGCTGGGCCGAGCGGTTGTGCAGTCGTCCCTGATTGGCGTGGAATCGTTTCAGTGTCGGGTTCGAACCTGAACCACCCACTGTGTGCACGAGCGGGCGCTGAAACTGCCCGCCAAGCTGGCAGAACGTTGTGTTTATGACAACTGACCTGTATCCCAAAAAGTGGACCACCCTTGTGACAATTTGGCCCTGTCCGTCAGGAGCCAGACATGCCAAGGCACTACCCCGCCGAGCTTCGGCGCCAGACCTGTGGGCGGATGCTCGCTGGTGAGGCGGTGAAGGACCTCGTCGCCGAGCTCGGCATCGCAAGTGAAACCCTCTATAAGTGGCGGCGCCAGGCGCTGATCGACGCTGGCCGACGCCCAGGGGCCAAGAGCTTCGAGGCCGATCCGCTCTTACAAGCCCGCCGGCGCATCAAAGAGCTCGAGGCCGAGCTCAAAGCGGTGAAGGCGGCGAGCGCCCTGTTCGAGGAGGACACCGTCGACCCAAAAGGAAGTTCCAGGTTGTCCGAGGGCTGAACAACCTGGGCTACTCCGAGCGCTTTGCCTGTCAGATCGTCGGCCTTGACCGTTCGAGCTACTACGACATCAAGTTCAGAAAGCCCAACGACCGCGAGATCCGCCGCCTGCTGTTAGCCGACGCCATCGCCGACATCCACGCCCGCTCTAGGGGTACCTACGGCATCTTGCGCATCCGGGCCGCCTTAGAGATCGAACAGGGGCTCATCGTCAACACCAAGCTCGTGAAGAGAATCATGCGCCAGCTGGGCATCCGGGTCTGCCAGGACCGCGCAAGGGTGTGAAGAACCTGAAGAACGCCCCCACTTGCGAGGACCTCGTGCAGCGCAACTTCAAGGCCGAAGCGCCCAACGAGCTGTGGCTCACCGACATCACCGAGCACGAGACCCAAGAGGGCAAGCTCTACTGCTGTGTCGTCTTGGACATGTACTCAAGAAAGGTCGTGGGCTGGGCGATCGACCGGCGCTGTGAAGCCGTGTTGGTCAACGACGCCCTCCAAAAGGCCGGCACCTCGAGACCGACGTCGCCCTCGACGGTCATCCATTCGGACCACGGCGGTCAATTCACGTCGTGGGCCTTCACCGAGAACGTCCGGCGTCTCGGCCTCGTGAGCTCCATGGGCACCGTCGGCGACTGCTACGACAATGCCCCCATGGAGTCGTTCTGGGGCTCGATGCAGGTCGAGCTGCTCGACCGGCAACGATGGCGGACCATCCTCGAGCTGGCCATCGCGATCGCGGATTACATCGAGCACTTTTACAACCCTGCCCGGCGCCACAGCTCGCTCGGCTACCTCACTCCGAACGAATTCGAAGTCCTACACTCAACCCAACCCCAGGCCACGTTGTCCTAAGACGTGGTCCAGTGAATGGGATACAGGCCAAACGGCGGAGGAGGTGGGATTTGAACCCACGGACCCTTGCAGGTCACACGATTTCCAATCGTGCCGATTCGGCCGCTCTCGCACTCCTCCAAACAGCGCCAGCACGCTATCGTTGCACTTGCTGGCGCTGTCGCGCGCAGTAGCCGGGTTCTGCGCAACGGGCGACCGTGAACCGAGTCAGAGCCGGAAGGCAGCAGCTCTCAGCGGATTCGTCTGTGTGCCGCAGGTGACCTGGCTGCTGCGCACGCCAGCGCCGGTCCGTTTCCCAGGCCGTTTGACGGTAAAAAGTGGGCCTCAGCATCGTCCCCCCTCGCCTGTCCTTCTGTCCTCAAGCGCCCCTTGGCCGCGGTCAGCATCGTCGGTAGGTCGTAGTCTTGGAGCAGTGGTCGACTACCAGTCCCTCTACAGGCGCTACCGCCCACAGCGCTTTTCGGAGGTGCGGGGCCAGGACCATGTCGTCAACGCCCTCCGCCACGCCGTCAGGGATGATCGGGTGGCCCACGCTTATTTGTTCTCAGGGCCGAGGGGAACGGGTAAGACATCTACCGCGAGGATCCTCGCCAAGGCGCTCAACTGTGCCAACCCTCTCGACGGCGAGCCTTGCGGGGTGTGCGACTCCTGCCTGGACATAACGAGGGGGGCGTCGTTCGATGTCCATGAGCTCGACGCGGCCTCCAACAACGGGGTCGAGGCGATGCGGGACCTCGTCGCCCGGGCTTCGCTCGCCACACCGGGCCGCTGGAAGGTCTACATAGTCGACGAGGTCCACATGCTCTCGGCGT
The DNA here is from genome assembly GCA_963725355.1 of uncultured Acidimicrobiaceae bacterium. Classification (GTDB taxonomy): domain Bacteria; phylum Actinomycetota; class Acidimicrobiia; order Acidimicrobiales; family Bog-793; genus Fen-455. The sequence continues at coordinate 178,163 of CAVRYE010000017.1, forward strand.
CCGCCTCCAACGCCTTGTTGAAGACGCTCGAGGAACCCCCCGATCACGTCGTGTTCGTGCTGGCGACGACCGATCCCCAAAAAGTCCTCCCTACGATCCGCAGCCGGACCCAGCACTACGAGTTCCACCTCCTCGCCGCCGAGGTGCTGGAACATCTCCTGGCTGACGTCGCGACCGACGCTGAGCTGGTTCTTCCCGACAGCGCTGTGGAGGCGGCGGTGCGCCGCGGCAGGGGCTCGGCGCGCGACGCTCTTTCTGCTCTCGACCAGGTGGTGGCAGCAGGCCGCGTCGAGGACGAGAGCCCGTATCTGCGCGAGTTGCTCGTCTCGCTCGCCGAACGGGACACAGCGCGGGCCTTGCAGGCGATCGAGAGCGGTCTCGTGGCCGGTAGCGACGCCACGCGGATAGCCGCCGGGCTGCTCGACGAGCTGCGGGCCCAGTTCCTGATGGGCCTCGGTCCTCGGGACCACGCTTCGCCGTCGCAGGCAGGGCTTTTGCTCGGGCCGGCCCGTAGTGTCCGCGCGATGGAGGTGCTCGGAGCCGCCCTCGTGGCGATGCGGGACGCCCTCGACACGAGGATCACCCTCGAAGTGGCCATCGTTCGTCTCACTCATCCTGAGGTCGACGACGACCCCGCTGCGTTGGCGGAACGGATCGAGCGTCTCGAAAGACGTGTACAGGAACTGGCCGCGTCGGCAGGCACCTCGTCGCCACCGGCCCCTCCTCCACCTCCTCCGCCCCCAGCTCCGAGGTCGGCCGCGCCGTCACCCCCAGTCGTAGCTGTTTCCCCGTCACCCACGAGCCCTCCGGATGTCGTGGCCCCGGGCGGACGCGAGCCGAGTCCCGACAACTTCGAGGCGCGACCAGCCCTCGGGGCCTTCGGGCCGGGCCTGCTAGCTGGCACCAAGCCTGAATCGGGCCCCGCCTCGTCGAAAGCGGAGGTTCCCGTAGGTGGCGACACCGCCACGTACGAGCCGACCGAGAGTGACATCGCGCCACCGCCAAGAGATGAGCTCGTCGAGGCATGGGGCGACCACGTCCTCAACCAGTTGCGGCCGAGGATCCGCGCCGTGTTCGCTGTCGGCCGCTTCCTTGCCAACGAGGAGACCTCTGCGGTTCTCGCCCTTCCCAACTCCGCCCACGTTGAGCGGGCGAAGGAGCATCTGTCCGAGGTATCAGAAGCTCTCGGGCGGCATTTTGGGCGTCCTGTCCGCCTACGTCTCGTCGCAGAAACCGAAGGCCACCAGCCCGGTGGGGACGGCGCCGAGACACCGAGGAGCATCTCGCGTGCCCAAGTACCCCCTAACGGCACGCGGGCGCCTACCGCACAGCTCAGGAGTGAGAGCCGCCCAGGCGACGGCGCCACTGAGAGCCGTCCGACAGCGACCTCCTACAGTGACGACGACAGTGAGGAGGTGCTCGATCCCGACGACCTCGATCCTCTCAGTGAGCAGGTGCCCGGCGACGCCGCCTCCTGGGCCCAGGAACGGCTAATGCAGATGTTCCCCGGAGCAGAGGAGGTCTGATGTGACCGAGGGTGATCCCGCTCCTAGCGGAGGGCTCGGCGAGCTTTTCTCTAAGTTCAAAGAGGCTCAAGCTGAGCTCGAAGAACAGGCGGAGGCGATGCACGCGAGCGTCGTCGAGGGCAGCGCCGCCGGCGGTGCCGTCGTGGTGCGCATCAGCGGCGCCCTCGAGGCCGAATCGGTCCACATCGACTCTTCCCTTATCCACCCGGCCGACCTTTCGCTCGTCGAGGACGCCGTCCTGGCAGCGCTGCGCGACGCCCTCGGCAAGGTCGTGACGCTGCGGTCCTCTCTTGCCCAAGGTGGCGAAGACAAGTTCCCGGCCGGAGTCGACCTCGATTCCTTCGTTGGCGGGATCGATCTCGGGGGACTGCTGGGCGGCGTCGACGTCAACGCCCTGATGGCGAACTTCGGCCTGGACCTCTCCGCCCTCGGTGCCCTCGAGGTTGGCGACGACGCCGACGACGCCGAAGAGGGCTCTGACACCCTCGCCGACGACGAGCCGGGGGCCTGAGCCGCCGGTGGCAGTGTTCGCAGGGCCGATCCAAGACCTCGTCGACGAGCTCGGTCGCCTTCCTGGCATAGGCCCACGATCGGCCCAAAGGATCGCCTTTTATCTGTTGGAGGCCGACAGGGAAAGCGCCCTCCGCCTCGCCCAGGCGATCTCTGAGGTCAAAGACAAGATCCGGCTTTGCGAGCGGTGCTTCAACGTCGCTGAGACCGAGCTGTGCGCGATCTGCGACGACGACCGTCGAGACAGCACCATCATCTGTGTCGTCGAGGACCCCCGCGACATTGTCGCTGTCGAGCGGACGAGGGAGTTCAAGGGCACCTACCACGTCCTTGGAGGGGCGCTCAGCCCGATCGACGGTGTCGGCCCGGAGCAGCTGCGTGTCCGGCCCCTTCTCGTGCGGCTCGGGGCCGAAGGCGTGGCCGAGGTCATCTTGTGCACGAACCCGAACCTCGAGGGCGAGGCCACGGCAATGTACCTCGCCCGGCTGCTCGTTCCCCTCGGAGTGAAGGTCACCCGTATCGCGAGCGGGCTGCCTGTTGGCGGGGACCTCGAGTACGCCGACGAACTCACTCTGGGCCGGGCCCTGGAAGGCCGTCGCGAGGTCAGCGGCTAGGCCGGTCCGCCAAACTGGCGAGGTGGAGATCAAGCGTCTCGGCCCCGGCGACGAGGATGCCGTTCTCGCTGCCTCAGCTCTGTTCGACAAGCCCGCCGACCAAGGAGCGACTCGCCGCTTCCTCGGTGACACGGGTCACCATATCTTGATCGCCTACGAGCAAGGCTTTCCTGTCGGCTTCGTGAGCGGCGTCGAGGTTACGCACCCGGACAAAGGGACCGAGATGTTCGTCTACGAGTTGGCCGTCGAAGAGCGGTCCCGGCGCAGGGGAATCGGCCTCAGTCTCGTGGAGGCGCTTTCGGGCATTGCTCGCCAGCGCGGGTGCTACGGGATGTGGGTTCTCACCGCTGAGGACAACCCGGCCGCTCTGGCTACCTATACCCGTGCCGGCGGGACGGTCGAGACGGGCCAGGCGGTTGTGGTCTGGAGCTTTTGAAGCTCCGCTTCGGCGGGATCGCTCAGCCGGCGTCTAGCTCGCCACGCGCAGCACGGCGGCGTCTCCTTGGCCTCCTCCACCGCACAACCCGACAGCACCGAGGCCGCCACCGCGGTGGCGCAGCTCGTAGAGCATCGTGAGCGCAAGGCGTGTCCCCGACATCCCGATCGGGTGACCTAGTGCGATGGCACCGCCGTTCACGTTGACGATGTCGTCTGCGACGCCGAGATCGGCGATGGCAGCGGCGCTCACGGCGGCGAAGGCTTCGTTGATCTCGAACAGATCGACGGCCTCGATCCCGAGCCCGGCGCGCCCGAGCGCCTGGCGGATGGCATGTGACGGCTGGGTGAGAAGCGACGTGTCCGGCCCTGCCACCTGCCCGTAGGAGACGATCTCGCCGAGGGCAGAGACGCCGAGCTCGTCGGCGCGCTCAGGCGACATGACAACTACCGCGGCTGCTCCGTCGGAGATCTGGCTGGCGTTGCCGGCGGTGACGGTCCCTTTTTCGGAGAAGGCGGACCGGAGGCCTGCCAGGGACTCCAACGTGGTCCCCGGCCGCACACCTTCGTCGGTGCCGACCACGACCGGGTCACCCTTGCGCTGGGGCACCGAGACCGGAGCGATCTCAATACCGAGGCGGCCCGACTTGATCGCTGCCGCCGCTCGCTCGTGGGACATGGCGGCGAGCTCGTCCTGGCGCTCGCGCGAGATCCCCGCCGCCGCGCTGTAGACATCGGTACTGAGCCCCATGGCGACGTTGTCGAAGGTGCAGAACAGCCCGTCGAACATCATCGAATCGACGACCCTCTGGTCACCGAGGCGGTAGCCGGACCTCGCTCCGGGAAGCAGGTACGGAGCCTGGGTCATCGACTCCATCCCGCCCGCCACGACGATGGCAGCTTCTCCCGCACGGATCATGAGGTCGGCGAGATGGATGGCGTTGAGCCCGGAGAGGCAGACCTTGTTCACCGTCGTGGCGGGAGTGACCATCGGGATGCCGGCCCTCACGGCCGCCTGACGGGCGGTGATCTGACCCTGGCCGGCTCCGATCACCTGGCCCATCACCACGTAGTCGACGTCTTCCGGCACTACTCCGGCTCTCGACAGCGCCGCCTTTATGGCCACGCCGCCGAGGTCCATCGCCGAGCATGCAGCCAGTGAGCCGGCGAGCTTGCCGATGGGGGTACGGGCACCAGCGACGATCAGCGAACCGGGCATCGCGACCTCCCTGTGACAGGAGCGGGAAACGTCCCTTCTCCATTAGAGACACTATGTCGCTCTGAAAGGGCCGGGATCAGGACCTGTCGGTAATGTTTGCGCATGCTGCGCCTCGGTGGGCCTCTATGAGAGGGTCTAGGTCATGAGCAGCAGTGGTCCCAAGCAGCCAGAAGCGATCACCGAGATCGACCACGTCGCAATAGCGGTGCGCGACCTCGACGCCGCCATCTCCTGGTACCAGTCAGCTCTCGGGGCGCGCCTTGCCCACCGGGAGAGGATCGAGCACGACGGTATCGAAGAGGCGCTGTTGGGCGTGGCCGAGTCCTTCATCCAGCTGCTCACGCCGATATCGGAGAACTCCCCGGTCGCCCGCTTTCTCGAGCGCAAGGGCGAAGGCCTCCACCACGTCGGCTACCGCGTGGCCGACTGCGCAGCCGCCCTCGAGGCCATGCGGGCTGCCGGCGCAGAGCTGATCGACGAGCGCCCGAGGCCTGGGTCGCGGGGGACAACGGTCGCCTTTGTCCATCCGCGCAGTGCCTTTGGAACTCTCATCGAGCTTGTCGAAGAGCGGGGAGCTTGAGCGAGGCCGCTTCAGCTGCGCCGAAGAGGCGGCGGCTTCACTCAGCCCGGAAGTCCCGGTAGAGCGCCATCAGCCCGTCGCGGGTCTCGGCGTCCAGGTCCTCTGGCTGGACCGCGCCGAGGATCTCGATAGTCGCCTTTATCTGGCGCACGTACTCCTCGCAGCCGTCGCAAGCCTTGAGATGGAGCTCAAAGGCGCGGGCGTCGCGGCGCGAGAGCTTGCCCTCGAGGTAGTCGGTGACGAGCTCGACAGCTTCGCGGCAGACGATCTCGTGGCGGAGGGCGAGCAGCCTCATCGCTTCACCACCTCGTCCTCGAAGATGCCCCGTATCCGGCTACGCCCGCGGTGCAGAAGAACCCGTTGGTTGGCTTCGCTGATCCCGAGCACATCGCATACTTCCTTACTGGACAGTCCATCGAGGTCGCGAAGTGTTACGACGGCGCGCTGGCTGTCGGGGAGCCGGGAGACTGCGGCCTGCACCTGCTCGAAGAACGGGCCGCTCGAGAGCCGCTCCACGATCTCGTCGGACCAGTGGACGGGCGGGTCCGACCAGGTTCCCTTCTCGTCGAAGCGCCGCCTGTCGACGCTCCCCTCGTCGCCGAGGTCCACGGGCGTGGTGCGCTGCTCGCGGGCACCGGTCGAGCGCGCCCTGTTGGCAAGGATGTGGAAGATCCAGGTCTTGAGCGAGGAGCGGCCCTGGAAACCGTCCAGTCCGCGCAGCACGGCGACCCAGGTGTCCTGGGCCACCTCCTCGGCGACCGCCCGGTTCGGGACGAAGCTCTGGGCGAGGCGGACCAGGGCGGGGTGGTAGGCGTTTACCAGCTCGGCAAAGGCGGCCTCGTCCCCCGCCCGCAGGCGGCTCACAAGGTCGTCATCGCTCACGCGAAGAGCGTAGGTCGACGCGGCGACGGCCCTGTTCTCGCCCGGGACGGCCCGACAGAGCGCGCAACGCGCCCCGGCGAGGGTGCTCCAGCGGTGCAAAGGCCTGCCCGGTCGACCTCGTGCCGGTAGCCTTCCCCCGATGCCGGAGCAACCCACCGCTGACCACTCGATCGGAGCACGTCTGGCAGGCCTCGAGGCGAGGCGCAACGAGGCGGTCAACGCCGGCTCGCAGCGAGCCGTGAAGGCCCATAAGGCCAAGGGGAAGATGACCGCCAGGGAGCGGATCGACTACTTGCTAGACGAGGGCTCGTTCCAGGAGCTCGACATGCTCGTGCGCCACCGCTCCCACGGCATGGGCCTCGAGCGCTCCCGCCCCTACACCGACGGCGTCGTCACCGGCTTCGGGACGGTCGACGGCCGCCGTGTCTGTGTCTTCAGCCAGGACTTCACCGTCTTCGGCGGCTCGCTCGGCGAGGCGCACGCCGAGAAGATCCACAAGGTGATGGACCTCGCCCTCTCCGTCGGGGTGCCGATGATCGGCCTTTGCGACTCCGGTGGTGCCCGCATCCAAGAAGGTGTCGTCTCGCTCAACGGCTACGGGGGGATCTTCTACCGCAACGTCAAGGCGTCCGGCGTCGTGCCCCAGATAAGCGTCATCCTCGGCCCTTGCGCCGGCGGGGCGGTCTACTCCCCGGCCATGACCGACTTCATCTTCATGGTGCACGAGACGAGCCACATGTTCATCACCGGCCCCGACGTGGTCAAGACCGTTACGGGTGAGGACGTCACCTTGGAGCAGCTCGGCGGGGCCATGAGCCACGCCACGCGCTCGGGCGTGGCCACCTTCGTCTCGCCCGACGAGCGCTCGTGTTTGGACGAGGTCCGCTACCTGTTGAGCTTCCTCCCCTCCAACAACTTGGAGCTGCCACCCGAGCTGGAAGAGCCAGACGACCTCGAGGTCCCGGTCCCGGAGCTTCGCGACCTCGTCCCCGACAGCCCAAACCAGCCCTACGACATGAAGCGTGTAATCACAGCTGTCGTTGACGGGGGCGAGTACCTCGAGTACTTCCCACATTGGGCCAACAACCTGACCTGTGGCTTTGCCCGCCTGGCGGGCCGCGTCGTCGGGGTCGTCGGCAACCAGCCGAGCGTGCTCGCCGGCGTGCTCGACATCGCCTCTTCGGAGAAGGGGGCACGCTTTGTGAGGACCTGTGACGCTTTCAACATCCCCCTTGTCACCTTCGTCGACGTGCCGGGGTTCATGCCGGGAACCGACCAGGAGTACGGCGGGATAATTCGTCACGGGGCCAAGCTGCTCTATGCATATTGCGAGGCGACGGTGCCCCGGGTGCAGGTGACAACGCGCAAGGCCTACGGCGGTGCCTTCGTGGTCATGGACTCGAAGTCGATCGGTGCTGACTTCGCCTATGCCTGGCCGTCGGCCGAGCTGGCGGTCATGGGGCCTCAGGGGGCCGTCGAGATCGTCTACCGGCGTGAGCTGGTGGACTCCTCGGACCCCGCCTCTCGGCGCGCCGAGCTTGTCGAGGAATACACCGAGCGTTACGCCAACCCGTACGTGGCCGCCGAGCGGGGCTATGTCGATGCCGTCATTGACCCGGCCGACACTCGTACGATGCTGATACGGGCCCTGCGCCTCCTCGCCTCAAAGCGCGAGGACCTCCCCAAGCGCAAGCACGGGAACGTGCCCCTTTGAATGGCTCCCGGCCCGAAGAGGCCGAGATCCCGTCCCGGCCCCTAGCTGCCCCCGACGAGGTGGTCGAGGCGATCGCCCTGGCAGTTTCCAAGTGCTGGCCCCACAGCTCAGGCGGCGACGGCCGCTCCGACGCGGAGCGCGCCTTTGCCCGTGACGCGAGCGAGCCCTGGCGCTTCTCCGGGCGGTGGTGGCGCTCGCCGGTGTCGGTGCGCCAAGATCGGCCGTGGCCGGAACGCGGGCAGAGGTGAGTTCGGTCCCCGAGGTGTGGGACCTGACGAGCGTCGCGGACGACGAGGTCGTCTTCCATCTTCATTCTCCCGACCCGATCACGTCGGTTGGTGAGCCCGGGGACTGGTCAGGGCCCGGCTACGAAGTGATAACCGGCATCAGGCCGGGGGCGAGCCTGCTCCGCCATGGGATAGAGACGCGGACATTGGAGCGCCCCCCGGGCGAGCTGCTTTGCCGCTTCGCCACCCTCAACGACGTTCATTTCGGCGAGACCGAGTGCGGCAACATCGCGGATATCTCGGAGGCCGTCGGATACCTCGCTGCCGCCGGCAGCGATGTCGATGTGGCCAAGGACTCCCTGCGCGCCTTCCTCGAAGAACTCGGGCCGCTCGTGGTGAACTCGGTGCCCGAAGGGGCCACCCCCTACCCGGACATGATGAGCCACGCCGCCGTTACCGAGATCGTCGGCTATGACCCTGCTGCGGTCATCGTGAAGGGGGACCTCACCTCCTCGGGCCAGGTCGGCGAGTACGACGCCTTCTTGCAGTGCTATCTCGGCACCTTCGGTGAGCGGCTCATGCACGTGCGGGGCAACCACGACGCCTTCTCCGGGCGCCGTTTCGCCTCTGAGTCCTGCCAGGCGCGCGAGCTGCCCGGTGTCGTGCTCGCCGTGCTCGACACCGTGATCGAGGGCCGCGACTCGGGACAGGTCCGCGACGAGCAGCTGGAGTGGCTCGACGAGCTCGCCTCGCGTGCCGACCGCCCCGTGCTCGTCTTCGGCCACCATCATCCGTGGCAGCCAGGTTCCACGAGCCGTTCGGGGGACTATTTCGGGATCAACCCGGACGACTCCGAGCACCTCGTCGAGCTCATCGCGCGGCGCCCGGCTATCTGCGGCTACTTCGCCGGACACACGCACCGAAACCGCGTGCGCCGCTTCGAGGCGACCGGGGACGTCCCCTACGTGGAGGTCGCCTGTGTGAAGGACTTCCCGGGCAGCTGGGCCGAATACCGGGTGTTCGAAGGTGGCATCTTGCAGGTCCACCGCCGCTTGTCCTCGCCGGCGGCGCTCGCCTGGTCGGAGAAGTGCCGGGCCATGTTCTGGGGGATGTACCCCTCCTACGCCCTCGGGCGGCTCGAGGACCGATGCTTTGCGATCATGCCCCGCTGAGCCTCAGGCCCGCTCCTTTTCTCATGGCCGCCCGGGCGCCGGGGCTGGGTCAGTCGGCCCGGCGGCGCCGCGGGCCGGGCCGCTCATTGCTGGCAGGTCGAGCTTTTGCCACTGCTCCTTGCGGCTGAGCAGGTAGCCCGCCGCTGCCAGCACCGTCGCTGCGATGACGTAGAGGAGCACCTTGTAGTCGACGACCCCGACCAGCCAGGCGCCGAGGGCGATCGAGACCGTCTGGGGCGTCGACAAGATCGTGTCTGCGGCGGCCGAGACCCGGCCCTGCAACTCGAGCGGCGTGCGGATCTGCAGCATCGTGTAGGCGCCGACGATGATCCAAGGAAGACCTATCCCGAAAAGCACGGCTCCCGGCATGACGCCGGCCATGGCCGGGACGGCGAACAGGCCGGCCCCGCCGGCGATCACCACGAGACCGAGACCCATGAGCGGACCCTCGCCGATGCGCCGTGCGAGCGGGGCGGCTGTCGGGCCCCCGACCACGGCGCCTATGCCCTGGACGGCGATGACGACGCCGAGGAAGGTCGGCGGCCTGTGCAGGCCCTGGCTCACGATGGCGAAGCAGATCGACTCGGTGAAGCCGACTACGAGCAGGGTGACGCCGCCGGCGATGACCATCTGGCGCAGCACGGTCGTGGACCAGATGTGGCGGATCCCGGCTGTCATCTCGACGAACCAGTGGACGTGCTCTGGCTCCACCCTCACCTCTTCGATATCGACCAGCAGCAGGCTGAAGGCGGCTACGGCGAAGGTCGCCGCGTCCACGATCGCCACGACGCCGCCGCCGGCTAGGGCGAAGAGCCCCGCACCGGTCAAAGGCCCGAACAGCCTGAGGCCCTCGCGGACCGTGCTCAACATGCCCCGGGCGTCCCCGGCCAGCTCGTCGGGCAGCATGGCCTTCAAAAGCGCCGACTGGCCGGCGCTCAAGAAGGTGTAGTCGAGACCGTAGAAGAAGGCCACGACGTAGATGAGCCAAAGCTCGCCCTTGCCGTGCACAAAGAGCAGGAGCAAGATGACGCCCGCTCCAGCGAGGTTGCTCCAGAACAAAAGCCGCCGTCGCGGCAGGCGGTCGACGATCATCCCCGACACCGGCGAGAGCACGGCCGCGACGGCAAAGGCGAAGAAGACCAGCCCCGCCTCGCCATTGGATCCCGTCAGCACCTTCACCCAGATGCCCATGGCGAGGAACATCGCCGTGTCGCCGAAGAGCGAGAAGCTCTGGCCGATCAGGTAACGGCGGGCGTTGCGGTTCTTGAGCAGGCGCCGCATCAGGCCCCGCCCATTTCACCGGCTTCGTCAGACGGCACGTCGGCGGCCACCCGGGCGAACTCGACCGGGTAGCCCGCCGTGAGCACCTCGACGAGCCGGGAGCCCTCTGGACGAAGGCTCGGGTCCACGAGGCGTTCGGCGTAGCGCCCCATGAGCGAGCGGAGCTCCCCGGCGAGCGCGCCCAGCTCGGCGGGCGTCAAATAAGTGGCCCACTCGCTCACCGTGGCGGCTTCTCGCCACTCGAGCGGGTAGGAGTGCTTCACGCGGCGCCACTGGTCGAAGCGGGCGAACATCCGGCTGTAGAACAGCCCGGCCAGGGTTTCAGCGGCCACTGCCGTCTCGGCGTCGACCGAGGTCTCGGGGAAGTTGATCCCGAGGTTCACCCTGCGCCAGGGCCGGTTTCGGCCCGTCCCACCGCCGGCCTCCTCCACAAAGCCGTATTTGGCCAGCTGGCGGAAATGGAAAGAGCACGTCGTAGGGGATTCGCCGATGAGCTCGCCGGCCTGGGTAGCGGTGAGGGCGCCCTCTACGGCGAGCACCTCCAACAGGGCGAGCCGGACCGGGTGGCTGAGCGCCCGCAGCTCGCGCGGATCGGTTATGTCGCGGGTGTTCAGAGGATCGACCCGCTCGCCCCCTTCTGCCGTCATGCTCGCTCCTCTTCTGTTCGAGAGCTAGCTATCGAAAGCGATCTATCGAAGTATAGCTATCGAGAGATATCTCTGCAATACCGGGGCGACGGCAAATTCGAGCCCTCAAGGAGTAAACTCAAAGGTCAGAAGGGGTTGCCATGCTGTGTGTCCGAGACGTGATGCACACCGACTTCTGCCGGGTGGAAAAGGGCGAGTCGATCGCAGATGTGGCCCGCACCCTGCTATTCCACAACGCCGAGTGTGCCCTCGTCGTCGACGGCGAGGAACTACTCGGGATCGTCACCGAGCGTGACCTGCTCGGGATCGTCACAGAGCGAGATCTTCTGAAAGCAGTGCTCCCGACGGCGGCCGAGGTGAACGAGAAGGACAGCCTTCGGGCCTTCTCTGACCTTGTCGCGGTGGCCAGGGATCACTTCGCGGCTCCTGTCGACTCGGTCATGACGCACCATGTGCGTACGGTCGAGGCGGGCGCGTCGTTGATCCGGGCCCTTGGAACCATGCTCGCAGGCGGGTTCCACCGCATGCCCGTCGTCGGGAGCGGAGGTGAGCTTGTCGGTATGGTGACCCAGCCCGACCTGCTCCGGGCCGTGTTCATGGAGTGGGAGCACGGGGCTGCGGCCCACTAGCCGAGGCCGCTCGCCGGCCTCGCCGGATAGAAGGTCTCCGCTCTGAGCCTGGCAGTGCGCTTCTCAGGACGATCTGGAAGCGTGCCAGGAACCGTTGCCAAGGGTCTGGCCCGCCGCCTTCATCTGCCACGAGCCGGACATCGAGTTGCCCGAGACCGACCCTGAGTAGGTGATCGACTTCGAGCCGACTGTGCCGAAGCTGATGGAGGAGCCTTTGACCGTCCCGCTGAGACTCGTGGCCACGTTTCCGAACCCGGAGATCTTGATCGTGCCCTTCAAGGTCTTTCCCGTCTCCTGCCAGCTCAGCGTAAAGGTCCCGCTGAAGGTGCCTCCGTAGCTCCCTGACCACTTGCCCGACAAAGGTCCGAGCTTCGGCGGGGGTGCGTGGTGGTGGGTCCGGGCCGGCTGAGCGGAGGCCCACGTCGAGCTCAGCCCGCAAGGAACGACCGCGAGCAGCGCGCCAGCGCCAGCTTTAACTACCAGTCTTGCCGCCATCGCCATGCGCGAGGACACCATGTCTCCCCCTCAGATCCTGAGTTCCCCCTTAGAAATTGTCACTGTAAATCTGCACCTGCGGTAGGTAAACCCTTTCTCTCGCCTCCGCCGGGCAGGTATCGACGGGGGAGCCGGTTAGGAGCCGTCCGCCTTCTCGCCAAGCTCCTAGCGCGCCAGTGAGAGGGCGACGCCTAGGTCCTCCAATAGGTCCTCCACGGCCTCGAGCCCGACAGAGAGGCGGATGAGGGCAGGGTCCACCTCGAGCTCAGACCCGGCGACCGAGGAATGGGTCATCTTGGCCGGGAGCTCGATGAGCGACTCGACGGCTCCGAGGGACTCGGCGAGTGTGAACAACTCCGTGCCGGCGGCGACCCGCATGGCTGCGGCCTCCCCGCCTTTGAGGGTGAACGAGACCATGGCGCCGAAGCCGCTCATCTGGCGGGAGGCGAGCTCGTGGCCAAGATGGCGCTTAAGACCCGGGTAGTAGACCTCGGCCACGGCCGGGTGGTCGCAGAGGTGCTCGGCGATAACCCGGGCGCTCTCGCACTGGCGCTCGAGGCGGACTGCGAGGGTCTTGAGCCCGCGTTGCACCAGGTAGCAGTCGAACGGGCTCGGCACCGCTCCGGCCGAGTTCTGCACGAAACCGAGGTGCCGCGCGAATTCGTCGTCGTCTGTGACCACGAGGCCGCCCACGACGTCTGAGTGTCCGCCCAGGTACTTAGTCGAGGAGTGGACGACGGCGTCGGCTCCGAGAGCTATGGGTTGTTGCAGGTAGGGAGTGGCAAAGGTGTTGTCGACGATGCAGCGCGCCCCGTGGGCATGCGCCGCGATCGACACAGCCGCGATGTCGATCACGTTCAGCTTCGGGTTGCTCGGCGTCTCCAGCCACAAAAGGCGGGTCCGCTCCCGCCAGGCCGAGGAGAGGGCATCGAGGTCGTGCAGCGCGACGGGGGTGAAGCTGACCCCGGCTGCGACGTAGAGGCTGGAGACGAGTCGGTAGGTGCCGCCGTAGGCGTCGTCGGGGATGATGACGTGGTCGCCGGGGACCAAAAGGCGCAGCACGGCGTCGACGGCCGCCATCCCGCTCGCGAAGGCGACGCCGTGGGCCGCACCCTCCAGAGCCGCCATGGTCGTCTCGAGCGACACCCGGGTGGGATTACGGGTGCGGGAGTAGTCGAAGCCCTTGTGCTCGCCGACAGCCTCCTGGGCATAGGTAGAAGCGAGGTGGATCGGGGTCACGACTGCGCCCGTGAGCGGGTCGGGTTCCTGGCCGGCGTGGATCGCCAGGGTGGAAAAACGCCGACTCGGAAGCGGAGCTGGCTTGCCAGTCTCCTCGTGCGGGCTCACCGTCCCTCCCTCGCCGCGCCGGCCTGGGCCAGGAACGAGAGGGCATCCGAGCGGGTGATCACCCCGACGGGGTGCCCGTTGTCGAGCACGGTCACAGCAGGCGATTCCTCGAGGCGCTTCAAGGCGACGTCGACGGTATCGCCGCTGCCCACAGAGGGAAGCGGCGGGCCCATGACATCGGCCACGGAGCGTTCGAGGATCTCGGGGTCGCGCACCGCCCACGCCAGGAGCTCGCGCTCGTGCACGGCTCCTACCACCTCGGCTGCCGCTAGCGGTGGCTCGGCCTGGATGACCGCTATCTGGGAGACGTCGAACTCGGCCATGATGGCGATCGCCTGGCGGGCGGTCTCGCCCGGATGGACGTGGATCATCCCGGTTAGATGAGCGCCTTTTCGCTCGAGCAGGTCGGCGATGGTATTGCCGCTCGTGCGCAAAAAGCCGTGATCTGCCATCCACTCGTCGTTGTAGAGCTTGGACAAGTAGCCCCGCCCCGAGTCGGGGATGAGGACGACGACGACGTCGTCGCGGGTGAGCTCGGGGCCGAGCTGCAGGGCAGCCCAGAGAGCAGTGCCCGTCGAGCCACCGGCGAGGATGCCCTCGTCGACGGAAAGACGCCGGGCGGTGAGGAACGAGTCGGCGTCGCTCACCATGACGACACGGTCGACCACCTTCGGGTCATAAGTAGTCGGCCAGAAGTCCTCGCCGATGCCCTCGACGAGATAGGGCCTGCCCGAACCACCCGAGTAGACCGATCCCTCCGGGTCGGCTCCCACGATCTGCACCTCGGGGTTCTGCGACTTCAGGTAGCGGCCGATGCCGCAGATCGTCCCGCCGGTACCGATACCGGCGACGAAGTGGCTGACGCGCCCAGCGGTCTGGCGCCAGATCTCCGGTCCTGTCGTCATCTCGTGGGCCAACGGGTTCTCCGGGTTGTGGTACTGGTCGGGGTGGAAGGCGCCCGGGATCTCCTCGGCGAGGCGGGCGGTCACCGAGTAGTAGGAGTCAGGGTGATCGGGGGCCACTGCCGTCGGGCAGAGGATCACCTCGGCCCCATAAGCACGAAGCAGCGCCACCTTCTCCGGGGCCATCTTGTCGGGCATGACGAAGACGCACCGGTAACGGCGCCTGGCGGCCACGATGGCGAGGCCTATGCCGGTGTTGCCCGAGGTGCCCTCGACGATCGTCGAGCCGGGGCCGAGAAGTCCCTCCCGCTCGGCGGCCTCGATCATGGCGGCGGCCGGACGGTCCTTGACGCTCCCGCCCGGGTTGAGGATCTCGAGCTTGGCGATAAGCGGGCAGGGTAGGTCCCGGCCCACCCGGTCGAGGCGGACCATCGGGGTGTTGCCGACGAGGTCCAGCAACGAGTCGGCAACGTCCATCTTCGGCCCCGGGTCGGTCAGCGGCACGACCTCTATGCCGGTCAGCTCCTTTTTGGCCGAGACGTCCTCGTCGGTGTGCAGCTCGGTAGGAAAGCCGGCGTTGCGCAACTTGACGGCGACGGCGGGCGCCCCCGGGCCGACGACGCCTACCCGGCGGGGGATTCGGGCACGGATCTCTGCGATAAGGGCCGGGGTTGCTTCTTCCGATCCAAGCGCGAGGATATGGTGCGCGCGGGCGGCGAGACGCTCGGGGGGCTGGTCGGTTCCTACGACAACGAGCAGGTCCATGGCCACATGTTTGCCCATTGGCGCGCTCTTTCGCATAGAGATAATCGAATTGTTCACCATTTGTCGGTTACGGCCCGTAGCCTTCGAACAGGTGTTCGGATAATATTCGGGCAGTGGGGCACACAAGGGGGGAAGCGATGCACGGTCAACACGGCGGGCCGCTGGCGTCATTCCATCCCGCCGTAGCCGAGTGGTTCCGCCGGCGCTACCCCGACGGGCCCACGAGAGCCCAGGCCGAGGGCTGGGCAGCCATCGCCTCGGGAGCCGACACCTTGATCGCTGCTCCTACCGGCTCTGGCAAGACGCTGGCCGCCTTCCTCGTCGCCATCGACCGTTGCTACCGTGGCCTCGGCTCGGGCGATGCCCGCCACGGGACAGACGTCGTCTACGTCTCGCCGCTTCGCGCCCTTACCGTGGACGTGAGCGAGAACCTGCGAAAGCCCCTCGCCGAGATCGCCGAGGTGGCCAACGAGCTCGGCCTCGAACCGCCTTCGGTGCAAGTTGCCGTGCGCAACGGCGACACGCCGCCTTCGGAGCGCTCGGCCATGTTGCGCAACCGCCCGGAGATCGTCGTCACGACCCCTGAGTCGCTCTACTTGCTGCTCACCTCGGCCCGGGGCCGGGAGATGCTCTCCGGCGTGCGGACGGTTATCGTCGACGAGATCCACGCCCTGGCCCGGGACAAGCGAGGCTCGCACCTCGCCTTGAGCCTCGAGCGCCTCGACCGCCTCGTCTGCTCCACTGCGGCCGGGACCGGTGCCAGCCGCCCGGTCCGCATCGGGCTTTCGGCGACACAGCGCCCCGTCTCGACCATCGCCCGGCTCCTTGTCGGCGCGGGGGCTGAGCGAAGCGGAGAAGGGGGCGAGCCGCGCTGCACAGTCGTCGACGTCGGGCACCAAAGGCGCCTCGAGGTCGCCATCGAGCTTCCCGACGACGAGCTAGGCGCCGTCTCCACCTTGGAGCAGATGGCTTCGGTGCTCGACCGCATCGCCGCCCACATCGCAGAGCACAAGACCACCCTTGTTTTCGTCAACACGAGGAGGATGGCCGAACGCGTCGCTCATCAGCTCGCCGACCGCCTCGGCGAGGACGCCGTCCAGGCCCACCACGGCAGCTTGTCGATGGACAGGCGGCTGCGAGTCGAGGCGCGTCTTCGCGCGGGCGAGCTCGCGCGCCGTGGTGGCCACCGCCTCGCTCGAGCTCGGCATAGACGTCGGGCCAGTGGAGCTCGTCTGCCAGCTGGGCTCACCGCGAAGCATCGCCACGTTCTTGCAGCGCGTCGGGCGAGCCCAGCACCACGTCGGAGGTGTGCCTCGAGGTCGGCTCTACCCGCTCACGCGAGACGAGCTCGTCGAGTGCACGGCACTTCTCATTGCGCTGCGCTCGGGCGAGCTGGACGCCGTGCTGCCGCCGGTGTCACCCCTCGACGTCCTCGCCCAGCAGATCGTCGCCGAGTGCGCCGCCAGCGACCCCGACGGGTGCTCAGAGGCCGAGCTGTTCGAGCTGGCGCGACGGGCCGCTCCTTACAGCACCTTGAGCGAGGAGGACTTCGAGTCGGTCGTCGGCTTGGTCACCGACGGCGTCGTGACAGGCCGGGGACGGCGGGGGGCTCATCTTCACCGTGACCGTGTGAACTCGGTGCTGAGGCCGCGGCGAGGGGCCCGCCTGACAGCGGTGACCTCGGGCGGAGCCATCCCGGACGTGGCCGACTTCCGGGTCGTGCTCGAGCCGGAGGAGACCCTCGTCGGGACCGTCAACGAGGACTGGGCCATCGAGTCGATGGCAGGAGACGTCTTCCTCCTCGGGAGTGCCACCTGGCGCATCCGCAAGATCGAGCCTGGCACCGTGCGCGTCGTCGACGCCGAAGGGGCCTCGCCGACGGTGCCCTTCTGGCTGGGCGAGGCACCCGCTCGCACGGCCGAGCTTTCGAGAGCGGTCTCCGAGCTTCGTTCTGTTGTCGAGGGCGCCCTTTGTGGCGAAGCCTCGGCTGCCCGCACTGGGATCGAGGCGGCTGTGGGGTTGGTCGAAGAGCTCGCCGGGATCGATCGCGCCGTCGCCGAGCAGGTCGCCGCCTACCTCGCTGCAGGACGACGCCGAGCTCGGCATCTTGCCGACCACGGACCGGTTCGTCCTGGAGAGGTTCTTCGACGACACCGGCGGCATGCAGCTCGTCGTCCACTCACCTCGGGGGGCGAGGTTGAACCGCGCTCTCGGGCTCGCTCTTCGCAAACGTTTTTGCCGGACGTTCGACTTCGAGCTGCAGGCGGCCGCGAGCGACGACGCCGTCGTGCTCTCGCTCGGTCCCCAGCACTCATTCCCCCTCGAGGACGTGCTCGGCTTCCTCTCGCCCCAGAGCGTCCGCGACACTCTCATACAGGCCGTCCTTCCGACACCGATGTTCGGGTCCCGCTGGCGTTGGAACCTGTCGCGGTCCCTCGTCGCCCCCCGTTACCGCGGGAGCAGGCGCGTCCCGCCCCCGGTGCAGCGCATGGAGGCAGACGACCTCATGGCGGCGATCTTCCCCATGCTCGCCGCCTGCCAGGAGAACGTCTCGGGACCGATCGAGATCCCCGATCACCCCGTCGTGCGCCAGACACTGGACGACTGCTGCACAGAGGCGATGGACCTCGCAGGCCTGACCGAGGTGCTCTACAAGCTGCGCTCGGGCGAGGTGACGGCGCACTGCGTCGACACCGTCGTCCCGTCCGTGCTCGCCGAAGAGATCCTGAACGGGCGGCCCTATACCTTCTTGGACGACGCCCCCTTGGAGGAGCGCCGCACGCGGGCGGTAACGACGCGCCGTGGCCTGCCTCTGGAGCCATACGACCTCGCCAGCCTCGATGCCGCAGTGGTGGCGGGGATCGTCGAGCAGGCCCGGCCCGAGCTACGCAGTGCCGAGGAGCTCCACGACCTGCTCTGCTCGCTCGTGCTCGCCGGGCCATGTTCGGACTGGGACGGTCTCATGGCCTCCCTCACAGATACAGGGCGCGCCATGTATGTCGAGCTACCCGCCGGGAGGCGCTGGGTGGCGGTCGAGGGCCGTGAGCTCGCCTCGGCCCTTGTCGAAGGGGCCTGTTTCGTCCCCGACCACAGGCTCCCGGCCGGCATCCCGGCCCGTGAGCAGTCCCGTGACGATGCCCTCGTGGCCGCCGCGCGGGGCCACCTCGGGATCCTCGGTCCTGTGACACCAGGCGAGCTGGCCGCCTCGATCGGGACCGGTACCGAGGGCGAGATCCGATCGGCTCTCGCCCGCCTCGTCGGAGAAGGCTCGGTCATCGCCTGCCGAGTCGCTGGAGCCGACGGCTCCGACGGACCTGCCTCCGAGCGCTTTTGTGCTCGCCACCTGCTCGCTCGCATCCACTCGGTCATGCGAGCCGGCTCTCGCCGCTCGGTGGAAGCGGTCAGCCCGCAACACTTCATGCGCTTCCTCCTGGCCTGGCAGCATGTCGGCCCTGGCAACCGCCTCTTAGGCTCGGGCGGGGTGCTCGAGGTCGTCGAGCAGCTGCAGGGCTACGAGGCGGGCGTCGATGCCTGGGAGTCGTCCATCCTCCCCTCCCGGGTCGCCGGCTACCACGCCGCCCTCCTCGACGAATGGTGCACCCGGGGAGAGGTCTCCTTCGGCCGGCTCACTCCCCGGGCCTCCGACCGCCCCGGTGCGGCGCCCCGAAGAGGCGGATCGACTCCCTCGCCGGCGACACCGATAAGCCTTTTTCGACGCGATGATCTCGACTGGCTGCTCGCTGTCGTCCGGGGCGACTGCGACCCGGACCTGCCCAGCGTCGGGGCGGCCCTGGAGGTGGTTGAGGCCCTCGGACGGCACGGCGCCCTTTTCGTGACGGACCTGTGCCAGATGACCGGTCGCATGCCTTCCGAGGTTGCCGAGGCCCTCTGGGACGGTATGGCCCGTGGCCTGCTCACCGCCGACGGCTTTCAGGCCGTGAGGGCTCTTCTCTCCGGGCGGGGACGCCTCGGCCTCTCATTGTCCGGCACGCGCTCTCCCCTGCTCACTG
The DNA here is from genome assembly GCA_963725355.1 of uncultured Acidimicrobiaceae bacterium. Lineage (GTDB taxonomy): Bacteria > Actinomycetota > Acidimicrobiia > Acidimicrobiales > Bog-793 > Fen-455. The sequence continues at coordinate 197,118 of CAVRYE010000017.1, forward strand.
CCCCGGCTAGGGCGAGGCCGGGCTTTCCGAGGCCGGGGCGGACGCGCCCGCGTGGTGCGGCCGGCCATCTCCGGGGGCAGGTGGTCGCTCCTCGGCGACGGGCGCCTGGCGGGCGACCTCGCAAGCACCCCGCGGGCCGGCCAGGCTCCGGACCCCGACGAGCTGGCCGAAGCCGCCGCCGGCCAGCTGCTCAGCCGCTGGGGGATCGTGTTCCGGGACCTCGCCCTGCGCGAGTCGCTGGCGGTTGGCTGGCGGGAGATGTTGTGGGCCCTCCGGCGGCTCGAGGCTCGCGGCGTCGTCCTCGGGGCGCGATATGTGGCCGGCTTCACGGGCGAGCAGTTCGCCCTCCCCGAGGCTGCCGAGCAGCTAAAGGCGCTGTCGCGGCGCCCCGCGGACGGCGTCGTGGTACAGCTCTCGGCGGCCGACCCGCTCAATCTGACCGGGGTCGTCCTGCCGGGGCCTCGGGTCCCGGCTCAGCACGGGCGAACGATCACCTTGAAAGACGGTGTCGTAGAGCGGCCCGGGCCGGAGATCGGTCTCGAGCCCGACGCCCTCGGGCTGTAGCAGGGCTCTAGCGGGCTGAGCAGGCCGCCGTGGCCTCGGCGGTCGTCGGCGACAAGGTTGTGAGCACGGGAGGGCTCGAAGGGGCATAAAGCGTCGCCACGTGGGCGGGCTCTATTGCCGGCGACAGTTGTGCGACCTCGGGAGTGCCGGCGAGGGAGGCGTTCAAGAAGGCGACGGTCAGCCTCTCGACGATGCCGGCTGCCCGGCCCTGGCCGACGTAGGGGGCGAAGTGGCCCGCCTCCAAGAGCTTCAAGAAGTAGCCCCCTCCCGCGTCGTGCAGCAACGTGGCAGCGTTCTGGGGGAGGTTGCACTCGTCGACGGCGCTCTGTACGAAGAGCATGGGAGGTGGGCTGGCGGGTGGGGCGTAGGTGCCCGCGAGCTCGGAGCCCGAGAGGATGAGGACGGCGAAGGGGCGTTCGGGCAGCCCGGCGTAGGTCGTGGCGTACTCCTGACCGGACTCTTGTGAGTAGACGAGGGCGGCGACGGCCTGGGCTCCGTCGGAGTGCCCGGCGAGGGCGTACTTGCCCGGCTCTACGAGCCCCTTCAGCCAGCTGGCACCGCTCGTGGCGGCGCCTGAGGCGGCGGACTCGACATCGCCCACTACATAGGCGATGTCGTAGGGCTCGTTGACGATGTCGGACTCCGCCGTCTCGAGCTGGGTCGAAGAAGCGTCCCCGAGCGAGGCGATCTCGTTCGCGTTCTCGTCAGGGAACAGCGGGGCCACGACGACGTAGCCGGCGTTCACCCAGTACGTGAGGAGCGGGGCGTAGGTCGAGGGCAGGGTGTCGAAGCCGTGGGCGAAGACGACGACGGGGAAAGGCCCGCCGCTGTAGTCGGGCCTGGCGCGAACAGTCGGTGTGGTCTTGGAGCCCCCGACCGAGGGGTACCAGATCTCGGTGACGAGCTTGCGCGGCCCGGCGCTTCCTCCCGGCGCCGGGTTCACGACCAAGCCGGCATTGGTGTCGGTGTCTGTCCAGACGACGGTCCGCATGCCCACACCCGTCTTTGTCACCGGCGCGCCCGTGCTCGTCGTTGGTCGGCTCGTCGTGGTGGTGCTGACCGTCTTGGGCGGTCCGCCGCCCACGACCTCGACGAGGCCGACGATCACCGCCACGAGCAGAGCGAGCGAGAGGAGCACCGCCAAGCGCCGGCGCCAGTAGACCGCCGGTGGGTAGCGCCGCCCCGGCGGACGCCGGGGCGGCTGCCGGATGAGACCGCTGGCACCGCTCACCTGCGGAAATCTACTGTGCCATCGGCATCATTGCTCCCCGCGTCCCTAAGGCTCGCTGGAGGCGCCGTAGGATCGCGCACTTGGTCTCAACTGGAGGTTCTCGCCCCCTAGGTGCCCTTCGAGCGCCGTTGTCAGAAGGCGCCCGGCCCGCTGGCCAATCTGGACACGGCTCCTGGACGTATCTGTTGTGATGAGACGTACGCGCGAGCAACCGAATGGGCCTTCGGACGAGTCGCTGCTCGCCGGCATGGCGCAAGGGGACGAGCGCGCCGGGCTCGTCTTCGTGCGCAGGTACCAAGCCCGTGTGTTCGGTCTCGCCTTTGCCATGGTGGGCGACTCCGCCCTGGCCGAGGACATCGCCCAGGAGGCCCTACTGCGGGCCTGGCGCCACGCCCCTGTGTACGACCCGCGCCGGGGAGCGGTCTCGACGTGGGTGCTCACGATCGCCCGCAACCTCACCATCGACGCCCTCCGGATGCGCCGTGCCGTCCCGACAGACCCCGACGAGCTGATCAACCTCGGCCTTGTCAGCAACGAGGCCACACCCGAGAGCGCCGCGCTCAGCGGGGACGCTGCCCGGGGCTTGCGCCAAGCACTGGCGGCCCTTTCCCCCGAGCAACGTCGGGCCCTGGTGCTCGCCTACTTCTACGGCATGACGGCGCTCGAGATCAGCCAGTCGGAATCGATCCCCCTCGGGACCGCCAAGACGAGGATCAGGGCCGGGCTCATCAAGCTGAGAGACACGATGACGATCGAAGGGAGCCCTCGATGAGCCGGTACGGGACTGGCCCCGGACCCGAGTGCGGCCGCTACGCCGCCGAGCTCGCCGAGCTCGCCCTCGGCATAGCCACGGGAAGGGAGCGGGCCGAGACCCTCGCCCATGTTGAGCAATGCCAGAATTGCCAAGCCGAGATGGAGCGGCTGTCGCTCACTGCGGACTCGTTGCTCGAGGTGCTACCGGGCATCGAGCCGCCCATCGGTTTCGAGGTCCGCCTCGCCGAGGCGCTCCGCGTCGGCGCCCGGCGACGCACCGGCATCACCGTCCTCGGCCTTAATCTTCCGAAGCCAAGGCTCTCTCTGGCCCTGGCGAGCGTGCTGGCGCTCGTCGTCCTCGGTGCGGGTGTGGGTGCGGGCTGGCTGGCGCGCGGCAACGGGAGCCAGGCTTCCGCCCAGCCCTGGTTCGGCACGGCCCCGGGCGGGAGCGTGCTCACGAGCTCGCTCGTCTCCAAGGGCAGCGACATCGGCTCGGTGACGCTCTACTCACCTGGCCGGGCCGGTGCCGCGGGCAGGGAGGGGTGGGTGTTCATGAGTCTCGATGTCGGCTCATGGTCTGGAGAAGCGTCCTGTGAGCTCCGCCTCGGCGACGGGCGCAGGATCGTGCTCGGCACTTTCTGGCTCGACCACGGCTACGGGGCCTGGGGCGTCGGTATTCCTCCTGGCACCGGGCCTATAGCCGGGGCGTCGGTCCTCGGGACCCACGGCGTCTTGGCGAGCGCTGTGTTCGCCTCCCACGCGCCGGCAGCGGTAAGAAGCGGTGGCGCCTACTCCGGCGCGAGCGGAACCTGAGGCTCGAGCGCCGGCGCCTTTACTCGGGAGCACCTGGCCGGCGGGCGACAAGCCGTCGCTCTCAGGCCTGGTCGGCCTCTTCCTCGTCGATGTCCTCGGGGTCGTCGAGGAGCACTCCGGCCTCTATGGCCTCGACGACATCGAGAGGCGACTGGTCCTCTTCCTGCTCGTCGTCGTAGTCGATCTCGCTGTCGAGGGAGACGGCGTCAGCGGCGTCGGGCGCGACGAAAGGATCGGGCTTCTCAGCCACCGGGGGGCCGTCATCGTAAACGTCGCTCATCGTGACATTTTTGCAGATCGTCACTGCGAGCAAACGAGCTGACACCTAATCGGCTGGTGTCGCCGGGCCTTTGCGGCCCGCCGCTCAAGCTGGCTTGGTAGTCCCGATCTTGGTAGGCGCCTGCTTGGCCTTCTTGGCGGCGCGCTTTTCCTTCAGGGATTTTCCGGCCTTTTTGGCCGAGTCCTTCTGTGGCGACTTGTTTGCCACACCGAGCTCCTTTAGTTGCAGTTCACGCCCGCAGCCTTACGGCTGCGGGCGTGTGACCTCAGATAGCGCGGACGCTGCTGGCTTGCATGCCCTTCTTGCCCTGGGTGACTTCGAACTCGACCCTTTGGCCCTCGAGCAGCTCACGGTAGCCCTGCGCCTGAATCTCTGACTGGTGAACGAAGAGGTCCTCGCCACCGCCGTCGGGTGCGATGAACCCGAAGCCCTTTGTGGCGTTGAACCACTTCACTGTACCTACTGCCATCTCTGGAACTCCTCTTGCTCCACGCACATGAGAGCGGGAGTCCAGTTACGGATACCAGCACAGCACTAGCCTGCGTGGCGGCGACTGGTGCAGGGGAATGATACCCCGTTCCGGTGCCGACAACGGCGGAGCGAGCCCAGCGGGCAAATGCCGACAGCACCCGGTCCAGTCGCGCCGGGGGCGAACCGGGCGCCCTAGAGGGTCGCACCACCGTCGAGAAAACGCCGACGGATCACCAAGATCGTGCCTTTTCGAAGCGAGAACGTGTCGCCCGTGTGCCGCGCGAGCGCTATCTGGCGTTGGTGGCCTGGGATCTGGTCAGCGCACGACGAGCACGGGCAATGTCCCGAGGTGTAGCACCTTGTGTGTCGTGCTCCCGACGACCATCCCGATCAGGTCGGACAACCCCCTCGAGCCGATGACGATCAAAGATGCCTGGCTCTCAGTCGCCTCGTCCAAGATGGCGGCGGCGACTCGCCTTGAGTGGTGGGCGTCGTAGACGATGCCTGTCGCCTCCACCCCTGCCAAGGTGAGCTCTTTGATCGACTCCTCTACGAGGGCGGCGTCCTCGTCGGTGAAGTCGGGCACCAGTCTCGGCCTTGTGGCCGAGGATTCACGTATGTGGACCACTCGGACCTTGCCGCCCGTCGCCTTGGCGAGCCCCATCGTGGCCTCGAAGGCACGCCGGGAATGGGGCGAGTGGTCGACGGCCACGAGTATCGTTTCGAACAAAGACGTTTCTCCTTGCTCTGTTGCAAGAACTGCCAGATGTGTCACCGCCCACGGCAGGGCTGCGCGCCGCGGCCAGCTCGCAACGGTGAGGTGTTCACGTAAGGGTCTGACCTGGACGGCCCTCGCGTAACTCTTGGTACACCCACAGCTTAAGCGAGCACAGCCCACAATCTGGAATGGTCTCCGGTTCTCAGGATTTGGGGCGTGAGCGCCGCTTGGGCGTGCGGGGGTCCGTCTCGGCGATGGAAAGGCTCAGCTCCTCGAGGGCGTGGACGAGCTCACGCAATCGTTTTTCGTTCTCGAACCATGACTCGTACTCTTCGATCTGCTCGGCGCTGAACGAGCGGGTCACCGTCTTGGCCCTCACTTTTCGCGTCCAGTACCAGTAGGGGCCGTGCAGGCTGGGCGGGTCGCCATGGCACTTGCAGCCCTGGTGGGTGCAGGTGAGGTAGCGCTTGGTGACGGTGCCCGGCAGCACGAAGCCAACCTTGGAGATCTCTCTCGCGATGCGGCGGGCCTCGGCCCGCTGTTCAGGGGTCACCGACACCTTTGACAGCGTGGCACGTCGGGATCCACCTCCTTCGCCATCGCACACAGTATATATGTTGTGTGCTTGATGGCGCAGAGGCGATAAGAGCCTGGAGGCCGACGGCGTACCCGACCGAGGCGGTGGACTTCGCCCGCTCGTCGGTGTCTTGTTGTGGACCTTTGAGTGCCTCCCGGGCCCGCTCGCTTTTGTGGAGCTGTGCAAGCCTGGCGCGCTTTTCCATCCCGGTCGGCCTCGAGGTGGTCCCAGAAGTGCTGTTTCGCTCGTCTGTGATCGAACGCTTCGTGATCGTTGGCATGGCGACCGCCAGCCCGAGCCGGCGCCGGGACATCCGCACCAACCTTAGGTTCGTCGCCCGCCAAGTCGTGCCCGAGCTGTGCCAACCGCTTGCTTTAGCCCTCCCCCGGTCGCGGGCCAAGGTCCCGTACTCGCCCGGTGAGATCGATGCCTATCTCGCCCTGGCGGACGCGCAGGCGAGCCTTCCCCGGGCGATGCGACTGCAGGCGATGGTCTGTCTAGGCGCCGGAGCCGGGCTAACAGGGGCCGACCTTCGCGATTTAAGAGGCGACGACGTGGTGTTCTCAAACGGCGGTCTTGTCGTCGCCGTGCGTGGTCGCAGCCCGCGGACGGTCCCGGTTCTGCGCCCATACCACGAGCGGCTTAGAGATTCGGCCGCTTTCGCAGGCGGTGGCTTTATCGTCGGCGGGGTTTCGGGCGATCGCCACAACGTGACCAACCGGCTTGTCGCATCGCTGTCGGGTGGCCACGACCTAGAGCGCCTCGATCTGTCACGACTGCGAGCGACCTGGCTCGCAAGTCTGGCGAAGCGCCTCGGCCTGCCCGCTTTTTTCAAGGCGGCCGGGTTCAGCTTCTCCCAGCAATTGTGCGACCTCGTCGCCAACATGGCCGTGCCTGATGACGACGCCCTCGTCGATCTCCTCGGCTGAGATCGTGGGCGCCGCCTCCCCACTTCGCCTGATCGAGGAGGTAATCGACGCCTCGGGGGCGGCCGCGGCCCTCGAAGCCCGCATCGCCGGCGGCGGGCGGCCCCGCCAGCTGAAGGTCCGCACCCTCTTAGTCGGGATCTGCCTGGCGTTGTCAGACCACCGGCCGGCGCACTTGACGAGGATCCACGAAGCCCTCGTCAAGCTCAGCGATGACGACCGGCACCGCCTCGGAGTTGTCGTCACTTGGCGGGGCGGGCCTCACCTGCTCACCTACCGGCAGCTGGAAAGGACGTTCCGGCTCGTGACCACTGCGCTTTCCAAGGACGTCGCCGACGGGAGGCCGTCCGCGCAGCTGCGTGAGGTCGTCGACTCCTTAGTCGAAGCGAGCATCCCCGAACGATGGAAGGACACCTCGGGCTCGCTCGCGGTCGACTGGAGCGACATCGAGAGCCACTTCCGCCCGCCGGACCAAAAAGGTGGCCTGTGCGCCGATGCCGAGGCGTCGTGGGGGCGGCGCAAGTCCGATCAGCCGGGCGTTAAGGACGAGTTGTTCTTCGGCTACGAGCTGCAGGCCGCCACGATAGTGAAGGAAGAATACGGCGAGCCCGTGCCTGAGCTCGTCCGACGCATACTCCTTACGACCTGTTCGGTCGACCCGCCCAAGGCGTTCGTCCCCGTCTTGGAAGACATGGTGTCATCGGGGACAAAGCTGACCGACGTGTGCTCGGACTCCGGTTATGCCCACCGCAGAGCCGAGCACTGGTCGCTCCCGCTGCGGGCCTTGGGGGCCGAGATCGTCACCGACCTGCACCCAAATGACCGGGGGCCGCGGGGGACCTTCATGGGGGCGGTCGCATCCAACGGCAACTTGTACTGCCCGGCGGCTCCCCGCTCTTTGTTGGAGCTCGGCCCGCTCGGGCGCCAGGTGTCGGCCGATGAGGTCGCCGCCCACGACGTCAAGACCGAGGAGCTGTCGCGCTACAAACTCGGGCGGCTGAGCCACGCCGACACCGACGGCTATCACCGGGTGATGTGCCCGGCCGTTATGGGCAAGCTCCGCTGCCCGCTGCGAGAAGAGTCGATGTCGCTCTCGAACGAGCGGCCAGAGGTGCTCTCGCCCCCGGACAGCCCGCCGCCGTGCTGTTGTCAACAGACCCTCACCGTCGGGCCGGAGGTTCATGCCAAGACCGCCCAGAAGCATGCCTATCCGTCCAAAGAGCACCGGCGCTCATACGCGAGGCGCACAGCGGTCGAGCGGACCTTCTCGACGGTGAAGGACCCCGCCACTAACGATGTCCGCCGCGGCTGGTGCCGCATGACTGGGATCGCCCCAGTCATGTTGATGCTTGCCTGTGTCTTTGTCGTGCGCAACGACCGAGTGATCAGGGCGTTCGAGCAGCGCCAGGCCGACGGGGCCCGCAGGATCGCGAAGGGGCTTGCGCCAAAGACACGCAAGCGCAGGAGAAAGACAATCGGCGACCTGCTAGCCCTAGCGGCAAAGGTTCCACCCGCCGCCTGCTAGAAGATCACACGAGCAGCAAACACCTCTGGCAAACCCTGAGGCACGAACGCGCCGGATTGCATCACTTCGGCATCCTGCGAAACACCAGCGACTTCGTTACACCCTTATGTGAACATGATGCTGGTCTTCGGTGAACACCTCACGGTGGGCGAGGGGGGACTTGAACCCCCACGTCCTTTCGGACACAGGAACCTGAATCCTCCGCGTCTGCCAATTCCGCCACTCGCCCGTTGCCGAGACGATAGCCGCCAGAGCACACCGGTTCCGAAGGCGGCCTCACAGTGGCGCTGCGCGCCATCAGCGCAGTTCACCGCGCCGGTAGTCTGTGGAGCACCATGGGACTGCAGCAGTTCGAGCGTCGCCTCGAGCGACTGGTCGAAGGCGCGTTTGCGAAGGCCTTCCGCGGCCAGCTGCAGCCCATCGAGCTCGGCAGGAGGCTGACGCGGGAGATGGACCTGCGCCGCTCGGTCGGCATTCATGGCTTCATCGTCCCCAACCAGTTCAACGTCTACCTCGCCTCTGAGGACTTCGACCGCTTCGCCGACTTCGGGGGCTCGCTCGAGCGCGAGCTCGTGGCCGCCGTGCGCGAGCACGCCGGGCGGGAGGGCTATCAGTTCGTCGGGCCCGTCAAGGTTGACATGCACCTCGATCCGCAGCTGTCGGTGAGCACCTTTGCCATCGAGAGCGAGCTCGTCGAAGGCGACGACAGACCGCATGACTGGCTCGTATTCCCTGACGGCCGCCGGGTCGGGATCGGCTCCGAGGTGCTCACCATCGGCCGCCTTCCCGAGTGCGCCATCGTGCTCGACGACCCAAACGTCTCGCGCCGCCACGCCCAGGTGCGCCGCGAGGGCGACGCCATCTTCGTCGTCGACCTCGGTTCTACCAACGGGACCCGGGTCAACGGCATGGTCGTGCGAGAGCACCGCCTCGCCAGTGGCGATGTCATCTCGATCGGGACGACATCGTTGAGGTTCGAGCCCTCCTAGGGGTCGCGACCTCATGCCCCACTCGCTGCTGTCGATCCTGCGCTACTTCCTCCTCGCGGCGATCTGGCTGTTCTTCATCTACGCGGCCCGGATGGTCTGGGTGGAGGTAAAGCGCTCGCGCTCCGAGCAGGCGGACAAGGCACCCGTGCCGGCGCCCGTGCTCGGAGACAAGGCGCTTGCGCTACGTCTCAAGGTCGTCGACCCACCGCAAAGGCGCGGACGCGTCTTCGAGCTCGGCGACGAGGTGACCGTCGGGCGTTCACCGGGATGCGCCGTGCCGCTCGACGATGACACCTTCGCATCTTCGATCCATGCCCGGGTCTTTCGACGAAGTGGCGAGCTGTGGATCGAGGACCTGGGCTCTACCAACGGCACCTACCTCAACGACGAGCGCCTCGAGTCGCCTTCTCGGTTGCGCCGGGGCGACAGGGTCAAGGTCGGCAGCACGATATTGGAAGTCGCCCGATGAGCCGGATCCAAACGGCGGCCGCCACTCACACGGGCTACCTGCGCACTACAAACCAGGACCTCGCCCTCGCCACGAGCGACCTGGCGGCGGTGGCCGACGGCATGGGAGGCCACGTCGGCGGCGAAGTGGCGGCTCGGATCGCCGTCGAGCAGCTGCTCGAGGCCTACAGGCGCGACCGGACGACAGAAGGGCTGCTGGCGGCCGTAAGGGAGGCCAACGAGGCCGTCTACCACCGCTCGAAGACGGACCGGAACCTGCGGGGGATGGGCACGACCCTCACGGCGGTGGCCGTCGTCGGCGAGGAGTCGGACGGGTTGGTGCGCCTCGCCCTCGTCAACGTCGGCGACTCGCGCGGGTACCTCCTCGACCGGGCGGCGCGTCAGGTGCACAAGCTGACCGATGACCACAGCGTCGTCGAAGAGATGGTCCGAAGTGGAGAGCTCACCCCTGAAGAGGCGGCCGTCCACCCCCACAAGCACATCTTGACGCGGGCGCTCGGAATCGAGCCGAGCATCGAAGCGGACTGCTGGGAGCTCGATCTCGAGCCCGGTAGCCGCCTTTTGTTGTGCAGTGACGGGCTCACCAACGAGCTCGGCGAGGGAGAGATCGCCCAGGCGCTGCTCGACAAGGCAGACCTCGAGGCAGCCGCGAGCGAGCTCGTGCGCCTCGCCCTGCAGCGGGGAGGGATCGACAATGTCACCGTCGTGGTGCTCGAGGTCGTCGGAGGCGACGAGGCCGTGCTCAACGACGATGTCGTCGTGCTCCCCGAGTCGATCGGCGGCACGCCGGAACCGGCAGTGGCGGGAGAGTCAGGGGCGATCACGGAGGCGATCGCGCTCGCCCCGTCCCTGGCGGCGCCGAGCGATACCGTGCTCCGACCTGCTCCCTCCCCTGAACCGAGGGCAGTCGCCGACCCGAAGAGCGCCCCGGTAAGCGCCGCGCCCCCGGGCGCTCCCAGCAGAGCCGAGAGCCTCGCCGCGCCTGTGGCAAGGCAGGCCTACACCCGCCCGATGCTCCTCGTACCGCAGAACAAGCGGCGAAAGGAGCGGGGGGACCGCATCTTCACCGTCCGCGTGGCGCTGTTCGTGCTTGTCTTCGTAGCCGTGCTCGGGGGCGCCTCCGGCGTCGTGTTGTGGTTCGACAAGGCCTCGTTCTTCGTCGGACTCGACCGTGGGTATGTTGCGATCTTCCAGGGTCGACCCGGGGGAATGCTGTGGCTCAAGCCTTCGGTCGTGGAGCGGACCACGCTCAAGCCGAGCGATCTCCTCGCCTCGAACGTCGTCTACTTGCGACAAGGAATGGAGGAAAGCTCCTATCAGGCAGCCCGCGACCTGGTCCGCAACCTCTCCCTCGAGCGCTCGAGGATCGCCCAAGGCGAGGCTGTGACGACGACGACTACTCCGAGGGGCGTCACGACGACCTCGGTCACAGCTGCGCCCGGAGCCGTCGTGACGACGAGCACCGCACCGGCGACCACGACGACGAGCACCGCACCGGCGACCACGACGACGAGTACGGTTTCGCCCGCCACGACGGCGACGACGATCCCGGGCGTCACTACGAGCACAGCCCCGGCGTCGCCGACAACCACCGCACCGGCGACCACGACGACGAGCCTTTCTGGCGCCGCAGCAGTAACGACGACGACAGGACCGAGATGAGGCCGCGATGATCAACCGCCGCATCCGCTGGCTCGGCTTCGTGCTGCTCGTTTGCTTCGTGGTGCTGTTCTTGCAGCTCAACAACTTCCAGGTGCGCCAGGCCAACCAGCTCGTGAACAATCCCGACAACGCCCAGAACGAGCCCAACTTCTGGCAGCTGCCCCGAGGCGACATCTACAGCGCCGACAACACCGTTCTCGCCTATTCCAAGCCGACCAGCGACGGCTACGGCGAGCTGCGGGTCTACCCCTCGGCGACGGCCAGCCTGTTCGCGAGCATCACCGGCTACAACTCCGTCGTCGATGAGGCCGCAACCGGGCTCGAGTCCGAGTACTTCTCCTACCTGAGCCAGCACAATTCGCCTGCGACGACGCTCGGCCAGCTGCTCACCCAGCACAAGACGACCGACGACATCACCGTCACGGTGCCGGTCAGCCTGCAAGAGACGGCCGCGACCGCCCTTGGCGGCCGCACGGGCGCCGTCGTCGCCATCGACCCCCGCACGGGGGCCATCCTCGCCATGTACGGCAACCCGACTTTCAATCCCAACGTGTTCGCCGTGCACAACTACAACGCCGTCTCCAAGAGCTATACCGAGCTGCTCAACAGCGGCGCCCTGCTCAACTACGCCACCCAGCAGGCAAAGGCGCCCGGCTCGACCTTCAAGGTCGTTGACTCGTCGGCCATCTACGACGAGCAGCCCTCCCTCGCCAGCCGCCTCTTCCCTTCGGTGAGGTCCATCACCTTGCCTGACACCGACGGCATCCAGCTCTACAACTTCGGCGGCGAATACTGCGGGGGAGACCTCGCCGAGGTGTTCGCCCACTCGTGCGACACCTCCTTCGCCGAGGTAGGCCAGAGCCTCGGGGCGGAGAAGCTCTACAGCCAGGCGACCGCCTTCGGCTTCGACGCCGTGCCCCCGCTCGACCTGCCGGACGGAGAGGTCGCGGCCTCGAACTTCCCCACACCGTCAGAACTTACCGGCGACATTCCGGGGCTCATGAAGTCGGCCATCGGACAGGAGAACGTGACGGCGACGACGCTGCAGATGGCCCTCGTCGCAGCCGCCATCGGCGACAACGGGGTCATGATGACCCCGCACCTGTTGAACCAGATCGTCGACGACACGGGCAACGTCGTCGAGACCTACCACCCCCACCCCTGGCGGCGCGCCGCATCGCCCGCTACCGCCCAAGCGGTGCGCAACCTCATGCTCGGCGTCACCGAGAACCCTGTCGGAACGGCCTATGGACTGTTCCCCTCCGACGAGTTCCCGCCCGTCGCCGCCAAGACCGGCACCGCCCAGATCAACGGGACGGGCTGCGGCACCTACAATTGGCTCATCGCAACCGCACCGGCCGGCCCCGGCCAAACTCCGACAGTCGCGGTCGCGGCCATCGTCCCGATCCCGCCCGGGCCCTCCTGCCGCGACGTCACCGGTGCCCAGGTGGCTGGTCCCGTGGTCCAGGCCGTCTTGCACAAGGCCCTGGAGCTCCAGCAATGAGCAGCACGTTCCCCCCCGGTCGTTACCCCGGCCAGGGCGGCCCTGGGAATAGGCTTCCCCCGACGATGTCCGACAGCCCGCCCCCCGTTTACAACGGTCGCTATGAGCTCAACCGCCAGATCGCTCGTGGCGGGACGGCTCAGGTGTACCTGGCCCACGACTTGTTGCTGGACCGGCCCGTGGCGCTCAAGATGCTCTTCCCCGAATTGTCCTCGGACCACTCCTTCGTCGAGCGCTTCCGTCGGGAGGCCCAGGCCGCCGCCAACCTCTCGCATCCCAACATCGTCCCGGTCTTCGACTGGGGCGAGGCCGACCGCACCTACTACATCGTCATGGAGTACGTCGACGGGGAGCCTTTGTCCTCGATCATCCGCACCCAGGCGCCGCTCGCGCCGACGCGGGCAGCTGCCATCGCCGCCGACATCGCCAAGGCGCTCAGCTATGCGCACCGCCACGGCGTGGTGCACCGCGACGTCAAGCCGGGCAACGTCCTCATGACCCTCGACGGGCAGGTGAAGGTCGGTGACTTCGGCATCGCCCGGGCCATCGGCCAGAGCGAGACCGTGACCCAGACGGGCCTTGTCATGGGCACCGCCACATACTTCTCACCCGAGCAGGCCCAGGGCCTCGGCGTCGACGGCCGCAGCGACGTCTACGCCCTCGGGGTCGTCCTCTACGAGATGGTCACGGGGCGGCCCCCCTTCACCGTGGACACCCCGGTCGCCATCGCCTACAAGCACGTGTCTGAGACCGCAGTCCTGCCGAGCGAGATCGAGCCCCGCGTGCCGCGCGACCTCGAGGCGATCATCATGCACGCCATGTCTAAGCAGCCCCAGGCCCGCTATGCCACGGCGCAGGACTTCCACGACGACCTCGAGCGCTTCATGAGGGACCAGCCCGTCCTGGCGGCTCCCCCGACAGTTGCCGTCGCGGCCGCGCCGACAGCGGCCGTGCCGGCGAACCCGACCCTTGTACTGACCGCGGCCGGGCTTGCCGCCCCGACGACAACGGTGCAAGAGACCGTCGTTGCCCCGGTTCCAGCCCCGGGCGCGCCAGGTGCGCCGAACGAGTTCCCCAAGCGGCGTTGGGTGCCCTGGGCCGTCTCGCTCCTCGTGCTTCTCGTCGGCCTGGCGGCGATCATCTACTTCGGAGGTCGCTCGCTCGGCTGGTTCGGGGGCACGCCCTCTGTCCATGTGGCCGACGTCTCCCACATGCCCTACCTACGGGCCGAGTCGCGCCTCGACGGCCAAGGACTGCACCCTCAAGTGAAGTTCATCGTCGGCTCGGCCCAAAACGACCACCTCGTCCTGGCCCAGAGCCCGGCCGCGACCACGCTCGTGAAGAAGGGGAGCACCGTCTATCTGACCGTCTCGAGCGGCCCGACGCGCGAGTTGATGCCTTATGTGATCGGCCAGACGCAGGCGAACGCCACCGGCAATATCCGCAGCCAGGGCTTCGAGGTCCGCTACGCCCACATGCCGACAACTGATCCGGCCCTGCTCGGCACCGTCGCTAAGCAGTACCCGCCGAGCGGGAGCGACTACCCCCAGGGCACCATCGTGACTCTCACCATCTACAAGGGCACCGTCAGCATCCCTGTCCCGACAAAGAACGTCGTCGGCGAGCCGGTGGCGATCGCGAGCGCCTCGCTCAGGGCGAACTTCGTCGTCGTTGTCGGCCGCTACACCTACTCGAGCACCGTCCCGAAGGGCGACGTCATCTACACCTACCCGCGGGGAGGCAGCTATGCCCCCGAGGGGGGCCAGGTCCAGCTCATCGTCTCTGAAGGCCCGGCGTCCTACGTCCCGCAAGTGACCGGCAGGCAGCTCGCTAAAGCCGAGCAGCTGATCACCAGCGCCGGGCTCACGTACTCCATCACCTACACCCAGAACCCCGCTTACGTGCCCGGATACGTCACGAACCAGTCCCCGAGCGCGGGAACCCAGGAAGGTCCCGGCCAGGTCGTCTACATCACTGTCCGCCAGGAGACGACGACCACGACCACGGCGCCTACCACGACGACGACGAGCATCCCAGGGGCGAGCGGTGCGAGCGGGCCGACCGGTCCGTCGGGTGGCTCCGGGGCCACGACGACCATCCCCTAGCGCGCCAGGTCGATCGCGGCAGGCCCGCGGCGGCCCGCCTTAGGCGAAAAGCGCCTGCGAGGCGAGCTCAAGGAAGTTCCCGAGCAGGTCATGGCCGGCCGCGCCGGTGAGGATCGACTCAGGGTGGAATTGGACGCCTTCTATAGGAAGGGTCCTGTGGCGCAGCCCCATGACGATGCCGTCGCCTGTCCAGGCGCTCACCTCCAAGCAGTCGGGCACCGAGGCGGGCTCGACAACAAGGGAGTGGTAGCGCGTAGCCTCGAAGACCTCCGGCAGGCCCTTGAAGACGCCCCGCCCGTCGTGGGAGATGGGCGAGGACTTGCCGTGGACTATCTCGGGTGCGCGAACGATGCGGGCGCCGAAGACCTGCCCGATGCACTGGTGGCCGAGGCAGACCCCGAGGACGGGGAGGCCCTCGCCACCGAGCTGGGCGATGGCAGCCGAGCTGACCCCGGCATGTTCGGGCCGGCCCGGACCGGGTGAGACAAGCAGGGCGCCGGCCCCGAGCTGGCGGAGGCCGTCGATGTCGACGGCGTCGTTGCGTACCACGACCGGCTCGGCACCGAGTTCTCCGAGGTACTGGACGAGGTTGTAGACGAAGCTGTCGTAGTTGTCGACGACTGCGACCTTGAGGCTCACGCACCCGAGGTTACCGGTCCCGCGATTCCTAGCTATCTTGTTGTTCGTGGCCAGAGGACGAACGGGTTCAGACGAAGGCACTTCCGCGAAGAAGAAGGGTTCAGACGAAGGCACCTCCGCGAAGAAGAAGCCGGCTCCCTCGGGACGGGCCACGCCGCCCAAAGACACTCGCGAGGTCAACAAGCGCTACACCGCTCCGATCCCAAAGAGTGTCCGGCACAGCCCGCCCTGGTTCGGCCCCGTCCTTCTCATCTTGCTCGTCGTCGGGTTGCTCCTCATCGTGGGCAACTACGTCGGGATCCTGCCCGCGAGCCCGAGCAACTGGTACCTCATTGGAGGGCTGTTCGGGATCGTGGTCGGGGCCATGATGGCCACCCAATACCACTGAGAACAGCTCGCGCCTGAAGGAACGATCACAGCTCAGGCTCACGCCCTTCTTGGTCATTTGCCCGCCCGCCTTCCCCATCTTCTTGGGCCTCCCTGGCGGTCCGTCGCTCGAACCGCCAGGGCGGTGGGCGCATTTGTCTAAGCGTCTTCAGAGCGGTCGCTGAACGGCGTGCTCGGCCGTGCGCATGAGCTCGGCGTGCGGGCCAGAACGCCTCCAGTGCCAGAACGCCTCCAGTGTCAGAAGCTTGACTGACCATGACGTCAGGCATAGCCTGACGAGAAAGTCAGGGTTAGCCTGACGTGTTGTGAGCACCAGGAGGAGACGCATGCCGCAGACAGCCACTCCACAAGCCCTGTGCTGCTCGTTTTGTACCAAGACTCAGTTCGACGTGGCCAAGCTGATCGCAGGACCCGGAGTATTCATCTGCAACGAGTGCATCGACCTGTGCAAACAGATCATTACCGACGAGCTCAAGGCAGCCGACCGGACAGCAACAAAGGGGGGTGGTTCAACCGAAGCGGAAGTGCCACCGGTGCTGAAGGTTTGGGACGGCCTTGCCGACGAGGAGCTACTCAAGGAGATGGCCCGAGCCCATGCAGCCCATCAGAACGTCGATCGCGCCGTGAAGCGCCACGTCGAAGCCCTTAGGGAGCGGGGGGTCAGCTGGGCGCGCATCGGCGAGGCGCTGGGCATGACCCGCCAATCGGCTTGGGAGCGATTCTCTGACGAGGAGTAGCCGCCCATGCTCGCTCTGGGTCCACGCCAAGAAGGCCTAAAGGTGTGAGATGAGAGCCGGTTCGGAGCGTGACGTTCAGCTGTCCCTCGTCGACTTGGCGCCATCTTCACCACATGGCCACACCGACCATCTGTCTGCATTGGCGCTCTGGCGTCGAGGAGGCAATGTTGCCGGCAGCCCGGCGGCGAAGCCCGGATAAGTCCAGATATTGAAGACCTGATCGCCCACCTGCCCGAAACAGCCCATGAGGAGTTCTCGAGGCGGCCGGGCTCGATGGCACCTTTGTCCGTAGCACCGCTTCTTCCTCGGGCGGTTATCAAACCGGTGCCCCGGGAATGTGCGGCCGCTCTCGGTGTCGGGGTGCACCGGCATCGACGATGAGGGCGGCAGGCATAGCGGGAACGATATCGGTACCGCCTTGTCCCGGTGCTGGCTCGTTCACCCCGACTACGGTGAGGTTGTGGCAAACAAATCCCCCGATGCGGAAGGTGCCAAGCCGAAGACTGTGGTGAAGGACATGAGCGGACTGTTCGGCGGCGCCGGCCTGCCGATCCTCGATGCCGTCGGGGTGAGTTTCGACGATTACGGGGTCGAAGACGACGACCGGGCCGGATGGGCGACAGCGAGGTGGGCACCGACACCCCTTGCGTGCGACGAGAAGGGCGTAGTCGCCTCGGGCGTGTTCGCCGTCGTGCTCGACGCGGCAATGAGCTTTGCAGTAAGCGCCGGCCTTTCTGGCAAGGACCGCAGTGGCGGCGCTCTCGAAATCAAGACTGAGACGATGCGGAGCGCTCTTTGCGACGAGCCGCTATCGGTTCGGGGGGCTGTCATGCGCCGGGCAAAGCAGGTTGCGTTTGCCGAGGCCCGTATCGAGGATGCAAAGGGCAGGCTAGTTAGTCGATCGACGGGCACCTTTCTCATACAGCGCGACTGACGCCCAGACGAGCGCGAGAGCGAGCGTCCCTTCGCTCTGCCATCCAATCCCCCGAGCGCGCCTTTGGGCTCGAGTGTCTCATTCCCCGGCCACTGTGTTTGCCCGGGTGACAACATGGCACAGCAAGAAGAGCCCAACGCCAGGCTGTAGGAGGGCTTCTCGTAAGGGGCAATAGCACTGTCGAGGTGACCGAAACCACGCAAGATCAAAGTGTTTTCTCGTATCGAGATGACCAGGCGTGCAGCACGCCGAACCCACCTTGAAGCATTCCGACCAAGGCGCGAAGTTCTCGTCAGGAGTCGCCACCGACGTTCCCTTAAGCGTACATTTCGATCTCTGACTAAGGCGTGTTGGATTATGCCGTCGTTATGGGTAATACTTGATGTATGCCACCAAGAAAAAAGCCAACCAAGCCTGGTCTCTCGCCGTCGCACAAAGATGCGCTGGCCGAGGGTCGGCGCCAGGGAAATGCAGTGCGCCGGTACCTAGTCGCCCTTGAGAGGTCCAAGCCACGGCGTGGGCGCTCGACGAGCGCTGACACCTTGAAAGCTCGTCTCGAGGACCTCGAAAGCAAGCTCCTAACCGCAGACCCGCTGCAGCGGATTCACCTGATTCAAGAGCGTCGCAACCTTGAGCGGCGAATCGAAGGTGCCAGCGCAGAGGCGGAGGACGACCTTCCTGAGCTCGAAAAGGCCTTCATAGCCGTAGCAGCCGACTATGGCTCACGCAAAGGCATCGACTACGCCACCTGGCGCGAGGCCGGAGTGACGGCAGATGTTTTGCAAAAGGCGGGCATCCATTGGAGCCGCCGCTCCTAAAGATGGTGCCAGTGAGGGTGTTGGCACAATCTCGGACTACCTACCCGAAGATGTCGTCGAGGGCGGCGAGAGTGCGCCGCACATTTGCGAGCGCGCGCGTCAGATCGAACGCCTCGTCGAGCCGCCTCGCCGACTGATCCCGATCCCCGAAAGCACCGGACACTTCTGGGTCCTCCCCGAGGACATCGCGGAACGACCGCCGCTCGTCGTGGGAAAGGCGCGCGTCACGTTGCACTATCCGGTAGGCGGCCTCGCGGGTCAGCCCTGTGCCTATCAGCGCCAGGAGCACCGACTGGGAGAAGACGAGGCCTTGCGAGCCCTCCAGCAGGTTCCGACGCATGCGCGCCTGATCGACGACTAAGCCGTCGATAAGGCGCGTCATCGTTCTCGCGCAGTAATAGGCGAGGAGGCTCGCATCCGGGAGGACGATGCGCTCGACCGAGCTGTGGGAAATGTCGCGCTCGTGCCAAAGGGCGACATCCTCGAGCCCGGCGATGAGATACCCGCGCAGAACGCGGGCGAGACCGCACAGTCGCTCGGCGGTTATCGGGTTGCGCTTGTGCGGCATGGCGGAGGAGCCTTTTTGAGCTGGCTTGAAGGGCTCTTCGACCTCGGCGACCTCGGTCCGCTGGAGGTGGCGGAACTCGGTCGCGATCGACTCGATCGTCGTGCCCACAGCGGCACAGGCGTACAGATAATCGCCATGGCGGTCCCGCGCTATCACCTGGGTGGCGGGGACGGCTTTGAGGCCGAGCGCCTCGCAGACGTAGCTCTCGACGAAGGGGTCGATGTTCGAGTACGTACCGACAGCGCCCGAGAGCTTGCCGACCGCGATCGCTTCCCGGGCGCGCTTGAGGCGGGTCCGGTCGCGGTCCGCCTGGAGGCAGAAAAGGGCCAGCTTGGCGCCAAAAGTCGTCGGCTCGGCATGCATGCCATGGGTCCGCCCGACGGTGGGCACCCCGGCAAACTCGTTCGCCCGACGCTTAAGTACCGAGACGAGGCCGTCGAGGGCCTCAAGGAGCAGGCTGGCCGATCTCACTAGCGTCACTGACAAAGCCGTGTCGGTCACGTCCGAGGACGTGAGGCCGTAATGGACCCACGATCCCTCCGGCGCCCCAATGGCCCCTTGCACTACGTCCACGAAGGCGGCAACGTCGTGATCGGTGACAACCTCGCGGTCTTGGACGCGTCGCACGAAGTCGCCATCTACCCGTGGCGCGCGGGCACGGCAGGCACTTGCATGTCCAACCGGGACTACTCCGAGCTTTGACCATGCCTCCACTGCCAAGAGCTCGATCTCAAGCCATACACCGAACCGTGTCTCGTCGGCGAACAAGGCCGCCATCTCCGGCATTGAGTAGCGCGGTATCACGGCATTGGGTTTCGGGCCGAGGTGACGACGGTCGCAGCTGGAGGCATTGGCCCCCTCATCGGTCGAGTCGCACGTACTGCTCGCGGCCCGGGCCGACACCGGCATAGGTCACAGGCACGCCCGTGTACTCGGCGATGGCGTCGAGATAGTCAAGAGCAGCTTGGGGCAGGTCCGATACCGTCCGTGCCTCGGACAGGTCTGTGCGCCAACCGGGCATCTCTTTGTACACGGGCTTGGCGCGGTGGATGACCGACTGATGGTAGGGGATGTGGTCGTACACGTCGTCCCCGTCGCGGTAGGCGACGCAGATCCTTAACGTGTCGAAAGCAGACAGGACGTCGAGCTTGGTGACGGCGATCTCAGAGAGCGAGTTCAGTCGCGCGGCGTGGGCGAGGAGAACGAGGTCGAGCCACCCGGGCCGGCGCCGCCGTCCGGTGTTCGTCCCGTACTCGTGGCCGAGCTCCACGAGCATGTCGCCTTCCTCGCCGTCTACCTCTGTCGGAAACGGGCCCGAGCCGACCCGGGTCAGGTACGCCTTGGCGATGCCGATCACGCGGTCTATGTCGCGGGGGCCGATACCCGAGCCCACACAAGCGCCCCCCGCCGTCGGGTTCGAGGACGTGACGAAGGGATAGGTGCCGTGGTCGAGGTCCAAGAAGGTCGCCTGGGCCCCTTCGAGCATGATCTGGCGGCCGGCGTCGAGGGCTTCGTGCAGCAGGCGCACCGAGTCACCGATCATCGGCGCCAAGGCCGGCGCCACCTCGTCGAGGTACTGAGCGGCGATCTGGTCGGCGTCGACGGGGAGCCGGTTGTAGACCTTGGCGAGGATGGCGTTCTTCTCCCGCAGGACGACGTCCAGCTTCTGGCGGAAGATCTTCGCGTCGAGCAGGTCCTGAACCCTGAGACCGATGCGGGCCGCCTTGTCGGCATAGGCAGGGCCGATGCCCCGTTTGGTCGTCCCCAGCTTCGCCTTGCCGAGGTAGCGCTCGGTGACCCGGTCGATCTCGACGTGGTACGGCATCACGAGATGGGCGTTGCCCGAGACCACGAGCCGGCTGACGTCCACTCCGCGTGATCTCAACATGGCGCACTCCGAAAGCAGCACCATCGGCTCCACGACGACGCCGTTGCCGATGACCGGCACGACATGGTCATAGAGGATCCCGCTCGGGATGAGCTGGAGGGCAAAAGTCTCCCCGTCCACGACGATCGTGTGTCCGGCGTTGTGGCCGCCCTGGTAGCGGACCACGACCTGCACGTCCTTGGCGAGCAGGTCGGTGATCTTGCCCTTCCCCTCGTCGCCCCACTGGGTTCCGACCACGACGGTCGCGGGCACTGACGCCTCCGGTTGCTAGAGAAAATTGCGGCCGTGACCTGGGTTAACCTACCCCCGGACCCGCCCGAGAAGTGTAGTCCAGCCGATGGCTGTCCCTGGCAAGCCAATGGGGCCCTTGGTGACATGTACTTTTCATCGTCCCGGATTCGCCCAGTTCAAGGCGCTGAGTTAGCCGAGAAAACATTTCAGGCCGATGTCATACTGAGTCGTTCCGTTGCGGCGATTTCGGCAAGGTTGGCCTAGCGCGCGGCGTTGCAGAGTCGTAACGTAACGGTAACCATCAGTGTCCACTCTGGGAGGCGCATAAAAAATGAAGCGATTAATCCTGTTGTCGGTTCTGGCTCTGGGCGTCGGGGGGTTGCTCGCAAGTGGCGCCGCCACCTCGGGTGCCACGACCTCCAAGCCGGTGGCCGCAGTGCACGTCACCTCGGCGAAACATGCTCAGGCCGGCAAGTTCCTTGCCTGCATGGTCACCGACACCGGTGGAATCGACGACCGGTCTTTCAACGCGTCTTCATGGCAGGGAGTAAAAGAGGCCGAGTCGGCCAACATCACAGGCAAGTACCTGCAGTCCTCGAGCGAGAGCGACTACGTCCCGAACATCAACGCCTTCATCGCTGAGAAGTGCGGGATCATCATCACGGTCGGCTTCTTGATGGGAGACGACACCGAGACCGCCGCCAAGGCGCACCCGATGAACCACTTCGCCATCGTCGACTACACCTACTCGCCGGCGATCAAGAACATCGACGCCCTGGTGTTCAACACGGTCCAGGACGGCTTCCTCGGCGGTTACCTCGCAGCTGGCTACTCCAAGACCCACGTCGTCGCCACCTTCGGTGGCATCCAGCTCCCGACGGTCACCATCTACATGGACGGCTTCTGGGACGGCGTGCAGTACTACAACAAGATGCACCCCAAGCAGGTTGCCACCACCGTCCTCGGCTGGAACGAGCAGACCCAGAAGGGCTCGTTCACCGGTGACTTCACCAACCAGACCAAGGGCGAGGAGCTGACCAACACCTTCATTTCCGAGAACGCGGACGTCATCTTCCCCGTCGCCGGCAACGTCGGCCTCGGTGCTGCGGCTGCGGTGAAGGCTGCTGACACCTCAGGCACCCCCGTCACGATGGAGTGGGTCGACACCGACGGCTGCATCGAGCGCGCCGCAGTACTGCAAGTACTTCATCTCGAGTGTGACCAAGGGCATCCAGGCGGCCGTGAAGAATGCAATCACGACCTCTGCTGCTGGCAAGTTCAAGGGCGGCAACTACATCGGCGACCTCGCCAACGGTGGCGTCGTCCTCTCGCCGTACCACGACTTCGCGAGCAAGATCCCGATGTCGTTGCAGAACGAAATCAACACTCTCAAGGCTGAGATCATCAGCGGCAAGATCGTCCCGGCCACAAAGAGCCCGGTGTAGTCAACAGTTACGAGCCTCGTCCCGGGGTGGTGGAATTCCTGGCACCACCCCGGGCGTGGCGCATAGGGTAAGCAAGAGAGTCCAGTTCCGAGCGGTGCCCGCGTGGCACCGCTTTGGAATGTGGCACGTTCGCTAGGGAGGCCGCGCTGCAACTCGAGTTGCGGGGGATCACAAAGCGTTTCGGCAGCCTCGTGGCCAATGACAGCATCGACCTCACAGTCGAGACGGGCGAGATCCACGCCCTTTTGGGCGAGAACGGTGCCGGCAAGTCGACGCTCATGAACGTCCTCTACGGACTCTTGCAGCCTGACTCGGGCCAGATCCTCCTCGACGGCAAGCCCATCTCGTTCCACAACCCCCGCGAGGCGCTCAACGCCGGCATCGGCATGGTCCATCAGCACTTCATGCTCGTCCCGGTCTTCACGGTGGCCGAGAACGTCATGCTCGGCGTGGAACGCACGACCGTGCTCGGTCTGTTGAACCGACGCCGTGCCCGCAAGGACGTGCTCGAGCTCTCCGCCCGTTACGGCCTCGCCATCGACCCCGACGCCCTCGTGGCGGACCTGCCGGTCGGCATCCAGCAGCGGGTCGAGATCGTCAAGGCTCTCCACCGCGAGGCGAGCGTCGTGATCTTGGACGAGCCGACCGCCGTGCTCACCCCGGGCGAGACGAACGAGCTCTTTCGCATCATGCGAGAGCTCCAGGCCTCCGGCAAGTCGATCATCTTCATCAGCCACAAGCTGAAAGAGGTCCAGGAGATCGCCGACCGCATCACGGTCATCCGCCGCGGGCGGGTCGTCGGCTCGCCGCCACCGAGCGCGACCGACGAGGAGCTCGCCTCCCTCATGGTCGGCCGGGCGGTGGAGCTGAAGGTGCACAAAGAACAGGCCCGTCCAGGTGAGGTGACCCTTGACGTGAAAGGCCTGCGGGTCGACAACGCGGCTGGGATCTGCGTCGTCGACGACGTCTCGCTCGAGGTCCACGCCGGGGAGATCGTCGGCATCGCCGGGGTGCAGGGCAATGGGCAGACCGAGTTCTGCGAGGCGATCATGGGCTTGCAGCACGTGGCCACCGGGACGATCACGGTGGGCGGCAAAGATCTGACAAGCGCCAAGACACGTGATGTTCTCGAGTCCGGAGTGAGCTACATTCCCGAGGACCGCCAAGAAGACGGCATCGTCGAGCAGTTCTCGCTCGCCGACAACCTGGTCCTCGACCTCTACAACCGTCCTCCGTATGCATCAGGCGCGGTACTTCACTTAGACGCCATCCGCGAGAGCGCCACCAAGCACATGCAGGACTACGACATCCGGGCCACCTCGATCGACATGTCGGTCGGGACCCTCTCGGGAGGTAACCAGCAAAAGGTCATCGTCGCTCGAGAGCTCGGTCGTGATGTGACCCTTCTCGTCGCCAACCAGCCGACCCGTGGGCTGGACGTCGGTTCGATCGAGTTCGTCCACAACCAGATCGTCTCGGCCCGCGACCATGGCACCGCCGTGCTCATCTGCTCGACCGAGCTCGATGAGATATATGCCCTCGCAGATCGCATCGTCGTCATGTATGAGGGCAAGATCGCCGGTGAGCGACCGCCGAGCGTCTCAATCGAGGAGCTCGGCCTGCTCATGGCAGGCGCGGGCACCTCGAAGCCGGTCGTCGAAGTAGAGCCGGTATGAGCGAGAACGACTCCGGCCCGGCGACGTCCCAGCCGAGCGTGGCATCCGATCGGGGCACGCTAGAGGCTCCCGAGGCGGCGCCCTCCCCAGCAGACGCCCTTTCCTCCAAGGGCCCGGGCGCGGGGATCGCCCTGCTAAATGCCGTGCTCGAGGGCAGCTCGACGGTCGTCACCATCCTCGCCATCATCCTCGCCGTCGTCATCGGGGGCCTGCTCATCGCCTTCACGAGCCCGCAGGTCCTGCACGCCTGGAGCCACGTGTTCTCCGCTCCCGGAGCCGCCTTCTCCCAGGCCTGGGACGTCGCAGCCTCCGCCTACTCGGCGATGTTCGAGGGTGCCATCATCAACCCGCACACGATCTCGGCCGCCTTCCACGGCGGCTCGACGGCGGCGATCTTCAATCCCTTGTCCGAGACGACCGTCAACGCCACGCCGCTCATCCTCGCCGGACTGGCCGTGGCCCTCGCCTTTCGGGCGGGCATGTTCAACATCGGCGCCACGGGCCAGTTCATCGGCGGCGCATTCATCGCCGGTTGGATCGGCTTTGCGGTCAGTTTGCCGATAGTCATTCACGTCGTCGTCGCCGTCATCGGGGGCTTTGTCGGAGGGGCCATCATCGGGGCCTTTGTCGGGGACCTAAAGGCCCGCACCGGGGCGCACGAGGTGATCGTCACCATCATGTTGAACTACGTGATGGAGTACCTGCTCCTCTTCCTCCTCGGCCTGGCGGTGTTCCGCGCCTCCGGCTCACCGAACCCGATCAGCCCGCAGGTCATGAACAGTGCCATGTTGCCTCTTCTTGCTGGGCACAACCTGCGCATCAACGCCGGCTTCCTCGTCGCCCTGGCCGCAGCAGCCGCGGTGGCATGGCTGTTGAACAGGACCACGCTCGGCTTCGAGCTGCGGACTGTCGGTGCCAACCAGAACGCCGCCCGGGCCGCCGGTATGAGCCCGGAGAAGACCTGGGTGCGCGTCATGCTCATCTGTGGCGGGCTCGCTGGACTTGCCGGGGCGAGCGTCGTGTTGGGCTCCGACTTCGCCCTCACCCCGCAGATATACGGCACCTACGGCATCGACGCCATCACCGTCGCCCTGCTCGGGCGGGCCAAGCCGGGCGGGGTGGTGCTGGCCGCCCTCCTCTACGGCTCGCTCAACGCGGGGAGCGTGACCATGCAGGCCCAGACCCAGATCCCTGTCGACATCGCCACGGTCATCCAGGCGCTGATCGTGCTCTTCGTGGCGGCGCCGCCGTTTGTCAGGGAGGTCTTCCACCTCCGGGCACGGCGTGGCGCGGCGGAGGGGCAACTGCTCGCGAAGGGGTGGAGCTCATGACGACGATGACGCTCGTCGGCCAGCAGCGGTTCGCCTTCGACCGCCAGAGGGTCATCGCCACGATCTTCGTGATGCTCGGCCTCGTCGACATCTTCGTGTTCGGCCTGTACTCCAACGGCGACTCGGTGTTCACCTTCACCCTCAACGGTGCCGCCGTCTCGGTCCCGAACCTCGTGATGGCCGCCGCCCCCGTGTGCTACGGACTGGGCGCCCTCACCGTCGTCCTCGGCTTTGTCTATGCAGGCATGAGGCTCAAAAAGCTCCCCCAGCGCCTCGTGGCAGGCACCGTGACGCTCGCCTTTGTCGTCGCCTTCCTCGTCTGGTCCGACGCCGGCCGCTTCCCGCTGCCGTTCGTCTCGCTCATGCAGTCCACGATGCTCGCCTCGATCCCGCTCGTGCTCGGGGCGTTGTCGGGCTGTCTTTGCGAGCGCTCGGGCGTCATCAACATCGCCATCGAGGGCCAGCTCCTGCTTGGCGCTTTCGCCGGGGCGGTCATCGCCAGTGCCTTCGGGTCGCTCTGGTTCGGACTGTTGAGCGGCTCGCTGGCGGGGGGCCTTCTCGCCATCCTCCTCGGCGTGTTCGCCATCCGCTACATGGTCGACCAGATCATCTTGGGCGTTGTCCTCAACGTCTTTGCCTCAGGGCTCACCGGCTATCTCTACGACCAGGCGCTTGTTCCCTATCAGACCAGGTTGAACTCGCCCTCCACGTTCTCCCCGGTCAAGATCCCGGTCCTCGGCGACATCCCGATCATCGGGCCGATCCTCTTCGACTCGACCATCTTCCTCTACATGACCTATGCCGCCGTCGCCCTCGTGCACATCGGCCTGTTCAAGACGCGCTGGGGACTTCGCGTCCGGGCTGTCGGCGAGCACCCGACCGCGGCTGACACCGTCGGGATCAGAGTGCTCTGGACGCGTTACCGCAACGTCATCATCGGTGGTCTTGTCGCAGGGATTGGCGGTGCTTCCCTGAGCATCGGGTCGGTGGGCTCTTTCGGCAAGGACATGTCCTCAGGACAGGGCTACATCGCGCTGGCGGCGATGATCTTCGGCCGCTCGGACCCCGCTCGGGGCGACCGGCGCCGCCTTGCTGTTCGGGTTCTCGGTGGCGTGCGCGAACGTGCTCGGCACGATCGGCTGCCCCATCCCGTCCGACTTCTTGTTGATGCTCCCCTACGTGGCGACGATCATCGCTGTGGCGGGCTTTGTCGGACGCAGCCAGGCTCCGAAGGCAGACGGCCAGCCGTACGTGAAGTCCTAAGCCTCAGTTCCCAATAGAGGCGCTTCAGGTCGGTGGTGGGACACGGCCGACCTCGGCGTCGGTGCCGATCTCGACGACGGGATGGTCCTTCGGCTCGAGCCAGCGCAGCACCGCCAACAGCTCAGAGATGGGAAGGGCGATGCAACCCTCGGTCGGGGCGTCCATCCAGGCGTGGAGGAATATCCCGGACCCTGGCGCGTCCGGGCCGGCGATCGTCGGGTCGAGGTTGTAGTCGATGACGACCAGGTACGGGTAGCCCCTGTCGCCCTCCGTCTCCTCCCACAGGGGCTCGGACCAGGCGGCAAAGGGCGGCGTCGTCGTACAGGCGACGTGCACGAAACGGTTGTACTCGCGCGCTGTAAGGGTCCTCGTCCCACCAGTCGCCGCAGACGAAGCGGTGGTATGGCGCGTGCAGGCCGCCCGGGTTCGGCCAGGCGCCGTAGATCGTGGCGAGCCCGAAGCCGTAGACGCCGGTCGGGGTGGCGTGGTCGCCCTCGCGGCGCACGTCTCGAAGCTCCCCCGAGCCGATCTCTGTCTCCCAGGTCGCAAAGACCGGCTTCCAAGCCGAGGTGGCGCTCGCCCGGGCGAAGCTCTGGAACCTCGCCAGGTAGTTCGCCGGGTCGTAGGTCGGGCTCGAGACGACGACGAGCTGGCGGGCCGAGGCGGGGATGGTGAAACGGGTCTGGGCTGCGCCGGCTGGGCCCGTGCCGAGTGCCACCAGGCTGGCGGCGGCGAGCAGGCCGGCCGCGAGCAGCGGGCATGGCCGGGCGGCGAAGATCCGGCGGACGGCGGCTTTCATTGCGGCGCTTATCGCCTCGACAACCATGGAGCCACGACTACGAGCACCGGGAAAGTCTTGCATCGCCGGGGCCAGCACCGGTCCGCGGTCTTCCTGGCAGGCTGACTGCGCTGCGATGAGGCCACCTCGTTGCAGGGGCGAATATGGTGAAGGTCGGTCAGCAGAACCGGTAACGGAGGGAGACGAGATGGCCGAAGTCACCGTCGAGGGAGACGAGCTGGTGGTGCGTCTTAGGACCGTGGAGAAGCTCGAAGCAGTTCATGGTGAGGTCAAGGTGCCGCTCGCCTCTGTGACCTCGGTCGAGATACTCGACGACGCCATCCACGCCGTGCACGGTTTCCGCGTGGGGACCGGGGTCCCGGGCTCGGTGGCCGTGGGGACCTTCACTTCCCGCAACGACAAGATCTTCGCTGTCGTCCACCACGACACCCCCCGCGGTGTCCGGATACGCCTCGAGGGCGTCCCCTACGACGAGCTGATCATCGGCTGCGATTCCCCCGAAGCGGTCGTCGCCAGTTTGCCGCACTTTGGCTGAGAGGTCGGCCCCGGCCACGGTCGCACCTCTCTGGCGACTCACCGCCCTTGGCGTTCAGCCCGCCCAGGGCGAAGGGCGCAGGACGAAAAAGATGAAGCGCGGCTTGGTGCGGATCTCCTCATAGGTCGCTGGGTCACGGGTGGCGAGGCTCGTGAGCGGCTCAGGCTCGACGAGCCTTTCGATGACGAAGCCGGCCTCGGCGATGGCGCGGCACATAGCCGTGAGAGGACGACGCCAGAAGGTCACCTCGAATGATCCCGCCCCCTTCGACCACCGCTCGGTCACCTTCTTCACGGTGAAGTAGTCCTCGGGTGAATGCAGCTGCCAGTCCATCGCCGGGTGATGGGTCGAGAAGACGACACGTCCCTGTGGGCTCGTCACACGGTGGAGCTCTTCTAGCACGGCCTCCCAGTCGTAGAGGTAATGCAGGACGAGCGAAGCGACCACCAAGTCGAACTCGCCGGCCGACGCGAACGAGAGCGGCTCGGCGATGTCAGCGACGATCACCCTCACCCGATCACCGAGTTCACGACGAGCGAGATCAGCCATGGCCGGACTGACATCAACCGCGGTGACGATGGCGCCGTTGTCCACGAGCCTCGAGCTGAGCACCCCACTGCCGCAGCCGACATCGAGCACCTTAAGACCTCGGACGTCTCCGAGCAGAGCGATCGTCGCCGGTCTTTCGTAATAGGCGTTGTAGGCACCGTCGGAGTTGTCTTGCGCGTAGTCACCGGCCATAGCGTCGTACTGGCGGGAGGTTCGATAGGCGTCGCTCATAGCGCCCATCGTGCCAGGGCGAGGACGAGCCCGGGTGCGCCGTCTTCCCCGGCGCGGCTCGCTCGTCGCTTTCCCGGCTTGTGTGGAGCAGGTGACGAGACTCGGACTCGTGTTCCCAGCCTGGGAAAAAGGGCGGTCAGGCGAACGACGACGAATCAGGGCGACCTATTAGAGCAGGTCAGCAAGTTATTCACACGCCACTGAACGACGGTGAACGGCGGCGTCCGCGGGATATTCGCGGGATGCGAGTTTCCTGCTAACTCACACCCTTAGTAGCTCGCGAAACGATGCCCTTAGCTTCTCGTTCGGTTCGAGGTCTGCTGGGTACTCGGTCATATCAGTCCTCCAAGTCGCAACTGATGTCTGTGGACGCAGGAGCAGATCGCCCCGTGCAACCGGACGGCATCAATGAAGAGGACCAAGATCACGGAGATTGGGACGCCGGGCCGGGTCGCGTTCAGCCAGACGTCCTAGGTAGCCCTTTCCGGTACCGAGGTTCTTGTTGAGCCCTCTCTCGATTTCTGGATGAAGGCCTCCTGTAACCAGGTCGACGTAGCCCAACTTGAAATGGCCTTCGATCGGATCGATGAGCGTTCCGTAGAGCCGCCTAGTCTGACCTTTGCGCCATTACTGGCCGAGAAGGACCGAAACGTACTTTCGCGCAACCCTTCCGAGGAGTTGACCGCCGAGCAGCGTGACAGGGACTCGGGGCAGGTTTTCGGCAGCAAGTGGGACGCCCGTTTCCGTTGCCGCGCTCAAAACGGCTTGGACAAGCTTGGCGCCGTCCTCCGTGCACGTCAGCGTCACACGACCACCAATGCTGTCCTTCCAGCCGACGCCGGTTCCATGGTCACCTTTCAGATAGAGCCTGCGCCTTCCTCCCCCACGCCAGGGCCGAAGGTAGTAGCAGCGCATCCAGCCCGCGATGATTACCTCCATACGCGGGCTGGTTGGGGGGAGGGGCTCGTGGCTCAAGGAAGTCGCCTGCCGGCAGGGCACGGGCTCATCAGCCGGGGGGAAGGCGAGGGAGGTGTCGCGGAGCGCCGTCTCGACCTCGACAGCTGTCAAGCGACGCTCGAAGCGACTGAACTTGGCCACGAGCTGGTCAACGCCTAGCGCCGTTATGCCGTCGACGGTCTCTGGCGGTCGGTTTCGGTCAAGTTCTCCAGCGAAGCCGAGAACGCCCCGAATGGTGCGCCTTGGGCTGAGCATCGCGCAATGCAGCCTCGACTTCAGCAACCTGGCGGTGCACGCCGTTCAGGTCCTTGGCGCGATTGTGCCCGTCCAGCAGGAGTGTTGGGCCGTTGATCGTCACCGGCCCTGTCCACGACTTGGCATCGATGACGGCTACGCCGGCCTGGCCGACGGCCAGGAGGTCGATGTTGCAACTGTCCACCTTCAGGCACTTCAGGCGTCGAGCGCCCAGCCCACGTCTCAGCCTTCGAGCTCGCGTAGGGCGCGCACAAGCTGGGAGGCATCAACCAATAGGTTATAACAGCTAGGAAGACTATCAACCTAAAGGTTGACGAAAATTGCAAGACTGCTAACCTATAGGTATGCAAAGATCAGAGAGGGCGGCCCAGGCTCGGCGTGAGCTGGATCGAAAGTTCAGTTCAGCCAGCCTTGGCGCGATCGCGGCGCGGCCCCGCTCGGGCTGGATACGCGCCATCCGCGGGGCGCTCGGGATGAGCCAAGCCGTCCTGGCAGAACGTCTGGGAGTGTCGAGTGCCGCGGTGAATAAACTTGAGCGCGCGGAACTCCACGGCGGCATCACCATCGGCAAGCTGGCCGAGGTGGCCGGTGCTCTCGACTGCACATTGATCTACGCCCTCGTGCCGAAGTCGACCCTGGAGGAGACAGTCACGACCCGGGCTAGAGCGGTAGCAGCGGACCTCCTCGGGCGCGCCGCCCGAACCATGGCCCTCGAGGCGCAGGATATCGGCGACGACCGGCAGAGGGAGGCCGTGGATCGCTACGCACAGCAACTCGTGACCAGCGGCAACCTCTGGCGCTTGGCGCCAAACCGATCACGAGAAGGCGAGTGACCGGCCTGCGACCCGATGGCGAACCGCTGTCGAGGTTCAATATGCGGAACATCGGGCCGGAACCCTCCGGGGCCACGCCGATCGAGGACGAGGACCTTGAAGGTCTCATCCCAGACTTCGTCGCTACTCGCGCCGACCTGAACCAGGTCGAGTTCGAGAACATCACTGCAGCGCTTCCTTGGGCACACGCGCAAGCACGTTCGCTTGGTCCGGAACGCATCCTCGACTACGGATTCATGCTGACGCTGCACCGCCGGATGTTCGGCGACGTGTGGTCCTGGGCCGGAACCCTCCGACGGCGCGTGACCAATATCGGAGTGGAGCCGCACCTGATACCAGAGCAGTCCAGGCAGTTGCTCGATGACGCCAAGTTCTGGCATGCCAAAGCTGTCTTCGGCTACGACGAGTTGGCTGCCCGGATCCACTGCCGCTTGGTCATCGTCCATCCCTTCTCTAACGGCAATGGTCGTTGCACGCGGATGATGGCCGACCTGTATCTGGTGGCCATCGGACGTGAGCCCTTCGCCTGGGGTAGCGCAAGCCTCGACGTCGACAGCTCAGTACGCACGGCGTACATCGCAGCGCTCGTCAAGGCCGCCTCCAGCGGTGACAACTCCGACCTGGTTCGATTCGCCCGAGGCCAGACGGCCACCTGACGTCCTTTAGTCCTGGCGCGGGGAGAACCGACGAGGCCGCTGTCTCCACCAGCCGATGGCTGCACAGTCCGCCGGCCCTGCCTGGCATAGGGTTAAGGCCCAGATGGCGCTCCCTCAAGACCGATCCCTCCAGGTCTGCTAATCGGAGAACTAGCTGTCATTGCGCCAGCGCCGCATGCGCTTCACGAGCACCGTAGTAGACAAGGACGTAGCCAGCGCCGGGATCGGCCCACCACCAACCGAGGGCAGCGTTGCACACGAGACCGAGCAATACGGCACTCGCAAGGACGCCGTCTACAAATGTGACTCTGCCTTCGGTGCGCAGGACCGGATTATCGAGGGCTACACCGGTCCTCGCCTTCCCTGTGGCCAACAAGAACATCGCCACAGCAGTGACCGCTGTCCAGACGATACCGAGCACGCTGTGGTGGGGGTGAAATCCGGCCAGCAACACCACGGTGCTCTGAACCGAGAGGTAAAGAGCAAGCGCGACGAAGGCGACCCCTATGAGTTGCATGGCGCGCTTCTGTCTCGTCTCCGCAACATCGGCCAGTTCCCAGAGCACAACCGTAGACGCCCCGATCTCGATCAGGCTGTCGAGGCCGAAGCCTGCCAGTGCCACGGATCTCGCCGACACCGCAGCGATCCCTAGGACGACGATGCCGACGGCGTTCCAGCCCAGAGTGACTAGTTCTAGAAGGCGGCCCCGGACCAACAACTGCCTGTGACGGTCAGCGGCCATCGCGCCATCGCGCCATCGTGGCACGCGGCGAGATGGCAATTGGTAACTCGATGGTGACCTAGATACCGTCCATGTCCGCTCCCTCCTCGGATTACCTACTCTCAGGTGAGCTTCATGAACATGTTCTGCAGTGGGTCAAGGGCGCAGCCGTCTGCGTTTGGCTTGCTCAGGGTTCTCCAAGCAGTAACTGAGGCCCGCGGCGACCAGGCGAAACCCATTGCGAATACTCATGAACGGCAGCGTTCGTGGGATGAGAGGTTCCTGCCAAGTCGAGCCCTTCAGGGGCTGTTCGCCCGACCATACCGCTAGGCCGAGGATAAAACGAAGGTTGGTGAGCCCCGGCCGATTCGCGGCCAAAGGTCAAGCGCAGTCAGGGCCGCGGTCCTTCAAGCGGCGATCCTGCCGAGGAGGTGCGTCTGTCAGGCGCAATCCGCCTTGCCGAGGCGAGGTGCACGAGTGCGTTGTAGGTGACAAGCGCGATCGCCAGGTGCATGAGCATCAGCACGAGGACGGCCCTTGGCGGCTGACCCTTGGCGAGGATGTACATGTCGGGCAGCCACAGCACTGCCGTCACCAGGACAGCCATCCGGAAGAACACCCAACGGGGGGCCGAAGATATGCGCGTCACCACGGGCCAGGCGACGCAGGCGATCAGCACGCCGACAATGGTCAGCCTCGCGTAGTCGGAGAAACGGAAGTGTACGTAGCCACCGGTCGAGGGGAAGATCCTCGTCCCGATCGCCACAAGGACAGCGTCGGCTGACAGGGAGCCGGCGATGGAGATGATGGTCGCGAGGAGAACACGGACCGCGGTGGGCTGCCTGTGCTGCGGAGCAAAATCGACCCGGAAAGCTGCGAGTGCGGAAGTTACGGTCGAGTCGCCACGCTGTCGCGATGGTTTCGTTGGAATGGACACTCACCGATCCTAAGCATCCGGCAAGGTGATGATGTCGGCAGAATCGCCAGTCTTTGAGCAGTCTTTGTCGATTCTTTACCAATAACTGGCGACGAGCTGGCAGTCCGTGGCCGTAGGTTCGCTTACGAGTCCGCTGTGAGGAGAACGATGACCGCTCGCCTGAAACGAAGCACCATGACGGCGACCTTTCTCCCGGCAACGCAACGAGGCGAGGACTCATGAGTTCGTTGCTGCACGGCCTCGTCACGTTTCACGGGACGATCGCCTACCTGATCGTCGGCGCCCTCTGCTTCGGGGAGGCGAGCGTCTTTGGCGGCTTTGTGCTGCCGGGCGAGACCGCCGTCGTGCTCGGAGGCGTGCTGGCCTCATTCCACCACGTCAGCCTGGTGCGGATAATCGTGCCGGTGGTCGTCTGCGCTATCGCGGGCGACTCGGTTACGAAGTGGGGCGTCGGTTCGGGCCGGCCCTTGTCCACCGCCTGCCTGGAAGGGCCCGCCGCGGTGCAGAGGAGGCCCGAAGGTTCCTCGAGCGCCGGGGCGGACCGGCGGTGTTCCTTGGTCGCTTCACCGCGGTCTTCCGCGCCGTCATTCCCGGGGCCGCAGGACTCTCCGCCATGCGTTACGGGACTTTTCTCCTCTGGAACGCGCTCGGGGGACTGTGCTGGGGTGTGGCCTTCAGCCTCGCCGGCTACGGCGCAGGGCGCTCCTACGAACGCGTCCTCTCGGCAGCAGGCACCGCATCGGCCTCGATCGTCGCCCTTGCGGTCCTCGCCGGAGCGGGTTTGCTCGTCTGGCACCAGATGCGCGGGCGTCGCAACAGCCAAGATGCGCCCTCTCAATCCCACGATTCCGGTGGCGACGCAACCCTTCCTATTGACGACCTTGGAGCGCTTCCCCCAGCTCGCAGGTGACGGCCTGAGCGGGGGAATGGCACCTGCTCCGATCCTCAACGACGCAGGGGCAGCGGAGCCTTGTAGGCCGCTCGTGCCTGCACGGTGGTGAGGACACGGTTGGCGACCAGCTGGTCGAGCACCTGGAGCTGGCGCTGCTTGGCGAGGCCGAAGTGGAGGACCGGGTCGTAGTCCGACGGCGCCTGGGGGAGCCCGGCGAGCAGGGAGGCTTCGGCCCAGCTCAGCTTGTCGGGAGCGACGCCGAAGTAGCCCCGGGCCGCGTTCAGGTAACCCCAATAGCCGTTCCCGTAATAGATGGCGTTCAGGTACATCTCGAGGATCCGCGCCTTCGAGTAGCTGAGTGCGAGCTTGAGGCCGAGCCCGACTTGGTCCAAGGTGTCGGCGAAGGAAGAGCCAGACGGGTAGAGCTGCTTGGCAAGCTGCTGAGCGATGGTGCTGCCACCGGGATCGCCACTGCTGTGCAGAGCCGTGAGAGCGGCCCGGGCGGCGCCGTCAAAGACATCCAGCAGCACGTTGGAGTAGAAGTGCTCGTCCTCGACGGCGACCTCGGCCTCGGACAGCTTGGTCGGAAGCGGCAGATGGCCCAGCTCGCCGCCATGTGACCGCACGATCGTCGCGACCTGTGCCGGGGCGTCGGCGACGCTTGGCAGGCTCAGCTCGTAGCCGAGACCGGCAAGGACGAGGGCGAGCACGACTCCCGCCAGGGCGAGGCTGGCCCGGCCGACCCGCCGTCGCCATTTGCGCCGCGGAGCTCTCGGGAAGGCAGCCTCAGCCATCTGCGGTCTCGAGCCGAACGACGGCGTCTACGCCTCCGCCAGGGGCGGCATCGAGCCAGGCGGTCCCACCCGAGATGCGGGCGAGCTGGGCGACAATCGCCAGTCCCAGCCCGGTCCCACCACGGGGAGCTCCTTCCTGTCTCCAGAATCTGTCAAAAGCCCGCGTCCTGTCGGCTGCGCTCATGCCCGGCCCGTTGTCGGTGACATGGACCTCGACGCGGCCGGCAAGGCCGAACGCGCTCAGGGAGACCTCGCCGCCGGGCGCTGTCGCCTCGAGGGCATTGGCGAGCAGGTTGTCGAGGACCTGCTCGAGATGACCGGGGCAGGCCAGGGCTCTGAGCGCGCGATTCGTGCGGCTCGGTGGCCGAAAGCTCGCAGCTGAGCGTCACCTGACGCTCCTCGGCTAGGGCACCCCAGGCCTCCGCCCGGTCGCGCAAGGCGGCTTCGACGTCGACCACCTCTCGCGCAGGGCGCAGGCCGCCCTCGCTGCGGGCGAGGGTCAACAACCCGTCGACGATCCTGGAAAGCCGGTCCGCTTCGGCAAGAGCGGGGGCGAGTTCGGCCCCCTGCTCGGGCCCGAGGGTGTCCTCTAGGTTCTCGAGTCGCAGGCGCAGTGCCGTGAGCGGCGTGCGGAGCTGGTGGGAGGCATCGGCGAGAAACGCCCGCTGGGTGTGGACGAGCTCCTCGAGACGATCAGCCATCTCGTTGACGGTCTCTCCCAGGGCCGTCAGCTCGACCGGTCCGCGCGCAACGGGTGCCCTCTCGGAGAGGCGGCCTGCCCCGACAGCGGCGACCGCTGCCTCGATGCCCTCCAGCGGACGGGTGAGCGAGCGCGCCAGGAGCGCCCCGAGGGCGCTTGCCAGGGCGAGCACACCAAGCCCGAAGAGTCCGAGGGCGATCCAGTTGTTGCGGATGCGGGCGTGCATGGGTGCCGCCGCCTCGGCGACGAGGAGGACCACGTCGCTCCCGTGCGCTGTGGGCGAGCGGCCGCTCGCCGGAGAGGCCGAGACCGCGACGGGCAGCGCCACGTAGAGGAAATCGTCGTCGGGATCGTCCGAGCCCTCCTCGCCCGAGATGTGGCCGGAGGCGGCCGAAGCGACGATCGCCTTAGTGCGGACGTCGTTCAGCTCCTCGAGGGCGCCCTTGCCGGCCGCTGCCAGGACATGGTGGGCTGAGACAACCGCCACGACGGCGGCGTCGGCCCGGGCGAACTGGCTGACGGTGAGCTGAAGGCTCGACGCATCCCCGTGGTCCAGTCCGGCGGCGACGAGCACGGCGAGCGAGGAGGCATCGCGCTGCACCTCCGATATGTAGGTGGTGCGGTCGTTCCGGGCCAGGCTCAGCCCCAGGGGGACCTCGAGGACGACGACAAGGGCGAGAGCGAAGAGGAGAAAGCCCGCACGCAGCCGCCTCCTCATTGAGGAACGGCGAGCCTGAAACCGACGCCCCGGCTCGTCTCGATCCACTTGGGGTCGCCGAGCTTCTTGCGAATAGAGGCGATGTGGACGTCGACCGTCTTCGAGGTGCCGTACCAGTGGGGATCCCAGACCTCGGCAAGGATCTCCCGCCGGGTGACCATGGCGCCAGGATCGAGCGCGAGCAGGGCCAAGAGGTCGTATTCCTTCGGGGTTAGCTGTACCTCCTCGCCCGCCAGCAGCACGCGGTGCGTGCGCCGGTCGATCTCGAGCTCGCCTATCACCTGCGGGCCGGGCGCCCCCGGCGGCTGCGTCGCGCTCCGGCGATGGACGGCACGTATGCGGGCGACGAGCTCACGAAAGCCGAAGGGTTTTACCACATAGTCGTCGGCGCCGAGCTCGAGGCCGACGACGCGGTCGGTTTCGTCGTCGCGGGCTGTGACGATGATGATCGGGACGTTCGAGCGGGCCCGCAACTGCCGGCAGACCTCGAAGCCATGGGCATCGGGAAGCCCGAGATCGAGGAGCACGAGGTCGGCCGGTGGCGCCGACAGCGCGGCCGCTGCGCTCTGCACGAGGATTACGTCGAAGCCCTCTCTCCGAAGCCCGGTCGCCAAAGGCTCAGCGATGGCGCTGTCGTCTTCGACCACGAGAACTTGCACTGCTCAGTTAGCTTTCCACAGGCGATCACGGTCCGGTCGTCGTGTCGTGGCAGCAGTCCCGTCACGAGCAAGCAGGAGTTTTACCGGAGGGATCCGCCTATACGGCGGTCCTGGCCGAATCTTTACCTGTTGCTGGGCTCGCCTTGCATTCCGCCTACGTATGGTCAAAAGCGACATGACCTCACTCGCCTTCGACCCGATGCAAACCGCGAAGCGGGACGGCTCGCGTCGCCGCCCGGCCGGGTCCCGACCCGGGCCGGCTCCCCGGCGGTCCCTCGCCGAGGTTGCGATCGTCGTGACCTGGCTCGGCTTCGGGGCCTGTATCGCCTTGGCGGTGACGGCCGAGACCTGGAAGCAGCTCGGGGCGGCGGGGGGCGTCGCCATGTTCCTCGGCAACCTGACGGGCCTGGCCGGGAGCTGCCTGGCCCTCGTCATGGTGCTCCTTGTCAGCCGGATCCCGGTGATCGAACGGGTGCTCGGCCAGGACAAGCTACTCGCCGCGCACCGCCGCCTGGCACCTTGGCCGATATCGCTCATCGTCTCCCATGCCGTGCTGCTGACACTTGCCTACGCGGAGGCGGCCCGGACCGGCGTGTGGCACCAGTTCGCCACGTTCCTCGCCTCCTACCCCGATATGGTCACAGCCACCCTGGCCCTGGGGCTGATGGTCGTCATCGCGGGCACGTCGGTCTACTCGATCCGTCGTCGCATGCGCCGGGAGAGGTGGTGGGCGGTCCACTTGTTCATGTACTTGGCGCTTGCTCTCGCCTTTGCCCATGAGATCGCTCTCGGGCCGTCGTTCGTCGGCCACCCGATGACTCGCCTCATCTGGTCCCTGGCCTGGGCGTCCACGGCGGGGGTCGTCCTCGTCTACCGTTTCGGACTGCCTGCGTGGCGGAGTCTCTATCACCGTCTCGAGGTCGCGGAGGTCCACCAGGAGGGGCCAGACACGGTCTCGGTCGTCTGCCGCGGCCGACACCTGGAGCGCCTGGCCGTGGCGGGGGGGCAGTTCTTCGAGTGGCGCTTCCTCACAAGGCAAATGTGGTGGCAGGCGCACCCGTTCTCGCTCTCGGCCCGGCCCCGACCGCCTTTTCTCCGCCTCACGGTGAAAGGCGTAGGTGACTACTCCTCGGCCGTGGCCCAGCTGCATCCGGGCACGCGGGTCGCAATCGAAGGTCCCTACGGGGCCTTCACGGCTCACCATCGCCGTCGAGCCAAGGTGGCGCTCATCGCCGGGGGCGTCGGGGTGACGGCGATCCGATCGCTGCTCGAGGACCTTCCCCGCAACTGCGACCCGGTCGTGGTTCTCAGGGCTTCCCGCGCCGACGAGGTTGTTCTGGCATCGGAGGTGCTGGAGCTCGTCCGCCATCGCAAAGGCCGCGTGCACGAGCTCATCGGCTCTCGCTCCGAAGTGCGCCTCGACCGCCTCTTCGAGCTCGTCCCCGACATGTGGGACCGGGATGTCTATGTGTCGGGCTCGGACGGCTTCGTCAACCGGGTCGTCGCGACCCTGTCGCGCCGTGGCGTCCCCGAAGACGCCGTTCACTTCGAGGTCTACTCCTTGTGAACGACCCCGGCGGGTGTCTCTTGGACCACTACGAGAGGAGGCTCGCGCTGTGAGACGCGTGGGCACAGTCGCCGCCAGCGTCGCCGGTTTTGCAGGGATCGTCGCCCTGCACGCGGGCAGCGCGCCGTCGCCCCCGGGAGCAGCCCCTCCTACAGCACCGGCCAGCTCCGTTCCCACAACGACGCCCGGCACAACGGCGCCGGGCGCGACAACTGTTCCCTCGACCACGACCGCGCCGGTTACGGGAACCGCGGTCGGGGCGAGCGAGCAGTACGGCTACGGAGCGCTCGCCGTGAAGGTCACCGAGCAGTCCGGACACATCACCGACATCTCGGTGGCGAGCATTCGGACCGCCGAGCAGTACTCCCAGAATCTGGCCCAGCAGGTCGTACCGATGCTGCGCAGCGAGGTCCTCTCGGCCCAGAGCGCCCAGATAAGTGCAATATCGGGGGCCACCTACACGAGCGAGGCCTACGCCGCCTCGGTCCAGTCGGCACTCGACACACTTGCGGCAAAGTGACGCTGCCGGAGTGATCGTCCACGTCGAGTCCGTCATGGGCACGGTGTTCTCCTTCCACGTAGACCCTGGCCAGTGCCCGACCGGGGAGGCGACAACAGCCATCGCCTCAGCATGCACGAGGTTGCACGAGCTGGACAGCGTATTCAGCACCTGGAGACCGGAGAGCCCGATGAGCAGGTTCCGGGCCGGTCTGCTCCGCCTCGACGAAGCTCCGGGCGAGATGACCCGCGTCGTGGCGCTGTGCGAGGAGGCGCGGGAGCTCTCGAAGGGCTGGTTCGACCCCTGGGCAATGCCCGGTGGCTTCGACCCGACGGGTCTCGTTAAGGGGTGGTCAGTGACCGACGCGCTTGAGATCCTGCGCCTCGCCGGCGTCAAGGCGGCAATGGTAAATGGCGGCGGGGACATCGCCGTCCTCGGACCACCTCCTGAGGACAACCCCGCTTGGAGGATCGGCATCCGACATCCCTGGAGACCAGAGGCGCTCGCTTGCGTGCTCGAGGTCGAAGGCGCGGTGGCGACTTCGGGCTGTTACGAGCGAGGGCCGCACCTCATCAACCCGAAGGACGGGCGGATGATGTTCGAGACAGCTTCTGCGAGCGTCATCGGGGCGAACCTGGCAATCTGCGACGCCCTCGCCACCGCCCTCGTGGTCGCCGACGAGGAGGGACCGGAGCTCGCCCACAGCTTGGACGGCTACGAGGCGTACCTCATACGAAGCGACGGCAGCGAGCTCGCCACCGCGGGGATCTTGTTCGTGACCGAAAGCACGCCGTGAGCCAGAGCCCGCTTCGCGTTTCGGCGCCACCGTCCTTT
The DNA here is from genome assembly GCA_963725355.1 of uncultured Acidimicrobiaceae bacterium. Taxonomy (GTDB): domain Bacteria; phylum Actinomycetota; class Acidimicrobiia; order Acidimicrobiales; family Bog-793; genus Fen-455. The sequence goes on from CAVRYE010000017.1 coordinate 236,757, forward strand.
GAGCCGAACGCGTTTGCGACGGCGCGCCCAGCGGGGGCACGTCGCGCGACCGCCCTGTTGCGTGCCACGCGGCCCCGCCAGTGGACGAAGAACCTCCTTGTCCTGGCGGCTCCGACGGCTGGGGGATCCATAGACCAACCCCGCGTCATCGGCCACAGTGTCGAGGCCTTCTTCATCTTCGTCGCAGCCTCGGCCTCAACCTACCTTTTGAACGATGTCGTCGACAGGCGCAAGGACCGCCTCCACCCGGTGAAGAAGAGCCGGCCCGTGGCCTCAGGAGAGCTGCCGGTGAGCCTGGCACTTTGGGCCGCTGTCCTGCTCGGCACGGCCGCAGTCACCGCCGCCGCCTTAGCGTTCGGAGCCTCTCTCGTCGCGGTCGTCACCGCATACCTGATCGTGAGCGTCTCCTACTCGCTCGCTTTGAAGCGCGTGCCCCTGGTCGAGCTCGCCTGCGTGGCATCGGGGTTCGCCCTGCGGGCGGTGGCAGGAGGGGCAGTGGCACATGTTCCCATCTCCCCCTGGTTCCTTATGGTTGCGTCCTTCGGCTCCCTGCTCATCGTCGCCGGGAAGCGCAGTGTCGAGCAGGCCGTGATGAAGGACGACGGGGGACTGCACCGCCTGACCCTTGCCGCCTACCCGGAGGCGTTCCTCCGAAGCGTCCGCATGCTGGCCATGTCGGTGACCGTGACGACCTACTGCCTTTGGGCTTTCGAGAGGGCGGGACGTCTCGGACCGGTCGAGCGCGCCGAGGACATCGTCTGGTTCGAGCTGTCGATCATTCCCTTCGTGCTCGCCATCCTCGTCGTCGAGCTCGCCATCGAGCAGAACCGGGGGGGCGAGCCCGAGGAGCTCGCCTTGCGTGACCGGGGCCTGCAGTTCCTCGGACTGGCCTGGCTCGCCCTGCTTGTCTGCGGCATCTACGCCTGAGCGTTTCGCCCAAGACGAAGTTGAGGATTCCGGTGGAGTCCTGAGCTGGTCCTGACGCCGGGCGCGCCGGTGGCGAAGCACAGCTGACTCGTCGTCTGCACTGAGGCGTAAAGCATCTTCGAGCCATGCCCGGTCGCCGCTGTAGCGGTGGTCAGAGCCGTCCTCTCTCCCATTGAGCCTTTTGCCCGCGTGCTCTGGCGCACAGGAGCCCGGCCGGGCTGGGCTGAACGAACACACCTGCGGCGGACCCATCTTCGCCCGCTTTTCAGCGAGCCGACATCGTGATGAAGTCGCGGGCCCACCAGGTGACGAAGTATCGGGTGGGTGGTCCCGCCATGTCGGCGGGAGGGAGAAGGTCCGTGCCATTGGCCGGAGAGGCGAGTCCCGTCGGCGTCGTCGGGGCGAAGGTGGCGAAGTTCACCCAGTCGGTGTTGATGTCGAGCTCCATGGCCCGCACGGCTCCGGCCCGCACGAGGAGGTTGGCGAGGTCGGTGATGTTGAGGAACGGCCCTCCCACATAGACAAGGGCGCCGTCGCGGGTCACCCCTATGCCCGAGCGCGACACGTAGACCTGGTTGCCGAGAGTGTTGCCCCACTTGCTCGTGTCGTAGGCGTTGAGCCCCGGCACGGGCTGACCGTTATCGACGAGGAGTTTCAAGTTCTGGCGGACAGCGACTACCTGCGGGGTCATCGTGACGTCGCTCCCCCAGGCGCCGACTGTGGCCGAGCCGTTGGCGTAGATCACGAACGAAGCGGCGCCGCTACGCAGTGGGATGACCGTCTCTCCCTGGGTGTAGTAGCCCCCGTTGGCGTCCTGCATACGGAAACCGGCGTTGAAAGCCGCCACGAGGACGCGCGCCGTGTCCGGCTCGATCGGGGCGGTGTGCTTGTACGGCCCGCCTCCTGGGATGTAGCTCCCCGAGTAGAGCGTCGCCGACAGGAGCTTCGTGTCCATCCAGGCGATGCCATCGACGACACTCGTGTGGATAGCGTCGGGACGAAGAAATGTCTCATAGATAGCCGGGATGCCTCTCACGAGACGGCCGACCGGTTTCCAGGTGCCCTCTCCGGCTAGGGAGGGCCGGGCGAAGCTGGCGAGCGGCGCCGGTGTCGGCAGGTGTGCCGCCACCGCGCGGTGCGCGCCGGCGCTTGCGAGGCGAACGTGTTGTCGTACCGGCAAAGCGGCTGCCAATGGCCGGCCGCCGAGGGGCGGTGGGTGGTGCGAGTACCACCAGTTCTCCACAGTGTTCACGACCGAGCCCCCCCCGTTCTCACGCAGCCACTCGGCAAGACGCGACGTGACCGAGAGACCGAGCGCCGGGTTCGTGAGCGCCCCGGCGAGAGAGACGCTCACGGGGACGAGCAACGTCAGCAGAACCAGGCTGACAGCCGCCACCGGGTGACGGCCGGGCCAGCTCCGCCGTGAGCTACGCGCCAACCGGCGGCGCCTTCTTCGCGCCCCGACATAGGCACGATGGCTTTGCCAAGACGGCCAGTGAATTGGTTTTGTAACGCCTTCCTGCGCCCGCTCCTGGCCGCGGGCGGCGACCGAGGCGACGGGGTGCCGAGAGCGAGGCCTAGCGACCGCCTGCTTCTCGCGGTAGGCGCCGGCAGGTCCCGGCTTCAAAAGTGGGTGTCGCGACCGAGAAGTCGTCCATTCGGCCGTCACGGTCCCGAGCATGCCGGATCAACAACCGATGTGACCGGCGGATGCACGGCTTCTTTGTTTGATCTTTGCCAAATCTTTTCCCAGGCCCGCCGCTCCATGACGAAGCTCGCCGTCACGGCCGCTCTGGCAGGTCGTCCCGCTCCCGGACACAGGTTGACCGACCAGTTGTGCCCGGGATTGCCTTGCTCGCTATTCAGTTCATCCTTTTCGCTTTTCAGTAGCAACGGCAGCAAGGGCATACCCGACATGGTCCTCGGGATCGTCGCCCTCATTCCCGCCGTCATCTTGTTGGCACCGTCCTTCCTTGTCGGGCTGGGACGAATCGCCGGTCCGGAGCCTGTCGCGGTCCAGATCGCTCTGCGTGAACTCGCTCGCTACCGGGCTCGCTCTGCCTCGGCACTGGCCGCCATCGCCCCCGGTGTGATGATTGCGGCTGTCAGCGCCACCGTTGCCCAGGCTCAAACCTCGCCTCGATTAAGGCCAACATCGAGTCCGGACTGGCGAACTCGTCGTCGGAATCCCAGCTCTGCACCCGACTGGTCTCGTCGTTGTGAGCGGCCGGCCCACAAGTGAGCTTCGGCCTTCGTACACCGAGCCTGGGTTCAGCTCACTCGATCGGTTGGTGAGCGAGCATGGGCGGCTGGCGGCCCGCGAGCAACCACCCGCCGACAGCTGCCAGGAGAGGAAGGCCGAAAAGAATCACCAACAGATTTGCCACCGGCACATTCCCGAGCGCGGAGATGCCCCCATTTGTGGAGTCGCCGCGCAACCAACCGATGACGCCGACGTAGCCCGCGAAGGTGCCGAGGACTGCCCCGGCCAGCCCGAGGGCTCCGGCGGTGGCGGCCGCCAGCGTTCGTCGGGTATAGCTGCTCGCTCCGGTGGCGGCGAGTGTCCGTAGGTCGTTGGCGGTCTCGCTTCGGATAAGCCCGACGCTCATCGCCAAGATGCAAAGCGCCAAGGCGATGCCGAAAAAGGTGGCCCAGTCGATGACTGTCGAGGAGGTCGGCTCGTCGTTCTTGGTCTCGATGCTCAGGTTCGCCGTCGCCGCGACTGCCTGGGCGTTGTTGATCTGCGCCGCCGTGAGCGGTTGGACACCCTCTACGAACCAGCCGAGCACTGAGATCGAGGACGCCAGGTGAAAGGCGCGGACGGCGCGCTCGGTGATCAATGTGTTCGGTGCGTGAACCCCGCTCGACAGTGCGCCAAGGCCCTGGATCACCGGGTTGTTCAACACGCCGTTCTTCGCGCAATTGAAGTTCCCGCTGCCCGGCGGGCCGAGCGGGATCATCTTCTCGCACCAGTTGAGGGCGAGGCCCGAGTGGCCTGCCAAGCCGGGAAGCGACGTCACGATGTCGGCGTTCGGATCTATCTCCGATGCTGAGATACCCAACACCTTCAGCAGCTGTGGGGTGGCGATGTAGACCGATTCCCCAAGCGACTTCGTCCCCGAGATGTTCCCGAGACCGGCGCTTGTCACCTCGAGCGCCGCGACTTGGTTCGCTCCGAGTGCTGTGCCGACACGGTCCGCGACCTTGGCCCAGGCGCTTATCTGTCTCAAGGTGGGGTAGGGAACTCCCATCGAGATGTTCGCCTGGTTCGAGGCCAGGTTCGGACCGGCCGGGTCCCAGATGTCGGAGTAGCGCGCCTGGGCAAGCGTGGCGATCATCACCGCGATCATCACGCCGAGGCCGATAGCGGCCAGAGAAGAGGCGGACCGAGCGCGGTATCGAGCGAGGTCACGCAGTGCCAGCCGGAGGGCAACAGGTGTATGCCCGGCGAGACGTCCGAGCCCGACGAGGAAGAACGGGGCCAACAAGATGATGGCGGGAATTAGGGCGACGATCCCGAGGACGAGCTCGGGTGTGCCTTTCGCGCCGCTGCCGGCGCTTGCACCCGAGTAGCCGAGGAGCAGGAATGCCGCGACAAGAAAGCCGATCCCGGGAAGCACAGAGCGGTGAACCTGCTTCGGCGGAGCAGGGCGACCCGACAGGGCGGTCATCACCGAAAGCCTGGTGATAGCACGCGCCGGGCGCGATGCGGCCAGATAGGTGGCGACGATGGCGAGCACGATCGCGGCGAAGACTACGATCCAGGGCAGGCTGAGCGCTCCGATCAGGTGGTGGGAGCTCTGCTCAACGCTCGGTCGGTATGCGAGCCAGCCGACGAGCCCCAAAAGCGTCCCGATCACCGCCCCTAAGACGCCCACTACAAGTCCGTTCGCCCTCACCACGAGCGAGACGTTCTTTGTGGTGGCACCGATCGAGGCCAGCATGCCGAGGGAGCGCTGGCGTCGCTGCGCGAGCACGGTGAAACCACCAATGGCCATGAGCGCGATGAGCAGCATCCCGATCGTGAGCACGGCTAGGGACAAGGTCTCGGGGTTGATCGTGCTCAGCGCCATTGAAGCTGGAGTCGTCACATTGGAGCCGCGGCGACCGAAGGGCCCACAAGAGGCGCACTGCTCGCCGATCGAGCTCGGGTTCACGCCCGGGGCGTCGAAGAGCACAGTGACGTTGCTCGGTGCCTTGAGCTGTCCAGGCAGCACCAGGGCGAACTCGTCGAGGAGGTTCTGCGGGTTCTCGACCAGGCCGGTCACCCGCCTTTTTTGTCCTCCGACCTTCCAGATGTCGCCGAGCTTCAACTTGAGCTCCGACGCGACCCCGGTGGTGACGGCGACCTGGTCTGGCGCTGTGGGGAAGCGACCCGAGACGAGGGAGAGCATCGCTTGGCCGTAGGGGCCGTGCGGGCTCTGTGCCCGCAGCTGGTAGGTGTCGACAGAGCCGGGTACCTTCAGCGTCTCGTTCTCGATGACCTCGAGCTTGCCGAACCGGTGTCGCAAGGTCGCGATCTCAGAGCTGAGGCGAGGATCGGTGCCGAGAAAGCTGGCCATGTCCTGAGCGGTACCGAAGCCGGCATTGGCAGGAGGAGGAGTGTTGGCCGCCACGCTAGAGCCGATGAACGTCGCGGCGACGGCCACGATGATCAGCGCGAGGACAAGAAGCTGCTGGCGCCATTCACGACAGAACAAGCGCCATGCCCAGCGGACAACCGCCCGTCGAGACGGCGAGATACCACGGGACCGAGGTTGCTCGCGAAGCGTTGCGGCGACCGAATGGTTCATGAGCTCGGTAAGGGTGCGAGAAGAGACTCAGGGCTCGGAGGAGGCACCGTCTGGTCAACGATGCGGCCGTCTTTGAGAAAGATGACTCGGTCGGCCCACGAGGCCAGGTGGGCGTCGTGGGTGACGACGACCGCGGCGATGCCTTGCTTGCAGGCCCCGCGGATCATCTTCATCACTGCCTCTCCGTTCGCCGAGTCGAGAGCGCCCGAAGGTTCGTCGGCGAGCAGAAGGTGACGCTCACCCACCACAGCGCGGGCGATCGCGACCCGTTGGCGTTCTCCTCCCGAAAGCTCGTCAGGGAAATGCCCTGCCCGCTCGGCGATCCCCACGTTCTCGAGGGCGGCCATGGCAAGGGCCCTGGCTCTCTTTGGCGCAAGGTCGTCGAGCTCGAGTGGAAGCGAGACGTTCTCGAGCGCGCTCAGCCCGGCGAGCAGGTTGAAGTCCTGGAAGACGTAGCCGATCGTGCGGCGGCGAAGCCGCGCCTTTTCGTTGTGGGACATTTTCGCGAGCGACTGGGTGTCGATCAGCACCTCACCACTTGTCGGCTCCTCGAGGCTGCCGGCAATGGTGAGGAGAGTTGACTTGCCCGACCCGGACGGGCCCATCACTGCGACGAGACTGCCGCGATCGACAGAGAGCGAAACCTCGAGGAGTGCCTTCACGAGGGTCGAGCCCTCGCCATAGGACTTGGAGACGTTTCGCAGCTCGAGAAAGCTCATCTGCGTGCCACGAGCCTTCGCCGAAAGCGGGGCGTATTCGAGGAAACCGCAGGTTCGGCCTCGGCCCGCTTGAGCCGGCCCTCGGCCTGGTCGAGCCAGCGGATGACCGAGTCCAGGCGGGACAGCTCGGCGTCGACCACAAGAGCAAAGGCCAGATCGAACTCGGCCTCGTCGTCTTTAAGGTGTGTCCACTGCTGCATGAGCTCGACGAGATAGCGCCTGTGGAGCTGGATCACCTCGTTGACATCGACACCTGGCACACGAAGAGCCGAGAGCACCTTGATCACGAGCTCGTCGCGAGGTGGCGAAGCCATGTCGGTCGGCGTCGAGAGCCAGCGGTGGAGCTCGGACTTGCCCTCTTTGGTGAGGTGAAAGACCTTCTGAGGACCGTCATCGGCAGAGTCGTCGGACTCGATGTGACCCGAATGTTCAAGGCGCTGGAGAGTGGAGTACACCTGACCGACATTGAGTGGCCAGACGTCTCCTGTGCCCTGTTCGAACTCCTGACGGAGCTGGAACCCGTACTTTGGGCCTTGGCTCAACAGCGCCAGCAGGGCGTGGCGGATGCTCATTGCTCTACTCTCCGCTATGGGATACTTCCGCAAGGACCATACGCCGTATGTTACATCGGAGACTCCGGGTGTCAACTCCGTCAAGGGTTGCAGCTGGCGCCCTGGGGTGGCGCACTGCTGGCGACTGGGCCGATCGCCGGGCAGCTGATCGGCGTGCGAAGGTGGTCGCCTTCCTCAGCGCTACCTTGGGACTGTGAGCAGCGCACCTGTGCCCGGTGGGGTAGTCCACAAGCTTCCGGCAGATCTTCGTAAGGCGTTGATCGCCAACACGACGGCATTCGAGGCCTGGAAGGCCATCACGCCTCTGGCTCGCAACGAGTTCATCTGCTGGGTTGAAGATGCCAAGCAGGAGGTGACCCGAGAGCGCCGCATTCGCCGGACGGAGGAGGAGCTTGAAGAAGGCAAGCGTCGGCCCTGCTGCTGGCCGGGGTGCGCTCACCGCGAGCGGACCGGTCACCCTTGAGACGTCACAGAGGCCGGCCTCGTTAGTTTCGGGCCGCTTGGCGCGTTTGGAGGTGGGCTGGACCCCTCGTCCACCGTTCGAAGTGCAAAGCGTTGCAGACCTTGAGCCTTCTGAGCCCGGCTATGGCGCAGGCGTCTTTGCCGTCTTCTCCCAAACCGAGACGTGCTTTGTGCTCTCGCTCGTAAAGGGGGTCCGGTCCCAGTCGCCCCATCGTTGGCTGAGCGTCATCCCGGCCAGTCGTGCCATGAGGTCGAGCTCGGAGGGCCACACATAACGCAAGGGAGTGAACGTGGCACTAAGCCGCTCGCCCTCTATCTCGAAGTGGTGGGACCTGAGCCCTTGATTGGCAATGTCGTACTCGTCGAAGCCGAGCCTGGTCGCGCTCAGCTCGAACGGCCGCACTGTTTCGCCAGGCGGGAGCCGTTGAAGCGCGGGGACGGCCACCTCGATGACAAAGTGCCCTCCGGTCTCGAGGTGAGAGGCAACGTTTTGGAAACAGGCGACTTGCTCGTCTTGGGTCGTGAGGTTCTCGATCGTGTTGAAGACGACATAGGCGAGCGCGAAGCTGCCTTCGACCCTCGTCGTGGCGAAATCGCCCAAAGTCACCTCGATGTCGTTCCCGCCGGGCTTTTCCCGCAGCCTCGAGACCATCGCCGAGGAGAGGTCGATGCCGTGGACCCTCACTCCCAGCCGGCTGAGCGGCAGGGCCACGCGGCCGGTGCCGATGCCGAGCTCCAAGGCGGCGCCTCCCCCGGCCAGCTCGGCGAGGAAGCTCACGGTCGCGATGAGGACCTCGGGTCCGAACATCTCAGCAGAAGAGGCGTCGTAGTTGGCCGCGACCTCCTCGCCGAAGTGGTCCTCGGGCACCGATCAACTATGGCACAGGCACCTTGAGCAGTCCGGCCGGTGCGAGGGACTGTGTGAGACCGGTCCCGAGAAGCCTGACGATGTCAGCTATGGGCTGCGGCCTGGCGAAGAGGAACCCCTGCACGGCGTCGCAACCAAAGCCGCGGAGGATGTCGAGCTGCTCCACCTCCTCGACCCCCTCGGCAACGGTGTGAAGGTGAAAATCGGCGGCCAGTTGCAACGTGCGGCGGGTCAGGTGCGAGGAGGCCCGGTCGCGGGCGAGGTCGGTCACGAACGACCTGTCGATCTTTAGCGTGTCGACGGGCAAGTACCGCAAGGCACCGAGGGACGAGTAACCGGTGCCGAAGTCGTCGATGGCGATCTTGAGGCCGATCTTGCGCAGGGCCGTGAGCACCTGGATAGAGCGGGGAACGTCGTTCATGACCACGGTCTCGGTGACTTCTAAGGTGAGCCGACAGGCCTCGAGCCCCGCCGCTTCGAGAGCCTCCGAGACCGTCGTGACGAGGTTCTCGTCCTCGAGCTGGAGAGCCGAGAGGTTGACGCTTATCCAAAGGGGAGGATCGGCAAACTCAAGCGCGGCGACGTCACGACAGGCCTGGCGCAGCACCCAGGCACCTATGTCGCCGATTATTCCCGTCGCCTCCGCGACCGGGATGAACTTGTCGGGCCCGAGGAAGCCCCTTTCTGGGTGGTTCCACCGCACGAGGGCCTCGAGGCCTTGGATCGTGAGGGTTTCCAGGTTCACGACAGGCTGGTAGTACACGACGAACTGGTCCCTTTCCAGTGCGCGGCGCATGTCGGCCTCGGTCCTCAGGCCCTCGAGGATCGACGAGTGCATCAAGGGCGAGAAGACCTCGCAGCAGTGGCCGCCCTTTGCCTTGGCAGCGCTCAAGGCGAGGCCAGCGTCTCGAAGCAGGTCGTCCCCGGACGCCTCCCCGGGACCGCCGGCAACGAGCCCCATTGCCGCCTCGACGAGGAGGCTGGTCGATCCGACGGCAAAGGGCCGGGCCAAAGTGGCCGCCATGCGGCGGGCGACAATATCTGTGTCGAGCTGCGCGCCGTGGCACTGCATGAGCACGCCGAACTCGTCTCCTCCGACCCGGGCAACGGCATCGGCGTCGCGCATGATCGACTGCAGTCTCAAAGCGACCAGCCGCAGGAGCTCGTCTCCGAACTGGTGGCCGTAAAGGTCGTTCACGTGCTTGAAGTTGTGGAGGTCGATCAGGAAAACGACCAGTCCCGTGCAGTCGCCATTTTGCTGGCCGATGGCCTCGTCCAGGTAAGAGTTGAACAGTGCCCGGTTGGCGAGGCCGGTGAGGGCGTCGTGGAACGCCTGGTGCTGCAGCTCAGCGGTGCGCTGCTCGACTTTCAGCTCGAGCTCGTGGCTGAGGGCGAAATGGTCGAGCAGGACGAGGCACTGGCGGACGGCCATCGTCGAGATCGCCGCCATGAAGCTGATCTGTCCCACGAGGTCTAGCGAGTGGTGGACATAGACCTGCCAGGTCGCGACGACGATGACACCGAGGAGGGGGAGGTTCGGCCCCACGATCGTGCGAAGTGTCGGCGTCGCTGCGGCGTCACATCGAACGATCGGGTGCTCGCAGGCTCTCAAAGCGCCAAGGGCGATGAGGAGGTAGCCGAGCACCCACCCGAAATCGGTGGCACTGCCTATGCCGTAGCGGTCGAAGGCCATGAGGTACGAGTAGGCGCTGTCGGCCACCGCGCACGAGAGCAGGCCTGCTGAGACAAGGCCGAGCGACAGCCTGTTGAGGCCCGAGGCGCGGGTGGCCACGACGACGACCAACGACGCCACGACGAGGCCACTTGCGGGATAGCCAAGGTTGAAGACCTCGACGAATGCTCCGCCCGAGTTGTGCTCGTACACAGGGCTAAGCACAAGGACCCAGCTCATGAAGAACATCCCCGTCGCGATCAGGACCCCGTCGAGCACTCCCCGCAGGTTCGAGGCGAAGGTTCCGAGAGCCCCTGGAAAGGTCAGCACCCCGCCGACGGCGAGGGGAAGGACGATGGCGCCGCAGATATCGCCCACGAGAGAGGAGCTGGCCACACCACCGCTCAGGATGAGGTTGTAGTAGCACCAGACCGCGTTGCCGCACACGGCGACGAGGAGGGAGGCGGCCAGCAGAGCCCAGCCTCTGTAAAGCTGCTTTCGACGGCGCGCCGCCACGGCGCAGGTCGCCATCGCTACGAGGCCGGAGACGAGCTGGGCGGCGTTGTCGACGACGTAGGTCGTGCGCCGCCCGCTCAAGACGACGAGCCAGATCAAAAAGACCAGGCTCAGGAAGGCGAACAAGGCGGCGACGAGCCAGAACCATTGATCATCCCGGCCCTGACTCGACTTGTGCTCTGCCGGTTGGGCTTTTGAGCCTGCCGGCCATCGGTCTTGTGCCTCGAGGGCACCGCTGTAGCAGGACCCTGGCAAGCAGGTGTCCCTGGGTGCCGTTGCCTGGTCAACCCTGGTGGAGGTCATAGGCCGTCGACGCCCGAGCTCGAATGCGCCGGGGCCTTGCCCTCAAGGCGTGCCGGGGGCCTCTTGGGCGCACAGCGCGGCTGGTGGTGGCGGTGGGAGCGATCGGCAAGCGTCGTGTCGGTGAGCAGCGAGCTGGCTTCGACCTTAAGGCCCGTCTCGAGTCGATCGGCGAGGTACGCGAGCAGACGGGCAACTCGTGGGTTGCGATCGCGCGGTAGTACCTTGCACCAGACCACGCGGTTTCTGTCGGCAAGGCGCCGAGGACAGATGAAGCAAAACGGGTCCAAATCACCCGCGCCCTCACCCCTGTGGCTCACCGTGTCGCAGTTGTCCTCGGCGCCGTTAACCTCGCCGCGTCCCGCTCGAGTACGAGCCCGACCCGCCTTGCCGGTCGAGCCGTTCTGGAGGCTGGGGCGAGGAGCTGTTACAGGTGAGGACGTCGCCGCGCCTGCGGCGTCGCAGCGTCGTGGAGGCCAGACATCAAAGCCATTCTTTATACCCGTTTCGGCGGTCCAGAGGTCCTGCGTCATGAGGAGATCGATCCTCCCGTGCCCGGGGCCGGCCAGGCGCTCGTCGAGGTTGCGGCGACGTCGTTCAACCCGGTCGACGTGAGCATCCGGGCTGGCTATCTGAAAGACGTCTTCCCTGTCGAGTTCCCCCACATTCCCGGCGTCGACGTTGCCGGAACGATTGTGGAGCTGGGCGCAGGGGTGAGCGAGGTGAGCCCCGGCGACAAGGTCATCGGATTCCTGCCCATGGACAAAAACGGTGCTGCGGCCGATCTCGTCTTGGCGCCGGCAGCGATCCTCGCCAGGGCTCCGTCGGTCGTCGCCCTCGGCGACGCCGCCGCCATGCCCGCCGCGGGGCTCACGGCGTGGCAGGCCCTGTTCGAGCATGGCGACATCAAGGCCGGACAGCGCGTCCTCGTGAACGGGGCTGGCGGCGGTGTGGGGGGATTTGCCGTTCAGTTCGCCAAGTGGTCGGGTGCGTTCGTCATCGCAACGGCCAGCGAGCGGAGCAAGAAGGCCGTCCGGGCCTTAGGTGCCGACCAGATCGTCGACTACACCGGGGCGAAGCTGAGCGAGCAGGTTGTTGAGCCCGTGGACGTCGTCGTCAGTGTTGTCACCGCTGACGAGGCGGCCATGGCGGACCTGGTGGGCCTCGTCCGGCCCGGTGGGGTGATCGTCACGACGGCTACTCCGGCACAACCGGACGTAGTGAGGAACGTGCGCACCGTCGCCATGCGGGTGCGCAGCGACGCCGCGCAGCTCGGCGAGATCACCGGTTTGGTTGACTCGGGTCGCGTGCACCTCGATGTGAGCGCCCGGTACCCCCTCACCGACACCTCCAGGGTTCACGAGCTCGGCGCGGCGGGAAAGCTGCGGGGAAAGGTCATCCTCCTGCCCGGTTCCTGAGACGCACCTCGGCGGGCACGATCGGTTGCGGTCATCGAAGCGTCTCGCTCACCGGCCCCTGCCCGGGCGAGACATGCTGTCGGCTCTTAGTCAGGCCAGCTTCACCGGCGCGGGTGCGAGCCCGAAGAAGCGCCGGACGTCTGCGGCGTCTTCGCGGAGCTCTGAGAGGCAGGCATCGTCGAGGCTCTCGAGCAGGTCGATGACGACACCGCTCGCGGGGAGCCGCCAAGTGGCGACGACCCTTCCTCCCACGAGCGCCACCGGCCGGAAGATCCCGTTGGTGGTGACGACGGCCCCGTGCACCCCGACGAATGGCTCTCTCGAGGCCCATCCGTGCAGCAAAGGGTCGAAGGCCCCGAGCAGGCGGGGCGGTGCTACGGGCAAAGAGCCGAGCTCGCTCGAACGGCGGGCAAAGACTCCGCCGATATCGCGGACTTCCTGAGCGATCTCGGTCAAGCCGGTCCTGGCGTCGGCGAGGCGAATCCCTGCCCATTTCACCAGGTCCTCCGCTGAGGCGGGCTCATGGCCCTCCAGATAGCGCAGGGCCAGTCTTGCGAGCGCCTCGTTGCTGGCGAGCGGTGCCGGGGGTGTGCCCAGCCAGGCCGAGACCGACACGTAGGCGTGGTCAGCTCCGAGAACGGGCCCCCGGACGATGAGGCCCCGAAGACTCGCGAGCGCGAGCAGGTGGATCATGGCTTGCCCCTTTGTAGGGACGCCGACGTCGTCGAGGCGCAGGCGTAGGCCTTGGCGCGACAGGGGGCCTTCGGACTCGAGCGACTCGACGATCGTGCGGACACCTTGTTCGGCCTGAACCTCGTCCACGCCTTCTTGTCTCAGGCGGCGGTTCACTCGCGGGACGACTCGCGGAGCGGTCAATGGATGCAGCCACCAGTAGTCGTCACTGCACACGAGGTGGAGCGTCCCCCGGTTCAGCCATGTGACAAGAAGGCGCTGCTCGTTCAACGAGGAGTCGACGTCCTTCGCCGTGAGGCCGGACGAGCGGCTCCGGACAGCGAGGCGAAAGCCGCGCTCGTCCTGGGCTTGGACGGCGAGGAGCCGCCCGACGACTGCCTCGGGGGTCTCGGCTTGCCGGCTCACGAGCATCTGAGAAGAGAGGCGGGCGAGGCGCAGGTCGATCACGGCGTCGATGGCGATCCCTTTCCCAGTCGGCGCCACGGCCACATCGATGGCGCGTGGCGGTCTCGGCGGCATCTCCAATAATCGCAGCGAATCATCCGGGCGGGATCACTCCGCCCGCAGCACGAGGCCCGTCGGCGTCCGGGCGGCGTACCGGCCGGGAAGAGTTGCGACGGCATTGGCGAGCACAAGGGCACCGAGGCCGACACCAACGAGGGGAAGGACGGGAACCGTTGCCAGAGGGACGGCGTAGATCTCGTGGGCGAAGAGGACCCACAGCCAGCGTCCGAGAGCGACCCCGAGCGGTATCCCGACGACGATCCCGGCAACGGCTAGGACGCTTGCCTGCGAGACGATAGTGGCGGCGAGCTGCCAGCTCGTGAAACCGAGCGATTTCAACAAGGCTAGGTCGCGTCTGCGGCGGCGTACCGAGGCGATGAGGGTGAGACAGAGGGCGACGACCGCAGCGAGGGCGAGGCCGCCGGCGAGGAGCAGGGGCGTGTCACCGATCGTCTTGTAGTTCTCGATCTCGGCCGGGTACTGGACACCGATCACTGTCACGTCGGCCCCCGCCCCGCCACCGTCGGGGACGGCGAGGAAGGCCTTGTTCCCGGCCTCGGCGATCGGGTCCAGGTTCGCCAGCGCTTCTTTCGAGCTGACGCCGGGCCGGAGGCGGACGAGGGCCATCCCCGGGCCGTTAAGGGTCGGGTTGGGGCTCGTGAGGAACTTGCGAAAGCGCGAGGGCTCGATGTCTACGGGCACGATCGCCCCGGTCCCCATTGAGGTGTGCAGGGTCTGGGAGGACCCGATGGCGGGCAGCGTCGCCGTCCCGACGATGCGCAGCTCAGTCGGGGGGACATAGACGGGAGCGTCCTTCGGCGATCCGTAGGAAACCGTGACGTACTGTCCGACTCGTCTGTGCAACTCGGCGAGGGTTGCCGCCCCGAGGACGACCTGGTTGTCGGCGGTAAGGGGGTGGCCCGACAGCATCGGCGGGGTGACATAGGCGTGCGTGCCGGCGAGCAGGATCGGCACTGTCAAGCCGTCGATCTGGGCATTGGCGAAGTCGACGCCGCTCCATGCCTCGACGTCGGGGTCGGTGTCTAACAACTTGTAGGACTGGGGAGGCACGAGGTAGTTCGAGTCGAGGGCGTAGTTCCAGTTCCAGCCGTAAAGGGCGGGATGGGAGATCAAGGTGTCGAGGCCGCTTCCGAAAGTGAGGGTGGCGGCGACGACCACGACGGCGAGCGCCGTGCCGAACAGGGCCGAGCGCACCGGCACCGCTGTGCGGCCCTCGCCGCGCTCGAGGGCGAAGCGGACCCCAGCGACCACCGGCGGCGGCGCCCCGCCATCGGTTGCGAGCCGGGCCACGGCCGAGGCCCGAGCCGGCCGGCGTCCCCGTCGGAGGCGGCCGGGCGCGGCTCGATAGGCGATGGTGAGGCCGCCGACCACGACGGCGCTCGTGAGGACGAGGAGCCCGATCCCCAAGACGAGGAGGTCGAAGGCGAACCCCGGGGTGGGATAGACGGCCCGGACCGGGCCGATGGGAGAAAGCGGCGACAACAAAACGGCGACGCCGACGGCGAGCAGGCAACCGGACACGGCCGCGCCCAGGATGCCGAGGAGATCGCCGCCAAGTGCCGCCGATCGGCTGGCACCAAGGGCTCGCAGCACGTCGCGGTCTTGTTCTCCTGCCTGGAGTTGGCGGGAGATCATCTGCAATGCGATGAGCAGGGCCGCGCAAAGGGCGATGGCACCGAAGACGAAGAGGGCTATCGCCTCGGGCTTGACGGCGCGGTCGACCTGGCCCTCCACGACCGAGGTGACGTGGAACGAATAGGTCGAGCCCCGGGGCAGGGCGGAGATGATCTCCTGTTCCACCGCCGAGACCCCTGCCGCGCCGTCGCGCAGCTTCAGCGCGTAGCTGCGGTACTGCACGCCCGAGTCGAACAGGTCCGTGAGCGCCGGGGTGAAAAGGGCAAAGGTGGGGAAGCGGTCGACGTCGTCGAGCACGACCTCGTTGTTGAACACGACCGTCCCGACAAGGCGCATCTCGAGGCGAAGCCGCGGCCTGACCTTGGCGGTGCCGAAGTCGGGCAGCTCGCTTTGGGCAATGGTGTAGAAGCCCATCGGGAATGACTCCCCCACGTGCCAGTGAGCCAGGCTTTCGGCCTCCTGCGTGGCAACGAACTCGTCTCTTCGCCGTGGGTTCGCCAGGCGGCCCTCGGTTACGGCCACTCGGTCCTGGTCGAAGTACTCGCCGTCGATGCTGCCGATAGGCACGAGCGAGCCGCCGAGCGAGGCGGCGGAGATGATGGGCGCCCCGGATTTGGCGAGGGCAAAGCCGGTGAGGCTGTCGTTGGCGGCCTCGACTCGCTCGACGCCGGGAAGCTTCGCGAGGTCAGCGCTCAGGTTCGGGCCGACGAACTGGGTGAGGGTCAAGTCGGACGGGTTCGTGCTCTTCAAGAAGACCGAGAAGGAGGACTCGGTGCGCCGGGCGGCGGCAAGAGAGCCGAGGCCGACCCCGCCGGCGAGGCCGACGAGCAGGACTATCGAGGCGTAAGCGCCTAGGCGCCGGGCAAAGCTGGTCCGCAGGCCATACCAGGCGACGCGACCGATCTGCCCCCCCACAGCGCTCCCCCCTCCTCAGCGCGACGCGATTTCTCGCCGCCTCGGTAGTCTGTCCGATTCCGGGGGGCCCTCAAAAGGGTGCAAGCCTGCTCGGCTCCTTGGTGCCAGCACCCGGCCGTGCCCAGATCCGTCCGTTCGCTCCGGTGCTCACCGGCGATCGAGCTTCGAAAGGAAGTCGCGCCTATGAATTTCGGGATCGTCCTTCCCGGTGGCACGGCGGCCGAGCAGCTCGAGCAGGCTGTCATGGCCGAGGAGAACGGCTGGGACGGTGTTTTCGTCTGGGAGGCTGCCTTCGGAGTGGACGCGTGGGCCCTCCTTGGCGCCATGGCGGCGCGCACCAACCGCGTCCGGCTGGGCACGATGCTGACGCCGCTCCCCTGGCGTCGCCCATGGAAGGTGGCGAGCCAGGTAGTGACCCTGGACCAGCTGACAGGTGGCCGGGCGATCCTCGCCGTAGGTCTCGGGGCGGTGACTACGGACCTGCCCACGACAGGGGAGGTCACCGATCTCAAGGGCCGTGCCACCCTGCTCGACGAGGGCATCGACCGCGTGCGGCACCTCTTCGAGGGCGGGACGAGCTTCCACGGTGAGCACTACGACTTCGAGTCGGTCCGCGACGACCTCACCGAGGTGGGAAGGCCCGTGCAAGACCGCATACCGATCTGGGTGGTAGGCGCCTGGCCGCGGCCGAGATCGATGGCCCGCGTCCTTCGCTGTGACGGCGTCGTCGCCCAGTTCGGAGATGACCTCGGCACACCCGAGCCGGAAGACTTCGCCGCTGTGCACGCCTGGCTCTTGGAGAACGGGGCGGGACCCGGCTTCGACCTCATCGTGGACGGCCAAAGCGAACCAGGCGATTCCACGGCCCTCGCCAAGGTGGCCCGCTTCGCCGAGGCGGGCTGCACCTGGTGGCTCGAGACCATGTGGGAGTTGCCCCACCACAGCGCCGAGCGCATGGCGCAGGTCCACGAGCGCCTCAGGGCGGGCCCGCCTCTCGCGCCGAGAGACGCCATCTGAGAGGCGGGCTGCGCCAGCTCAGGCGAGAACGAGCTTGTCGCCTGAGACCTCGACCTTGACGGTGTCACCTTCTGTGTAGCGGCCCTCGAGAAGGGCGATCGCGAGTGGGTCGCCGACCTCGCGCTGGATGATGCGCCGCAAGGGCCTGGCCCCGAAGTCGGGGTCGTAGCCGTGGTCGCCGAGCCACATCTCGGCCTCCGGCGTCACCTCGAGTGAGATGCGACGCGCCTCGAGGCGTCGCTGCAGCTGTGCGAGCTGGATGCCGACGATGGCGAAGAGGTCTTCGCGCCCGAGGGGGCGGAAATGGACGATCTCGTCGATGCGGTTGATGAACTCCGGCTTGAAGGTGTTGAGCGGGTCGCCGCGCAGGTTCGAGGTCATGATCAAAACGGTGTTGGTGAAGTTCACGGTCCGCCCCTGGCCGTCTGTGAGGCGGCCGTCGTCGAGCACCTGCAACAAGATGTTGAACACGTCGGGGTGCGCCTTCTCAATCTCGTCGAGGAGCACCACCGCATAGGGCCGGCGGCGGACCGACTCGGTGAGCTGGCCCCCCTCCTCGTAGCCGACGTAGCCGGGCGGGGCGCCGACGAGGCGCGAGACGCTGTGCTTTTCCTGGTACTCGCCCATGTCGATGCGGATGATGGCTCGCTCGTCGTCGAAGAGGGCCTCGGCGAGAGCCTTGGCGAGCTCGGTCTTGCCGACCCCGGTCGGACCGAGGAAGAGGAACGACCCGATGGGCCGGTTCGGGTCCGAAAGCCCGGCGCGGCTACGGCGGATGGCGTTGGAGACGGCCGTCACAGCCTCGTCCTGGCCGATGACGCGCCGGTGCAACAGGTCCTCGAGCTCGATGAGCTTTCGCACCTCGCCCTCCATGAGCCGCGAGACGGGTACACCCGTCGCCCGGCTCACGACCTCGGCGATGTCCTCGGCGTCCACCTCTTCTTTCAGCATCTTCTGCTCGGTCTGGAGCTCGTCGAGCTTCTCGGTCGCGGCCTGGATGCGTGCCTCGAGGTCCGGGACGCGCCCGTAGCGGATCTCGGCCGCCTGGCCCAGGTCGCCTTCGCGGACGAAGCGCTCCGCCTCCTGGCGGGCGGTCTCGAGCTCGCCTTTGAGGTCCCTGATGGCGGCGATGGCGTCCTTCTCGGCCTGCCAGTGGGCGGTCATGGCCGTCTGCTGCTCGCGCAGGTCGCCGAGCTCGGCCTCGAGGCGGGCGAGGCGCTCGACCGAGGCAGGGTCCGTCTCTTTTTGCAGGGCGACGCGCTCGATCTCGAGCTGGCGTATTCGCCGTGCCACGACGTCGATCTCGGTCGGCATGGAGTCGATCTCGATGCGCAGCCGGCTGGCGGCTTCGTCGACTAGGTCAATGGCCTTGTCGGGCAGGAAGCGCCCGGTTAGATAGCGGTCCGAGAGGACAGCCGCGGCCACGAGGGCGGCGTCTTGGATGCGCACGCCGTGGTGGACCTCGTAGCGCTCCTTGAGGCCGCGCAAGATCGCAACGGTGTCCTCCACCGAGGGCTCGTCGACTAAGACCGGCTGGAAGCGCCGCTCCAAGGCGGCGTCCTTCTCGATGTACTTGCGGTACTCGTCGAGGGTCGTGGCACCGATCATGTGCAGCTCGCCCCGGGCCAACATGGGCTTGATCATGTTGCCGGCGTCCATGGCGCCTTCGGCCGCACCGGCACCGACGATGGTGTGCAGCTCGTCGATGAAGGTGATGACCTCTCCCTCCGAATCGGAGATCTCCTTCAGCACTGCCTTGAGGCGCTCTTCGAACTCGCCCCGGTACTTCGCCCCGGCCACCATCGAGCCGAGGTCGAGGCTTATGAGGCGCTTGTTCTTGAGCGACTCGGGCACGTCGCCCTCGACGATGCGCGTGGCGAGGCCCTCGACGATGGCGGTCTTTCCTACGCCCGGCTCGCCGATCAGCACCGGGTTGTTCTTCGTGCGCCGGGAGAGGACCTGGATGACGCGGCGGATCTCGTCGTCTCGCCCTATGACCGGGTCGAGCTTGCCCTGGCGGGCGAGGTCGGTCAGGTCCCGGCCGTAGCGCTCGAGCGACTGGTACTGCTCCTCGGGGTTCTGCGAGGTGACACGGTGGCTGCCGCGGACCGACTGCAGGGCTCTTAAGAGGTCGTCACGCTCGACCCCGAGCCGGTCGGACAGGGCGAGGAGGAGGTGCTCGACGGAGAGGTACTCGTCGCCCATCTCCTGGCGGGCGGCGTCTGCGCGCTCGAATGCCTGGGAGAGCTCCCGGCTGAGCGAGGGCTCGGAGGTGCCGTAAGCCTTGGGGATCCTCGCCAGCGACTCGGCGACCCGGTTGCGGACCGCGAGCGGGGCGACGCCGAGGTTGTCGAGGAGGGGGATGGCGACACCGCCGTCCTGGGACAAAGCGGCCGAGAGGAGATGGTCCGGGCCGACCTCGGCGTGGTGCGACTCCTTGGCAAGTGCGATGGCGTCGCGAAGGGCCTCTTGGGTCTTCAAGGTCCAGCGGTTGGGGTCGAAGTTCATTGGGGTGTTCCTTGTATCAGTTGGTCAGTTTCGTGCCCCGTGGGGCGTCGTGTGGCTCACCTCGCCGCCCGGCGCGCCGGGAGGCGGTTGGTCGAGACCGGCACGAGGTCGCGCCGGTACTGGCGGTGCGTCTGCTCGATCGCCTCGCGGGCGGCCGCCCGCGTCATTTCGAGCTCGGCACGAAGGCGGGCGATCTCGCCCTCGAGTGCCATGACGCGCCGCACACCTTCGAGGTTGAGCCCCGCCGCGGTGAGCTCTTGGATGCGGCGCAGGTGGGCGATGTCGTCCTCGCTGTAACGACGGTTGCCCCCGCCGGTCCGCGCCGGGTCCAAGAGGCCCTTGCGCTCGTAGATACGCAGCGTCTGTGGGTGGACTCCGGCGAGCTCGGCTGCGACCGAGATCACATAGACGGCGCGTTGTGAGCCTTCGCCGAATCCCTGGTCGTGCGGTCTTTGGGCCATGTTCATACTCCTAGGTGCTGGCGGGGCGACTCGGCGAGGGTCCTCGCGAGAGCTTCGACAGCCTTGCGCTGTTCATCGTTGAGGTGGGCCGGGACGACGATGTCGACTGTCACGAGCAGGTCGCCTTTCGACGAGCCCGTCGCGATCCCGTGCCCCTTCACGCGGAAGGTGCGGCCCTGGCGGGTACCGGCCGGGATCTTCAAGGTGACCGGCTCGCCGAGAGTGGGCACGGTGATGGCACTGCCGAGCGTCGCCTCGGGGTAGGTGATCGGGACCGTCAAGGTGAGGTTTCGTCCTGCCCGCCCGAAGAGGGGGTGAGGGGCGACGTGCACGATGACGAAGAGGTCACCGGTCGGCCCGCCGTTGGCCCCCGGCTCGCCGCGGCCTTTGACCCTGATGCGCTGGCCGTCCTCGACCCCGGCCGGGATGCGGACCTTGACCTGGCGCTGGCGTTGCTCGAGGCCGGTTCCATTGCAGCTCGGGCAGGGGTCGACGACCTTTGTCCCGCGGCCTTGGCATTCGGGGCAGGGCGACGACAGCGAGAACATCCCCTGGTTGTCGTTGAGCACTCCGAGGCCGCCACAGCGCGGGCACATGACCGGCGAGGAGCCCGGGCGTGAGCCCGAGCCGCCGCAGGTCGAGCATCTCGTCCCGCTCGTGACATTGACGGTCGTCACGGCGCCGTCGACGGCCTCCTGGAATGACAGGTGCAGCTCGGCCTCGAGGTCGCGGCCGCGCCGAGGGCCCGTGCCGGTACCAGGGGCGCCCCGTCCGGCGCCTTGGCGCCCGCGCCCGAAGAGTCCGCCGAAGATGTCGGACAGGTCGTCGATGCGGAAGTTGAAGCCGCCGTTGCCCGCGCCGCCTCCGCCCCCGAAGCCACCGAGGTTGCTGAGCGGGCCGAGGCGTCGGACCTCGTCGTACTCCTTGCGCTTTTCCGGGTCACCGAGCACGTCGTAGGCGGCAGAGACCGCCTTGAAGCGGTCTTCGGAGCCCGGGTTCGAGTCCGGGTGGTACTGCTTGGCGAGCTTTCTATAGGCGCGGCGCAGCTCCTTGTCGGTCGCGGACTCAGAGACGCCGAGCACCTTGTAGTAGTCGGTTGTGTACCAATCCCTCTGGGGGGCCATGACGCTCCTCAGTCCCCTACGAGGACCATGGCGGGGCGGATGACCTTCGACTTCATCTTGTAGCCGGCGCGCATCACCTCGGCCACGGTCGGGCCGTCCGCTGTCGCCGCCGCCTTGGCAGCCTTGGCGGGCTTGGATGTGTGCTTAGGCTCTCCGGCGCTGGGCGCGACCTTCTCGCCCGGGGACGTGGCGTCCTCGGGTTGTCCCGGCGGGGGCGCAGGGGCCGCCGGCATGTGGCCGACGGCGTCATGCACGCTCGGGTCGAAGGGAACCCCGGCGGCGTCTATCCGCTCGAGGCCCTCTCGGGCGAGGGTGTCTTTCAAAAGCGAGTCGATCTGCTCGAGAGCCTTGACGGCGTCGTTGGTCTCGGCCTGGCTGCGAAGGTGCGACATGGCGAGGTCGAGGGCATCAAGCACGGGGAGGAGGCGTACGCACAACCCCTCCGTGGCGTGCTCTAACAGCTCGGTCTGTTGACGTAGCGACCTCTTGCGGAAGTTGTCGAAATCGGCCTGCAACCGCCGGAGCGAGTCGAGGTACTCGTCTCGCTCGGCGGCGATCAAGGCTTCGGCGGTTTGCGCCGCGAGCTCTTGTTCCAGCTCGGCATCGGCCTTGTCCGGGTCGCTGCCCCAGTCGAGCAGGCCTTCCAGAGGCAGCTCCAATGCTGCCTCTGGGTCGTCCTTGTCCTGACCGGGGATGTCGCCGCCGCCTACCTCCGAGGAGCTCGGATGGTCTGCGTCGCGGTTCACGAAGCCGCCGTGCCCGGGTCGTCGACGATCTCGGCGTCGACTACCTCATCGTCAGACGGGGAGCTCGAGGCACCGCCCGAGCCGTCCGTCTGAGAACCTGCCCCGCCCTGCTGCTGGGCAGCCTGCTCGTAAAGGCGTTGGCCGAAGGCCTGCGAGGCCGTGCGCAAGGCGTCAGTGTCCCGCCGGATGCGCTCGAGGTCGGTCCCGGCGATGGACTCGCGCAGGTTCTTGAGGGCGCCTTCCATCCGGTCGCGCTCTTCGACAGGCACCTTGTCGCCCTGGTCCTTCAGGAGCTTCTCGGTCTGGTAGACGAGGGCGTCCGCGTTGTTGCGGGCCTCGGCCTCCTCCTTGCGCTGGCGGTCTTCAGCCGCGTGCTGCTCGGCGTCGCGCACCATGCGCTCGATGTCGTCTTTGGGCAGAGAGGTCTGCCCCGTGATGGTGATCGACTGCTCCCGCCCGGTGGCGAGGTCCTTGGCCGAGACGTGCACGATGCCGTTGGCGTCGATGTCGAAGGCGACCTCGATCTGGGGTATGCCCCGTGGCGCCGGTGGCAGGTCGACGAGCTGGAACTTGCCCAGGGTCTTGTTGTACATCGCCATGTCGCGCTCGCCCTGGAGGACGTGGATCTCGACCGAAGGCTGGTTGTCGTCGGCGGTCGTGAAGATCTCGGAGCGCTTGGTCGGGATGGTCGTGTTGCGCTCGATGAGGCGGTGGGTGATGCCACCCTTGGTCTCGATGCCGAGGCTGAGGGGGGTCACGTCGAGGAGGAGGATGTCCTTCACCTCGCCCTTCAACACGCCCGCCTGGATGGCGGCGCCGACGGCGACTACCTCGTCCGGGTTGACGCCCTTGTGCGGCTCCTTGCCGGCGAGCTGCACGACGAGGTCGTAGATGGCAGGCATGCGGGTCGAACCGCCGACGAGCACGACGTGGTCGATCTGCTTGGCCGTGAGCCCGGAGTCCTGGATCGCCTGCTCGAAGGGCCCTTTGCACGCATCGACGAGATCGGTGGTGAGCTCTTGGAACTTCGCCCGCGTGAGCTTCATGTCGAGGTGCTTGGGGCCCTCGTTGGTGGCGGTGATGAAGGGGAGGTTGATCGTCGTCTCCTGCACGGCCGAGAGCTCGATCTTGGCCTTCTCGGCGGCCTCCTTCAGGCGCTGCAGGGCCATCTTGTCGTTGGACAGGTCGACGCCCTCTGTGTCCTTGAAGCTCTTCACGAGCCAGTCCATAACGCGCTGGTCCCAGTCGTCGCCACCGAGGTGGGTGTTGCCGGAGGTCGACTTGACCTCGAAGACGCCGTCACCGATCTCGAGCACAGAGACGTCGAAGGTGCCGCCGCCGAGGTCGAAGACGAGAACGGTCTGGTCCGCCTTCTCCTTGTCCAGGCCATAGGCCAAAGCGGCCGCAGTCGGCTCGTTGATGATGCGGAGCACCTCGAGCCCGGCAATCTGGCCGGCTTCTTTTGTCGCCGTGCGCTGGGCGTCGTCGAAGTACGCGGGCACGGTGATGACGGCTTGAGTGACGCTGTCACCGAGGAAGGCCTCGGCGTCGCGCTTCAGCTTCTGCAGGATCCTGGCGGAGATCTCCTGGGCCTTGTAAGCCTTGCCGTCGATGTCAATCGACCAGCTCGTGCCCATCTGGCGCTTGACCGAACGGATGGTCCTGTCAGGGTTCGTTATCGCCTGGCGCTTTGCTACCTCGCCGACCAGCACTTCGCCGGACTTGGCGAATCCCACGATGGAGGGGGTCGTCCGCCCACCTTCCGCGTTCGGGATGACTGTGGGCTCGCCCGCCTCCAAGAACGCAACAACCGAGTTGGTCGTTCCGAGGTCGATTCCGACGGCCTTGGACATTTTTTGAATGCCTCCACTCTTAAGGATGCCAACGTCGTAGGCACCCGCACGTCCTTCGTACAGGAGCGAGTATAGCTAACTTGAGCGTAGGGTTGTCAAGATCAGGGGAGGAAGAGTCTTGACAGCAGCTCAGGCGGTCCCCATGAAAAGCCCCTCGAAGCTCGGAGGGGCGGCTTCAACGACTTCGCGGATGAACTCGTCGGCGGCATCTTGCAGCGAGGAGAGCATGGCGACAACCGGGACCTGGTCAGCGATCGCTCGCCGCGTGAGGGCCCAGACCTCGCGGGCCGGCTGAACTCCTCTGAGCTTTCGAACGGCGACCCCCGGGTGGAGCGACGACCCGAGGGCGAGCATCGGGACGAAGGCAAGCCCGAGCCCGGCGGCCACGAAGCCCTGGGCCGTCGGGTACTCGTCGGCTTCGATGGCGTAGACGGGGCGGAATCCGGCCTTGAGGCAGGCCGCCTCGATGACGAGCTCGCACGAGCCCGGAAAGGAGCTGACCCCGATCCAGCGCTCCGAAGCCAAATCGGTGAGGTCGACCTCGGCTTCTGCCGCGAGGGGGTGCGTGCGGGGCAGCACCACCCGGAACGGGTCCGACAACAGGTGCTGGTGGACGAGATGGCTGTCGAAGGCCTCGCCCGGGGCTCTCATCTCGACTGCTACGAGGACGTCGATGGCGCCACTCCAAAGGCTCGTCAGTGCCGCATCGCCCTCGACGACGGCTAGGTCGATGGCGACATTCGGGTGCAGGTGCTGGAAGGCGGCAAGTGCCCGGGGCACGAGGGACGATCCCGCTGTCGGGAAGGCGCCGAGGCGGATCCGCCCACTGTGGCCCGAGGCCAGGGCTGCGACGGCGTCCTCGGCGTCCTTCAGTGACGCGAGGACGCGGGTGGCGTGCTCGGACAACAACAGGGCTGCGTCGGTCGGCCTTACCCCGCGGCCCACCCGCTCGAGGAGGCGGACGCCCGTCTCGCGCTCGAGGGCGCTCATCTGCTGGCTCACCGCCGAAGGCGTGTAGCTGAGCAGGTCGGCCGCCGCTGCCAGCGAGCCGGACTCCACGACAGCCTGCAGGACGCGAAGGCGACGCACGTCTAACACTTAACTATTAAGCCACACTGAAGAATCCATCGCAACTGGTCGCTTGTCCTTCACGGTGCGTAAGCCGACAATAGGAGCATGGAGCTATTGGGAACGTGCTCGGAGGTGCGGGCATGACCTACCTCATCATCGCCCTAGTTGTCATCGGGATTCCCGTCGCCGCCCTGCTGTTCGGGGCGGAAAGTCGGGACGGACGCGACTGGCAGAGCCCCGACGGCCTGCCCAGCCCTCTGCCGGACACGCAGCCTCTTCACACCGTCGGCGCCGGTGGCAGCGGACTGGTGCACCGTCACCTGCACTTCAAGCAGAGCTGAGCCGAAAGTCCTGCGCCTCAGTCAGAACTGAGAGCCGGGCCGGTCGTTCGCCGAGCAGTTGACCGAGGGCCCCGCTAATCCTGCTGCAGGTCTTTTTAGGTGCCTTCGCGCAGCGGTCGCTACATTTCCTCGACGCGGTGTACGTCGAGATTGCGGAAGACGACGGGACCTTCGCACAGCTCGCCGAGACGTCCTGCAAGAGCGGCTGTCTCAGGCAGCTTCGAGTTCGCCATCGCCTCTTCGTACGAGGGGAACTCGATGATCTGGAGATAGGTCCCGGGCTGGTCCCTGTCCCCGGTCATGGTGCCTCGAAGTGCCGTCCGCCGTCCTGTGGTCGCCGATCGCCACTCGTCCACGAGAGCCTCTACCTCTTCGGGACGGGTCGTCTGGAACTCGATCAGCTGAATGAATGCCATGGAAGAACCTCCCCCCGGAGGCTCGTCCACGGCGGTGTCGCCGCTCGCCTCCTGCGGCACGGTAACGAAGTTTCCCTGCCTGTTCAACCGGTTCCTTCAAGAGACCGGTAAGGACATGCGGTGGCCGTGCCCGGAGCCGATGACCAGATGATGGGGCGGCGTTAATCCTGCCAGTTGCCCAGCTCGAAAGCGGGCCAGCGCCGCCTCGGCGGGGCGATTGGGAGCCGAGGAGAAGGACATGGAACCAGCCGCTCGCCAGCGATGTTGTCAGGCTCTGTCGGTCGACGGCGCCGTCAGTACGTAACGGTTGCGGGAGGCACCCAGTCCCACGACCACGAGAGGCACGAGGAGGAGGACGAGCACGAACAACGGCCAGGTCCAGCTGTCGGTCAAGTCACGAACTACGCCGAGGCCAACCGGGCCGAGCGCGCCGAGCAGATAGCCGACGCTCTGGGTCATACCTGACAGCTCGGTCGCATGGTGCTCGTCGGTGCTGCGCAGCAGGATCAAGCTGAATCCCAGGCTGAAGGCAGCACCCTGGCCGAGACCAAACAGGACCACCCAGAGAAGCGCGCCGGCAACCGGCGCAACGAGCAGGCCGATGAGACTGGTGGCGAGCAACGCCGCGGCGGAGATCACGAGACGACCTTGGCTCGGGCGCCGCACCGCCAGCACGGGCACCGCGAACGTCGTGATCATCCCGGTGAGGTTCACGAGAGCAAGCAGTAGACCGGCCTTGCTCTGGGAAATCCCATGAGACACGAACACTGACGGCATCCAGGCCGCTGCGGCGTTGTAGACGATCGTCTGCATACCGAAGAAAACTGCCACCTGCCAGGCGAGACGATCACGATAAAAACGTCTTAGCTCTGGGTAGACAGGCACGTCGAGGCCGGTGTCTTCGCCGGGTGCGCCCGTCATCTGTGGCAGCCAACAGGCCAGTGCGACCGCAGCGGCCAGTGCCCAAAGAGCCAGTGTGGCGCGCCAGCTCAAAGCGAGTGCGTGCATCAAAGGCACAGTCACTGCCTCGGCAAGTGCGGCACCTGCGAGCACGCCTGTTGTGAACAGGGCCATGACCGGGCCTGTGTGTCCCTCGAACCTCCGTTTGATGACACCGGGAAGCAGCACGTTGCCACAGGTCTGGGTCGCGCCCAGCAGCAGCGTCCCGCAAAACAGCGCCGCGATCCCCGGGGCGGAGCGAACAAGGATGGCGACAACTAGCACGACGAGGGACACCGCCACGACATGGTCGGTCCCGAAGCGGCGCGCCAGGCGTGGAGCGAAGCTGGAAAGTGCCCCGAAACAAAGAAGCGGAATCGTGACGAGCAAGCCTCCAGCGGTCGCCGACATCCCTGTGTCGTGGCGAATCGTTGGCAAGAGGGGCGAGATCGCAGCTGCGGCAAGAGGAATGTTGACCGACAGGCAGCCGATCGCCACAAGTTGCCGAGTGGGGCTCCGCTGCGCGATCACGGAGTGGAAAACCCAGGCGGGATGGACCTGAACGACGCCATCAGATGAGCCTCGCGCACTACCCACGTCGCCGGAGCGGCCCGCCGGACACGACGCCGTTCAGTTTGCTTGGGTAGCCTCTGGCCCCGTGCGCGTCCTCGGTGCTTGCTCGCTTGGCGGCGCCGGCCACTTCTACCCGCTCGTTCCCTTCCTTGAGGCAGCCAGGCGCCGTGGCGACGAGACACTCGTCGTGGCGCCGAGCGCGATTGGCGAGCTCGCGGCAGCCGGGGGGTTCTCGTTCCGGGCGGGGGGTGAACCGTCGAAAGCCGAGACAGCGATCATAAGAGAGATGCTCCCGGTCGTATCGCGCGCCGAGGCGGTCGTGCTGGGTAACCGGGAGCTGTTTGGACGTCTGGCTGCCGGCGCCATGCTCGCTTCGATGAAGCAGGCCTTCTCCGACTTCGACCCGCAGCTGATTCTGCGCGAGCCGTGCGATTACGCCTCGGTGATAGCCCGTCCTGGGGGTCACGCCGTGACAGCGCAGGTGGCGATATCTCTGGCCGAAGCAGAAGCCGCGTCCATCGCCGCGGCAGCTCCCGCCTTGGAAGAGCGGCGCAAGGGGGTTGTCGACGAGTTGTTCGCCAGCCCTTATATGACCTACTTCCCGGCCAGCCTGGACCCGTCGCCATTTGCGACGACGCTCCGCTTTCGCCACGGCGTCCCCGCCTCCCCCCGGCCTCTTCCGCCGTGGTGGGAGACAGGCGATCTCCCTCTTGTCTATGTGAGCTTCGGAAGTGTCGTGAGTCACATGTCGATAGCAGCCGATCTCTACCGGAGTGCGCTCGCGGCTGTGACGGGGCTCGGCGTCCGAGTGCTGCTCAGCGTCGGTACGCGGTTCGATCGCTCCCAGCTCGGTAACTTGCCCTCGAACGTGCATGTCGAAAGCTGGGTGGACCAGGCCGACGTGGTCGCCCAGGCCGATGCGGTCGTCTGTCATGGCGGCTCGGGCACGGTCTTCGGGGCGCTCGCCGCAGGCGTGCCGCTGGTCATGGTGCCGAGCTTTGCGGACCAGTTCACCAACGCCAGGCGGGTAGCAGACGCGGGAGCCGGGCTGAGCCTCGAAGCTCCGACGAACGGGCCCGGCCGAACGGGCCAGGCCCGTCGCGACGAGGCACACGACAACGGTCGGATCCGCTTTGCCCTCGAGGAGGTTCTGTCGGATCCCTCTTACGGCCGCCACGCCGACGAGATTGCCCGCGAGATGGCGGCAATGCCCGGCCCCGACGAGGTGCTCGCCCGACTCTCGGCCTGTGAGCCCCGGGCCAGCTAGGAGCTGGACGGGACCACTGCTCTCCCCGGAACAACCACCACCCGCCCGTGCCCGCGCGGCGGTCAGTCCTTCTCGAGCCTCTTGCCCATGCTCACGGCCTCGTCGAGGCTGTATCCGATTCGTCGGTAGAACTCAGAGGCGGCTGTGTTCGAGGTTCGGATCTGCAGGTTCACCTTGGCACAGCCGAGGGCGCGCAGGCGTGCCTCGGCCTCGTCCATGAGGAGCCGCCCGAGTCCACGCCTGCGGTGGGCGGGGTGCACGCCGAGGTAGTTGACCCATCCCCGGTGGCCGTCGTAGCCGACCATGACGGTTCCGACCAAAGAGCCGTCCTCCTCGAGGACGAGGAGGTTGTCCCCGTCTCGTGCCAACTTGCGGTCGATGTCACGGTCAGGGTTGTTCCAAGGCCGGGTGAGCTCGCATATCGACCACAGCGAGACGAGAGCCTCCCTGTCCTCTGGCCTATAGGAGCGGACAAGAGGCTTCATCGCTCGTCCTATGTCACGCCTGAAGCTGAGTCATGAATGCTGGGCGGCCGTCATGGGTGGCGCCTCTCGTTTCGCCGAGGACACCTCCGAGGACTCGGGCCGACGCAGACCACACGACGCCACCCATTCGCACCCGAGCTCAGCTCTCTTTGGCGTAGTTGGCCATGCCGACGACGTCGATCACCACGCAGGGCTCGTCTCCGAGTGTCCAGCCGTCGTGGCCGGCCGGTATGGAGAAGAAGTCACCCTCACTGATCTCCATCTCGGTGCCGTCGTCCATCAGGATCATCTGGCGACCGGAGACCACATAGCCCACGTGAGCCGCCTGGCAGCTGTCGGTGCCGGCGATAGGTTTCACATGCTCTGACCACCGCCAGCCAGGCTCGAAGGTCGCCCGGCCGACGGCACCGCCCCCGATGCTCACGAGCTCTACCCGTCCCTTGCTGGCAAACGGACGCGTCTCGTCGGCATCCTCAAAGCGCTTCTTCTCCGGTCCTGCCATCGCTGTTCCCCCCTGTCAGATGTTGGATCGCGGGCAAAATTACCCCAGCGCATTTGCGTCCGCCCGGAGCTGGCCGCGCTAGCAGCCGTCGCCTAGGGGAGCGCGTTTGGAGGACTCGGTCGTCGGTCGGCGAAGGGCTCTGGAGCACGCAAAGACGTCAAAGGCGGTCGTGTGATCCGCGGGCACGATGGCCGAGGAGAACGCACTGAGACCCGATTAGTACCCTCTTAAAGGCCGGCGATAGCCTCAGAACATGCCCACACTCGTCGTTTTGCGCCATGGCGAAAGTACCTGGAACGCCGAGAACCGCTTCACCGGCTGGACCGATGTCGACCTGAGCCCGGCCGGCGAGGCAGAAGCCCGTTCGGCGGGCAAGCTGCTCGCGGCCGAGACCGATGTGCACATCGACTTAGTCCACACCTCGGTGCTCACCCGGGCCGTGCGGACGGCAAACCTCGCCCTCGAGGAGATGGGCCTCAGCTACCTGCCCGTCACACGCCACTGGCGACTGAACGAGCGCCACTACGGGGCCCTGCAGGGCGGCAACAAGAAGGAAGCCGCTGCCAGCTTCGGAGCCGAGCAGGTAAAGCTGTGGCGCCGCAGCTACGCCACACCGCCACCACCGCTTGAGCTCGACGACCCGCGTCACCCGAGCCACGACCCCCGCTACCGCGACATTGCCCCGAGCGCCTTGCCCGCGACCGAGTGCCTGGCTGACGTCGTCGTCCGCGTCGTGCCCTACTGGGAGGACGTCATCGGGCCCGAATTGTTGCGAGGAGTCACGCCCTTCATCGTCGCCCACGGCAACAGCATCCGGGCCTTCACGATGTTCCTCGAGCACATCTCCGAGGACGACATCGTCGGGGTGGAGATACCGACGGGCTGGCCCCGCATCATCACCCTCGACGAGCGGCTCAACTTCGTCGAAGGCCGCTACCTCGGCGACCCGGCTGCTGTCGAGGCGGCCGCAGCCGCAGTAGCCGCCCAGGCGGGTCCAGTCCCGGCCTAGAAGACACACCGGTCTGTTCCCGGTTCGCCCTTCCTTATCCTCGCCGCCAGAGCCGACGACTCTCGCCGGCGCGCCGGAACGGAGACGGACATGACGAGCACAACGGGCTTCGAGGACACAGAGGTACCTGATGCCAGCCGGGCGCGGTCGGCCTCGGAGGCACTTGACGGCACCGTCGCCCTTGTCACCGGTGCTTCGAGCGGGATCGGTGCCGCCACAGCAGCCATGCTGGCGGCCAACGGCGCTGCGGTCGCTCTCGTCGCACGTCGCAAGGATCGTCTCGAGTCTCTTGCCTCCGCCATCGGCGCCGAAGGCGGGAGAGCCCTCGTGCTCGAGGCCGACGTGACGAGCAGGGAGGAGGCGACCGCCGCCGTCGAGCACACGGTCTCTGAGCTCGGCCGCCTCGACACACTTGTCAACAACGCCGGGGTCATGCTCCTCGGCCCGATCGTCGGCGCCCCCTTGTCGGAGTGGCAGCGCATGGTCGAGCTCAACGTGCTCGGGCTGCTCTACTGCGCCCACTCAGCTCTTCCCCACCTCCTCCGAGCGGCCGAGGATGGCCCGCGCCGGGTGGCCGACCTCGTCAATGTCAGCTCCACGGCGGGCAGGGTGGCCGGCAAGAACCGCGGCGTCTACAACCTCACCAAGCATGGCGTCGGGGCTTTCAGCGAGTCGCTGCGCCAGGAGGTCACCCGCCGCCACGTCCGCGTCTCGCTCGTCGAGCCGGGAGCTGTTGCCACCGAGCTCGCCAGCCACAACCGGGCCGAGGTCATCGAGGCGATCGGGGATCAGCTCGCCGACGTCGAGCGGATGAGATCGCAGGACATCGCCGACGCCATCGCCTACATAGTCACACGGCCTCGCCACATCGCCGTCAACGAGATCCTCATAAGGCCCACCGAACAGGAGTAGGGCCCGTGCCTGGCCCTAGCGGCGTCGCAGGCGCTTGTCCTCGATGGCAGGCGGCGGCGCCACGTAGTGGTCAGCCGGGTTGAGCTCGGTCCCGGGCGCGACGATCTCGTCGATGCGGTCGAGGACGTCGTCGCTTAGGACCACGTCGAGGCCGGCTATGAGGTCGTCGAGCTGCTCGGGGGTGCGGGGCCCGATGATCACCGCGCTCACGGCCGGATGGGCGCGGACAAAGGCGCAGGCAAGGTGCGTGATGGGCATGCCCGCCTCGGCGGCGAGCTTTGTGAGGGGCTCGAGAGCCTTCAATTTGGCCTGGTTGCCCGCCACGGTGAGGTCGAAGGCCCTGGCGCCTGGGCCGGAAGGGCGGTGGCCGACTGTCGGTTCTGCACGCCCCGACATCCAGCCGCTGGCGAGCGGCCCGTAGGTGAGCACACCCATGTTGTAGGCCTGGGCGAGAGGGAGAACATCGGCCTCGATCGTCCGCGAGAAGATCGAGTAGCGGGGTTGCTCGGTGCGAAAGTGCCGGTGACCACGCGTCTTAGAGATCCAATGCGCTTCGACGATCAGCTCGGGCGAGAAGGTCGAGCAACCGAACGCACGCACCTTGCCCGCGCGGACAAGGTCCGAAAGGGCGGCGAGCGTCTCGTCGATATCCGTGTGCGGGTCGGGGCGGTGCATCTGGTAGAGGTCGACGTGGTCGGTGCCGAGCCTTCGCAGGCTCGCCTCGATGGCCCGGGCGATGTAGCGCGCTGAACCTCCGCAATCGTTCTCGTCCGGCCGGCTCGGTGTCGACAGACCGAACTTGGTGGCCAGCACGACCTCGTCGCGCCTGTTCTTGAGTGCCTTGCCGACGATCTGCTCGGACTCGCCCCTCGAGTAGATGTCGGCGGTGTCGATGAAGTTGATGCCGGCGTCGATAGCGGTCTGGATCATCCGCACTGACTCGTCCTCGTCGGTGTTGCCGCTCGCCCCGAGCATCATCGTGCCGAGGGCGGTATCGCTGACCGACATGCCGGTTCCTCCGAGATACCTGCGCTTCACGTTCCTTCTCCCCTCGATCGAGTGTGCCGGTGCGCGCTGTACGAATCGAGCGTGCCTCAGCGGCCGGGCGAGGCCTCCATGGAGCCCTCGAGGAGCTGGGCGACGTCGAGCACCCTCACGTCCTCATCGCGGCCGCGCTCTTCACCGCGTCGTCCAGCATGATGAGACAGTACGGACACGCCGTCGAGACGACGTCGGCGCCGGTCCCGAGCGCCTCGTCGGCGCGCTCTAGGTTGATGCGCTTTCCCTCGCGCTCTTCGAGCCACATGCGCCCCCCGCCCGCCCCGCAGCAAAAGCTGCGCTCCTTGCAACGCCCCATCTCGACAGGGCGCAGCCCCGGCACCGACTCGATGACAGAGCGGGGCGGGCCGTAGACCTGATTGTGGCGGCCGAGGTAGCAAGGGTCGTGGTAGGCGACCTTGGCGTCCAGGTGACCCGGCTGCAGCCTGTTCTCCGCCACGAGGCGGGTCAGCAGCTGCGAGTGATGGATCACCTCGAAGCTGCCCCCGAGGGCCGGGTACTCCTTGGAGATCGAGTTGAAGCAGTGCGGGCAGGAGGCGACGACCTTCTTCACACCGGCGTTATTCAGGGTCTCGATGTTCTGGCGGGCCTGCATCTGGAACAGGTACTCGTTGCCGAGCCTGCGCACCGGGTCGCCCGTGCAGGACTCGGCCGGCCCTAAGACGGCGAAGTTGACCCCGGCCCGGTGCAAGAGGCGGGCGAGAGCTCGGGTCGTCTTGCGGGCACGCTCGTCAAGCGCCCCGGCGCAGCCGACCCAGAACAAGTACTCGACGTCGTCGCCGATGACACCGGAGACGACAGGCACCTCGAAGCCGAGGCCGTCAGTCCATTCGAGGCGCTTTGCGGCCCCGAGGCCCCAGGGGTCGCCCCTGTTCTCGACATTGCGCAACATGAGGGCGGCCTCGCTCGGAAAGCGGGACTCGATGAGGACCTCGTAACGGCGCATGTCGACGATGGCGTCGACGTGCTCGATGTCGACCGGGCATTCTTCGACACAAGCCCCGCACGTCGTACAGGCCCAGAGGACATCGTCTGAGATGACCTCTGGGACAAGGGCGCGGTGCTCGGTCTTGAACAGCTCGTCACGAAGGTCCATGACGACGAGCTTGGGGGAGAGCGCCTTGCCGGTGTTCCAGGCCGGGCACTGGCTCTGGCAGCGCCCGCACTCGGTGCAGGTGACGAGATCCAAGAGCTGCTTCCAGGTGAACTGCTCGATCCGGCCCGCCCCGAAGATCGTGTCCTCGTCCATTGTCTCGGGGTCGATCGGAGGTGTCTTGTCGAGGCCGCCGAGGCGGCTCGGCTGGCGGCTGTAGGCGACGTTCAAGGGTGCCATGAAGATGTGAAGGTGCTTGGAGTACACGACGAGCACCAAAAAGGACATGATCACGGTGATGTTCAGGTCCAAAAAGACGGTCTCGATCGTCTGATTGGCCCCGCGGCCGAGTGGATGGAGGGCCCTTCCGAGGCCGTGGGAGGCAAAGGCCCACCAGCCGTAGGGGAAGTCCCCCGTGTTCGTCTCGGCCGCCCGGTAGATGAGCAGGGTGATGATGACGAGGGCGATCATCGCGAGGGTCACCCACGCAGTCGCCGTGTGCGAGCCGTAAAAACGCGAGGCCCGCTCCTTGCGCTTAGGCGAGGCGCGAAGGCGGATGACGCTGAAGACGAGGAGGGCAACGAGCACGGCGCAGGCGAAGAAGTCCTCGACAAAGCCGATGAAGGCCGAATGGCCGATGCCGGGGATGGCGAAGTTCTTCTCGAACAGGTCGCCGTAGGCCTCGATGATGGTGAGGATGAGGACCGAGAAGCCCCAGAAGGTAAAGGCGTGCGCCAGGCCTGGCACGGTCCAGCGGAGCAGGCGGCGCTGGGCGCCCACCTCTTCGAGTTCGACCTTGGCCCGCCGTTGCCAGGAGGCGGTCCTGTCCGGGGCCTCGGCGCCCGAGGCGATGAGCCCGAAGATGCGCCTCAGGCGCAGGCCCGCTATCGAGAGGGCGACGGCGCTAACGAACAGGCCTATCGGGTAGCGAGTGAGCACCTCTCGCCCCGATCAGGAATCTTGGCTGCGGAAGTTCTCGAAGTAGCGGCTCGGAGTCGGGCCCCGTTGGTGCTGGTATTTGGACCCGAGGCCGGCCGAGCCGTAGGGCACGGCGGCAGGTGTCGTCATCCTCAAGAAGCTGATCTGGCCGATCTTCATCCCCGGGTACAAGGTGATGGGGAGGTTGGCGACGTTGGAGAGCTCGAGGGTGAGGTGACCATCCCAGCCGGCGTCCACGAACCCGGCCGTGGAGTGGATCAACAGCCCGAGCCGGCCGAGGCTGGACTTTCCCTCGAGGCGACCGACGAGATCGGAGGGGAGGCGCACTCGTTCCACGGTGGAGCCGAGCATGAACTCGCCCGGATGGAGCATCAAGACGTCGTCCTCGGCCACGGTGACGAGCTCGGTGAGCTCCTCCTGGTCCTCCTTCACGTCGATCGCCCGCAGGTTGTGGTTGCGAAAGACGCGGAAGTAGCGGTCGACGTGCAGGTCGACAGAGGAGGGCTGTATGCATCCCTCGACGAAGGGCTCGATGGCGATGCGGCCGCTGGCGAGCTCTTCACGGATCGTCTGGTCGGAGAGGATCATGGCCGCGAGCAGGATAGTCCCCGCGGGCGGGAGAAACTCGGTGGACAACCTTGCCACAGCTATGTTAGAGTTGCGCGGTGGCTCCCGAGGCGTTGACGATCCACGAGGCGGCCACGACGACGGGCTGGTCGCCCCGCATGCTCCGCTACATCGAAGAGGCGGGCCTCGTCGCCCCGAGGCGGTCGCGTTCGGGTTACCGCCTCTACGGGCCGGCCGAGCTGCAGCGCCTCCGTACGCTTCGAGAGCTGCTCGAGGACTTCACCATCGAGTTGAGCGACGTCGGCTTCGCCTCGAGGCTGCGTAGCGACGGGCATCTTCGCGACGGGCTCGAGTCATGGTTCAGCTCCGAGGCGGTACGTCCAACCGAGGTCGAAGCGTCGCAGTGGTTGGCATTCGAGCAGGAAAAGCACATCCAGCTGCTGGCCGCGGCCACAGCTGTCGAGAACAAGGAGATCGCATGAGCTTCGAGTACAAAGTGGCCGACCTCTCCCTCGCCGAGTTCGGGCGCAAGGAGATCGAGCTAGCCGAGCACGAGATGCCCGGGCTCATGGCTACCCGGCGAGAGCACGCCGAGGGCCAGCCGCTACGGGGCGCCCGCATCTCCGGCTCCTTGCACATGACGGTGCAGACGGCCGTGCTCATCGAGACCCTCGTCGCCCTCGGCGCCGAGGTCCGCTGGGCTTCCTGCAACATCTTCTCCACCCAGGACCACGCCGCCGCGGCCGTGGTCGTCGGGCCTGACGGCACTCCGGCCGACCCCCGAGGCGTGCCGGTGTTCGCCTGGAAGGGCGAGTCGCTCGAGCAGTACTGGGACTGCACCGAGAAGATGCTCCGCTGGCCCGACGGGGGTGGGCCGAACATGATCCTCGACGACGGTGGGGACGCCACCTTGTTGGTCCACAAGGGGGTCGAGTTCGAAAAGGCCAGGCGAGTGCCCGCCCCGGCCACGGCCGAGAACGAGGAGCTGGCTGTGATCCTCGCCCTGCTCGAGCGCTCCCTCGCAGAGGACCCGAGACGCTGGACAGAGATCGCCAACCACATAAGAGGTGTCACCGAGGAGACGACGACCGGTGTCCACCGGCTCTATCAGATGCAGGAGCGGGGCGAGCTTTTGTTCCCGGCGATCAACGTGAACGACTCGGTGACAAAGTCCAAGTTCGACAACAAGTACGGCTGCCGGCACTCATTGATCGACGGCATCAACCGTGCCACCGATGTGCTCATCGGGGGCAAGGTCGCCCTCGTCTGCGGCTACGGGGACGTCGGCAAGGGCTGCGCCGAGTCGCTCAAGGGCCAGGGTGCCCGTGTTGTCGTGGCCGAGATCGACCCGATCTGTGCCCTGCAGGCGGCCATGGACGGTCACCAGGTCGTGACCGTGGAGGACGTCATCTCCACGGCCGACATCTTTGTCACCGCCACCGGCAACAAGTCGGTCATCACCGCCGATCACATGAGCGCGATGAAGCATCAGGCAATGGTCGGCAACATAGGCCATTTCGACAACGAGATCGACATGGCCGGGCTCGCAAAACTGCCCGGAGTCGTCCGCGTGAACATCAAGCCACAGGTCGACAAGTGGGTCTTCCCCGACGGCCATGCCGTGATCATCCTCGCCGAGGGCCGCCTTTTGAACCTGGGCTGCGCCACAGGACACCCGAGCTTTGTCATGTCGAACTCGTTCACGAACCAGACCATGGCCCAGATCGAGCTTTTCACCAAGCCCGGTGACTACGAGCAGAAGGTCTACGTCCTTCCGAAGTACTTGGACGAGAAGGTCGCCCGCCTCCACCTCGAGGCGCTCGGGGTCCACCTGACGACGCTCAGCAGCGAACAGGCCGATTACATCGGCGTTCCCGTCTCGGGGCCTTATAAGCCGGACTCCTACCGGTACTGAGCCGAGCGCCCTGGGGCGACGCCGCGAACGGCGCCCAACGGCAAAGGGGGCTCGCTTCATCTGCTCCGGCGGGCTTTCGACTGACGCTGAGGAAGGTTGTCAACGATCAGCCTGAGGGTGAAGTCGAAGCGTTCGTGTCCCGTTCCAGAGGTCAGCTCGGCGGCGTGGTTCCTGGTCTGAGGGAACTGGTCCGGGGGGAGCGCACTGAACCGTCGGATCAACTCGTCGCGGCTGACAACCCAGTCTCCACCTTGATCCATCTGTCGGAGCGCGACGAGCGAGGTCTCCAATGCGTAAGCGCTGACGTAGAGCAGGAGGGCGTCGATCGCCCAGGCGGCCGTCTGTGGCTCGATGCCGCCGGCGAGAAGAATGGTCAGCATTCGTTCGTTGACCATCAGCACGTCGAGGTTGGTGGGAGCCATAGCCAGGGCGGCACGGGAGATGCCGGGGAACCTCAGGTACTGGTCGCGGATCTGGGCGCAGACGTCAAGTATCTGCTCGCGCCAGTTGGTCGGATCGGGCTCGGGGAGTGTTAACTGGGCGCAGAGTCGCCCGATGAGCAACTCGTCGATGTCGGCCTTATTCACGACGTGCGCGTACAGCGAGGCCGGTCCGGTGTTCAAGGCGGCGGCCACGCTGCGCATCGTGAGGGCGTCGTAGCCCTCGGCGGCCACGACCTCAAGCGCCGCATCGGTGATCCGTTCGACGGTGATCGGCGGCTTGCGGCGCGTCGGTGGCACCGCAAGGTCAGGCGGCTGAGCGTGCCGGGAAGCGCGTCGTTGCTTGGGATCGACGGACATGCAGCTGAGCCTACCGTCTTGACGAACATCGTTCTAGTCTGATAGAACTTAGTTCGTTAAAGTCGAACTAAGTACGTTACGTCCGCAACCGACGGCACCCCTGCCCGGGAAGGCTCATGGACACTTATCCCATTCCAGACATTTCGCCGGCCGATGCCGAAAGCGCGACCACTCGGTACCGGCTGCGCTGGGTGGTGGCGGCGGTGGTGCTGGCTGCCGCCACAATGGATCTGCTCGATGCCACCATCGTCAACGTCGCCGGACCATCGATACATCGTCAGCTCGGCGGGGGCGCCAGCACGTTGCAGTGGCTGAGCGCTTCGTACACCCTGGCCTTCGCAGTGTTGCTGATCGCCGGAGCGCGGCTCGGTGACATCTACGGCCGTCGCCGACTTTTCCTGGTCGGCTCGGCGGGCTTCACGCTGTTCTCAGCTGCTTCGGCGGCCGCGCCCACGATCGGTGTACTCATCGCCTTTCGCGTCCTGCAGGGAAGCTTCGGGGCTCTCATGATCCCTCAGGGGTTTGGCTTGATGAAACAGGTCTTTGACGACGATGCCGAGATGGACAAGGCGCTGGGCCTGTTCGGTCCGGCGACCGGAGTGGCAATGCTCGGAGCGCCGATCCTCGCAGGTGCGCTCATCGATGCCAACCTCTGGGGTATCGGGTGGCGCCTCGTCTTTCTCATCAACGTTCCGATCGGCGTGGCGAGCCTTCTCCTGGCGTTGTGGTCGCTGCCCGCTGGGGCGAGTCACCCCGGGGTCAAACTCGACATCAGTGGCGTCGGGATCGTCGGTCTGGCGCTGGTCGCGATCATCTACCCCCTCATCCAGGGCCGGACCGAGGGCTGGCCGGCCTGGTGCTTCGCCATGCTCGCTGGCGGCGCTGTTCTGCTCTTCGTCTTCTTGGCCTACGAGGGGCGCCGCGGCATCAACGCGTTGATTGAGCCGGCTTTGCTCACCAACCGCACGTACCTGAGCGGCATCGCAGTCTCTCTGGCCCTCTTCGGCGCCTTCGGTGGGCTCCTCCTGTGCATCTCGCTTTACGGACAGCTCGGCGAAGGTTGGTCGCCGATCCACGCCGGCCTGACGTTGACCCCGATGGTGATGGGGATGATTCTCGGCATGTTCGGCTCCAATGCGGCCGTCAAACGACTCGGGCGTCATCTGCTCCACATCGGCATGGCGCTGATCGCCGCTGGCGCGGCCGTGCTCGCCGTCATGCTCACCGGAGCCCGCACCGCCTCGAGCTGGGATCTCGTCCCAGGTCTGTTCCTTGTCGGCTCAGGTGTCGGTGCCACCATCGGGCAGCTCTTCCGGTTCATCCTGAACAGCGTGGGCATGGACGAGGTCGGTTCAGCCTCGGGTGTCTTCGAGGCAGTGCAACAGCTGTCGTCCGCGCTCGGAGTAGCGGTTCTCGGCACCATCTTCTTCTCCGTGTTCGAGCACCATCTCGCGACCGACGCACTGCGTATCACCGCCTGGGCCTGCCTGGCGCCGCTCGCAGCCGCTTTTTTGCTTGTGTTCCGGCTGCCAACAACCCAAGAGAACAAGAGGGTGACGACAACGACCCTGTCAGGTCTGTAGCGACGAGTAGCCCAATAGAGGCGGCGCTGTGACGGAGCCTCCCTATATTGGAGGTGTCGGCCAGTTCCTAGTGACCTGAGTCGGAGATCCGCTCGCAGTAGGCCGCGAGCGTGTCGAGGATAGCTTCAGCGCTCTTGTGCCAGACGAAGGGTTTGGGGTCCTCGTTCCAGTTGTCGATCCACGTCCTTATGGCTGCCTCCGGCTCCCTTATCGAGCGGTGAGTGCCGCGGCGAAGCCATTTGTTGGTCAGCTCAGCGAACCAGCGCTCGACGAGGCTCATCCACGAGCTGTAAGTGGGGGTGAAGTGGAGATGGAACCGGGGAAGGCGCAGGAGCCATCGCCGGATCTCTGGGGTCTTGTGGGTCGAGACGTTGTCGACTAATCCCGATGACGGAATTAGTCGACTAATCCCGACCTCGCGATTATCCCGACTTGTCGTTGGCTCCCCGCGAGTTGCCTGTGGGGGCGGGCTTCTCGTGCGTGACTGCGTCGGAGAGTTCGGGATAATCACAGGCTCTCAAGGAAGGCGAGCAGCCTGTCGGGTGGCTTGTAACGGCCGGGCTTGGACGAGATGGGGGTAGTGCGTTCGAGCGCTCGCTGCTTGATGCTGAGGTCCGCGTGCAGGTAAGCATCGGTCGAGCGAGTGTCGGCATGGCCGAGCCATAGAGCGATGACCGCGCTGTCGACCCCAGCGTGCAGGAGGGACATCGCTGCCGTATGTCTGAGGACGTGAGGTGTCAACTTCTTCGTGTGCAGAGATGGGCAGCGTTGGGCGGCAGACACCTTGTAGACGGCGATTCGGCGTTCGACGGCGTCGTCGCTGAGTCGTCTTCCGGTGCGGGTTGGGAACAGTGGTTCATCATGGTGTCCGGTTCGTTCCTGTAGCCAGACCCGCAGCACTGCGACGGTCGAGCCGGTCAGTGGAACAGATCGTTCTTTCCGGCCTTTCCCAATGCAGTGCACGTGGGCTGCGGCGCCAAGCTGAACGTCGCCGCAGTTGAGCCCGATCAGTTCGGAGAGGCGCAGGCCGGTTTGCACGGCCAGTGTGATTAGGGAGCGGTCGCGGCGACCTTCCCAGCGGAGCATGTCGGGTGAATCGAGTAGGGCCTTGACTTCCTCGATGGTCAAGAACGACACGGTTGTCTTGTCGAAGCGCTTCTGGGGGATTGCCAGCACTTGGTTGATGAGTTCGGCGTGTTCGGGATGGCGCAGGGCGGCGTAGCGAAATAGCGAGCGCAGTGCGGCGAGTCTGGTGTTCCGACTGCGGGCGCTGTTGTGCCGGTCGGCTTCGAGATGGTCCAAGAAGGCTGAGATCACCTCAGCACCGACGTCTTCCCAGCCCAAGGTGGAGGGAGCTTTGCCGGTGCGGTCGGCCACGAAGCCAAGCAGGAGCCGGAAGGTGTCTCTGTAGGAGATGACCGTGCGCGGGCTGGCCTGTCGTTGTTTGGCCAACCGCTCGGTGAAGAACAACTGCAGAGTCGGGGCGAGCAGACTCATGGTCGTCCCTCCTGTGCTGCTTCTAGACGGCCGGCGGCCAGTGCCAGCAGCTCAGGGGCGGCCGAGAGATACCAATATGTGGAGCTGGGGTCTCGGTGCCCTAGATACGTGGCCAGCCGGGGCAACAGGGCACCCACATCCTCGCCCGCCCGATACCACCCCGCCAGAGTGTGGACGGCGAAGCTGTGGCGCATGTCGTGGACCCTTGGAGCATGTGGTGCTCCGGCTCCGACGCCGGTGGTCCGCAGCAGTCTCCGAAAGGCTTTTCCGAAGTCGGCTGGGAGGAGTCGGGTGCCAGCGATCGAGATGAAGAACGTCGGGCTGGTCGGCCTGGGCAAGAGTCGATCCCGCTTCTCGGCGTAGGAACACAGGGCGTCGATGGTGCTGGAACGCAGAGGCACCAGCCGGGACTTCCCAAACTTCGACTCACGCACGACGATCGCTCCCTGAGCCGTGTCCAGGTCGTTGCGCTCGAAGCGGATCGCCTCGCCGACCCGCATGCCGGTGGCGGCGAGCAGCCCTATGAGTGTCTCGACGGTGGCGGCTCGCATCGGGGTGGGGATGGTCCGGCGGGCAGTCGACATCAGCGCGGCGATGTCGGCCGCGGTGTAGATGAACGGTGGGCGCCAGCGCTGCTGAAAGCTCACCAGCCCGACGGGCGGGATCTCGGTGTGCGGGTTGACGCCGGCCATGTGGCGGGCGAAGCCCCGGGCGACGGTCATCCGCCGCGCCCAGACCGTGGTGGCCGGGTGGGCCTCCGGACGCTGTGCCCACATGAGCGCGGCCTCGATAGTGACTGTCTCGGCGCCGACGGCATCGAGATACGCAACAAAGGCCGGCAGGAGCCGGTGTGCCTCAGCCAGGTCATGACCAAGGGCTCGTCGCAACCGTAGGTACTCGTTGGCGTGGTCCAGCAATGCGCTCATTGCCCGGCTCCCGGCCACGGCTGGGCGACGCGGCGAAGCGCCCCGAGGTCGACCTTGGCGTACACCGCCGTAGTCGCCAGATCCCGGTGTCGCAGCACCTGGCCGATCTGAGGCAGCGTTGCTCCCTGACGGAGCATCTCGGCGGCCAACGCATGGCGGAGCCGGTGCGGACCCACGACAGGGCGTCCGGCTCGCTCACAGGCACGGCCGACCACGCCGCCAATCGAAGCCGGGTGCAGACCTCGTAGCGGGGCGAGACTGGTCAGGAACACCCGGCGGGACTCGGCTCGAGGCCGCCCGTCACGCAGGTAAGAAGCAAGGCACTCGCCCACCTCGCTCAGCAACGGCAGACGGCCTTGACTGCGCCCCTTGCCCCGGACACGCAGTTCCCCGGCCCGCCAATCGATGTCATCGAGCTCCAAACCGGCAACCTCGCATGATCGCAGACCGAGACGAGCCAACAACGTCAAAATGGCGTAGTCCCGCCGCCCGGTCAGCTTTGACCGATCACAGCTCGACAGCAACGCGGCGACCTCGCAGGCCGCCAGCGTGGAAGGCAGCGCCGTGTCCCGCCACCCCGCCACAGGCGGCACCGCCGCGGCGAGGTCGCTCCCGATCAAGCCTTGGAGATATAGGAACCGCAGCAGCGACCGCAGCTCGGTCACCCTGTTCTTGGCCGACCCAACCCCAAGCCGGGAACACTCGCAAAGCAAATACCGGGTGACATCGGCTGCACACAGGCCTTGGACTCCGGTCCCGCCGCCCCTGACCGATATCCGCTCCGACAAAAACAGCCGGGCTCTCCCCTCGTGGCCCGCGACCGTCGAGGGTGCCAACCCACGGTCGTCGACCAGATGACGCCGATAGCAAGCCAGGAGATCCTCCAACGGCGTCGCGGCAGCAACCTCCGGCGGCGCGACAACGCCCTGGCTCCTCAAATAGACGAACAGCGGCGCCAGCGTGCGTGCCGTCGGCACCCGTCGCTGCCCGCGAGCCCGTCGAAAAAGAAATTTTCGACCCGGCCTTCGGTCAGATCCCCCACAACGATCCCGACTTCCGACATCCACCGGCTCAGCTGGCCCATCAGCACCACATGCGTGACTACCGAGTTGTGCGTGAAGCCGAGCCCTGACAACTCCGACCCATACCCGTCTGCGAAACAGGCCAGCGGTCCGCCACCATGCGCCCACGAGAAGTTGCTCACCGTTCCTCCCTTCCCAGGGCACCACGCCCCAGTAGAAGGACCGATCTAACTCGACGGGATTATCCTGACCTCCCCGCGCCGCCGGGCACAAAGAGGCCCACCCGCACAAGGCGCTTCGCCCGGGGCCAGCGCTGGTATCGGGATAATCGCGAGGTCGGGATTAGTCGACGACAAGGTGTACGTCGAGCTTCTCGGGGACCGAGCGGTTGATGCGGTTCAAGAAGTTCCGGAACTCTTGGGTGCGATGGCGTTCTGCCAT
Organism: uncultured Acidimicrobiaceae bacterium; assembly: GCA_963725355.1. Classification (GTDB taxonomy): domain Bacteria; phylum Actinomycetota; class Acidimicrobiia; order Acidimicrobiales; family Bog-793; genus Fen-455. Next base: position 279,838 of record CAVRYE010000017.1, read on the forward strand.
GTCGGCGATCACTATGCCAAGGTTGGCCACTTTTTGGGATACAGGCCAAAGGAAGTGCAGTTCAGGGACCCGGAAGGGGTCCCTGATCGTGTTACTGGTGGACGATCCAGACCGTCTTCAATCGGTCGCTAGGGTACGCAAAGAAGCGCGATCCGAGCTTTGGTTCTGGACCCCTTTTTGGGCATCGCAAAAGTTTCTCCGGATGAAGCGGATCGAGACCCAGCCGCGGCCCAATTCGATGAGAGGTATCGCACGGTCGCTGAGCCTGACGAGCAAGTGAGGCCGCATCTCACCATCTAGTTGGCCTCAGTAGCTTCAAACGTCATGTTTCTTGCGTAACGATAGGCGGGCTTCTCGATGGTCCTCGCCTTGGCTTGAGCTAGGACGGCCTCTTCTCGGAAAGGAGCAGCAGAGCTGCCTCGATAGGAACGGCGGCGAGCGACTCGACGATCAAGTCGGCCTTTCCGAAGTCGTGGCCGGCGGTGATGGTATTCGGCACTGCGAGGCAGACGAGACCGGCCGTTCGGGCAGCCGTCAGGCCGTTGGCGGAGTCCTCGACCGCTATTGCCCGGGCGGGCTTTACTCCGAGCCTGCGGCAGGCGTCGAGATACAGGTCTGGGGCGGGCTTAGCTGTGAGCGTTTCGGTGCTAGTGCTGATGACGACGAAGTGGCTGTCCAGACCGACGTCTTCGAGGCGGCTTCGCACCCACGCCGCTGGCGAGCTCGAAGCGACGGCGACACTCATGCCGAGTCTCTTCGCGCCTTCGATCCATTCGAGGACCCCTGGGAGGGGGGAAATGCCCTTAAGAAGCTCGAGCTCACGTGCAAGGACTCCTTGGCGCAGATCGGCCAAGGGAGGCAACGCGACGGCGCTGCGGTCGAGGAGAGCGCCAAAGAGATCGAACCCGTAGTTGGTTCCGACGTTGGTTGCCCACTCCTCGGAAGTGAAAGAACAGCCGTAGCGGGCGAAGGTTTCTTTCCAGACGTCGTGTATGACGCGCTCGGTGTCGACGATGACCCCGTCGAGGTCGAAGACGACTGCGTCGAAGTCGCTGCGACGGGCCGGTAAGCCCTCCGAGCCCAGCACTGGTAGGCGACCAGGAGTCGCGCCGCGATCTGAAGGCGTGCCCATTTCCATGGCAAGGCTACGTCCTTTCCGAGGACCTACGTCATCGACATGCACATGACGCCGCGTTGGACCAATTACAGGCCTGCGCACTCCGTCATAGAAGTCGTCACGTTCGTTCTGCGTGGGTTGGCCATCATGACGATGTGAGCGGCCACTTTTGTTGAGCCCCAGGCCCCAGCGACGTTTCGATCGTTGCCGGAACCCGCGAGCGCGGTGAGGAGATTCCATTACCCAGCCGTCTTTGGTCAGGCACTCCTCTTGAGGACGATACGACTTGCCAACCAGATGAGGCGAAGGTTACGATCACGCGAATTGGAAACACGCTTCGCCAACATGAAGGGCGGTTTCATGCACACGTTGAGAATATTCAAGCGCGGCTCGGTTGTGGCTCTGCTGGTGCTGGTCCTTGCTGCCGGCCTCACGGCAGTCAGTGCAAGTGCAACCACGAGCCGCCGTAGCGTAAGCAGGATAAACCTTACTTACTGGTTCTGGGGCTGCTCTCCACAGCAACAGCAGGTGATGCAAAAAGTCCTCATCGACGGCTTCGATGCGTCTCAGAGCAAGTACAGCCTGTCCGTCACCTACAACAACAACGTCGACACGAACATTCAGGTCGCGCTTGCTGCCGACGGAGGGCCAGACGTCGTGTACGGATCTGGGCCCTCGTTCGTGACAGAATACGCTCCCGCCGGAAAAATCGCGAACATGAACAAGTACTCGCAGGAGTACGGCTGGCAGACACGGCTCAACTCGGCGATGTATCAGTCCGGGACGTTGCACGGCGACCTCTACGCGTTGGCGAACTCCTTTGATACCGACGGGGTGTTTTACAACAAGGCCGTTCTTAAGAAGTACGGCTGGGCTGTGCCAAAGACCGCCAATCAGCTCATTACAGAGATGAACGAGGCAGAGAAGCACGGGCTTTACGGTGGAGTCAGTGGCAACAAAGGTTGGAGACCTGACAATTTCGACGTGGCAAACGTCTTCCTTACGGCCGAGTCTGGGCCACAGGCTGTCTACAAGGCGCTCACCGGCAGTCTCCCGTGGACGGCGGCGCCCTTTGTCAATGCTGTGAATACCTCAGCCAAATGGTTCAAGGCTGGATACTTCGGGGGCAACCAGTACTTCGATCTCAACTACGACGACACCGCTGAGCTTCTCGCCGAAGGGAAGACGCCCTTCTGGGTTTCGCCGACGCTGAGCTTCCAGTTCCTCTCGGCTTACTTCAACCAGGCCAATGGCAACTTGTCGGAGCTCGGGTTCGAACCCTTCCCGACCCTCACCGCGGGATTGCCGTCGCCCCTCTACACCCTTGAGTCGCCGTCGTCGCTCTCGATCAACCCGTACTCGAAGAACCAGGCTGGAGCTGCCGAAGTCATCAACTACATGATGTCGGAGAAGTTCCTCGACGAGATGTTGGCCAACAACTGGCCGGGCTACTGGGCCGTGCCGTTGAACCACATCACCGCCAAGCCTTCGCAGTACTCAGGCCTTTCGAAGCTTTACCTCGAAGCGATCGATAACCTGTTGACAGCCGTGAAGGCGGGACACATGGGCTACTCGCTCAGCACCTTCTATCCGCCGACCGTCGAGAACGCATTCTTGAATATCGACGAGGTGTGGACCAACAGGGAGTCCACGAAGGCATTTCTTGAGGGAGTCGAAAAGGCGCAACAGCAAGCTGAGAAAGAGCACCTGATTTCGCCGGTGCCGAAGCCTTACGGCATGAGCTGATTCAGTGCGAGCGAGCCTTCGTGCCGGTGTGTCGACACGAAGGCTCGCTCGTTGTCGATAGGGGTCGCAGTTACCCACCGTTCGGCCGCTCTCGGTGGCCGTTTTAGCTTCACCGGGACCCGCGGACTGATCTAGAAGGGGAAGTTTTGCCGACGCGCCTCGTTCTCGATTGTGACACTGGTGACGACGACGCAGTCGCGATCATGCTCGCGGCTCTTCATCCCGATCTGGAGCTCGTCGCGGTCACCACCGTCAATGGGAACGTTGAGGTCAGTTACTGCACGGACAACTCGTTGCGAGTTCTCGACCACATCGGTCGCGGGGTGATTCCGGTGTACGAGGGCGCGGCGTCCCCGCTAGCGCGTGACGACTTTCCGATCCCGAGGGCTGTATTGCCGTCACATACGGACAACCCGCACTACTCAAAGTCCCTCAACCTTCCGGCGGCAAACACCACCAAGCAGTCAGAATCGGCTGCGGAGTTCCTCGTACGCTGCTTTCGACAGTCCTACGAGACCGAGCAGGAGCTTGTGCTGGTGGCCGTTGGTCCTCTCACGAACCTGGCGCTGGCGACGAAACTGGACCCCGGCTTCTGTTCGCATGTCAAGCGTCTTGTGATAATGGGTGGGGGCCACGAAGCGGGTAATGAAACGCCTTCGGCGGAGTTCAACATCTGGGCGGACCCGGAGGCGGCCCGTGTGGTGCTGACGAGTGGGATCGAGGAGATCGTGCTGGTTCCACTCGATGCCACACACCGAGCGCTCGTATCTGGCGACGACTGTGCTCGACTTCGCTCACTCGGCACGGCGGCTGGAAGGGCAACGGCGATGTTGGTCGAGCAGCGGATCCGCTTCTACGGACAATGGCAGCCCATGGATAGGTCGAACTCTGTTCCCGTCCACGACGCGCTGTGTGTCGCCTACCTTGTTGACCCGTCGGTGATCAGCGTTCAGAAGTACTGGGTTGATGTCGAGACCCATGGTGAGGTCACCCTCGGTCGGACTGTTATCGATACTCACGGCCATAGTCGACGAGAACCGACCGTCTGGGTCGCGTTGGACTCCGACGAGACCAAGTTCGTCGCCACGCTCATGGAGACGTTCGCCAGTCCAGGTGACAGACGTGGCGTTTAGCTTCTCGCAGTGGCGTTCGAGGAGGTGTGCGTGAGAGAACCGACGTGGAGATGGGAGTCTGTGGGTGGGCTTCTGCCACACTCCGCGGTTCGAGGAACTCACGGGCAGATATGACGGCGACAAGCGAAGTCCTGTCGTTGCCGACGCCTGCCGTGCAAAAGCGCCGCAGGCCGCGGACCGGGAAGTACTACCTCCTCGTCGCTCCGGCCCTGCTGCTGTCCGCCGTCGTGGTCCTGATTCCGGGCGTAATGACTGCGGTCGCCGCTTTCACCAACTGGAACGGGCTATCCCTTCACGCGAACTGGGTGGGATTCGGCAACTTCAGGTCGATATTTTCCGACCCCGTGTTCAGGACGGCTCTCGGAGACAATCTCAAGTGGGCTGCGCTGTTTCTCACAATTCCCGTCGGCCTCGGGCTAGGAACGGCTCTGCTCCTACTTCGGCGTCCGCGAACGCGGACCCTTTACCAGGTGTTGTTTCTGATTCCCTACGTTCTCGCCCCGGTGACGAATGCCATACTTTGGCTCAATATCGTTTACGATCCCGTGGCTGGTCTCTGGGCGTGGTTGCAGGGGCACGGGTTAGTTGGCCAGGATCCTCTCGGAAATACTCACCTGGTGCTTTTGGCGGTCGCGACCGTAGACATGTGGCACTTCTGGGGATTTCTGATGGTTGTCTATCTGGCGGCCCTTCGACAAACTCCTCCCGAGCAGATAGAAGCCACGCGAGTTGAGGGGGCCTCGACACGGCAGTTGTTCCGTCACGTGTACCTGCCCAACATCATGCCGACGCTGATGTTGATGTTCGTAATGGAAGCGATCTTCTCGTTCCTGTCGTTCGACTACATCCATCTGATGACCGGCGGCGGTCCTGCTCACGCGAGCGAGGTGCTGAGCACCTACGCATACACGTTCGCATTCTCCGAGTACGAATTCGGCATGGCGGCAGCCGTCAGTCTCGTCATGAGCTTCTTCGGGCTGCTGATGGGTGCTTTCTATGCGATCTTGAGCCGAAGGGAGATGGCGTCATGAAGCTACGAAGGGCCCTCCGAAGCACCCCCGGCCACATTTTGCTCATCGTGCTTGCCCTGATTCAGCTGTTCCCGATTGCCCTCGTCTTCATCAACAGTTTCAAGACCTCGTTGCAAGTGGCCGCCGATCCGCTGGCGCTTCCGACCCAGCTCAACTGGTCGAACTTCACGACAGCCTGGGATTACGGCCACTTCTCGACTGGCTTCGTCAACAGCTTCTTGCTGGTCTTCACGACGATCGTGGTGGTGCTCATATGCGCCTCGCTGGCCGGCTACGTATTGGCGGGAAAGAAGATTCGCGCCTGGCCCCTTGTCACCATGTACTTCCTGGCTGCCGTCACAGTTCCAATTTGGTTGTTCCTGTTCCCGCTTTACTTCGAGTACTCGAAACTGCACCTACTGAACGATCCCATAGCGGTCGGCTTCATCGTGGCAGCCATAAACCTTCCCCTGGCAGTCTTCTTGATGCGGGCGTTCTTCCTCAAGGTTCCAGCGGCCCTGGAGGAAGCAGCCCTCGTAGACGGAGCAGGCGTCGGTAGTCTGCTGTGGCGCGTGATGCTGCCGATCATCTCACCGGGCTTGCTCACCGTTGCGGTTCTCGTGGGCCTGTTCGCGTGGAACGAGTATCTGATCACGACGACTTTCCTGCAGACTCCGTCCTCTTACACGGCCACGCTTGGCTACTTGACGATGAACGGCACCTTCACCGATCAACAGGGCATCATGATGGCCGGAGCCGTGATACTTATCCTTCCGGTACTGGTGATTTTCATCGCCGTACAGCGATTGTTCATAGACGGTTTCGTTACCGGTGCGGTCAAGGGCTGACCATCGGATCCAGAAAGGTCGTGCCGGGAGAAAGCGGTCCGAAAGAGAGGGTGCGGCCGTGCTGGGAGTTGTCAAGCAAGAGAACTGTTCACCAGCCGCAAGTCTGATCTGACATGGTCATTATGATGAGCGTACGACAGGCGGATAGTATGACCACTAGATAGGGTGGTTGACGCAGATGGGCGAGGAGAGGAAAGGCGTAGCGGTGCACAGGGATTACGACTCGGTTCCCCGCGGAACGCTTGACGCGCCTCAGCTAGCTCCTTGTTACACGGTCTGGTCACAGATCAACGTGGACGAGGTGTATCTCCGCGCTGGTTCGGATCCTAAGATGCAGCTCGGGGGAGCCGCCACTTATGCCGCGTTCGGTGCTCGCCTCGGGTGTCCGCCGGAGAGAACCATCAAGGTGATCGGTCGAGTGGGTGACGACTTCGAGCCTGAGTTCTGGCAGTGGTTTGAACATTGGGGCATAGATGCTTCCGGGCTCGAAGTGCGCAGCGAAAGCACCCCTAGGTCCAAGCTCGCTTACGGATGCGACGGGGATCGGGTGGAGTCGCCCCTCCTTGGCCAGGAGCACTTCGGCCGATTCGGCCTCGAAGTCGCCGACGTGCGGCCGGAGCATCTTCGATGCGGAGGTCTGTACGTCTTCCGCGAGGCGCAGCGGCAGTTCTGGGACGACTTGCTGGCAGTTACGAGTGTCTCGGGCGCGAAGGTTCTCTGGGAGATGGACCGAAGGTCGTGTAATCCCGGGTGTTGGGCGGACATCTGCGAAGTACTGCCTGACGTCGACGTTTTCTCTATCAACCACGTCGAGGCGACGGCGCTGTTGGAGTGCGACCAAGCCGAGAAGTGCCTCGAGCTCTTGCGCTCCCGCGTTGAGGGCGTGCTGCTTTACCGAATGGGGACCGGAGGTTCTTATGTCGCCGAAGGTGGCAGGCTTCTCCACATCTCGGCGGTAAAGGGCATTGACGTCGTCGATCCGACTGGTGCGGGTAACTCGTATGGCGGAGCCTTTATGGCCGCATGGTGTGAAGACGTCGGCGATCTGGAGGGAGCATCTCGACTAGCCGCGGGTGTGGCGGGACTCGTGGTCGGCGAGTGGGGCCCTCCCTCATACTCCGGGCGCGACCTGGCCTCGAAGGCCCGTGAGCTCGGCGGGACAGCAGACGTGACCGAACTTTCCTTGACAACCGGGGCGCATGCGGTGCCCGAATCGGACGCAGTTTGCGTGAGAAAGGATCCAACTGACCATGCCAATCTCTAGTTTTCAGCTGAAAACCGACTCCAACGCCGCCTACGACATAACCCAGCAAGTCGCTGATGCTGTCAAGAACAGCGGTGCGAATTCTGGCATCGGGGTGGTGGCCTTGCCACACACCACAGCTGCGGTGTGCATAATCTCGTTCCCGGATCCGAACACGCTCGAAGACGTGATGGACGAAGTGGCGAGGCTCGTTCCGACGCGAATTGACTTCAAGCACCAACACGACACTCCCCAGGACGCGGCCGGGCACATCAAATCCGCGCTTGTCGGGAGCAGCCTTTCGATACTCGTCGATAGCGGTGCTCCCGTCCTCGGACATTCACAGAAGATCTACTTCCTCGAATTCGACGGCCCCCGGGAGCGCAGCGTCAACGTCTGCGTCGTGCCGTCCTGAGCGCGCAAGAATGAGCTTAGGAAGCAAGGATGGCGCCGACAGCGGTTCGCTCGAGCACGACGCCGAGGAAGGGGATTACACCCCGCGCGGTGCTCGCTATGCGGCGAACGTGCCGAGGAGAGGCCTGTTCATCGATGGGCGGCCCGCACTGACCGGAGTGGCCCCAGACTCCGTCGGCGAGTACGTGATTCTAACGGTACGGGACCCTCTCTGCGCCTACACCGCGGATCCTGCAGAGTTGATTGCTGGTCGGCTTGAGGACGCTCATCCGATCGGACGCACAGGCATGTTCTCCTGCTGGACCGGGTCGTACAAAGGAGCGTCAATCACAGTCGTATCCGGTGGCAGTGGTGCGCCCGAGGCCGAACTTGCGCTGCACGAACTTCTCGAGAACACACCTGCGACTGCTTATGTGAGAGTCGGCGGTTCAGGCGGCCTGCATGCCTCGGTTAGACCGGGCGACGTGGTCATATCCAGTGGCGTAGTTCGAGATGAGGGCATGACCAGGAGCTATATCCCGGCCTCGTACCCCGCGTCATGCTCGTTCGAAGTTGTCGCCGCTCTGGCCGAAGCAGCTTCCCGGTCGTCGGCACGCTGGCATGTCGGAGTCACTCGGTCAGCTGACAGCGACTTCTGTGGTGTGGGCAGGCCAGGAGTGGGGGGGTATATGCAGCCCTGGAATCTCGAGGTGATTGATGTCTGGACACGCGCAGGGGTCCTGAACGGAGATCGGGAGTCGTCAGCGGTCGTCACCTTGGCACAGTTGTTCGGGCGTCGGGGGGGATCGATCTGCTCGGTTGCCGACAACATCGTCACGGGCGAGAGATTCGAAGCCGGCGCCGGTCACGAAACCGCCATCAAGATAGCCATCGAGGGTCTGGCCGTGCTGCGGGCGATGGATGACGCGAAAGCGGCGGCTGGCAGCCCTCACTGGACGCCGTCGCTTGGTCTTGCGGGTGCTCCGCCAGAGGCGACCCGGCGATGAAGCCTCTCGTTGCACCCGCTCACGAGGTGGCTCGGATCGCGGCGAGTTCAGCGTTGTTCCTCGAAGGGCGGGCTACATGACCACCCTCGGGATAGAGGGCGGGTTGAGCGTCGATCACCTGGTTCGAGTCGGCGAGGCCCCGCATTTCTTTCAGCTCGGTGGTCCAGGCCTCTTCTCAGCTCTCGGAGCCCGCCTCGTCACAGGCACAAAGGTGATGCTCCGGACGGCGCTTCCCTCGTCCGTGCCGCAATTCAGCGAGGTACTGATGGCGGCAGAAGTGGACCTCAGTCTCTGCGATGCCGTTCGGGATGTGCCACTAGTCTGGATGCTTGATTCACCTGAAGGCCGCCGTGTCGTCCTCACAGGACCTCGCGACGGCCTCGAGATCGCCGAAGTGGACGAGCCGCCAGCTGCACGATCGTCCGCCAAGACGAAGTTATTTCCCTCGCTCGACGCTCTTTTGCTGTGCTCTCCGCTGCGGCTGCCCGCCGACGCAAAGAACGCTGTGGTGGTCGGCGTCGATCCCGAGCAGCGAAAGACGAACGCAAAGTCGTTGAGCTACTGGAAGAGGCTGACGATTCCGCAACGGACCGTTCTGCTCCCAAGTCGGATGCAATTGGCCTCAGTCGACGAGGACGCGTTCCGTGCTGTGCTGCGGCTGCACGAAATACTGAATGTGCCAGTTATCGCAAAGCTCGACGTCGATGGCGCCTTCGCGGTGGACGAGAGCGGCGCCTGGCATGTGCACGACGAGGCGGTTCGAGTAGTCGAGACAACAGGAGCCGGTGACGCCCTGGCTGGGGCGGTTCTCGCTGCCATTGCATCCGGCCGCGACATCGCCACCGCAACGGCACTCGGGGTAAGCGTGGCGAGACTTGCCCTGTCTGACTGGGGAGCTGGCGGTCTCATGAACAGTCGACCACTTACCCGCCCATTGAGCGGTGTCAGAACGAGGAGAAAATGATCATCGCTACCGACGCACGAACGACTCTACTGGGCCTGGCCTCTTTGGTGAAGCTCGCCGAGCCGAATCGAATCGAATCGCCAATAGGCAAGAGCACGAGCGCGGTGTTCGCTGGTTGTGGCGATTCGCTGGCGGCGGCTCTGCTTTGTGAGAGCTATGGTCACCGAGCCAAGTCGTCCGGTGACCTGGCCTGGCACTCGTGGCGCGGCGGGGCGGGGTGCACGATCCTGGGCGCAATCTCGTCCTCCGGGGCGAGCGGTGCAACGGTGCTTGCTGCGCAGGAGGCGGCAAATCATGGCGTTACCACCATCGCGATAACAGCTGCTGCGGATTCACCACTGACCGAGGCGTGCGATCGCAGGCTCGTGGTGCCGAGCCTGACGCTAAAGGAGATCATCCCCGCGGCCAACTACATGATGTTGTCGCTGGGCGTTCTGGCCGCGTGCGGCGCCGACCTCAGCGAGGCTCCGGTCCTGATAGGGGACGCGATCGAGTCCCTAGTGGAGCCGGCGGACCGGGCGGTCGAGGAATTTCCCCTGCAAACCCCGTCCGGCATATCGGTACTGACGCTTCCCGATATGCGGAGCGCAGGTGAGTTCTGGAGCTTGAAACTCATCGAGGCGACAGGGCTTCCGGTCCGTTCGGTGCCCCTCGAAGAGAGCGGACATGTGGACTACTTCATCGGTCCACAGCCACATGTCACGGTCCAGCTCGTTGGTAGCGAGGGGCGTGAACGCCACGCCCAGCTCTCTGAGGCACTGAGGCGCAACGGGCATGACCTTGTGAGGCTCGATGTCGGCTCGATGGTAGAGGCCGGGGATCTCGGGAGGAACGACGATTGTGTCGCGGTCGCCACCGGTGCCGTCGGGGCCTATGTGGCGAGCGAGATCGCAGCTCGGTGGGCTCGAGTTCCTTTCCGCAATGGTGAGGTGAATATGGATGCAAGCCACATCCAGGTTGGCCGGGCGACAGATTGAAGGTGTGGCGCCGCAGGTTTCGGATTGAAAGGCGCTGGGGTCGGAGAAAATGAATAAGGCCGAAGAAGCCGAGCGAACCTACGCGGGAGTCACCGGCAAGATCATCGGCGTCTACTTCGGCCGACCGGTGGAGGGCTGGAAGTACGAGGCGCTGAGGAAACAGTTCGGTCAGATCGAGTACTACGCGAACGACCTGACGGGGATGCCCTTGATCGTGCCGGACGACGACATCTCCGGCACATTCGTGTTCATCAGGGCGATCCTCGACAGTTGGGGAAGGGAACCTTTCTCCGCGCAGACGGTCGCCAATGCGTGGCTCAACTACCTTGTTGAGAACGCGACTGTGCTGTGGTGGGGCGGTCTCAGCCGCTCCACGGAGCACACTGCCTATCTTCGTCTTAAGCAAGGAATCCCGGCACCGGAAAGCGGTTCTATCGCGCTCAACGGCCGCGCAATGGCTGAGCAGGTCGGCGCCCAAATCTTCATTGATGGCTGGGGGATGACCAATCCGGGCGATCCAGAGCGTGCAGTGGCGTTGGCACGAGCGGCGGCGTCGGTCAGCCATGACGGTCTCGCGGTAGACGCGGCATGTCTCATAGCTGGCGTCGAAGCCTTGGCGTACGAAGAAGTCGATCTTGAACGCCTTTTGGAGGCGGGTCTTAATGCCGTCAGTTCTCCGATGCTCTCTCGGCTTGTGGAGCAGGTCGTCGCCTGCTGCGCGGCGACCGACGACTGGCGGTCCGTGCGCGACTGGATCGAGCGGGAACACGGATACGACAAGTACCCGGGCAACTCTCCGGTGGCCACCAACCACGCTTCGATCATCATGTCGCTGATCATGGCCGGGGGCAGCTTTCAGAGGAGCCTTGCCATATGCACATCGGCCGGTTGGGACACGGACTCCAATGCCGGCAACGTTGGTTGCATCAACGGTATCCGGCTCGGACTGGCGGGTATCGACGCCGGAGCGGACCTACGAGGCGCGGTGGCCGACAGGATGTTCGTCGTGAGCGCAGATGGCGGTGAATGTTTCTCCGACGCCGTGCGCGAAACGAGAAAGCTGAGGGCCTCGGCCGCGCTTTTACGCGGTGAGCAAGCTTCCTCCCGCCAAGCGCGTTTCGAGTTCGAATTCCCGGGCGCAACGCAGGGATTCCGCAGTTACCAGATCGCCGGAGCCGGACAGGCAGTCTACGCGGCTCGCAAGCACCGGGACAGGTCTGATCGTGGACTATCGGGCACTCGCGCCCGGAGCTCCGGCCGCGATCGCAGTCGAGACATTCGTGGAACCAGTGCCTCCAAGCACAGAGGGCACAAGCTACTTCAAGGTTGTCGGAAGCCCGAGCCTTTACTCCAGCCAGGTAGTGAACGCAATCATGGAAGTAGTCGCAGGTGGCTGCCCGGAGGTGAGCTTTTTCATCGAAACGTACTCGGACAACGGGCAGATTCGAAAGCTCCGCGGGGACGAGACGCGTCTAAAGCCTGGCGAGAACGAGCTTTCGTGGGTCGTGCCCGATACCGGAGGATCCCCCATTTGTCGATTCGGGATCGAGCTCACATCCGGGGTCCGCCTCGACGGACGAAGTTTGATCAGGACGATTGACTGGGACGGCGCCCCGCTCGACTTTCGACTTGGACGTGCCGAGGAGATGTCGCCTGAGCTGACGCCTTGGACAACCGACACGGTCTGGTTGCGGAGCTTCGTGAGTTCGGCTGCGAACCTCGCGCCGGACTACACCACGACCTTCTCGCTCTCGCACCCCACCGACAACGGAGTCGCGACGATCGGCACGTCCGACTGGTCCGATTACGTGGTCGCGAGCAGCATCACGTTCAATCAGCAGAAGACTGCAGGTCTTGTGGCCCGTGCCCGGGGCCACCGCCGCTACTACGCGGCACTTCTGGCGCACGACCGGGCAGTGATAGTCAAACGACGCGATGGCGTCGAGTCTCTGCTGGCACATAGGCCGATGCAGCTGCACTCCGGTGAGGTTCACAGTCTCCGGCTTTCGGTGGTCGGAGACGAGCTGCGACTTCAAGTCGACGAAGAACTTGAGCTAGTCGGGACAGACGGCGAGTTCCTCCGAGGTGCCGCCGGATTTGTCGTTGACGAAGGCGGCGTGCTCGTGGACGGATTCTCTATACAAAGGTCACGGTGATCGGTCGATGCCATCAGATATCGAGCAGTACTCGGAGAAGGTCTACGCCGGAGTGCTCGGCAAGATCATCGGCGTCTACCTCGGGCGCCCCGTTGAAGGCTGGCCGTACGAACAGATTCAGGGCCGCTTCGGTGAAGTCGGCAACTTCGTCCATAAGGTCCTGAATGAGCCGTTGATCGTGGCCGATGACGACATCTCCGGCACCTTCGCATTCTTTAGAGCCGTCTCGGACAATGAGGCCATACCACCAACCGCACAGCAGGTGGGCCACACGTGGCTCAACTACATAATCGAGAGACGGACGATCCTGTGGTGGGGCGGCGTAGGCCGCTCGACGGAGCACACGGCATATTTCCATCTGAACAGAGGGGTGGATGCGCCAGAGAGCGGATCATACAAACTGAACGGACCTGTACTGCCCGAACAGGTCGGTGCGCAGATATTCTATGACGCCTTCGCGATGATCTATCCAGGCGATCCCGAGCGAGCCGCCTACGCAGTTCGAGAGGCCGCATCTGTCAGCCACGACGGCGTCGCAGTTGACGCCGCCAGCTTTCTCGGCGCCATGCGTGCCCTGGCTTTCGAAGTGTCCTCGCTGTCGAGTCTCATTGCGGACTGTCGCCAATATGTAAAGACCCGCACGCTCAACGATGTCATCGACGGAGTGATGGAGATCTGCTCGGCGTCGGGGTCGTGGCGTGACGCGCGGGACAGGATCGACCACGAATACGGCTACGCCAAGTACCCGGGACCATGCCATATGGTGCCCAATCACGCCATGACACTTGCGGCGCTGTTGCTGGGGGGCGATAGCTTTCACCGATCAGTGATGATCGCCGCCTCCGCCGGACTGGACACGGACAGCAATGCGGGGTCAGTTGGATGTTTGAACGGAGTCCGCCTGGGACTTGACGCGATTACCGCCGAGGTCGATCTGCGTAAGCCCGTGGCGGACCGGTTGCTTGTCGTGACAGCAGACGGAGGATCGTGTGTCTCCAATGCCGAGACGGAAGCCAAGGCCATCGTCCGCGAGATGGCGCGGGTGGCCGGCAACCCGCCGGTAGATCACGGTGCGCGGTTCACCTTCTCGTACCGGGGCTCCACCCAGGGTTTCCAATCCTGCCCCTACCTGGGGTCGTCGTCGCGGGTGGAAGTCACTGGGGGAGACGGACGAAACGGGCTTGTGTTGGACTGCGAGGGCGTTGGACCCGATGCGCCAGTCGCCGTTTCGGTACCGGTCTTCCTTGATCCCTTGGACGACGCCCGCAATTTCTCGACCGTGGCCAGTCCCACCCTGTATCCAGGACAAACGGTTCTTTGTCGAGTCCGCTCAGATAGTGAAGGGTCTCCGAGGGCGCGCCTTTATGTGCTCTACCTAGACGCAGACGGGACACAGAGAAGCGAATTTCAGCGAGCCGGTCTCGCTCGGGAGACAGAGTTCCTTGATCAAGTGGAAGGTTCCTTCCATTGGTTCTGTACCCGTTGTCCGTCTCGGCCTTGTTCTGGAGGCCAGCTGCATGTTCGCCGGCCGAGTCTGGATCGAGGAGGTTGATTGGCAAGGCGCCCCGTCAAAGTTCGAGGTGTCGGGCAGTCTCATGACCTCTATCTGGGAGACCCAACCGATCGGCTTGCGAGGATGGGTTAGCTCGGCTGAGAATTTCGAGGCCGATTCCAAGTACACGTTTGCCCTTTCCCATTCACATGGCCTGGGCCTGGCAACGATCGGAACCAGGGATTGGAACGACTACACCGTCGGGTCCCACCTGGCGTTCAGCATGCATGCGTCGTGTGGACTGGTGCTCAGGAGTGTGGGGCACCGGAGGTTCTACGCCGCCATGTTCGAGGGGGGCAAGCGTGTAACGATCGTCAAGCATCGCGACAGGGACAGGTTTGTTCTGGCAGCGGCGGCCTTCCCCTATGAGATAGACGAGAGCCACCTTCTCACTGCGCGATGCGTCGGCACGGAGCTCATTGTTGACGTCGACGGGGCCGAGGTGCTCTCGACCAATGACACCGCTTCGCCCTACCTGGGCGGTGCTGCTGGCTTCATCGTCGAGGGTGGAACGCTCTACGCGGACGGATTCTCGGTTTACCGTGTCGATGACAAGTCGGCGTGAGCGATCCACGCGGTGTCGCAACGGCGGCACGGCCCCCAGCGGCTCAATATCCTTTCGTTGCCAAGAAAACGACGGCCGTTGCCGGCCACCGTTCGATCGTCACTTGGATGAGCGCCTAGAAGTCCGGTGCAGGTAGTGGAAACGCACGCGGCCCGCGACCCAGGCGGTGCGAGAGACGTGGACGAGGTCGCCTTCTCTTCGCCGCCCTGCTGCGGTCACGAGGAAGAGCGGGGTGTCGACGAAGGTTTCCAGCAGCTGGGCGTCGGACGCCGTTGCAAGAACGGCCTCAACGACGTTGTCGACGAGGGACGATTCAATGCCATATCGCTGACTCAAGGTCTGCGATAGCGACCCGTCCAAGAGTCGCTCCTTCTCGAGACCGGGAACGACCGAGGTCGGTACCCATGACTCGGTCATCCCGATAGGTTCATCGTCGACGCGGTGAAGGCGCCTGAAATAAGCGAAAGGTGACTCGACATCGAGTTCGGAAAGTCGGGCCTTCGCTTCGGCAGGCAGCATTTCTCTCAGCCCAGACTCGATGACCTCCGAAACTGGCTTGTGACCCTGCAAGCTCAAACGATCACGCCAGGGGTCGTTCATGCTCAGATCATGCTGAATGGGCAAGCGGCGCGGCGCCACGAAGGTGCCAATGCCCTGACGACGATCCACATAACCTTCGGCGGACAAGTGGCCGAACGCTTGGCGCACGGTCATGCGACTTACCCCGAAGTCGTCGGCAAGCTCAGTCTCCGAAGGCAGCCGGTAGCCACTGGGGAGGGTGCCATCGTCGATCGTCCTCTTGAAGTGTTGAGCAACCTGAGCCCAGGCAGGCATCGGCGACGTACGAACGACCTGTGCCGGTGGGCTGTCGATTTGTGCCCGCAACTCAGGGTCGCTCATACGTGTATGGTATACAGATATATTGAGGTCCGTACGTTAGGTCAGTCAGCTCCAGATGGCGCTACTGCCCGAGTTGCTGCCTACGACTGGAACGCAAACTGGAGCTCTCGAAAGAGGTGTTCAGATCAGCCCCGCTCGCGATGTGATTATTGATTGCGACCCAGGCATGGACGATGCTACGGCACTCATGCTCGCCATTCGCAGTGGTGCCCTGAATGTGCGGGCAATCACGTGCGCCACTGGAAACCTGCTCTCAGACCGTTGCGCGCAGAACACGTGCCGGGTCCTAGACGTGCTTCGCGCAGGAGACATCCCGGTGTCGGCAGGCGCGCTTCAACCGCTCGTTCGTCAGTACGCAGTCGACCCCTTCTCTCATGGCAGTGACGGTCTTGCTGACATCGGGCTACCTGCTTCAAGCAGGGTTCTTGACCCACGCTTCGCGCCAGACGTGATAATCGACGTTGCTCAGCAGTATCCTGGAATATCCGTGCTAGCTACGGCGCCATTGACCAATGTTGCTTTGGCGCTGATGAAGGCCCCCGGATTGACCGAGTTGATCAGTCATATCTATTTCATAGGCGGAAACTACGGGTTCAATGAGTGCTCGCAGCTGTACGGAACCGGCACTACTCCGCAGAGCGAATGGAATGTGCTAGTTGATCCGGAAGCCGTTCGGTTGGTATTTCGTTCCGGTATTCCGCTCACGGCGATCGGGGTCGATGTCTGGACGCGTGAGGAAATGAACCTGAGCGAGGCCGAGCTCGAGCAGCTCGCAAGTTCCGATCGGCCCGAAGCCCGGGCGGTCGCCGGGTTTGTCGGTTTCGTTAAGGGTCGAGGGTACGGCAGCTACTGCGCCTATATCGATGCAACTGCCGTTGCGCTGCTTTTGAATCCGACGATGTTCTCAACGCGGGAGGTGGGCGTTGACGTCGAAACGGTAAGCCCCTTGACCCTCGGAATGACGGTCGTTGAGCGGCGGGTACATCACGCGTGGACCGACCTGCCGCGCATAAACGCTGCCTACGACGCGGATTTCTCGAGCTTTCGCGAGTTCGTTGTAGAGACCCTGTCCGCGTAACGCGTGGTGCCTGACATGCCAGTCGTCAGAACTCGCACAAGGCTTGACCCGTTACCGCGCTCACTACCGTCCTTGTCGTTACGCGGCCCTTAGTGACCTAAGTCGGAGATCCGCTCGCAGTAGACCGCGAGCGTGTCGAGGATCTCGTCAGCGCTCTTGTGCCAGACGAAGGGTTTGGGGTCCTCGTTCCAGTTGTCGATCCACGTCCTTATGGCTGCCTCCGGCTCCCTTATCGAGCGGTGAGTGCCGCGGCGAAGCCATTTGTTGGTCAGCTCAGCGAACCAGCGCTCGACGAGGCTCACTTCGTGTCGTGGGGTCCTCGTGGAAGCTTTCGCGGACGCCGAGCTGTTGTGCTGCTTCGAAGTCAGAGATGGTGAGGACGCGTTTGGGGTCGCCGTCGGCGATGGCGACGAGGTCGGGCAGGACGCCGTTGGCGGGCGCGGTGTCAAGGACCACGTCGACGGGAGCGTCGCTGATGGCCTTGATTCGTTGCACCATGCCGGCGCCGTAGGGGTGACGACCGCTCCAAGCTCACGCAGCTTTTGGGCGTAGGTGTCGCCGGCGGTGGCGATCACCCGTGCTCCGCGGATGAGGGCGATCTGAACGGCGGCGAAGCCGACGGTGATGGCTGCGCCGTGGATGAGGCTGGTTTGGTCGGCGGAGAGGCCGAGTCGCGCCAGGTGCCAGTAGGCGGTACCGAGGGCCATTGGCAAGCCCGCTACTTCTGTCAGGTCTAGGCCCGGGGGAACGGTGAACCAGTGATCCGTGATGGCGCGGTCAGCGGCGCCCGCGGACGAGCCGTTCCTCCAGTCGGTGGTGCCGAAAACCAAGTCACCGATTGCGACGTCGGTGGCGCCGTCGCCGATGGCATCGACGGTGCCGGACACCTCGCATCCGATGCCGCGGGGCAGCTGGCCGGAGAACAGTCCCCGGCACAGCGCCCAATCGGCCGGGGCCAGTCCCCAGGCATGCACGATGACGCGGATCTGGCCGGGTCCTGGCTCCGCGACGGATGCGGTCTCGAGGTGTAGGACCTCGACGGGTTCGCCTTATTCGTGAAAGCGCACCGCGCGCATGGTGTCGCCGTCCATTGTGTCGGTGGCGAGCTGGTGGTCACTCATCGTGGTCTCCTTTATCGGTCTCGTTTGGGCGGCGAACTAGTCGCTGTAGTGGCGGTCCGCGGGCAGCGTTGGACGCTGACGCTGATGCAGGTCCGGCCCGGCGCCGTTACTGCATGTCGTTCTCCTTGGCCCGTGATGTCTCGCGGTCCGTGCCAGAGGGAGCACCGTTCGGCAATGAGTCCTGCGAGCACCGGCTAGATCCGGCGCATCACGACCTCGAGCGGTGGCCACGGTGGACCCGCGCGTAGGGCACCGAGGAGTTCCCGCAGTGCTCGTTGCCCGTTCGGGAGTTGGTCGCCTGGATCGCAGCGCCACGCTGCGACCATGGCAAGAACGAGAACCCGGCACTCGTCGAGCAGGTCTTGATCAAGGCCCGGATAGTGTCCGACGACCTCTTGGGGCACATGGGCGAGGTCGAATTCGACAGGCCCACGGCAGCACGTCTCGAGGTCTATGAAAACCGGCCCGTTGTTCGTGTTGAGCACATTGCCTGGGTGCGGCTCGCCGTGCAGCAGCTGCTCGGCGGCGCCGCGGTTTCCGATCGCTCGTCTGAGGCTTCGTAGCGTGTTGCTGAGAAGCTCCCGGTCAGTCTCGGCGAGCAACGGAGCACGGTCGCGGCTCGCAAGAAGTTGTTGAGCCTGCGCGACCCGATCCGTGAAGTGCGGCGTCGTGACGTCGAGCTTGCGCATGCCGGCATGCAGTCGCTCGAGCGCATGCGCGTATTCGACTGGCGAGATTTCTTGAGGTGTCACAGGTTCGTAGTAGGTCCACAGCGTGACCACGAAGCCGTCACGTTCGTAGACGCGCGGTTCCACCCCAGGCTCAAGAGCACCCACAGGGCTTTCGGTCTCGGCGAGCTGCTCAGCAAGCTCTACCTCGAACTGGGCGACCTGATGCTCTAGGGGTGCGACTCGGGCAAGGACATCACAAGGCAGCGGCCGCACGGCGAGCTTGTTCGAGTTGTGAAGAATGATCGCGTCGTCGACTGTCAGCTCGAGCGCTGAAGCGGTCGACATGGCAGCCGCCACGGCACGGGAAACCTCTGATGGCTGCACAATCGCCCTTCCCTTCGGCTTGTGCCGGGAGCCGCTCCACAGTTCTAGAGAGACGACCCGCGCAACCCCCAGCCTGCCACCGGCCGGTGTCGGCTAACGACGGTCACGGCTTCTTGGCGCCGCTTTCTTGTAGCAAACCCCGGATTCTCTCGATATGGGCGTCCAGGTCGGCCAGAAAGGCATTTAGACGCGGCTCGCTTGGACTCGACCATCGTCCGGAGGTCCTCTTGGAGGGCGAGGCCTTCTCGAGCGAGGCGCCGCCGCTCTGGGACACCGGTCCGTTTGTCGTGGTAGAGCTCACGGATACTCGCAATGCGATCGTCGTTGCGCAGCACGACTGCTATCTCCTCGAGATTGAGCCCGAGCAGACTCTGCAGCTCGCGGATGCGCGTCACGCGGGCAAGGTCTGACTCCGAGTAACGGCGCATGCCGCCCGGAGTCTTGCCCGAAGGCGTGATCAGCTCCAGCTCCTGGTAATAGCGGAGCGCTCTTTCCGACACGCCCGTTCGGGCGGCTGCCTCTCCAATCCCGAGCAGCTGGGTGCTGTTGTCGGGCGGATCGACAACGGTGAGCCCGCCGGCGGCAGACGGGGTCGTTTCAGCCACTGGCCCTCGCCTTTTCGCAGAGGCCTCAATCATCGTCGTCGATCATTCGCGCTCTCCCACCGGGGCGGACAGTACCTCTGCCGCAGCGATCTCGAGTGGGCTGCCGCCGGCGAACGCGGCCACCGAGGCAGTATCGGCTGCGCCTTCGGCAAGCTCGTCGCCGATCGAGTCAGTCGCGTGCACATAGCGCCGGCCACGCAGGCCTGAGGCCAGGACAGCTATGAGTGTCGCTCCGGCGGCGAAGTCGAAAGCCAGGTGTAGGCCGTTCGCGAAGGGCTGCTCGATGAGGCTCGGGAAGAAGGAACGCCCCGTGATGTAGGCAGCCTGATGTGCGCTGAGATGCTTTAGGGCACCGGTTGGCCCGAGCAGCTCCTTCACCGGGTTGTAGCCCAAGAAGGCGGAGAACAGGCTTCCGATCGGTGGCTCACTTGCGACAATGTGAGCCGCAGCCGGGGCAACGCCAGCCGCAATGAGTCCCCGGTACAGATGCTTGGGCAGATCGGCGGCAAGGCCGAGGGTGACGATGGTGAAGAACAGCCCCATCGACAACACGGTGGCCGAGTTCTGGAAGGTGTTGAGCATGCCCGCTCCTGCACCGCGTTGTCCGGGGGGGAGGCTGTTCATGACAGCGGACTGGTTAGGTGCGAAGAACAGTCCCATGCCGACGGCGAACATGAACACGAGCAGTGCGAAAAAGACGTAGTGGAAGTTCATCGGCAACAGCTCAAGTAGCAGGAAGCTCGCCCCGGAGATCACGAGGCCACCGGTCGCGAACGGTCGTGCCCCGAAGCGGTCCGAAAGGATTCCCGAGAGCGGCCCGACGAGGAGGAAGCCGACCGTGAGAGGGATCATGTAGATCCCCGCCCAGAGCGGAGTTTGGCTGAAGCTGTAGCCATGTTGAGGGAGCCAGATGCCTTGCAGCCAGATGATCAACATGAACTGCAGGCCACCGCGCCCTAGAGCAGCAAGCAGGCCGGCGACATTGCCGGCGGTGAAGGCGCGCACCTTGAACAAGTTCATGTGGAACATGGGTTCTTCCACGTGATCTTCGATCCAGACGAACAAGACGAGCACGGCGATGCCCCCGAAGATGCCGAGCAGCACCCAGGGGTTGGTCCAGCCGGTGGGATGTCCGCCATAGGGGAGGAGCGAGTAGACGATGCCGGTGAGCAGCGCCACCAACCCGATGGCGAAGGTGGCGTTGCCGAGCCAGTCGATCTTGGCCTTTATGCGCACGCCGTTGTCCTTGAGCTTCAAGTACGCCCAGATAGTCCCGAACAGCCCGAAGGGCACCGACACGAGGAACACCAGGTGCCATTGGACTGGGGCGAGCACCCCGCCGAGGATCAGGCCGAGGAAGGATCCGCTCACAGCTGCGATGCCGTTGATGCCCATGGCCTTGCCCCGCTCGTCGGCCGGGAAGGCGTCGGTGAGGATGGCCGCCGAGTTGGCGAAGAGGAAGGCTCCCCCGACGCCTTGGAAGACACGCATGATGATGATCCAGAGCGCGCCGGCGGCACCGTTGAGCCAGGTCACCGAGAGCAGGATCGAGAACAGCGTGAAGATTGCGAAGCCCAGGTTGTACATGCGCACCCTGCCGTAGATGTCGCCGACACGGCCCAGGCTCACGACGAGCACCGCCGTCACGAGCAGGAAGCCCATGAAGACCCAGAGGAAGTACGAGACGTTGGCGGGTGCGAGGGGGTTCAGGGCGATGCCTCGGAAGATGTCGGGCAGAGAGATCAACAGGATCGACTGGTTGATGGTGACCATCAGCACCCCCAGCGTCGTGTTGGAAAGTGCGATCCACTTGTAGTGGAGCCCCCTCCGATCCGCACCCAGCGGGACTTCAGCCTCCCGCGTGAAGGTTGCCATCTCTCTTGCTCCTCACCTTTGCTGACAATTGGGCGCCAAGAGGTTCCTGTCCAACCTTGACGTCAACGTGAGACCTTAGCGACTCTCCGACGCTCCTCATGACCGTTGCCTCATTCGGCTCGTCGTGACGATCGATGAAGAGCTGAACCTTCGACAACGACATGGTGCGTGGACCAGTCGTGCCAGCGCCAAATCCTCGCTGTCTCGGCTAAGGAGCCCGCATCGGAGAGCTCGCTCCAAGACCGGTCAGGCTGTTTGAGCCGCCTTGGATCTCGCCGCTGACGTGGAGCTCCTTGTTAGGTCGATCCCGCCCGCTCGGTTTCAGAGACAGGACCGACCTCGCGTCGTCTGCCCCGTGCCCTCGACAGAGGTGTTAGGGCGCTGTTAGGTGAACTCGTCTACAAAGGTGGCGTGGTCGATGGCGCGGCGTCACGTGAGAACCACCGAGGGAGGGGAGCTCGCCAGCGTCGACTGTACAGCGACGCTCATGCTGTGGCCTTGCTCCTTACTGGCGGCTTGCTCGTCGCGGCCTGCGGCGGTAGGTCGGCCAGCCCAGGTGTGGCGAGCCTCGGCTCGACTACGACGACGGCGGCTGCTCCGGCCTCCGCCTCACCTACTCCGTTCGCCGGTGTCCAGCAGGAGTACAATTACGTGCTCTCCTATGCCGAGTGCATGCGCTCGCACGGCGTCACGGACTTTCCCGACCCAACGCCGCCCTCCAACCATGGGTTTGGCTTCAACCCCGCGGCTGATTCGCATGCCCCGCAGTTCGCGTCGGCGAACAGCGCCTGCAAGCACTTTCTGCCGGACAACGGCGGCCCGCTGACGCCAGCCCAGGTCGCTATTGCGACTGCCATGCTCTTGAAGTACTCCAAGTGCATGCGCTCTCATCACGAGCCGGGCTTTCCTGACCCGACCGTCAACTCAAACGAGATGGGCTTTTCCCTGCGCGGGATCAACCCAAGGTCACCGCAGTTCCAAGCCGCCCAAACAGCCTGTAAGTCGTTCCTTCCAGGTGGCGGCCCCTGAACATTGGCACGGTGACCTGCCGCCGACGGGCGCCGGCAGGTCTCCCAAGCGCACCAGCGGGGAGTGGACGAAATCCAAATAGGCTCAGCCGGCGCTCGGAGCACACCGCGCAGGGCCGTGACGAAGAACCTCGAGCGCAACGATGCCCGTATCGGGAGTGAATCCGTGTTGACCCTAGGCCACAGTGGCGGATGTGGCCCCGTGTGGCAGGCTTGGCCACGATGGCCGATAACCGGGAGCGGACCGAGATTCGCCCCGCGCGTCCCGAGGAGCTTGGTCTCCTTCAGGTGATCGAGGAGGAGTCCGACGGGCGCTTCGCCGAGGTGGGCATCGGCCCGTTCGCCGAGGACGACAGCACGGGCCATCTCGCCCGGGCGGCAGCCGTACTTCTTGCCGGGGACCCGCCCGTAGGCTTTGCCAGCATCGAGATCGTCGATGGCTCAGCTCACCTCTGGCAGCTTTCCGTCCTTCCTCGCGTGGCGCGTCGCGGCATCGGCTCCGCCCTCGTCGAGGCGGTGTGCACCTGGGCGAGGTCCCATGGCTATGGCGCCGTCACCTTGACGACCTACCGGGACGTGCCGTGGAACGCCCCTTTCTACGAACGATTGGGCTTTTCCGTCCTGGACGAGCTGACGCCCGAGCTGGCTGCGATCCGCGACCACGAGAAGGCGATCGGGGACGACGACTTCGGCCCCCGCCTCGCAATGCGACGTGATCTCGGCCCTTGACTTCGTCCGCCAGGTGGGCCACGCCGGTCTCCTCGGCGAGTCGGTGGACCGGCCCACAGGTGAGGATCCGCTCGACTGACCGCCGGGCGTGGAGGCTTTCGCTGTTCAAGGGTCCTGGAAGATGGCTGCGTAACGGTCCGGGGCGATGTTGCGACCCGTCACGACGACGACGAGCTCGCCGGAGATCTCCACCTTGCGACCCAGCACGGCGGCGACGCCGGCGGCTCCGGAGCCTTCGGCGACGAGGCCGTGGCGAACGAACAGCCAGCGCATGGCTGCCCGCAGCTCGTCGTCGTCGACCGCGACGAGCTCTGTGTCCGCGACCATCGCCGGAGTGACAGAGCCCGGCTCGAGGTTGCCTGCCAGCCCGTCGGCGATCGTCTCGCCGACAGGCACCCTCACCATGTGCCCGGCCGCCACGGCCGAGGAGATTGCCCGCGACTCGGTCGACTCGACACCGGCGAGGTGAACACCGGCGCGAGATCGCGCCCAGAGGGCAAGCCCGGCGAGCAGGCCCCCGCCTCCGACCGGGGCGACGACGGTGAGCTCTCCCATGACCTGGCTGTCGAGCTCCCGGCCTATCGTCGCCTGGCCGGCAATGACGTCGGGGTCGTTGTAGGGCGAGATGAACGCCGCCCCCGGTAGGGCTCCGAGCTCGAGGGCGTAGCGCTCGGCGGCCTCGTAGTCGACGCCTTGCTCGATGAGCTCGATCGGGTAGGTGCGCAACGCCTCGACCTTGGGCGTCGAGGAGTGCTCCGGCACGACCACTGTCGCCCGCCGGCCGAGCCGGGCCGAGGCCCAGGCGACGCCGAGGCCGTGGTTGCCCGCGCTCGCGGTGACGGCAAGACGGTCCTGGGGGAGGGCGGCTATAGCGGCGAGGCCTCCGCGGACCTTGAACGAACCGGTCGGCTGGAATGTCTCGAGCTTGAGCGAGCCGTTAGGGGCGATGGGGCTCGCCACAAGTGGAGTGGGGCTCAACACCTCGTGCACGGTCTCCCAGGCTGCCTCGAGGTCGTGCAGGGTCGGGGCCCGCACGAAACGGATCGCCTCGCCTGGCTCCTCGAAGGCGCTCATGGCTTCGAAGATACCCAGCCGCCGCGCCGATTTCGGGGAGCCCCCGCTTAAAGGCCCGGAAGCGCGGAGAGGGAGCCCTCAGTTGCGCGTGAGTGGCTTGTAGCGCAGACGGTGCGGCTGGTCAGCGTCCGTGCCGAGGCGCCGATGGCGATCGGCCTCGTAATCACTGAAGTTCCCTTCGAAGAACCGCACGACCGAATCGCCCTCGAAAGCAAGGACATGGGTCGAGATCCTGTCCAGGAACCAGCGGTCGTGGCTGATGACCACGGCGCAGCCCGGGAAGCCCAATAGGGCCTCCTCGAGGGCACGCAGGGTGTCCACATCGAGGTCGTTGGTCGGCTCGTCCAAAAGCAGCACGTTCCCACCGCTCTTTAACACCTTGGCGAGCTGCACCCGGTTGCGTTCGCCTCCAGACAGCTCACCGACCCTTTTTTGCTGGTCGCTGCCGCGAAATCCGAAGCTCGACACATAGGCCCGGGCGTGCAGCTCGCGATTGCCGACGACGATGCGCTCCAGGCCACCGGTTATCTCGTCGAAGACGGTCGCCTCGGAGTCGAGGTCTTCGCGGGACTGGTCGACCCAGGCGAGCTCGACGGTCGAGCCGAGCTGCAGGGAGCCGGAGTCCGCCTTGTCCTCGCCGACGATCATGCGAAACAGCGTCGTCTTGCCCGCCCCGTTGGGCCCGATCACCCCGACTATGCCCCCCGGAGGGAGGAGGAAGGAGAGGTCGTCGATCAACAGGCGTTCGCCGAAGCCCTTCACGACCTGGTCGGCCTCGACCACCCGGTCGCCGAGCCTCGGGCCCGGCGGGATGGTTATCTCGAGCTTGTCGGGGCGCCTTTCTGCCGCCTCGGCCTCGGCCACGAGCTCGTTGTAGGCGCTGATACGCGCCTTGCCCTTGGCCTGGCGGGCCTTGGGCGCCATGCGGATCCACTCCAGCTCACGGGCGAGCGACTCGCGCCGGGAGCGGTCCGCCTTGTCCTCGGCCGCGAGCCGCGCCTGTTTCTGCTCGAGCCAGGAGGTGTAGTTGCCCTGCCAGGGGATGCCCGCCCCCCGGTCGAGCTCGAGGATCCACCCGGCCACGTTGTCAAGGAAGTAGCGGTCGTGGGTGACCGCGACGACGGTGCCCGGGTACTCCTGCAGCGTTCGCTCCAGCCAAGCCACGGACTCGGCGTCGAGGTGGTTCGTGGGCTCGTCCAACAAGAGCAGGTCCGGCTTGGACAACAGCAATCGGCAAAGAGCGACCCGGCGTCGCTCGCCGCCCGACAGCTTTGTCACGTCCATGTCGCCCGGAGGAAGGTTCAGGGCGTCCATGGCTATCTCGAAGGTGCGCTCCAGGTCCCAGGCTCCAGCGGCGTCGATCTTGTCCTGCAGGTCGGACTGCTCTGCCAAGAGGGCATCGAAGTCCGCGTCCGGGTCGGCGAAGGCGGCGCAGACCTCGTTGAAGCGGTCGACGAGGGCCTTCGTCCCGGCGATGCCGTCCGAGACGTTGCCGAGAACATCCTTGTTCGGGTCCAGCTCGGGCTCCTGGGCGAGAAAGCCGACGCTGAAGCCGGGGGTGAGGCGCGCCTCGCCCGTGTAGCCATCGTCGAGCCCGGCCATTATCCGCAGGAGAGATGACTTGCCCGAGCCGTTCGCCCCTATGACGCCGATCTTGGCGGCGGGGAAGAAGGACAAGTTGATGTCCCGGAGGACCTCGCGGTCGGGCGGGTAGAAGCGACGCAGGTCGCGCATCGTGTAGATGAACTGGGCTGGCATCTAACCAGTGTGCCCCGATACATCGTCGCCTACCGGGCGGACCGAGGGCAGCGACCGATTGTGCGCCGGTTCAGCTGTCGATATCCCCGTGTTTCGCGATCACCACCTCGGCGGTGCGTCGCGCACCTTGCGTGGTGCTTGTGCGCCTCGCCTCCAGGTAAATACGCCTGGACGGTTCCGGATTGTCCAAGCCCCAGGGCCTAGGCCGAGTTCGACTTGCGAGCCCGTGAGGCCCGGGGCTTGGTCAAGGCGGCGTGGTCATGGACGTGGGCCTCGCCGAGGTGCTCGTTCTCGAAGTCTTCATGTGGCGCGTGCGAGTGGCGAATTGCTGCGTGATCGTGTTCGTGCTCATGGAACGAGCTCAGGTGGTCGAAGCCGCCGGTGTGCTCGTTGTGGTTATGGGTCACGTGATGGTGCGCATGGGTGTGCACCAGCTTTCCGTGCTCATGTTCCTCTGGTTCACGCATCGTCGTCCGCTCCCTTTGTGTCGGCTCCGGACCGCCACGTCAACTGGCGGCAATACTTCCCGCATCGACCATCTCGTAATCGCGTGGCGGCGCCCGGACAGGTCCTGGCCAGGACCCCGACCGCCCCGCAGCGGTGCCAGACGGCCCGGTTCCCGTGCGAAGCATGACAGCTCCGGAGGGTTATTTTTCTCAGGGGCGTCGGAAAACGGTGGCCCCGAGCGATGATCTTTCCGTGAGCGCATCTGAGCCGGTGAGCGCCGACCCGCACCGGGCGCTTTTGGATCTCTACGACCGGGCCCTTCCCCAGGTCTACGGCTACCTGCGACCGCGCTGTGCCACGGTGGCCGAAGCCGAGGACCTGACCGCCGAGGTCTTCCTCGCCGCTGTGCGTCGTCCCCCGCCCGAGCTGAGCATCGCCTGGCTCGTCACCGTCGCTCGCCACAAGCTTGTCGACCACTGGCGCTCCGACGAGCGCGTTCGGCGCGGGCAAGCCGCCCTTGCTCTGGAGACCGCCACGGTCGAGGATCCGTGGGAGGCCCAACTCGATGTCACACGCGCCCGCGAGGTGCTCTCCTCCATGGGAGGCCACCATCGCGCCGTCCTTTCCCTGCGCTACCTCGACGGTCTGCCCGTGGCGGCTGTCGCCGAGCACATGGGAAGAACGCCGCACGCCACAGAGGCACTGCTGGTCCGGGCCCGGCAGGCCTTCCGTCGCGCCTACGAGGAGGGAGAAGAGGATGCCTGACCCCCTCGAAGCGCTGCGCCTGCCCGAGGCCCCCCTCATGGCCCGCCCCATGTTCGCCGCCGAGCTCCGGCGGCGCATCACCGCCGCCGTCAGACAGAGACCGACCGAGGAGCAAGCCATGCCAAGCGATGTGAGGATCCACCGAGTCGAGACGTACCTGTCCGTCAGCGATCCCCGCGCCGCCATCGCCTTTTATGAAGAAGCGTTCGGGGCCCGCCTTATGGGTGAGCCTGTCGTGATGGCAGACGGCAGGATCGGCCACTGCGAGCTTGGCATCGGCGACAGCATCGTTCGTGTCGCAGGCGAGCATCCCCAAGAGGCGGTCCGTGATCCAGCCAGCCTCGGCGGCACGACCGTGCAGCTGTACGTGAGCGTGGACGACGCCGACGCCGTGGTCGAAAAGGCCCGGGCGGCCGGCGCTGAGGTGCTGCGCCCCGTAGAGGAGGTCCATGGGTCGCGCACCGGGAAGGTCCGCGACCCGTTCGGGCACAACTGGTTCGTCGTCGCCGAGGTCGCATCGCCCCATGTGACCGCTGGGCTCGGGTACTTCACCCTGCGTGCCCCGGACGGCCCGAGGGCGAGAGAGTTCTGGTCGTCGCTCTTCGACTGGGAGCTACTCCAGGGCCCGGAGGGCTACCACATCGCCAACATCGAACCGCCGGGTGGTATCGAGACCGGTGCCCCCGTCCCCGCTGTGAGCGTGTTCTTCCGGGTGGCCGACATCGACCTCGCAGCCGAGCGCGTGAGGGCTCTCGGCGGATCGGTGGGAGAAATCGTCCGTCGGGGCTCGGGCGCCAACGCCGAGTGCGCAGACGACCAGGGAGTTCCCTTCCAGCTCTGGTCGCCGGCGCCTGGCTACTGAGCTCTCCGGCCATGTCGTTCACTTTCGAACAGGCGCGTGAGCTGGCCCTTTCTTGGCCTGAGATCTACGAGCAGGACCACCACGGCATCGCCTCGTTCCGGGTGAGGGGCAAGATCTTCGCCACTGCTCCCGACGAGGGGCACCTTCGGGTTATGGCCGGCGAGGCCGAGATCCGGGCCGCGGTGGCCGAGCACCAAGGATGCTGCGAGCCCTTCTATTGGGGCTCACGGCTCGCCTGTATCGTCGTCTCTCTCGAACTAGTGGCAGACGGCGGTCTCGTCTCTGGCCTGTTGGGCGAGGCATGGCTTTCCAAGGCGCCGAAGTCCTTGGCTGACTCGGTGCTGAAGACATTGTCCCGCCCGCCCGAGGACTGAGGTCCTGAGCTTTCGCGAGGACACGGTTTGATCATCGCGGTGCCCCGAAGAGAGGTTATGGAGCCCAGCGGACTGTTTGGCTTGGACGGTCGCTGGCCATCATGACCAGGTCGCCTGTTCAGGCCACACGACGATCTCGGTCGACTCGCTGCGTAGCTCGTGGCTGCCGTCTGGGAGGGGTGCCTCATAAAAGATGCGACAGCGGCCGTCGGCCAGCTCGAGGATGTCGAGATAGCGCGCGTCGCAGACGGGCCCCTCGCCCATGGCGAGGAGTTGTCCCGATCGCCCGACAGGCCGGGCGATCCCGGTGCGCTCGGAGAAGTTCTCCTCCTTCGTCGCCCGGCCGTCGTAGGTGGCCCAGCCGTTCGAACAGACCGCAGTGACACGGGCCCCTCGGGCGTCCCATGACCCGCTCCGCCCCTCTAGGGCGGTCGTGACGAGATCCCAATGGATCCCGTCGTCGCCTGTCAGGTATGCCGTCCGCATCCTGCCTTCCTCACCGGCGACATCGAGCGGGTGACAACAAACCCAGGCATGCCAGATGTCGGCGGATCGGCGAACCACCGGGTCTTTCATCCCGGTCGAGTCGTCACCGGGGAACACCGTCTTTGGTGTCGCCTCACCGAGGGCCTGCAGATCATCGGCTTCCAACATGTCTATCCGCTATGTCTTTCCTGGCAGGGCACAGGATACAAAAAGGCGCCATTTGCCTTCCTCGGTGAGGACGATCGCCGGGCGTTCCAAGGAGACAGCAGCGAAGCGCTCCCGGTCGATCGTGGCAACAGTCTCGAAGTGCTCGCCACCTTCTGACCGGGCGATGACGTTGGTGACCCCGCGGCTTTCGGCGAGACGGACCCGGTATGCGAGCACGATCGCACCATGGCGATCAAGTGTGCTGCTCGGCGCCCCTGCCCAGTTGCCGGGTCCCCTTGCCGGTGCGGGAACTACCACGGTCGCCTTCGTCCTTCCGGGGACCGGCAGCCACGTGACCTCGCCATTCGATCTCTCAGAGTTCAATGGGCCCCCAGTGCGCAATGCCGGCGTTGGCGTCGATCCCGCGAAACCGGACCGCTCCGCTGTCAGTCCTGCCAGGCTCACCGACTGCTCGGCGGCGCCCTTCTAAGGCCGTCGCGTCTCTGCGAGCTCGGCTGCTCTTGAGGCCTGTCTCGCGAATCTGGCGATCTCCCTGCGTTGCTCACTGGAGAGCGCCACCGCCCGAGATCGACCGTCAAGCCAAGCGCGCGCAAGCGCCCTCAGCCTTTCGAGGCCCAGCGTCGCGGAGCTCGGCTTCGGGTGTGTATGCCGCTTCATATCGCCGGTGATGCTATCGACGTGGCGTAACGGCCGTCCCGGTGGGTGGGCCGCCCGCCGGGTTCCTCGGGCCTGGCCCATCGAGTCGTGTCGTGACGGTGCCAGGTGGCGCGGCGTGGACAACGGAGGTGAAAACCTCTCCGACCGCTTCTCATCGGCTTGTCAATTCCCTAAATTGATGCAATGGCTGAGGGGGCCGCAGGACAGCAAGCACGGCTTTGCTGGGCCGTTGCCCACGGGCGAGCCAGGCCTGGGCAACGGGCTCGGGACGAGGACAGTCCCTCGAACGACCGATCGTGCACAAGGGACCAGTGGGTGAATCCGTGATCTCGTCCCACCCGCGTCCATCCGGCTCGACCGCCCAGGAAGGCGAGCTCTCGGGCGAGCCCTTTGACGAGGAGGAGGCGGTCTGGCGACTGGCGTGCGAGCTCGCCGGAGCGGACTCCCCGGCGGCCGTTGCCGTAGCGGTGGCCGAACACGGCGCCGATGCAGCCCGCGCGGCCTTCGCCAACATGGGAATCCGGGAGGCGGGATCCGACGTGATCCGCGTCGTCCATCACCCGCTTACAGAACCCGCCGTTGCGCTTCGCTGGAGAGAATTCGAGGTGAGCGAGCAGACGCCGATCGGCGAGGTCATCCGCACGGGGCTCCCGGTGCTCGTCGGCTCGATCGATTCGGCAAGACGTCGGTTCCCCGGCATCGTCGAGGACCTCAAGACAGCCGGCCTGAGCGCCCGGGCATCGTTCCCCTTGCACTCCTCGAGCGGTCAAGTCCTCGGCGCAGTCGGCTTCGGCTGGCAAGCACCGCAGGACTTCGAGCCCGCACAACTTCGCCGTCTCGACCTCATAGCCCAACTCGCTTCGCAGGCCCTCGAACGCTCCCTCGGCCTCGAGGGTGAGTTGTGGCGACCGGCGACGGGCGAGCGCACCTTCGAGGCAGGCGCACCAATCAGCCCGGCGATAGCTGCTCGCTGGTTTCATGCCATCTACCAGGTTCCGATGCTGTTCTCCGGGATTCTCGACAGTACCGGCACGGTGGTGGATGCCAATTTCCTCTCGATAGAGGGCTGCGGGCTCGTACGGGAAAAAACCGTTGGTTACCCGTTCTGGCAAGGCGGATGGTGGAGCCCGGATCCCGAGCTTGCGGCCGAGAATCGGAGCTGGTGCGAGCAAGTGCTGCGAAGTGGGGAATCTCTTCGGGTCACCACGCGCTTTTTCGTCGGCGACGGCACCCAGCGCATGGCCGAGGTGGCCCTCTACCCGCTCTTCGACGACGGGAGCCCGGACGTCGCCTACATCGTCGCCGTCGGCATGGACATCACCGACGCGTTGGCGGCTCAGCGCGAACGCGAAGCGAGGGTCGGCGCCGAAGCAGAAGCGCTGCGACAGGTCGACGCGGCAAGGCACCACGAGCTGTTGGCTGTGCAAGCCTCCGAAGAGCAGTCCCGCAAGCGCCTCGCCCGTCTCGCAGGCGCCGCCTTGGATCTGCTCCATGCGGAATCGACCAGGGACCTCGCAAGGATCGTCGACCGGGGCGTCCAGGTCCTAGGGGCCGATGGGGGCGTGATCGTCGTCAGAGAGGGCGACGAGTACCGGGTAGCCGTGAGTGAGCAGATGGAGCAGAACTTCCATGCCGAGTACGACCACCTTCCCCTGGACAGCCCGTTACCCGGGATCCGCGTTGCCCGCTCGGGCGAGAGGGTGGTCCTTCCTGACCGCCGGACGGGCATCGCCCTCATGGCTGAGATGGCTCAGGTCTACGCCGATACCGGCCGCCACGCGTGGGCCTTCGTACCGCTCAAAGTCGGAGACCGCCTCCTCGGATCGCTCGCGGTCTCTTGGGTGGACGAGCGTCATATCGATGACAACGAGCTCGAGCTGATCGAGGCCTTCGCCGCTCAGTGCGCCCAGGCGCTCGATCGCATCCACGCCGACCAGAGCAGAGCGCGAGTCCGCTCGCCGTGTGCAGCACATGGTCAAGGCGTTTCAAGAGAGCTTGTTGAGCAAACCGACGCCAGCCCCGGGCCTCGCCATCGCCGCCCGCTATGTCCCCGCTTTCGAGGAGGTTCAGGTTGGGGGGGACTGGTACGACGCCTTCGTCGCCGGCGACGGAAGGATGATCGCCTCGGTGGGAGACGTCGCTGGCCATGACGGCGATGCCGCGGCCACGATGGCACAGCTGAGGAACCTCCTAAGAGGCCTTGCCATCGGCAGCACCAGGGGACCGGCCGTCTTGCTCGCCCGCCTCGACGAAGCAATCGTCAACCTCGGGTTGAGGGCGATTGCCACAGCTCTTGTGGCCCAGGTCGCTCCGGCCCCTTACGGCCAGGAGCGGAACCTCTCGCGGGTTCAATGGTCGAGCGCCGGGCATCCCCCGCCGATGGTGCGAACGCCCGAGGGGAGAGTGACCGTTCTGGCCGATCAGCCCGACCTGCTCCTCGGCGCCCGGTCCCGGGCCAAGCGGACCGAGCGGACCTTCGATCTGCGAAGCGGCGAGACGTTGCTCTTGTTCACAGACGGCCTTTTTGAGCGTCGGGACGAGGTCCTCGACTCCGGGCTCGCTCGACTGGCGGGAGTGTTCGCCGACGTCGGAGGCGGCCCGTTGGAGCTCATATGCGACGAGATCGTCTCGTTCATGGTCCCGGGCGAACCGAGCGACGACGTCGCCCTGATGGTCGTTCGGCGCCTGCCCGCAGATGTCCAGGTGTAGGAACCACTGATGGGCGACGACTGATCCGAAGGTCGTTCTCCGACTCGGTCCCTCGGGCTGATTGAACTCCAGGCTGGCGGCAGGAGAACAGCTTCAGGCGATATCCCAAGGCCCGGTGAGCTTCGCGACGAACCTGCCCGACTCGAGGCGGACCCGCTCCAACTCGGGATCGCCGCAGCGGCACGCCGACAGGTACGACCAGTGGGCAGTGCCCAAGCGGAACCACACCAGCTTCCCACCTCGAATGGCAGTGGTGCCCCACTCGTCCGCCAGCTTTTCGACGATCGCCAAACCCCTGCCTCGCTCAGCCGTGGCTCTAGTCCCATTAAGGGCTCCCACGTTCGCATGGAGCCCCGCTTCCGGAACCGGCTCGTGGTCGCTCACTGTGACCTCGAGGGAGCCATCCGTTACCGCTACGGCCAGTGCGACCGGAGAGTCTTGGTTTGTATGAACTATGGCGTTGGTGACCAGCTCGCTTGTGAGCAGAGCTGCGACTTCGCTCAGCTGTGACAACTCCCAGCGTTCGAGCTGGGAGACGACGAACCGGCGGGCAACGGCTGGAGACGCCCCTTCAGCGTCGAGACTGATCTTGGCTAGCCGGCACACAGCGCGAAAGAGTTGCTCAATCTGATTCTCCGGCTCACCGCCAGAGATCGAAGGACTCGCGCCCCGATTCAAGCTGTGCGAACAGCTGTTCCCGAGCGAGAGCAAGCGCTGAGATCCGGGCGACCTTTAGGGAGCGAGCTCTGCCGACGCGAGCCGGGAGGCCTGGCACAACGCTGTCGCTCGATCAGCCGGCGGTGTCTGGTCCCGCGCGCTCGACCGACATTCTCAGGAGGACGCGCCGCTCCCGCTCCATAGCGCTCCGGTATTCCTCCCAGTCCGGGTGCTCGCCCCCGAGCTGGCGGTAGTACGCAATGAGGCCATCCATCGCCTCGGGAAGCGAGACCACTTCGACATTGCCGGCCACCTGCACCGAGTCGCCATAGAACGCATCAGTGAACACGAGAAGCGAAGCCCAAGGTCGACGGCGCAGGTTCCTCGTCTTCATTGCCGTCTCGCGAGTTGAGATGACGACGGTGTCTCCGTTCACGCCAGCCGCCACGAGCGAAAGCTGAGGGCTGCCGTCGCTACGGGTGGTGGCCAACACTGCACGATGGTTTTGGGCGATGAACTCCAGGGCCTTTGCGATCTCCATGGCGGCGAAGGGTAATCCAACGGCCCCCTTGTGTCCGGGCGAGCACGGCTACCGGGCTTACGACGGCAATCGGCGATCGTTCGGTGAGAGCGTCTGCACTGCGACAGCCGCTTCCGGAGGCCTGTGCCCACGTTTGCCCACCTCTAGTGGATCGTGGTCGTAGTCGCCTAGAGGGGAGCTGGGAGCTCAGCAGCTGCGCACCTGGTCATGGCTCCTTCCCTCTTCGCGGGCCGAGGCGGCTAACCTGGGCGGGCAACGCGGGCGTAGTTCAGCGGCAGAACATCAGCTTCCCAAGCTGAGAACGCGAGTTCGATTCTCGTCGCCCGCTCCAGAAGAAAGTCCTGATCAGCCGGGGTTTATGCCCCGGCTGGTTTCGCGTCTGACGGGCTGTCTGACCCATCCATCGCGCGTCCATCGCGCGAGTGGATGCGAGTTACCGGTGCCAGCTCCGCCAGTGCATCAGCAAGCGCACGGTCGCGGTCCTCGGTGGCGTGCTGGTAGCGCAGAGCAGCGGCAGGACCGCGTGACCGCCACGGCGCATCAGTTCGGCGACGCTCGCGCCGGTGGCTGCGGCCCAGGTGAGTCCAGAGTGCCGAAGATCGTGCAAGCGGAGATCGGGACGTCCGATGCGGAGCCGGGCCTTATCCCACCCGATCCCAAGCGCGCGCGAGGTCACTGGGAGCACCATCGCTTCAGGCTCCGGAGCGACGTAGTGAGCGAGGTGGTCCTCGAGCATTGGGAGGATGTTGCCCGGGATCGCAACCGTTCGGCGACCGGCGTCGGTCTTCGGTTGCTTCTCTACCGTCTTGCCCGCCATCGTCGTCGTCCGAGTGACGACTATCGAGACGGCGCCCCGGAGTATGTCTATGTCTCGCCGGCGCAACCCGAGCAGCTCACCACGGCGGAGCTGGCACCAGGCGGCGAGCAGCACCGCGACCTGGAGGTGCTCGGGCATGGCCTCGGCCAGAGCCTCGACCTCGGCGGTGCTCACGACGGGGCGCTCGGGTGCCTTCTCCACGGCAGCGCCCTTCACCTGGCAGGGATTGCGCGCGATCACCTCGTCGGTGAGCGCAGTGCGCAGGATCGACGAGAGGAGCCGGTAGGCCTTCGCCGCGGTTGTCGGGCGATCCGCAGCAAGCGAGGCGTGCCAGGCGCGCACCGCTGAAGGTGAGAGATCGGCAAGGGCCGTGTCGCCGAAGGTAGGCAGGATGTGCCGGTCGAGGAGCCAGCCGTAAAGTTCGCGGGTTCGTACCGCAAGGTCGGGGCGATGCGCGAGCCACTGGCCGGCATACTCCTTCAGCGTGACGCGGGCTCGCCTCGGGTCCACCACGACACCGCGAAGCTTGTCAGCTTCGGTCGTATTCGCGTAAACGTCGGCATCCTTGCGGCGCTTGAAGGTTCTGGTGACCACCCGGCCGGCGATCCGGGTCCGCACGTCGTAGCGGTTCTCACCGGTTGCGGTAGTGCGCTTAATGACTTGGGCCATTCCCCTCCCTACAGTCCAACCGCGCCAGCGGCGTTCTCATGGAAGAGTGAGCCCTCGCGGATATACCGGTGAAGGAGCAGGGAAGTGCGTCGCAGTGGTCGCCTGTCGTGCTCCATGTTCCTGGCCCGTCCGTTCTCTTACCACTGACAGCATGCCAGCTGGGTGTAACTAGTCCTCTCCCGAAGATAGGACACACAGGGAGGCGGCTCCGATTGAAAGAAGGTCACCGTGCCGCTGCCCGGATCGTCGGTGACGGGCACTGGCGGATCAGATTGGGGAGGCTCCTGAGCCGAATCCCAGCGAACTACAGCGGTGTCCTATGGCAGGTCAGGTCAGGGCGCTGTCCAGGCGCCGACGAACAGTCATGAACGAGGGTGGCCGCGAAACATTCGCGGGATAGAAGTGGTCCCACGATCCGTCCAGATCCGTCGATGTCGTCGACCCGTCGGTCGGTATCGAGTCGTGCCTATGAACTGAGTGCTGTTCGGCTGGCACCCCTCAGCGTCTCACGACGTCTAGCTTCTTGGCTGCCAGAATGGTCCAAGCACGGATCACCGGTGACCAGACGACGCCGGCGTTGGAGCGTGGGATTCATAGACCTGGGATTCCTTGTCTCATGGTTTGCCGAGCGCGAATCTCTCGCTGAAGACCTCAACCGATCGGTAGAGATGTGTGCAAGACGCATCGGTCAAGGAGGCGACCCTTGCGCCAGCAGCGGGCGCGGGGTCAATAACATGAATTTCCCGAAGCGAATCATTGCGATGGAAGCAGCGACGGAAACAGAGACCGTGCGGCTAAGTCCGCGTCCGGGAAACTGTAACCGAAAATATTAGCCTCTCGGCGCGCGTTAAGCGTTGCTCGGCAGCTGCCCAGACAGGGGAAAGGACCTTCCGATAAAGGGGAGTCTTCTCGTAGATTGGTGGAACGATTAGAGGCAATAGTGGAAGAGAACGTTCATTGGGCGTGTACCTCATCGAGGCTGGCTGCGTCCGGTTGCACTGCAGGAGGGGGCGGGTCACCGGGTTGCGTGTGGCGTTCATTCGGTCTGTGGCACTTCGAGCGGGATGCACCCAGTTGAGCGAACCATGAAGCTTGAGCACCGTGGTCGATGCCGGTCGTGGGCGTGAAACGTCGACAGAAAAGATGGCCCGATTACCGTAATGAATGAACTCCGCAAATTCGGTTCTATAACAGGTTGCCAGGTTCCATGGAATTGCTGAGTACTTCGCCATTGCGACGGTCCTTTGAAGGGAGCGCTCAATCACGAGATCATGATTAAAGGTGACGAAATCCAGTTTACCGCTGGGATCTGATCGGAAGAGATGACGGAGGAGCGCTCCAACACCGTTACGACTTGAGCCTTCAAGCTCGTTAGTGGTAGTCCGGATGGCCTCGGGGTACATGCGGATGAGAGCCCAATAGGCATCGAGGCACTCGTCGGATGGGTTCGTGGATACGGCGTCCGCGTGAATATGATTGAAAATCTCCTCCATTGCGTGATGACCGATGAGCGGGTCCATTCCATATGTAGTCATCATGTATTTCTTGACAAGCTCCCTACCTGGAAGCTGCGCGAAACTACAAAGCTGAAAGAACGTCGAGTCCAGCGGTGGCATTGCCCCCTGATTTGGTCGTGTTGGCAGCGCCTCAGCGACCGTGGCACCCGCCCCGACAACGATCACGGTCCGCATAGAATGTCCTTGAAGAGATTGATTATGGTGATGCTACGTCGAGGTGGGCACGGGACGAGGGATCCCTTCCCTTAGATCATCGGGGGGTCGGCGGCGCAGGGTTTGAGGTCGGTGCATCTCCTGCGCCGTGTCCTTCACCTGTTGCCTCAAGGCAAATCCTCCGGGAACGATGATTCGTTGCCTCACCTAAGACCTCCGGATGAGTTGACGCGTTGAATCCGCGGTTGACGAGGCGCGCGAGCGCCTTGGAAAGCGCAAGATGCTCGAGATGATCGCAGAGCCGTGCGATTTCGCGCTGCAGTTCGCCGGGATGGATCGCGTTTCGGCCCCGGGTGAGAGCGCCACGCTGGGTCGGGTGAGCACGCCTGAGTCGGACTGCGCGCTTCAGTCCCGGATCGGATAGCGAGACAGATCTGTAGACCGCGCGGCAGGCGAGGTCACCTAAGGAGCTTCGCCGTGTCGCGCGATGTCGCACAAGGTGGGAGAGCAGTCGGTTCACTGTGAATGAGCTCTCATATGTAATGTTTGTGGGATGCCAACTGGTGAATCACTGCACGTGATCGGCCGTGAAGGGGCTGGGCGGGCCAAGGTCTGCGCTGGAGAAGACCGGTCGCGTCGACGTGAACTTCTCGCGCTACGAGGTTGTCGAATCCCCGTTTCTCACCTTCCCGAAGGTTGTCGGCGAGCCTTTCTCGTTCGACCTGGGCGGCGTTCTCCGGCTTGAAACCGGCAAAGTATCGTTCCTTGGCGAGGTCAAGAAGGTCTCCAGCGAGGGCGGCCAAGGTGTTGCGTACAAGGAATACCTCGCTAAGTGCTAGCAGGACTGTCGCGCACATCGGGTTGCCGTACCACTTCATGTGGATCACTTGGCACCCGTTCAGCCAAAACAACTGGACGCAGTTATGCACCGCGGCGCAGATTAGCTCAGCAGTAACAGAACACAAGGTCGCTTACTGTGGCCCAGGGCCGGTCAACGAAGTCCTCTGCGCTGAACCGCGGAGCGGTTGTGGCTGATCGTCCTGTCCGAAAAGCAGGAAGGTCTGTCGATGTCTGATTCGATGTTAGGAACCGTGAAGAAGGCAGTGGTGGAAGGCGTCGCTCCGTGACAACGCTCACCGACGCCGTGCGTCGCGCCCTCGGCGGCGATGACATGTTGGTCGCAGCGGCTGACGTCAAGAGCCTCCTTTGCGATGAACTGGCCCGTGTCGACCCCGCAGCCAGCGTCCGACGCACGGACTACTTCAATCACTCCTACGTACCGGACATCGTCCTCCGATGGCCGGAGCAGCCGACTCGTGAGGTCTTTCTCCGGTTCATGGCACCTGAGACGGTTGAAAACGACATCGAGCGCGTCGGACGGTCTGGACCAGTGATGGTCGACCTGTCCCTGGCCACGGCTCCGAACATGCATGAGAGAACTGTCGCTGCGACGCGGACAGCCGTCGGCTCGTTTCCCAGTGTCCTGGTCACCGACACGGAAGCTACCGAGCAGATCAGGCCTGAGGCGTCTGCCAATCTCGTTGAGCAAGTCGTCGTCTCTAACCTCTTGCGCGCTGGGCGTGGGCAACTTACTGAATCGGTCGCGCAGGCTGCCGTCGCCACCTCCCGTGCCGGCTTCGACGGCGCGGTGGATCTCGATGCAGGTCCTGTACGGGCTGCCCTTGATGTGGCGCGCTCGCTGTTTAGTACCGAGCTTGAGCGACGCGTCGAGAAGTCCCTCCAGCTACTCTGGTGGGCCGCTGGGGGAAGCGCGGCTGATTTCCCAATGACGTTTCCGGATGATATGGAGCTCAACCCGTCGGACACGCGGGACTTCCTGCGCATGGTGTTTACGGAAGCCCAGCCGATCCTCGACAGCGACTTCTGGGCACGGCTTGCTGATCGGATCGGCTTTGACATGCTTGTTGAAGCTGGTGAAGTGCAAGCATCGGAGAACCTCAACCGTTTGATGAAACCCCTCGCGGGGCGCCTCTTGCTTTCTCATGTGGCACTGGACCGCCACGATAGACCGTTTCCACCATACGACCAGATGAGATGGTCGCTCAGTGACCATTTCCTACAGCTGACTGGACCCGATTGGTCAGCTCGGTTCACGCCCCATGGCAATAGGTTTTCCCAACGTCACGACGAGGGCGATCCGCTGCCCTTGAGCACAGCGAGCGCAAGAAGCGACGCTCTACTGGTCGAGGAGGCCGAGCTCCAAGAAGCCACCCGCCGAGTGCATCTTACGCGCACAACCGTTGAGGCCCTCGACAACCGCGGCTACGCCCTTCGAGACCTTGTGCAAGGTTTTCCGGACGACGCCCACGTCCGCAGTCTTGTCGTCCGGATTGCCGGAAACAGGCTCACGGCTGAGTTCGATCGTATGATTCTTGGTTCCACGCCAGACTCCTCTGTGTTGCGAATGGCGACACTAGCCTGTCAGCTACTCCGCCTCCCTCACCGAAGAGGACCAGCGTGAACTGG
Source organism: uncultured Acidimicrobiaceae bacterium (assembly GCA_963725355.1). GTDB lineage: Bacteria > Actinomycetota > Acidimicrobiia > Acidimicrobiales > Bog-793 > Fen-455. The sequence goes on from CAVRYE010000017.1 coordinate 319,081, forward strand.
CGGCCCTTCTGGAGAATTGATGCTTTAGCAGCGGGCCAGCGCGGGCTGCCGAGCAAAAGAGCTAACTTCGAGCCTCATCTAGCGTTCGATTCGGCTGGCCGGCAGTTGCTCACCGAAGGCCTCGAGGCAGTATCGACCTCGATCAATCTCGTTGTCTCCAACCTGGCTGTGGTCGAGAGTCAGGCTCGCATTGTCGCCGGCAGGAAGACTCTCCACCATCTGTTGCCCAATTTCGTTCGCCCCATGGGAGCGTGCTTGGCCGGCGCGTTCTCCGGCTGGTCGGTACGGGGACCCCTCACTGCCATGTCGCGTGAGTCTCGGCCAGCGGCGGCTGCATCTCAGTCAGCTTGGGAAGGATCCCGAACCGAACATCGGTGAACTACAGCGGTGTCTTACGGCATGTCAGGGAGCTGTCCGTACGCCGGTGGACGAGCATGTACGGCGGTGTCCGCGGGATAATCGCGGGATGTGCGACACGAAGGCGCACATCATGAGCAGCTATGTCGAAGGAGGACCGATGGTGACATAGCTCAGGCAAGTACCTACATGCCTGTCCCCGCCCCGACATGCGCCGCTGGTAACAGCGGGGTGTGAAGCTCGGGGTTCAAGCCCAAGGACTGCCGTTCCATCCGGTGGTCACAGGTGAGGGGAAGGCCGGACGGGTGAACATCTGTGAACCCTCGGTGATGCCTCGTTAGAGTAAGCCCCGGCGATGGGTCGTAGCACCGGGGTATAGGGACCGGCCGTTGAAAGGCGGCGTGCGGCGGCTGGTGAATCCCGCCAACCGTGTGGGTACCGCAGTCCCCGGGGTACAGAGGGCACCCAACCCGGCCGCATCTCATGGGTGCGCAAAGTGACAACCCCGTTGGGGTCCGGCCCGAGGTCTGGGACCGGTAAGCCGACCGTGAGGAAGGCCCAGCTCCCCAGCGGGCAAAGGATGACCATGAAGCCAACGCCGGCAGCCGAAAGGCAGCAGGAAACCGGGACATGCATGGCCGGCCCCTCCGCCGGCCGTCCCGCATAACTGGCCGGACACGGGCTATGCCCGACCCGAAAGGGTGCTGACGTGGTCAGGTGGGCCTGTGGAGAAGAGATGACCAAGTCCCTGGAACTGAAGGACAAGTTGGACGCCCCGGCATCGCCGGTGGTGAACGGACCTGAAGACGACGTTCTCGATTGGCTGTCGATCGATTGGCACACAGTAGAGGACGACGTACGGCGACTGCGTCAACTGATCTTCACGGCGTCACGGAAGCCCGTGACGCCGTGGGCCTGCTTGAGCCCGGTGCGGTGAAAGCCGCACGCCGAGGTTCTTAGGGGGCCCCGGCGCAGCAATGCGCCGGGGCTACCCGACCAAACTTGACTGCTAAATCCGACCCTCAGCGGCAAGACCCTCAGACCCTTCAGCTACTTCGCTCGGCGAGCGCCGGTTCGCCTCGATGGAGGCGACGCCGCGGCCGGATTGTCTGGCCAGGAATGCTTAGGGTAACGCCCAATCATCTCGCGACGGACCTCGCGCCATGAGCCGCTCCAAAAGCCCGGCAGATCGGCGGTGATCTGAATCGGACGCCCCGCCGGGGAGAGCAGCTCAAGCGTGATCGGTACGCGATCTCCGGCTACCGCGGGGTGCACGACGACACCGAAGAGATCCTGCACCCGAACCGCGGCGCGCGGCCGGTCGCCGTCGTAAGCAATCGGGGCCCTCCTTCCACCCGGCAGCTCGAGGGCGGCGGGCAGCAGGCGATCAAGTTCGGCGCTCCGGCCGCCGAGCGCCGCTCGGATTGCTCCGGACGGATCGACGCGCGCGAGCCCGGATCGCCCGCGTGCCCCCTTCAGCGCAGGCGTCAGCCATTCCGGCACGCTCGCGATGAGCGCTGTGTCGGAAACGTCCGGCCAGCTCTCACCCAAGGCCCGACGGGCCCACCCCACGCGCGCCTGCAGCGATCGGGAAGCGGGCGTCCAACCGAGGACGGTCAGGCCCGTTCGAGCCGCGTGCGCGACTAACGCTGCGGTTGTGTTCGATCCCGGCTGAGCAGGACCGCGGACAGCGTCGAGCACGAGAGCGTCGAGCGTTCGTTCTTCGGTCGCCCGCAAATCGTCGAGCTGTTCGTCCCATTCCAGACGCACCACACGCTGGAGGTGTGCAGCACCGATCCGCTCGACGTCGCTTCGGTCGAGCGCCGCCGCGAGACGAATCTGACCGTCGGCCCGACTAGTTCCGCCTGCGCCAGCCTCCACGTCGACAGCCACTAACCACTCGGCGCTCGCCAGCGGATCGTGCGTCGGGAGGACCGCGCCGCCGCCGTGGCGCAACCGGTACCTTCCACCGCCTCGCCGCTGAGCGATTCGATCGGGATACCGAGGGCAAGCAACAGGCCTGGGTGGTGGTCGGTCTCGCCCAGCGGCAGCGTCCCGATCGACGCGCGATCCGACGCCGCCGCTCGCTCGACGCGTCGGATGAGCTCGTCGGCGCGCCGCCGGACGGTAGCGACCGCGGCGCGGTCGACCGGGGCCGGCTCCCCGTGGTCGTCGCCTTCGAGGACCGCGAGACGGCTCGCCACGTCGGCGGAGAGCGCGCCGTCCGCGGTGGAGCGTCCAAAGACATCGCGCTCGGACAGCAGCGCCGCCAGCAGCGCGGCGGTCGGGAGTTCGTGGCGGGGCACGTCCACGAGCATTCGTCCGAGACGAGGATGAACGGGTAATTCGACGAGCCGCCGTCCGAGGCTGGTGGGTCGCCCATCCTCGAGGGCCCCCAGCCCCTCGAGCAGCTGTCGGGCGGTCGCCACCGCAGCCGACGGGGGCGGGTCCAACCATCGCAGCGACGCGACGCGCGTACCCCATAAAGACAGCTCCAACACCAGCGCCGCCAGCTCGGCGCTCAGGATCTCCGGCTCGGACCACAGGCTTCGAGCAAGGTGGTCTGCTTTCGACCACAGGCGATACGCGACGCCTGGCGCGGTGCGCCCGGCTCGACCCGAGCGCTGGTCGGCTGAAGCGCGCGAGGTGGTGACGGTGCGGAGCTTGGTGAGCCCCGTCGCTGGGTCGTACATGGGCCGGCGAGCCAGACCGGCGTCCACCACAACGCCGACGCCTTCGACGGTCACGCTGGTCTCGGCGAGATCGGTCGAGAGCACGACACGCCGAAGCGACCCCGATCGCAGGACCCGATCCTGTTCCGCGGCAGAGAGACCTCCATGTAACGGAAAGACTTGAACGCCGGTGACGTCACCTAACGCGCTCGCCACCGCCCGGATCTCGCCGACACCCGGAAGGAAGGTCAGCACGTCGCCTGCGTCGCGCTGCAACGCCTCGTTAACCACGGCGGCGACAGTCGTCGCGAGGCGACCGGACGCGGCGGAGTCTTCCAGCGAAGCTCGACCGGGTACGTCCGGCCGCGACTGGAGATGACAGGCACTCCTCCCAACAGGGCCGCGAGCGATTCGACGTCAAGCGTCGCGGACATGACCAGCACCCGTAGCTCCGGCCGCAGTCCGCTCCGCGCATCCAGTGTGAGCGCCAGGCCCAAATCGGCGTCCAGGCGCCGCTCGTGGAACTCGTCGAAAATCACCATCGCCACCCCCGGCAGATCCGGCTCGTGCTGCAGTCGACGGGTGAGGATGCCGTCGGTGACCACCTCGATCCGCGTCGACCGGCTAACTCGCCGGTCATCTCGAGTCACGTACCCAACTGTGGCGCCGACCTCTTCGCCGAGCAGATACGCCATCCGAGCCGCCGCGGCGCGAGCGGCGACTCGGCGCGGCTCCATGACGACAATGCGGGCGCCGGCAAGCCAGGCCTCGTTGAGCAACCGCAGCGGTACGAGCGTCGTCTTGCCTGCGCCAGGCTCCGCCTGCAGCACAGCGACGCCGTCGCCAGCCAGCGCGGCGCGTAGCTCAGGTATGACGTCTTCGACGGGCAGCCCCGTGCGTGCCGGACGCTGCGGCTCGGTGGACACCAAAGCAGGGTATGTCCTCTTGACGTGGCGTCGGTCCCGCCTGGGACTCCCCGTCGGGCGGCACGGGCCGCCCCGACCAGGACAGGGAGCGAGAAAGAAGCCCGACGAACCCAGCGCCACGGCG
>CAVRYE010000018.1:0-11705 GCA_963725355.1 uncultured Acidimicrobiaceae bacterium
GTCGGCAAGCGGGCAGGCGAGCCCGCGGGAGCGCGCGCAGCGGGAGGGCGGGTTCGCGGACGGATCGGGCGCGCGGCCGGAGGAAGGCCGAAGAAGCAAGTTGAGACCGGCGGCGCCGAAGGGCTTGTCACCCAGATAGTGAACGCTATCCCCGTTGGGACTCGTGTGACCGTCACTGATCCATCGCACCCGTGGCATACCTACGCGGGGGCAATCGTTAGCCCGCCAGAGAAATACGGCCTTGGTTGGGTTGGGCAGCGTGTGGATCTGGATGGCACTAATGGAGAAGCTTTCGTTCGGCCAGAGCAGACTGATTGGAAAAGGAAAGGCGGTAGACCACCTTCGGCCCGCCCTGCCCTCCCAGCCGCCATCAAGAAGTTAGTCCCTAAGTCGATTCATCTGCCTCGGCATCCGCCCCCCGTGTCGCTCCTACCGAGGCTCAGCGCGCCGACGCCCGGCGGCTGTTCCGCGAAATCGGTCAGCGTTTCAACGAGAATCGCAAGAAGTCGAAAACCGCAGCTTATGCTGGCTACCGTCACGATTTGATGGACAACATGGACACCCTGATCATGGGCGGGGCGATCGATTTGAAGGAAGTAACGACGGTCATCACCGGCCTCGAACAATACACCAAGGAGACCGAGGCCGAGTCGACCGAGACGCCGGCGACCATACTCGGCCGGTGGCTGCGCATGGAGCCCGGCGAGGTCGGGGAGTTGGAGGCGAGAGGGCCGGTCGGTGAGGAGGAGCCGGGCGAGGACGGATGAGGAAGAATCAGGAGAGGAAGTCGATGAGTTGGAGCCGACGACCGATGTAAGCCATGCAGGGAACGGCCATTGAATTACCGAGCGCCTTGTATTTATTTCCATCCGCGGCGGGTTTTCCATTAAAAGTGATGTCAAGATATTTGTCTGGAAATCCTTGAAGTCTGCAACATTCGACCGGCAATAAACGTCTGACTTGCATTGCATGAGCAATGTGCATAGACGCTTCCATACCTGGATCAGAATTGTTGTAGGGATTGCTGCGAACGGGTTGAGCCACTTCCTGAAATGCGGCCACATAACTCCTGCTGCTGCCCTCGCTCGCCGCGCGGAGCGAAGCCTGGTCGGCGAGTTCCGGTTGCGATCCGCCTTCGCGGCCACGGAGGTTGAAAGCGACCGCCACCTGCCCGCCAGCATTCGCATGGCTCTTGTCGAAGTTCATCGAGCGGAGAGTCGGAGAAGTTTCTCCCGAGTCGAGGCCGGAGTCTTTGCAGGAGAACGCAATCGGCGCGGTACCGCCGTGCTCTGTGTCGTAGGTCATGTAGCCGGGATGGTCGCCGCATTCAGGACAGAAAAATGGCGCAAGCATTTCAGTCCCCGGCAGATAGAAAACATCGATGTCGATTTTGCAATCGAGGCAATGAGACTGCCCAACACGTTCCAGAGCGGGGATAGCGAGTAGGTTCTCATGGCTGTCTTGTTTTCTGGCGCGCAGTGTACCGAGTCCTTCTTGCCAGAAGCCTACGCCAGTCATGTGCGCTGCCACAGGCACCAGCGGTGTCCCGCGTCCTGTTCCATCTTTGAGGCGTCGAAGCCGTCTGCGCGGAGGGAGTGGGTGACCAGCATTCCTGTTTCAGCGTCTTGCTGTGTTGCCGATCCGGCGGCTTTCCCGTTGGCGTTCAAGCATCCGGTGATGAAAGTCTCAGATTCGAAGTCCAACTGGCCGTTGGGGCCGCCGTGAGCGTTGACTGCTGTGGCTACGTCAATAGGTCCGCTAGTATTGTTGCCGCCGAAGGCTGTGGTGACAAGCCTCCGTCGCAGTCGAAGTCGGTTTCGAGGCCACCGCCAGCAGAGCGTCGCGAAGGGATGGTGGGAGCGCTTTCCCTCTTTTCTCTGCTCGGCGGAGAATTCCCTTGCAGGCTTTCGACGAAAGGAAGTAACGCTGGGGAACAACCTCTGTCTCCAAGATTTCGGAGAGTGAGGTCTTGATATTCGGCTTGCCACAAAATAAGAAGCCAGTCGCAAAGTGGTTCGGTCGGTGGGTTAGGAATTTGGATATTTGATGGTCCATTTTTAATTTGCTCCTTTGCAAATTTCATAACGTCCTGAATCAGGGTTGAAAGAAGACAATTCCTCCTCCAGGAGTTCGGCAATAATTTCAAAAGATTGGCAGGCTGGCAAGTGGATGCGACGATGCTCAGAAGCGCTTGCGCAAAGGTATAGGTTGTTGTCTCGGTTGTCTGATTTGATGCCATTGACGTGGTGGACTCGTTCAGCAGGTTGTAACTTGCGTCCAATACGACTTTCCATGACGGCAATGTGTTCAAATACCAAGATTCCTGTACTATTGCGAACTCGTCGATATTTGCGTCGAAAGGGGTTTCGTTTGTAGGCTGCTCGGAAACCGCATCCAAGGCTTTTGGCTCGCTCAGAGACAACTGAAAAATTTCGTTTAAGACTGACAGCAAGGTCTCTAAGGACGCCAGCTCCGTATTCGAGGCGTTTAGCTTGCTCAAAAGCGTTTCGAATATCCTATCCTCTTCCGGAGTCCAGCGGCGCAGCCCTTCCCGGTCAAGTCCAAGTCTGACCTTTTTCCTTCAACGGAGCGCAAACTTCTGTTGAGATCGACGGCAATTTCTCCGTCAGTTTTGTCTTGGAAGTGGGAGCGTATATAGTCTTCTTGCTTTGGCGTCCAAGCTTCCGTGCGCCGGATGTCGAGGTGCAGGATTCTGCTCTTGACCGACGAGTAACTTCTTCCCAACTGTGTTGCCAGATGCTGAACAGAAGTTTCAGCGTAATCACGGCAGACAAGATCGTCTTCTTCTTTAGTCCAGCGTCGAGCTTGTGGCATACAATGAATATCCTTCGTCTTCGTTGTGGAACTCCGAAGAATTGCGCATTACAAATGTCTACTTCTACATGATACCCCAAAGACTTAAAAGAGTCTAGTACCGAATTGAAATCTTCGCCTTTGTTGCTGCTTATCAGACCAGGGCATTCAAAGACGCCCCATTCTGCGTTTGTCCATTCAACGATTTGTATCCCAGGCGTTGACGCCTCGCTCAACAGGTTGGCCTCGACTCTTGGGAGATGAGGTATCGCAACGCCGTTACGCCCGGGGTCGGATGGGGGCCCGGCCAGGTGATGGACGAGGGCTCGCTCGGGGCACGGCAGTGCCTAGAGGCCATTAAGCCCGCCTACGACGAGGCAACGAGTCTGGGCAAGGCCGTCGGGTTGGGTTTTGGCCTTAAGAACTCTGGCCTCGGCAACGGCTTTGTCGAGATCATAAGAGCGGTAGTGAGGTTCTCCGAGCAGGGTGACGTGGAGATCCGCCATTGTTGGACCGAGATGGGCCAAGGTGTCCACACTGTCGCCATGCAGGTCGCCATCGAGGAGCTGGGCCTCGATCCATGCCGGGTGCGCGTCATCGTCGACACGACGGGAGCTTGGCGCGGGGCAGACGACAGGCTCGCGGGGAACGGTGATGGGAGCAGGCGCGGTTGCTACGCTTGCCGACGTGCGCTTGCCGACGGATGCCGTCCCGGCGTGGACTACGAGGGTGAGTACCGTGTCGACAGGAAGAATTCGCTCGATGAGGGTCTCGAGAACCCGATCATTCATGCCGTGTTCTCTTATGCGGCTCAGCTCGTGGTCATCGACCGCGAGACGAACAAGATCGAAAAGGTCGTCGCGTGCACGAGTGGGTCCGCCGTCAACCCGATGTTGTGCGAGGGCCAGATCGAAGGCGCCGTGCACATGGGTCTCGGCTACGCCCTTTCTGAGGATTTCCCCTGCGACGAGGAGGGCCGGCCGGTCAACATGACCTTGCGCAGCCTCGGGATCATAAGGGCCAAAGACGTGCCGCCGATAGAGACGATCCTTGTCGAGGCACCCCAGCCGCGCTCCCGTACGGGATAAAGGGCGTGGGCGAGATCGGTCTCGTTCCGACCGCTGGCGCGGTCGCGAGGGCGCTGCAGCAACTCGACGGGCAGTGGCGCAGTACGCTCCCGATGAAAATGCCGGCTAGCGAAGGTGCGAACGCGGCAGACGAGTGAGGCCCCGATGACTCTTAGTGCAAGTGAGCTGTCCGAGACTGGAGCTACCCCAGGGCTCGTGTGTGGCCACCATCACCTTTATTCGGCTCTTGCCCGCGGCATGCCGGCCCCACCCCGGGGTAGCCCACAACTTTCAAGAGATCCTCGAGCTTGTGTGGTGGCGCCTCGACTGTGCCCTTGATTTGGAGATGATCAGGTGGTCAGCGATGCTCGGTGCGCTCGAGGCGCTCAAGAGAGGGACGACCGCCATCGTCGACCATCACGCGTCGCCGAACGCCATCGAGGGTTCGTTGAGCGTCATAGCCGATGCTTGCGCCGAGGTCGGCGTCCGCTCCTCTTGCTGCTATGAGGTCACCGACCGCCACGGCCCTAAGGGAGCACTCGCCGGACTGGCCGAGAACGAAGGTTCTTACGCTCTGGTGGCCGCGGCTTTGTCGGCGCCCACGCCTGTTTCACGCTCTCGGACACGTCGCTCGAGGCCGTGGCGGGGCTGGCCTCCGACCTCGGCGTCGGCGTGCACATTCACGTCTGCGAGGACGCCGTCGACTCGGCGGCAGGCCAGAGGCTCGAGTCTGTTACCAGGGACGACTGGTTGCTCGCGCATTGCGTTCACCTTGACCGGCCCCTTCGCGGCACGGTCGCTCACAACCCGCGCTCGAACATGAACAACGCCGTCGGCTATGCCCATCCAGCGAGCCTCGGCAACACCGTCGTGCTCGGGACAGATGGCATCGGCGCAGACATGCTGGAAGAGTTCCGCATTGCTTATGCCCGCCACAGAGAGGACGATGTGACCGCGACGCCCGAGACCGCCTGGTCCTGGCTCGAGAGCGGCAGCACCATCATCCCGGAGGCAGCAAGCGACCGTGTCCTTTGGAGCTATGAGCCGATCAACCCGTGGCACCTAGCCTTTACCCCTGGCGTGCAGCCGCTTGAGGTAGTCGTCGACGGCGAGATCGTGCTAAAGGACGGGCGGCCCACGCGGTCGACCCGGTCGAGGTGAGGGCACGGGCCCGCGAGCAGGCGAAGCGGCTCTGGGCACGACTCTGAGCTGCTCGGCTGAGGGCGCCTCGCCCGTCTCTTAGCCGCCTAGGCGGTCCAGTCGGAAAAGGCGTCGATCATGGCATGCACGTTCTCGCCGAGAGGGTAGAGGATGGGGCATGTGCAGCCACCGCGCACGTACTCGGCGACCTTTTCCTGACATTCGGCGGCTGTCCCCGAGGCGGTGATCATCTGCACGATGTCGTCGGGGACGAGTTTTGAGGCCGCCTCCACCTGCTCGGCCGTGGCAGGCCAAGTGAGCACCTTGGATATCTCCTCGAGCAGGGACTCGGGCACGCCGGAGGCCTTCATAATGTGGGGCTGCTGGCCCAGGTACTGGGTCACGAGGAGCCGGGCTGCGTCCAAGGCAGCCCGCCGGTCCTCGTCGAGCGAGCACACGACGAGCTGGGGCCGGTCGAGGTCTGTCGCCGACCGGCCCGCTTTGCGGGCACCGCGCTCGAGAGACTCCATCGCCATGTCGTTGTACTTGGGCGAGACGAGGTAATTGAGCACGACGCCGTCGGCGATCTCGCCCGCTAGTTCCATCATCTGCATGCCGGTGGCCCCGAGATAGATGGGGACGTCTTTTGGACGGCGCTCTTGGTGCACATAGTCGAGCTCGACTCCGTCTAGGTGCACGAACTCGCCGTCGTATGTGACGCTCTGGTCCGCTAGCAAGGCGCGCACTGCCTCTATGGTCTCGCGGATTGCAAGAAGGGGCTTGGTTCGCTTGATGCCGACCTTGCTCGCCAGCGGGTCCCACCAGGCACCGATGCCGAGGATGACACGGCCCGGGGCGAGGTCGTCGAGGGTCGAGAAGGTCGAAGCGAGCAGTGCCGGGTTGCGGGTCCAGTTGTTGACGACACCCGAGCCGACCTTTATCCGATCGGTGACGGCGAGGAAAGCCGACATCGGGACGGTGGCCTCGCGAACGAGACGGCTCTCTGCTTGCCAGATGGCGTGGAATCCCTTGGACTCTGCGTAGCGGGCGATCTCCATGCCCTGTCGAATTGTGTGGGCGTCTTGCAGGTAGACAGCAACCTCGGTGCTCACGGCGACACCTCCATGTCGATGGGATTCGAACTCGTGCCCGGCCCACGTTGGGCTAGGGCGATGTCTTGCGGCCGCACGGGCGCCCTCGGCAGCTCGAGGCCGGTGGCATCGCGGATCGCGGCCACGACGGCCGCAACCGAGGAGATCATGGGCGGCTCGCCGGCCCCCTTGGCCCCCATAGGGGCGCCTGGCTCGGGCTCTTCGATGAGCGCCGCCACGCGTACCGGGGGCATGTCGAGCGCAGTCGGGATGACGTAGTCGGTGAACGAGGGGTTCCGCACGCGGCCGCGGTCGAGGACGATCTCCTCCATGACAGCGAGCCCGACGCCCTGGGCGATCCCGCCCTCGAGCTGGCCTAGCAGCTGGACCGGGTTGAGCACGCGGCCAACGTCCTGGGAGGTGGTTATCTCGACGACCTTCACCAGGCCCAAGTCAACGTCGACGTCGACGACGGCGCGGTGAGCGGCGAAGGCGAACGAGACAAAGGCGTCGCCTTGACCGTTGGCGTCAAGCTCAGCTGTCGGGGCGTGGTGGAACTCCCTCGTCTCCTCGAATACCTCGCCCTGGGCGGCCTCTGACAGGCTCAGGTCCACCTCGCCACTTGGTGAGACCACTCTGCCCTCGACGATCTCGAGGACCTCCGGGGAGACACCGAAGCGGGTCGCCACTGAGCCCAAGAGCCTCTCGCGCACCGCCAGGCAGGCGGTCTGCACAGCTCCTCCGGACATCCAGGTCTGACGGCTGGCCGATGTGGAGCCGGCCGAGCCGATGCCGGCTGTGCCGACCGGTGCCAGCACGACTTCGTCGACGCCCAGGACCTCGCGGGCAATCTGCTGGGCCAAGGTGACAAAACCCTGCCCGACCTCGACTGCGGCGCAGGTGACGGTGGCTACGCCGTCTTCGAGCCGGCAGCGGGCCGACGAATAGTCGTCGAAGCCGCCGCCGTACATAAGGTTCTTGATGCTCACCGCGAACCCGACACCGCGCCGCACGCGGCTGCGCTCGGCGGCGCGACCCGCACCGCCGGGAAGCTCGAAATCCTCCACGCTCTCGGGACCCCCAACGGGGAGGGGTGGGGCGGCGCAGGTCCTTATCACCTCGGCCAGAGGGGCGGTGCCCCTAAGGACTTGGCCGGTGATGAGCGAGTCGCCAGACCGAAAGGCGTTACGCAGACGCAACTCGACAGGGTCGATGCCGAGGGCGGTAGCGAGCTTGTCCATCTGGGCTTCGTGGGCAAAGCAGACCTGAACTGATCCGAAACCCCTCATAGCGCCACAGGGCGGGTTGTTCGTGCGCACTGCGAGGCATTCGACGACCGCGTTCGGCACCCGGTAAGGCCCAGGTGCCATGCAGGCGGCGTTCATGACGACGGCCGTGGAGGTGGAAAGGTAAGCACCCCCATCCAAGATGATGCGAGCTTCGACCTTTACGAGGTTGCCCTCAGCATCGGCGTGGTGCCGATACCACATGGTCGCGGGGTGCCTGTGGACATGGCCGAGGAAGGACTCCTCGCGGGAGTAGACCATCTTCACGGGCCGCCCCGTGCGTAGCGCGAGGAGGCTGATCTGCACTTGCATGCTCAGGTCTTCGCGGGCGCCGAAGGAGCCACCCACCCCGGACAGATGGAGGCGGACCTTGTCCAAGGGCAGGGCCAGGCAGGCCGCCATCTGCTCTTGGTCTATGTGCAACCACTGTGTCGCGAGGTACAAGTCGATGCCGCCGTCGGCGCCGGGGATGGCGAGGGCTGCCTCGGTCCCCATCTGAGCCTGGTCCTGCATCGCCGTTTGGTAGCGGCCCTCGACCACGACTGCACCGACGGCGTCGGGGTCACCGGTGTGGACGCGCTGGCGGTGGAGCACGTTGCCCAGGGGATGAATTGGATCGGCGTCGGCAGCTATCTCGGAGTCAGTGAGCGGCTCGGTCACGGCGTAGTCGACCACTACCGCGGCCGCTGCCCGACGCGCGGTCTCAGGGTGGTCGGCAGCTACGGCCGCGACCGCTTCTCCCATGAAGCGGACGACATCCCAGGCAAAGACAGGCTGGTCGGGATAATCGAGCCCGTAGGTCTTGCGCCCGGGCACGTCGTCGGAGGTGATGGCGATCCGGACACCGGGGATGGCCAAGGCATTTGACACGTCGATGCCGCGGATGGTGGCCGCCGGGTGTGGCGAGCGCACCATGTGGCCCCAGAGCATGCCTTCGGCGAACAGGTCGCCGGAGAAGGCGAACTGCCCCCGCACCTTGGGGATGCCGTCTGGACGCGGGGCGCTCTCGCCGATGCGGTTGCGCCTCGCGCCAAGCTTGGTGCTCATCCGCGCCGCGTCTCTTGCACGCTACGGACAGCGGCGAGGATCCGGCCGTAGCCCGTGCAGCGGCACAAGTTGCCCGAGACGGCTTCTCGCACCTCGAGCTCGGTCGGGTCAGGGTTGTGCTCGAGCAAGTCGTGCACGCTCACGACAAAGCCCGGGGTGCAATAGCCGCATTGCACCCCGCCTTCGGCCAACAAGGCGGCCTGGATGTCAGATAGGTCGCCCTCGCCGGGCGAGAGCCCCTCCACCGTGACGATCTCTGAGCCGACGGCGCTTGCAGCAAGCACCGTGCACGAACAGACGAGCTCGCCGTCCATGAGCACCGAGCAGGAGCCGCACTCGCCCTGTTCGCAGGCGTTCTTCGAGCCGGGTAGTCCGAGGCGCTCACGCAGCACATAGAGAAGGCTCTCTCCGAGCCACGCCTCAGCGACGTCACGGTCGCGCCCGTTTACTTTGAGGCGGTAGTCGATCAGCTCGCCCACGGTGTGCTCTCCAATGTCCCTCCGGTGTGGTTGAAAACGCGCTGCAACGCCCGCTGCGCACAGACGCCGATGGCATGGCGGCGATAGTCGGCTGTCGAGCGGTGGTCGTCGATGGGCCGTGCCGCCTGCCTCACAAGCGAGGTGAACTCGGTGACGGCCGACTCGGCAACGGCTCGTTGTGACCAGTTGATCCTGGACGAGATGAGCTCTTCTGCCTCCCGGGCCCGCAGCACCACGGGCCCAACCGAGCCGAGGGCGCAGCGCACCGACTCGCCGACCCAGTCGACAACAAGCGCCACGCTCGCGACCGCGATAACCATGGCGTTTCGCGTCCCGACCTTTAAGAATTCCTGAGAGCCGAACGCGGCTGGCAACCTGATCTCGACGATGATCTCCCCGGGCTCGAGGCTCGTTCGTTTCGGGCCGACGATCAGCTCGTCCAAGGAGAGGCTACGGCTTTGTTCGCGAGGCGACGACAATCTTCGCGTCGAGAGCAGACAGCACCGGGAGGGTGTCACCGGCAGGAGACGCCGTAGCGAGGTTCCCGCCGACGGTCCCGGCATTGCGGATCTGAGGCGACCCGACGGTTCTAGAGGCGAGCGCCAGTCCCGGCAAGAGGTCAGCCAAAGGGGGCTCCATGAGCTCGGAGTAGGTGATCCCGGCCCCGATCACGACCTCGTCACCTTCGAGCCGCCATTGCTTGAGTTCCTCGACCTTGCGCAGAGCAATCACAGCTGGCGGCCGCCGGAGGGCGAAGTTGACCTCGACCATAAAGTCGGTGCCACCAGCGAGGAGATGCGCATCGGGATGCTGCTCGAAGGCGCCGAAGGCGGCTTCCAAGGAGCCCGGAAGGGAAACGAGCATTCGCCCAAGCTACTGCCGTCGTTGGGAGTCTGCGACCCGGAGGCGAGGCTGGCCGAGCGCAAGCCTGGCCAAATCTCAGGTGGGACAGCTGGCCGCAACGTCAGTGAGGGCGAACTTCATAACGTCGACGAGGCCCTTGTCTGTGATGCGCAGCTCGGGCAGCACGGACAGGCCGAGAAAGCTCAGCTGCATGAACGGGGCGTCGATCGTGACGCCGAGGCCGTTTGTGGCGGCGTCGGCGAGAAGCCTCATCTCGGCGGCCACCTCTCCGATCGCGCGGTCGCTCATAAGCCCACCGATGGGTAGTCGCACCTCTGCGAGGACGCGGCCGTCACGGACGGCCACCTGCCCACCACCGATCTCGGCCAGTCTGGCAACGGCGACAGCCATGTCCGGCGGTCCCGAGGCGTCGATCGCTCCGACAGCCATGCAGTTGTGGGCATCGTGGGCAACCGTCGAGGCGATGGCACCGTGGGCAAGTCCGAAACCGCGGGCATAACCGAGCCCGATCCGGCCGGTGCGGCGGTGTCGTTCGACGACCGCGATGCGCGCCACGTCAGACGCCGGATCGGTCACGTCCAGCACCAGGTCACGCGTGGTCAAAGAACGAGACTCGATGCCGATCACCCGGGCATAGCCCCCAGGCGGTGGCTGGCGGTCGAAAGCGGACGGGCCAGGAGGCGACTCGAGATGCACCGAGTTGCGCATCCACTGGGGGGCGCCCACCGCGGCCACGGCGCCGGGCACCACAGCTCCGTTCATGGCGACGAGCCTGCCGGCCTGCCAAACACGCGCTGGCTCAAAGCTCGACAGCTCGTCGAAGCAGAGTACGTCGGCCTGGTAGCCAGGTGCCAGCCAGCCGAGATGGTCGAAGTGGTGGTATTCGGCCGGATTGCTCGTCACCATGACGAGGGCGTCCTCGACCTTCACGCCGGCAGCCACGGCAAGGCGGACGCAGTCGTTGGCGTGGCCCGAGTGCAACAAAGTCTCCGGCTCGCGGTCGTCGGTGCAAAGCGCGATCCGGTCGGTGCCGTGCCGCAGCACTGTGCCGATGAGGTCAGCCAGATTGCGTGAGGCCGAGCCCTCCCGGATGAAGATCCACATCCCCTTGCGGCGCTTCTCCTCTGCCTCTTCGAGGACGGTGCACTCATGGTCGGACTCGACGCCCGCTGCCAGGTAGGCGTCGAGTTGGCGGCCGCTCACGCCCGGGGCGTGGCCGTCGACGCGCTTGTATCCGGCGGTGGCTATCTTGGCGAGCACCTCTGCCTCACCGCTTATGACACCGGGGAAGTCCATGAATTTCGGCGATCCCGATAGCGCCGTGCTTGTCGAGCAGCTCGGCCAGCTCGGTGCTGCCAAGCTCGGCTCCCGGGCTCTCGAACTGGGATGCCGGCACGCAACTCGGAGCGCAGATGCCGAAGCTAAAGGGGAGCTCGGCCGCGGCTTGGGCCAGGGCCACCACACCGGGGACGCCGAAGACATTGGCGATCTCGTGAGGGTCTGCGGCTACAGCCGTCGTCCCATGGGGCAGCACGGCACGGACGAACTCGTCGACCCAGAGCTTGGTGGACTCGAGGTGCATGTGGGCGTCCACGAAACCGGCGGTTAGGGCGGCCCCGCTCACGTCGATCGTCTCAGTGGCTTCGCGGGGGCCCCAGCCGGCGATCGTGGCATCAGCGATGGCCAGGTCAGTCTTCACCCACTCGTGTGTGCCGGGCACGAACACGCTGCCACCTCTTAGGAGGATGTCCGCCGGCTCGTCACCACGTGCTACGGCAAGAACTCGGGGACTTCCTCGGCGGGGGGGCATCGGTTCAGTCTAAAGCGGCGACCCCCCCGGGTCGATCTTCCGGCGCGACATGGTCCGGATCTGATGCTTCGACTTCGGCCAGCCAAGCTTTGGCGTGCATCTTGCCA